>NZ_JAVRHV010000001.1:0-1190274 GCF_031846385.1 Urechidicola vernalis
GCTTATTGTTAGAGAATTATGAGTATTTAGTTTTTAGTTTTATTTATAAAAACATTAACGTATTTTAAGAATTTGATTTCGTTTTTTCGCGCTAAGTTCGTGGTCTTAAAAAATTAACTATGACCAAACTTAAATTAAATACCAGTATTTTAATTATTTTCTTTTTAGCACTCTATTCTTGTTCAAATGATGATCTAGAACCTACAAACGATCTGTACATACATATTCCTGATAATAATTTTGAAGGAAAACTTATAGAGCAAGGAATTGATACTGATGGATTGATAAATGAGAAGATGTTAAGAAAAGATGCGGAAAAAGCAACCTATTTAGATTTGAATGTAGCAACAGAATTTGAAAGGATTGATGATTTATCGGGAATTGAAGGCTTTGTAAATTTGAAATTCTTATCATCAGCAAATCAGAATATTGAAAGTGTTGATTTAAGTAAGAATGTTTCGTTGGATACTTTATATCTACTTGGAAATAGTATTTCGAGCATTGATTTAAGCCACAATAGAAATTTGATTTTTATTGACATTCAATCAAACAATCTCAATTCCATTGATGGCCTTGCTAATTTGGATTATTTGAAAGACTTGGATTTATCTTGGAACAATTTTGAAGAGTTTAGTATTCATAATGAATCACTTGAAATATTACACTTTAGCCATAATAATTTGGTATCTCTAGATACGGATGGTGCAATTAATCTAGAACATATATTTATGCCAAGTAATCAACTAGAATCTGTCGATTTTAGTACAAACTCTTCCTTAGAAACATTATTGATTTCTGGAAATAACATTGAAAATATTGGTTTAGAGAATAATGTAAAATTAACGCACTTATATATTACGAGTAATTCCCTTACGTATCTTGATGTGAGTAATAATATGATGTTAGAGGATCTAAGAGTATTTGATAACCCGGAGTTGTCTTGTATTAAGATTGGTACAGTTCAAAATATTCCGATGGTATCAAAGTCAGACTCACATGAATTGAATAGTGATTGTGATTAGTTGGTATAAATAGACTAATTTTATTATGATCTTCACGAATATTTAAATTATTCAAAATGTCAGAATCTGGATACTTAAATACATTAGAAACTGAATTTAAGCGTAATGCTGATGTTGCTATTGCGGAACAGCAAATGGCCTATATGCGGAATCAGTTTAAATGCTTTGGGCTAAAGACACCTCTAAGAAGAGAGTTGCAAAAACCTTTTTTAGTAAAAGCATATTTGCCTGAGAAAGGAGAAGTTGCTGATCTCGTAAGTGAGTTATGGGGTAGACCGCAGCGGGAATTTCAGTATTTTGGACAAGAGTTGGCTTTTAAATATGTAAAAGTTCAAGAAAGGAATGACGTTGTTTTATACGAATATATGATAACTCATAAATCTTGGTGGGATACAGTTGATTTTATCGCAGTTAAACTGTTGGGAACTTATTTTAAGAAATTTCCTGAACAACGGAATATTTATGTTCGAAAATGGTTGGAGTCGAATAATATTTGGTTGCAACGATCAGCATTGTTATTTCAATTAAAATACAAATCAGAAATGGATAGGGAATTGTTGAGAACTACAATAGTTTCATTATTAGGTAGTAAAGAGTTCTTTATAAATAAGGCGATTGGTTGGGTATTAAGGGAATATAGTAGAACAAATCCTAAATGGGTGGTTGAATTTGCTAATTTTGTCCAATTAAATAATTTAAGTAGGAGAGAGGCTTTACGTTTGATTAAGAATTGATCTATCTTCTGCGATTTGCTAATAAAGGTGGAGGCTCGCCATTAAAAGGGTTCCACCGACTAATACTTTTGGCATCCATGCCAGCAGCACGCATTACTTTACGATCTCCATAGCGTTCACGCATTTTATCCATGGCTTGGTAGAGACTCATAATTTTATCATTATCCTCAAATAGGTTAATTTGATGCCCACCACTTACCAAATGGCTAAATTTCACTCCAATTAGCCGCACCAATAACCTGCGTTGGTAGAGGCTTTCATATAAATCCATTACAATAGGTAAAATAGTATGATCAGAAGAACTGTATGGGATTCGTTTTTGTTTGGTATAGGTTTGAAAATCGGAATAACGAATTTTAAAGGTTACACAGGCAGTCAATTTATCACCTCTGCGTAATTGATAAATTAAATTTTCTGCCATAGCCACAATAATACTTTTCAGTTTTGCTACATCTGTAGTGTCTTTGTCAAACGTACGCTCGGTTGAAATAGATTTACGCTCATGATATTTTATTACTGGTGTATTGTCTATACCATTGGCTTTTTTCCAAATAGTTCCACCGGATTTTCCAAATACTTTGGTCATCATTGCTACAGGCATTTCTTGTACGGTTTGTATGCGTTTAATACCTAAATCACACAGTGTAGTATATGTTTTTTCGCCTACCATCGGAATTTTACGCACTGAAAGTGGAGCCAAAAATGGTTTTTCGGTACCGGTATCAATTTTGAGTTCATTATTAGGCTTGGCTTCGCCCGTAGCAATTTTAGAAACTGTTTTGTTAACCGAGAGCCCGAATGAAATAGGCAATCCTGTTTCGCTCATAATCTTACTTCGCAATTCAGATGCTAGTTGATGGCAGCCAAAAAACTGATCCATTCCAGTTAAATCGATATAGAACTCGTCTATAGAAGATTTTTCATACAATGGAACACTATCGTTAATAACGTCAGTAACTAGTTTAGAATACTTGGTATACACTCCAGAATTTCCTCTAAGTACAATGGCTTCAGGACATAATTGTTTTGCCATACGCATAGGCATAGCAGAATGCACTCCATATTTACGTGCTTCATAACTACAAGATGCTACCACACCGCGATCAGAGGTACCACCAATTAGTACCGGCCTATTATTTAGTTTGCTATCCATCAAGCGTTCACAAGACACAAAAAAAGTGTCTAAATCCATATGTACTATAGATCTCTTTAACTGTGTCATGTTGTTATGATTTTTGTTTCATCAACATATCGAGGATCTTGAATAATGGCAAGTTTTTCACAGTAGGAAACTTCTATATTTACACAGTCAAATTCAGCAATGACTTTCCCTGTTATTTCATACACACCACGACCTTTTAATGGGTGCTTTTTAGCAATAGGAGGAAAGTGCACCGTGTCTATATGATCACCTTCAAAATCTATAAAATTTCCAAAATACATTAAATCGCCTTTAGAAGTGGGTGTCTTTTTTGCCGTTACATAATAACCATATACTGTAACTATTTTATTAAGATGTTGGAGTAAATCTTTGGCTAATAGTCTATTTTCAATTGGATTCTTCAATAACAAGAATGGATTGCACAACGGAAAACCAATATATTGTAATTCGTCAAAGGCATCTTCATATTGAGCAGCACTTAATTCAGGCGTATCAAACGTTATTTTTTCTGATTTAAAAAGTGTAACCACGTGCTCTTCGGTTGGTACTTTGTTTACTTTCATATAGGCTTCCCATAGCAGTTCACGTTTGTTACGCTGCATAAAAGCAAAAGCATTCACTTTAATTAAAATGGTGAGTTGTTCTAATGAAATAGTCACGCGGTCTATAAAATCATCTAAATCTATAAATGAACCATTTTTAGTTCGTTCTGTAATTAATTTTTGCGCGTTGTTAGATTCAAACGAATGTAAGTTCATAAAGCCTAAATAAATATCATTTCCTCTTATATAGTTTTGATAATATGATTTATTAATATGTACTGAATGAATAACCCCTCCATTCATGCGTGCTTCATGTACATAGTATTCTGCGCGATAAAATCCACCACCATTATTGAGTGTGGCTACCATATATTCTAAGGGGTAATAGGCTTTTAAAAACAGGCTTTGATAACTTTCTACAGCATAAGAAGCCGAATGTCCTTTTGCAAAAGCATAGCCAGCAAAACTTTCTATTTGTCGCCAAATTTCAGTGGTGAGTTGTGAACTATGCCCTTTATTTTTACAATTCTCAAAAAACTGATTTTTGACCTTTAAAAATTCTTCTCGAGACCTAAATTTACCACTCATACCACGACGTAGCATATCGGCTTCTCCTAAATTTAAACCACCAAAATAATGCGCCACTTTAATCACGTCTTCTTGATAAACCATTACGCCATAGGTCTCTGGCATAATATCTAATAAAATAGGATGTGCATCTTTACGTCGTTTGGGGTCGCGATAGCGTTGAATATATTCGCGCATCATTCCAGATTTAGCTACCCCAGGTCTAATTACAGAACTAGCAGCAACCAAACCTAAATAATTATCTACTTCTAATTTTTTCAAAAGCATCCGCATAGCAGGAGACTCCACATAAAAGCAGCCAATGGCTTTTGCTTTTCTAAGCATATTTTTAATTCTGACATCTTCTTTAAAGCGTTTGATATCGTGAATATCTATGGGTGGTAACTCAGGGTTGTTGTAGTGTATAATATCTACAGTTTCACGTATTTTTCCCAACCCTCGTTGACTCAAAATATCGAATTTGTATAAACCAATATCTTCTGCCACCACCATATCAAACATAGCGGTAGAAAAACCTTTAGGAGGCATAAATGTTGCAACATAGTTATGTATGGGTTTATCAGAAATTAAGATGCCACCTGCATGAATTCCTAAATAATTAGGAAAACCTTGAATGTATTTACTATAAATCAATACCAGTTTTGAAAGTTTATCGAGTTGTTCTACCTGAAAAGCACCACTAGAGAGTTTGTCTATTTCTGATTTTGGCAAACCAAAGACTTTACCTAATTCACGCACAGAAGCCTTATATTTAAAGGTGTTGTATACGGTAATAAGTGCAGTGTGCTTAAAACGCTTAAAAATAAAATGCATTATATCATCACGATCTCGCCAAGAGAAATCGATGTCAAAATCGGGTGGATTGGTACGGTATAAATTAATAAATCGTTCAAAATACAAATCTAACTCTATAGGGTCTACATCGGTAATACGTAATAAATATGCCACCACGCTATTGGCACCACTACCACGACCAACATAAAAATAGTCTTTGCTTTGGGCATATTTTAAGATCTTCCAGTTGATGAGAAAATAGGAAACAAAGCCTTTTTCTTTAATGATTGACAATTCCTTTTCTAATCGATTAAAAACACGCCTTCCAATTCTTTTATACCGATAATGTAGGCCTTCATAGGCCAATTTCTTCAAAAGTTTAAAATCTAATGATGCATTATGGGTGTATGTCTGTTGATTTTTAGAAACAGTTGCGGTAATATCAATGGTAATGCTACAAGTGTCTAAGATATGTTGGGTATTTTCTATAAGTTTTGGAAACTCGGCATATAAACTTTTAAGTGTTTCAATTGGTAACATGATATCCGTTTCAGAGCCTTGTTCAGATTCAGGGAGTTTGCTGAGTAGAGTGTTGTTATCTATAGCGCGTAATAGGCGATGTGTATTGAATCCTTTTTTATTTAAAAATGTAACTGTTTTTAGAATTACTAATTTATGTAAGTACTGTTTCCATTTAGAAAATTTAAGGGTGTTTAAATCTTGCGGACATACGCCTATAAATTCATGTGATTCTAATTCAAAAAAATCATTTTGAAAGGGGTAAATTACGTAGGTATTTGGCAAAAACTTAGCACGATTTGGAATTTTAAAATTTGCTTGATGTAAGAATCCTGACAGGTACTTATTGATATGAAAATAGCCGTTATCATTTTGAGCAATCATAATGAATTTTTGGGAGGTATTATTTCTAAAATCGACGCCTAGAATAGGTTTAAGCCCATTTTTTTGTGCCAAACGCACAAAATCTAATGCTGCCGTTGTACTATTAATATCTGTTAGTGCTATTGCTTCTAAATGGCTGTCTATTGCTTGTTTTATAAGGGTTTTTGAGTCGATAGTGCCATAGCGTAAACTATAATATGTATGCGTGTTTAAATACATTTTTTAGAAAAATAGGGTAGGAAAAATATTTTTTGCTAAATTAGCCAAATATATGAGCAAGTCTTGCTCACTAAATTAGCATAATGAATTTTTTAGCAAGAAACATAAAACATATACGAAGCCTTAAAAACTTGTCGCAAGAACAGTTTGGAGATGATTTAAGTGTGTCGCGTTCGCGCATTAGTTCGTATGAAGAAAACAGAGCTACACCTCCAGTAGATTTTTTGGTGGGCTTGTCGGATTATTTTAAGATTCCGATAGATATTTTAATTAAGAATGATTTGTCAAAATCGGAAGATGATTCTTTTATAGAAATAGGGCAACACCGTGTTTTATTTCCGATTACTGTGGATGGTACCGATGAAGATTTGATAGAAATTGTGCCGGTAGAAGCATCGGCAGGTTATTTAAGAGGGTATGCAGATCCAGAATATATAGAGCATTTAAATAAAATTAAATTGCCTTTTTTGCCTACAGGAACGCATAGAGCATTTCCTATTAAAGGAGATTCTATGTTACCTGTAAAAAGCGGTTCTTATGTAGTAGCGCGTTTTATTGAGGATGTACGTGATGTTAGAAATGGGAAAACATATATTGTTTTAACATTGAATGATGGGTTAGTGTATAAACGTGTATACGACCATATTGAAGAGCATGGTACATTGCTATTGGCCTCAGATAACAAAAAGTATGACCCTTATCATGTACCAGTTGATGAAATAATGGAATTATGGGAATTTACCTGTAGTATCAATACCCAAGAATATGAGGAACATGAACTAAAAATAAGCAGCATTGCTAATATGTTTAATGAGTTAGGAGTAGAGTTAAAATCTTTAGAAAGACTGGTAAGTTGAATTACGCCATAATTGACATAGAAACTACCGGAGGAACTAAAATTACAGAGATTTCCATTTTTATTTTTGATGGAGAAAAGGTAATAGATGAATTTACAACCCTTGTAAACCCCGAGGCTTACATTCCGCCATTTATTACCAATTTAACCGGTATTAATAGTGCTATGGTACAGAATGCACCTAAGTTTTATGAAATAGCAAAAAAGGTGGCAGAGATTACTAAGGATACCATTTTTGTAGCACATAATGTTAATTTTGATTATAATATTATTCATAGTGAGTTTAAAGATTTGGGCTTCGACTTTAAACGAAAGAAACTTTGTACTGTGCGTTTGTCTCGAAAATTAATACCAGGATTGAAATCTTATAGTTTAGGAGCCATTTGTGCTGCTGAAAATATTACAATTGTTGATAGACACAGAGCACGAGGGGATGCAGAGGCTACTACTATTTTGTTTGAGAAATTATTGAACTTGGATGATAAACGTGTGTTTGAATCCTTTTTGAATCCCAGATCTAGACAAGCAACATTACCGCCGCTACTAAGCAAAGATATTGTTGATGGTTTGCCAACTAAAGAAGGTGTTTATTATTTTTATGATTCCAAGGGAGCTATAATTTATGTCGGTAAAGCCAATAATATAAAGCAACGAGTATTGAGTCATTTTTATGACAAAGCCAAGAAGGAAGTGGCCATGTGTTTAGAAATTACAAATATTACCTTTAAGGAAACAGGAAGTGAATTATTGGCGTTGTTGTTAGAATCATCAGAGATTAAACATTTCTTTCCAAAATACAATCGCGCACAACGAAGAGCAAGAGAGAGTATTGGCTTATTTGCTTATGAAGATCGTAAGGGCATACTTCATTTAGCCTATAACTCCTTAAAATTGGTTAAAAATCCATTGATAAAGTTTTATAATAACGCAGCATGTAGACAATTTTTAGAGAAGTTGTGTGAGGAATTTGAGTTGTGTCCAAAGTATTGTCATTTGCAAACTAATGTAGAACGTTGTTTTCATTATCAAATTAAACAATGCAAAGGAATTTGTAAAGAAGAAGAAGCTGTCGAAGATTATAATGATAGAGTGCTAGAAGCCATTGCTTCGGTTAAGTACGAAGCCGATAATTTTATCATTCAAGAAAAGGGAAGATCATCAGAAGAAATAGCCTTTGTATTGATAACCAATAGTATATATAGAGGTTTCGGTTATTTGCCAGTAAACGGTATATATAGGCCAAAGGATTATAAAGATGCACTTTTAATGCAACGTGATAATGGAGATGTAAAGCGCATTCTAAATTCGTATTTAAAGAATGAAGAAATTACATTAACAAGTTTAGGTACTGAATTTGAGAATATAAATTTTGAAGAAAATGTGCTATCAAACGCGTTTAATTAAAAAGAAAGAAGAGCTTCAAGAACGCTTCAGAGTAAATGTAGAAGACTTACTTCATATAGAGGAATTGGAATTGAATAAGGCTTTTGAATACCCTGAAACACCTATTATTACTAATAAGAATCCTGAAAAAATCTCAATGTATAATTGGGGTTTGGTACCAGAGTGGGCTAGCGACACATCATTTAGACACTATACTTTAAATGCAAGAATTGAGACTTTAGATGAAAAGCCATCTTTTAAAGATGTAGTACAAAACCGTTGCCTAATTATAGCGGATGGGTTTTATGAATGGCAATGGTTAAATAAAAGTGGTTCTAAAAAACAGAAATACGAGATTACCTTACCAAATCAAGAACTATTTGCATTTGCAGGACTGTATACACAATGGACAGATGACACCGGAGATATTCTACGGAGTTATACGATGGTAACCACGCAAGCCAATGACTTAATGTCTAAAATTCATAATACCAAACAACGAATGCCAATTATTTTGAACCGACAAGATGAGCATAATTGGTTAAACGGGAATGATTATAAAAAATATAAGTTTCCGTATAGTCAAAATTTAATAGCGACACCAATTGATGTAAATCCAACAGGTCAATTGGGTTTATTTTGATGTTTTCCTTTGTCTATAATATGCGGTAATCGATAGCGCAATTACAATTGCAGTAACAACATAAATAAATTTTGGAATTGGAACCGGGTCACCTGTCGCATAGGAGTGCAATCCGGTTAAATAATAATTCACTCCAAAAGAAGTCATAATTATAGAATAGAATGCAAATACACTTGCCACGTTTAGTGTAAATCTTCCTTTCAATCCAGGAATTAAGTGAAAGTGTAAAATAGCAGCGTACACAATCATACTAATTAATGCCCAAGTTTCTTTTGGATCCCAAGCCCAATAACGACCCCAAGATTCGTTTGCCCAAACGCCTCCTAGAAATGTCCCTATTGATAGAATAAATAATCCAATAATCATAGATAACTCATTGATATAACTCAATTCTTTAATCTTAATATCAATTATTTTTTTGTTTTTATCATTTCTAATGATCATTAAAATCAACGCCATTAAACCTAAAAGTGCTGATAGTGCTAATGGAGCATAACTACTAATAATTGTGGCAACATGTATTTTTAACCAATACGATTTTAACACGGGCATTAGATTTGTAATTTCAGGACTTAGCCAATCTAAATAACTTACAAATAAAAGTGTTCCCGTAAAGATTGTAGCCAAGGCCAATACAAAGTCAGATTTTTTATAGAAAATAATTCCAATTAGCATTAATGACCATGCGGCAAACGTAATCATTTCGTAACCATTACTCCATGGTGCATGTTGGGCTACATACCATCTCAAAATGAGATTACCAGTATGTAGTAAGAATGCTAAAAATATTATTAATAAGAGTAGGTTAAATAAAGTCTTAACAAATTTACTTTGCGAAAATATTCGAGTTACGGCTAACAATAGTAATGCAGTACCAAATACAAAATATGTAATAAATAACCATAAGTATAGGTTCATATTGTTATACCATAGCTCCGCTTCAATTAATTGTTTTGATGGAATTATATCCTCAGCTAATACATCTTGAAATTTTTGAATGTAGGCTAGTTTATCTTCCGCATGAGCCCAATCACCTGAAATTTTGGCCTCACTTACTTCTGCAAAATATTGTGTTAAGATTCCTTGAGCAAAACCGGCGTCTTCTTCGTTAAAATCTTCAAAAGTGTGATTTTGGCTGTACCAAGTTTTTGTTGCATCATTTCGTTTAGGGAATATTTTCAAGTAGTTTCCGGAGAAAATATTGAAAAGTATATTAAAGCGTTCATCAACTTTTAAAATTTCTTTGTCGAATTCTGATCTCTCTGCGGGTTTTTTAGTGTTGGCTTCTTCTACTTGTTTTTCTAGAATATATCCAGATTGCAGATCTAAAAAATCATTAAATGCCGCTAGGTTATTATTATGATATGGAATACTATCAAATAATTTCCCGCCTTTTTGCCTGTCAATTTTAATTAAAGGAATGTCTGTCCATAATCTTGGATTACCGTGTAATGCAATAAACAATTGATTGGCATCTAATTTCGTATCGTTGTATTTGAACGTTGTTTTTCTAGAAATTTTACGTAAAAATTCAGAAGCTAGTGTATTAATAGGTTTTATACGTCCATCTAAATCTTGTACCAATATTCTTCCGAAAATTGCGCCGTGTTCTTTTGATACAACCTGTGATTGTACTAAACTATCTAAATTTTTAGATTCTTGGGCAAAACCTGATTGTAATGCTGAAAATACGAGCAATGCAATAATTGCAGTTGTTTTTGCATTAATTTTTTGAAGTTTCTTGCGAATAATTCCAAATCTAGAGTTCGCTCCAAACAAGGTCCAAAGCATGCCTAAAGTCATTAAAAAATAACCTAAATATGTAATTAATGTACCAGCTCTATCATGGTTGACAGCCAAAACCGTTCCTTTTTCATCGGTATCATACGAGGCTTGAAAAAATCTATAACCTCTATAATCTAATACGTTGTTCATAAAGATTCGGTAAGGAGTTTCTTCGTTATTATCTATAACGGTTACTTCACTTGCATACGAAGATGGGCTGGTTGAGCCTGGATATCTTTCTAATTGAAAATCATTTAGTTTTATTTGAAATGGTGTTTTAAGTGGAATTGCACCATAGGCAAGGTTTAAGCTGACATCTTCAATTTCTACTTGTTCAGAAATAGGCAAGGCACCATGTCTATACAATATGGAGACATCTTCAGTTGTATTCCCTACTGTTGCTGTTAAAATTAACACGTCATCTTTCAGTTCATCATTGTCTTTCTTTTTTTCAGCGCCAGATACCATTTTAATTTCTGCATTCGGATGGTAAGACATGATTACAAAAGAATAATCCGCAGATCGGTATAAAACACGTTCTTTTAAGACTTGTAAACTATCTAATACAAGGTTTCCTGCATTTTGAGTTTGCATTTCAAAAAAGGTAACTTGTTGTTTGGGTTTTAGTTTTAAAACACCATCTTCTTCAATTATATTAAGTTCTTTAGAATTTTCATTTTCAAAGGCCAACTCATGACCATGCCCACCTAAACGTTCTATTTCCCCTTTTTTTAGATACATAGATTCACGCCCATTTCCAGCGGACACCACCATTTGAATCAGGGGCTCTCCTTTATTTTCAGAATCAATAACCTCAGGAATAGCATCAGTAATAAACTCTTTAAATTCTAAATGAACTGGTTTTGATAATTCATCATTTTTTATACTAAATGATGTTTTTTGAATGGGAGAGAAGGTTTTTTCTTTATGAATATTAATGGTCTTGCCATTACTATCTGTAATATGTGCTTGAACAAATACTCTATCCGAAATAATCACATCAGATGTTGCACCTTCTCTAATCCGCATAATACCTTCATAAGCTACATATCTTGTTATTCCAGCTCCAATCAGAATTACAATAAATGATATATGAAAAAGTAAAACGCTCCATTTTTCTTTTCGGAATAGTTTGTATTTAAACATATTCCCTAAAAAATTCAATCCTAAAATTACCATAATCATTTCGAACCACCATGCCTTATATATAACAGTAAAGGCCGTTTGAGTTCCAAAATCATTTTCAATAAATGTTGCTGTTGCCATTGCAACGGCAAATGAAAATAAAGCCAGTACTGCTAATTTAGGGGAGAAAAGTATTTTTATAATTTTTGACATGGTATAGTAGTTTAAGTATGGCTTAAAAAAAACTCAAAACCGATTGTGATCAGTAATGAGTTTTTTCATTAAGTTTTTAAGGTGTTTATTTCGGAGTTACACCAGATTTTATTTCCATTTTAGATTCACGTTCTTTCGCTTTTTCTAACCATTTCGGAATTACATTTTCTTTAAATACTTTTTTATCAGCCAACATTTTTTCAGCATTTAAGCCAATAAAAGCCTGTGCTTTTGCTTTCGTAGAGATGTCTGGCATTGGTACTGCATCCGTATATCCTAATTCTGCTAATAAACGCGTCAATTCTATCCTTGTAGTTTGAGCAACATCCATTGCCGATGCAATAATACGAGCAGTTTCAACTGGAGCATGGAAAGATCCTCCATGAGAAGCAGCTGCAAAATCCCAGCGCCATTGCGCATGTCTAATTCCTTGCATAATGCGTTCCATTTGTTTTTCAGTTGCACCTAAATCCCAAGCCTTTTTAGCCTCAATATGTGCTCTCACTAATTGCTCTTGTAATTTTAATCTATTTTCGTTTGCTGCACTTTGACGTGTATACACATTCTCAATCAACTTATTCGCTTCCTCTCTATGACATACTTGACAAGAATTAGCAACATTGTTTAGAGGTGACTGAATGTGGTGGTCTGTAAATTTCTGTCCACCTTCACTCTTATATGGCATATGACAATCGGCACAAGATACACCACGATCTGCGTGAATACCCGTCATATAAACTTCGTATCCTGGATGCTGTGCTTTTAATAAAGGGGCTTTACTAATAGAATGCTCCCAATCTTTAAAATCAATATTGTCATAGTACTCTTCCATATTTTCAACAGACATACCGTTTTTCCATGGGAAAGTTAAATATGGTACACCCTCCTTTGGAGTTTTGCTATTGAAATAGTATTCTACGTGACATTGAGCACATACTAAAGAACGCATTTCATTATGTGTTGCTTTTGAAATGTCTTTACCCATACTTTCAAATGCTTCAATCAGAGCAGGTCTCGTAATTTGTAAACTCATATCTTTTGGATTGTGGCAATCTGCACATCCAATATTGTTTACAACTTCATGACCTTTACTTGCCCATTTACCAGCATAAGTCTCTGCTATACCTTGCTCATTCATCAACCTTGGAATATCTGGACTTTTACATGCCCAACAAGTCCCTGGCATTGGTCCATCATCTGGTCCAGCAGGTGCACCTGTACGCAAGGTATTTTGTAAATCTTCAATAGCGTAATAATGTCCACGACCTTGGTTGTAATCTTTAGAGAAACCATATCCGGCATAAAGAACAACTAGCAAGGGGTCATGCTCCAATAAATCTACCATTTTACTTCCGCCTTGATACGATGCAAAAGTTGTATCTAAGGTTTGGATATACGATTGATACTGCTTTGGGAAATTTTTTCCCCAAACATCATTTCTAGGCTCATTTTCGCCGATGGTTACTTTTGGAGTATAAGCAAATTTAGCTTCATTTTTTCTGTTGATAACATTTGAAGCCAACATACCGAGTAAAAATACTACAACCGCAGTAATAACAAATAGGACCCAATTTTTCATAATACTTATTTTTGTTAGTTGTTTATTTCTTCTTTTAACCATTTAGGAACAATATCCTTATCTAAATCTGTTGGTTTTGGAGCCAACGTATATTCTGTACTTGATAAACCATGAACTCTTCCATGAGGTACTTCCCTGTGACAAGACCAACATTGTCGATCCGTTCTACTTTCCGCATGATTGGCAACCCAGCCATCTAATTTCGCATCTTTGACTTGTTGCTGATGACAACGAATACAGTTTTGTTGCACCACCTCTTGTGAGGCCTCTTTCATTTGTATGACCTGTGGTTCATTTCGAAGGGTGAAAACGGTAGCATGGTATAATCCATCTTTTGCTTTGAAATAATATTTATTAGCAATATTATCATGCGGAACGTGACAACTATTACAAGTAGTTACCTCTCGATGCGAACTATGCATCCAACTATTATATTCGGATGTCATAACATGGCAGTTTACACATGTTTGAGGATTGTCTCCCATATATGAAACAACCTCAGATTCTTTAGCAAGAAATAGTGAAAGCCCTACAATACTCCCCATAATTACGATGGAAACGGGAAGCCATCTAGAATTGTATGGTATAAATCTTTTTAGCAATTGATCTAAATTTGGTTATCCAAATATAACAAATAAAAAAGGGTTTGAATTATGATAAAAATCATTTTTCAAAAATCACTATTTTTTGGTTATTATTGTATGCTGAAAATCAGTAGTCTCACTCGTTTTAATTTATAGTTTTTTTATGAAAAAAAAATCAATCTTATTTATAGTACTCCTTTTATCTAATGTTATATTCATTTTTTCTCAAGATTTAACTTTTGAAGAATACAACCCAACATCAACACTTGTAGTGCCAAAAAATCCGGTCATAAAGGCTAAATTTCCTTTTATTGATGTTCATGGACATCAATATAGAATGCCAGAACAGGATTTAGCACCTGTAGTGGCCGCAATGGACACATTGAATATGGCTATAATGGTTAATTTAAGTGGTCGATCGGGAGAATTGCTGCAAAAATCGGTAAAGAACATCAATGATAATTATCCAAATAGGTTTGTCGTTTTTGCAAATGTAAATTTTGATGGAGCAGGAGGGGAGAACTGGACAGAGAATACTGTTGCTCAACTTAGAAATGATGTAGAGAACGGGGCAGTTGGGTTAAAAGTTTACAAGAGTTTAGGAATGTATAATAAAGATATAGATGGAAATAGACTTGCCATTGACGATGTTCGTTTAGATCCCATTTGGGCTTTATGTGGTGAACTAGGAATACCTGTTTTAATTCATGCGGCAGATCCAAAATCATTTTGGGATGAATTTGATGGAGCTAACGAACGCTGGTTGGAATTAAAAACTAAACCGAGACGAAAAAGAAGTGCCCATGATCCTGCTCCTTGGGAACAAATAATTGGAGAGCAGCATAACATGTTTAAAAAGCATCCAAAAACTACATTTATTAACGCTCATATGGGCTGGTATGCCAACGATTTAGGAAAACTTGGAACACTGCTTGATGAAATTCCAAATATGAATGTTGGTATTGGAGCGATTATAGCAGAATTGGGCAGACAACCAAGATTTGCAAAACAGTTTATTGAAAAATACCAAGATAGAGTTTTGTTTGGTAAGGATAGTTGGAAGCCCGAAGAGTTTCCTACCTATTTTAGAGTTCTGGAAACAGCAGACGAATATTTCCCATATCATAAAAAATACCATGCTTTTTGGGCAATGTATGGGTTAGATCTTTCTGATGAAGTTTTAAAGAAAGTATATTATAAAAATGCACTTAGGATTGTCCCAAAATTAGACGCATCTCTTTTTCCTGAATAATTGAAAAGCGAATCATATTTTTAAGATTTTAGCGTTGCCTTATATTGTAACTTAAAATTGCAGAATATACAGGTGTTTTTAGATTATTGATTAATTTTGGGGATCAGAGATATTAACAAACATTTTAAATTATGAAAAAGATTACGATTGCAATAGACGGGTTTTCATCAACTGGAAAAAGTACACTTGCCAAACAATTGGCAAAGAAGTTGAAATATGTTTATGTAGATACCGGTGCAATGTACAGAGCGGTTACACTTTATGCTTTTCAAAATGGGTTTATAGATAATTCATCTTTTGATGAAAAAGCATTAATCGCTGATCTGGATTCTATAAAAATTCATTTTGTATTTAACTCTAGAAAGGGGTTTGCTGAAGTGTTTTTGAATGATGTTAATGTTGAAAAAGAAATTAGAACCTTGGAAGTTTCTCAATTAGTAAGTCAAGTCTCGGCCGTTTCTGAGGTAAGAACTAAATTGGTTCAACAGCAACAAGAAATGCGTAAGGACAATGGAATAGTGATGGATGGAAGAGATATTGGAACAGTCGTTTTTCCAGATGCAGATATTAAGTTTTTTATGACAGCTTCAGCTGATAAACGTGCAAAAAGACGTTATAAAGAATTGCTTGATAGAGGTGAAGAAAATATAACCTACGAGCGTGTCTTAAAAAATGTGGAGTCTAGAGACTATATTGATTCAACGAGAGAGGATTCGCCTTTAGTGAAAGCAGATGATGCCATTGGAATCGATAATTCTGACATGGGCTTAGAAGAGCAATTTGATCGCGTTTACAATCTTATTTTAAGGTATGTTTAAGTGTTTGTGAGTTTGAATGGAAATTTTCCACTTAGGGTTTTGCATTACATAATCAATAATTTGAGGAGTCATTTTATCTTTGTTACTCCATTCAGCCTGAAGAAATAATTGACAATTTTTATTGACTTTAGCGGCCTGTTCTTCGGCAAATTTAAAATCACTTTTATTGTAAATAATAATTTTTAATTCGTTGGCTTCTTGATAAACTTCTGTTAATGGGAGTTTTAATTTTTTTGGAGATAAACAAATCCAATCCCAAGATCCAGAAAGATTATAAGCCCCAGATGTTTCTATATGAGTTTTTACATTTTTATTCTGTAACGAATTAGTAAGTGATTTCATATCCCACATTAGCGGTTCTCCACCCGTAATTACTGCAATATTCGAATAGGATTTTGCTCTTTGAACGATCTCTTTTGTAAGTGTTGGAGGATGTAAGTTAGAATCCCAACTCTCTTTCACATCGCACCAATGACAACCAACATCACAACCTCCAATTCGGATAAAATAGGCAGCGGTTCCTGTATGATAACCTTCACCTTGAATGGTATAAAATTCTTCCATTAGAGGAAGCATTAATCCTGAATCTACTAATTGTTGCGTTTTTGAATCCACTATTCTAAATTTAGTTTGCAAATTTAGGATATATTCATGTTATAAGGTATAAATAAAAGATTCATTTTGAAAAAAAATAAAAGATTTAGAACCTCTAATTGTTGGTATATAGTAACTTACAATTATTTTTAATTTTATATGTTAAATCTTCATTTTGGTATAAAGTTTGTTGCTATTTTTGAAATTTAAAATGAACAGTAAAATAATTTTTAATGTTGTTCGTTAAACCAATACTGAACTAAACTGAACTAACACCTTTATGAAAAAGATAAACGCATTTTTAGGATTGCTTTTAGTCGTTTTAACCATTACTTCTTGTTCTAGAGAAAACAAAACAATTATTGAGAGGAATAGAGTAGGCCTTGTTTGTAGCCAAGATTTAATTGGAGAAATAGAAACAATTTTCGCCAATGATTCTATTGTTAAAAACCTAAGCGAAGGAGCACTTGGAGGTGGAGATACGAAGTATGTTCAGGATAATGATGAATATTTAGTCTATTCTAAGCAAGGAAAACATTTGATGACCATTGTTCCAAACGAGCAGCACGATTCTACATCTACAATTAAATATGTACAGATTGTGGACCCGCAATTTATAACTGAAAAAGGATTAAGTCTAAGTTCACCTTTTAAAGATATAAATGTAAATTATATGATTAATAAGGTAGAAACTTCACTCTCATCTGCTACCTTATATATTGATGAATTGAACGCAACAATTGCTCTTGATAAAAAAGAAATAGGTGTAAACCCATTTAGTACTCAAGAGATTAAAATTGAGCAAATTCCTGATATGGCCAAAATAAAATATTTAACTATCTGGTTCGATTAAGACTGGTTAATGAAGTGTTTTAGTACATTCTAAAATGTCAGTTATAGAGAGGTAATTAGTGCATTTCATTAATCGTTTTGTTTAAGAATCTATCTAAGTATTTTCCCTTTCACTGTAGATATTTAATATATTTTTAAAGTTTTCTGTATTAAATCTTTAGGGTAGTCATATTTGACTATATTGCCATCTTTAGTTCCTTTTTTTAAACAATAGTTGATGGATTTTACGAACCCCTTAGTTTACGGTGTGCCCTGCTTTCTAGGTCTTATTTTATTAGAATTATTATACAGTAGGCATCATAAGTCTACTAAGAACCTTTATAAATGGAAAGATTTAGGAGCAAGTTTAGCAATGGGAATTGGGTCAGCAATTATTGCGCCCTTGATTAAAACAATTTCAGCCATTGTTATATTCTACTTCGTATATGAATTGTTTAACCCATTTGTAGATGGCGTTCGAACAAATATTTTTGGATGGGAATCATTTGGATACGCCTGGTATGTTTGGATTGCTTGTCAATTGTTAGATGATTTTAGTTATTATTGGTTTCATAGACAGAATCATAAAGTAAGATTTTTATGGGCAGCACATATAGTGCACCATTCATCAGATAATTTTAATCTTGGTACGGCAGTGAGAAACGGTTGGTTTACTATATTGTATAAGCCATTTTTCTACATGTGGATTCCAGCTATAGGATTTGCGCCAGAAATGTTGGTCGTTTGTTTAGGTATAGAGGCACTTTGGCAATTTCAATTGCACACAAAGTACGTGCCTAAATTAGGGTTATTGGAAAAGATATTTAATACGCATACAATGCATCAAGTCCATCATGCTCAAAATATTGAATATATGGATATGAATCACGGGGGCTTCTTAAATATATTTGATAAAATATTTGGAACTTGGAAAGAGTTAGATGAAACGCTGGATATTAAATACGGTGTAACCCACCCGCCAAATTCATATAATCCATTGGTAATTTTAACGCATGAATATGGTGATATTTGGAAGGATATGAAAAAATCTAAAAATTGGGGTGATAAGTTTATGTATTTATTTGGGCCTCCCGGTTGGAGTCATGATGGAAGTACTTTAACCATTAAACAAGTACAGAATGAAATTAAACTGGAGCAGATAGCAAAATTTCCGAAAGCAGCTTAATAAAATAACCTCGATACCAATATATCGGGTTCTTCTTTACGTTATTTAATAAAATTAATTACTTTCTACTGCAAGCTAATAAAGTGTTTTGCAAAAGCATTGCAATAGTCATTGGTCCAACACCACCAGGTACAGGTGTAATAAATTCAGATTTTTTGCTCGCCGATTCAAAGTGAACGTCACCGGCCAATCTATAACCACGTTTTTTTGTGGCATCTTCAAGACGTGTAATTCCAACATCAATAATAGTAACACCATCTTTAACCATATCGCCAGTTAAAAATTCAGGGATACCTAAAGCTGCAATGATAATATCGGCATCTTTGGTAATTTTAGATAAATTTTGAGTTCTACTATGTGCCACAGTAACAGTGGCATCTCCAGCAGCACGTTTCTGACTCATTAAAATACTCATCGGACGGCCTACTATATGACTTCTTCCAATTACCACAACGTTTTTTCCAGATGTAGGAACTTTATATCGTTCTAATAATTCCATAATTCCAAAAGGAGTGGCCGGTAGAAAAGTAGGAAGATCTAAAGCCATTTTCCCGACGTTGGTTGGGTGAAATCCGTCAACATCTTTATCGGGGTGAACAGCCATTAAAACTTTTTGCTCGTCAATATGTTTTGGTAAAGGTAACTGAACTATAAATCCATCAATGTCATTGTTTTCATTCAATGCCTTAATTTCATTTAATAATTCGGTTTCTGTAGTTTCTTCAGGTAAATCAATTAGTGTAGAATTGAATCCAACTAATTCACAGGCTTTAACTTTTGCACCTACATATGTCATGCTCGCTCCGTCAGTACCGACTAACACAGCCGCTAAATGTGGTGTTTTTTTATTTTTTGCTTTTAGTTTTTGAACCGCTTCAGCGATTTCTTGTTTAATATCTTGTGAAGTTTTTTTACCGTCTAAAAGCGTCATTGTTTAAGTTTTTTTATTTGGTTAAATAGAATTATCGACCCATTCCTTTCATCATTTGCATCATTTTTTGGCCACCACCACCTTGCATCATTTTCATCATCTTACTCATTTGGTTAAATTGTTTCATCAATTGATTCACCTCCTGAATGCTGGTACCAGATCCTTTTGCAATTCTCTTTTTTCTACTAGAATTTATTGTAGATGGAGTGCTTCTTTCTGATGGCGTCATAGAATGTATAATGGCTTCAATTCCCTTAAAGGCATCATCATCAATATCAACATCTTTCATGGCTTTCCCAGCACCTGGTATCATACCAACCAAGTCTTTCATATTACCCATTTTCTTAATCTGTTGAATTTGCTTTAAGAAATCATCAAATCCAAATTGATTCTTTGCAATTTTCTTTTGAATTTTTCTTGCTTCTTCTTCATCGTATTGTTCCTGTGCTCGTTCAACAAGAGATACAACATCTCCCATTCCCAAAATACGCTCAGCCATACGATCTGGATGGAATACATCAATTGCTTCCATTTTTTCTCCAGTTCCAATAAACTTAATAGGTTTATCTACTACAGATTTGATCGAAAGGGCAGCACCACCACGAGTATCACCATCTAATTTTGTAAGAACAACACCTTCAAAGTTTAAGATGTCATTAAAGGCTTTCGCTGTGTTTACAGCATCTTGCCCTGTCATAGAATCAACAACAAATAGCGTTTCTTGTGGTTCAACAGCCTTATGGATATTAGAGATTTCAGTCATCATCTCTTCATCAACTGCCAAACGACCAGCGGTATCAATAATAACTACATTCTTTCCAGTAGCCTTTGCATGTTTAATGGCATTTTGAGAAATTTCTACAGGATTTTGATTTCCAACTTCGGCATACACTTCTACGCCAATTTGTTCTCCAACAACTTGTAATTGATTTATTGCGGCAGGACGATAAACATCACAACCAACTAATAAAACTTGTTTGGTTTTCTTGGTTTTTAAGTAGTTAGCTAATTTACCAGAAAAAGTAGTTTTACCAGATCCTTGTAACCCAGACATTAAAATTACCGTTGGTGAACCTCCAAGATTCACACCTACGGTTTCGCCGCCCATCAATTCGGTTAACTCGTCTTTAACAAGTTTCACCATTAATTGACCCGGGTTTAATGTAGTTAGTACATCTTGTCCTAAGGCTTTCTCTTTAACTCTTTTGGTAAATTCTTTGGCAATTTTAAAGTTAACATCGGCATCCAAAAGGGCTCTTCTAACCTCTTTTAAAGTTTCAGCAACATTTACTTCGGTAATTTTTCCATGTCCTTTAAGTACATGAAACGCTTTATCTAACTTATCACTTAAATTATTAAACATAAATCTTTCATCAAAATTTTAGAAGTGACAAAGATACTTAAAAGTTTGAAGTTTAATAAAAGAAGAGACAAGTAAAATTGAATTTTGATTGTTTTTATTTTATCAATGTAAAAGGTTATTTTCGTGTGAAAGTTTTATATAAAATCTTAGCTTTATTTCAGATTAATTAAAAATAAACAATGTAAAAAATATTATACGATGAATCGGAGAAAGTTTATTAAAAATACCAGTACTTTAGGTGCTGCTTCAATGTTTCCATTTTCTTCTTTTGCTATGGATAAAAAAATAAAATATAAGATGGGGTATCAGCTATTTTCGATTCGAGACGAAATGGCTAAAGACCCATTAGGAACTTTACGATATTTGAAAAAGTTGGGGTATGAAGATTTTGAAATTTATGGATTTGATCCAGTTAAAGAATCTTATTATGGGTTTAAATCGAATGAGTTTAAGCAAATATTAGATGATTTGAACCTCTCTGTTAGTAGTGGTCATTATGGTTTTTCTTCTTATTTAGAGGGGTCAAATGATAAACTAAAACATTTTGTTGATAAGTGCATAATAGGTGCGACAACTCTTGGTAGTTCTTACGTTACATGGCCTTGGATTTCTCCTGAGCAACGTAATGTTGAGAATTATAAATTGATGGCACATAAATTAAATATTATTGGAGAACAGGTAACAAAAGCGGGTCTTGGGTTTGCATATCATAATCATGGATTTGAATTTATAGACCATGAAGGAGAGAATGGATTTGAAATTATTATAAGAGAAACTGACAGTTCTTTAGTTAAGTTGCAAATGGATTTGTATTGGGTTATGCACTCTTCTAAATATACGCCGAAAGAGTTGATAAAACAGCAGCCAGGCAGGTATGTAATGTGGCATATTAAGGACATGGATAAGATTTCTAGAGATTATACAGAATTAGGGAATGGCTCTATAAATTACCATGTAATACTTCCAGATCCTGTAGAGTCCGGGTTGGAGTTTTATTATTTAGAGCAAGGAGGAAATTTTACGCATAATTCAATGAGAAGTGCATCAGATTCCGCATTTTATTTTAAGAAGGAACTTCGTAAATACTTATAAAAGTAAGTACTACTTTGGAGAGAATTTTTTGGTTTTAAATTCAGCACTTTTATTTTTTGGTATAGATAGCGATTTCCATTCTTCATTTCGTAGCATTTTAGCCACATATACAATTTGACCAATATGATAAGAGTAATGACACAATTGTCTTGTTATAGCATCTATTACCGAATGAGGTTCTTTACGGATATAAACTGTTTTTTTTAAATCATCTTCGCTTAGATTTTTTAAAACACTTATGAAGCAATCCCATCCTTTATCCCAAGCATTGAGCATTTCTGTTTTGGAGGTATAAGTATTTACAAATTCGGCATCTCTTTCGCGCCATTCTTTTTCACCATCCTCAATAAGAAAGTTGGTCCATCTAGAAAATTGGTTGCCAACAACATGCTTTGCGACTACGGCAATACTGCTAGATTCTTCATTATATTGCCAAAGGACTTGCTCGTCTGTTAATTGATCAATTGCTTTTTCTCCGACTGCTTTGTAAGATTCAATTTGTCGGATTGCACTTTCTAAAAAGTTATTTTTCATCTTTTGACTTTACAAATTTGATTGATGTTGTATTTACGCAATATCTTTTTCCAGTTGTTTCTTTCGGACCATCGTCAAAAATATGCCCTAGGTGGCCGTCACAGGCTTTGCAAGTGATTTCTGTTCTAATCATTCCATGACTATAATCTGGTGTCATTTCTATTGTACCTGGAATGGCGTCATCAAAAGATGGCCAACCACAATGACTCTCATATTTACTATTCGATTCAAACAATTGGGAGTTACATGCAGCACAGAGATACGTCCCTTTTTCAAAATGTTTGGTATAGCCATCATTTCCTGCTCGGTCCGTTCCTTTTTCTCTAAGAACGTAATACTCTTGCGGTGTTAACTCTTTTTTCCATTCAGCATCGGTTTTTTTCATCGATTTTATTTTAGACTTGTTAGTTTCGTTTTTTTGCGCATTTGTTGGATAACATGCGGCTAATAAAAATAAACTTAAAATTAAATATGCTCTCATTTCCCTTTTGAAATTATGTTACTAAATTACAATATAATTAGTTTGACGAATAATTAATCTGTGCTTACATTTTGGTTTTAAATTTATACATAACTTTGATGAAAATAAGAACTAGAATTATGAAAAGGTTAGTAACTTTAAGTTTGGTTGCATTTTTGTTCGCAGCCTGTAGTACCGTGCCAATCACAAATCGAAATCGTATAAACATTGTTTCAGATGAAGAGATATTACCTGCAAGTTTTGCACAATATGAAGGATTTTTAAAAGAAAACACAATCTCATCAAATGTTGAGAAAACTGCAGAGATAAAAGCTGTAGGAAGAAGAATATCTAGATCTGTAGATCAGTTTATGAGAACCAACGGAATGACTAAAGAAGCAGATAGTTACCGTTGGGAATTTAACCTTATCGCAGATGATGTTGTAAATGCTTGGTGTATGCCAGGAGGAAAGGTGGTATTTTATGAAGGTATTCTACCAATATGCGCAAATACGGATGGTATTGCTGCGGTAATGGGACATGAAGTTGCACATGCTTTTGCAAAACACGGGCAAGAAAGAATGACAAGTGCATATGGACAACAATTGGGAGGATTGGCAGTAGCGATAGGAACATCTGGTGAATCTGAAGAGTCACAGATTTTATGGAACACCGTTTATGGTGTTGGGTCACAAGTTGGAATGTTAGCTTATAGTAGAACACATGAGAATGAAGCGGACAAATTAGGTATGGTTTTTATGATCATGGCTGGATACAATCCAGAAGAAGCAGTTCAGGTTTGGGTAAGAATGAGTGAAAGAAGCAATGCTAGCGCTCCTCCAGAATTCTTAAGTACGCATCCGTCAAATGAAACTAGAATTGCAAATTTACGTGCCTATTTACCAGAAGCAAAGGCGCATGCAGAACGAATTAAAAAAGAAGTATCAGCACAATAGTCGAATTGTTATTTAGCTACAAATTATTATATATTGTACTACTATATGATTTTTCAAACTAATCTTTACATTTTATGTTAAAAAAAGGAGATAAAAAACTCATAAATGCTTGGGCATTTTATGATTGGGCAAATTCTGTTTATTCATTGGTCATAAGCACAGCAGTTTTTCCAATATATTATACAACACTTACCGAATCATTTGTAAATATTGAAGGTAAAGTAACTTTTTTAGGCACCCAATGGGACCCAACTACCTTGTACGATTACACCCTTGCATTTTCATTTTTAATTGTCGCTTTTTTGTCACCAATTTTATCTGGTATCGCAGACTATGTAGGGAATAAACTAAAATTTTTAAAGCGATTTTGTTTGCTAGGTTCCATTTCTGTTATGAGTTTGTATTTCTTTGAAGGTGAAGAAACCTTATGGATAGGCTTACTTTTTACGGTTTTGGCTAGTATCGGTTTTTGGGGAAGTATTGTTTTTTACAATGCGTATTTACCAGAAGTAGCACATCCAAAAGATCAGGATAGAGTAAGTGCAAAAGGTTTTATTAATGGCTATGTTGGCTCTATAATTTTGCTAATTTTATGTTTAATGTTAATTCAAAAACCCGATTGGTTTGGAATTGAATCTACAGGAGTTGCCACGAGATATTCGTTTATTTTAGTTGGCTTATGGTGGTTAGGGTTTGCACAAATTACTTATAGAAGATTGCCAGTTGTTGAGAAAAAAGAGAAGTTAAAAAAAGAAGTTTTTTGGAATGGATTGAAGGAATTGAGAAAAGTTGCTAAGGAGATAAAAGAATATCCTGCATTGAAAATATTTTTAATTTCATTCTTTATGTTTAGTGTTGGCGTGCAAACCATTATTTTAATGGCGGGTATTTTTGGAAGCAAAGAATTGGAATTACCAACAGCCGACCTTATTACCGTTATTTTATTAGTTCAAGTAGTCGCAATTTTTGGAGCATTTTTATTCTCTCGATTATCTGAAAAAGTGGGAAATATAAAAGCATTGAAACTCGCTATTATTATTTGGGGATTGGTTTGTTTAATTGCCTTTATGCTAGATAAATCACAACCAAATGTAGGCCATTATTTTTATGGTTTAGGGGGGCTTATTGGGTTGGTATTAGGTGCCATTCAATCGCTTTCTAGATCTACGTATTCAAAATTATTACCTGAGACAGATGACCATGCTACATATTTCAGTTTCTATGATGTTACCGAAAAATTAGCCATTGTTTTTGGTATGATTGTCTTTGGACTATTAATTGCACTTACAGGTTCAATGCAATGGAGTGTGTTGTTTTTAGCAATTTTCTTTGTGTTATCCTTTGTTGTTTTAAGCATTATGAAAAGGACAGAACATGTCAAATAAATTTGATTTCATTGTTGTTGGTGCTGGGATAATTGGATTGGCAACGGCTTATAAGTTGCAGTGTAAATTTCCGAGTAAAACAATTGTAATTCTCGAGAAGGAGCCCGAAATTGGCTTACATCAAACAGGAAGAAATTCAGGTGTCATTCATTCTGGAATCTATTATACACCAGATTCTTTCAAAGCAAAGAATTGTAAAAATGGCAGAGAACAATTGGTTTCATTTGCTGAAAAGTTTGATGTTGATTATAAAACTTGTGGAAAAATTATTGTCGCAACTTCAGAGGCCGAAGAAGGTCTTTTGGACATTATTTTTGCAAAAGGAATACAGAATGGTACGCCCGGTATTCATTATCTAACATGTGATCAAATAAAGGAGAAAGAGCCTTATATTAGGGGGGTAAAAGGAATTTGGGTGCCGACGGCAGGAATTATAGATTATGTAGGCTTATGCAAAAAGTTTATGGAGCAGATTGCTTCCATAAACTCACAAAGTAAAATAGTTACCAATTGTAAGGTTGAATCTATTTTAGATGGAGAAATAGTTACTTCTTTAGGTTCGTTTAATAGTGATAAAACTATTTGTTGTGCAGGGCTACAAGCGGATAGGATTGCTAAAAAGAACAAAGTAGATCCTAAATTGCAGATTGTTGGGTTTAGAGGAGATTACTATGAAATGACGGAAGCATCAAAATTTAAAATTAGAAATTTGGTATATCCGGTTCCAGATCCAAACTTTCCGTTTTTAGGAGTTCATTTTACACCAATGATTGATGGTAGGGTAGAATGTGGACCAAATGCTGTATTCTCTTTTAAAAGAGAAGGGTATACCACAACTAGTTTTAACTTAAAAGACAGCTGGCAAGCCTTAACGTATAGAGGTACTTGGAAATTGTTTTTTAGGCATTGGAGAAAAGGAATTGAAGAGTACAAACGGGCATTTTCTAAAAAAATGTTCGTAAAAGAATTACAAGGCATGATGCCAAGTATTACAATGGATGATGTAAAGCCGGCTAGGGCAGGTGTTAGGGCACAAGCATTGGATAGTAAGGGTGGTTTAGTAGATGACTTTAAAATTGTAGAAAGAGGTAATGTAATTCATGTTTTAAACGCACCATCTCCAGCCGCTACTTCTTGCTTGGCTATTGCAGATCAAATAATTCAAAAGATATGAGAAATTTAATTTCAGGAATGTTTTTAGCCTTTAGCATTGTTTCATATGCTCAAAAAGAAATAAGAACGTTTGATATTTTTCATAAAGGGAAAAATGTCGGAAAGTTAATTGCGGAGAAAGTAATTAATGATGATATCACAGATTATTCGAGTCGTACAGAGATAGAACTACATATCTTAACAAAAATAAATGTTGTTTACGATTATGAAGTGAGTTATTTAAATGAAAGATTACAAAAAGGAACTGTTGTTGTAACTATTCACAGAAAAGAAAAAACGAACGTAAAAACTGAAGGAATGAATAACAATTACAACTATTATTCAGATGGAAAGAAGTTACGCGAGTTTAAAAAAGAAATAACAAATAGTGTAGTAAAACTATTTTTTGATGAACCAATTGGTATAAAAGAAATTTATGCTGAAGAGACGGGTGAATTTCAGAAAATAGAGAAGGAAACTGATTTGTATGTGAAAACTGCAAAATCGGGTCATAAAAACCAATACTATTATAAAGATGGTAATCTGGAAAAAGTGGAGGTAAAAGGAGGGATTGTAGAGTTTTCGATGGTAAAAAAATAAAAGCGTCTGTAGAGACGCTTTTATTTTATTAATATTATTCTAACTATTTAATTTCTTTTAAAGCATTATCTATTAAGATTCTTAAATGCTGTTTATGGGCTTTAGATGAAATGTTCCCGGAATTTGAAGACATTGTTCTTATGGATTTTAAATTATATAAAGCCATAGATTTCGCTGTATGCGTATATGATGAAGAACTTTTTCCGGTAAGCATGTTAATTAACATATTCGTATATTCAACTTGAAGGTTTTGTCTAAATGAGTTAACGTTGCCTGAAATATCAGTACTAAAGATAGATTTATTTAAATCTGTCATAAAAGAAGTTAATGAATACTCATTTCCATATAATTCCGAATCACTAATTCTTTGCAGCGTATTTCTGTGTAATAATTGAGCTAATACTCGTTTTTGGAAATTAAGAATTCGACCATGGATTTTTGGATCTTCGGGTCCACCGAAAAAACCAAAACCTCTTCTTTGACTTGCTATAAAATTGTATAATTCGTTTGGAGCATCAAATGCATTTGGAGCAAAGATATGATCTTCTAATCCTTTCATTGCTCTTTTTTGATCTTCTAAACTTACAGGCGTATAGGGCTGAGTGGCTCCTTCTTGACCAACCATGGCTCTATCTACATAAACTCCACCAATATATTTAGAAATGATAGTGCCAGAACCACCAATTTGATTGGTTAATATTAAGTAAGCATTTTTTAACTCTTGATAAGATTTTCCATCTTCAGTAAAGGTATTTTTAATGGTTTTTAAGGTATTTTTAGAAAGTGTTATTCTATCTAGGGCAAATGTAATTGGATCATTCGAATGATCGTAAATATTCACTCTTGGGTCAATTCCTTTACCAGTGCTCCTCATATCATCTGCGTCATTTCCAAAAACCAATTCTGGTTGTGTTGATTTACTTAGTAATGATTCTCGTTCTTGGTCAGATTTAAATGGCTTATATCCAAACTCTATTGCCCATTTATCGTATGGCCCAACAGAATTATCATAATAAATACCTTGTTTACTTCTATCTACAGTTACATTTATTGAAGGGTATTCCATTACTGAAGTAGATAGTGCTTTTCCTTCAATAAGTTCTGGAGTTGCAAGTTCTTCTGGACTGAATAGTTGACTGCCCTTCATGTTGTGATTTAATCCTAAAGTATGACCAACTTCGTGCATAATTAGTCGCATCATATTATCATATAGCATTTTGTCCAATTCTAATTTTGAATCACCAAAGGCCGAGATAACAGTTTTTCCAAAAAACGAACTTTCTTGCATTAGTTCTCCGGCTATACAATTGTATTTTTCATTATTATAACTATTGTAAGCTATATTGTCCGATGCTTCATTATACATTTTATCAATAGTTAATCTATTTGTAAAATGCACATATTCTAACATTATATCGGCCCCCATAATTTCACCAGTTCTAGGATTTACAAAACTAGGTCCATAACCACCGAATGGAGGATTAGGCGATGAGGTCCATCTCAAAACATTGTATCGAATGTCACCGGCATCCCAATCTGCATCGTCTGGTTGCATTTTTACTACCATGGCATTTTTAAATCCTGCTTTTTCAAACGCTATATTCCAACGTAGAACACCTTCTTTAATAGTTTCTCTCCATTCAACAGGTGTAGAATTTTCCATCCACCAAGTAATGGGCTCTACAGGCTCTGAAAGTTCTGCCTCTGGATTCTTTTTTATTAGGTTCCATCTATGTACTAAATCTCTATAATTTGCAGTCTCTGTAGAAGTTTTATCATCAACCTGTGTTAAGAAATATCCAACTCTCGGGTCATCAAATCTGGGCTCATAATCATTGTCAGGCATTTCAATAAGACTATGAAATATTTTTATACTTACATTTCTACCGTCACTTATGGCGTTAGAACCACCGTTTAATGTAGACGATTTAGAGTAGACATATTCAATAGCAAGATCTGTGTTTTCTGGATAATTTCTAATAGCATTAATTTTAGTTTTATTTTTGTCTAAATTGCCTAAAGAAAATGCAGTAGGAGGAGTTCCTGGTCGTTTCGATGGTTTAATTTGCGTAAATGTTTCTTTTAAAAATAGGTCATCAGCTTTTATAAGATACAATCCCTTTTTATCATCGCTAGCCTCAACTTTTAAACTGGCCATTACACCTTCTGTGTTATTCGCATCGGCTGATTTAGACAATGCACTTTCTGGATCAAAGTAAAATGAAGTGTTTTGTTTCGTGAACTCAATTTTATTAAAATATTTAGAAATTTTAAAAACAGTAGAACCTCCATAGGCTCCTCTAAAAACTCCAAAATCTGTTGCTCCATTCGCCACTTGAGAAAAGTGAATGTATTCTTTATCAAGTTGTTCTTTTGTTATAAGCATATTAACAGACCCTGTTAAAGTATCTTGGTATATTTTAAATAGACCATCGATTTCTTTACTAGATTTGGTCAAATCTGCAATAGTTTTCTTTTTGTCTTTTTTAGGAACTGGTTTGGCAGTTTGTTCGGTTTTTGATTTTTTGTTTTTCTTCTTCTGTGCATTAACAGAATTTGATGTTAAAGTAATTGAAACCACTAAAAGCAAACTCAATAAGCTTGCTAGTTTTGTCGTATAATTTTTCATAAACGTTAATTGATTTAAGTTAGCGAACTTTCAAGGAAAGTAAAAATTTCAACGAATATACTGATAATTAAATAATTAAAAGGATGTAAAATTGAGATATTGTAAAATTGAGATATTGAAAAATTGGAATTGATTAAATCTAATCCTGTTTTAAAACGGGAATAGTTTGTTCTATCTTGTTAATAGGTTTTGTTACAAGTCTAGGAGCTTTAAACCTATATCCAAAAAACAAAAAATAGGCATTTTGAGAAGATAAATATTCTATTCTTTCCTCAGAATGCTTAAAGTCCATTGCGCTGTGTTTAAAGGATAGTCCAAAGTATATTTTCTTATCATTGAAACCAATACTAGAGCCTGCATTTAATGAGGTAAGAAACGCGTTGTGATTTGATTTTTCATAGAGACTGTTATTATATTCTGTAACTTTTCTAAAATCATATCCAAAACCAGGTGCTGCAAAAATAGAAGCATACCATTTTTTATAAACAAAAGTATAGTAATAGGCTAAATTTAAGATTCCTGTAAAACCACTGTTGTCACTAAAGTTTTCTCTAAATTGTGGATTACCATCTTCATCGATGTAATTGTCTAACCCATTTATACCGTATATCATATACGTTATGCTAGGAATAAAACTTCCAGCACTTCTAAGTTGAACCTCTGTATGGGATTCTGTGGCTCTTAAAGAATATTTACTATTGAATTTATAGGCAGTTACGCCCGAAAATACTTTCGTTTTTAAATCTGGAAATATAAAATGGTTATTGTTGTAGTTTTGCACGAAATCTTCATCAGAGACATAATACCCTTTCACTTGGTTGTATTCGAAATGATGCGACCATCTTGGAAAAATTAGTTTAAACTTTAATCGAAACGTTTTTGGGTCTCCTTTTTCTTCATCGTTAGCATTATTAGGTCTTATTCCAAGACGTAAAGAAGCCCATTTGTAGTTAAACACAAAGGCATATCGCAATCCTAAATTGGGTTTTATTTTAATCGAACTGCCCTCAAATGGAATTTTATATGCCGGAATTTCATTACTTAACTCTAACTTAATATTTAATTGATTTGTGTAATCTTCAATATATTTAAATGGCAATGTTACGCTATCTTTTGCTTCTTGCTGTTGAGAAAAAACAGAAGCAATTGGTACTAATAGAATCCAAAAAAATAGTTGTTTCATAGTTGATGTTAAGTCCGAATTTAGATGGTAAAAGTACTTAGTTATTTACTAAATTAAAAGATTGTCTTGCTATTTCAATTTCTTCATTTGTCGGAATTACAAGAATTTTAACTTTACCATTATCAGTCTGTATTTCAGTTAATTCTTTTGGCCTGCAATTATTTTTAGCCAAATCTATTGCTATTCCTAAAAAATCTAAATCAGCACAAACTAATTGACGCATATAACTTGAATTCTCACCAATACCTGCCGTAAAAATGATGGCATCAAGACCATTCATAATACTTGTAAAACTACCAATATATTTTTTTATTCTATAGGCATTCATTTCCAATGCCAATTGGCATGTTTTATTCCCGTTTGATGCTTCACTTTCGATTTCTCTTAAATCACTAAATCCGGTTAAACCGAGCATGCCACTTTCTTTTTGCAACATTGTGTTTACTTCTTTTAGAGAATAACCCAAGTTGTTTACTAAGTGGAAAATGATGCTGTGGTCAATATCCCCACTTCGAGTGCCCATAATTAAACCATTTACAGGACTAAACCCTAAAGTATGGTCAATACTTTTTCCATCTTTTAAAGCGGTCATACTACATCCATTTCCTAAATGAATGGAAATTATTTTGGATGATTGGGTATTTAAAAATTCAATCGCTTTTTCTGAAACATATTTATGACTAGTTCCATGAAAGCCATATAAACGTATTTTATCTTCTTCTAGAAATTTTGTCGGAATGGCATAAGAATGCGCCTTTTGAGGAATTGATTGGTGAAAAGCAGTGTCAAATACTGCGATTTGTTTCGCTTTGGTGAATATACTTTCTGCAACTTCAATACCTTCGTAGTTTGGTGGGTTGTGTAATGGTGCTAAAGAAAATAAAGATTTTATTTTATCCTTTACTTCATTTGTAATCAAGGTTGTTTTTGAAAAAGTACTTCCGCCATGTACAACTCTATGACCAACAGCTTCGATCTCGTCAGTAGATTTAATCACACCGTTTTTAGCATCTAACAATAAATTCACAACAAGGTTTAATCCCGTATTGTGGTCAGGAATATTTTCAATTACATCATATTTAAATTGTTTTGATTTGTAATGAATTTCGGCATTGTCAAGACCAATCCTTTCAACCAGTCCGGAACAAATAACGGTTGCTTCGGGCATTTGAAATAATTGATATTTTAGAGAAGAACTTCCTGAATTAAGAACTAATATTTTCATTTGTTAAAAATCTTGAGACTGAATTGCAGTCAGTATTACAGTGTTATAAATATCTTCTACAGTGCACCCACGACTTAAATCGTTTACTGGTTTGTTTAAGCCCTGTAGCATTGGACCGATTGCTAAGGCACCTGTTTCTCTTTGAACAGCCTTGTAAGTGTTATTTCCTGTATTTAAATCTGGGAAGATTAATACTGATGCTTGGCCAGCTACTTCAGAATCTGGGAGTTTGCTTTTTCCAATATTCATATCAACTGCAGCATCGTATTGAATAGGTCCTTCTATTTTTAAATCCGGTCTTTTTTGTTTTACAATTTCGGTGGCTTCTCTCACCTTATCAACGTCAGCGCCTTTGCCAGAAGAACCTGAAGAATAAGAAAGCATCGCAATTTTTGGATCAATTCCAAAAGCTTTACTTGAATCTGCTGAGGAAATAGCAATTTCGGCTAATTGTTGTGCATTTGGATTTGGGTTAATAGCGCAGTCTCCAAATACAGAAATCCGGTCTTCTAAACACATGAAAAATACGGATGATACCACAGAAACATTGGGTTTTGTTTTAATAAACTGCAAAGCAGGCCTAATGGTATGTTGTGTAGTGTGCGCAGCACCAGAAACCATTCCGTCCGCATGGTTGTTATAAACCATCATTGTTCCAAAATAAGAAACATCCGTCATAATATCTCTCGCCATTTGAATGGTTACATTTTTATGCTTTCTTAATTCATAAAAAGTTTGAGCATAAGATTCAAAATGTTCAGATTCAATTGGATTTATAATTGCAATGTCATTCAATTCCAAATTTAATTTTTCAGCTAGGGGTCTAATTACGCTCTCATCACCGAGGAGCGTTAAACCTACAATATTGGTCGCTGATAATTGGGCTGCCGCTTTTAAAATTCGAGCATCATTTCCTTCAGGTAATACAATATGTTTTTTTGTGACTTTTGCTTTTTGTTGCAGATGGTATTGAAACATCCTTGGTGTTATTGATTCTGATTTAAACTGAATCAGTTTATTGGCTAAGGCATCTACATTTACGTTTTTTTCAAATGTTTCAATAGAAGAAACTATTTTTCTTTTGTTATCTGCATATATGTGTGATTCAATTGCTCCAATTTTATTAGTTACTTCAAAAGTGCCTTCTTTTACACTTAATATTGGAACAATTTGAGAGAGTCCTTCAATTAATTTAAGAATAGGCTCTTCCGGAACCAATCCTCCAGTTAGAACCATTCCTGCAACAGTAGGGTAGTTAGATGAAAGATTTGCTTGTAAGGCGCCGAGAATAATATCTGCTCTATCTCCCGGTGTTATAATTAAACAATTCTCTTCTAAACGAGTTAAATAATTACGCAATTGCATAGCACCCACTTTAACTGTAGCCACTTGATTGTTCTTTTCTTCGTTACCCAATAAAAAGGATCCATTTATTGCAGTTGCAATTTCTTTTATAGATGGGTTTTTTAAGGACTCTATTAAAGGAATAACATTTATCAGAACATCTTCTGGAAAATACTTAGGCATTCCAGTCTTTACTAATTCTACATTTTGAGTAGATATTTTATTCGCAACGACGGAAAGCACTTCAACATCTCGTTCTTTAAATGAATCATATGCAATATGAAGATCACCTATAAATTCATCCATGTTTTTTCCAATTCCACTTGAAACTATGATTGCCGGAATTCCTAAGTTTTTAGCAATTAAAATATTTGAGTCTAACTCAATCGCAGTTCCTTCACCAGAAAAATCAGTGCCTTCAACAATTAAGAAATCGTATTTAGATTCTAATTTTTTGTATTTATCTATAATTGTATCTATTATCTCACCTTCCTTACCTTGATTTTTTTTCTTAACGAATTCACTTCTCATAAAACCATATGCTTCCTCATGATTTATGTCTAAATCAAAATGAGATATAACGGTATTTAGATGATTGTCTTTTTGACCTTCTTTAATATCATCAATAATGGGTCTAAAATATCCAACTTTTGGAGTACGACTTGTAACTAATTTCATAAGTCCAAGTGCTACTATAGACTTTCCACTACTGGGCTCGCTAGTTGCGATGTATACTGCTTTGTTCATGCTAAACTTTTTGCAAAGATACTTCAAACAGAAAATGATGAAGTATGATAATTGTCATAAATATAACACTTATTTTAATTCTGAACCTTAGAGTTTTTGATCCTAGAATTTAATCACAAAAAAAGAGGTAATTATATTTTGAATAAGCGCTTGTCAATTCGCTTAATAACTGTATATTTGCAGCCTTAAAAAGTAAAATTTAAATTATTAATTATGAATCATTACGAAACTGTTTTCATTTTGAATCCCGTTTTATCTGAAACTCAGATAAAGGAAGCAGTAAAGAAGTTCGAAGACTATCTTGTTTCCAAAGGTGCCGAAATGATCCACAAAGAAGATTGGGGCTTAAAAAAATTAGCTTACGCAATCCAACACAAAAAAAGTGGTTTTTATCACTTATTTGAGTACAAAGTAGCAGGTGAAGCTTTAGCTCCATTTGAACTTGAATTTAGAAGAGATGATAGCGTTATGCGTTATTTAACTGTGAAATTAGACAAACACGCTGCTGCTTGGGCTGAAAAGAGAAAAGCACGCGTTAAATCTCCTAAAAAATAATTAGCATGGCAAATTTAGAACAATCAGCAAAAGGAGGAAAGCAAGGAGATGTTAGATATCTAACTCCACTTGACATAGATACTAAAAAAGAAGCAAAATACTGTCGTTTTAAAAAGAACGGTATCAAGTATATTGATTATAAAGATGCAGATTTCTTAATGTATTTAGTAAATGAGCAAGGTAAAATTTTACCGCGTCGTTTAACTGGTACATCTTTGAAATACCAACGTAAGGTTTCTGTTGCTATTAAAAGAGCACGTCACTTAGCGTTAATGCCATATGTAGGTGATTTATTAAAATAATACAGAGGAAGATATGGAACTTATATTAAAACAAGACGTAGAAAACGTAGGATTTAAGGACGATGTTGTTACTGTTAAAAATGGTTACGGACGTAATTTTTTAATTCCTCAAGGTGTAGCGGTATTAGCAACTACATCAGCAAAGAAAGTATTAGCAGAGACTTTAAAGCAACGTGCATTTAAAGAAGAAAAATTAATCAAAGATGCAACTAAGATTGCTGATGCTTTAAAAGCATTAGAGATTAAGATTTCAGCTAAGACAGGAGAAAAAGATAAATTATTCGGTTCAGTTAATAATATTGATGTTGCTGCAGCTTTAGAAAAAGCAGGTAATGCAATTGATAAGAAATTTATTAAAGTTGAAGGTGGTAATGTAAAAAGATTAGGAAAATATAATGCAGCTGTGCGTTTACACAGAGCTGTAATTGTTGACTTAACATTTGAAGTTATTGCAGAAGCTAAGTAGTTAACTATCAGTAGAAAGTTAATAACAATTTAAAGGATCCATAATATTTTATGGATTCTTTTTTTATTTTTATAATTCAAAATTTAACTAAAATTAATTCAATTAAATGAAAACAAAATTATTTTTCGTAGTATGTTTATTTACAGTTTTATCAGCATTTTCTCAAGTCACAACTTCCAATATCAAAGGGGTTGTTTCTGATAATACTGGAGAAACTTTACCAGGAGCAACTATTGTAGCTGTTCACACACCAACAGGGACTACCTATGGTGCTGCAACAAACTTAGACGGAAGGTTTAACTTACTTAATTTAAGAGTAGGTGGACCTTATGCGGTTACCATTACATTTGTAGGTTTTAACGAACAAGTGATTAACAATGTTTTTTTAGATTTAGGACAATCTAAAACTTTAGATATTGTTTTGGTGAGCGCAAGCCAAGAATTAGAGGAAGTAGTTATTACAGCAAACACTTCTGGAACCTTTGGAAGCGACAGAACTGGCGCTGAAACAAGCGTAGGAAAAAGAGAGATTACTAAATTACCTACAATTTCGAGATCAGCTTCAGATTTTACAAGATTAGATCCAACAGCAAGTGGAGGGTCTTTTGGAGGAAGAAACGATCAATACAATAATTTTACATTAGATGGATCTATCTTTAGCAACCCTTTCGGATTAGATGCTGCAACTCCAGGAGGTCAAACTGATGCTCAACCAGTATCTTTAGATGCAATTGAGCAAATATCAGTTTCAAGAGCACCATATGATGTTTCATTATCTGGATTTACAGGAGCATCAGTAAATGCCGTTACAAAAAGTGGAACGAATGAAGTTTCTGGTACGGTTTACGGTTATTTTAGAAATCAGGATTTAACAGGTAGTAAAATTAAAGGTGACGAAATTTTTGTTCCAAAATTAGAGCAAGTTCAATATGGATTTAGTGTTGGAGCTCCAATTATTAAGAATAAATTATTCTTCTTTGCCAATTTTGAAAAAGACGAAAGAACTGATTTAGGTCAAGTGTGGGCACCAAATACGGGCTCTGGAGCTATTAATGAATCTAGAGTTGATGTTCAGGATTTGATGGATGTCCAAGCAGGGTTAAGAAGTATAGGATATGATCCAGGTGCTTATGAAGGATTTACACATAAATCTGAAAGTACAAAAGGAATTTTTAAATTAGATTGGAATATTAATAACGATCATAGATTGGCATTTATTTACAACTTTTTAGATGCATCAAAAGATAAGCCTGCACATCCAACTGCTTTAGGATTTAGAGGGCCAAATTCTCAAATTTTACAATTTCAGAACGCCGGGTACCAAATAAATAATAAAATTCAGTCATTTTTGGTAGAATTAAACTCTAATTTTTCTGATAATATGACGAATAAATTCCAAGCAGGATATACGCATTTCGACGACTTTAGAGATCCAATGTCTTCACCTATGCCAGCATTCAGAATTCAAGATGGAGCAGGATCTAATTATATAGTTGCAGGACATGAACCATTTTCGATCAATAATAAATTAGATCAAAAAGTTTTTCAAATTTCAGACAACTTCAATTATTTCTTAGGTGATCACGTTTTTACTGCAGGATTTAATTTTGAGAAATTTGAATTTGATAACTCTTTTAACTTAGGTGCATATGGTTATGGTTTCGGACCTGGAATGTATCCTGAATATCCAGGAGGTGGATATGTAGGTGCTTTCTTTGGTGATTTTGCTGATATGGCGGCATTTAACACTGCTATTTCTAGTGGTATGCTAGCTGATGCTATGGCAAATGCAGAAGGGGTTTTTGCTGATAAAAATGCAAATGATTCTTGGGCATTAGCTGAGACAAATGTAGGCCAGGTAGCATTCTATTTACAGGATGAATGGAATGTAAATGACGACTTTAAATTGTCATATGGAATTAGATTTGACAAGCCATTATTTTTCGATTCTGCGGATAAAGCACAAGAGGTAATTGATAGAGAATGTTGTTATGACCCTTCTATTCCTTACACAGATCCTGAAACTGGAGAACAAGTTTTCTTTGATTCTACACAAATGCCAAGCGATAAGATTATTGTATCACCTAGAGTTGGATTTAATTGGGATATTAAAGGAGATAGAACAACACAATTACGAGGTGGAACAGGAGTATTTACGGGGCGTTTTCCATTTGTATGGTTAGGAAACCAAATAGCAAACCCAAATTCATTCTTTTATCAAGTAGTTGATCCTGACTTCAAGTTTCCAACAGTTTGGAGAACAAGTCTTGGATTTGACAAGCGCTTAGAAAAAAGTGGAGTTGTTTTAACTGCAGACTTGTCTTACACTAAAGATATCAACGGAGCGCATGTACAAAACTGGGGATTAATGGAGCCATCTGCAACTTTGCAAGGTGTTGACAATAGATCTGTTTATGCCGCAAGCGATATTGGAAATAACGCTTATGTATTTACGAATTCTGATAAGGGAAGAACATTTAACGCAACTGTAAGTGCTAAAAAAACATTCGACAACGGATTATATACTAGTTTAGCATATAACTTCTTGAATTCTAAAGATGTAAATTCTATTGAAGCAGAAATTACTGGAGATGCATTTGCGTTTAATCCAGCTTTAAATAACGTAAATGATGATGTATTGGCATATTCTAAATATGGAGATCAGCATAGAGTTATTGGTGTTGTTTCAAAAGCATGGCAATATGGTGCAAATGATAAATGGGGCTCTACAGTTTCTACAGTGTTTGAATATGCTCAAGGAGGACGTTTCAATTATACATATGCAGGAGATATAAATGGTGATGGATCGAACTTAAATGATTTAATTTATATACCAACTTCTGAAGAAATAGGACAGATGCAGTTTGCTGCTCCAGGAATGGCCGCAGAATTAGAAGCATTTATTCAGCAAGACGATTATATGAGTGAAAACAGAGGTGAGTATTTTGAGCGTTATGGTGCTATTGCTCCATGGAGAGGAAAATGGGACGTTAAATTTATTCAAGAATTAAAATTGTCGAATGATAATGCTATTCAGTTTAGTGCTGATATCTTAAACTTCGGAAACTTATTGAGTTCTGATTGGGGGTTAATTCAACAACCATCAGCAGTACAGCCTATTGGTGTGTCTGTAGATGGTACTGGAACACCAACATATAGTTTTAATTCAGACTTAGATAATACATATGTATACGATATAAGTTTATTGTCTAGATGGCAAGTTCAATTTGGATTGAGATACATCTTCTAAAACATAGAAAAGTAATACCTTTGAACCGTCCTTAATATTTTATTATGGACGGTTTTTTTTTAGTAAATATATGAAGTATAGACAACTTACAAAGGAGCAATTTGAAGAGTTGCATAAAGAGTTTGCAACGTTTTTAGCAACTCAACAAATTGATGTAAACGAATGGAATGAAATTAAAAAAAACAAACCAAACGTTGCGGAAGATGAAATGAATGTTTTTAGTGATTTTGTTTGGGATCGTGTTTTAAGCAAAGCGAACTATTTAGAACATTTCTCTAAGGATAATTTAAACTTATTTAGATGTAATCCTGAAAACGTAGAACGTATTGTTGTAAAAGTCCATAAACAGGGATTCGACTTTACGTCTAAAGAAGATTTTAATTGGTTTATGGATAACTCTAAAGATGATGCCATAGAATATTTTAAAGGTCAGAAGCCTTATTTAAAGGAACGAAATGTAGAAGTTTTCGATTTAATTGAAAAGGGCAGTGCCATTAGCAATGGAAAATTGTTCGAAGCTGTTTTAAAAATCATTTCCTAAAATCAATATATTTGTTCAATGACCGAAGAAGACATTCACTATTCAAATTATTTAACGGCTTTTTTATCTGAAAAACGTCAAGCAACTTTTGATCGTATTTTAGATCAGCGCACCAAGCATTTTACTGTAATTTTAGAAGATTTGTTTCAAAAGCATAACACAAGTGCCGTGGTTCGAAGTTGTGATATTTTTGGTATTCAGGATGTACATATTATTGAGAATAAATACAAGAGTTATATGTCTAATCAAGTAGGGAAGGGATCCCAAAAATGGTTAGATTTTCAGAGATACCGAGATAAACAAATAAATACTCAAGACTGTATTGATGATATAAAAAGTAAAGGCTATCAGTTAATTGCTACTACACCACATAATGATTCTTGTTTGTTGCATGATTTTGATATTTCTAAAAAATCGGCATTCGTATTCGGTGTTGAAAAAGAGGGTGTTTCACAAACCATGATGTCTCAAGCGGATGGTTTTCTTAAAATCCCAATGGTCGGATTTACCGAAAGTTTAAATGTTTCAGTGGCCGCAGCAATTGTTTTACAGTCTGTTTCTAGCAGATTGCATAACTCTGATATTGCTTGGCAATTAACCGACGAGGAAAAATTCTTTAAAAAGGTTGATTGGATGGAAAAAACCATCAAAAGCATTAAAAAGATTAAGGAAAGGTATGCTTTAGAAAACGGTTAAACTTTAAACCTCCCTAAATTATTTAAGGAGTATCTCATTAATAGTAGAAATGGTATCACACTTTTTTACGATTAGAGTGATGTTCTTTTCCTTAGTTATTCCATCTATTACATATTTTTTGCAAGGTTCATTTCGTGGTTCACTTTTTTTAAAATCAACCTCTCCATTTTCTAAAATCGATGCGATGTCAGTAGAGTCTAAACCAATAGTATTCATGCTATTACTTGCATTGTCTGAAAATAAACGTACATCGGTCCTGATGTCTTTCAAAACACGGGCATTTGGTAAATAGTCAAATTGCACCTTTTTTTTACCCCAAATAAAATAAACAAAAATACTTCCAATTAAAAGACCACCAAGGTAGTATCCGAAACGATGAATAAATTTCATTATATAATCAACAAATTAATATCTCTAAACGGTAAATTAAACCAGTCAGCGACCGATTTATTCGTTAGAATTCCGTGGTAAAAATACATACCTTTTTGCAGACTTTTGTTAAAACGAACAGCATTTTCAAAACCACCTTCTTCGGCAATATTAAGAAGATAAGGGGTAAATATGTTACTGATTGAAACAGAGGAAGTTCTAGAATATTTAGATGGAATGTTTGGGACGCAATAATGTATAACACCATGCTTCTCAAATGTTGGTTTTTTATGACTCGTCACTTCGGATGTTTCAAAACAACCTCCACGGTCTATACTTACGTCTACAATTACAGAACCAGGTTTCATTTTCTCAACCATGTTTTCAGTAACAATAATCGGAGAACGGGTTTTTCCTCGTATTGCGCCAATTGCAATATCACATCGCATTAAAGACTTCTGCAGTGTTTTTGGCTGTATGGTTGAGGTATAAATTAAACTGCCCAAACTACGTTGAATATGTCTAAGTTTAGATAAGGAATTGTCAAAAACTTTAACACGTGCTCCAAGGCCTAATGCAGATCTTGCGGCAAATTCACCTACGGTTCCTGCACCTAAAATTACAACATCTGTTGGGGGTACTCCACTTATGTTTCCAAGAAGTAATCCATTTCCATGTTCATGAGAACTCATAATTTCACTTGCCATTAAAATGGAGGCGATTCCGGCTATTTCACTTAATGATTTTACAACAGGGTAAGTACCTTGATCATCTCTAATAAAGTCGAAGGCTACGGCTGTAATTCTTTTTGATACGAGACTCTTAAAATACTTTTTTGTTTGCGTTTTTAATTGCAATGCGGAAAATAGGACACTTTGGGGATGCATCATATCAATTTCGTCATAGGTAGGAGGTCCTACTTTTAACACAATATTACAACCAAACGCTTCTTTAATATCATTAGAAATTTTCGCACCTGCTTCAGAATATTCAATATCCGTAAAATTGGAACCTAAGCCGGCTCCGCTTTCAATTACAACTTTATGACCGTGTTGTGTAAGTGCTGAAACAGCGTCTGGTGTTAAACAAACTCGTTTTTCTTGTGTAGAAGACTCCTTAGGAACCCCGATAAATAAATCGCCTTTTTTATGTTGTATTTCAAGCATTTCAGCCTGAGGCATTAATTGTTCTTTGCTAAATGGAGAGGTAGTTTTTTTACTCATCAATTTTTAGTTGAATGGTTCGTCGATTTTCGTCCAAAATATCAATATTGACATTTGTAATGTCTAAAGGTAATAAATTTTGAACTTTCTCTCCCCATTCAATAAAACACCAAGCATCACTATAAAAATAGTCTTCAATACCAATATCTAATGCTTCTTCTTCAGATTCGATTCTATAAAAATCAAAATGATAGATGATTTCCCCTTTGTCAGAATGATATTCGTTTACCAATGAAAAAGTAGGAGAATTGGCAACATCATCAACACCTAGTTGCTTAACAACCTCTTTTATTAAAGTAGTTTTTCCTACCCCCATTTCACCATTAAATAACAAGATTTTGTGTTTTGCATTTGCAATTACACTTTTTGCTACATTTGGTAGTTGATTTAAGACATATTCTTGTTTCATAATATCGGGTTATTTCGGGTCCAATATAGCACAAGGAATTATCATTTCTTCCAAAGATATTCCTCCATGTTGATAGGTGTTCTTGTAATATTTTACAAAGTGATTGTAATTGTTTGGATAGGCAAAAAATAAGTCCTCTTTTGCAAAGATAAATGAACTGTTCATGTGTATAGAAGGCAGATGAATGTCCTTCGGGTTTTTTACCGCATATACTTCCTTATCATTGTAAGTTAAACTTTTACCGGTTTTATACCTTAGGTTAGAGCTAATGTTCTTATCACCAATAACTTTTGACGGGACTTTAGAATTGATAGTTCCATGATCTGTAGTTATGATTAGTTTTTGTCCTAATTCATGCGCTTTCTGAATAATTTCTACGAGTGGAGAATTTTGAAACCAACTTTTAGTTAGAGATCTATATGCTTTATCATCATCAGCCAATTCTTTAATCACATCCATTTCTGTTTTGGCATGCGAGAGCATATCTACAAAGTTATAAACGATAACAGTTAGATCGTTTTCTTTTGTTGATTTGTATGAATCTGCCAGTTGTTTCCCGCTTTTTAAGTTCGTAATTTTATAGTATTCGTGCTTTAAAGTTAAGCCTAGTCTTCTTATCTGTTCAGTTAAAAATTCATTTTCATATAAATTTTTACCGCCTTGATCCGTGTCATTTTTCCAATAATTTGGATGCATTTTTTGCATTTCAGAAGGCATTAGACCAGAGAAAATGGCATTTCGTGCATATTGCGTTGCAGTTGGTAAAATACTGTAAAACGGAATTTCTTCAGCCTTTTTATAATAATCACTAATTAGCGGTTCTATCATTCTCCATTGGTCATACCTTAAATTGTCTATTACAACTAAAAGTGTTCCTTTGTTTTTGTCAATATTTGGTACAACACAATCTTTAAACAAGGTATGAGAAAGAACAGGGTTATCGTCATTTTCTAACCAATCTTGATAGTTTTTCTTAATAAATTTGAAGAATTGCGTATTGGCTTCTTGTTTCTGACTTTCTAAAATCTCCATCATTCCTTGGTCATTAATATTCTCCAACTCAATTTCCCAATACACTAATTTCTGATAGAGTTCTGCCCATTCTTCATATGAGTTAACCATAGACAAATCCATGGCAATTTTCCTAAACTCTTGTTGATAGTTAGAAGTGGTTTTTTCGGAAACCAATCGCGAATGATCTAAATTCTTTTTTAAACTGAGCAAAATCTGATTAGGATTAACAGGTTTTATAAGATAATCTGCTATTTTATTGCCAATAGCATCTTCCATGATATACTCCTCTTCACTTTTAGTAATCATTATTATTGGAAGGTTGGCGTTTTTAGATTTGATTTCCGATAAGGTTTCAAGCCCTGAAATTCCAGGCATATTTTCATCAAGTAATACAATGTCAAAATTTTCTTCCTGAATCATATCAATGGCATCGGCACCATTAGTACAGGTTGTAACTTGGTAATTTTTCTTTTCTAAAAAAATGATGTGTGGCTTTAGTAAATCAATTTCATCATCAACCCATAAAATGTGTATTTTGCTCATACTTAATTTCTATATTTGTTTAATCTAACGAATTTGTTCTCGAATTGTCGAGACGATTTAATTTAAATTATCGACTTTGACCGCTAAAAACACGAACAAACTCAAGATTCTAAACGACCCAATTTACGGTTTTATTACGATTCCAAATGAATTAATTTTTGATTTGATAGAACACCCTTATTTTCAGCGATTAAGGCGTGTTTCACAAATGGGGCTGTCTTATATGGTTTACCCGGGTGCGCACCACACAAGGTTTCTACATGCTATAGGCGCTATGTATTTAATGCAAAAAGCAGTTCGAGTACTACGATTTAAAAATGTCAATATTTCTAGAGATGAAGAAGAAGCCGTTTATATAGCCATTTTATTGCATGATATTGGACACGGTGCATTTTCTCATGCTTTAGAACATAGTATTGTTTCAGGGATTAGCCACGAAGAGATTTCGTTAAAATTTATGGAATCATTAAATGTTGAGTTTAATGGTAAATTATCCTTGGCTATAGAAATTTTTAAAGGGAACTATCACCGAAAATTCTTACACCAATTAATAAGTAGTCAGTTAGATATGGATCGTTTAGACTATTTAAAAAGAGATAGTTTTTATACCGGTGTTTCTGAAGGAAATATCAATTCAGAAAGATTGATTGTTATGCTAAATGTTAAGGATGAAGAATTAGTTGTTGAAGAAAAAGGTATTTACTCTGTAGAGAAATTTATTATTGCTAGAAGATTAATGTATTGGCAGGTTTATTTGCATAAAACTGGAATTGTTGCAGAAAATATATTGGTTAAAATACTGAAAAGAGCGAAGGAATTGGCTTTTACGGGTATAGAATTAAAAACAAGTACTGCACTGAATTATTTTCTTTATAAGGATATTAATAGTTCTAATTTCGATGATGAAACCTTGTCTATTTTTTCTCAATTAGATGATTATGATATTTTATCTGCTATAAAAGAATGGACAAACAATGAAGATAAAGTTTTGTCAAGATTGTCTAGAATGTTAGTTGATAGACGATTAATGCGTATTGAGATTCAGAACGAATCTTTTAGTACAAAAAAGATAAGTCAAATTGAAAATGAAGTAAAACTTAGGTATAATTTAAATGATGAAGAGTTGGGATACTTCTTTATTCATGATACCATTTCAAATCAAGCGTATAATTCCGTGAAGAACCAAATACATATTTTGTATAAAAATGGTGAACTGAAAGAAACAGCGGCTGCTTCTGATCAATTAAATTTACAAGCATTATCTACTCCTGTTGTTAAACATTTTATTTGTTATCCTAAAGGAGAGTTTTAATAAGGAGAAGAATTTTCATACTTTTGCAATTCATGAAATTTAAAGCTAGCCAAATTGCGGAGATTTTAGAAGCGGAAATTGTCGGAAACCCAGATATTGAGGTTTCTACATTATCTAAAATTGAAGAAGGTGCAGAGGGATCTCTTACTTTTTTATCCAACCCAAAATACACATCCTTTATTTATAGTACTAATGCAAGTGTTGTTGTTGTAAATAAAACATTTGAACCTGAAAAAGAGATCGCATCTACTTTGTTAAAAGTTGACGATGCTTATAAGTCTTTTTCAAAATTATTAGCATTTTATAATGAATACAAAGGTGCAAAATCTGGGAGAGAAGAACCGCATTTTATAAGTTCTTCGGCAAGCATTGGAAACGGTGAATACATCGGTGCCTTTGCATATATTGGTGAGCGTGTAAGAATAGGAGAGAATTGTAAAATTCATCCAAATGTTTTTATTGGAGATGATGTAGTAATTGGAGATGATACAACTTTGTATAGTGGGGTTAAAGTTTACCACGAAACTAAGATAGGCTCTAATTGTATGATAAATTCGGGCTCCGTAATTGGCGCAGATGGTTTTGGTTTTGCTCCAGATGAAAATGGAGAATATAACAAGATACCTCAAATAGGAAATGTGATTATCGAGGATAATGTTGATATTGGTACTTGTACAACTATTGACAGAGCAACCTTAGGTTCTACATTTATTAGAAAGGGAGTAAAATTGGATAATCAAATCCAAATTGCTCATAACGTTGAAATAGGAAAGAATACGGTTATTGCATCGCAGACAGGTATTGCAGGATCAAGTAAGATTGGTGAAAATTGTCAAATTGGAGGACAGGTTGGAATTGCAGGACATTTAACAATTGGAAACAATGTTAGAATTCAAGCACAATCTGGAGTTGGAGGTAATATTAAAGATAATGAAGTATTGTACGGTTCACCGGCAATTGGGTATTCAAATTATACGAAATCATATGTTCATTTTAAGAATTTACCTTCTATTGTGAACAAAATGTATAAATTAGAGAAAGAATTAAAAGAATTAAAAGAACAAAAATGATTCAGAATCAAAGAACCATTAAAAGTGAAATTTCATTATCAGGTGTTGGATTGCATACTGGTAGAAAAGTAACAATGACTTTAAAGCCCGCACCAGTGAATCATGGTTACGCTTTTGTAAGAATAGATTTAGAAGGGCAACCGATTATTCCAGCAACTGTAAATTACGTAGTAAATACTCAGAGAGGTACCAATTTAGAGAAAAATGGGGTTGTAGTGAATACGTCAGAGCATGTATTGGCCGCCGTTTATGCATTAGAAATTGATAATATTTTAATTGAAATTGATGCACCAGAACCTCCAATTATGGATGGGTCTTCACAGTTTTTTGTTGAGGCGTTAGAGAAAGTGGGAATAGAAGAACAAGACGCTCCAAGAGAAGAGTATATTGTTAAAGACATTATTTCATATAAAGATCCAGAATCTGGAAGTGAAATTATTTTAATGCCTTCTGATGAGTATCAAGTAACAACAATGGTAGATTTTGGAACTAAAATTTTAGGAACTCAAAATGCATCATTAGATACGCTTTCTGATTTTAAAGAAGAAATTGCTGAAGCCAGAACATTTAGTTTTTTGCATGAAATTGAAATGTTATTGGATAATGATCTGATTAAAGGAGGAGATTTAAATAATGCTATTGTTTATGTTGATAAGGATATTTCAGAAACTACAACTGAGAAATTAAAGAAAATATTTAATAAAGAATCTATTTCAGTTAAACCAAACGGAATTTTAGATAATTTAACTTTGCGTTGGGCAAACGAAGCAGCAAGACATAAATTATTAGATGTTGTCGGAGATTTAGCTTTAGTTGGGACTCGTTTTAGAGGTAAAATTATTGCGAACAAACCGGGCCACATGGTAAATACTTTATTTGCTAAAAAACTGGCTAAAATTATTAAAACGGAAAATAGAAATAAAGTACCCCAATTCGATTTAAATGAACCGCCATTAATGGATATTCATAAAATAATGAGTATTCTGCCACATAGGCCTCCATTTTTATTGATTGATAGAATTTTGGAGTTGACGGATAGCAAAGTTGTAGGGATGAAGAATGTGACGATGAATGAAGACTTTTTTGTTGGTCATTTTCCAGGGGCTCCGGTAATGCCAGGGGTATTACAAGTAGAGGCAATGGCACAATGTGGAGGTATATTGGTATTGAGTACTGTTCCTGATCCTGAAAATTATTTAACATATTTTATGAAAATGGACAATGTTAAATTCAAGCAAAAAGTATTGCCAGGAGATACATTAATCTTTAGCTGTGAGTTAATTACACCTATAAGAAGAGGAATTTGTCATATGCAGGCATATGCATATTCTAATAATAAGTTAGTTGCAGAAGCGCAATTAATGGCTCAAATCGCAAAAAAGAATTAATATGAATCAACCATTAGCATATGTGCACCCGGGTGCAAAGATAGCTCGTAACGTAGTTGTTGAACCTTTTACGACTATTCACAATAATGTAAAAATTGGATCGGGGACTTGGATTGGTTCTAATGTGACTATTATGGAAGGAGCTGTAATTGGAAAAAATTGTAGAATTTTTCCAGGAGCAGTAATTTCCGCGATTCCTCAGGATTTAAAATTTGAGGGAGAAGATTCTTTAACCGTAATTGGAAATGATGTTACGATTAGAGAATGTGTTACCATAAATAGAGGAACAAGTGCTTCTGGTAAAACCGTAATTGGTAATAATTGTTTGTTAATGGCAACGGCACACGTTGCACATGATTGTGTTATTGGAGACAACGCTATTATTGTTAATGGAGTTGCTTTAGGAGGTCATGTAATTATTGGTAAACACGCAATATTAGGTGGATTATCGGCAGTACATCAATTTATTCATATCGGAGATCATGCAATGGTTTCGGGTGGGTCATTGGTTAGAAAAGATGTACCACCTTATACAAAAGCAGCGAAAGAACCTTTATCATATGTAGGGATTAATTCAATCGGATTAAGAAGACGTGGTTTTTCAACAGAAAAGATTAGAGAGATTCAGAATATTTACAGAATCTTATATCAAAAAAATTATAACAATTCTCAGGCTTTAGGAATTATTGAAGCGGAGATGGAAGCTACGAATGAGCGCGATGAAATCATTCAGTTTATTAAAAATTCACAAAGAGGTATCATGAAAGGATACTTTTCAAATTAAAAAAAGATATAATGGCTAGTACATCAGATATTAGAAACGGATTGTGTATTGTTTATAATAACGATACATTTAAAATTATAGAATTTCAACATGTAAAACCTGGTAAAGGCCCCGCATTTGTTAGAACTAAATTAAAAAGTTTAACAAGTGGAAAAGTAATAGATAATACCTTTTCTGCAGGTCACAAAATTGAAGAAGTTCGTGTTGAAACTCGTAAATATCAATATTTATACAGTGAAGGAGATACCTTTCATTTTATGAATACGGTTGACTATGATCAGATAACGCTTGAGAAAGAAGTATTAGATGCACCTGATTTATTAAAAGAAGGAGAAGTAGTTACAGTAATTGTCCGTGCTGAGGATGAATTACCATTGGCTGTTGAAATGCCTTTAAGTGTTATTTTAGAAGTAACACATACGGAGCCAGGTGTTAAAGGGAATACGGCAACAAATGCTACAAAACCTGCGACTGTAGAAACTGGGGCAAGAGTAAATGTTCCTTTATTTATTAACGAAGGTGATAAGATTAAGATTACTACAGAGAAGGGGCAATATCAAGAAAGAATCAAGTCATAATGAAGTTTCAAAAGAAACAGACTTTAGAAAAAATAGCAGAAATCATCGATACCGAATTTGTTGGTAGCGGTGATTTTCCTGTTTTGGGAATGAATGAGATACATGTTGTCGAACCAGGGGATATTGTATTTGTAGACCATCCTAAATACTATGATAAGGCTCTGGAGTCTGCAGCAACTATTGTTCTTATTAATAAAAAAGTAGCATGTCCAGAGGGAAAGGCTCTTTTAATTTCTGAAGATCCTTTTAGAGACTTTAATAGGTTAATGTTACATTTCAATACATTTAATAAAGCTTCAAATTCAATTGCTTTAACTGCTAAGATTGGGACGGATACAATCATTCAACCAAATGTTTTTATTGGTAGCAATGTTACCATTGGAAATAATTGTGTTATTCATGCCAATGTAACTATTAATGATGATTGTGTTATCGGAAATAATGTAACCATTCATTCTGGAACTGTTTTAGGAGGTGACGCTTTTTATTATAAAAATAGACCAGAAGGATTTGATAAATTGATATCTGGAGGAAGAGTTGTTCTTGAGGACTTTGTCGATTTAGGAGCAAATTGCACCATTGATAGAGGTGTAACTGGCGATACGACTATTGGTAAAGGAACCAAAATAGATAATTTGGTTCAAGTAGGCCATGATACAGTAATTGGGCAAAAATGTTTGATTGCTTCACAAGTCGGAATTGCAGGATGTGTTCGTATTGAAGATGAGGTAACGTTGTGGGGTCAAGTTGGGATTCGTAGCGATATTTCTATTGGGAAAAAAGCGGTAGTCCTTGGGCAAACGGGTGTAACTAAATCAGTCGAAGGAGGAAAAGTATACTCAGGAAATCCTATTCAAGAAGCACGTCAACAATTAAAAGAAATCGCATTTTTAAGAAAACAATTAAAATCTTAAAAATAGACTTTCATTTTTTCCGAATATCCGAATATTCACGTATTTTTGCAGGGCAAAATTAGATTAATAATATACTAAATATAGAGTCATAATGAGTGTTCTTGTAAACAAAGATTCAAAAGTAATAGTTCAAGGTTTTACTGGTGGTGAAGGTACTTTTCACGCTTCACAAATGATTGAATACGGTACCAATGTTGTTGGTGGTGTTACTCCAGGCAAAGGAGGACAAACACATTTAAACAGACCGGTTTTTAATTCAGTTGCAGAAGCAGTTGAAAAAGCGGAGGCCAATGTATCTATCATTTTTGTACCACCTGCATTTGCAGGAGATGCAATTATGGAAGCAGCAGAAGCGGGAATTAAGGTAATAATTTGTATTACTGAAGGAATTCCAGTTGCTGATATGGTAAAAGTTAAGAACTATATTTCTGGTAAAGATTGTCGTTTGGTTGGACCAAATTGCCCAGGTGTCATCACACCAGATGAGGCTAAGGTTGGAATTATGCCAGGATTTATCTTTAAGAAAGGAAATGTTGGAATTGTTTCTAAATCTGGAACGTTAACTTATGAAGCGGCTGACCAAGTTGTAAAGCAAGGATACGGAATTACAACAGCAATTGGTATTGGTGGTGATCCAATTATTGGAACGACTACTAAAGAAGCAGTTGAGTTATTAATGAATGATGAAGAGACTGAAGCAATCGTAATGATTGGTGAAATTGGTGGTCAATTAGAGGCAGATGCTGCAAAATGGATCAAAGCAACAGGTAATAAAAAGCCAGTTGTTGGATTTATTGCAGGTCAAACTGCTCCCGCAGGTAGAACTATGGGGCACGCAGGTGCAATTGTTGGAGGAGCCGATGATACAGCCCAAGCAAAAATGGCAATTTTGGCTGAGAACGGAGTTCATGTTGTGCAATCTCCAGCGGAAATCGGTAAAAAAGTAGCAGAGGTGTTAAATTAACACTAATAACAATATTTAATTTTTTTAAAAGTCTGTACCATGTTATATTTGGTACAGACTTTTTTTATAAACCAAATCAAAATTGAAATGAAAAGACTAAATTTATTTATGGCAATTGCCATTACTTTATTTATTGTTAGTTGTTCGTCTGATTCGAATAAGTATGCTGTATCAAACCATACAGATGAAAATGGATATTCTTACGAAACTGTGGCTAATGATCCAACTGGATTACGATTGTATACTCTAGATAATGGCCTAAAAGTATATTTATCACAAAATAATGATGAACCTACAATTCAAACCTTAATTCCGGTAAGAGCAGGGTCGACTTACGACCCAAAGGAAAGTACTGGATTGGCCCATTACTTGGAGCATATGGTTTTTAAGGGAACCGATAAATATGGTACATCTAATTGGGAAGAAGAGAAAAAATATCTAGATCAAATATCTGAACTATATGAAAAGCATAGGAATGAATCGGATCCAATTAAGAAAGAAACTATTTATAGAACAATAGATAGTGTCTCTTACAAGGCATCCGAATATTCAATAGCAAATGAATATGATAAAATGGTTGCTTCATTAGGTGCAACCGGAACTAACGCTGGGACTTCGAATGAACTAACAGTTTATATGAATAAAATTCCTGCGAATGAATTGGAAAAGTTTTTAACATTAGAAAGTGAAAAATTCAGTAAACTAGTACTGCGTTTGTTCCATACAGAATTAGAAGCTGTTTTTGAAGAGTTTAATAGAACTCAAGATAGTGATGGGAGAAAATCTAGCGCAGCTATGATGGACGGTTTGTTTCCAACACATCCTTACGGACAACAAACTACGATAGGAATTGCAGAACATCTAAAAAACCCATCATTGATAGAAATAAATGCCTATTTCGATAAATACTATGTGCCAAGTAATATGGCAGTGATTTTGGTTGGAGATTTTGACTTCGACAAAACTATAAAAATGGTTGATAGTACATTTGGAAAGATGCAAGCGAAGGAGGTAGAGCATCCAGTCTTACCAGTAGAACAACCATTAGATGGGGTTGTTGTTAAAGAAGTGTTTGGTCCCAGTAACGAGAATGTTACCGTAGCTTATAGAACAGATGGAGTAGGGACTAAGGATGAAAAGTACATTACTCTAATTGATATGATTTTAGCGAATAGCAGTGCAGGTTTAATGGATTTAAATTTAAATAAGAAGCAATTAGTTCAAAGGGCATCTTCTTCTCAAAGTTTTTTAAATGAATATGGTTATTTAAGGTTTAATGGTGTGCCCAAAGCAGGTCAATCTTTAGATGAAGTGAAAGAATTGATGCTAGCGCAAGTTGAATTAATAAAGAAAGGAGAATTTGACGATTGGATGTTAGATGCGGTTATAAATGACCTTAAATTAAGTCAAACTAGAGAGCAAGAAAGTGCAGGGTCATTGGTATGGGCCTATATGTCTGCTTACATAGAACGACAAGATTGGAATGATGAGGTTCGTTTTATTGATGAATTAAGAGAAATAAGTAAAGAAGATTTAATAGCATTTGCAAATGATTTTTTTACGGATGATTATGTATTAGTTTATAAACGTAAAGGAGAAGATAAAAATGTAGTAAAAGTTCAAAATCCAGGTATCACACCAATACAAATAAATAGAAATCAATCTAAGTTTGTAGAAGATTTTAATAAGATAGATTCTGAAGAAATAAAACCGCTGTATGTTGATTACAATTCTGAAATAAAATCAGATAAATTATCCAGCGGAATTGAAATGGCATATATTGAAAATAAGAGAAATGACTTATTCAATTTAAATGTCATTTTTGATATGGGCAAAGATCATGATAAGAAATTAGCATTGGCTGTAGGGTATTTGAAATACCTAGGAACTGATAAATATTCAGCAGAACAATTAGCGAAAGAATTTTATAAGATAGGGGCTAGTTATAGTGTTAATACTGGCAGTGATAGATCTTATGTCTCTATTTCTGGGTTACAAGAAAACTTAGAGTCAGGATTGGAATTATTGGAACATTTAATGAGCAATGCTGTAGTTGACCAAGATGCCTATGATAATTATGTTGCAAGTATTTTAAAATCTAGACAAGACGGAAAAACGCAGAAAGGAAATATTTTATTTACAGGATTGCGAAATTATTCTAGATATGGCGAAAATTCAAGATTAAGAGATATAATAACTGCAGAAGATTTACGAACTCAAGATCCTTCGGAATTGGTAACAATTATAAAAGGATTGAATTCATACAAACATAGAATTTTTTATTATGGTAATGAACCAAAGACATCTTTGGCTTCATTAAACAAATTGCATCAGGTTCCATCAGAATTAAAGGATTATCCTGAACCTAAAAAATATGAGCAATTAGCTACAGGTAACAGTGTTAATTTAGTAGATTTTGATATGGTACAGGCAGAAATGGTTTTTGACGCTAAGGGACAAGAATTTGATCCTAAGAAAATGGCTTTGGCAACTGTATTTAATTCGTATTTCGGAGGTGGACTGTCTTCGATAGTGTTCCAAGAAATTAGAGAATCTAAATCTCTGGCATATGCGGCTCAGGCTGGTTATGGTTCAGCTAGTAAAGAAGGGGAAAGTGATAATGTATTTGCTTATATAGGTACACAAGCAAATAAACTACCACAAGCGGTAGATGCAATGATGGAACTAATGAATAATATGCCTAAGTCAGAAGGTCAATTCAATTCAGCGAAAGAAGCTGCGTTAAAACAAATTGCTTCACAACGTATTACTAAATCAAATATATTTTGGACTTATGAGAGTTTGAAACGTAGAGGACTTGATTATGACAATAGGGAAGAGATGTATAAGGCGATTCAGGATATGACTATTGAAGATGTTGATGCATTCTTTAAGAACAATGTGAAAGGCCAGGATTATAGTATTTCAGTTATTGGCAACAAAAAGGACTTAGATATGAAGGCTCTTGAAAAATTAGGAGAGGTTCATGAATTAGACATTGATTATCTATTCAATTATACACCAACTGAAATTAAGAAATAAAAAATTCTTGTTGGAAAATACAAAAAGCCCTTTATTTTTTTAATAAAGGGCTTTTTTTATGCTTTTGATTGAGAAAGATAGGTCATTCGTATTGTGGCTAATAACAGAAGAATTGCAACAAATTGATGTGTTACAGCAGTATGAATTTGAACTCTTAATAACAAGGTTGCTATTCCCAATGTAACTTGGAGAAGAACGAGTCCAAAAAGAACATTCCCTATGCCTGACATTGCTGTGTTTCTCGATTTTTTGAATATATAAACTGCAAAGGCAAAAACAATCCAGGCAAATATTCTATGAAATGCCTGAACATCAAAAGGATTGTTTAAAATATCGAAATCATTAGTTCCTCTTACAGTATACCCAATTAAATTCTTTAAAACAGAATTACTCAATTGCAGTAAATACCCTGCTTTTAATCCGGCTACAAAAGCACCATAAATAATTTGAATGATAAGTAACCCAATAAACCATTTACTTAATTTATTTAATAAAGTGTTTGTTTTTACAGCAACGCTGTTAAAACTCAATATTAACCAATAGATATAGCACATTAAACCAAAGGCAGCTAATAAATGTATTGCAAGTCTATAATGGCTAACATGTGGATTGTCTACCAATCCACTCTTCACCATAAACCATCCCAAAAAACCTTGAAATCCACCTAAAACTAGTAGAACTATTAATTGCTTTTTCTGTTTACTATTGAACCATTTCTTAAACCAAAAAAATGCGAATGGAATGATAAATACAATCCCAATTAAGCGACCTAATACCCGATGTAAGTATTCCCAAAAGAAAATCATTTTAAACTCGGCCAATGTCATGCCCTTATTTATTTTCTGATATTCTGGAAATTGCTGGTATTTGGCAAATGTTTCTAGCCATTCCGCTTCATTTAAAGGAGGTATGGCACCACTAATCAACTTCCATTCTACCATTGAAAGTCCTGACTGGGTTAAACGCGTAATACCTCCTATAATTACCATTAAGGCAACCAATACTAGACCAGAATATAGCCAAGCTGTAACGTATTTTTTCTGTAATATATTCATCACTGCAAAGATAACTAAGATTGGAGAAGCTATCAATATTATTGCACTAGAATTAGTGGAAAAATTAATTTTCGAAGAATTTATTTGCCACCATATCTTTTTATATCTTTGATATTAGAATTAAACGATTTTGTAAAATGAAATTATTAGAAAATAAAACGGCTTTAATCACTGGAGCAACTAGAGGAATTGGAAAAGGAATTGCTCAAATGTATGCACAACAAGGCGCAAATGTAGCGTTTACCTATAGTTCTTCTGTAGATGCAGCAATTGCTTTAGAAAAAGAATTGTTAGGCTATGGTGTTAAAGCAAAAGGATATCAATCTAATGCTGCAAAATTCGATGCTGCTCAAGAATTGGCTTCAGATGTTTTGAAAGAATTCGGAAGTATTGATATTTTAATTAATAACGCAGGAATAACAAAAGACAATTTGTTGATGCGTATTTCTGAAGATGATTTTGATAAAGTAATTGAAATCAATCTTAAATCGGTATTTAATTTAACCAAAGCGGTTATTAGACCTATGATGAAACAACGCGGAGGTTCAATTATTAACATGAGTTCTGTAGTTGGGTTAAAAGGAAATGCTGGTCAATCGAATTATGCTGCATCGAAATCTGGAATCATTGGATTTTCTAAATCAGTCGCATTAGAGTTAGGCTCTAGAAATATTAGAAGTAATGTAATTGCTCCTGGATTTATTGAAACTGAAATGACGGCAAAATTAGATGAAGCTACTGTTGATGGTTGGAGGAAATCCATTCCTTTAAAAAGAGGAGGAACACCTGAAGATATTGCAAATGCATGCGTGTTTTTAGGTTCGGATATGAGTACATATATCACAGGACAAACATTGAGCGTTGATGGTGGAATGTTGACTTAAGATTAGCACTTGCCAAGTATTACAATTATATATCTAGTTTTAGCGTTTGTTGTTGCATTTTCAATAGCAATTTTTCAATATGTTAACGCTATTAAGAATAAAGAAAAAGTCAGTTATTTACTGACTTTTTTGCGTTTTATTTCCATTTTTTTAATTGGAATCTTACTTATAAACCCTAAGGTGGATCAAATTGAATTAAAGACAACGAAACCTTCTTTAGTTGTTGCTATTGATGATTCTAAATCTATTGCAAATTTTAATCAAGAGCAGCAAGTTTTAGATTTCTTAGATCAAATAAAATCGGATGTCGCCTTGAATCAAAAATTTAATATTGACTATTATTCATTTGGAGCAGAAGTTAAAACTCTAGATTCTTTGTCCTTTTCTCATACAAATACGGGTGTTTCGAAAGCCTTATCAGAATTAAAACGACTGTATAAAAATGACAATGCTCCGGTTTTGTTAGTCTCAGATGGTAATCAGACTATTGGAAAACCGTATGAATATTTAAGTACAAATCAACCTATTTATTCTGTGGTTGTGGGTGATACTGTAAAATACGAAGACTTAAATATTTATCAATTAAATGTAAATAGATATACATATTTAAAGAATAAGTTTCCGGTAGAGGTATTTATAAATTATTCTGGAACAAAAAGCGTTTCACAACAATTTTCGGTGTTTACAAAAGGAAGAAGGGTGCACAGCGAGATTTTAAATTTTGACGCAGACAACACATCGAATAAAGTCTCATTTTTTTTAGAAGGAACTGCGGTTGGATTGCATTATTACTCAGTAGAGATTGATCCGCTGCCAAATGAGAAGAACCTTGTAAATAATAAAAAAAGTTTTGCGGTTGAGGTTATAAATGAACAATCTAAAACTTTAATATTGGCATCGTTTCTACATCCAGATTTAGGCGCTTTAAAGGAAAGTATTGAACAAAATAAACAGCGTAAAGCCGAAATTAAAATTATTGGCGATGATCTAGATTTAGAAGATTATCAATCGGTGCTGTTGTATCAACCAACACAAGCGTTTGCTTCAGTATTTGATTTATTGAATTTAATGAAATTCAATTATGGAATAATTACTGGGGCAAAAACGGATTGGAATTTTTTAAATTCAGTTCAATCTGATTTTAGAAAAAATGTTATCAATCAAACAGAGAACTATCGTGCCTTTTTAAATCCTAGTTTTTCTAGTTTTAATGTAACGGATATAGATGTACAATCTTTTCCTCCGTTAGTAGATAAATTTGGAGAAGTTGAGTTTATAGTAAAAACTGATATTTTAATGTGGCAACAAATAGGTGATTATGTTAAAGAAACTCCTTTATTAGCAACTTATCAGGATGATAATTTAAGAAAGTTTATTCTATTAGGAGAAGGTATTTGGCGATGGCGTATGGCTTCTTATTCAAACACAGACTCCTTTGAGAAATTCGACGGGTTCATGAGTAAATTGACCCAATATTTGTCTGTTTCTAATAGTAAGAAAAGGTTGATGGTAGAATCGGAACCACTGTTTTATTTGAATGGTAACAATACAATAAGAGCTAGTTTTTTAAATAAGAATTATGAATTAAATAAAGGCGCCACTATTTGGTTAGAATTAACAAACAAACAAACTAAAGAAACAAAAAGAATACCCTTTTCTCTTGTTGGAAACTCATATAGCGCTCAACTTGTTGATGTAACTGAAGGAGAATTTAATTATAAAGTTACCGTAGAAAACCAAAAAGAAACATTTAACGGAACATTTAGAATGTTGAACTGGGATATAGAAGCTCAATTTAAAAGTGCAAATATCAAGCAGTTGAGAGATCTAAGCGAGCGAAGTAATGGAGTATTTTATACTTTGATAAATGCAAATAACATATTAGAAGATCTTCTAACCGATACACGATTTAGACCTGTAGAAAGCAAAGAAAGCAAGTCCAAATCCGTCATAGAATGGCAGTGGTTTTTAGGGCTAATTATCCTATCTTTGAGCATTGAATGGTTTATTAGAAAATATAACGGATTAATTTAAAATAAAATAAAAATGGCACAACAACAATTACAATTACCAAAGGGATTATTTGGTATCATAGCAATCGCAATAGCTGGTTTGGTATTGGTCTCTAAATCTGCAATTACCATAGATTCTGGAGAGGCCGGAGTATTATACAAAACCTTCGGTGGAGGTGTTGTAACGGATCAACCAGCATTGGGTGAAGGGTTTCAATTAGTGCTACCTTGGAATAAAGTGTTTATTTATGAAGTTCGTCAACAAGAACTTACTGAAAAAATGAAGGTGTTATCTTCTAATGGGTTAGATATTCAATTAGAAGCAACGGCATGGTTCATGCCAGAAGTTGCGAATTTAGGAAAACTACACCAAGAGAAGGGTGCAAATTATTTAGTTAGAGTTTTAATGCCTGCAATAAGATCTGCAACTAGAAGTGTTGTTGGTAGATATACGCCGGAGCAAATTTATTCTTCTAAAAGAGATGCAATTCAGCAAGAGATTTACGATGAAACTAAAAAGATTGTAGATGATCAATATATTGATTTAGTGGAAGTTTTAGTTAGAGATGTTACTTTACCACCTGCAATTAAGGACGCGATTGAACGCAAATTAGGACAGGAACAAGAATCACTAGAATATGAGTTTAGGCTTGTTACTGCACAAAAAGAGGCTGAAAAGGTAATTATTGAGGCACAAGGTAAAGCAGATGCAAATAGAATTTTAAGTGCTTCTTTAAATGATCAAATTTTAAGAGATAAAGGAATTGAAGCTACATTAAAATTAGCAGAATCACCGAATACGAAAGTTGTAGTAGTTGGAGGAAAAGATGGAATGCCTTTAATTTTGGGAAATAACTAAAATTAATATTGTACAAATAAAAAAGCCGCTCTTTGAGCGGCTTTTTTATTTGTGTTTTTTCAATTAAGAAAACTGATTAGAAACTTTCTCAGCTTTTTTACTTTCAGAATAATCGTAAAAACCTTCACCAGATTTTATACCTAATTTACCAGCGTTTACCATATTTACCAGTAATGGACATGGCGCATACTTTGGGTTTTTAAACCCGTTGTACATTACATTTAAAATAGATAAACAAACATCTAGCCCAATAAAATCTGCTAATTGCAATGGACCCATTGGGTGTGCCATTCCTAGTTTCATTACAGTATCTATCTCTTTAACACCAGCAACACCATTGTATAATGTTTCGATGGACTCATTCAACATTGGCATTAATATGCGGTTGGCAACAAAGCCAGGGTAGTCATTGACTTCTACTGGAACTTTTCCTAGTTGTTCCGATAACGCCATAATTGCTTTTGTCGTCTCATCAGAAGAAGAATACCCCCTAATAATTTCTACTAGTTTCATTATAGGGACTGGATTCATAAAGTGCATTCCAATTACTTTTGCAGGCCTTGTGGTTACAGCAGCAATTTCAGTTATAGAAATGGACGAGGTGTTTGTTGCTAATATGGTGTTAGGAGCACAGGCTTTGTCTAACATTCTAAAAATGGATAACTTTAACTCTAGGTTCTCTGTTGCGGCTTCAACTACCAAATCTACATTAGAAACGCCCTCTTCTAAATTTGTAAAAGTAGTTATGTTTTCTAATGTTGTATTCTTTTGTGCTTCAGAAATTTTATCTTTTGACAACAATCGATTTAAATTATGTTCAATTGTTACCTTGGCATTTGCAAGTGCTTCTTCAGAAATATCGACTAGGTGAACTGAAAAATTACATTGTGCAAATGTATGAGCAATACCATTTCCCATAGTTCCTGCACCTATTACTGCTATTTTCTTCATTGTTTTTGTGTTTTTCGTTTTGGAGGCATCGTACCAAATACACGATCCCATATTGTGTTTGATACCCCAAATGCTTTATTAGGATATCTATAATGATGTAAAAGATGATGTCTCCAAATCCAACCAAAGTATTTCTTTGGAGGACTGTATACATGTGTTGCACGATGCAAAAATGAATACAGGAGGTACCCTAAAAAGAACCCAGGGAAAAAGCCCCATGTAAGCACTCCATAACCAAAAATACTAAATAGTACATATTGTAATCCGAACAAAAGAGACCCCATGATCAACCCTGGAACCGGAGGCATTAATAAACGCTCAGTATCCTTTGGGTATTGATGATGAGAGCCGTGCATAATAAAATGAAACCGTTGTACATATTTATTTTCATTAATCCAATGAAATATAAATCTGTGTAATAAGTATTCTGTCAACGTCCAACTAAATATTGAAACAATAAACAAACTAATAAAGGTGTTTATTGGTATGTTTTTAACTACTAAAGCAATATAGATTAAGAGAATGACAGTTAATCCATAGATAATAATATTAGAGTTTAAACTAGTTTTGGTTAAACTTTCTAAAAAGGGATTTTTAAATATTTCTGCCTTCCCTTTTTTATGTTCTGTAGTAACTTTTGATTCCATATGTTGTAGCAATTTTCATTGTGAATCGATTAAAAATTTGAAATTATTTGATGCGCAACCTTTAATGCTTTAGTTCCATCATTTAAGGTTACGATTGGTCTGGTTTCATTTACTATAGCATCAGCAAATGTCTCCAATTCATCTAAAATAGCATTATTATTTTCTACAGGAGGGTTTTCAAAATAAATTTGCTTTTTAACACCTTCAGCATTTTGAAGAATCATTGCAAATTCATCTGGATTTTCAGGAACATCCTTCATCCGAACTACTTCACTTTTCTTTTCTAAAAAGTCTACAGAGATATAGGCATCTTTTTGGAAGAACCTCGTTTTACGCATATTCTTTAAAGAAATTCTACTCGCGGTTAAATTAGCAACACATCCATTCTCAAATTCGATTCTTGCATTTGCTATATCTGGTGTATCAGAAATTACAGAAACACCACTGGCGTGAATATTTTTAACGAATGATGGTACAACACTTAAAATAATATCAATATCATGAATCATTAAATCCAAAACTACTGGAACATCTGTACCTCTAGGATTAAATTCAGCCAATCGATGACATTCAATAAACATAGGGTTCTTAATTTTATCTTTGGCTGCTGTAAATGCTGGGTTAAATCGTTCTACGTGGCCTACTTGCCCTAATACATGATTTTGACTAGCCAAAACCCTTATAGCCTGTGCTTCTTCAACAGTATTGGTTATTGGTTTTTCAATAAAAACATGTTTGCCAGCTTCAATGGCTTCTTTTGCGCATTCAAAATGAGAAAGTGTTGGAGTTACAATATCCACCACATCGACTTCTTTTATTAGTTCAGAAATTGTTACAAAATTTTTATATCCAAATTCTTCTGAAACCTTTATCGCATTCTCTTTTAGAGGGTCATAAAACCCAACTAATTCATATTTAGAAGATTGATTTAGCAATCTTAAATGTATTTTTCCAAGGTGTCCAGCACCTAATACTCCAACTTTTAACATGTACTTTGTTTTGTTCAAAAATAAGAATTTTTTTGTTGGTAAATGATTACTTTTAGCCATCCAAATTTTTTCAAATTGAAAGACACATTAAAGCATCAAGGGCTTCGGAATAAGTTAATAAACATGCTCATTAACAAAGGAATAAAGGATCCTGAAGTATTAGCCGCAATGCAGAAAATTCCACGTCATTTGTTTATGGATTCTAGTTTTGAAGCTTTTGCTTATCAAGATAAAGCATTTCCAATAGCGGCAGATCAAACAATTTCTCAGCCTTATACTGTGGCATTTCAATCTGAATTGTTGAATTTGAAACAAGGAAGTAAAGTGTTGGAGATAGGTACAGGATCAGGGTATCAAACGGCTGTGTTGTTAGAATTAAAAGCAAAAGTGTTTACGATCGAACGCCAACGTGAACTTTATAAAAAGACAAAACTTTTTTTGCCAAAATTGAACTATAAACCGAAAAAACTAATTTTCGGGGATGGATATAAAGGATTGGCCGAAGAAGCTCCCTTTGATGGAATAATTGTAACAGCAGGTGCTCCTTTCGTTCCTAAACCTTTACTGAGTCAATTAAAAATAGGAGGTAGGCTTGTTATTCCCGTTGGTGATGAAACTCAAATAATGACCTTGCTTAAAAGAAAATCGGCCAAAGAATTTGAAAAACACGAATTTGGAGACTTTAGATTTGTACCGATGCTAAAGAAGAAAAATTAATATTGATAAATAAACGCATTAACATTCATTCCTGCTCCGACAGAGGCAAAAATTAAACTGTCTCCAGAATTGATCGAATGTGGTTTTAACTCTCCTTTTAATATTAAGTCTAAAAGTGTAGGGACCGTAGCTACAGAAGCATTACCCAGCCAAGAAATAGTCATAGGCATCACATCATTCGGTGGCGTACTTTCGTATAATTTATAAAAGCGTTCTAAGATGGCTTCGTCCATTTTGCCATTGGCTTGGTGGATTAAGATTTTTTTAATTTGATCTATTGGAATCCCAGATTTATCCAAGCATGATTTCATAGCAGAAGGTACCGTAGACAATGCATAATGATAGAGTCTTCTCCCATTCATTTTCATGTATTTAAGTCCTTTTGTAGCTGCACTTTGATGAAATGAGTCACCCATTACTAACATTTCTGAAAACTCTAGAGTATCCGATCTTGTGGCATGCGAAAGTAATCCAATTGGCGTTTCACTTTCTTTACCTTCCAAAATAACAGCACCAGCACCATCGGCAAATATCATAGCGTCACGATCATGCGGGTCATAAACACGAGAAAGCACATCTGCTCCAATAACCAAGACCTTTTTGGCATCGCCAGATTTAATATAGTAATTGGCTTGAATAACACCTTGGATCCATCCTGGGCAACCAAAGGTAACATCATATGCTACGGCATTCGGATTCTTTATGCCTAGTCTAAATTTAACTCGGGCCGCCAAACTGGGTAATATATCCAACTGCTTATTGTCAATTTTTACTTCCCCAAAATTGTGAGCAATAATAATATGGTCTAACTCTTCCTTATCAATACCTGCTGATTTAATTGCCTTTTCAGCCGCAAAAAAAGCAATATCAGAAGTATTATATTCTTCGGAAACATATCTTCTTTCGGAAATGGACGTAATTTCTTCAAATTTATCAACAATCTCTTTATTGGTTTTATTAATTAAATTTCCGTTCTTTTCGTAAAAAGTGGAAGATAAGAAATCCTGATTAAGAATTTTTCCGGTAGGAATGTAACATCCTGTACCTGTAATGATACTGTAAATTTGTTTACTCATAGACTATAAGAGTTATCTAACAAATATAAGAATTATTAAAAATTATTTGGTTGTAAAGTAAATTATATACGATACCCAAAGAGGTCTATCAAGAGGTGTTTTATTAGGCCTTGTAAGTTTAATTCAACTTTCTTTGAGAATATGTGAAGAACTGAATGGAATGGTCAATACTCAATTAGGTTTATGGTATTAGTAATGACTTATATTTATTGTGTAAATTTTACACTTTATTCAATATTAATTGCAAATTTTTAAATATTTGACTCCTAGATTTTTAATTAATAAAACTATTTTTACGTTTAAAATTTTAATTAAAATTTCAAAAAAAACACTTAGAATGAGGAAAATAGCCATTTTTATTTTTGCCGTATTATTTATTGTTGTTGGATGTAGTAAAAAACGTTCAAGTTCTCCCAAAATATTAGTTTTTACTAAAACTGCAGGTTTTGTACATCAATCTATACCTGAAGGGGTAAAAGCAATTCAAAAATTAGGAAAGGAACATAATTTTGAGGTTGTTGAATCGGGTAATGCATCTGAATTTACAGATGAAATTCTTAAGGAATATTCCGCCATTGTCTTTTTAAGTACAACAGGTGATGTATTAAATACTAATCAATCTGTTGCTTTTGAAAGATATATTCAAGCAGGAGGTGGATTTGTTGGAGTGCATGCTGCGGCGGATACTGAATATGATTGGAATTGGTATGGGAAATTAGTTGGGGCCTATTTTTTAAGTCATCCGCATCAGCAAGAGGCAACATTTGTCATAGAAGATTCTAATTTTATTGCTACAAATTTCTTCGAAGATAAAAACTGGGTACGTAGAGATGAATTGTATAATTATAAAAAAATCAACCCTAATATTAACGTGCTAATTAATATCGATGAATCAACCTATGAAGGTGGTGAAAATGGTGAAGATCATCCTATGGCTTGGTATCATGAGTACGACGGAGGTAGAGCATTTTATACAGGGTTAGGGCATACAGATGAAAGTTTTGAGGAAGAGTTATTTTTGAAACATTTGCTAGGCGGAATTCAGTATGCTATTGGAGAGAATTTAAATTTAAATTATTCTAAAGTTCGTTCGCAGTTTCCTCCTTCAGCAGAACGATTTTCCAAGAAAAATTTGTCCTTAGGAGAATTTTTTGAGCCAACCGAAATGACAATTTTACCTAATTTAGATGTGCTAATTGCTCAGCGTAGAGGAGAAATTATGCATTATAGTCATTCCACCAAAGAAGTTAAACAAGTTGCTCTATTAGATGTTTACCATAAGACTTCCGTTCCAGGTGTTAATGCTGAGGAGGGTTTAATGGGATTGCAACGTGATCCAAATTTTGAGAAAAACAATTGGGTATATGCCTTTTATTCACCAACTGGTGACGAATGGGTTAATAGATTGTCAAGATTTACATTTAAAAATGGAGAATTTGATTTAAGTTCTGAAGTTAAAATTTTAGATGTAGAATCTCAAAGAGAAATTTGCTGTCATACTGGCGGTTCTATAGCATTTGGAGGTGATGGTCTCTTATATCTTTCTACAGGAGATAATACTACACCATTCGATGAGCCAGAGGCCAAATACGTAAATAGTGGTTTTGCACCTTTAAATGATTTGCCTGGTAAGGAGCAATTTGATGCAAGAAGGTCATCTGGGAACTCCAATGATTTAAGAGGTAAAATTTTAAGAATAAGAGTTAACGAGGATGGTTCGTATTCGATACCTGAAGGCAATTTGTTTCCAGAGGGAATAGAGAAAACGAGACCAGAAATTTATACGATGGGGCATAGGAACCCTTACAGAATCTCTGTCGATCCAAAAAAAGGGTATTTGTATTGGGGAGAAGTAGGTCCTGATGCCAATGCAGACAGTTTAAAAACGAGAGGACCAAGAGGTTATGATGAAGTTGGTCAAGCCAAAGAGGCAGGTAATTATGGATGGCCATATTTTATTGCTGATAACAAATCCTACTATGATTACGATTATGAAACGGGTAAAAGCGGCGCGCAATTTGATGTAAATGCACCAATAAACGATTCCAGAAATAATACTGGAATTAGAGAATTACCTCCTGGAAAAGAAGCAATGATTTGGTATCCATACGCAAAGTCTACAGAGTTTCCACAGGTTGGAACAGGTGGTAGAAACGCTATGGCAGGCCCTGTTTATTATAATGACATGTTTCCTAAGGAGAAAGCCCTACCTCAATATTATAACGGAAAGGTAATTATTTATGAATGGATGAGAGGTTGGATGAAAGCAGTTTCATTATTTGATAATGGAGATTTCAATACAATGGAACCATTTGCTGAGAATATTGATTTAAATAATCTAATCGATATGGAAGTTGGGCCTAATGGCCAAATTTATTTATTGGAATATGGCTCTGGTTGGTTCCAAAAGAATGATGATTCAGGATTAAGTGTTATCGAATATAACGGAGGAAATTTACCACCAGAAGTTGAAGCATTGGAAGCGGATAAGTCTTCAGGATTGTTGCCATTAAAAGTTGATTTTAAGGTGACGGCCTCAGACGTGGAAAGCGAAAACTTAACGTATTCTTGGGATTTTGGGAATGGAGATATTCAAGATACTAGTATTCCAACTATTAGTTATGTTTATAATTCAGGTGGAGAATTTAAAGCACAAGTTACTGTTTTAGATTCAGATAAATCTATGGTGAAGAGCAATATAATATCAATTGTAGCGGGCAATGAAGAACCTTTAGTTTCAATTGAAATTACGAATGGGAATAGTTCATTTTTTATCCCAGGAAAAGCCTTAAATTATAAGGTAAGCGTTAAGGACTCTGAAAATAGTGGTCCAATTGATGAGAATAACATATATGTATCTGTAGATTATTTAAGTGGAATGGACCAGGTTAATTTAAATCAAGGTCATAAACAGGTAGCAGCAACTGTTACTGGTAAGGCTTTAACGCAATCTTTAGATTGCAAGGCATGTCATAAGGAAAATGGTGTATCTATTGGCCCGTCATATGCTAAGGTTTCTGAGAAATACAAAAATGATAAAAATGCGGCTACTTATTTAGCAAATAAAATAAAAGCCGGTGGTGGTGGAGTATGGGGAGAAACAAACATGGCGGCTCATCCAGATCTATCTGATGAAGATTTAAGACAGATTACTGCATATATTTTATCCTTAAAAAGAAATGATACAAAGAAAAAATCATTGCCTTCTAAAGGAGTAATTATACCTAAACAATCTAAACTCGGTGAGTCCTTGGTAATTTCTGCAAGTTATACAGACAAAGGTGAAGGAACTGTGAAACCATTAACTGGCTCTACAAGAACTGTATTGCCTAGTAATATGGTTGATTTTTCTGGAGACATTGAAACAGAAGGGTTTATGAAGTTTAATTTTGAAGGGACTCCTCTTTTAATCTTGCCAGGAGATAAAGGGTGGTTTAAGATAAATAATCTTGATTTATCTGATGTAAAAACTGCTTCAATTTTAATGCGTTGGCAAGGAGAATTTCCTATGGGAGCAAGTTTTGAAGCGCATTTGGATACACCTGATGGGGAATTGTTAGGTAAAGGGAGTATGAAAAAACCAGTTTCGGGTCAAGAAATGGCAAGTATTCAACTAAAATTGATGACTTCAAAAAGCATAAGTAATCGAAAAGTGTATTTTACTTACACATCGGAAGATCCAACCAAAACCGCAATGGCTGGACTAATTATGATTCAGTTTAACTAAATAATAGAAATTTATAATAGTTGAAAATCTAGAGGATAATTAATTATTCTCTAGATTTTTTTTCGAAATATTTAAAGGATATAATAAGCTTAAAGCACAAATAAGTAACCCTAAGAATTCTCTAGTTCCTTCTAAATAAGGTTTTTCATATACCATTTCTCCAAAGATTTCATTTTTATTATCAATCTCAATCCAATCCATGAAATATGAGAAATGATATAATGAATAGGCTATAAGTAGAAAGAAAATAAACCAGTAAATTCTCTTTGAAATTGGCCTAAATAATGAAAGTACATGAAGAAGTCCAACCAGAAGATAGATGGCAAACCAATGATATGGATCGGGGTCGTTTAATTGAATATAGGCTGACCAAGTAAAAAGCCCCAAAAAAAGGAAACTGATGAGTTTTCTTTTTCTTGATATTTCTTTGTAATAACTCATTATAAGTTTCTGTGATCATTCCAACTAGAATTAGATCTTCTTTTCTTCTTTTCACCACCAAAGGAAAAAAGGTCAATCGTAGCGCTAATAATAAATTGGCTAGGATTATATTCTAGCATAGCTCCTCTATTCGTCCCATATTTTGCTCTAACCATATCAATTTCTACATGTTCTACTTTGGTCATTCCATATACATACCTTGCATCAATACCAAATCTATTATATTGAAACGTTAAACCTGCACCAACACCTAAATTGGTTTTTTCATAAGTCCATGGAGTGGAAGCTTTTTCTTCATTCCCTTCTAATTGACGATCATTAATCATACTTATCGAAGGGCCTAAATAAACGGCTACAGGACCAAACACTCTATAACCGAAGAATAAACCTATATCAATATTAGATTGAGTCCATTCTGAAGTTTCAAGTGCTAATTCATAATTGCTAGTAAGGGAAGTATAAACAACTTCAGGGCTAAAATAAAAATAATCAAAATTTAATTTTAAATAACCTCCAAAATGATAACTACTGGCTTTATCCGCAGTATAGTATGTGTCTTCACTGGGTATAACTCCGTTACCTCCTCTAGGGCCATAATGATACAATTCACCTATTGAGTTAAAGTTTAATCCACCTTTAATACCAAAAGTGAAATCCTGTGCCGATACCGCATTAATACTCAATAAAATAAATAACAAGTGTAGGGACTTTCTTTTCATAACTCAAGTTGGTTAATTTATTTTAATAAAAGATAAATATATAAACTTTAACCCAAAAGCATTGATTTTATTATTAAAAAAAGTTGATTAATAATGGATAAAAACCTAAATATCTACATTTTAACCGACAGACTTAAGATTATTTGCTCTGGCCTCGTGTCAATTTTTCCTTCAAAATCTGTGTTGTTAAAAATGGCTGCTTCATTGTCTGAAAGTCCACGTTCGTACCTCAAGTCAACCCCCAAATTCCCTAATTGAACACCAACTCCTACATTCAATCCCACAGTAAAATCATTTTCAACATCGCTTATATTGAATCCGTCTAAATCAGTGTCTATTATATATTGCAATGATGGGCCTGCAAAAATATTAAGTATGCTAAACACTTTAACACCCGCTAATATGGGCATATCTATTTTCTTCATTTTAAAACTTCCTTCAGAATCATAATCACTTTGAGTTTGAGTATATATAATCTCAGGACGAACATAAAGTGACCCTTTAGTTTTAGCAAATGCTCCTATATGAAACCCTGTACTATTATTAGACTTTATAGTAGTGGTTTCGGAAATATTTATTATTTCATTGGTGAGGTCTCCGTTAGAGTTAAAATTGAGTCCTCCTTTAAGTCCCCATTCTATAATTTGGGCGTGACTGAATAACGTTGTACTTAGCGAAAGTACAACAAATACAATTATTTTCTTCATAAAAATTTGCTTCGATATAGTTAGTTTAATAACGAAAGAAGTGAATGCTTATTTTCTTGCTATCACTTTTTCTACTGCTTTTACAACAGCCTTCGCATCTAAACCATACTTTTCCATTAGTTGCGCTGGAGTTCCAGACTCACCAAAACTATCGTTAACCGCTACATACTCTTGTGGTACCGGGGTGTTTAAACTCAAGGTTCTAGCAACACTTTCCCCTAAACCACCAATTACATTATGCTCTTCAGCCGTAACGATACAACCTGTTTTAGCAATAGATTTAAGGATAATTTCTTCATCTAAAGGCTTAATTGTATGAATATTTATAACTTCTGCACTAATACCTTTTGCTTCTAGCGTTTCAGATGCTTGCAATGCCTCCCAAACTAAATGTCCGGTAGCAACAATGGTTACATCAGATCCTTCTGTTAATTGAATTCCTTTTCCTATCACAAACTCCTGGTCTGCCGGCATAAAAATTGGAACCGCAGGACGTCCAAATCTTAAATAAACAGGGCCTTCATGCTCTGCAATCGCAATAGTCGCTGCTTTGGTTTGATTGTAATCACAAGGGTTAATTACAGTCATGCCTGGTAACATTTTCATTAAACCAATATCTTCTAACGTTTGATGTGTCGCACCGTCTTCACCAAGTGTTAAACCTGCATGTGAAGCACAAACTTTTACATTTTTACTTGAATAGGCTATAGATTGTCTAATTTGATCATAAACTCTTGCCGTTGAAAAGTTGGCAAATGTTCCAGTAAAAGGAATTTTACCACCGATTGTTAATCCCGCAGCAATACCCATCATATTGGCCTCTGCAATACCTACTTGGTAAAAACGATCAGGATTTTCGTCGATAAATGTTTGCATTTTTAAAGACCCAATTAAATCGGCACAAAGTGCAACGACATTAGGGTTTGTTCTTCCTAAAATTGTTAATCCATCTCCAAATCCAGAGCGTGTATCTTTCTTTTCGGTAAAAGTGTATTTTTTCATGACTTTATTAATAGTTGTGATGGCACAAATGTAAGTGTTTGTGTTTACATTTTACCTTAATATTTTAACATTTCTTGATGGAACTTATGAACAGGAAATCCCATTACATTGAAGTAACTTCCTTCTATTTTTTCAACACCAATATAACCTATCCAATCTTGTATTCCATAACTCCCGGCTTTGTCATATGGCTGAAAATTATCAACATAATATTCTATTTCGTTTTTACTTAAATCCTTAAAATAAACTTTAGTAACATCGTTTATTAATTTCATAGACTTTGTTGTTTTAAAACAAATAGAGGTTATTACCTCATGCATATTTCCCGAAAGTTGATTTAGAATTTTAATTGCATCGTTTCTGTCTTTTGGCTTTCCAATTGCCTCATTGTTCAGCCAAACAATAGTATCTGAAGTTATTAATAAGTCATTGTCATTTAAGTCAGTAAAAGGTTTTGATTTTAATTTGGCAAGAAAATCTGTTATTTCAGTCCGTTTGAGAATGTTAGGGAATACTTCTTCAATTTCTCTTACGTCAATTGTAAAATCGAGTTGTAGGTCTTGTAGAAATTGCTGTCTTCTTGGTGAACCAGAAGCAAGTATAATGTTGTATTTATTAAGTTTCAATTTTTCGATTCTTGAATTAAAATGTAAAAATAGATAGAATTCCTAGAAGCATAATTAATTTTAAAATAAGACTGGAATTAGAGTAGTCCTTTTTAGTTTTTGCATTGTACAACTTGTACATAAAATAAAGCATTGTCGGTAAAATTACAATCATAGAATAATAGAATAAATATTCATTAAATCCTTTAATTTGAAATAGTAAGAATACTAGATTTATATATAAAATTATGCTAATTCCTATAGTTATATTTCGTGTTCGTTTAACACCGATTATAATCGGAAGTGTTGCGTAGTTTAATTTGAAATCGCCATTAACATCCTCAATATCTTTTATTAATTCTCGCATAAAATTTATTAAAAAAGCGAACAAAGCATAGCCACTAATTAATTGAAATTCTATGGAACTAAATTCCATTTTCTCGAATATCGGAATAACAAAAATACTCGAACTAATGACCAGAGCAACAACCAAATTTCCTATAAGTGCAATTGATTTTAAATATTTAGAATAGAAGACTAAAGATAGCGCAAGACCAAAGAAGTATATTGTTAAATTAGAGGAGTTGTTATTTATGGCAGAGATAATCCCTAATAAATTTCCAATTAAGAAAAAAATAAAGGAAACCTTATAGGCAGTTTTTTCAGAAATATAAGTACCTATATAGACATTTTCAGGTTTATTAATGTGGTCTGCTTTTATATCTACAATATCATTATAAATATAGCCGCCCGCAGAAATAAGCGTGATTCCTAACGTGAGTAAAATAAAATTTAGTAAGGATAGTCTCGAATTTTCAACAAAGATTGGTGTTAAATAGTATTTAATTAATACCAAAGTAGCAATGCCAAGTACAAGGTTTTTCCATCTAATTAATTGAAAAAAAACCTTAGAGTTCATTAAAAATTCTTTTTAATACGCGCTAAGTCTCGCTTGTTATCGCGGTCTTTCATAGTTTCTCGCTTATCGTATAGTTTTTTTCCTCTACACAAAGCGATATTTAATTTTGCCCAACCTTTATCCGTCATAAAAAGTTTTAACGGAACAATGGTTAAACCAACATTTTGAATCTCTTTACGAAGTTTTTTTAATTCTCGTTTGTTCAGTAAAAGTTTACGGGCGCTTTTTGGCTTATGATTGTAAAAATTACCATGAGAATATTCCTCTATAAACATATTAATAACAAACAATTCTCCGGCTTCATTAAATTCACAAAAACTCTCAGTAATCCGTGCTTTACTTTGCCTGATACTCTTTATTTCTGTACCGCTTAATTTTATTCCAGCAACATATTCATCCAGGGTTTCATATTCGAAACGCGCTTTTTTATTCTGGATATTTATCTTTGCTTGCATGGGTGCAAATGTATGGAATTACGGAGTAAAACCTATTTCTAAACAACTTGATTATTTTTATTGAGAATTTAGTTTTTTTATCTGCTTTGCTAAGTATGGAGATGATAAATACGTAAAACTATTAGAGACAACTCCTTTTTTATCAATTAGAATTGTTCTTGGTTCTGAACTTTTAACAAAATTATGAGCTGTACTAGTTTCTGTTAAGAAGTATTGATTGCCAATTTTATGATCAACTACTTTACTATAAGGCGAAGGATTTAAATTAATTCCTATAAAGTGGATATTAGGAAATTCCTTTTCTAAATATTTTACACGTTTAATTAACATGTTTGGACTTATAATTTCTGGAGACCAAAAATAAACAACAGCCTCCTTGTTTTTAATCAATTTCTTGATGTTTAGTATATTGTTTTTGTTGTCTGTTACTTCGAAATTATCTAAACTAGTATTGTGTGTAATTTTATTACAATCATCAATAAGAACATTTACCTTATCTATATATTCTTTATCGGTACAATTTTCCATAAAAATCTCTAACCCTATAGGGTCTACAGAGCAAGACTGACTACTTCTTCTAAAATCGTTGTACAATGCATGATACATTAACATATCTCTAGTTGGTTCAAAAGAAATATGTTCAATAATAACATCTAGCCTATTTTTTAATGTGATACGTCTATTGTCAGAATCAGTTAATGCTAAACCATATAAATAATTGTTTACATAATTATAAAAAGGAGCGTAGGATGCTAAATCTTCACTATTTAAATCAACCTTTTTTCTATAATCGAAATATGTATTAGAAAGTGCTAATTTATCCTCTACTTTATGAGGATTATCAAATTTCCAAGAATATTTTTCTTTCCTTAGATATAAGGGGTAGTTAATCGCTACTTCGGCTAATTCGTCAAATTTCTTGCTAATATGAACTCCAGATTCCTTAAGTTGCTCATATAAGAAGTTATTTAATGACTCTGCTTGCGCAATCTTTTCTTCAAATTGTTTGCTTTCTAATTTATAATAAGGACCAAACATATGTTCATCCTTTTCATTTTGTAGGTACAAAGAAATTAGAAAATTATTTTTTTCAGATCCGCGTCCACTAAAAACCAAAGATTCATCGAAATCCCAAGTATTTAATCGTATCAAAAGACTGTCTTTTGGTTCAATGTAAACATATTGAAATTCTATCGCATGTTTAAACCCATATAAGCCTTCTTTATCAACTATTATTTCCGCAAGAAAGGTATTGTCTTTATCTAGGTAAAAAGTATCTATGGCAACCTCATTTTTTGTTAAAGTCACGAATTTTTGACGCGGATTTACAATTTGTCCGCCAAAATATGTGGCTTCACAAACTTCGCTGGCGCTACTACAGCTTAAGAGTGTAATAAGAACACAGGTAATCGCTATGAGGTTTTTGTAGTGCATTTAGTAAATTGTAATGTTGTTTAACATACAAAAATACAATTTAGTCGATGTCATGGTGTTAAACAGATGTTAAAAATATACAAATGAATTTAAATGAGAATTCGATGTGAAAGTATACAAATGAGAGTCAATGGAGTCTTAAAAAAGTGGTAATTTTTTGTACTTTTGCAAAAATTTAATAAAATATTTAATATGCTATCGGTTTCAAATTTATCCGTACAATTCGGGAAGAGAATTTTGTTTGATGAAGTGAACACTAAGTTTACTCAAGGGAATTGTTATGGAGTTATTGGTGCCAATGGTGCTGGTAAATCTACTTTTCTAAAAATTATTTCAGGGCAACAAGAGGCTACATCTGGAAGTATTCATTTAGAGCCTGGGCGTAGAATGTCTGTACTGTCTCAAGATCACTTTGCGTTTGACGAGTTTCCTGTTCTTGAAACGGTAATGATGGGTAATAAGCCATTATTCGATTTAAAAAAGGAATTAGATGCTGTTTATGCCAAGCCAGATTTTTCTGATGAAGATGGTATAAAAGCAGGAGAGCTTGGTGAGAAGTTTGAAGAAATGGGGGGATGGACTGCTGAAAGCGATGCAGCTACCATGTTATCATCTTTAGGAATAAAAGACGATATGCATTATACTTTAATGGGAGACTTGGATGGTAAATCTAAGGTGAGAGTCCTGTTATCACAAGCATTATTCGGTTCTCCAGATGTTTTGATTATGGATGAGCCTACCAACGACTTGGATTTTGAAACGATTGGTTGGTTAGAGAATTTCTTGGCAAACTATGACAATACCGTAATAGTTGTTTCACATGATAGACACTTTTTAGATGCGGTATGTACACATATATCTGATATTGATTTTGGTAAAATCAATCACTATAGTGGAAATTACTCGTTTTGGTATGAAAGTAGTCAGTTAGCGGCTAAGCAAAGAGCACAGCAAAACAAAAAAGCGGAGGATAAAAAGAAGGAATTAGAAGAGTTTATCCGTCGTTTTTCTGCGAATGTTGCGAAGAGTAAACAGGCAACTAGCCGTAAAAAAATGATTGAAAAATTAAATGTTGCAGATATTAAGCCATCGAGTAGAAGGTATCCAGCCATTATTTTTGAAAGAGATAGAGAGGCTGGAGATCAGATTTTAAATGTTGAAGGATTGTCCAAATCATTAGATGGTGAAGTTTTATTTAATGATATCCATTTTAATCTAAATAAAGGAGATAAGGTAATTCTATTATCAAAAGACTCTAGGGCTATAACTGCATTTTACGAAGTTTTAAATGGTAATTTAAAGGCGGATAATGGCAAGTTTTCTTGGGGAGTTACAACTACACAGTCGTACTTACCTTTAGAAAACGCAGAATTTTTCCAGAATGCCGAATTAGACTTGGTAGACTGGTTAAGACAATATGCAACTACTGAAGAGGAGCGAGAAGAGGTCTTTTTACGTGGATTCTTAGGTAAAATGATTTTCAGTGGTGAAGAGGCTTTGAAAAAATGTAATGTATTATCAGGAGGGGAAAAAGTACGTTGTATGCTTTCTAGAATGATGATGACCAGAGCAAATGTTTTAATGTTAGACGAACCAACGAATCATCTAGACTTAGAGTCAATTCAGGCGATTAATAATTCCTTGAAAAACTTTAAAGGAACGGTGTTATTATCTACACATGATCATGAATTTGCTCAAACTGTAGGGACAAGAATCATTGAGTTAACGCCAAAAGGAGTTATAGACAGATTAGCTACATTCGATGAGTATTTGGAAGATCCAAAAATAAAAGAAATGAGACAGAAGATGTATTCATAAATAAAAAAGGGAAGCATTTGCTTCCCTTTTTTATTTCTTTTCTTTTGCCGCTGCGGCCTCTCGCCGTTTTCTGTATTGTTCAAGAATTTTACGATTAAAATCACCTTCTGCTTTATGCAGTTTTAATAATTTTTTGGCAGGTAATATGTCTTCTAATTTGCTAAACATTAAAGCTTGTTCTTTTTGCATTTCAGAATCTTGTTTTAATAATTTATCTAAAATCACTTGTGCTTCTTCATTGCTCATAGCATTCAGTTTTTCCGGATTATTTAAATCTCCCCTTAATTTTCGATTAACACTATGCCTAATTTTATGAATATTATCATAGTGCAAATTGTAGATAGGCCAAAATTTTTCGGCTTCATCTGTTGTTAATTCTAAGGTCTCCGTTATGTAGCCAATTTTAAGCGATTTAAATTTACTCATCTTCTTTTCTTGAGCAAATGAAGATACGCCAACAGAAAAAGTGAGTACTAAAATGAAGAGGGTCTTAAATTTCATGTTCGTTTATTTAATCAGTTAAAATTAGTGATTCTATGTTTACATTGTCCAAATAATCTAAAAGATCATCTTCGTTATAAGAATCATAAATATCATAGTTGTCTGGGTTCAAATCCTCGTAAAGTGTTGCAACTTCATAACTATTAACTTCCATTTCTCCTTCTGAAATCCAATTTTCAATTTCGGTAGAACTCAAGGAAGAAAAATCTAAATTACTTGAACTAGTGAATATTTGTAAAGTAAACAACAGGGCTAAACTAGCAGCAATAGCCACACTTGCAATCCACTTTCGTTTAGAAGTGTTTAGTTCTATTACCTTAGGTTCTTTGTTTAATTTTTCAAATACGTTGGATTCTAAAGTATCAAAATACCCATTTGGAACTGAATTGTTCTCTTGATCAATTCTGTCAATAACAGTATCTTCAATAGTTGTAAAATAAGAAGATGGTGTGTTAAATGAATTTGTTTTATTAAATCTTGCAAGAATTTTTGTCTCATTAAAATTGGAATCGAAAGAATTTATATAATCGACAGGAGTGCTAAAGCCTTTGTCAAGACTTTTTAACTCATATAGTACTGGAGCGATATTTTTAAATTCTTTTTTCTTCATCTTAATACTTAGACCTTTATATTGTAAAACGGTTTAATTTGAGGTAACAAATTTTTCAATTTTTTTTACTGCATGAAAATAAGAGGCTTTTAAAGCTCCAATACTTGTGTCTAAAATTTCTGATATTTCTGAGTATTTCATTTCATCAAAATACTTCATGTTAAATACGAGTTGTTGTTTTTGTGGCAGCGTGGCAATTGCTTTTTGTAGTAAAATTTGAATTTCAGATCCATTGTAAAAGGAGTCAGCATGTAATGAATCTGCAAGTTGTTGCTGATATTCTGTAATATCTACTGCTTTTTGTTTTGCACGTTTATTAATAAAGGTAATGGATTCATTGGTTGCAATTCTATACATCCAAGAATAGATTTTACTATCTTCTTTAAAATTGTCAATATTTCGATAAACTTTCACAAAGGTGTTCTGTAAAACGTCGTCTGCATCGTCATGAGAGATTACAATTTTTCGAATATGCCAATATAAGCGCTCTTTATAAAGCGACATTAAAGAACGAAAAGCACTTTCTTGAGTGCTTTTGTTTTTTAGTGCTTGTATTAATTCTTGTTCTTCCAACAAAATTCTTGATTAGTTTTTGTTTTAGACGAAAAAAAATACAGAAAGTTTAATCTAGCTTTATTTTTTCGTTAAAAATTTTCTCTTAGAATACCCAAATAAACGCTCGTCTTTAATGATTTCAGAAATTCCTTCAGGAAGCATTTTTTCCCAACCTTCAACCCCGTTCTTAATCATTTCAAACACTTTTCTAGAGAATATATCTAAGATTTCTGGATCGTAATTATCTATATCTACAACTTTACCATTGTATTTAAAGAATTTATACAATTCCTTCATTCTAGGATGAACTTTTAAGGTTTCACTTGTAATGGTATCTCCTGTTTCGGCATCTTTTAATGGGTATAAATAAATCTTTAAGTCTTTAAAGAATAATTTTCCGAAAGCTTCTAATATGCCACCACTTAAATTTCTATAGTATTTTTCATCAAAAATTTGAACTAAGTTATATACGCCCATGGCAAGCCCCATACGTTTTTTAGTAAATTCAGAGAAGTATTCTACCAATTTGTAATATTCAGAGAAGTCTGATATCATTACGTATTGTCCAAGAGAACAGAGTAATTCTGCACGGTCTAAGAAATCACGTTCGTTAATTTCACCTTCTGCTGAAAGATTACTAAGCGTAATTTCAAATATTATTTTTGTGTTTTTTTCGTCTACACTTTTCTCAGCATAAAAGAGTTCAGTAGCACGCTCGAAAATATCCATATTTACCTTAGTTACAGGTCTAAAACTACCTCTAAGAGTTAGGATATTCTTCTTGTAAAGTTGTTGTGCAGGTAATAAATTGTTTCCGTCTGGACCAAACATTACGGCATTTGTCATGCCGTTTTTTACCAGTTGTAAACTCATTAATCTATTGTCTACATAAGCAAATCGAGGTCCAGAGAAATTAATCATATCAATTTCTATCTGATCTTTATCCAAATTATCATAGAGAGATTTTAATAAATCCTTCGGAGTGTCATGCAGATAAAAACCACCATATACAAGGTTTACACCAAGTGTACCAAGGGTTTCTTGTTGTAGTTTAGCATCATTTTCTTTAAATCGAATGTGCAAAATTATTTCATTGTAATCCTCTAGAGGATCTAATTGAAATTTAACACCTACCCATCCGTGACCTTTAAATTTCTTAGCGAAATCAATTGTCGCAACAGTATTTGCATAAGAAAAGAATAAAGTGTTTTGGTATTTTTTTCGACTTAAACGGTCTTCCATTAAGTGAATCTCGTGCGTCAACATTCTTTTTAAACGAGATTCGGTAACATACCTTTGATCATCTTCAATACCATATATGGCATCAGAAAAGTCTTTGTCATAAGCACTCATTGCTTTCGCAATTGTTCCAGAAGCGCCACCTGCCCTAAAAAAGTTACGAACAGTTTCTTGGCCCGCGCCAATCTCAGCAAACGTTCCGTAAATATTGTCGTTTAAATTAACCCTTAAGGCCTTTCTTTTCGAAGAAGGAGCACTGTCTATTTTTTTATCACCTTTAGAAACTGAAGACATAGTATGTAAAGTTTTATTTCTTGTACAAAAGTAACAATTTCCTATATTTGAGATTGTATTTATTCGTTAAAATTGAAGAAAAAGTCAAAAATTAAAATCACATTTTTAGGAACGGGAACTTCTCAAGGAATTCCTATTATTGGCAGTACGCATCCAGTTTGTTTATCAATAGATAAGAGAGATAAAAGATTGCGAGTTTCGGTATTGTTAGAATGGGATGAAAATTGTTTTGTGATAGATTGCGGTCCAGATTTTCGTTATCAGATGTTACGGGCCCAAGTTTCTAACTTGGATGGAGTTCTTTTTACACATGAACATGCAGACCACGTAGCTGGTTTAGATGACATAAGGCCTTTTGTGTTTAAAATAGGAGCAATGCCAATTTTTGGTATTAAAAGGGTTTTAGACGACTTGAAACGGCGGTTTGCGTACATATTTGAAACAAAGAATCGGTATCCCGGAGCACCAAAAGTCGTTGTTAATGAAATTGACTTATCTCCGTTTGAAATAGGAAATAAAACAGTTATACCAATTGAAGTGATGCATGGTAAACTACCAGTTTGTGGTTATAGGATTGAAAATTTCGCTTATTTAACCGATGTAAAAACAATTTCAGAGAATGAAAAGGATAAACTGAAAGGGTTAGTTGTATTGGTTTTAAGTGCTCTTAGAATTGAACCACATTATTCACATTTAAACCTTGAAGAGGCGCTGCAATTAATTGATGAACTAAAGCCTCAGAAAGCATATTTATCACATATTAGTCATAAATTAGGATTTCATGCGGAGGTTGAAAAACAATTGCCTAAAAATGTTTTCTTGGCTTATGATGAGTTAGAGATAGAGGTCTAAGAATCATAAAATTAATTTGACGTTTAGATTCTATCTTCGATCCACTTTTTAAAATCGTAAAAATTTTGCGGAGCAACACCATGCCCCACCATGTACTCTTTGTAGGTGTTTTTTATACTTAATTCATTTAAGTAGGGTGTCGCGTTTTGAGCCCATTCTACAGGGATCACTTGATCTACAGTTCCATGTGAACAGAAAAAATCTAATTTAGTAAAGTTGTTTATTCTATGCCCTGATTCTAAAAGATCTAGATTTATATATCCACTTAATGCAATGATATGCTGTACTTTTTCGGGATAGTTTAACCCTATGGCGTAACTCAATATAGTACCTTGGCTAAAGCCTAGTAAAAAAGTGTTTTCGATTCCAACTTGGTATTCTTCTTTTACTTCATCAATAAAAGTGGAAATTTTCGAAATTGATTCCTTCGCTTCATCTGTATCAGAAAACTTGCCATTATTCATATCAAAATGTATGGTGTACCAAGCGTAAGATCCTGGGTTCATGGTCATAGGTGCCCGAGCACTAACAATGAATAAATCTTCAGGTAATTCTGAGGCAAAAGAAAATAAATCTTGTTCATTACTGCCATATCCATGTAGTAAGATTAACAATGGTGTTTTGTCTGTTTTGTTTTTAGCAGAGCGAACAACATGTTCTAGTGATAAATTTTTCATGAATTTTTTCTTAGATATTTCTAAACCATTCTTGAAATTTTTCACCTAAGAAAGGAACTTCTTTCTCTTCTCCTTTAATAGCACCAAGAATTCCAATTACCCACAATACAAACCAACCTAAAAATAGAATACTACCAAAAACAGGGACTCCATATTTGGTGAAAATACTTATAACGAATAATACAATTGATAACCCAATTGATTGTCTTATATGAAAAGAAGTAAAATAATTTCTTTTGCTTTGGTTCATAATAAATGCTATGATCAACCCAACCCACCATAAATAACTTAGAATTGCAGCGGTTTTCCCTTCATTTACAGAATTATTATTCATACTTTTTATGGCTTTAGTATTAGTTGATTATTGGCAATAATTCCATAGGCTTTCCCTATCATTTTTTTACCATTAAATATTGTGTTTTTGGAGGTGGAGCTTATCTCGGATTCTGAAAACGTATATTGATCCTTAGGTGTAAAAAGAGTCAAGTCCGCTGGCTCACCTTCTTGTATTGAATAATTTTGAAGTCCAAATCTAGATTTTGGATTTATCGTAAGGCAATCGATAAAAAGGTTTAAATCTATTGCGCCGTTTACTGCTCCAAACAAACTTTCTAGTCCAACTGTTCCAGATTTTGCATTGTTAAATTCAACTTTTTTATGCTCAATATCAATTGGGTTATGATCACTTGTAATCATATCAATCGTTCCATTTTCCAATCCTTTAATCAATGCTTTTATATCTTTTTTGGTACGTAATGGAGGTGATACTTTTGTATTACCATTGAATCCATGAAGTTCTTCATCTGTCAGTCTTAGATGATGAGCACTAACGCTACATGTAACATCTAGTCCTTTCGCTTTTGCATCTTTAATTAAAGAAACTGATTTAGCAGTAGAAATTGTAGGGATATGCAATTTTCCACCGGAATATTCAAGTAAAAACAAATCACGAACAATCTGCAACTCTTCTGCCAGGGCAGGAAGTCCCTTTAGGCCTAATAGCGTACTATTCTCTCCTTCATTGGCTAATCCATCTCTAGCAATGGAGTTGTCTTGAGGAAAGCTTAAGATAAGACCATTAAAGTTTTGTGCATATTGTAGAGCAACCTTTAAAAGATTAGCATTAGATATAGATCTCTTGTAGTCTCCGAAAGCGATTGCTCCAGAAGTTTGCATATCGAATAGTTCAGCAAGGTCATTACCCTCTCCATTCATAGTTAAATTGCCGATTGGATGTAAGTTAACCGCGTTGTTGCTTGATTTGTTTTTAAGGAACTCTACAGTTGCTTTGTTGTCTATTTTCGGGTTGGTATTGGGGTTTACTGCAACGGATGTAAATCCACTGTATGCCGCAGTTCTTAAACCATTATTAATAGTTTCTCTCTCTTCATAGCCAGGTTCTCCAAAAGACACACTGCTGTCAAACCAACCAGAAGAAATATGCATATTTTCTAATTCAATTACCTTAATATTTTTTTCAGCATTAATAGACGAATCTATTTTAGTAATTACTCCGTTTTCAATTAGTAAGTCTCTGGTTTTACCATTAAGTGGATTGTTGGACTGAACAATAGTGGCGGATTTAAGAAGCACATTCATACTTTAAAATATTTTAGAATACATATTTCTAACAGCAAAAATAGTATAGATAGTGTCAAAAACCATCTAAAAAGTGATTTGATTTCTTGCTGTTCTTTAAGATTGGTAAATGTTTGTTTGATTGAGTTTGAAACCTTAACCGAAGAATTGTCTTTAAGAATTTCGTTAATATCAGTAAAATCTAATTTACTCTCCTTTCGACTATAATTAAAAGCGATGGTTTTTATTATATCATTTCCATTTTTGATTTTGTAGAATCCAGGTGTGGAAGGGGTGTTCTTTGTCTGTATTCTCACTTTATTAGAAAGAACTTGTTGTAAGGGTATAAATTCTTCATTTACTCCCTGTATTTTTAAAATTCTATCTTTCTGAAGGGAAACAGCGATATCTATATATGAATCGTTTCCAATGGTATACGTTAATTCTGAGCCCGTGAAACTATATTTTCCAAAGTTGTAAAAAATAGGTACAATAAGAGGTGAGGACTGAAGGTTTGATGAATTCCGATTTAATGGTGTATTGAACCAGTAGGTCGCGCCTATTGTTGAATTTACTCGTGATAAAAAGAAATTTCCGTTCTCAAGTTTAATAATAGGATTTTCATTAAAGAAATTCGAGTTAATCTGCTTGTTACTATAAGGATATTGGAAATTTGTAAATTCATTCTCAAAAACGCCAGAAAATATAGGATGATCGAACATTAATTGATTTATTTCTAAAAGATCGTCATCTATACTGTTAATTTTTCCAATTTTTAATCGGTTAAAAAATGAGTTGTACGTAACTAATTCCGAATCTCTGGATGGAATTATAACAATTGAACCACCATTTTCCGAAAATTCTGAAAGGACAGCGGATAAATTTTCCGGAATTTTTATCAATTCATTTAAAATAATTAGGTGTTGATTTTTAATCAGATCAAAATTCAATTCATTCAAGTTTTGATGCCTATAATTGAACTCGTTTTTAGTATAAATTTTCACTAGAAAATCATCTTTATTTCCTAATGATAAAACATCTATTTTTTTTGGATTATTAAGAGTGAAAAAGAATGAATTATCAAATGCCAAATATTCATCTTCTAATCGAAGAGTTCCTTCGAAATAAGTAGCGCTTGGAATTTCAAAATCAACTTTAGATTCCGTATTATTATCGAATAGGGCGGTAGTTTTTCCTATTAGTTTTTCTTCGTTGAATAATGAAATGGAGATGTTCTTACTGATTGAGTTGTTACTTTTTATTACCGCCGAAAGTGCAACTTCTGTTGTTGTTTTCTTTAAAACGTAAACACTGTCTATATAAATATTATTTTGACCATTAAAAGCGGTATTTATAAAGGAAATATTAGAGTTTACATTTGTAACATTAGAATTTTTAAAATTCTTATTATTCTGAAAATCAGTTATTAACACAATGTTATTCAAAGTGTTAGTATTACTCGATTTTAGTTGATCAATTTTGAGTTCAATAGCTTTAAATGATAAATCATTTACAGAATAATCAAGGTTTATAAGGATGTTTTTTAGATCGTTTGGTTTTATCTTTTTATAAGATTGATCATTTGTAAAAAAAGAAACATCACCAGAAAGTGGTAAAATTTCAATAATTTCTTGAGCCTTGTTTTTTAATATTTCTTGTTGGTTGTATTTATAACTTAAACTTTTAGAATTGTCTAAATAAATGATTGTATGTGTGTTTTTTTGAGTATCAATTTGTGAGAAATATGGTTGAGAAAAAGCAAAGATTATGGATGCAAAAAGAAGCATGCGAGTTGTTAGAATTAACCACTTTTTTAAGCGTGAACTTTTACGTGTTTCTAGTGCTATTTTTTTTAGAAATTTAACGTTTGTAAATGGAACTTTTACAAAGCGTTGTAATTGGAATAAATGAACAATAATTGGAATAATTAAAAGCAGTAAAGCGTATAAAATTTCAGGGTGCTTAAATTGCATTGTTCAAAATAGAATTTCTCAAAAATAGAAAAAATAAACTCACTTAAGCAAAATAGTATTCTAAAATTCCTAAGATGTAGTTGCTCGCGATTGTATTTGCGAATCGAGAAAAATCTATATGAGCATTATCATTCGCTTTATCTGAAATTACACGGATAATTGAAAAAGGAATTGAGTACTCATAGCATACTTGCGCTACTGCAGCACCTTCCATTTCAACACAAACTGCCGTTGGTAGATTTAAATTTAAGGATTTTATTTTTTCCATGCTAGAGATAAATTGATCTCCACTCGCAATATCTCCTATGACTGATTTTGGGTAAGATATGTTAAAGTTAATGCGTTCTTCTTTTAGAATATATGTATCGTAATTATTTAAGAAAAAGGAAACTGCATGGTTCAGTTTGTCGTTATTGGTTGTAGATACTGATTTTAAATTAAGAATAGGTATATGAAATTGTTGGTAAAAAGGTCTGGCGTCAACATCGTATTGAAACAATTCTTTTCCAATGACTACATCACCAATATTTAATTGTTGGTCTATACCACCAGCAACTCCAGTAAAAATAAGTTCCTCTAGATCAAAATCGTTTATAAGTTGTGTTGTTGTAGCGGCAGCGGCTACTTTTCCCCATCTAGAAAAAACAATTACAACAGGTTTGTTGTAAAGCATGCCAGTATAGTAAGTACGCATTCCCTTTTCTACGGTATTGCAATTTTGAAGTGCGTCTAGCAAACTTTGCACTTCTTCTTGCATGGCACTTATAATCCCTATCATAATTCTGTGATTAAATTATTTTACCGTCCTTCATTACCAATTTACGGTCTGCCATTTCAGCTAATGCTTGGTTGTGCGTTACAATTACAAATGTTTGGTCGAATGTATCTCTTAATTCAAAAAAGAGTTTGTGAAGGCTTTCTGCAGATTCCGAATCTAAATTACCACTAGGTTCATCTGCGAAAATAACAGCAGGTTTATTAATAAGTGCTCTAGCTACAGCAATACGTTGCTGTTCTCCGCCAGAAAGTTCATTGGGTTTATGATGTATTCTGTCTTTCAACCCAAGGAATTCTAGTAGTTTCTTTGCTTCAGGTTCTATTTCTTTAGAATTTTTATTTCCAATATAGGCTGGAATACAAACATTTTCTAATGCCGTGAACTCAGGCAGTAATTGATGAAATTGGAAAATAAATCCAATATGCTCGTTTCTAAAATTGGATAAATTCTTATCCTTTAATGATAACGTACTTTTTGAATTTATAAAGAGACTTGTTTTCTCACTAGAACTGGGCTTGTCTAATGTGCCTAGTATTTGAAGAAGTGTTGTTTTACCCGCTCCCGAAGGACCTACAATTGCAACAACTTCTCCTTTTTTAATATGTAAATCTACACCTTTTAAAACTTCGAGTTCTCCGTAAAACTTATGAATATTTTCCGCTTTTATCATACTTCAAAAGTAATCGGAATTAATGCTAATTCCAAAAAGTTATTTTAGTAGAAAAATGCCTTAGGCTTTCTTCTTAAACCAAGTTTTTGCGTTGTTATAATCGATATAATAAATTAGCTTTAAGGAGATGTTATGTCCAATTTCTTGGCTGAATAATTCATCTAAATTCTCTCCAAAATCTAAATAAGATTGATCATTATAATCAAAAATGCTATTTCTATATAGACCTATTAACTGACTTCCAGGTGCAAATTCCCACACGTAGCTCAAGTCTAAATTCCAAACATTATAATTGATATCGCTATTCTCATCGTATGGATGAGGGTCTAGTAATCCGGAATTATTTAAACTATAGAACTGCTCATCGTAACGGACTGTAGACCAATAATGCCTGAAGGCTAATGCCATTGTAGATTTTCTATTAAAACTTAAATTGCTAGTTAAAACGTTTTCAATAGTCTTTTTGTCTCGGTTTCCGAAAATAATTGTTTCGTCATCTAATTCTGTAACACGTCCTTTTTCATTTAAAGTTTTTCCAAGATTTAATTCGTATATCATATTAAATTTATCGGTAAACCTGTATCTAGGAGAGATGCTTACTTCATATTCTTCAAAATGATCATCGTATCTTTTTGCAAAATTAGGTCTAATATCATATGCGAATTTCTTTCTGTAATCTGAAGATACCATTACGCCAGCCTGAAATCCTCCATTCTGTCTAAAATAAACACTTGGGTCTGAAGAACGCGCTTCTCTAAAATCATATTCATCTCCGAGTAGGGTCGTAAAATCAGCGCCAAAGGCAAATCTATCTATCGTAACAAAGAATGATTCAAATTCAATGTCTGCGGAAGAAAATTCATGAGGGTTGTGCTGGTATTTAATTCCTGGATTTATACTAAATCGATAAGAGTTAAATGCGTTCGTGGGTTCAAAAATTTCATATGAAAGGTCAGCCCAATAGCGTTGCGTGTTATTTTCTCTTAAAAACCCTAAATCGCTTATGTCGTATTTTTCATCAACCATCCAAGCACCAACACCGTATTGTACGTTTCCAGAGTTTTTATCAAAATTTAAAAATGTACTCATTCCTGTTGTGAGCTCATCAAATTCATTTACATTACTTAGTTTAAAATTACCCCTAACTTTGTAAAGATTGTTTTTATCGGCAAGATCAAATGTAAGACCAGTAACATTGGCATCTCTAAAATCACCTTCTCTAAAGGTATTTGTATTGATTAAACTAACTGAAGAATTTCGGTTGAATTGTTGGTCTAAAACCATGACATTGTAATTTGTAAGAGATTCTGTCATGAATTTTCTAGATTCATTGGTGATAGTGTCAGTTATTCTAGCATAAGTTCTTTCAGTAATAGCATTAAAGAACCCAATTCCTAGCCCTTTTTTAGTTCTACCAGAGACCTTAACAGCGTTTAGCATTTTAACAGTGCTAGGGTTTTCTATAACTTCTTCATTTTCCTCCAAATCATCTTCGGCCTCAGAATATTTTGTAGGTCGGTTTCCAATTCGTCGAGAATAAAATAAACTACCTTTATTGAATAATTCGGTGCCTTCTGTAAAGAAGGTTCTTCTTTCTTCAAAACGTTGTTCAAATGGTCCAAGATTTAATTCTTGATTATCAAACGCAGTTTGGCCAAAATCTGGAATAAGAGTAGCATCTAATGTAAACGTTTCATCCAGACCATATTTTAAGTCCATACCTATACTAGAAATAGATGATGTCTCACCATCGTAAAAATTAACAGCCCCAGCCGCGTAAGGATAAAATTCTATTCTTGTTGGCGGTTTTATGTTTTCAATACCTTTAATTTCCCCGGCGTATTGAGGGTAATTTCCTTTGGTTCTATCAATAAAGTTCCAAGAATATGATTCGTTTTGCTTTTTGAAATTCCTTAAAATATTTAATCCCCATGTTTGCACTTCATCATTAGAAAATCTAAGGGCAGCATAAGGTATTTTCATCTCTACAATCCATCCATCATCAACTACAGAAACATCGCTATACCAAACGGTACTCCAGCTCATGTCTTTTCTTCTTGAATTACCAGAATTACTCGATTTAGAATCAGCCTGAACTCCAGTGCTCATTACAATAAATTCGGTATCATTTTGCCCATCATTGTTTGGGTTAAAATTGACTTGTAAATAATCTACTTGCCCAATTTCATCTCTATTCCCAAATTGCATAGGTATCTCACTTGGTGCATCATCAAATAAATACGCACCGATATAAATTGCTTTATCATCATAAACAATTTTAACCGTTGTCTTTCTGTTTTCAGGTTCAGGGATACCAGAAGAAGGCTCAAACATCATGAAATCTTTTGCTGGCTCAACATTTAGCCAAGCTGCGTCATCAAGTTTTCCATCTATTTTTGGTGCGTTTTTTACACGTTGAGCGTTGGTGCTTTTCTTTGCGTTTTGGCTATATAAAACGCTCGTTAAAAGCAAGATGCATAGTAGTGGGATATTCTTCATTAAGCCTCGTAACTCTTTAATTATCAATCGTCGCGAATTTATTAAGCGAATGTTAAAAAACTCTTAAAAAAATGTTAATTAAGATGAAGGACCTCAAAGGTTAGATAAATGAATAATTGCTGTTTTAGAAGTAAATTGGTTATGGTTATGACGCTTTCTTTTTAAACCAGTATTTCGCGTTATTATAATCTATATAATAGATGAATTTCACAGAAATATTATGTCCTAGAGCATTGTTAAATAGATTTTCTAAATTTTCATTAAAATCTAAAGTTGATTGATTGTCGGCGTTAAATATATTGTTTCTATAAAGTGTAATTAATTGGCTACCTGGAGCAAACTCCCAAGAATAACTCAAATCTAAATTCTAAGCATTGTAATTTATGTTGTGATCGTCAAAATAAGGGTTTTCCGTTAAGGTTCCGTTATCTTCCAATTGGTAAAATTGATCGTCGTAAGTTACGGGAGACCAATAATGTCTGAAACTAAGGGCAAGGGAAGATTTCGTGTTAAAACTATGTCTTGCAGATATTTCATTAGTAATACTTTTCCGATCTCTATTTCCAAAAATAATCGTACCATCACTGAGTTCTGTCACATATCCTCTATCGTTATTTGCTTTAAAAAGTTCCAATTCATATTCTAACGAAAACTTGTCGCTAAACCGATAACGTAATTCTGTGCCAACTTCATAAACTTTATAGGGGTCGTTGTGACGTATTCCATAAAACCCATAAACTTCTGCAGCAAGTTTTTTACTGTTATCAGTTGATATCCAACCGTTAAAGTTTAATCGAGGGGCTTCTGTAAAATATCTATCTGCTACTCGAGGTTCATAATAATCATATTGTTTCCCAATGTTCCCGTTAATATTTGTTCCAAACGAAAAGTTCTTTAGCGTAGTAGCATTAAAGTTCACGCCCATGTGATTTCCGGTATAAGCGCCATCACTATGTCTATATTGAACACGACCAAAATGAAAAAAACTATATCGGTTGAATTTTCTTGAAGGCTCAAAAATTCGATAAGAAGCATTCCAATACACGTTTTGATAATCATTAAAATACTGAAACCCTAAATCGTTAATATCATAGTTTTCATCTGCAAATTCATAACCAGCTTGATATTGCCAATTTCCTGCTTCATCGCCAAAACTAGTATCGAACCAATATCCATCTGTGTTTTCTCCATTTTCTCGAATGTTACTAGCTTTGAATCCGCCATTTATATTGTAGATGTTTTTTTGTCGTTTATATCCCACATTAATGCTGTAGCATTGGCATCTCTCACACTTCCATCTCTAATTACGTTGGTGTTTATTAAAGAGATATAAGAGTTTTTATTGAATTGTTGGTCCAAAACAATAACGTTGTAATTTGCAATTGGTTCGGTAACAACTTTGGTAATTTCATCTGTTGTTAAGTCTTTAATTTTTGCTTCGGTTTTTTCAGTAATGGCATTAAAAAAACCTATTCCTAAACCGCCTTCCGTTCGGCCAGAAACCTTAACGGCATTCAACATGTTAACCTTATCTGGGTTCTCTATTAACTCTTCATTAGGGCCTAAGGAATCTTCGTCAAAATAATTTATCGGTAAATTACCGATTCTTCTGGTGTAGAAAAGATCTCCTTTTGTAAATAATTCAACGCCCTCTGTAAAAAATGGACGTTGTTCTTGATATTGCTGTTCAAAAGGACCTAAATTTAAAACTACGTCATCAAATCCTGTTTGCCCAAAATCAGGTATTAAAGTAGCGTCCAACGTAAAACTTTCACTTATTCCGTATTTAACATCCAATCCAAAACTTTTATCAAAAGTATCTTCGCCATCGTACGAATCATAGGTAGCCGAAGCATACGGGGAAAAACTAAGTCTCGTTGGAGGATTTATGTTTTCAATACCTGTTAAAAGACCTGAATACTGACCTATGTTCCCAACACTTCTATCTATAAAATTCCATGTATATTGATCTCTGTTATTTGCAAATCGACGATGAAAGTTCAATCCCCAAGTTTGTACTTCTTTGTTTGAAAAACGTAATGCTGAATAAGGTATTTTTACTTCTGCAATCCAACCATCTTCAACAACTTTAGTGCTGCTTTGCCAAACGGCGCTCCAGCTAAAGTCTTCATCTTGAGGTGTGGCCTTGGCGTCTGCTTGATTTCCGGTTACTTGTATGAAAAACTCAGTATCATTAATCTGATCATTGTTAGGATTAATCATAATTCCCAGCCAATCGGTGGTTCCAAAATTATCTCTACTTGCAAATTGACTTGGAATATTTTCAGGGTCCTCATCATACATATAGGCAGCGAAATAGATGGCCTCATCATCATATACAATTTTGACTTCAGTTCTGTTTTTATATGTTTCAGGAGTTCCAGATTCAGGCCTAAACATTACAAAGTCCTTTGCTACATCTGTATTTTGCCATGCTTCATCATCTAAAACTCCATCGATTTTAGGGGCTTTAACAACACGTTTTGAATTTATAGTTTTCTTTGCTGACTGTGAATGAGACAGGATTGTAGATAGTAATAAAATTACTAAATATAGATTTTTCATAATGGAGTAGTTAGTTCTTATTACTAATGACAAAGTTTTAAATATGTTATATTAAAACTCTTAAATAAATCATAAAGTAGTTCTCTTTAGAACTAATGACAATCGGAAAAATTAATTGTTACAATTTTAAATAAATACCTGCAATTTTATTTGGAGATTATAGTACATTTGCATTGCATTTAAAATAGCATTTAAAATGAACTTACACGAATATCAAGGAAAAGAAATTTTGAGCAGTTTTGGAGTTAGAATTCAAAGAGGAATTGTAGCCCATAATCATAAAGAAGCAGTTGATGCAGCCAAAGAATTAACCAATGAAACAGGTACAAGTTGGTACGTGGTTAAAGCACAAGTTCACGCCGGTGGACGTGGAAAAGGTGGTGGAGTGAAATTGGCTAAAAACTTACAAGAAGTAGAGTCTATTTCGAATGATATTATTGGAATGATGTTGGTAACTCCGCAAACATCAGCAGAAGGAAAAAAAGTAAATCAGGTCTTGATTTGTGAGGATGTATATTATCCGGGTGAATCAGAAACTGAAGAATATTATATGTCTGTTTTATTAAACAGAGAAACTGGTAGAAACATGATTATGTATTCTACTGAAGGAGGAATGGATATTGAAACTGTTGCGGAAGAAACTCCACACTTAATCTTTACAGAAGAAATCGATCCAAGTTTAGGTTTATTGGCTTTTCAAGCCCGAAAAATTGCCTTTAACTTAGGTTTATCTGGAGGGGCATTAAAAGAAATGGTGAAATTTGTTTCTGCTTTATATACGGCATACATCAAATCGGATTCTTCAATGTTTGAAATCAACCCAGTTTTAAAGACGTCTGATAATAAGATAATGGCTGTAGATGCTAAAGTAACTTTAGATGATAGTGCATTATACCGTCATAAAGATTATGCTGAAATGCGTGATTTACGTGAGGAAAACCCAATTGAGGTTGAAGCAAATGCAGCAGGTTTAAATTATGTTGATTTAGATGGTAATGTTGGATGTATGGTAAACGGTGCTGGTTTAGCAATGGGTACAATGGATTTAATTAAGCAATCTGGAGGAGAGCCTGCAAACTTTTTAGATGTAGGAGGTACGGCAGATGCAGAGCGCGTTGAGAAAGGATTCAGAATTATTTTAAAAGACCCAGCTGTAAAAGCAATCTTAGTGAATATTTTTGGAGGAATTGTTCGTTGTGATAGAGTAGCACAAGGTATTGTAGATGCTTATAAAAATATGGGAGATGCAATTCAAGTCCCTATTATTGTGCGTTTACAAGGAACGAATGCTATCGAGGCGAAGCAATTAATTGATGCAAGTGGTTTGCCGGTGCATTCGGTTGTAGAGTTCCAAGAAGCGGCTGATAAGGTTCAGGAAGTATTGGCTTAATTAATTAGTCAAAATTCATATAAAAAATGCCAACGATTTCGTTGGCATTTTTCGTTTAACTAAAGAGTGAATTATCTTCGAGATGTTTTTGAAACTCTCTCATTCTTGTTATTATATTTTCGCTCAGTTATTTTACTTGTTCGCTTTGACGGTGCACTTGCAACACTTCTTTTCGTACTCCTTTTTTTACCAGAAATAGATAAGTTTCGTTTCTGAACTGATTTTTGAGATGTTTGTTTCGCAACACTTCTTTTTGATGAGTATGTTCTAGAATTTTTAGAAGATTTAGTTGCCGTTGCCTTCGGATTTCTCGTGTACGAAGTGTTTCTTTTGTATTTAGATGAACTAGACTTCGAACTTCTATTAGTTTTCTTTAATGTTTTAGCATAAGATTTTCTTGACGATGGTTTTTCAATCTTCGTATTTCTAGTTGCAACACTTTTTTGTCTTCTATAATCACTGTTATTATAATTTTTATGTGATTTGTAGTGTTTCTTATGATGGTTTCTTTTTTTTAAATGACTATCATAATGAGTAGGTCTGTGTTTATAAGCATACCTTTGATCTCTGTAATAATGATATCTACGTGGATGATAATTATATCTATATGGCTTGTATCTTACAACGCTATAAGTGCTGTATGGCCTAATAAAATAGCTATGGTAAGGTTGATAAACATAATACCTGTTGTAAGGATTTATATAGCCGGTATAATGACTATAATGCCCATAATTATTATAGTGAACATATAATCCTCCAACCCTAAACAATCGCCCTGAATTATAGCGAATATTTACAGGACCTACTTGAGTAATTCTGCCATAATTATCATAATAAATAGGTGTATTTTCAACTTGAATTACAGCACCGTATTGATCGTATTGAACATAAGCGTTGTAATTGTAGCCAGCATTAAAACTGATATTTACATTCTGATTGCTGTAACTTGCATTGATACCATTAGCGAATGAATTCATATAAAAATCAAATTCACCATTCTGAAAAACAGAAAAAGTAATTCCATTTTCAATAAAAGTAATCGCCTTAGAATTATTGTAATAAACAGTTGCTTGCGCCTCAAAAGGCTTTAACGATATTGCAATAATTGCAATTGCAAAAAATAATTTGATTGTTTTCATAATTACTGGATTTAAGGGTTCGTAAAATTCAGGTTAAGATGTTATTCTTAGATTTACAAACAGCATGCCAAAAAATAATTTAAGGAATGGTTATTCTGATTTGAGAATTAAATTACCAGTTATTTTTAGAGGTAAATTTCTTTAATAATTGTAAATTTGAATAGACTTAAAATGTAAGATTATGGAAACCTCAAGCAATCATTTATATCAAAATTTAGGAAAGTTGTTTTTTGCAGTTGCGGCAGCCGACAATGAAGTTAGAGATGAAGAATTTAACGCTCTGAGCAATCTAGTTGTTTCACATTGGCGTGATTTGGATGATGTTAAAGATGATTTTGGTACGGACGCATCGTACCAAATTGAAATTGTGTTTGAGTGGCTAAAAGAGCAATTTTTAGACGCCGAAACTTGCTTTCAGCAATTTGCAGATTTTAAGAGTGATCATGAGAGTTTATTTAATTCTAAAATCAATAGAACTATTTGGCGTACGGTGTTAACTATTGCAGATTCGTTCCATGGAACCAATAAAGATGAAAGAGCCATGTTAGATAAAATTAAACAAATCCTTCACTAAGAATTCAGCCAATTCATTTTATCAACGTCATATTACCCATTCCTTTACCAAAGTTATTTACGTATAAAATAACGGAGGCCGAATCCCGATTTCTTAAAAGAGGAGTGCGTGTGGCTGTTGAGTTTGGAAAACGCAAGATGTATACAGCATTGGTGTATGAGATTCATCAAGATGCACCAAAAGGGTATGACGCTAAGGATATTCATCAAATTTTAGATGAAACTCCAATTGTAAATGAGACGCAACTAAATCATTGGCAATGGATTTCAGAGTATTATATGTGTACTTTGGGTGATGTTTTTCGTGCAGCACTGCCATCAGCGTTTTTATTAGAAAGTGAAACGGCAGTTTTAAAAAATGAGGAGTTTACAGACGAAACTGTATTGACCGATGAGGAATTCTTAATTTTTGAGGCCTTGCAACATCATTCCGAATTGAATGTAAATCAGGTGATTAATATTTTGGAAAAGAAAACGGTGTTTCCAATTCTAAAATCGATGATTGATAAGGAGGCGATTTTATTAAAAGAGCGGATTTATGAGCAGTACAAACCAAAATTGGTGAAATATGTTAGATTAAATCCGATCTATACTGATAACAAGCTAAATGATTTGTTGGAAAGTTTAAACAGGGCAAAAAAACAGCGAGACGCTGTATTGACATATTTTCAATTAAATGCTTCAAAAAAGCCAATTAAAGCGAAAGATTTAGAAACAGAATCTGGAAGTTCATCTGCAATTATTAAAGCATTAGTAACTAAAGGTATTTTTGAATTTTATTTTATCCAAAAAGACCGAATCAATTTTAAAGGAGAAACGAACAAACTGAAAACTTTGAATGAATTTCAGTCTAAAGCCCTAGAAGAGATTCAAGAATCATTTAAAAGTAAGCAAGTAACTTTATTACATGGAATTACCAGTAGCGGTAAGACTGAAATTTATGCTGAGTTAATTAAACAGCAATTAAAAAAAGGGAAGCAAGTATTGTATCTGCTGCCTGAAATAGCCTTAACAACTCAGTTAATTGATAGATTACAGGAGTATTTTGGAGAACAAGTTTCTGTTTTCCATTCTAAATACTCAATGAATGAACGCGTAGAGGTATGGAATAATGTACTTGAGAATAGATCAAAGGCACAAATAGTATTAGGCGCGCGTTCCTCTTTGTTTATGCCATTTTCAAATTTGGGATTGATCATTGTTGATGAAGAGCATGAAACGTCTTATAAGCAATTCGATCCTGCACCTAGATACCATGCAAGAGATGCTTCAATTGTGCTATCTCATTTGCATAAAGCCAAAGTGCTATTGGGTTCTGCAACACCTTCAATTGAAAGTTATCAAAATGCGAAAGAGGATAAGTACGGTTTTGTAGAATTAAAGCGTAGACATGGAAATGTGTTACTGCCCGAAATTGAACTGGTAGATATCAAAGAGAAGCATCGTAAAAAACGAATGAAGGGTCATTTTTCTGATCGCTTGTTAAAATTGATAGAAGAGGCCTTAGAGCAAAAAGAACAGATTATATTATTTCAGAACCGCAGAGGTTTTGCTCCTATTGTAGAATGTGAAACATGTGGTGTGGCTCCGCAATGCCCTAATTGCGACGTGAGTTTAACTTATCATAAATATAAAAATGAATTGCGATGCCACTATTGTGGTCATCTTCAAGCTATGCAATATAATTGTGGCGCTTGCGGTAGTGAAAAACTGAACAATAAAGGGTTTGGAACCGAGCAAATAGAGCAGGAGTTAAATGAACTGTACCCAAATGTAAATATTGGCCGAATGGATTTGGATACAACCCGAGGTAAATATGGCTACCAGAAAATTATTGGACAATTTCAAGCACAAGAAATTGATATATTAGTAGGTACGCAAATGTTATCTAAAGGATTGGACTTTAGTAATGTAACTTTGGTTGGTGTTTTAAACGCAGATAATATGCTCAATTTCCCTGATTTTAGAGCACACGAGCGTAGCTTTCAAATGTTAGTTCAAGTTTCGGGTAGGGCAGGGAGAGCGAAAAAAAGAGGAAAGGTGGCAATTCAATCCTTTAATCCATATCATCAAATCCTTCAGCAAGTTTCAATAAACGATTATGAAACAATGTTTAAAGAACAATTGCAAGAACGATGGCAGTTTAAATACCCTCCATATTATCGTATTATAAAGATTACATTGAAACATCGTGACTTCTTAAAAGTTGATTCTGGAGTTCTATGGTTAGGGAAATCATTGGCCAATATTTTTGGAGAACATGTTTTGGGACCAACGGTGCCGGGAGTTGCAAGAGTTAGGAATGAATATATCAGAACCATTGCAATTAAGATTCCGCCAAAGCAGTCATTAAAAGCAACAAAAAAAAATATAGATAGAATTAAGAATACATTTCAGGCAGTCAAAGATTTTAGACCTATAAAGTTTATAATTGATGTGGATAATTATTAATTGAGAATTAATGGAATATATAACTCATGTTTTACTCGGAATCATTAGTATTTTTATTGGGCTATTACCGCCTGGTATGTTGAATATGACTGCTGTACAATTAACAGTTGATAAAGGACAAAAAGAGAGTCAGCTATTTTCGATGGGCGCTGCATTGGTTGTTTTTATTCAAGCAGGAATCGCATTGTTTTTTGCTAAACAATTGAATAGAAACCCAAAATTGTTGGAGAATATAGAAGTGGCAGGAATTGTAGTTTTTTTTGTATTAGCGGTTTTCTTTTTTATTAAGACGCGATCAACTTTTAAATTCAAGGTAAAAAAAGAAAAAAAGAACAATTACTTCTTTCAAGGTTTTTTAATGTCAACCATGAATATGTTGGCTATTCCTTTTTTCTTGGCAGTTGGCACCTATTTAAGTTCAAATGAATTGTTGATTATGGAAAACACTTATGAGTTGTCATTTGTGTTTGGCGCAGGTGTGGGGGCTTATTTGTTATTTTTAACCTATATCGTATTTGCCAAAGTTATCATTCAACGTGCAAACTTTATCGCCAAGAATATCAACTATATTTTAAGTCTACTCTTTTTGTTCCTAGGAGTGTTGACTTGGTTGAAATAAATTGTCACAATTGGAAATGTTCTAAACTAAAAAAGCCCGTAACAAAAACATGCTACGGACCTTTAGGAAATAATTAATTATTATTTATTAAAACTTACGGTATTTTCCATCTAAATACTGGTTTGCTTCTTTTTCTTTAAATTTTGCTTTTTTACTATCCCAATGTAAGGTCTTATTTGGGAATCTACCTGCAATAACACCTAATAAAATAGTTTCTGTTAAACGGGCAGCATAAGAGAATGGTGCACTACATTCAGCTTCGCCTAAACAGGCATCAACAAATTGATGGTAGTGTTTTTCACCTTCTGAATCGTAATTACGAATAGGTTTACCCATGTTATTGACCTTGCCAACTTTTGCGATTTCATCAGTAATATCAACATATTTGCCATCTACAATTTTTCTAGGTAATTGCATAAAATGAGGTAATAATAAACGCCCTTTTTCTCCAATAAACATAGCACCTTGATCAGGTAATTTCCCTTCCTTTGCTACTTTAGCATCTAGAGACATTTTATCTTCCAAACTCGCTTCTTTTTCCGATGTTTCGTCAGATTGGTTATTAGAGCCTGGTAATTTTAAATCTTCATGAGCAGCAGGTGCTCCTGGTCCATCAGACCAAATCCATGTTAATGTGTCCGCTGTATATGGTGTGCCAGGAAACTCATAAGTAACCTGATTGTGTTCTGGAAAGCCAAATCCATTTGGTTCTCTACAAACGTTTTTAATGGTTCTTGGAACATCTAAAGCTAAGGCATTATAGGGTGTATCAAAAATATGAACTCCCATATCACCTAAAGTTCCACAGCCATAATCTAGTAATTTACGCCAGTTCCCAGGATGATAAACGCCTTCTTTGTAAGGTCTATCAGCAGCGGTTCCAAGCCATAAGTTCCAATCTAAATTTTCAGGTACTGTATCTGACCCTTCCGGTTCTGGTCCGTCGTACCCCCAATTTTTTGGAGACCATGCGCGCACGGTATGTACTTTTCCAATAATACCAGATTGTATTAATAGTGTAGCTAATTTATAATCGTAAAAGGAATGTACTTGAATTCCCATTTGGGTAACTAAGTTTTTCTTTTTCGCTAAAGCATCCATGGCTCTTGCTTCAGAAACATGATGTGTTAAAGGCTTTTGACAATATACAGGCTTGTTCAGTTCCATTGCCATTAAAGATGCCGGAGCATGTGTATGGTCTGGAGTAGAAATGATCACCGCATCAATATCATCTTTCATTTCTTTTAGCATGATTCTATAATCGGCATATGTTTTTGCGTTAGGATGATCTTTTAACGCTTTTGTAAGGGCATTAGAATCGACATCACACAAACCAACAACTTCAACATTTGCATGAGATGAAATAGCCTTTAAATCGGCATACCCCATATTATTAACACCAATATGTGCCGTTCTAAGTTTTTTGCCTTTTCCCATTGCCCAAACTGTTGATGGCATCATTGCGCCTAGAGTAACAATTCCAGCACTTTTTAAAAAATCTCTTTTATTCATTATATGTTGCGTTTATAATTGTTTAATTTTTGCGTTTTTAAAACTTATAGGACCATTATGATCTTGAAATCCTATAAGTCCTGTTTTAAATGTTCCGTATGCTTTGGCGTCGTCCCATTTACTAGCGTCTTTGCGTTTTTGCCAATCTTCTGACCAAGGAACATATGAAAGAACCATTTCTCCATTTAACCAATGCTCAACTTTTTTTTGAGTGAATACAATTTTTGTTGAATTCCATTCTCCAGCAGGATTAAATTTCTTTATTTCAGGATCTGCAGCATACATGGCATAGTTTGATGCCGTTTGTTGCAATGGATGTAATTGAGAGGGGTTTTCAAAACCAACACTTTTGTTATATGCGGCAAGACCGGGATCCATTGCTGCATAATTTATATCATCAATAATCTGATATTCTGGGGCCGAATATTGCGGAAGTTTATAAGCCTCATTTATGTGATAAAAGATACCGCTATTCGCACCCTTTGGAATTTTCCATTCAACATAAAACTCAAAATTCTCAAATTCTTGGGCTCCATAGACTACGTCTGTTCCACCAGTATATTCATCTTCCGATTTTAATTCAGTATCAAATTTTAAAACTCTATCACTAATTGTCCATCCAGGAGGTAAGCCTTTACCTTTATAAGCGCGCCAATTTTGTGCATTTGTTTCATCCAATAAATAGATCCATTCGCTTTTTTCTTCTTTGTGCTCTGCCTTTTTAGCGATCTCTTTTTTACACGCTACAAATGCAAGTGCAATAAATAAGAAGGGTATTTTTTTCATATGATAGTAATTATAATTAATACTTCTTTTAGAAGCGTGTTCAAGATATTAATTTATTTGGGTATTGATGAAATTTTATTGATGAATAGCAATGAATTAAACTTAAGTAACGGAATTTTTGGGATTAACGCTTTTGTAACTTTTTGAAAAGAAAAATCCAGCATTGAATCTATTAAATCGAATGCTGGAAGTGATATTGTTTATTGTAGTAAATTATAGATTAAAATTCACCCCAATAATAAAGTTTCTACCAATATTTGGAATTCCATCACCTTTTAATCGAGAAAGATGAGAGATGTAAGATTCGTCAAAAGCATTATTTAAATTAGCCGTTAAATTAAATTTTACGGATTTAATATTTAAATTTCCTCCAATTCCAAAGTTTACCAAGGAATATCCAGCGGAATTATTTTCAAATCCACTTACATTATTTTGTTCAAAAGTAGTCGCAACAGAAATAGATGCATAGGCGTTTTTCATCCAGTCCTTTATATCAAATTCTGATCTAAAAGTGTTGGTCCAATTGTTTGCAGGAATTAACGGTAAATAATCACCATTATTCTGCTCGCCAATGACCATTTCAAATGCACTTTCTAAATGTAGCCAATCTATTGGGTGAGGGTGTAGGTGAATTCCTACTTCACCTCCATATAATTTAGCATTTTCTTGAGTGTATTCAAAAACATCTGCACCATCTTCAACTTCACCAGTTGGGTTCAAATAAATATAATTGTTGAGGTTATTGTAGAAGCCATTCACGAAGAATTCGAAATGTTTGTTTTCGTATTCTAAAGAAACATCAGTTTGGAAGTTTTGTTCAGTATCTAAATTTGGATTTCCAATTTCAAATCTGTTAGTTCCATGATGTACACCATTTGAAGTTAATTCTGCTAAATTAGGCGCTCTAAAACCTGAAGCTAAATTAATTCTTGTTGTTATGTCTTTGAATAAATCGAATTTATATCCTAAAGATGCGGTAAAACTGTTGTATGACTTGTCAAGAGCAGGGAATTCATGAACTTCATCTTCATGTTCTACTGCATGGTATTCTGTTTCTAACAATCTGTTGTCAAACCTTAGGCCAGCCATTAAACTACTTTTGTCAAAATCTAAAATACCGGTTGTAAATATTCCAAAATCATTAATTCGCGCATTTGGTATCAATAATTCTTCTCCAAAGTTTCGATTGGTTTGAATCATTCCTTGTGCTCCTGCAATTATGGCAACTGATTCGCTTTTTGGAAAATGATATTTTATGTCATAGTTAAAGGTACTCAATTCCATCTGTAAGGCTGCCTCATCTTCATGGTGCTCTTCGTCATCATGATCTTCTTCATCTTCATGGTCATCATGATCATCGTGGTCATCATGTTCGTCATGCCCGTGCTCATCCTCAAACTCACTACGATCGTTAAAAATATAGCCTACATTAATGTCTAGTTTCGATTTATCAAAAAAGATATGATTGTGTAAACTTACAATATGATTGTTGATTTTTTGATTAGGTAATTCTGGAGTCCTAGATTTTTCTTGATGCTCAATTCCTTCAGTTAAACCAAGGTTTGAAAGACTATAGTTGTATCTTAATTCACTAGAAATAAGTTCATTGTTGTATCCTACTGCTGCATTTAAATTGGTTTCGTTAAACCTGGTATTTGTAACCCTGTCTCCATTCGGAATTTTATAATCTAAATGATTGTCATGGGTTCCTCTAAGAATATACTTCCATTGATTAAAGGATTTTTTAAGACCAAATGAAGTACTAGAGCCCTGAGTATTGCTGAAATATTGTTGATTTATAGAACTTACAAATGAATTTTCAGCCGCAAATTTCTCAGGATTGAAATAGATGACTCCGCCTAAAGCATCTGAACCATATAATAAAGAAGCAGGACCTTTTATCACCTCTACGCTTTCAATTCCAGATTGATTTAATCCTAAGCCATGCTCACCTCCAAATTGTTGATTTTCGAGTCGAACACCTTGTGTGTATACTAAAACTCTGTTTCCACTTAGACCTCTAATAACAGGTTTGCCGATAGAAGTTCCTGTCGAAATTTGAGAAACTCCAGCAACATTTGTCAAACCATCAATTAAAGTAGGAGCACCCTTTTTACGCATTTCTTTAAGGGTTTCAACTTCCACCTTCATTACGTTTTGAGATTGTAATCTATTAAACGGAGTGGAAATTATCACCTCCTCCATATGAAATACACCTTCCGTAAGTTCAATATTTAAATCGGTAATATCTTTATGGATATCTAATTCTTTGATCACGGGTTCATACCCAATGAATGAGAATATTAGTTCTATGTGGCCATGTGGAACATTTTTCAATGTATATTTTCCATCAATGTCTGATGTTGTTCCAATATGTAAGTCTTTAGCATAAATTTCTACACCAAAGAGTGAGTTTTTTTCTGAATCTGAAATGGTACCACTAATGGTAACCTGAGAATAGCCGACAAGGCTAGTGCCTATTAAAAATAGGGCTTGAATAATTTTTTGCATGATAATATTATTTAATTAATACGTGATAAGCGAGTTAAATAATATCAACAGGAGGGCCTCTGGTTTTGGAAGTTAATAAAGCTATTCTGAAGTGATTTACAGAATAGAATTTCGGTTTTAGCACAAAAGAACGAAGTACTTGATTTCCAGCCTCATCACAATTTGTAGTAGTGCTGGTGTCAAAAAGAAAGTGGTTGAATTCACATTCTAAATCGTTGTTATGGAAATGCTTTATGTAATCAAGTTCACATACGTCATGACTATGGTTTTCCATGGCATGTACAAATTGTACAGTCATTGGAAGCAGTGCTATGAGCACGCACCAAATAGAAATTATTTTATGTAAACCTTTTGTATTCAATCTTATTTTTTTCTTTTACGTATTCTCATATTTAATGCCTCGACACCCAATGAAAATGCGATCGCAAAATACAAATAACCTTTTGGAATTGCACCAACTTGTTGACCAAATACTTCCGCGTGCGATAAATGTGCTCCTTCAGTAATAAGCATAAATCCAATTAAAATTAGAAAGGATAGTGCAAGCATTTGTACAGTCGGGTTGTTATTTACAAACTTACCAATTGGTGTTGCAAAGATCATCATTATTAAAATGGAAATAACAACTGCAATAATCATAATAGTTAAGGCTCCTTCAATACCGTTTGTCATACCAACTGCGGTTAAAACCGAGTCAAAAGAAAAGACCAAGTCAATCATCACAATTTGCAGAACCACCATGCTCATTGTTGAAGCTAACTTTTTGCTCGTATTTGAAGCACGACTTTCTTCTACTTCTTCTATTTTATGATGAATCTCCTTAGTGCTTTTGTATAGTAAGAATATACCCCCTAAAACTAAGATTAAACTTTGGCCTGTTACACCAACTTTAAGCCATGAAAGGTCAATAGTAAAAAAGGGGTCTTGCATTGCAATTAAGAAGGAAACACCAAATAATAACAAGATTCTGAAAATCATGGCCAATAACAATCCGATTCTGGTGGCTTTCTTTTGCTGATTTTCAGGTAGTTTTCCTGCTGTAATAGAAATGAAAACAATATTATCTATTCCTAAAATAATTTCAAGAAAAGTAAGTGTTAATAGTGCGATCCAAGTTCCACCTTGCAAGAATATTTCCATAATTAATCTTCTATTTTATTTACGGTCCCTTTTTGTTTAAAATTAGAGTGTCCAATAATGGCCTCAAATTCATACGAGTTTGCCTTAACACTAGTTATTCTAACACGAATCGGTTCTTTGTCTAATTTCGATTTTGGTTGTAACATGTACAATGTGTAATTGAAATTGTCTTTCCAAACGATTTTTAACGAATCCGTTCTATTCTGATAGTACTCTATTTGGAGACTATCTGTCCTAACAAATTTAGTCTTATCAAATCCTTGTCCTGCGGGTATTTCAAAAGTCCCCGTTCTAAAGCTTTTTACATCTACATTTCCTCCAGAGGAGCATGCTGCTACAAGTACGGCTAGGAAAAATAAATTGAATGAAACCTTCATAAAATTAACAATTAAATTCCAGTAAAGTTTGCTGGTGTAATAACTCTTAATTCTTGTTTAATATCCTCACTTACATCCAAGGTTTCAATAAAATTAGCAATTGATTGCTTGTTTATCTTTTCATTGGTACGCGTTAAGCCTTTCAAAGCTTCATATGGATTTGGATATGCTTCTCTGCGTAAAATAGTCTGAATCGCTTCAGCAACAACTGCCCAGTTATTTTCTAAATCTCTTTCAAAAGCCTCTTTATTTAAGAGTAATTTATTCAATCCTTTTAATGTTGAAGAAAAACCAATTGCAGTATGTGCCAATGGCACACCAATGTTTCTAAGAACAGTTGAATCTGTTAAATCGCGTTGCAATCTAGAAACAGGTAGTTTTATGGCTAAATGTTCAAATATGGCATTGGCAATTCCTAAGTTTCCTTCTGAATTTTCAAAATCAATTGGATTTACTTTGTGCGGCATTGCGGAAGAACCAATTTCTCCTTTTTTAATTTTTTGTTTAAAGTAATCAGTAGATATATACGTCCAAATATCTCTATCTAAATCTATAATTATGGTGTTGATTCTTTTCAAAGCATCAAACAAAGCGGCCATATGGTCGTAGTGCTCTATTTGAGTAGTAGGAAAAGAGTGGTGCAGCCCTAAACAGTTTTCTACAAAGTTAGTTCCGAATGCTTTCCAGTCATTTTTCGGATATGCTACTTTATGGGCGTTATAATTGCCGGTAGCCCCGCCAAATTTTGCAGCATGTGGGATATTTAATAAACCATCTAATTGCTGATTAATTCGTTCTACAAATACATTTATTTCTTTTCCTAAGCGGGTAGGAGAGGCAGGCTGTCCATGGGTTCTAGCTAGCATAGAAATATCACCCCATTCTTCAGCTAAAGAGGCTAATTTCGTTTTTAATTCCTCTAAAAGAGGATAGTATACATCAACTAAGGCTTCTTTTAAAGAAAGAGGAATGGCCGTGTTGTTAATATCTTGAGATGTCAACCCAAAGTGAATAAATTCCTTCGAAGCATTTAAACCACCAATTGCATCAAATTTTTCTTTGATAAAATATTCAACAGCTTTTACATCATGATTGGTTACCTTTTCAATATCCTTAATTTTTTGAGCATCTTCATCAGTAAACGACTTGTAGATTGCTCTCAGCTGAGTAAATAAGTTATGATCAAAATTTACCAATTGAGGCAAAGGAATTTCACATAGAGAAATGAAATATTCAATTTCTACTTGTACACGATATTTAATTAAGGCTTTTTCAGAAAAATAAGGAGCAAAGTTTTCAACTTTTCCTCTATAGCGTCCATCAATTGGAGAAATTGCGTTTAGTGTATTTAATGTCATAATGTGTTGTGTTCAAAACGCAAAAATAGTACATCATATCTAATTTTTACTACTTAGAAAATATTAATTATGTCCTAATTTTTTCTTTTCATGTTTTTTAATCAATTCTAGGGTAATTCTTCCTCGAGCTTTGTAGGCTGGACTTTGATACATAATAGAATCTTCTAATATCAATTTTAATTCGGGATGCACCCAATCACGTTTTTTACCGAATAAAAATAAAGTAGTCATTGTATATGCTTTTACGGCGACTTTGTGTTGTGCAATCATCCAATCGAAGCCAGTTTCTATGATTGTATCGATCTGTTGGTTTGTTAAAACTTCTTTGGTTAAAGTGTTTTTTTTACCGGAATAAGATTTTGCTAAGAACTGGCAAACTTTAGCGAGCGGTCTTATAGTGCTTTCGTGTGTTGCGTGTTTTAAATTGGCCGTAAAAAAGTCTAAATATGGTAAAAGTTGATTTAAATCTTTGTCTAGAACATATTCCAAGACCCAAGCCGCATGAAAACTTAATGGACTTGAAGGATCTAAAGTAATTTGTAATAAAGGCTCAAAAGCTTCTAAGTCTGTAAGTATGCTATTCGCCACCGAATCTCTATGCAATCGAGAGGCAGTAACTTTCTTTTCTAAAAGGATTGTTAGTTCATCGTGTGTCATACAACTCAAAAATACAATAATTAGTAATTATTATAGTTTACAAAGAAAGTAGTATTCTTGTAATAGATTAAAAGAATTAATTCTAATAGATTGATGAAAAAAATAACACTTTTAATATTAATCCTACAACTAGGGTTGTACTCTATTTACGGTCAAGATATTAACCAAGTAAATTCGGATGGAGAACGTCATGGATTATGGAAGAAGTATTATCCAAACAAAAGAATTAGATACGAAGGTACATTTGAAAATGGGAAAGAAGTAGGGGTGTTTAAATTTTACTCAATGAATTCTTCAGATAACCCGATGGTGATAAGAACTTTTGCAGTTGATTCTGGCGAATCTTTAGTACAATTTTTTACAGCTAAAGGTGTGTTAGAAAGTGAAGGTAAAATAATTGATAAACAGCGGATTGGAAAATGGTTGTATTTTCATAAAGATGGTAAGACTGTAATGATTGAAGAAAATTATGAAAACGGAAAATTATCTGGTGAATATAAATTGTTTTATGAAAATAAGAAGTTAACCAAGCTTACACATTACCAAAATGGAAGAGAACATGGAAATTGCAAACAATATTCTGATTCTGGAATACTGATTGAAGATGTAAATTATGTTCAAGGGCAACTTCATGGGCCTGCTATTTATTATGAAACCTCAGGGCAGCTTAAACAAAAAGGCTCTTATGAAGAAGATTTACGAGTTGGTGTTTGGGAAATTTATAAAGACGGGCAGTTGTTTTCCTCGAAAGTGGTTCCAACGGTTAAAGACTAAACTAGTTTAGGATTCTTCTTTTTTTCCTGAGTTAATTTGATCCAACATATTAAACTCTATTTGTTTTGCTTTCCAACGTTGCCGTGCATATTCTTGCATATCGTCTACTGTATCTCTTTCGTCCATTATTTCTAAACCAAGCAAGGTTTCAATAATATCTTCCATGGTTACGATACCGTCTAAACCTCCATATTCATCTACTATAACTGCAATATGCTCTTTATCATTTAACAACTCATCCCAAAGTGTAAATAGAACTTTGGTGTTTGGAACCATAACTATAGGACGTTTAATATCTTTTAATTTGAGGTTCCCTTTATTTTCAGCAATATGTTCTAATACAGTTTGCCTAAATGCATATCCGGTAATATTTTCATCATTTTCTGAATACACAGGAATTCTAGAAAACTTTAAATAAGACTTGTTTTGTAGAAATTCTGTCAACGTGAGGTTTTCATCTGCAACAGCAACGACTACTCTAGGTGTCATCACTTCTTTTACCTTTACATCCTTTAGTCGAATGATGTTTTGAATAACTTTGTGCTCTTTTTCTGTAAAGACACCTTCATCTGCACCTAAACTTGTGAGTGCCACTATTTCCTCACGACTTGTAGAAGTTTCTTTTTCACTTTTAGAAAAAGCCTTAGTTATTATTGAAGACACAAATACAAGAGGGTAGGTTAAGAATATCATTACATTAATGGTATGAAATGAAATTTTTGCCAAGCCTCTCCAATAGTTTGCCCCAACTGTTTTTGGAATTATTTCGGTAATAACTAAAATTAAAATTGTTAAGACAGCAGAAACAATACCAAAAGAAGATTTACCAAAAACTTCAACAGCCTGTGCACCAACCCCAGCAGCTCCAATAGTGTGAGCGACCGTATTTAACGATAAAATTGCTGAAAGCGGTTTATCTATATTGTTTTTTAATTCCATGAACTTTGTAGCCCACTTGTTGCCTTCGTCACTTTTTACTATTAAGTAAGATTGAGGAGTAGAAAGTAAAACAGACTCCATTATTGAACATACAAATGATACAAATAGAGCAAGAAATAAATAGGCAAGAAGTAAAACCATGAGTTTATAAAATCAATTTTATTGCAAAAAAATGAAGCAATTAATTTAGGTTCAAAAATAACCATTTCAATTGAATTTAATCCATCCTTATATAATGATACTTTAGTGCAGATTCTTGAAAAAAGAAACAGCACATAAAAAGTGCTGTTTTAAGTATTAGATTAAGCATCTAACAGTGCGCGTAACTGGAGTCGAACCAGCACATCCAAATGGACACAAACCCCTCAAGCTTGCGCGTCTACCAATTCCGCCATACGCGCTTTTAGGTAATTCCTAAAAACCAAAAAAGTCAAGTAAAATACTTAACTTTTTTTTGTGACTTGGCTGGGGCTCGAACCCAGGACCACCTCCTTAAAAGGGAGGTGCTCTACCAACTGAGCTACCAAGTCGTCCTTCTTTCCTTTAGCGAGTGCAAATATACTATCAATTATTTATTTCACAATACATTTTTATAAAAAATTAATCGATATTTGTTTTTTCAATTTTGACAAGCATGAAATTAGTATTAATAGGGTATATGGCAAGCGGTAAGTCCGCTGTAGGAGTTGAATTGGCAAAAGAATTGAGTCTTAATTTTATAGATTTAGATAACTATATAGAGCAAAAAGAACAAAAGACTATTGCTGAGATATTTAAGGATAATGGAGAGATTTATTTTAGGAAAATAGAATCGGATTGTTTAAATGAATTACTATCTGAAAAGAATGATATTGTATTGTCTTTAGGTGGAGGAACTCCTTGTTATGGAAATAATATGGATACCATCCTTAAGAATTCAAAATCTATTTATTTAAGAACCGGAATTGCAACAATATGTTCAAGGTTATTGAACGAAACAAATAAACGTCCGTTAGTATCAGAAATTTCAACTGAAAAGTTACCCGAATTTATAGCAAAGCATTTATTTGAGCGACGATTTTTCTATGAAAAATCGAATCATGTTATAGATACAGACCAAAAATCAGTAGAAGATCTTGTAAAGCACATTTTAGAATTCTAATCTAAATAGGCTAAAGCTTCTTCTCCGTTAAATTCTACTGTTATATTGTCTTGTAGTGTAGTTGAGAGAGAGATACCTTTATAGTCTGCTTTGACTGGGTATTTTTTATGATTTCTATTTACCAGAACAGCCGTTTTAAAACTTTTTAATGGTACATCTAAAAAATGCTTAATTCCATAGATAAGTGTAGTTCCCGAATTTAAAACATCATCTACCAAAACCAATGGTTTTCCTTTGTAGTCTTCAGATTTTAAAGATGTTTTTATAGCGTTAAGTGGATTTTTCTTGTCTATAATTACTTCGCATAATACAATTGATGCACTAGATATTTCCTCTAAAATTTCTTTTATTTTTTTTGCTAAAATAAATCCATTTGCAGCAATTCCGGCAATGATAATTTCATTCTCATTTACATTCTCTTCAAGAATTTGAAACGAAATACGTTTAATTTTATGATTGATTTGTTCGTTGGTTAAAATAATTGCGTCTGCCATAATTTAAATTTCATTCGTGTAATCTTCTATATCTCTCCGGTCTTTTTTAGTGGGTCTTCCAGTTCCTTTCTTTCGATAGTAATCTTTAGAAAATTTAAGTAAATCCTTATGCTCAAATGCTTCTTTCGGTGTCGTATCTTTTCTGTACAAATCGACCAATTTAGCACCAACCCGATTCGGAGGTAAATCTAAAACAATAATTTGATAGTTTATTTGATTCTTCCTGATAGTAATTTCTTCACCGTTAAACACATCTTTCGACGGTTTTACAGAGGCCCCATTTAACTTTATATGCCCTTTTTTACAGGCCTCAGTAGCAATACTTCTAGTTTTGAAATAACGGATACACCATAAGTATTTATCTATCCTCATATTAAAAGTTAAATTTTCTTAATAGTCTTTCCACAAAAGTAACAAAATTGTATCTTGCACGCTTAAATTAAATGATATAATGAGATTAAAGCAACTATTTTATCTATGCCTTTTTATTGGTGTGCTAAGCACCGTGATTGTTGGGTGTGATGATGATGACGATTTCCAGCCATTCGATCATGCTGCACAGGCTGTTATTGATGATGAAGCATTGGTGAATTATTTGAAGACGCATTATTATAATGAAGACTTAGATTCTATTAAGGAGGTTGATAATAGCCAAACACCATTTTTTGACAATATTTCAACTATGGTTGTAGAAGAAAACGAAATTACCTATAATCTATATTATATTGTTACTGAAGAAGGAGTAGGCTATCAACCATCTAAAATTGATAGGGTATTAACAACTTATAGAGGCGAATTGTTAGACGGAACTGTTTTTGATTTTAGAAATTCAATTGCAGTAGGAAACCCTTGGTTTAGCTTGCAAAGTGTAATTAAAGGTTGGTCGTATGGATTTACTCATTTTAAGGCTGGAAATAATATTTCAATGCCGGGTGCACCTATTGAGTTTGAAGATATTGGAGAAGGGTTTTTATTTATCCCTTCTGGTTTAGCGTATTTAAATAGTGGTTCTGGTGCTGTGCCTCCGAATGCACCTTTGGTATTTACGGTTGGATTACATGATGCAGTTCCTGAAGACCATGATTCTGATAATGTTGCTTCAAACCTAGAAGATATTGATGGAGATGGTGACTTATTAAATGATGATACCGATAGTGATGGAATTCCTGATTATTTAGATGTAGATGATGATGGAGATGGAACTAATACCATAGATGAAGATGCAAATGGAGATGGTGATCCAACAAATGACGATACCGATGGAGATGGTATTCCAGATTATTTAGATTCTGACAGTTAAAAAGTAAAATAAAAAAACCGCTAAATGCGGTTTTTTTATTTTTTATACTTTAAAACAATTCTTTTATTTGCGCTGGTGGCCTGCCAATAACAGCCTTCCCGTTAGCAATAACTATAGGACGTTCTATAAGTTTTGGATGCTCACTCAAGGCTTTAATTAGTTCTTTATCACTTAAGTCTTTTCCTTTGTAGTTTTCTTTCCAAAGAGTTTCTCCTTTTCTAACAAGTTGCATAGGAGTAATCTTAAGCAATTTTATAATATGTGCTAATTCTTTTTCGGTAGGTGGAGCGTCTAAATATTTTACTACCTCAAAATCTAAATTTAATGCTTCAAGAATTTGAAGACCTTGTCTGCTCTTACTACAGCGAGGATTGTGATAAATCTGAATCATACTAATATTTTATTTCCTCGTCTTTTTTATTAATTTTTATACTTCGATCTTTTTTACTTTGATTAAATCTATATGTAAAGTTAAGAACAACAGATGGTTCTCTCCATTGAAAATTACTCATAGAATTAAAATCATCATTCCAACGTAGCCTTTTGGTCTTGTTAGAATTGAAGATGTCTTTTGCGTTAATTGATATAGATGCTTGTTTATTAAAAACATCTTTACTAAGAGCAGCATCCATATAAACATAATCATAACGTTTAGAATAAGCACCTTCAGATATAAGATTGTATTTTATCAAGGTTTGAAAATCTAAGTCCAACGGTAGTTTTAAAGTAGCATTTAAATCTACTGAGCCTCCAAAGTTAGTATTTCCATAATCTAAAACTACAACTTCATTATTACTGTCCGTATATTCATAATTACCTTCTTGCATTACGTAATTAAGGTCTAATGTAGAAGATAATTCAAGTTTGTCATTTGGGCTATAAGATGTCAATAACTCTAATCCAGTAAAATTCAAATATCCTAAGTTAATAGGGGTTGTAATTAGTTTAGGTACTCCATTAATTATTTCGCCTGTTTCAACAGTAATGTTTTGCCAAATATTGTCATAGTTTCTGAAGTACAATGTTGGGTTTAAGGTAAGTTTGGCTTCACTTTTATTCAACAAAGTAAATTCTACTTGATTTGGGTAAAATGGCAATAAATCTTTATTACCTACATAAGATGTAGTTTCACTTATTCGTTGTTCAAAAGGATTTATATCTGGATATCCTACACGTTTTATGCTTCTTAAATAATTTAATGCAAGTACTTTGTCTTCCTTTAAGTTATATTCTAATTGAATAGTTGGGAAAATATCGGTATAATTTTTTGTGTTACGTTCTCCTGTAGTAACAAGATTTACATCTAAATCTGTTATTTCTGTTCTCAGACCAAGGATAAAAGAGAAGGTGTCAGAGTTTTGAATATAATCTGCGTAAAATCCAATCCAATTTTCTGTGTAATCTAAATAATTTGTTCTGTTTGGATTGTTCACAAAATCTCCATTTTTTACGATATAGTTTTTGAAGTCAGAGGTTATATTCCCTAGTTCTCCATCAGTTCCAATTTCCAAGGTCCCTTTTTCGCTTGTAGATAACGTATAATAGGTTTGCCATCTTGTTAGATTAAATTTAACTTCATCATTGATAAGTTCATCTTTATCAGGTAAGGGCATTTCGTTAGGAAACAATTCGTTGAAAAATAGCCTACTGTTATTTACTTCATTATCGAAGTTATGTGTTAAATTAAAATATAACTCTGCCCCATTTTTCTCGAAATATTGGTAATAAGTAGTAGATAAATCAAAAATATTATCGTTGTGATCTGTTAGCAACGATTGTTCAATTGAACTCGTTAATGTGTTTGAAGCATCAAAATAATCACCAATATTGTTAGAGTTAAAATCGCCATTATATTTTCCGTATACTGTTTCAATATTAAAATAAGCGTTATCGGTGGCATAAAAATCCAAACCAAGGGTAGTATTAAACACATTGTTTTTACGCGTGTTTAATCTATCTTCATTTAAATAGCCAGTAGTTATGCCATTTTCAAAATATTTGTTTTCTATAGTAGTTTTAGATTTTGGCCTTCTACTAAAATAACTGGTGTTGGTATAGAAATTGATTTTATCTTTTCTATAATTTAAGGTTGCTCCAGTTCCATAAATTTCTTCAATACCTGCAGAACCAGTAATTGAACCGTTCCATCCATTGTCTAATCCTTTTTTTAAGATAATATTGATAATACCACCGCTCATATTTGCACTATATCTAGATGATGGGTTGGTTATGACTTCAATCTTTTTTATCGCGGATGCTTGTAAGTTTTGAAGAGCTTCGTTTTTCGTAAGTCCAGAGATACGTCCATTTATTAACACTGTAGCCGCATTTCCTCTAATGGTTGGTACGCCGTTTTCAATGGATACTGATGGTGCGTTTTCTAATACATCGGTAGCTGTTCCTCCTTTAGCAATGATATCTTTAGAAACATTGTAGGTCTTTTTTCCTAATTCAATCGAAGTTTTTTTAGTTGATTCAGACGAGACTTCAACTTCACTAAGCGCCTCAGTAGAAGGTGTTAGTTTTGTATTTCCAAAAGAAGTGTCATGAGTAATCTTTATGTTCTTTAAGATCTTAGTTTCATATGATAAAAACTCAAATTTTATGGTGTATTCACCAGTGGAAATATCAATTTTAAATTCACCGTTTTTGTCAGTAATACAACCAAAAAGCACGTCGGATTTATTTTTATTAAGAATTACTGTCGCATATTCTAAACCTAAATTGGTATTGGTATCAACAATTTTTCCTGAAAACGTAACAGTTTGCTCTTCTTGTGAAAAAGAATTGTGCATGCAGAAAACTGTCAAAAATATTAAGATTAATATTCTTTTCATTTAGTAGGAAGGGTTGATTTTAATTTCTTTTCCAGCATTTAATTTAAAGTAAATTTTACTTTAAAGAGCTAATATATAGAAATTTGATATATAAATTAACAATTTGTTAGCTTAAATCACCGTTTGTTTGAAGAAACGATCCGTTTGTCGATAAATGAATACTATTCGGTGGATAATCAAAAATTGATATAATACCTTGACAGCATGTTTTTTAACGAGATTTCACCTGTAAATTGTACCGCATTAATACCATTTTTAATGGCTGCATTCACATTATCTAAATTGTCATCAATAAAAAGAGCAGTGGTTGGTTCAATATTGTATCTAGAAAGAATCAACTGATAAATAGCATCAAATGGCTTTCTTGTTTTTTCAGTTCCTGAAACCACTACGCCTTCAAAATCTTTGAAAAAAGGAAATAATTCTAAAGAGCGTTTCCATTTTTCTCCACTCCAGTTTGTTAAAGCGTAGACGTTATAATTTGGGTTTTTAATTAACGCTTGTTGAATAGCCACATTTTCTTCAATTATGCCTTTAAACATTTCTTCCCAACGGGTATAAAATAATTCTATTTGTTCCTTATAACCCGGAAATTCAGCAATTTTTAATGCTACAGCATCGGCGATCAATCTACCGCCATCTTGTTCTATATTCCAATCTGAAGTGCACACGTGATCTAAGAACCAACGCGCTTCTTTTTCCGTTTCAAAAACATTTTTGTAAAGGTTCATTGGATCCCAATCTACCAATACACCACCGAGGTCAAATATGATTGTTTTTATTTTAGAGTTCATTGCTTTCATCTTTTTGTCCGTTTAACATTAAAAAGGCTTTTAAAAATTCATCTAGATCGCCATTCATTACGGCATCTACATTACCTGTTTCATAACCAGTTCTTACATCTTTTACTAATTTATATGGGTGCATAACATAGTTTCTTATTTGGCTTCCCCATTCAATTTTCATCTTTCCATCTTCAATATCGCTCCTTGCTTCTTGTCGCTTCTTCAATTCAATTTCATACAATTGCGAACGTAGCATTTGCATCGCTCTATCTCTGTTTTCGTGCTGCGAACGTGTTTCAGAGCAGGAGATTTTAATACCGGTAGGCTTGTGCGTTAACTGAACTTTGGTTTCTACCTTATTTACATTTTGACCACCAGCACCTGAGGAACGAGCTGTAACAATTTCTATATCTGCTGGATTTATTTTTATTTCTATAGTATCATCAACCAAAGGGTAAACATATACAGAAGCGAAACTGGTATGACGTTTAGCATTGCTATCAAATGGAGAGATGCGAACTAAGCGGTGCACCCCATTTTCACCTTTTAAATATCCAAAGGAAAATTCACCTTCAATTTCTATAGTGGCTGTTTTAATTCCGGCTACATCCCCCGATTGATAATTTAATTCACGCACCTTAAAGCCTTGACTTTCGCTCCACATCATATACATTCTAAGGAGCATCTCTGCCCAATCGCAACTTTCAGTTCCACCTGCACCTGCGGTAATTTGCAATACGGCGCTTAGATTATCACCTTCTTCAGAGAGCATGTTCCTAAATTCAATATTTTCTAATAATTGTATCGTTTTTGAGTGTTGCTCTTTTACTTCTTCTTCAGTCGCTCCTTCGTCCTTGTAAAAATCATAAAGGACTTCTAAATCTTCACTAAAAGTTTTTACCTTTTTATAATCGTCTACCCATTTCTTTTTCCCTCTTAACACCTTCATAAAAGCCTCTGCTTCCTTAGGATTATTCCAAAAATTGGGATTTACAGTTTGTTCCTCATCATTCGCTACTTCTATTAACTTTTTATCAATATCTAAATAGCCCTTTAGTTTATCAATGCGTTCAGAAATATCTTTTAATTGTTCGCTCGTAATCATAAAACAAAAATAAGTGTTTATTTCTGATTTGAAATTGGAATAAGCATTGAATTTGTCGGAGGTTTTGTTTAGTTTTATGAAAATTTATTTTCATGAAAAAATTACTACTCAGCTTATTATTTTGTGCTTCAATATCTACTGTGTTTTCGCAGTTTCTAACAGATAAAAAGGAAGTGACCAATTTTGAAGGATATTTTAACTTTCATTATGTAGCCTCAGAAGACAAGGTCTATTTAGAAATTGATAAACTCGATATAGAGTTTTTATACGTGCATGCTATGGCTCAAGGACTTGGTTCTAATGATATCGGAATTGACCGTGGACAATTAGGTAATGGAGTTGTTGTAAAATTCCAAAAAGCAGGAAATAAAATATTACTGCTACAACCAAATCAAAAATTTAGAGCAATAACAGAAAATTCGAATGAAAAGAATTCTATTAAAGAAGCTTTTGCAAAATCAATCTTGCATGGGTTTAAAATTATTGATACGCAAAATGGAGTTTATTTGGTAGACGCGACTGATTTCTTTGTAAGAGATGCACATAATGTAGCGGGTAAATTAAGTAGAAATAAGCAAGGCTCTTTTTCTGTTGATAAAAGTAAGAGTGCTTTCTATTTAGAAAGAACAAAGGCATTCTCCAAGAATGTTGAGTTTGAAGTAGCCTTAACTTTTAAAGGGAAGTCTCCCGGAGGTATGATTCGTAGTGTAGCACCGGATGCCACTTCTGTTACAGTGCACCAACACCATTCATTTGTTGAGTTGCCAGATGATAGTTATGAACCTAGAATTTTCGACCCGCGTTCTGGAGGATATCCAATGTCTTATATGGATTATGCTACTCCGGTAAACGAACCAATTGTAAAACGCTTTATATATAGGCATCGTTTGGAAAAGAAAAATCCAAAGGCAGCGATTAGTGAGGCAGTAGAACCTATCATCTATTATTTAGATCCTGGAGCACCAGAACCTATTCGTTCTGCATTACTAGATGGTGCACGTTGGTGGAACCAAGCCTTTGAAGCCATTGGGTATAAAGATGCTTTTCAAGTAAAAATTTTACCAGAAGGTGCAGATCCTTTAGATTTAAGATATAATGTTATACAATGGGTGCATAGGTCCACAAGAGGTTGGTCTTATGGTGGTAGTATTTCTGACCCTAGAACAGGAGAAATTATTAAAGGACATGTAAGTCTTGGATCTTTAAGAATTAGACAAGATTATTTAATAGCACAAGCATTACAGGCTCCTTTTGGAAACGATCAAGTCAATGACAAATTTGCCATGGAAATGGCGTTGGCTAGAATTAGACAATTGTCTGCGCACGAAGTTGGACATACCATTGGTTTTGCACATAATTTTGCAGCAAGTACAAATAACAGAGCATCGGTAATGGATTATCCACATCCACAGTTTTCAATTGAAAATAAGAAAATAGATTTTTCGAATGCCTATGCTGTAGGTATTGGCGATTGGGATAAGGTAACGGTTGCCTATGCGTACCAAGAATTTGAAGGAAGCGAAAAATATGAATTACAACGTATTTTAGATGATGCCTTTAGCAGTGGATTAAAATACTTATCTGATTCTGATGCAAGACCTAAAGGTTCTGCAAGTGCAGATGCACATTTATGGGATAATGGAAGTGATGTTACAGTAGAATTGGAAAATGTACTGGAGGTCAGAAAACTAGCAATCGACAATTTCTCAGCAGATAACATCAAATCAAATGAACCATTTTCTGTTTTAGAGGATGTCTTCGTACCTTTGTATTTCTTTCATAGATACCAAACTGAGGCCGTTGTAAAACAGATTGGAGGTTTGCATTACAATTATGCGGTAAAAGATGGAAGCCAAGATATTGTGTCTAGAGTTGATGGAGATGTGGAGCGCAGAGCATTGAAAACCTTATTAAAAACAATTGATGTCGAGGAGATTGCAATTCCAACAAGTTTATTGGAATTATTTCCGCCAAGAGCCATTGGGTATGGAAGATCGCGTGAATCATTTAGAGGTAAAAGTGGTGTAGCTTTTGATCCATACGGAGCAGTCGATACAGCATCTGAATTAACTTTAGCGTTGTTATTGCATCCAGAAAGAGCAACTCGTATGGTGCAACATAAAAGTTTAGATGAGAGTCAGTTAGGCTTGATTGAAGTAATAGACGCGCTAATTTCGAATTCTTATAAGAAAACACATAAAGATACTTATTTTACTGAATTACAGAATGTAGTGAACAATCAGGTGTTGAATCAATTGTTTTATTTAGCCGCTAATGATCGTACGTATTTTCAAGTACAGGCTATTGTAAACTTTAAAATTGATGAAATTGAAGGTTTGCTAAAATCTAGTTCCGCAACTGGAGTTCAGAAAATGTACAATGCAGAACTACAGAAAATGATTAAAAACTTTAAATCCAATCCATCTAAGTTTAAAAGAGTAAGTGCTCCAAAAATTCCAGATGGCTCACCAATTGGAACTACAGAATAATATGACAATAAACTTAATTAGCGATACGGTTACCAAGCCAACTCCTGCCATGTTAACCACCATGTTTAACGCCGAAGTAGGCGATGATGTGTTTAAGCAAGACCTAAGTGTAAATGCCTTAGAGCAAAAAGTGGCAGATTTATTCGGTATGAAAAAGGCCTTGTTTTTTCCATCAGGGACTATGGCCAATCAAACTGCCATAAAATTACACACGCAACCTGGCGACCAGATGATTTGCGATAAATGGGCGCATGTGTATAATTTTGAAGGTGGTGGCGCTGCATTCAATTCGGGCGTAACCTGTGCATTGATTGATGGAGATAGGGGTATGTTTACGGCTGAACAAGTATTGGAAAAGATACATCCTTCTGATAATATTCATTTGGCACATTCGAGTCTAGTAGCTATTGAAAACACCACGAATAAAGGAGGTGGAGCTTGTTGGGATTTTGAAGAAATAAAACGCATTAAAAAAGTGGTTACGGACCATGGACTTAGTTTTCATTTAGATGGAGCGCGTTTGTTCAATGCCTTAGTGGCTAAAGGAGAAACTCCAAAACAGTATGGCAAAATCTTAGATACCATTTCTATTTGTTTGTCCAAAGGATTGGGCGCACCTGTGGGTTCCTTGCTATTAGGTTCTGAAAAACATATTGCCAAAGCACTGCGTATTCGAAAGTTATTTGGTGGTGGTATGCGTCAAGCGGGTTATTTGGCAGCCGCAGCTTCTTATGCATTAGATAATCATGTAGCACGCTTGGCTGAAGATCATAACAAAGCCAGAGCCTTGGGAATAGCATTAGAAAATTCATCATATGTTAAAAAGGTAGAACCGATAGAAACCAATATTGTTATTTTCTATGCGGCAGATGGCATTGATGAAAACGAATTTGTTAAAGAATTAGAAAGACAAGGTATTTTAATTATTGGCATGGGAGAGGGGAAATTGCGAATGGTGACCCATTTAGATTTTACCAACGACATGCTTTCTAAAGTAGTTATTGCAATTAAAAATTTAAAATTATGAGAATTCTTCTAGTATGTTTTGTACTAATTAGTACCATTGGGTATTCACAATCGGAAGCCGATTTAAGATTGCAAGAAATTGCAACCGCTCCTTCTGCAGATCGCTTGGAACACGATATTCGAAAACTTGCCAATTTTGGAACACGGCATACCTTATCTGATACGGTTTCAGAAACCAGAGGAATCGGTGCAGCAAGGCGTTGGATTAAAGCAGCGTTTGAAACTATTTCTGAAAACTGTGACAATTGCTTGGAAGTAAGTTATAACAGTGAAGTGGTAAAAGCCGATGGTAGACGCATTGTTCATGATACTAAAATAGTAAATGTGGTAGCGGTTCAAAGAGGAACAAAATATCCGAACAAATACGTAATCATGTCAGGAGATATTGATTCTAGAATTAGTGATTCTAATAATTTTACCGATGATTCTCCAGGTGCTAATGACAATGCCTCAGGTATGGCAGGAGCATTGGAAGCAGCCCGCGTTTTGTCTAAATATTCATTTCCGGTTTCTATTATTTATGTAGGCTTGTCTGGAGAGGAGCAGGGTTTATTTGGAGGTAAAATCTTAGCCGAACATGCTAAAAAGAACAATTGGAATATTATTGGAGTCTTAAACAACGACATGATTGGAAATATTCATGGAATTGACGGGGTTATAGATAATACCTCTTTTAGAGTATTTTCCGAAGCCATTTCTATGGATGCTACTGATAGACAAAAGGCCATGATGCGATACTATGGTGGAGAGGTAGACGGACCTTCTAGACAATTGGCCCGTTATATTGATACTTTAACCGATGCTTATATGACCAACCTAGATGCTATTATGATTTATAGATTAGATCGTTTTGGTAGAGGAGGACATCATAGACCTTTTAACGATGCTGGGTTTACAGGCGTCCGGATTATGGAAACGCACGAAAACTACAACAGACAGCACCAAGATATTAGAACAGAAAATGGCATTGCATATGGTGATGTAATTGAAGGTGTAGATTTTGACTATGCTTCAAAACTGACCGCTGTAAACTGTTTAACCTTAGCGGCTTTAGCCATGGCTCCAGTAGCACCTCAAAATGTAAAAATTGCAGGAGCAGTGCAACCTTCTACGCGTTTAAAATGGGACGCTTCTACAGATGCGAATATTGTTGGTTATAAAGTCTATTGGCGCAATACCACAAGTGCGCAATGGGAGTATAGCCGATTTGTGGGGAACATTAATGACTTTACATTAGAAAATATAGTTATCGACAATTTCTTATTTGGCGTAGCCTCTATAGGTAAAAATGGTGCAGAAAGTTTAGTGGCTTTCCCGTATGGTTTGATTCCTAGAGGGGAGTAGTTGATTTGAGGTGTTTTTCAGCGGTATCGTATAAGATTTATGCGGCTTATAATTTTGATGATTTTCAACCTAATACCAACAATAGTTGGTTGTTTTGGTTTTACATTTTTTCTTTAATTGTAGTAAATGTTATATATCTTATTGGCGGAAGTTTTACTTCTTAAAATCAGTGCTTTCTAACCAAGAAAACATTTTATTGAAACCAATATCTCTTACTGCTTTAGGAGATAAAAAAATATCATGCTGGGCATTTTTAATTTCCAATCGTTCTACTTTATCTCCTAATTTTTCTCCGACTCTTTTGATATCTTCAATGTTTAAAACAATATCATTAGTCATTGCCTCTTTTGAATATTTCTTAATTTTCTTAGACCCAGAGGAATGCATTAATAAAATAGGCACTTGGATGTCTGATGTTTTCATTTCTGTTTGCGCTTTAGCAATTGCTAATACCCATATAAAATATGTTGGAAATCCTTTTATAGGTTTCCATTCAAGATTAAAGTCCCATTCTCCGAAATAATCTTTGTGAATACTCTCAGCATATGCAGAAGAAAGAGCACCTTCTATCTTTGCATAGGTTGACATCTTTGAAATGAGGCTTGCAACAAATAAACTTATTGATTTTGAAAGTGGAGATTGGTTAAAGTCTAAAAAGGGAGAATTTAAAATTAAACCGTTAATTGAGTCTCTTTCCTTGCCATAGTTCATGTAATAACTTGCTGTTAAGCCACCTGTAGAATGAGCTAGTAAAAACACAGGGTTTCCTTTTTGTTTTATTTTTTTTATCGTAATTGAAATTTCTTCAAAATATTCTCTTAAATCCTTGCAATAATTAGGATGCTGATGCCTCATTAAAGACCTACCATGCTTGCGGAGATCAAGGGCAAAAAAGTCAAAACCATTTTGATTAAACTTTTCACCTAAATGCGGGTGGAAAAAATAATCGATATATCCATGCAGGTATAATACACTCTTTCTATTTCCTCTATTTTTATTTGAGGCTACCAAAACAGCTTTTACGTCACCTTCATAGTCAGGATTAAGTTTAATGATTTCACTAGTGTAATCTTCCTTTAATTGCATTTTGATTTAGTATTGCCAGCTTTTATGCATAATATTTATAAACTTAAAATCTGTAGTATTTTTAGCCTAATACAAACGTTAATTTTTTTCTTTTAAGTAAGTATATATTTTAAACGGTGTCGTGCTTTCCTTATTTTTCGTTCAGATAGTCCAACTCCTCAACAATCTGCTTATTAAGATTAGTCATTCTTCTTTTTACATAATTTAATCTGTTAATATAATTATTGTATTTCTGATTTTCTAGGTCTAAAAGGTTTTTAAAATCAGGGTTGGTCAATATTTTATTGTCTTTTGGTGTGTTAATTAATTGCCATACACCTTTTTCGTTTTGTACGGCCTCTTTTTTAAATATTTTAATCTTTATTTCTTCAATAAGGGGATCTAATATTTTTTGAGTTTTATCTCCAAATACTCTCATTGAAGGAAATGTTACCTCGTAACTATTAATAATTAATTTACGCAATGTGTCATTTGAAATAATTTCAAAACCATATGTTTTTAATGATTCATATGGTCCGGAGTCATAGATAATACTTATGTCCGTTTGAGATTTATTAAAAAGTTTAATTATTGAATCGAACGAAACAGTTTTTTCGTTCTCACCAATCATTTTAGTTAGCCTAGAAATACCTTCTGTCTTTCTCTCTAATCGCTTGTACGATACATCTTGGAACCAATCAAGATTGGCCAATAGCGAATTTGAAATTTCCAATAAAACTAATTTTTCTTTTAAGTTCTCTTTGCTTTTATCATTCCAATTATTTATTGAAAGAGCAATCAAAATCCCGATAACTACAAGTATAATTTCTCCGATTGCGTAGAGTAGGTATTTACTGAACTTGTTTTCTGAGATTAGTCTTTGTCTAATTTTTTTAAAGAATTTTATCATTGTTTAATTGTTGGTCATAATTAAGGCTAACAGTATTTTATAAGATTCGTACGGCTTTAAATTCGTGCTTTTTTTAGCCAAGAACAAAGGTTTACCAGATGTTTTTGTGTTTCCGTTATTCAGTTCTATTTCTTAATTCAGAATCTAATTCGTTCATAATTTTTTCGGAATATTTAATATTTTGTTTAGCCATTTTTATCATAATAAATGATTGGGTTATAATAAGTTTAGTATGATTATAAAAAGCAACATCATTAATTATAGTTGCCTTTTGGTCATATAATTTGTCCGATATATTATTTGGGTAATAACCTCCAGGCCAAATACTATCATGTTTCGCTAGTTTTACAATTGGTCCATAGATATGGTTGTCTATATATTTAGATCTTTCAATTGTTACATCAAGATGACGGTTATCCATATCATGGAATTTTTCTATTTCCATATTCCAATTCATCAGCATAAGTTTTAAAGAGTCATTTTTTATTCTTTTTATGTCACCCGAACTAAGAAGGCTATTTAAAACAGGATATTTAGCATTCCATCGCGATGTATTTAATGTTGGAATTTTTGCTTGTATTTTACTAAATAAGGGAACTGTATCATTGGTTATCATTTCTATATAAGCACGACCTTGATTTTCATGTCTAATTTTAAATTTTATTATTTCTAATAGGCCTTCATGGTTTTTCTTAAACTCTGTTTTTAGATTTATGAGGGTTTGAGTTTCGGCTTTCCTATATTTATTGTTTTCATTCCAGTTATTAATTTGTAATGCAATCAATATTCCAATTACAACAAGAATAATTTCACCAATTGCATAAGTTAGATATTTTCCGAACTTGTTTTCAGTCAGTAATCGTTGTCTAATTTTTCTAAAGAATTTTATCATAGCTTAGTTTCTTTAAAGATATGATAATAAATTAACTAAAGAATTTTGAGTAGACCAGAACCAAGTAATTAATAATACATGGTGTTGTTCAAAGTTTTTTAGTATTTAATGCAATTTTTAAATCCTTTATCGATGCGATCTGAACTGTAAATTACAACTTGCTTCTGGCAAAACCAGATTTAAGAAGTGAGTTACGTGGTTTATTTTATCTGAAATTCATAAGCGCCAATATCTCTTGTATTGTTAATAGGATTTCCATCAAGATCTAAAGAATAGTGGCCTTCATTTGTTCCACTATTTATAGCAGGACTTTTGACTGATAAACGAAAATCTCCTTCAGCTAAATTTACCAAAAGAGGATTTGCAATAATTTCTCCTTCAGCATTTTCTTTGTTCTCATCTGGCTTATCGCTAAATATAACGGTTGGGCTATCCAAATTAAAAAAGAGATTGTTAGAATGATTGAATTCTGCCATGGGCCAGCCTAAATATACTTGATTGCCCACTCCGGATCGTACTTTTTCATTCACAACCACAACAAGATTATTTCTGTAGGTTGTTGGGCTGTCGGCTGCTTGGCTATTAGGGTCGTGCTCGCGAAATACATTCGAATCAATATCTGGATGTTCTAAGGTTCTTATAATCGTATTGTTTTCGATAAATCCGTTTACCACAGGAGCAAATATTTGTGTAAATGAACTGTAGTCTCTTGATTCGTTATAAGCCATCACCAAATTCTCTATGATGCGGTCTTCTGGTTTACAAGTGCGACAATCTCCCAATTTACAAGCTCTTTTTAGGTGTTTCTTTTCACAAATATCAAACCCATAACTAATTTCGCAAAAAGCCATGTTCAAACTGCTTTTGTTGTGATGAATAGAAATATTGTTTCTCGGGTTTCTTCCATCGTCAATTTCTATGGCGCCGCCATCACCACCCCAAGTGCCACCAAAACTGTGGTAGTTGTGTATGGTATTGTACGATATCTCCGTGTTGCCCGTTCCTATTCTTATACCAATTGGCCCCCAACCTGGAGGGAAAATTGGGCGGTTGCAATCACGTACCGTATTGTTGGTGATAAGGCAAAAATCACTTTCTGAATTTATTCCAATAGGGCAGTCTACTACTTCATTATTGCGAATTATCGTATGATCGGCACCTAAATTGGCTTTTATGCCCCCTAGTTTCCACACGGTCATAAAAAAACCGTTCTTGGCTGGATTGGTTCCATAAACATATAGATTTTCTACAATTTGATAATCTCCGTTAATCTGAATAGCATTTCCATCAAATATGCTGTCATCTGTATTTGTAAATTTTGGAGCATCACCTTCTCCATACGCCGAAATCGTAATTGGTTTGGCTTTTGTTCCATCACCATTAATTCGTAGCCCATGCGAATAACTTGTACCTCTTTTAAAATAGAGATTATCGCCAGGTTCAAAAATGATGGCATTAATTTTTTCTACCGTTTTCCAAGGACTATTGGGGTGCTTACCGTCGTTACTGTCATCACCATTATTAGCATCTACAAAATAGCCTTTTAATTCTGAATCTGATTTTTTTTGTTTCTTTTCAGAAAAAGGAGAACAGGAAAAGAATAGGACTAGCAGTACTGAATATAAAGGGAATTTCATTAGTAAAGAATGTTTAGAATTACGTTTAGGCTGTTAAATTTATGATTTTTTGTTCAAATCCCACAATGTCACGAGCGCAGCGAACTGGCGCAAGCAATTATAGCCATTGTTAGCAGCTGTAATATTTCTTATTATATCTTTTAAAGTCGGAAACACAGCATACCAATGATAATGCTTTTAAACTATTCAATTCGTTACCATAATTATTCGAAATTCCGTGCATAACACCGTGACGATTTAAGTCACTAAAATAATTCGAATTTTTGGTTTCGTTATTATAATAGTCTGTTAGAGAATTTTTTTCTGCGAGGATATTAATTATCGGATGATTCTCATCGTTATTTTTAATTTTACCTATTTCTCTTCCTCTAAAAATAATTGAATCACACACACCGTCTGCTTGCGATAAAAACAGTATTGTCGAGGAGTAAAACAGTTTCTTTCGGTGAGCCTTAAACGCTTCAGTTAAAATGTCTTTTCTTTCGGGGTGGCTTTCTATTAATTCTGATTCAATTTTTTTAAGATTTTTTTTAAAATAATTAATTAGATGGTTTTCAGCCTCGAGTACATTCTTGTTGTCAAAAAGTTCGACAAGTTCAAATACAATTCTAATTTCTATAAATGGAGGGATATACCATCCATATTCCGAAAAGATCCGTTCTGTTTCTTCAAATGTGTAATCTGGTAAATTAAAATTCATACTTTGAGTTATGAATTTCAGTTTTTCAGTTTGTTCTTTTAGTGCATTTAAAAGATTAGATGTTGAATTGGGATTCAAGATTTATTAGAATTAGTTTTTTTCAATATTGGTGCTAACTATTGGCTATTATCAATAGTGATGCTATATTCTATTTGTTTAGCGAATTTCGTTAAATATACTTTACAATTAAAAAGAACTTATAAACATATTAACAATCTAATATGCTTAATATTAAAAATACAAAAACAAAGTATAGTAGGTGTAAATTTATTTAAGTTCTCTCACAGCTCTAAAAGCTTCTTCTATGGCTGCTTGGCTGTATGCGGAGGCAGCAGCATCGCAATTTGCAATACTTATATTGCCAATGGGTTGTCTTGCAATTTCATGAGGGGCTTCGCTTAGCTTGTACTTTTTATCCCATAGATCTAAATAACTATACGAATATCCATGAGACCATCTATTTACAGTTATTGCCAAAATATCTTCAGCAACATCAAACCCAGCAGGCCCTAATAAGCCATCGAGCACCGTTCTTACTTCTCTTTCAAAGTCTTCGAATTTCTTTTGGAAAAGCGTCATTCTTGCGCCTCTTAATTGAGCGTGAATAGGAATGTCTCGTGCAGGTGGTTCCATCATGCCCCAAAACATCAAAGGCACCGCCTCATCTTTATTATAATCTGGTTGGTAGCCAACAGTGTTAACGCCTTTGGTCATAAAAACCTTGGCATGCATACGTCCAGGGCAGTATGCACCAGAAATGCCAAGGGCATCTAGTGCCGTACTATTTTTAACCAGCACATTTGTCACCAACATTGGATGTTTTACTTGGTATTGCTGTGCTTTCTTTTGGTGGTCGGGTAGTTCAGGGCAAATATGAGGAATGATGGCATGGTAACAAGCCAATACGCTATGTTTGGATCGTATGCGAATTGTCTTTCCATTTTTAACATAGGTCACTGCCACTTCATTGGCTTCATTCTTAGCGTTCACGACTGTAGATGATAAGCGAATTTTAGTAGCGTTGTTAGGCAGGTCTAATTTAGAATAATCAAACTCAGCCATGGCAATGGTTTTAGCAGTCGTTTCTGGACAGACATCCGGAATCAATGAGCAAACCAATAAACGTGCAATGGAGGCATTGCCATCTGGGAACATTGCTACCTCTTCAGATTCATTATTACCACGTACTTCCTTTCCCGATTCACCTATTCTATGATCTCCGGGCAACCAAGCACTTACTGCTTCTGCTACGGATAAACTATGAGGTTGCACACCCCAATAACCGTCCGTGGCTTTAATAAACAGTTCTACAACTTCTTTTGGAAGTTGGCAATGCTGTTCTAAGAAATCCGTGTAACTCGTTTTGTAGAGTACGTTTTCAATTTCCTTTTCTGATAAACCTTCGAGTACATTGTCATCTTTTGTATAAAAGGCTTTCAGCGCTTCAATCCCTTGTTCACTAAGAGGGAATTTATCTATTTGATCAATCACATCTTCATTTCTACTATACATAGAGAACCCTGGAATTAAGATGTTTTCTCCAAAAGTGTCTTTGTCAAACCAAATTGCAGGTTTGTCATTTCCGTAATCGAACTTAATTTTTTTGTGTAAGGCATTTACATCAATTCCTAACTCAGCAATAAAATCAAGTACTGGTTGGCTGAATGAAGTGTATTCCAAATTCATAGTGCCACCCCAAGACAAACGCATACAAGAAGATTGATCAAATTCATTGCGTTTTGCATGTCCACCAAAATCGTCGTGATTATCTAGTATGAGTATTTTAGATTCATCCCCAAATTTTTTCCGATATTCATATGCAGCCGTTAAGCCGCTAATACCTGCACCTACAATAATCAGGTCATAATATTCATCCGTATCAACCGGGTTTTTAAATTGAACACCTTGCCGAGCCAACGCATGCGCGGTTTCATAAGAACCGTCATGCGAGCCTCGCATTCCAGTTTTTAAAGGAGGGTAGTCTTTTACAAGCGATTCTTTTTCTTTATTTGTAAAAACACAGGATGTAGACAACATTAATCCTAATGAAGTTAATGCTGTTGCTTGTATAAAATCTCTTCGAGCAATGCTCTTGTTCATGCCTAATTGCTCGTCTGATTTTTTCATTTTAAATTCTGTGGTTGATTGTATAAACTCAGTTATTGGTTTAGATGTTTTTTAAAGAATGATAAGGTTCTACTCCATGATAAATCCGCCGCCGCTTTGTCGTAGCGTGGAGTAGTGTTGTTATGAAAACCGTGATTTACTTCTGGATAAACATATGCTTCATAAACTTTGTTGTGTTCTTTAAGCCCTTCTTCATAAGCAGGCCATCCGGCATTTACTCTTTTGTCTAAACCAGCATTATGAATCATTAAAGGCGCATTTATTTTTATTATATCTTCTTTAGTTGGTTGGCTTCCATAATACGGCACCGCTGCTCCAAGATTAGGTACTTTAACTGCCATCATATTAGAGATCCATCCTCCAAAACAAAAACCAACAACACCAATTTTACCTGTGCAGCCTTCATGTGAGTTAAGGTATTCAAAAGCCGCAATAAAATCTTCTAGCATATCATTTCTATCCAATTTACGTTGCATACTTCTACCTTCGTCATCATTGCCAGGATAGCCTCCAAGAGGTGTTAGTGCATCGGGGGCCAAGGTTATAAAGCCTTCTAAGGCTGCTCTTCTTGCAACATCTTCAATATATGGGTTAAGCCCTCTGTTTTCATGAATAATTACAATTCCAGGTAATTTTTTAGAAGCGTTTTTGGGTTTAGATAAAAGGCCTCTAATTTCTCCGTTACCTTTCTTAGAATTGTAGGTAATAAACTTTGAATCTAATCTTTCGTCATCTTGATTAACAGTAACAGACTCAACATAGTTAGGCATGATAAAACTAAGCAATGAAGAAACTGTTATACCACCAACAGCGTACATTGATAATTTCTTTACAAATTGCCTTCTTTCAATTTTGTTATGAGCATACTCATCGTACAAGTCAAAAACCTCTTGATGAATGTCTTCTTTTTTTAATTTTTTCATTCGACCTTTTCTTTAGTACTGATTTTTTGATGACGATATAATTGGTTGATGTTCTACTGTTTAAAATATTACATCAGCGTAAAGCGAAGTTCGTCAAATTAAGTACACGAATCAAATGAACTTATAAACATGTTAACAATTTCTTTTGCTTCTTGTTAAAGTAATTGCAATAGCCAATCAGTTATAACAGTGTCTTTATTTAAATAGATGAGCGTAATTCCAATAGAATCATAAATACCATGGATCAATACCAATAGCAATAGATTGTTTCTGTTTTTATTAAAGAGCAATGAAATAAGCAAAGACCATAAAAATACGGACACAACACCAATAAATCCTTGGTATGCATGAGAAATTCCGAAGTAAAGCGAGGTGATTACTGCTGAGTACATCCAAGCCTTATTACTATTGCCAAATAATTCCGCCAATCCTTTCATATAATATCCTCGAAACAGAATTTCTTCTCCAAAGGCAGCAAATACCCACATCACAAGCATTAAAATAACATATCCGGAAAGGTTTCCTCTAATATCATCAATAGACGATAAATCATATGTGCCTAGTAAATTTTGAAGTAGGGGATCTATAATAACTGTAAAGACAAGAAAAAGAACGAGTGCTATAAGGATACTCTTTGTAATGGTTTTTTTGGTGATTTTCTCACCAATTCCAAACTTTGACCAGTCATACTTGCTTCCTTTTAATAATAGAAAAACAACGCCAAGGCCGAAGAAAAAAACAAAGTTCCGGTCCATGAACCCAAATAGAGGAGCAATGAGCATTATAAATACTACTGCATATGGTTTGTTTAAATAATTGAATAGTTTGGTTTTCATCTTTATCGATTTTTAAAATTGATGTGACAAAACTAAATCTAGTTTACTTTTTATTTGAACAACAGGGATGAATACAAAACTATTAGGGGTACAAAAGTAGTATATGGGTACAAAGTGACTTTATCCCTTTAGAAACACATTTAATTGTGTTTTAGTGGAAGTTTGTCAATGTAAGGATTCAATTTGTAATGTGCGATCTCTATTTTATCAATCGGTTTACATTGAGTTTGTACATTTTACCTATTGGTAATTTGTGATGCGTTATATGGATTCTATTACCCTCTATAAGTTCAATTTTATCAATAGAAATGATAAACGATTTATGGACTCTTATAAATTCATTTTCGGGTAAATGATGCGATAGGGAAGTTAAGGTTTGATGCGAAACGATCATTTTATCAGCCATATTGATTTTTACATAGTTTCCATAGGCTTCTATAAAAAGAATGTCATGTAGTTTAATTTGATAATATTTCTTGTCTTCCTTTACAAATATCTTTTTGTCTGCTACCGTTTCAGAATGTCGAATAGGATTGGAATTAATGGCCAATGCATCGGAAATTTTACTTACCGCTTTTAAGAAGCGACTGAAATTAAATGGTTTTAATAAATAATCGTCAATATTTAGTTCGTAGCCTTCTAAAGCAAACTCCTTGTATGCTGTTGTAATAATTATTTTAGGTGGATTAGAGAGTGTTTTCAAAAAATCTAGACCTGAAAGTTTTGGCATATTAATGTCTAGAAAAATTAGATCGACTGCGTGTTTATTTAGAAATTCTAATGCCTCAAAAGCATTGTAGCAACTTTTTTGAAAAGAGAGATACGAAAGGTTGCTCGCATAATCTTTGATGTTATCATGCGAGGCCGTTTCGTCATCAACAATTATATATTTTATCATTGCTTTACTATTTCCAAGGTTGTTGAATATACGTTTTCTTTCGAACTCGCATCTAACTTATAACAGTTAGGGTATAATAAGTCTAAACGATCTTTTAGGTTTTTCAATCCAATGCCATTGCTTGTTGTAGACTCTTCTGAATCGAAATTATTTTTAGCCGTAAAACATATTTTTTGATCATCTTCAATTAATTGGATATGAACAAATGCATTTTCAGTTGCTTTTTCTACACCATGTTTAAACGCATTTTCCAATAAGATAATAAACAATAATGGAGCAACCATTGTCTCTGAATTTTGAATGGTCTTTTCAAAATTGACATCAATTTCTTTATGGTATCTAGCAGTTTGTAATTCGATGTAATTTATCAAATATTGAATTTCATCTTTTAATTGTACTTTTTCCTTTCCGCTATCATAGATGGTGAATCTCATTAAGTCTGATAACTTTAATACATAGTCCTGTGCTACATCAGTATCTTTCTTTATTAAAGAATATAAATTGTTTAAAGTATTAAAGAAAAAATGAGGGTTTATCTGGTTTTTTAAAAGCATTAATTCAGCCTCTAATTTATCGCTTTTAAGTTTTTGAATACCCTTTCTGTATGTGTAAACCCAGTAAAATATTAAGTATGCAATTTCAATTGCCAAAAGGATTCTAACCGCATTTGTAATAAACCCGTCAGTTCCGCTTGTTATTTGTACTGCAAAAATCAATGCGGGGATACTAATTCCTAAAAACAAGTATTTAAGGATTGGGGTAGAGTTTCCAAATTTCACCTTTTCTGTTTGAAATAAATAATACAAAATGGTGTAAAAGATAACTAGGCCTAGAGATGCTGAAAGTACTGTATAAAGTTCACTCTGAGAATATCTAAAAATGATCATTAATGTAATGATTATTCCTGATAATATAGCCGCGTTTTTAAATAGTTTTTTGTGTGTCATGTCTTCTAATTGTTTATGATTTTGACACAAAGCTATGGTGTGAATTCAAGATGATTACTTTTATTTTATGAACGTCACTTTTTTTAATGTAAACGATTCCAATGAGATGATAAAGGTACTTTAAATATCATAAATAAACGTATGTCATGTCATTGGTAGGGTTTGTCAAAATGTTTAGAAATGATGGAGTGACCATTCTAGGTTTGCATCAAATTTAAAACATAATACATATGAAAACTTTAATTACAATTATTACAATGGCATTAAGCATCTCATTTGCCAATGCACAAAAGTCAGCATCTGAAAAAGAGTTGCTAAGTACTTTAGATGAAAATACACCAAAGGCGTTAAAAGAACATAAAGTGCCAGGTTTGGCAATTGCAGTTATTAAAAATGAAAAAGTGATTGTTAAAAAAGGCTATGGATTTGCTGATGTGGAAGCGAAAATTGAGGTTAATAGTGAAACTGGCTTTAATATTGGTTCTATTTCTAAAATGTTCACCGCATGGGGTATAATGATACTGGTAGAGGACGGAAGGTTAGATTTGGATGCACCTGCAGCAACCTATATTACAAAATGGCAACTGCCAGAAAGCGAGTTTGATACGGATAAAATTACGATTCGAAACTTAATGCAGCACACAGCAGGATTATCTGTTCATGGATATAATGGTTATGAGTCTAGAAAAGAGTTAAGCTCTACAGTTGAATCTCTTTTAGGTACGAGCCGTGAAGAGGAGGCAGTAATACAAATTATGGAACCTGAAAGCGAATGGAAATATTCTGGAGGAGGATATACTATTTTACAATTGGTAATTGAAGAAGTTACCGGTAGGTCTTTTGCAGACTATATGCAAAAAACCATTTTTACACCTCTTAAAATGAACCAAACAAGTTTTAATATAAATAAACAGTTGTTAAAAAAATCTGCCAAGCCATATGATGAGAACGGAAAAGAAATTGCGTTACGTTCATTTAATGCACAAGCAGCAGCCGGGTTACATACAACACTAGACGATCTAATTATTTTTGCAAAGACATCTTATGCTCCCAATCCAGTGCTGTCTGAAAAAAGTATACAACTTTTAACAAATCCAACTGAATTTTCTAAAGGAAATTACGGAATGGGGTATATGGAAATGAATCGTTTTGGAGATTTTACCTTACACGGGCATGGGGGGTCTAACGAAGGCTGGCATGCTGGTTTCATGCTTGACTTTGAATCCAAATCAGGAATTATTATTCTTACAAATGGAGAATCAGGTAGAAATGTTTTATTTGGGGATATGAAAGATTGGGCGCAATGGCACGGTAGTAATTAATTGAATTCTTACATATTGAAACAATAAATGCCCAGAAATGGGCATTTATTGTTTACACTTATTTTGAAATTAATCTTTTCTTCTTCCAAAATACCACATTAGGAATCCAGCGGTAAAGAACATAGTTAATGAATAAACTACCGCTGGTACAGTTAATTCTAATCTGCCCAAAATAGAAAGCGCTACTACTATGGCTAAGGTTCCGTTTTGTATGCCGCTCTCTATAGTAATAGAAATAGATTGTTTTAGGTCAAGTTTAAATCCTCTTGCCGAGAAATAACCAACTGCCATCGTAGCTAAATTCAAGCCTAAAGCAACAAGCCCAATTTGCTTAAAAGAATCAACAATTATTTCTTTATTTGCCATTATAATACCTAGAAGTACCGCAACAAATATGACAGTTGATGCAATACGCATCGATTTTTCCATTTTAAGCGCAAAGTCTTGTTTATAATGTTTTATTAGCATTCCAATGGTAACGGGTACTATAGTAATTCCGGTTATCTGCAGCATGGTTTCTCCTATTGGTAATTCTATGTTGGTTCCAGTTTCATTCATGAAATAGTTTAAAGCAAAGGATAAAATAATAGGAATCGTAAATACCGTAGCAATGCTTGTAATTGCAGTTAGAGAGATAGATAAGGCAATGTCTCCTTTGGCTACATGGGTAATTAAATTACTAGTAGCACCACCTGGACAAGCGGCAATTAACATTAAACCTACGGCCAAAACAGGGTCTAAATCAAATAAAAGGGCCATTGAAAATCCAATTATTGGCAATACGATCATTTGATTTGTTAAGCCTAGTAATGCAGCCTTTGGGTGCTTAAAAACTCTTTTAAAATCGTTGATGGTTAAAGAGAGTCCCATGCCAAGCATTATAATGGCAAGTGAAATAGGTAGAACAACAGTAGTTAGAATTGAGTTTTCCATGAATTGTTAAAGTTTGGGGATTAAAAATACAATTATTCAGTTAATGAAAATGAATATCTCAAAATTAACCGTCAGTTCTAGTGTTTTCCTAGGGGAAATGTATCGAGAACAGATTAGAACTCCGCTTGAATTTGAAACAGCATTGCTAATTTAAATGTAAGTTTGTAATATGGTGTAATTCTTATCGACTTAATGACGAAATCTTATTAGAATGAAAAACGTATCAATTTTATTAATAGCCTTTTTAACGATTTCTTGTTTTGGATTATCGAGCGAAAAAGAGTTGAAAAAGGAAGTAATTGAAGCAAACAATAAATTTATGAAGAATATAGAGTATGCCACTTTCGGCGGAGGATGCTTTTGGTGTACAGAAGTAATTTTTGAACAATTAGAAGGGGTATTTAAAGTAGAGTCTGGTTATTCTGGAGGGCATATAAAAAATCCGGCTTATAGAGAAGTAGTGTCGGGTAGGACTGGACATGCAGAAGCAATTCAGATTTCATATGACCCAACTGTTTTATCTTTTGAAGAATTGTTAGAGATATTCTTTAACACACACGATCCAACAACGCTAAACAGGCAAGGAAATGATAAAGGTACACAATACAGATCTGCTGTTTTTTACCATAATGAAGCACAGCAATTGGCTGCGAATACAATGATTAAGGCTTTGGATGATGCAGAGGTCTTTCCAAATAAGATTGTTACTGAAGTAACGGAATTTGATGACTTTTATGTTGCGGAAGATTACCATCAAGATTACTTCATTAACAACTCAAGTCAACCTTACTGCCAATATGTTATCAATCCGAAATTAGAGAAGTTTCAAAAGCAATACAAAGACAAGTTGAAGAAACAATAGTGTAGTTGGATGTTGTTGGATTTTTAGTTTGAGAAATTTAGTTAAATGGATGTCTGTAGAGTACAATTAATAACAGTACTTTTCGTTTTTATTCTAATATGAATCCGAAATACAAAAAACTCTTACTTAGTATTTTATTAGATGGTATTGGTATGCTGTCTTTCGTAATTCCAGGTGCAGGTGAATTTATGGATATTGTTTGGGCGCCGTTATCAGCATATCTGATTTTAAAATTATATAAAGGCACCTTTGCAAAAGTAGCGAGTCTTATTTCATTTGGCGAAGAAGCCGGGTTTATTGGAACGGATATCATTCCAACTTTTACATTGTCATGGATTTATGAACAGGTCTTTGTAAATAAAACACCTCCTTTAATAGAAGAGTAAGAAGAATTGCACATAAAAGTGATGAAATATAATATTCAAGTTTCCTCCCTCTAGGGAGGATTGAGGTGGATGTTTCAAACAACTTAATGTAAATTTCAACCCCTTTAGATTTGATAATTGTATTTTCCTTATATGTAATGAGACCTTTCGACTGCGCTCAAGGTGACAATAGTTCAACGCAAAAAAATGGTATTAATTAAGGAAAAAATAAAGATTCCTAGTATTGCAGGAAAGACAAGGTATTTTACTCTAGGGTTCTCTCTTGAGGAAGAAATTAGGAGCGTGTTAATCTTCCTCTTCAGGAAAAAAGCGTTTAAAGCCCATTCTTCGTAACATTTTCTTTTCAAAACTCCAGAAAAAGTTAAACTGACCAAATAACCAACCAACTAATGGAAGGGTCAATTGGTAAATTGGGAATATTAAAACAATTCTTAAAAATATATACCAAGCGTATGGCTGCGTGGTTTCGGCATTTATTCCGAAAAAATTTGTAACAGGGCCAGCGACCCAAGCAGCAAATGAACCATTGATTGAAAAAACGACTAAAATTGCGATGATTTGCAAATTAGATGTGATACCCCAACGTTGTTTTAATTTTTCCATTGATAAATTTTGATGCGCAAAAATACGATTTCAAATAAATATTGAAAGAATTTCGTCAACCTTTTTTAGTTTCAATTCTATCTGAAATTTTAAATATTTTGTTACCTTTCAAGGCTTAAAATAAATAAACAACGGAATGAAGAAAATGGCACTACATTGGAAGATATTGATTGGGATGGTACTAGGAATCCTTTTTGGATTGTTAATGACATCATTCGATTGGGGGCAAGGATTTGTTTCTGATTGGATTAAACCAATAGGAAGCATCTTTGTAAAACTTTTAAAGTTAATTGCCGTTCCGTTAATTCTCGCTTCTTTAGTAAAAGGAATTTCAGATTTAAAGGATATATCTAAGTTTAAGAATATTGGTCTTAAAACCATTTCAATTTATATTGGAACGACAGTAATTGCGATCTCTATTGGCTTGTTGTTGGTCAATGTAGTGCAGCCTGGTAATGGAATTTCGGAAGAAACAATAACAAAATTAACCAATACATACGCAAACAATAGCGGCGTGCAAGCAAAAATTGCAGAGGCATCCAAACAAATTAGCTCAGGCCCATTACAGTTTTTGGAAGACATGGTTCCGGACAATGCTATGAAAGCCATGAGCGAAAATAAGTTAATGTTACAAGTTATTTTCTTTACTATTTTCTTAGGTATTTCAATGCTATTAATTGGAGAAGAACGCGCAAAACCGTTAAAGGATTTCTTTGACTCCATGAATGATGTGGTGTTAAAAATGGTTGATTTAATTATGTTGTCAGCACCAATTGCAGTTTTTGCCTTATTGGCTAACGTAGTTGTGTCGTCAGATGATCCGGATATTTTAATAGCCTTGTTATGGTATGCTTTAACTGTTGTTGGAGGATTACTGTTGATGATAGTATTCTATTGTATTTTAGTGGGAGTAATTACTAAGAAAAATCCATTTTGGTTTTTAAAAGAATTATCTCCAGCGCAATTGTTAGCATTTTCTACAAGTTCTAGTGCAGCAACGTTACCAGTAACAATGGAACGTGTAGAGGAACATATTGGCGTAGATAAAGAAGTGTCGAGTTTTGTATTGCCTGTTGGAGCTACAATTAATATGGACGGAACTAGTTTGTACCAAGCTGTGGCGGCGGTGTTTATAGCTCAGGCCTTAAGTTTTGATTTAACCTTTGCCGATCAATTAACAATTATATTAACCGCCCTATTGGCATCTATTGGTTCTGCCGCAGTTCCTGGAGCAGGAATGGTGATGTTGGTAATAGTTTTAGAATCTGTTGGGTTTCCTCCAGAAAAACTAGCGATTGGATTGGCATTAATTTTTGCAGTTGATAGACCGTTAGATATGTTAAGAACAGTTATTAATGTAACTGGTGATGCAACGGTTTCTATGTTGGTTGCCAAATCTGTAGGTAAATTAGGTGATCCTCATGTTGAAGAGTGGGATGATAATTATGATGCAGTGAAATAAAAGATAAAAAGAACAAAATTTAAGGATTATGAATATTTGCTTTTTGATGTATCCTTGGGAAGACATTGACCCGGAAAACGATACGAGTTTAACACTTATACATGAATGTGTAAAACGAAATCATGGAGTTGCGATGTGCACTCCAGAAAGTTTAATGATTCAGAATAGTGTTACCAATGCTTTTTGCAATGTGGTAAATAGGATGGATAAAATTCCAGGTTCTATGAAATCATTTTACAATAAAGCAAAACTTAGAGAAGAAGTGCTGCCTTTGGCTGGTTTTGATGTCATATTTTTTAGGGCAAATCCTCCGCTAGACCCAATCATGCTTAATTTCTTAGACTCTGTAAAGGACGATGTATTTATTGTAAATTCTTTACAAGGAATGCGAGAAGCAAATAACAAATTGTATACAGCCGCATTTGGAGATTCACATAGCAATATAATACCACCCACGCATGTATCTAAAAATAAGCGTGATTTAATTAGGCAAATTAAGGAGTCGAAATCTGATAAAATGATATTAAAACCATTGAATGGATTTGGTGGTTCTGGTGTTATTCTAATCGAAAAATCTGCAAAGTTAAATATCAACTCTTTATTAGATTTTTATATAAACAGCGTTGACGGAAAGTCTAATTACGTGATTCTGCAAGATTATATTGAAGGAGCCGAATTAGGAGATATTAGAATATTATTGTTAAATGGCGAGCCAATTGGTGCGATGAGAAGAGTTCCTGGATCAGACGATCATCGATCAAATGTTTCGGCAGGTGGCTCGGTGCAAAAGCATGCATTGTCAAAAGAAGAAAAAGCATTGTGCAAGCAAATAGGCCCAAAACTTGTAAATGATGGATTGTATTTTGTTGGGATTGACGTGATTGGTGGGAAATTAGTAGAAGTTAACGTAATGAGTCCAGGCGGAATAACTTATATCAATAAAGTATACAAAACAAAATTACAGATAAAAGTGGTAGATTTTGTAGAAAGCAAAGTATTGGATAAACTACAGGCATTTGACAGGCGTTCAAGATTAAGAAAAACAGTAGAGGATGCTTAAAGTGTCGTCTCCAATAGTTTCTGTAGAATGGTTGTCAAAGAACTTGAATCAACCAAACTTGATTGTATTTGATGCCACTATTCAAAAAGTTACCGATAAATCGAGTACAAATGGTGACTTGTCGTATATAAAAAACGCACTGTTTTTCGATATTAAAAAAGAATTTTCGGTACAAGGAGTAGCATTCCCAAATACAATGTTAACTGCTAAGGAATTTCAAGAGAAGTCTAGATCATACGGCGTTAATAATGACAGTTGCATAGTTGTATATGATAGGTATGGATATTATTCATGCGCAAGAGTTTGGTGGATGTTTAAGTCTATGGGATTTGAAAATATTGCCGTATTAGATGGTGGTTTACCGGCTTGGAATGAAGCCAAATTACCTATTCAAAGTAAAGCGAATACTGCTATTAAAAAAGGAGATTTTATCGCAAAATATAAACCAGGAATGATTCATGATCATGTACCTGTTTTAAAAGCAATAGATGATTTTGGGATAGGGATAATTGATGCAAGAGGATCAAGTCGTTTTAATGCCCTGGTTGAAGAGCCTAGACCAGGATTAAGAAGTGGACATATTCCAAACTCAAAGAACTTACCTTATACCGATTTGTTAGATGGAGTTAAAATGAAATCAGAAAACGAATTGAAAACATTGTTTGGAATGGTAAAGAATAAACAGATAATTTTTTCTTGTGGTTCTGGTATAACCGCCTGTGTTTTGGCTTTAGGAGCTGAAATAGCAGGAATTGAAAACAAATCTGTTTATGATGGTTCTTGGACAGAATGGGGGAGTTTAACTGAATTACCAATTGAAAAATAATTGTTAGACTTAAAACTGACAAATTCCATAATATGCTACGCCTTTCAATAAATGAGATCATTAATAAAATTAACTCAAAAGAAACTTTTGAGGCTGTAACTGATGATTATTCGTTTACTATTAAAATTGAACAATACGTTCATTTAGTTTGCGCTGCTGTACATGATGGCCATCAGTTTAGGAAGTCTTTATGGAGTAATTGTTTGCATTCTGAATATGATCGTTGGTTCGAAGAAGATCCATGCACTAAAGAAATGATTCAAACATTTCCTATTGTAATTGCCGGTTGTGATTCTAGGTTCGAATATGATTTAAATAGGGCACCGGAAGCAGCAATTTATGATGATGCTTGGGGAAAAAAACTTTGGAAAAAGCAACTTCCAATAAAGGAACGAGACTTGAGTTTGGCAAAACATACTAGTTTTTATAAAGTTGTTCACGCATTATTGAATCAATTAGAAATGATGTTTCAGTCTGTTTTAGTGGTAGATATGCATTCTTATAATTGGAAACGATGGGATAGGGAAGTACCTACTTTTAATATTGGTTCTGCTAATGTGGATAACGATCGCTTTGGTGAAGATGTTCAATTATGGAGAGAATTATTGAGTAAAATGATTTTACCAAATGGAATTAAAAGTACTTCATTAATTAATGACACCTTTCAAGGTAATGGTTATTTTTTGAAATATATTACGTCAAATTTCAGCAATAGTTTAGTCTTAGCGACGGAAGTTAAGAAGATTTATTGTGACGAATTAGATCAAATTATGTTTCCTGAAGTGGTACGTGGTATTGAAGAGGGATTGAAAGAAATACTACCTAAGTTTGTTTCCGATTTTAGGTTGAAACAAGGATGATTATATGAGTATGACACAGGAAAAAGTATTACTGAAAATTGATAAGCAGATTGATGAATTGGTTAAGAAAATTGAATTACTCAACTATATCAATCCTCTAAATATTGAAAAACAACGAAAGAAATTCTTCAAGTCAAATTTCACAATTGAGCCAAAGTTCAAATATCCGAAAGTCGATTTTGACACATTTGAATTGCAACGTTCTTTATTTGCAATTGAAATAAATGATATTGAAGATGAGGTTGTTAGGAAGTTATATGAAGATATTATTTATGAATATTCTGGTTTAATTGAGTGTATAGATACAATTGGGCAAGGCAAGAAGTTTTACTATAACAGTTTAAGAAGTTTCGGAACTCCTACTGAAAAGGATGTAGAAAACGCGAAATTCATCCTTCATTTTAAAGATGAAGAAGCTGAAAATGAAGAGGCTACTTTCGATGTTTGCAAAACGGAAGAACAGTTTAGAAATTACTCAGAGCGATATGATTTCACCTACACCATAAAACATTCTGATAAATTATCAGCTATTGCTATGGTATTAAACAATGACCAGACCTTAGTATTAAATTCAGGGCATTTATTTACACAAAATGACATTGATATCTTAACCAATCATGAAATAGGGGTGCATATGGTAACCACTATGAATGGACTTCTAAATCCATTAAAGATATTTTCACATGGATTTCCAAATAATACGGAGACGCAAGAAGGCTTGGCTGTGTTCTCAGAATACATGTCAGACAGTTTAAATATGAGAAGATTAAAGCGCATAGCCTATCGCGTTTTGGCTGTGGATTCTTTGGCTAAAGGGTATTCTTTTTCAGAAACTTTTAGAATGCTTAGAAATTATGGTATGAAAAAGAAAGATGCCTTTACCGTTAGTGTTCGCGTTCATAGAGGAGGTGGATTTACAAAAGACTATTTGTATCTAACGGGGTTGCAAAAAGTATACGCATATTATAAATCAGGTAAAGATTTAAGTCCTCTTTTAACGGGTAAGGTAACGTTGGAATACTTGAATGAGATTAACTATTTAATCAAAAACTCCTATGCTAAAGAGTCTATACATATTACTGATTCTTACGCTAAAAATGACAACAGTAAGGAAACACTAACCTATATATTAGATAATTTTAAGTAGGTCAATTTAAAAATCGACTCTTTATTTCTGGAGTTGGTATCATGCACTCATCTTTTTTACCATACCACTTGTATCGGTTTTTAGCAATATAGTCATATACCCAATTTCTAATTGGTTTAGGCACAACCCAAAAGATAATTGCTAAAGAATAAAACCTACCCAAAAGTTTGCCAATTCTTAATATGGCAGATGATTTTGTGTAAAGGTGGTCCTTATGAATTAAAAAAATCGAACCTAAATCAGAATTATTTTTTGAAAACTGTAACAATATTTCCTTCGCGGCGTCTGATTGTATAGAAGCGAATATAAATTGTTTGTTTTTGTCTTTTTTTAAGACAAATTGTACGGATGAATTGCAAAGATTGCAAATACCGTCAAAGAGGATTAATGGTTGTGGAGTAATTTTTTTCACATTACAAAGTTACAAAAGCTTTTTCCATTCGTCTTTTAACAAAACCTTAATATAAAGTGAGGTTCGAAATATTATTTTCGTTTTTTAATAAACTAATCAACTATGATCAAAATAAAAGGACTTCATAAATCCTACCCAATGGGGAAAGATTCTTTACATGTATTAAAAGGATTGGATTTACATATAAAAGAAGGGGAGTTTGTTTCTATTATGGGTTCTTCCGGTTCTGGAAAATCTACACTTTTAAATATTGTTGGATTATTAGATATTCATGATGAAGGCGAATACCATCTAAATGGTCAACTTATCGAAAAATTAGATGAGAAAAAGGCAGCAATTCTTAGGAATAAATTCTTGGGGTTCGTATTTCAGTCATTTAATTTGATTTCTTACAAATCTGCTATAGAAAATGTTGCTTTACCCTTGTATTATGCAGGAGTTAGTAGGAAAGAACGATTAAAGACGGCAATGGATTATTTGGACAAAGTTGGATTAAAAGAATGGGCAAATCATTTGCCAAATGAACTATCTGGAGGACAAAAGCAGCGTGTAGCAATTGCTAGGGCATTAGTTACAAAGCCTAAAGTTGTTTTGGCTGATGAGCCTACTGGAGCATTGGACTCAACAACTACAGATTCTGTAATGGATTTGTTAAAAGAGATTAATGATGAAGGAATGACCGTGTTTGTAATTACGCATGAAGAAGAGGTAGCGGAACAGACGAAACGAGTGGTTCGTTTAAAAGATGGTGTAATTATAAGTGATGAAGTTATAACGCCAAAAGTAACCGTTTAGTTATGTTCGATATAGATCGCTGGAGAGAAATCTTTGAAGCCATAAACAAGAATAAACTTAGAACCATTTTATCTGGTTTTACAATCGCATTTGCAATCCTAATATTCACTTTACTTTTTGGAATTGGAAATGGATTAAAACATACTTTTGAAAGAGAGTTTGCAGGGGACTCCATGCTTTCAATTTATTTATGGCCAGGTAGAACCACTAAGCCATATAAAGGATTACAAAGTGGAAGACGTATTCAATTTAGAAATGATGATTATAAATTTATTATGGATGAATATGAAAGCAGTATCAATTCCATGAGTCCTAGAATTATAAGACAATCCCAAGTTACGTATCAAAATAATCAGAACTCTTATCAAGTAAGAGCAGTTTACCCGAGTTATCAGGGATTGGAGTCTTTAGAGATGAGAGATGGTAGATTTATTAATATGTTAGATTTGGATAGAAGGTCTAAGGTTGCCATAATCGGAAGGTTAGTAGAGATTGATCTTTTCGGCCAATTAAGCGGTATGGGTAAAAACATAAATGTAAATGGAATTTCATTTAAAGTTATAGGTGTATTTACAGACCCGGGAGGAGATAATGATGAACGCTATATTTATACGCCTTTCTCTACTATTCAGCATTTATACGGGAATACTGATCATGTTGATGCTTTCGGGTTACTTTATAATCCAAAAATGAGTGTTGATGAAGCGATTACATTTGGTAATAGATTGGAGAGGAAAATGAAGGAGAGGCACATGGTAAGTCCTAATGATAATAGAGGAATTAGGGTGAATAACTATGCCGAAGGAAATCGAAATGTATCACAATTTATGATGGTATTAAATTTCATTATTTTGTTTATTGGAATTGGAACACTAATAGCCGGTGTAATTGGCATTAGTAATATTATGGTTTATATAGTTAAAGAAAGAACTAAGGAATTAGGTGTCAGAAAGGCATTGGGTGCCACTCCTAGATCTATAATAACTATGATTATGATGGAGTCGGTTCTAATTACGGCAATTGCTGGGTATGTTGGGCTATTAATTGGAACTACAATTTTAGAAAGTATTGGAAATGGTTTAGAATCGTATTTTATAATAAATCCAAGTGTAGAAACATATGTTGTTGTTGGAGCAACAATAGTATTGATAATTGCAGGAATGATTGCTGGCTATATACCTGCAAAACGAGCGGCCAGAATTAAACCAATTGTAGCCTTAAGAGACGAGTAGTATGAAGATATTTATTTTTGACAGAGATACATGGCAAGAAATTTACGGAAGTATTCGTAAAAATAAATTGCGCACAGGAATTACGATCGTTGGTGTAATGTGGGGAATATTTCTTTTAGTTGTTCTTTTAGGAGCCGCAAAAGGAATGGAGAATAATTTCAATAAAATGTTCGGAAATTTTGCTACTAACAGCGTTTTTATTTGGGGACAGCAAACCAGTGAGCCTTTTAAAGGATTTCAAGCGGGTAAAAGGATTGACCTTAAAATGTCTGATGTAGAAAACTTAAGAAGGGAAATTGACGGTATTGAAATGGTAGTTCCGAGGCATCGTTCTCAAAGTTTAGTTGTAAAGGACTTTAAATCAGGAAATATTGGGATTTTTGGAGATTTTCCAGAATTTGACAAGGTTCAAAAGGTAAATTTAGAATATGGTCGATTTATTAATGATGATGATATTTTAAATAAACGAAAAGTTTGTGTTATTGAGGATGAAACGTATAAGCAATTGTTTGACGTTGGAGAGCAAGCGATTGGACAATACATAAAAATTAATGATGTAAATTATTTAGTTGTAGGTCATTACAAAAATAAAATGCAAATGGGAGGCCCTGGAGGTGGTATTCACATCCCATTTTCTACATTCAGTCAAGTTTACAATAGAGGAGATGGTATTGGATGGATGATGGTAACAGGGAAAATGGATTATGATATTAAGCAAATGGAAGCCGACGCTAAGTTAATGTTGCGAAATTTGCATAGAGTGCATCCAGAAGATGAGCGCGCATTTGGTAGTTTTAATTTAGGAAATGAAATCAAGAAAATAACTGGTTTTTTAACTGGAATGCAATTTCTTACTTGGTTTGTTGGTATAGCAACCTTAATAGCAGGTGTATTTGCCATTGGAAATATATTATTAATTACGGTTAAAGAAAGAACCCAGGAAATTGGGATTAGAAGAGCCTTAGGAGCAAAGCCTGGAGAGATTCGAAAGCAAATTGTTTTGGAGTCTATTTTTTTGACAACAATAGCCGGATCGTTAGGAATTATTTTTGGAGGGTTAATTTTAATGATAATTGATGCGACATTAACTGGAGGAGAAAACCCTGTATTAAACAACCCAACAGTGAACATACCGGTAGTAATGATTGCCTATGGATTTTTAGTAGTTATGGGAACAATGATAGGTCTAATTCCTGCTCAAGTTGCTGTAAGTGTTAGGCCAATAGAAGCCTTAAGAGACGAATAAATATAAATTGAATATAAATAATCAACAAGAATAAATAATCAAGCACATGAAAAAAATTTTAATCTTTGGTACAATTGCGGTATTGTTAATAGTCGTACTTCTTTGGTTTGGAAAAAAGAATAAAGCCTCTGTTATAGAATATACTACAGATAAATTAATAACTGCTACAATAGAGAATAAAACAGTTGCTACTGGTAAAGTTGTTCCTTTAGAGGAAGTGGAGATAAAGCCAAATATTTCAGGAATTATTGATGAAATCTTCTTAGAAGAAGGTGTTATCGTGAAAAAAGGTGATTTAATTGCAACGGTTAGAGTCGTTCCAAACGAACAGTCTTTAAATGCTGCAAAAGGAAGAATTAGTAGTGTTGAAATTCAAGTTAATAATGCAAGAATCTCTTACGAAAGAAGTAAGTCATTATTTGATAAAGGTGTAATTCCCCGTCAAGAATTTGAAAATTCAGAATTGGCCTACGACCGTTCTAAACAAGATTTAGCCAATGCTCAATCAGATTATCAGATTATTCTAAAAGGGTCGGCTGGTTCTTCTGGTATGGCAAACACTAATATAAGAGCTACAACAACGGGGATGATTTTAGAAATCCCAGTAAAGGAAGGATATCAAGTTATTCAAGCAAATAATTTTAATGCCGGAACTACGATAGCTTCTATTGCAGATATGAGTAAAATGATTTTTGAAGGAAAAGTTGATGAAGCTGAAGTAGGTAAACTTTCTGTAGGAATTGATTTAGAAGTTGGATTAGGGGCTATTGAAGAGAAAAAATTCCCGGCAGAATTAACTTTTATTGCTCCTAAAGGAACTGAGGAAAATGGTGCAGTACAATTTAAGATTAAAGCGGATGTTGAATTAGATGAGGACTACTTTGTCCGTGCTAATTATAGTGCAAATGCTGATATTGTTTTAGAAAAAAAGGATAGTATTTTAGCAATAAAGGAATCGCTTTTACAATTTGACAAAAAAACGGAAAAGCCATATGTTGAGATTAAAACTGGAGAAGGTGTATTTGAAAGAAGGGATGTAGAAATTGGCCTGTCGGATGGTATAAACGCCGAATTAATTAGCGGTGTTACTGAAGAGGATGAAATTAAAGTTTGGAATAAAGCATCAAAAGACAACGATAATAACAATAACTAGTTTAGTTTTTTGGAAAAAAAAAGCATCCAATTTGGATGCTTTTTTTTTTAATATTTGATAGAGTTTACTTGTATATAGCAATTTCAATCTCACCTTGTGCATTCATATGTGCTCTGTACATTCCTGCTGTATTGAACTCCATAGCAACATTACCATCTTTATCAATTGCAATAATTCCACCAGTTCCACCTAGTTTAGTCAATTTTTCTTGAATTACTTCTGAAGCGGCATTTTGTAAGGTACTTCCTTTATATTCCATCATTGCAGAAATATCATATGCTACCATTCCTCTTATAAAATATTCTCCCCAACCGGTAGATGATACGGCACAAGTTGCGTTGTTGGCATAAGTTCCTGCTCCAATAATTGGTGCGTCTCCAATTCTATCCCATTTTTTATTTGTCATTCCACCTGTTGAAGTTCCAGCAGCAAGATTTCCATTTTTATCCAACGCCACACAACCTACAGTTCCAAACTTGTTATTTTTAATAAATGGATCCATAAAAGCAATTTCTTTGGCGTTTGATGTTTTCTCTTTTTCCTTTACTCGTTGCAATGAATTAAATCGTCGCTCGGTATAAAAATAAGAAGGGTTGATTTGCTCAACACCTTGTTCCGCAGCAAAAGTTTCTGCGCCCTTGCCTGCAAGCATTACATGAGGTGAATCGTTCATTACAGAAACAGCCAAATTAATTGGGTTTTTAACATTGCTAACTCCAGCAACGGCGCCGGCGTTCAATGTATGTCCTTCCATAATTGAAGCGTCTAATTGATTAGTTTCGTCATTTGCAAATACGGCTCCCCTTCCGGCGTTAAATAATGGAGAATTTTCCATGACATTAATTGTGGCAGTAATTGCATCAACAGAGGTGCCACCATTCTCTAAAATAGCATGACCGGTTGTTATGGCTTCTTTAAGTTTGTTTTTGTAAGCAGTTTCTAAAGAATCGCTCATGTTCTTTTTTAAGATGGTTCCGGCACCACCATGAATTACAATTCCGAATGCTTCTTTGTTTGTTTTTGGTTTTGATTTGGTTTCATTTTCCGCGCAACTAATTAATAGAAGTATCGAAAATAAACTTAGGATAAAATGTTTCATTTGTTTAATTATTTGATACGTGCAAAGTAGTATTTTATAATCAGAATTTCAATTGAATCTATTCTATTAAATTAGTAGAGTTAATTACCAATAAAACAAGGTTTTAAAATATTTCCTATATTTAATGTCACCAAACTACATTGTTATTAATAGATATACTTCCATATTAAACCATAGAACGATTATTGCAATGGTTATGGCAATTGCCACGACTTTTTTTGCGTTTGAATTAAACATTCATTTTAATATTGACATTACTTTGATAAGTATTGCAATCATTTTCCCTTTGGTATTTACCATTCGAGGTTCTTTTAGAAGAAGGGAAAAAGCATTGGAGCATTTAAGCCAGTTTAGGAGTGCACTTAAAACGCTTAATTATTTAGTAAAAGAAAATAATTCTTTAAATGAAGAGGAGAAAACACGGATAATAAATGTGCTACAAGAAATTAGTGACGAAACAATAAAACATCTTAAGAGGAGTAGTTATGATACTTCACAACTTGATGAGACGCTGCATAAAGTAACTATTTTTATCAACGGAAGGGCTGAAGTAATTAGTGAAAGATTTAGAAGTAAGATCTTTAGATTTATGAGTGATTTACACGAGGCGGTAGATAATTTACATGCTATTCACGTTCATAGAACACCGATTAGTTTAAAAGCATACTGCAAAATATTCATTTATATTTTCCCTTTAATTTATGCTCCAATAATTATAGATAATGTCGGCTTAGACAAGTCGCAATGGATTGTGTATTTTATTGTTTTGGTAACGGAATATATTTTGATTTCATTGTATAATATCCAGGATCAATTAGAATATCCCTTTGATGATAATGGGTTGGACGATATTAAATTAGATATCTTTAGATTGAATCGTTAATGTTTCGGGTCTGACCTAAACCAAAAAACCCCCAAATTTCTTTGAGAGTTTTAAAGTTTTTTTAATCAAATATTACTGATCTATAGAACCCAATACACGTTTCATAAAACCATTCATCGCATCACGTTTTGATACTCCATTCTTCATTTCTCCATGAACCTCTAAGGCTCCATACATATTAGATATCAATTCTCCAATTACATCCAATTCCTCATCTTTTAAAGAAGATACTTCTGTCAAATCTTCTAGAACTTCTAAGGTTTCTTTGATATAATCCTCGTCATTATTTTCAATAAAAGTTGTTAAATGTTTTATTACTGGTATTTTCATCGTTCCTAATTTATAAATTAAACAACTTCTGTAACTAATTCTTTCAATACATCAAACTTGTTTGTTTGAATTTGATTTACTTTGGCACCATTAGAAAATGTTGCAAAAGTTGGTAAATTATCTACAGATGCTAACTTTCGTGAATTTGGAAATTTTTCGGCATCCACAATTACAAAAGTTGTAGATTCATTTTCTGAAGCCAATTTTTTAAACTTTGGTTTCATAATTCTACAATTTCCACACCAGGTGGCAGAATATTGCACAACTACTTTATCATTTTCTGAAATGATTTGCTCTAAATTATCTTGATTCAATTCTGTTAACATAATTTTTAATTTTAAGGGTTGTTTCGATGTATCGAATCCAAACTCTTGGTTGTTTAACCAAGAGTTTGGCAATAATTATTTTTAGTGACTTGCTAAATATTCAGCAGTACTATTTCTGTCTGCGCTCATAGCATCTTTTCCTTCTTCCCAGTTTGCAGGACAAACCTCACCTTTTTCTTGAACATGTGTATATGCATCGATCAATCTTAAGTATTCGTTTACATTTCTTCCAAGTGGCATGTCATTTACACTTTCGTGGAAAATCTTTCCATCTTCATCAACTAAATAAGTTGCTCTAAATGTAACATTAGAACCAGAAATTTGGATGGTGTTAGACTCTTCATCAAAAGTTTCAGTTTCAATATCTAAAATTCCTAAAACGCTAGATAAGTTTCTAGTTGTATCTGCTAATAATGGGTAAGTTACACCTTCAATTCCACCGTTATCTTTTGCAGTATTTAACCAAGCAAAGTGAACTTCATTTGTATCACAAGAAGCACCGATAACAATCGTATTTCTTTTTTCAAATTCACCTAAAGCTGCTTGAAATGCGTGTAATTCTGTCGGACAAACAAAAGTGAAATCTTTTGGGTACCAAAACAATAATACTTTTTTACCTTTTTTAGTCGCTTCTTCAAAAACATTGATTCTTAAGTTATCACCCATTTCTGAGATTGCGTCTACTTCAATGTTTGGAAATTTTTTACCAACTAATGCCATAATTTTATATTTTAATGATTTATAATTTTTCTACTGCAAATTTACTTAATATCTCTAGTATTTATCTTTTGTATTCATTCTAATATTTTATCTAATTATAAATATTATTTATTGCAATGGGTGCTAACTATTATTTAAGATTATACTACAAAAATAACCATTTATATTCTTTAAAAACACGGCATTTAGAGTCGGTTTTTAGTTTAGCATGTTCATTTGGCTTGTCTGATTTTACTTAGGTTTTAAACGAAGTAAATAATAGTTTAATTAACTTCATAGAATAGTTGTATTTTCGCAAGTCCTAAACCATTCTATCTTGAATTTAAGACAATACACGTCAGAATTTAAAGCAAATCTAAAACTAGCATCGCCAGTGATGTTAGGAATGCTGGGACATACATTTGTAGGATTGGTAGATAACATAATGGTTGGTCAACTTGGTACTGCAGAATTAGCAGCTGTGTCTTTAGGGAATAGTTTCATTTTTGTCGCAATGTCATTGGGTATTGGTTTTTCGACAGCCATAACACCTTTAGTTGCGGAGGCTGATGCTGCGAACGACCCCAAACGAGCAAAATCCGCATTTAAACATGGATTGTTTCTTTGTTCCGCTTTGGGAATAGCTTTGTTTTTAATGACCTTATTGGCCAAGCCATTAATGTATCATATGGAGCAACCAGAAGAAGTTGTTGCATTGGCAATACCATATTTAGAATTAGTTGCATTTTCTTTATTTCCATTAATTGTTTTTCAAGGAATAAAGCAATTTTCTGATGGATTGTCGTTGACAAAATACCCAATGTATGCTACCTTATTAGCGAACATTGTTAATATAGCATTAAACTATGCACTAATTTTTGGGAAATTTGGATTACCACAAATGGGAATTGTAGGGGCCGCTGTTGGAACATTAGTCTCGAGATTTGTAATGTGGTTCTATCTTTGGTGGTTGCTTCGTGGTAAAGAAAAATCAAAAGCATTGGTTACCAATATTAAGTTGTTTGTGTTAGACTTAAGCATGATAAAAAAAATATTAAGCCTTGGGTTTCCAAGTGCAATGCAAATGTTTTTTGAAGTAGGTATTTTTACTGCTGCCATATGGTTGAGTGGAGTTCTTGGAAAAAATCCACAAGCAGCAAATCAAATAGCATTGAATATGGCGTCAATGACCTTTATGGTCGCTATGGGATTAAGTGTAACAGCAATGATCCGAGTGGGGAACCAGAAAGGGTTTAAAAATTATAAAGATTTAAGAAGAATAGCCTTTTCAATTTTCTTTTTGACCACCATATTTGAAGTGATTTTTGCACTGTTTTTCTTGGCCTTCCATCAAATACTTCCAACTTTATATGTAGATATGGGCGATGCTATGAATTTGGCGGATAATACAGAAGTAGTGTCTATAGCTGCCAAATTATTATTAGCAGCGGCAATATTCCAGATTTCAGATGGACTCCAAGTTGTAGCGCTAGGTGCCTTAAGAGGATTGCAAGATGTTATGATTCCAACTGTGTTAACATTTATATCATATTGGGCAATAGGTTTTCCTGTAAGTTATTATTTGGGTTTAAAGGCAGGTTATGGAAGTTTTGGAATATGGATAGGATTATTAGCTGGCCTAACAGCAGCAGGAATTTTATTATTTTGGAGATTCAATTATTTAACAAATAAACTAATTAGAGAACATCATGGAACTACCTAAATTTTTAATGGGAGACAATACAGATCATAAGGACGATATTTTTGTAATACATACTGAATACCCAAGATTTATTATCAATTTGGTTGATGATGAAATAGAATGGTTAGAAGTGTTTAAAGAGGCAGATGAAGATATATTAGCAGGTGAAGTAGCGAGATTAATTGAAGATGCCAGTGCCTTTTATGATCGAGAAATGGAACGTTACCAAGAGGAGTAGAAGTTTTATTTCCCTTTTTCTACCAACTCTAGTTTAGCGACATTTGTTTTGGTAGTTAAGAATCCAAAGTTAATAGTAGCGGTTTTCTTTTCAATAGATTCAATGGTTCCAACTGTATTTCCATCAAGAATTTTTACGCGATCATTTATTTTAAAAACGTAGTCTGCTTTTGCTTTTGCAATTTTATTTGCTTCTACTTTTTTAACTTCACGCACTTTTTCAACTTTTTGTAATACTTCTTTTTCAACTTTTTTAATGACCTCTTGTTTCTTTTTAGCAACAACTTTTTGTTGCTTTTTTTCAGCCTTGGTTTTCTTTTTTGGAGGATTCTTCTTTAAATGCTTGGTACGCTCTATAGTAGCCCATTTTAAGAATTCAGCAATTAACTCTTTTTTATTATTTGTTTGGAAATACTTGTTCAATAAATCATTTGCCTTTCTACCGGAGACTAACATTTTCTGATTTCCATCATACAATTCTTGAAACTGAGATAGTTTTAATTCAATTTTAGATTGCTTATCAGATAAACTCTCTGTTTGTTCTTTTGCCTTTGTTTGCTCTTTTTCTAGATCTTCAGTGCTTTTCTGCAATTTGTTGCGCTCTTTCTGTAATTTAGAAATCGTTTTATCCAAGCGTATTTTTTCCCGTTCTACTTTCTTTTTAGCGCGATTTATTAAACTATATGGAATCCCGTTTTTCTGTGCTACTTCAAATGTGAAAGAACTACCGGCTTGTCCAATAAATAATTGAAACATGGGCTCTAGAGTTCGTTCATTAAACTGCATATTTGCATTGGAAACATTGTCTAGTTCATCTGCCAAAACTTTTAAGTTCGCATAATGAGTTGTTATAATTCCAAATGCTTTTTTAGCATGAAACTCTTCGAGAAAAATTTCGGCCAAAGCACCACCTAACTCCGGGTCAGATCCTGTTCCAAATTCATCAATTAAAAACAAGGTGTTCTCATTGCATCTTTTTAAAAATTGACGCATGTTTTTTAAGCGATAACTATAGGTGCTTAATTGATTTTCTATAGATTGATTGTCGCCAATATCAGTTAAGATTCTATCAAATAAGAAGACTTCACTTTTTTCGTTAACAGGAATTAGAATACCACTTTGAAGCATTACTTGCAGTAAGCCAATAGTTTTTAATGTGATACTTTTTCCACCTGCATTCGGTCCAGAAATGACAATAATTTGTTGGGTTTCATTTAAAGAAAGAGTTTGAGGAATGATTTCAATTTCCTTTTCTCGATTCTTCTCAAGAAGAATAGGGTGGTAGGCATTTATTAATGAAACTGTCTTTGTTTTTGATATTTTAGGAAGTACAGCCTTAATATCTAAAGCGTATTTGGCTTTTGCACCAATTATATCAAGTCCAACTAAATATCTTTGATAGGCAACTAATAGTACTTGAAATGGTTTTAATTCCTCTGTAAGTTTTTTTAGAATACGTATAACTTCTTGCTTCTCTTCAAACAAAAGGTTCTCAAGTTCCCTTGCATGTTGTAGCGTTGCTTGCGGAGCAATAAATAATATACTTCCTGTCTTAGATGTTCCTAAAAGGGTTCCTTTTATTTTGCGCTTATACATAGGCTGAACAGCCAATACACGTTTATTTTCAACAACAGATTCTCTGATATCATCAAGATAGCCAGAACTATGAAATTTATTCATGGCCTTTGTAAAGCTTGAGTCAATAAGCGCTCTAACTTCTGCAATTTCCTTGCGTATGCTCTTTAATTGCACAGATGCTTTATCATCAACTTCACCAAACGGAGTAATAACTTTTTTGATGTAATCGGCTACAATTGTAGTGTATTCAACTTCTTTCGAAAATTCGAATAGAATAGGGTAAATCTCTTTGAATTTCTTAAAAAACTTGAGAGATTCATTGGTTGTTTCTGTTGTATTAAGAACTTTTAGAAAACCCTCAGGTACAATGTATGAGTTTTCTACATGCAACAGGCTAATCTCCTTAGAAATTTCATCAAAATAGTGATTTGGAATGCGGTTATCGTTTTCGAATGAAGTTAAATATTCATCCGTTTTCTTCAGAGAAGACAATAATTTGGTTTTCGATTCAAAGGGTTTTATTCGAACACTGTGTTCTCTTCCCAAATCTGATATACAGAAAGATTGAACACGTTGTAAAATAGTGTCAAACTCTAAATCGTCTAAGGTTTTTTCTGAAATGCTAACTGCCAAAATTGTATTTTTGAATCGCAGACAAATGTAGTTAGAATTAATTAAATTTAATAGGGCTCAAACTTACTCAACTTGACATTTTTTTAGAGTTGTTCAGAGTTGGGAGTGAAGAAAATCTCAATCAAATAATTATGAACAAAGACATACACCCTAGTTGGCAAATAGTATTGAAAGATGAATTTGAGAAATCATATTTTAATGATTTGACCGAATTTATTTCGAAAGAGTATGAAACTTCTATTTGCTATCCGCCTTTTAAAGAAATTTTTGCTGCGTTTGAAGCAGCCACTTTCTATAAAACAAAAGTAGTCATAATTGGTCAGGACCCATACCATGTAGCAGGACAAGCACACGGTTTGTGTTTTTCCGTTAATGATGGAATTACATTTCCGCCATCGTTAAAAAATATTTATAGGGAATTAGAAATGGACGTACAAAAACCGTATCCTATTAGTGGTAATTTAAGGCATTGGGCAGATCAGGGTATTTTGTTATTAAATGCAGCACTTACTGTAGAATCGGGTAACGCTGGTAGTCACCAAAAGAAAGGGTGGGAGACTTTTACCGATGCTGTTATTCAGAAAATATCTGATCAAAAAGAAAATGTTGTATTTCTCTTATGGGGAGGATATGCTAAGAAAAAAGGAAAGAAAATAGACAGGACTAAACATTTAGTACTAGAAACAGGACATCCATCACCATTAAGTGCTAATAGAGGATTCTGGTTTGGAAATAAACATTTTTCTAAGACGAATGCTTATTTAAAGTCCAATGGGTTAAAAGAAGTAAATTGGTAATGCTACTTTTTTACATCTGAACATCATATTGTTGAGGGAATTGATCTGGGATGCTTTCATTTTCTTCACCCATTAACTGTCTTAAGTCTATTTCAATCCCTCTAGATATTGTAGAAATAGGAACATCATTCGCAGTTCCTTCAAATGGGTTTTCACCAACCGTTCCAATTCGCATCATGGTATGAAATATCCATGAAACAATACCGCAAAAAGGAATTGCTGCCCAAATGAAATATTGGCCAATTTCTGGAAATCTAGACGTCATTTTTCTACCTATTTCAGCAAATTCTGGAACCAACCCAAATGGAATCAATATCAAAAACATCCAAACAAAATAATAAGAAAGCGTAGCATATTGTCTTGGGTAAGGGAAATTTTTAATGCGTTCTGACTTTCCTTGTAATGTGAAAAACTCTTCTAATAAATTTTCCAATTCTAAAAAAGAAAATTCCCAAATCAAGCCTTTTTCTTTTAACTTTCTAAGATGCGTTGATTGTAAATATAAACAAGCGGCAGCTTTGTTTTTCTTACTCAATACATATTTTAGCTCCTCATCACTTAAATAATTAGAGAGTTCTTTGCTTTGCTCTTGAACTACCTCTGGTATACAAATGGCATCAGACCATTCCTTATTGGTTCTATGCTGACTAAATACTTCCCAAGTTCTAGGTTCTCTCATAGCGTATCGTAATGAAGTTATCCAGCCAATATGACGATAAATAAGGGCTTTAATGTGCTTATCTAATTCCTCCTGGTTTACTTTATCGCTAGCATATTCATTGGTAACCATATCCTTTACTTTCATTCCCCAAGTACGTGAAGAATTTACAATACCTCCCCAAATTTTGCGAGCCTCCCAAATTCGTCCATAGGCTGCACTATTCTGAAAACCAATTATAAATGCTACCGCAGTACCTACCAATGCTACCGGAGTCCAAGGAACATGTAAAAAAGAAAATTCTAATACGTGAAATAGGATTACAACAATGGCAGTATGGGCTAGAAAAGACGCAGTTTCCCAACGAGTCCATTTTACCATGTCTTTAATAGAATATTTTTTCTTGGTAAGCATATGTTATATTTTTTAAATTTTGATAAAGTATTTAGAATTTGAATTATTGATTGTCAAGTTTTGATGTCATTTCTTTATATTTCTGGTTTAGTCCAGTTTTTGCATATAATTGACGTAAACTATTCATTGTATTAACATCTTTAGGTCTTAGATGAAATGCTTTTTCTAATGGTATAATTGCTTTTTTAAAAATTAAAACCGCTTCATTCTTAATTTGATCATATTCATTATCATCATCAATTTCTCTAGCCTCGTTCATTTTATCTATACCTAGGTTAAAGTATAAAGTCCCTAAATTGTAATAGGCGTTAAAGTAATTAGGGTCCAAATCAGCCGCTTTTTGATAATTTTGAATCGCCTTATCGACGTAATTTAATTGGCTTAAAAGTGTTCCGTTAGTAAAAGCTAATTGTGCGTTTTTCGGATCATTTTCTAGCGCCAAAGAAACAACAGTGAGTGCGCTTTCAGTATCATTTTTAGTCAAATAGTAGTTTAATTCGGTTATTAATAGTGATTGATTTTTTGGAAATTGAATTCTACATTGTTTAACAATTTCGTGAGCCTCTTCATCTTTCTCCTGCTTTTTTAAACTGTTGACTATTGCATTGCAAGATGTTTCTGCCTTGTAATTGATCGATATTAATTTTTCGTAATAATTTATTGCGCGATCGAATTTTTTAAGACGTTCATATGTTAATGCTGTGTTGTAAATGGCGATAGAATCAGTTTGATTAAAATATTTAGATGCCTCCAAACTTGCTTCAAATTTTTGTGCAGATACCATATAATTTTTTTCATTAAAATATTGAATACCTGAATTTAGAAGCATTTTTTGAAGTAGCTTTATATTTTTTTCGATGCGAACTGTGTTGATTTTTTTCGTGTCTAGGTTCATTGTATTTAGATAGCCTTTTAACGACTTTATACCTGGGTTTTGATCTAAATTTTTAAAGTGATTTTCATTGGAAGTTGAAATTCGATAATAAACATCGCCATAATACATCCATGTTTTGGCTAGATTTTTAGTAGTTTCATGTAGGACTGCTGCATCAATTTCCAGTTGTGCTTTGTCTAATTTGTTCTTTTTTATATATGCAGAAGTATTGGATATATTTTTTTTTTGTGAAAAACAAAATGAATTTATTATAAAGAAAATGAAAATAAGTCTTTTGTTCATGTATACAATTTTAATTAATTGCTATAAAAATACAATTTAAATTTTTAGAGTGATAGGCGGTATTTTTGTATTTTCACATTATGAGAAAAATTGTTTTCAGTATGCTAACATTCTGTTTTGTTAGTTCATTTGGTCAATTGCAAGATGGTTTTGTTTATGTAAAAGAGGCAATTCCATCTGTAAAGGTTGATTTGCGTTATTTTTCTTCAAATAATTTTGTAGGTGATACCATTAGAGGCTACAACTCTGATAAATTAATTCTTTCGGAAAAAGCAACTGAAGCGTTAAAAAGTGTTCAGTTGGAATTAAATATAAAAGGATTGGGGTTAATAGTTTTTGATGCGTATAGACCGCAGCGAGCTGTGAATCATTTTGCCGAATGGGCATTGAAATTGAATGACACATTAATGAAAAAGCAGTTTTATCCAAGTGTTAGAAAATCGAATCTTTTTGAGGAAGGATATATAGCTTATAAATCCGGACATACGAGAGGAAGTACTGTTGATATTACATTAATCGATTTAAAAACAGGAAAAGAAATAGATATGGGTTCTCCTTGGGATTTTTTTGGAGTGGAATCTTGGATTGAAAATAAAAGACTTACGCCTAAGCAAAAAAAGAATCGTAAGCAATTGCAAAAAGTAATGTTAAAACATAATTTTAAAAAATACGATAAGGAATGGTGGCATTTTACGTTAAAGGAAGAGCCTTTTCCAGATACCTATTTTGACTTTGAAATAAAATAACTACTTAGATTTCTCAAAATACATCATTGCAACATTGTTATGGGCGTTATTAATTTGACCCTTTTTCCATCCATTTTTAAGATAAAATTTTGTTGCGATTTCATTATTGGCAAACGATTGTAATTTTATAGTATCGTTCTTTTTAAACAAGATTTTTTCAACTGCGGCTAGCATATAAGAGCCCATTCCAGCGCGATGTGCATCTTCGTCTACCATCATTATATGAATAAAATCATCAAAATATATAATAAATCCATTGATTTCTTCATTCATTTCTAGAACGTATAAGTCGTTTGCGTGTTTAACAATTTCTCGTTTCAATTCTCCACTATTTACATACCAGTCTACATTATGATCGCCAAGAAATGGGCGATAAAAAGTACTGAAAGTTTTATTAGCCAAAGACACAATTATTTTTAATTCTGCTCTATGTGCTTTTCGAAGTTTTTTAGTGTCGTTAATAGTTGATGTCATAGCATATCAATATTAGGGTTCGTTTACAATGTACAATTTTTTTGCGAAATCACGAATATTTACATGCTATCAAAATGGTAAGATATGAACGAGTTATTAAGAAATTACTTAATCTATTGATTTTAAATAAAGGTCTTCTACTTTTTTCCGAGCCCAAGGTGTACGACGTAAAAATTTTAAACTCGATTTAATAGTAGGGTTGCTTCTAAAACAATTGATTTTAATTTGATTGCCTAATTCCTCCCAACCATAATAAGAAACCAAATACTGAAGTATTTCAGATAGTTTTACACCATGTAATGGATTATTTGGTTGCTCTTGTTGCATAATTTTTATTTAAACTCACTCGTGAAGTGCAATTTCACAGAAGGGTATTTGCTTTGCGTCATCTGAATTGTAAACGCTGAGTCTGCAAAGAATACCAGTTGTCCTTGTTTATCCTTCGCTAAATAACGTTGCTTGGTGCGCTTAAAATCCTTGTATTCGTCATTCTTGGCGTCTTCTGGATCTACCCAACAAACCTTATGCATAGGTAAGTTTTCATAAGTACATTTGGCACCATACTCATGTTCTAATCGATATTGAATCACCTCATATTGCAATGCTCCAACAGTACCAATTACTTTTCGACCATTCATTTCTAATGTAAACAATTGCGCTACACCTTCGTCCATTAATTGTATCAATCCTTTTTGTAATTGTTTAGATTTCATTGGATCGGCGTTGTTTACATATCTAAAATGTTCTGGAGAGAAACTTGGAATCCCTTTAAAGTTTAAATTTTCTCCTTCCGTCAATGTATCTCCAATTTTAAAATTGCCGGTATCATGTAAACCAACAATATCTCCTGGGAATGATTCTTCCACAATTTCTTTTTTCTCTGCAAAGAAAGCATTGGGACTTGAGAATTTCATCTTTTTACCGTTACGCACGTGTAAATAAGGTGCGTTTCTTTTAAACGTTCCAGAAACAATCTTAACAAACGCTAGACGATCTCTGTGTTTAGGATCCATATTGGCGTGGATTTTAAATACAAACCCTGTTAATTTATCTTCTTTAGAATCTACCAAACGCTCTTCAGACATTTTAGGCTGTGGAGTAGGAGCAATTTCGGTGAAACAATCTAGTAATTCTTTTACCCCAAAGTTGTTTAAGGCAGATCCAAAAAAGACAGGTTGTAAAGCTCCGTTTAAGTATTCTTCTTTATCAAACTTAGGATAAACTTCATATACTAATTCTAATTCTTCTCTCAACGTTTCTGCGGCATCTTCACCAACGATTCTATCCAATTCAGGATCATCTAAGTCACTAAACTCAACTCCTTCAGAAATGGTCTGTTTATTTTCTTCTGAAAAAAGATTCAATTTCTTTCCCCAAATATTGTAGATACCTTTAAAATCGTACCCCATACCAATAGGGAAACTTAAAGGTGTAACTTTCAATCCTAATTTTTGCTCTACTTCATCTAGTAAGTCAAAAGCATCTTTTCCTTCTCTATCTAATTTGTTGATAAAAACAATAATTGGAATATTACGCATTCTACAAACTTCGACCAATTTTTCAGTTTGTGCTTCAACTCCTTTTGCAACATCTATCACAACAATTACACTGTCTACAGCTGTTAATGTTCTAAAAGTATCTTCTGCAAAATCCTTATGTCCAGGCGTATCAAGAATATTAATTTTTTTATCCTTGTAAATAAAGGCTAATACGGAAGTTGCTACAGAAATACCACGCTGACGTTCAATTTCCATAAAATCAGAAGTTGCTCCCTTTTTGATTTTATTGCTTTTTACGGCACCAGCTTCTTGAATTGCACCTCCAAAAAGCAGTAACTTTTCAGTCAATGTTGTTTTACCTGCATCGGGGTGAGAAATAATTCCAAAGGTTCGTCTACGTTGTAATTCGTCTAAAAATTCCATTCTTAAAAATTAGTTGGCAAATATACCGTTATAACGGCAATTTTCAATCTATTATCTCAACTTTCATATACACGTCAACTTTAGGCCATTCGTCTAATCCTGCATCTAAATTTGCAATTTTATCCATTACAGAAAACCCTGAATAAACTTCTCCAAAAACGGTATGTTCCATATCTAAATGATGACCTCCATTCTTGTTTTGGATGATATAAAATTCAAAAGGACTTGATAACTTATTTGGGTTTCTCTCCCAATCTCTGGCAGCCGCTAATGCTCCGTATTTGTGCTTTCTATGTTTTTTAAATTCAGGAGGCAATAAATAGTTTCCATAATTATATCGAATTCTGCGTGTATCCATATTATCTGAATTCCCTCCTTGGATTACAAAATTTGGAGCTACTCTGTAAAACACGGTTGTATTAAAATAACGGATTTTAGTCAAAAAGATGAAATTTGCTCGATGTATTGGAGTGTCTTCATACAATCTAATTTTAATGTCCCCAAACTTGGTAGAAATCTTCACTTTTGTCTCCTTGTTCATTGGCCCGTAGGTTTCAAAAAAAGGAACAACGTTGTGATGTTTTAAACTATCCCATCTTTTTTCTACAACTTCTTCATTTATGGTTTCTTCAATTTGAATTATTGGGTTAGCCTTCTTTTTTACAGGCTTACTACATGATATTGCAAAAATTGCAAATAAACTTAACAATGCATAAATTGATTTCATAAGAAACTAAACAAGAATTATTTTGAAAAGCAAAGATAAATTATTCGACCAATTCTTTGTAATTTCACGTCCTCTAAAAAAGAATATATTTAATTTACAGTAGATGCAAGAGCAAGTAATTTTAGTAAACGAAAAGGACGAGCAAATAGGCTTGATGGAGAAGATGGAAGCTCATGAAAAAGCGTTGTTGCATAGAGCGTTTTCAGTGTTTACATTTAATAAGAAAGGTGAATTGTTGTTGCAACAAAGAGCAGCAAGTAAATATCATTCGCCGTTGTTATGGACAAACACATGTTGCAGTCATCAACGAGATGGAGAAAGTAATATTGAAGCAGGTAAGCGCAGATTGCGTGAGGAGATGGGATTTGTTTGTGAATTAAAAGAGTTATTTTCTTTTATTTACAAAGCACCATTTGATAATGGCTTAACAGAGCATGAATTAGATCATGTGATGGTAGGAAGTTATGAAAATGATCCTGTAATAAACAGAGACGAAGTAGAAGCGTTTAAATGGATGACTGTTGATCACGTGAAAAATGACATGGAATTGCATCCAGAAACGTATACGGCATGGTTTAAAATTATATTTCAAAAATACTATTCACATATTCGAAATTAATGGCAAAAGTTACAGTTCATAGAAAAGCTCATTTTAACGCGGCACATAGGTTGTATAATGGCGAATGGAGCGATGCGAGAAATGCGACCGTTTTTGGTAAATGTGCCAACCCTCATTATCATGGTCACAATTATGAATTAATAGTTGCTGTTAAAGGTGAAATTAACTCTGAAACCGGATTTGTAATGGATATGAAGGTGTTGAAAAAATTAGTAGAAATTGAAATAGAAGAAGAATTCGATCATAAAAACTTAAACGAAGAAGTTTCACATTTTAAGGATTTGAATCCTACGGCTGAGAATATTGCTGTAGTCATTTGGAACATATTAAGAGCAAAGATTGAGACAGATTTAGAATTGGCAGTTACACTTTACGAAACACCAAGGAACTACGTAGTTTATTCAGGAGAATAATGTAGAATTTGTCAAGAGATTTTTGAAGAATTTAGGAAAAACAGAAAATAAAAAACAGGCCTTCTAAGATTAGAAAACCTGCCGTAGTGGCTATCCTCATAGCCTACCAACTAACCAAGTTGTTTACGATGCCTTATATAAGTTTAACCCATTTACGGTAAAACTAAATGTGGCTTTACATATGATATCTGTGCAATCGTTTAATTCTTTTACTACCTGAACAGATAGATGAATTTCTTTTTCATTTAATTTTTTAAGATGACTTTTTATTTGAAGTTTGTCATTTAAAAATGCATTTTTCAATATTTCTAATTTTGTAAGGTTTGGTTTAGAACTAATGAATTCTTTATAGGGAAGAGTAGCATAAAGAGAATAACTCTCCATTTTTTTAAATAAGACAAATGGTAATAGCGCTCTGCTATTATTTATTTGATCTACTGCTACTATAAATTCTGTGTTTTTTATTGTGTTTAATTTACTGTTTTTCATAACGCTATGGATTAATATTCAATGGTATTGGATTTTTAAATAAAAGTGAACTATTGTTTAGTTTCATGTTGTTTAAGCGTTTGACTAAGCTAATTCTAATAATGGATTTCATGGTTTTCATAATGTTACTGTTTAATGATTAAATTGTTATTTATTGAAATAAAAAAAAGGTGCTTTTTGTTAAAAAAGCACCTTTGAATAGTTATTGATTATTTTTGGTTTTTCATCGTTTTTTCAAATGATTTCTGGTGCTCTTTTCTACATAGATATATTGCTTTTGCACTTTATGCATACACATATCTGCCCATAGATTACGAAGAATCGTTTTGGACGTGATAATAATTGTTGAAATAATGTGTTGCATTTTATTCATTTGATGAATCAAAATTAAACTTTTTTTATTGCAAACCAAGTTAATTTTCTAATAATCTTCCAAAATCAAATTGGTTTATGTTCTAACCTTAAGTTTAATAGGAACATTGTAAACGACTCTAACTGGCTTTCCATTATGCGTTGCGGGTTCCATTTTTGGGAGTAACTTAATAACTCTAACTGCTTCGTCAGATGTTTCTTTATTCGGGCCTTGTGCATGCACATCTACAATCTCACCAGAAGTATTCACGTCAAATTGTACAACTACTTTATAATTATCATCTGTAATTCCATCTTCTGCTGAAACAATAGGATTGTAATGTTTGTCGACAAATTCAACTATCTTTTTATTAAAGCATTCCATTAATTGGTCATTATTTCCTTTACAGTCTGGATAAACAGGAGGTTGCTCTACTGTTTTAACAGATAATCGAGGTTCTTTTTCTTCAGTATCAATGGTACTTATTTCGGCACTTTCGCTTTCAATTTCTTCAACTTTATGAACTTCACTATTTTTATGTTCTTCATTAGATTCTGGATGTTCAATTGAACTATCAGATTTCGACTTGCTATGCTCTTTTGGTGCTTTTGATTCTGAATTAGAATGTGTTTCTGAATTGTCTGAATGATCTTCAACTAACTCAATATGTTCTTTGGTTGAATGTTCTTCAGATTTTTTTTCTTTTTTACATGCAGTTACTAATAAGCCCGCAAAAAAAACGAGTAGTATTCCTTTTGAAATTTTCATAGTGTTTGGTTTTTTGTTCGTAGTATTTCATTCAAATATCGGAAAAATTTAGAATTAAAATTACTAATTGCTATAATATCAATTGATTAGGGTGTTACATTATTTGATTAAATTTGAATTCAAAATTGAATCAATGTACAAAAACTTAAAAGTTATAGCCTTTGATGCTGATGACACCTTATGGGTGAATGAACCCTATTTTAGAGAGGCAGAACATGAATTTGCTCAATTATTAGCATCTTTTGAAACAGAGAATAAAATCAATCAGGAATTACTTAAAGTTGAATTACGAAATTTGGAATTGTATGGCTATGGTGTAAAAGGCTTTGTACTTTCTATGATGGAGTCAGCTTTAGAATTATCTAACAACTCAATCACGCCCAATGAAGTTGGTAAAATTTTGGAAATTGGTAAAGCGATGCTTAAAAAACCGATTGAACTTTTAAATGGAGTGGAAGAAGTTTTAAAAACACTGAGTCCGAAGTACAGACTTATTGTCGCTACAAAAGGAGATTTGCTAGATCAAGAACGAAAATTGGAAAAGTCTGGATTGTTAAGTTATTTTGACCATATAGAAGTTTTGAGTGAGAAAAAACAAGTGAATTATAAAAGATTGATTGATTTTTTAGATGTAAAACCTTCGGAGTTTTTAATGATAGGTAATTCTTTAAAGTCTGATATTTTGCCATTGGTAGCGCTTAATTCAAATGCTATACATGTACCTTATCACACAACTTGGGCACATGAAGAAGTGAAACGATCCGATTTGGTTAATAAAAATTATAAAACCGTTAATAATTTAACGGAAATTTTAGATTTTCTCTAGATATAATTTACTTAAATTTGCAACGAACTAAAAAAATAAAACAATGGCAAGTGTAAAGAATTTGAAGAAAGATATAAACTTTGTATTAGGTGATGTTATTGAAGAATGCTATTCATGGGAATTAATGAATCCTGATTCTGACACAAAAAAATCGTCTGCAATAGTTGATGAAGCGATTAATACTTTTGATACTTTAATAGCAAAATTACACGCAAAAGATGTGGAAAATAAAAAGGCACATTTTAAAGCTGTAAAGGCAGAATTAGAAACTTTGGCTGGTGGTTTACTAGACAAAGTAAATAAACTATAAAACAGTTTATACTAAAAACGGATACTATCCGTTTTATAAATGTTGAACCCTTAAAACTACTTATATTACAATGGCAAGAGCAATGTTCGAGTACACCAAAACGGTACTTAAAAAAGTTAGTTTTAATTCAGAATTGTTCTGTTTAGAACTAAAAAAAGCTGTAAAAAGATTGCTTCCACACGAAATAAATGAATTGAAGATTTGGTTGAATGAATTCGTGCATGGAAAGCCTGAATTAAACGGATGTTTACTACTTATTAAAAATTAAAAAAAAGGAGACTTAGGCTCCTTTTTTGTGTTGTAAAGGACTGATTATTTCGACATCATTAAAGGCAATTGCACCTCTTACTAAACTATCTATTACATCCTTTAAAGCTTCTATCAATTGCATTTTAAGTTGCGATTTATGGTAAATTAAACTCACCTCTCTGGCTGGTACTGGAGCATTGAATTCCCTTAAATATGTTTGATCATTTTCACTTAAATCTAATGTGTGTAAATAGGGTAGTAGCGTCATTCCTAAATTTTCTTTCGCTAGTTTAATTAAGGTATTAAAACTTCCACTTTCTAATCTAAAATGACTTCCAGTTTCATTCTTAAATGTTCTACATAAATTTAAAACACTTTCTTTAAAGCAATGCCCATCTTCTAATAACAATATGTCATTTAATTCTAATTCATTAACATCAATTGTTTTATGATCATGTAAACGATGCCCTTTTGGTATGAACCCAACAAAAGGTTCATAATATATTACACGTTCTTTAATAGCTTCATTTTCTAGAGGAGTTGCAGCCAAAGCGGCATCAATGTGGCCGTCTGTTAATTTCTTAATGATCTCTTCCGTAGTTAACTCCTCAATAATCAAGTTTACTTTAGGGTACTTTTTTACAAAAGTTTTTAGAAACATAGGTAATAAACTTGGCATTACCGTAGGTATAATCCCTAATTTAAATTCACCACCTATATATCCTTTTTGTTGATCAACTATATCTGTAATTCGATTGCTTTCATCAACTATTATTTTCGCCTGCTCTACAATTTTTTCTCCGACTTGAGTAAGTTGTATAGGTTTTTTGTTTCGATTAAATATTTTTACATCTAATTGGTCTTCTAATTTTTGTATTTGCATACTTAATGTGGGCTGGGTGACAAAACAATGCTCAGAAGCAATGGTAAAGTTTTTGTGCTCTGCAACAGCCAAAACATATTTTAATTGAGTAATCGTCATTTGTATAAATTTTGATGATAAAGATATTAAAACTATCAATTGTAATTATAATAAATCCCTTCTTTTTTAAGGTAAATTTGTTTAGAACTTAAAAACAAAAGAAATGAGCGTTACAATTTTAGGATTAGATAAAGAAAAGTCGACAGTATTAGTTGAAAATTTAAATGGATTGCTTTCAAACTTTCAAGTGTATTATCAGAATTTAAGAGGTTTGCATTGGAATATCAAAGGAAAGAATTTCTTTGAATTACACGTTAAGTTTGAAGAGTATTATACCGATTCACAGGAGAAAATTGATATGATAGCGGAACGAATCTTAACATTGGGAGGAACACCATTACATACTTTTGGTGATTATAGTGCTAAAGCAAAAGTTCCCATAGGTAAAAACGTAAGTGAGGATGTTGCAGCTGTTACTTTGGTAATGAATTCTTTAAGTGAATTGTTAAAAATAGAGAGAGAAATATTGAATTTATCTGATGATGCTGAAGATGAAGGTACAAACTCTATGATGAGCGATTTTATAGCAGAACAAGAAAAAACGATTTGGATGTTACAATCTTGGTTGGGATAAACTAGGATTATAATTAATAAAAAAGGCTACCAATTTGGTAGCCTTTTTTATTTAATCTCTCCAGAATGTTCGTTGTTTGTTCAATTCTTCTTCAGACTTTTGATATTCCTTTTCAGAAACAACCTTTAAAAATGATTTATGTTGCTCAATAGAATGCTCAATCTGTTTCACAATTTCATCCATAGAGTCATTCTCATAATCAATCTCAATAGGTTTCTTAATAACAAATGATTGTAGTACTCCACGTTTTTTAATCATCAATCCTTTTTTGTCAAAAGATCTTCTGAATCCATCAATAACGATAGGAATTACTATGGGTTTATAAGTCTTTATAATGTGCGCTGTTCCTCTACGAATAGGCTTAAAAGGGGTTGTAGTACCTTGAGGAAAGGTAATTACCCAGCCATCGTTTAAAGCAGTTCCAATATTAGTGATATCAGACATTTTAACTTGTCTGTTTACATCCTTACCTGCACTTCTCCATGTACGTTGTATAGAAATAGAACCTGTATAAGCGAAAATTTTAGGAAGTAATCCAGATTTCATCGTTTCAGATGCCGCGATATAATAGATATTCAGTTTTGGATTCCAGATATATCCTACATTTTTAAGAGAATCTATTCGACCTTTTAAAGATGCATTAAATACATGAAGCATAGCCGCCACATCAGCGAAATATGTTTGATGATTTGAAACAAATAGTACATTTGATTCGGGTAAATCTCTTATAATTTCAGAACCTTCAATCTTTAAATCATTGAATCGCTGGTACCTTCCGTGAGAAATCACACCGAATACACGAATAATCCATTTTTTAATGAATAATATATGTCCAAAAGGATTCTTTTTAAATAGGCCCATAATCTTTATTAGGATTGCAAATTTACGAAAATTATTGGCTATAGCCTTTCGAATGTACTTTTGATTTCACTTAGGATCATTGCTGTAGCTCCCCAAACTATATGTTTCTCAAATTGAAAACAGGGAACCTCAACATTAGACATGTAAGAGGTGTCCCTTTTACGCATAACAAGTTTGGATTCATCTAATAAATCGGAAAGTTTGACCTCAATTATTTCGGCAACTTCATGATTGCTTTTAAATTTTGGGATATAATCTAAATACCCTAAAAAAGGAGTAACTAGAAAGTTACTAGGCGGAATATAGGCATCCGTAAATTCTTTGATAACCTTTATGGAATCAACAGTGATACCAATTTCTTCATAAGTCTCTCTAGTAGCAGTCTGTTCTAAATTTTTGTCTTGCTCCTCTATTTTTCCTCCAGGGAAACTAATTTGTGCAGAATGGGTGCCATTGTAACTTGCTCTTAATGTCAGCAAAAACCTTGTTTCATTTTGTACATCAGGATAGAATAGGGCCAATACACCAGCTTGCCTTGGATTTTTAAGTTGAATCATATCCTCAGAATAGCGCTTTCTAATTTCTGGAGCTAGTTTAAACTGCGCATCTAATCCAGGTAATTTTGCCGATTTTAATTTTGGTAATAGTTGCTGAAACTTTGTGAAATTCATGAAGCGAATTTACTTAAAAAAAAGATTCTTTTAAGATGGCATATTTAGGGGAGAATTACCAATTCCCATCACGCTGTTTTTTATTAGTAGAACAATATTTTATTATTTCTAAAATTCTTTTTTGTTGGGTAGTTTCTCTTTTTGCGGCATACAGCCAATACAAATACCCTCGTCTATAGGAAGGTGCGAAATTTTTATAATTGCTGAAGGCAATCGGATTGTTTTTAAATGCTGCTAATAAAAGGGGAGGAATTACTTCATTATCTACATCATTCAACGCGTCCCAACTTCCATTTTGTTTTGCAATAGAAATACTTTCTATTCCACTGGATTGCAGTAGTTTTTCTTTTGTTAATTCCTTTATGTATGTTTTATTCAATTTACTCCAAACACTTGTTGATTTGCGTGGCGAAAAATATTGTTGTCTACGTTCGTCATCCAAACGTTTTACCGTAGAATCTATCCAACCATAGCACAAGGCAACTTTTACAGCTTCTTCCCAACGCATACTTGGTTTGCTGCTAGAAACTTTGTAGAAAATTAAATAAACACCCGTTGATTTCTTATGGTTCTCATGCAACCATTTTCGCCATTCAATATCCCTTTCGAAATAGAGTTGGGGTTTAGTCATCTTCATCCTCTTTTTTAGAGTTTTTATACCCAATAAACAAACGAACGCCTAAACGAGCAAACAAAATAATGGCAATAACCATAACAATATCAAATCCTTCCATTTATTTAGTCTCTATAATAATTTTATCAATCGTTTGTTGTAGGTTAATTAAATCCGTTTCATATTCTAAAAGATGGTATAAGAAATCATCTACTAGGCTTTCATATTCTAAATTATGAAAAATGGTTAATTTATCATGATTTAGTGTTGACCGTTTTCCCCAACCAATATTAGAATAGATGTCAATATCTTTAAGGGGGTATTTATCTGCTAGGAACGGAACAATGGAATTATTTATTTTATCATCCATGTCGTTATAAGATTCTATCATTGCATCTTTACGACTAGACCATTCGTAAATAAGATATTTTAAATTTTCATTATTTAGACTTCTCATTTTACCGGATTGAATTAAATCTTGAATAGCGTTTTCTGATGGGGTAAATCTTCTTTGTTCAAAAGAATAAAAAATAAGACTATCAGTCTGTTCTTTTTTTAATTCTTCATAATTTATTCCAAATAGAGACATTAAAACTTTGTTGGTTTTAATACACTCAGACAGCGAAATAACGGATTCGTCAATTTCCAATTTGTTTTTAGAAAATTCAGTATAAATATTTTTAAGTATTGCTTTTTCTTCGTTATTACTGATGCGATCTTGATTCCATGTATTAATTTGAAGCGCGATAAGGATACCTACTACAACAAGAATAATTTCACCAATAGCGTAGCGAAGGTACTGTTTGAATTTTTTTTCTTCTGCCAATTTTTTCCTAATTTTTCTGAATAGAGAAATCATTTTATTGAATTCGTTTTATGTTTTTTATTACAACCGGTTCCACTAAATATTGTGATGTATCTTTCATTCGTTGAATGGCTTTTACTACGTCCATTCCTTTTGTAACTTTTCCAAAGGCTGCAAATCCTTGTCCGTCTGGGTTTCGTTTTCCTCCAAAATCCAATTCAGGTTGGCTTCCTGTGCAAATAAAAAAACTATCAGTTGCTGTGTTTGGTTCAAGCCGAGCCATTGATAAAGTCCCGTTTTCATGCTTTAATCCAGTTTCTTTTGTTGTTTCTATTTTAATGGGAGGGAATCCGCCAGCATTCTCGTCTAATCCACCTTGAATAACCTCAATAGGTATAGTTCTTTCAGCTTCATTTTGTGTGTTGCAGACTCTAAAAAAAGCGCTATTCTCATATTTGTTTGCATCTACATATTTTAGAAAATTAGCAACGGTAATAGGTGCCTTTTCGGGGTAAAGTTCAATAATGATATCTCCTTTATCGGTTTCAATAACACATTCGATAGAATTTTGATTACAATTATAAAAGACAATCGACACTGTACATAACAATATGAATTGTTTTGTTTTTTGAAGGATTTTAATCATGGATTTATTCTTTTAATTCAAGTATCAAGGTGATTTCTTAATATTTCGATTAATTAATTTTAAAACTAAGATTTAGTTCTCGGAATTTTTTCGATTATCCAATAAATTATGGAAAGGCCTACGATATACATTAAAATTCCTATTTGTTGTTTGCTATCTAAATGTGATAATAGGTATAGTATAATTATACAGGCCAAAATTGGAATTGTAATTCCTCCAGGAATTTCAAACTCCTCAGGTGCTGTTTTGTTTTTTCGCCTTAGTTGTATTACAGATAATGCAACTCCTAAATAAACGAGTAAAATAGCAGCACTTGCAATATTAATTAGTGTTTTAAAGCCTCCAAAGGAGGCAATCAAAAAGCCGATTGTAGCATAGAGTAATATGGCTACATAAGGAGTCTTAAATTTTGAGTGTATTTTTTCAAGAATAGGAGCGGGCAACACTTTATCTTTAGAGAGTGCAAAGAATAGGCGTGGAGAATTTAGAAGGTCTCCAATAAAGTAACCGAACATTGATATTGCTGCGCCTGTGAATAATATAGAGAAACCTATTGGACCAAAAATAACATTACCAACTTCTGCTAAAGGAGCCTCGGTATAATTGGCCAAGGAATCTCCTAAAACTCCTTGTGCAACTCCCTGAATTAACATGTATAAAATAAGCACTGTAACAATCGCTATAAATACACCTTTAGGAACAGTTTTTTTTGGGTTCTTAATCTCACCTCCAATAACAAGTCCAGTTTCTCCACCTTGAAAAGCGAAAATAAGAAAGAGTGATGTGGCACCAATTTCACTAATTGTAGGTGCAGATTCCCAAACCAAATTGGCAAAATCAACATTCTTCCAACCAACTATAATAAGCAGCAATAATGGCGATAATTTTAAAAGTGTTATTGTTTTTACCATTCCAATCCCTTGCTTAATGCCAAGAATGTTGATAAAAGCCAATCCAAAGAAGACAAGTGCAAAGAATAATATGCGTACAACTCCATTTTCAAAAACAGGGAAAGTATTGCTTAGGATGTCAACAAGAGCATTTGCAACTGTACCTCCTGCAAGTAAACTTCCTGTTATTGCAATGATAGCAACAATAAAGCCTGGATATTTACCAAAAGCGGCTTCTACATAAGCAAATCCACCACCAGTAGTGGTCACCTTACTACCTGCTTCTGCAAAACAAAGCATAATTAAACCGATCAATATTCCACAAAAGAGATAAGCAACAATACTTGTTGCTCCCATGTTTTCTGCAACAATGGCCGGAATTACAAAAATTCCTGCTCCAACAATGATATTTATAATATTAGCGGCGAGTCCTAAGGGACCAACGAACCTTTTTAGACCTTCGTCTTGTTCTTTCATTTTACTGGGTTTTGGAAACAGTTATAAATTCGATCTGAAAATATGGTAGAATAGCATGTGCAAAGACATAGCTTATCTTGATGCATAGTTCAATTAGTTTCGTTAGGTTAACTACGGTTTCTAGTGGTAGTTGTAAATATACAAAAAATACTACAGCAAAGCTTCTAATAAAACCGTAGCAGGATGAACGGCTTTTTGTTGCGTTCCATCTTTTATTTGATGGCGACAACTTGTACCAGACGCAACCAAAATAGCGTCTTCATGAAGATTTCTGACTTTAGGAAATAAAGAATCTTCTCCAATTTGCATGCTGATATCGAAATGTTCTTTTTCAAATCCGAAAGATCCTGCCATACCACAGCACCCTGTTGCTAAAATAGACACTTTATAATTGGCTGGAAGGTTTAACATATTAAATGCTGGACGCATACCAACTAATGATTTTTGATGGCAGTGACCGTGAATTTTAATTTCCCTTTTTTCTGTAGTAAACAGGGTAGGAGATATTTGGTCGTTATCGATTTCTTTAGAAAGGAATTCTTCTAAAGTTAAACAATGCTTTGCCAATTTTTCTGCAGTAGCTTTATCATCTACTATTCGAAGATATTCATCTCTAAACGTAAGTATGGTCGATGGACCAATTCCGATTAAAGGTGTCCGTTCTGAAATGAGTTCTTTAAAAATTGAAACATTGGTGTTGGCTACCTTTTTAAATTCATTCAAGAATCCTTTTGAAACCAAACTTCTTCCACTTTCTTCATGTTGAACGGTTAAAACATTATAACCTAATTTACTAAGTAATTTATACGTGTCAATTCCTATTTGAACTTCATTATAATTGATAAATTCATCAACAAATAAATATACTTGTTTGTTCGAAGGACTAGAAGTTGATTGTTTAGAAAGCCATTTTTTAAAAGTAGTTTTTTCTAGTTTTGGAATACTTCTACCTTTCGGTAAACCAAGTAAGTTCTTAGAGATTGAACTTTGTAATATGGTATTTGTAATATTTGGAAATTTGCTTCCTAGTTGATTGTATTTGTTGTTAAAGGCAAATAATTTATCTCTTAAACTTGGGCGATTTTCTTTATGATATTGAAATAAAAATTCCGCTTTTAAAGTTGCTACATCTACATTACTTGGGCATTCACTAGCACAAGCCTTACAACTTAAACAAAGATCAAACACCTGTTTGAGTTCTTTGTGATCAAATTTATTGGTTTTATTAGAATTGGTTAAAAATTCTCGCAAAGTATTTGCTCTAGCTCTTGTGGTGTCTTTTTCATTTTTTGTGGCACGATAACTAGGACACATGGTTCCTCCTGCTTCTACAGATTTCCTACAATCACCTGACCCATTGCACTTTTCAGTTGTCTTTAGAATTCCTTCAGAATCAGAAAAATCGAATATAGTCGCGATTGTTGGTTCTTCTCTTCCAACTTTATATCTGAAAGACTGATCCATTGGGAAGGCATCTGTAATCTTCCCTTTATTAAATATACTATCTGGATCAAAACTATGCTTTATGCGCTTTAACAATTCATAGTTTTTAGAACCAATCATTAAAGGAATGAACTCCGCTCGTACAATACCATCTCCATGTTCACCACTAAAAGAGCCACCGTATTTTTTAACAAGTTTTGCGGTCTTTGTAGTTATTTCTCTAAATAAAACAACGTCTTCTTTCTTCTTTAAATTTAGAATAGGTCTCAGGTGAATTTCTCCAGCTCCTGCATGCGCGTAATAGACTGCCTCTTGATTATAGTCTTCCATCATTTTAGAAAACTCTGCAATATATTCCGGTAAATCGCTTACTTCAACGGCAGTATCTTCAATACACGCCACAGCTTTGTCGTCTCCAACAATATTACCCAATAGCCCTAAGCCAGCTTTTCTTAATTCAAAGGCCTTCGCAATATCATTTCCTTTTAGAACTGGAAATGCATATCCAAATTTATGTGTTTTTAAATCATCAATTAGTTTTAAGGCAAGTTTTTTGGTTTTTCCCATATTATCAGAAGATACCTCTAGCATTAATACCGCTTTTGGATCTCCTTCAATAAAAAAACGATTTTTTAATTGTTTTCTGTTGTTTTTGGTGCAATCTAAAATGGTTTTATCCATTAATTCACACATGTATAAATTGTGCTTCATTGCAACAACTACGGCCTCCATGCTTTCATGGATACTTTCAAAATGTACCGCAACCAATAAACTTTGAGTAGGTGGAAGAGGATCTAACTTCAGTGTAATTTCTGTTGTGAATGCTAATGTGCCTTCGCTTCCGGATAATATATCGCAAAGATTTACATTTGGTTCTAAACCTCCGAACAAAGATGACTTTAATAGACCATCTACATTATAACCTGTGTTTCTTCTATGAATGGGCTCGTTAGGGAATTCTTTTTTTATTTCTATTTGATGTTCTTCAACAATTAATTCATCATGAATGGATTTATAAATCTTATTTTCAAGAGTGTTTCCCTTTATTTTGGAGATGAGCCTTTCATTCGAAATAGTCTCAAAGGTTACCTCAGAGCCATCCGAGAGTATAGTTTTTAATGCGAGTACTTTATCTCGAGTAGTTCCATACTGAATAGAAGTTGTTCCAGATGAATTGTTACCTACCATTCCGCCAATCATACATCTGTTTGATGTGGAAGTATTTGGTCCAAAAAACAATCCAAATGGCTTTAAAAATCTATTAAGGTCATCACGAATTACTCCAGGTTGAACCGTTACAGTTTTGGCTTCCTTGTCTACTGAAATTATATTAGTGAAGTGCTTAGAAACATCAACTATAATTCCATCTCCTACACATTGCCCTGCAAGAGAAGTTCCTGCCGTCCTAGGAATTAGTGTTGTTTCATTTTGATGCGCAAAAGCAATTAAGATTTTAATGTCCTCTTTGTTTTTAGGATAAGCAACTGCTAATGGTAATTTTCTGTAAACTGAAGCATCGGTAGCATAAATAGCCTTATGAAGATTGTCGAAATGTAATTCTCCCCGAAGTTTAGCAGAAAGTTGTGATAAATGGTCGTTGCTTTGCATTGGGTAAAAATAAACAACTATTTAAAAACAATCGATTTTTCAGTTCTAGGAATTTTACAAAAGTAATAAGGTTGTGTCATTGCACTAGTAGCCATGCCATCTGGTGCGTTTGTTTGTACAAATACCTGAACTTCATCTTTAGTTTCTATAATTTTCGAAATTAAAATAGAATGACCGCCTGTTGTTTTTTCTCCTAAAAATAAGGCAAGAATTAATTCTTTTTCAAAATCAATTTTAGGAATTGGAAAGCCAGGTTTACGAACTTTATTTATTTGTGTATAAACGGTTTTTAATTCATCTTGATTTTTAACAACAATGAATTGACTATTTAAATAGCCACCATTACTTCCTTGAACTAAAGTCTCAAATTGTACTTTTTGTGGGTAATTTTGCTGTTTACCGCTTGCACACCCAAAAATTAGGAGTGTAGTAATGTATAATACGTATTTCATTAGGTTATTTGTTCTCCATTTTTAATTTGTAGTGTTGCACTTTGCAATAAAATAACATCGGCACCATTTTGTATTCCTAACACTAAAACTTCACTAGAAAAATTAGCAATTTGCCTAGGCTCAAAGTTTACAACTGCTGATACTTGTTTGCCAATCAATTCTTCTTTTGAATATAAGGTTGTTATTTGCGCACTAGATTTTTTAATACCTAATGCACCAAAATCAATAATTAATTGATAGGCAGGTTTTCTTGCCTTAGGAAAATCATTCACTTCCAGAATTGTGCCAATTCTTATATCCACTTTTGTGAAATCTTCAAATGAAATAATTGGTTTCATAAGTTCTTATCTCGTTACAATAAATTCAATTCTTCTATTCTCTAAATGCTCCGTTTCACTACAATTTACACCATTGGCACATCTATTTAGCAATTCCGTTTCTCCATATCCTTTGCCAGTTAGTCTGTCAGAATTTATACCTCTTTCAATTAAGAATGATAATATAGATTGCGCTCTTTGTTCAGATAGGGTTAAATTGTAATTATCTGGTGCACGACTATCGGTATGAACACCGATATCTACTTTTATTTCTGGATTTCTATTCATTATGGCAACCACTTTATTCAGTTCTATTGCCGCATCTTCACGTATGTCAGATTCATTTAAGTCAAAATCTATTTGATCTGTTATTATCATAAGGTTGTCACGGACCATTTCAAAATCTAACTTTGTTTCTAATATTATGGAAACTGTTGTATTTGCCCCATGGACATTATCGGTATTTATTATTTTTGAGTCAATAGAATAATCTTTGGTTGTTGCACTAATTTTATAATTAGAACTACAATCTACTTCAAAACTGAAAGTTCCATCAGAAGCAGTTGTTAAATTAGAAATTACTTGATCGTTTTCTAAAAGGTCCACGCTTACATTAGACATAGGTATTTTTGTTCTTGAGTTGGTAACCATTCCAGTAATTGTTTGTGCACAAATAGTAGATTTCAAGTTAAAATCAATTCGGTGATTTTCCTTTTGTACATCTGTAGAAGTAAACTCAGTAATGCCAGTTTCGAAGTCGGTCATAGAGACTTCTAATCTATAATCGGTTTCACATTTAATATTAATATGGAAGTTTCCATTTGAATTTGAATTGACAGTGGTTATGATATTACTACTTTCGTCATATAAATTTACCGTTGCATTAACTATAGGTAATCCATCCAACTCATTGTTAATTCTTCCCCGTACAATTTGTTCGCAAGCAATAGGGGTTAATTCATTACCTAAAAAGAATTTCTCATTGTGTATCGGAGATTTACTAACGCTGACTAAAATTTCTTCATATCCAAGTTTTTCCGTAGCAATTTTATAATTACCATCACAAGGGGCTGTAAAAGTATAGTTACCTAATTCATTTGTTTCTGTGGCGTTAATCTGTTTGTTATTTTCAACCAAATAAACTTTAACTCCGCCTAAAACTGTTTTAGAATTAATATCTTTAAGTGTTCCCAGAAGAATAACATCACATGGTATTTTAGGCATTATTATATTTTGGGTAGTTTTTCCACCTGTAAAACGTGTAGTTTTTAACTCAAAATAAGATTCTTCAAAATTGTTAAGGCGTGCTGTAACACGGTAATGGTTGTTACATTTTAATTGAAACGAATATTTTCCATCCGGTTTTAAATCATAGGTTCCAATGTTTTGACCATTTTCATAGAGCGTAATTTTAGCATCCGCCATAATACTATTGTTTTCGTTTAGAATAGTCCCTTCAACGGTTTGTACACATTCATTATCATCTTCAACTTTCACTGCAGTAGCAACAATTACAGTAGGCGTAATGCTATCTGAATTTATTTTAGTAACCGCAGTATCCTGTTTTTTAGCTATAGAAACCGTGTCTACCTTTATTGTATCTAATTGTGCTTCTTTAGTGAGGATCGCAACATTTGATTCCTCATCAATCGTTTTGAAATCTTCAATTTCTACAATAGTATTCGCAGTTATATCTTCAGCACTCACAATTTCCTCAACTTCTTTCTCTTCTAGAATTGGTTCCTCATTAATTGTATACTTAAAAGTGTATATATCGGCATCACCTACACTTTCTTTTCTGGTAGAGGTTAAGTACCCAATGTTTTTTGAATTGCTGTATATAAGTGAAAAATCATCAGCCTCACTGTTTATTGGTGCTCCCAAATTTTTTGATGTATTTGTAAAGAGTTCATATATTGGAATTCTAAACACATCTAGCGCACCTATACCACCATGACCATCAGATGAAAAATATAGGAAGTCATCTTCGCTAATAAATGGAAATAACTCATTTCTACTCGTATTTACTTTACTTCCTAAATTTACTGGTTTTCCGTAGCTCCCATCTGAATTAATGGAAATTGCATACAAGTCGAATTCACCATAGGAACCTTCCATGTTTGATGCAAAATATAATTTGTTTCCTGATTTGTTTAAAACGGGATTTGTTACGGAATGTGAGTCACTATTTATAGGAAGTGGTGTTACATTAGATAATACACCACTTTCATTAATATTAGCTTTGTAAATTTTTAGAAAGTGAGTTTTTTTCGCTTCTTTTTTGAAATACTTTCTATAATCGTCTTGGATGTAGCCGTTTCGTGTAAAGTATACTGTTTTAAAATCTGATGTAAACGCAAGATTGGCTTCTAAAATTGGATTGAATTCTTCTGTACTAAAAAGAGTCACATTGTTTATGGTTCCATCATTTGAAATCTCACCTGAATACAATCGAAGTCCCATTTGACGGTTGTTTCTTCGATCTCTTTTATTTTCAGTTTTGTTAATTTTAGATGATGCAAAAATTACTTTTCCATTTTTGTAAAATTTAACTCCTAATTCTGCGTACTCAGAATTAACAGAAAGGTTATTAACCTCGAGAGGTTTCAAAGGTTGACTGTTAACCGCAACAAAGAATAGGAGGGTGCTACAAAAGCAAGCAATTTTTATCTGGTTCATTTTTTATTGGTCACCTTTTTTATAACCCAAGCCGGACCTATTAATAAAAATTGAAGGTCTTGTAAAAATGAAGGTTTTGCACCTTCTATTTTATGACCATAAAACTGTCCAATCCATGCAATTACAAAAAGAGCGAGTGACGTGTATAATAAATTGGCTACAGTACTCAGATAATAATTTCCATAGAGGCAAAGTATAGAAAACACTAATATTTTTAAAAACATACTAAATGATAGTCGTAAGTAGAAAAACAAACTAAAAACTAAAAAGACGACTGCCCAATTTTCAAAAACAGGTAAATTTAAATTAAGAGTATTCTCAATTATTCCGGCAGGAATCGACATGATCAAACCAATTATACTAAAATAAATAACCGGTACACAAACAAAATGGATTAATTGATTTGTTTTATTTTGATGACTAACTGCATATTCATCAAACCATTGATTGAGAGTCTTCATTATTTCTTAATTTTGATGATATAAACTTACAAATAAAATCTTATAATGGCTAGAACTCCATCAAATATGATTCCATTAAATTCGATGGCTTCAAATTTTAATTTACTAGACACAATTTCGGGTGAATTTAAAGATTTAAATAACTTGAAGGGTCCAAAAGGAACGGTTTTGTTTTTTATCTGTAATCATTGTCCATTTGTAATTCATGTGAATGATGAATTGGTAAAATTGGCGAATGATTACCTGGTAAAAGGAATTCAATTTGTTGCCATTTCTTCTAATGATGTAGAGAATTACCCACAGGATAGTCCAGAATTAATGAAAATGCAAGGAGATATATTAAAATATCCGTTCCCTTATTTATATGACGAAACACAAGAAGTGGCTAAGGCCTATGATGCCGCTTGTACACCGGATTGTTATTTATTTGATGACGAATTAAAATTAGTATATAGAGGACAATTGGACGATTCAAGACCGGGAAACGGAATGCCAGTTACGGGAGTAGATATGCGAAATGCATTGGATTGTTTATTAGCAGAAAAAGAGAACACAAAGCCCCAAAAACCAAGTATAGGCTGTAATATAAAGTGGAAAATGTAGTTAGTATAAGGAATTTGTGCTTTAAAGTTTTAATTGCCAAAAACCAACATCAACCCAATCACCAAATTTAAATCCTACTTCTTTAAAATGAGCCACTTTTTTAAAGCCGAAATTTTCATGCAATTTTATACTTGCATCATTCGGCAAAGATAGGCCACCTACAACGGTATGGTAATTATTTTCACGAAGATTATTTAATAATTCTTTATATAATTTAGAGCCAATCCCTTTGTTGTGTATGTTGTGTTTAACATATACGGTACTTTCAATTGTTTGTTTGTATGCCGGTTTTTCCCTCCATTTGTTGGCGTAAGCATATCCTAGAATGGCGCCGTTTTCTTCAAAAACTATAAAAGGGTATTTCTTTTGAATATTTTTTATTCTGGTTACAAAATCACTTTCCGAGAAAGGAGTTTTATCAAACGTAACAATAGAATTTAGAACGAAGTAATTGTAAATAGCAACAATTTGTTTGGCATCTTTTAGTTGAACCTTACGAATCATTATTTCCAGTTATTTCGAATCAATAATTGATTGATATGTTCATAATGATGTTCACTATGCCATGCGTATATTCCGATATTCTTTTTTAAGGATATTTTATCTCCTGTTTCTGGATGAATAAAAGTTTTATTTAATTGATCAGGAGACAGATTTTTAAAAAGATAAACCATTTTTGCATGTAGTGCAGTAATATGGTCCAATGCCAAAGTAATTGGAGCATTCTTTGTGTCATCCAATTCGGCCCAACGCTCTTCAAAATAGGCTTTTATAATTGGTTTATCTTCGGTTAAGGCCCATTTAAAACGAATATAACTGTTTGTATGGCTATCACCAATATGGTGCAAAACCTGTCTTATAGTCCAGCCGTCTGGTCTATATTGAGTATTTAATTGGTTTTCAGATAATGTTGAAGTAAGGTCCTTGAGCTTTTTAGGTAGTTCTTCAATAATTTGAATCCAATCCTGAATATTCTCAGTCGAAATATCTTCTGGGATATTTGCAATACCAATAGGATACTTTAATGCGTACATTTTAATTACCGTATTTTTCTACAATTTGTTGAGCCCGTCTATTTCCAGAATCTATCTCAAGAGATTTTTTATAATTTGTAATTGATTCAAGAGTGTCTCCATTTCTTAAAAGGGCTTCTCCCAAACTATCATAAACATTGTCACTTTCAGGATGTAAAGCCGCATTTAATTTAAATATGCTAATTGCATGAACCATATTTTTTTCATTATTCATAACTCGATACCCCATTCTGTTTAAATGTGCTTCTTCAATTATTGGGCTTAAAGAATCGTTACTTTTAATAGATTTATATGCTTCTAAGGCTTTGTTAAATTGTCCATTTTTTAAATAATAACTCGCTGTAAATTCGTCTTTCTCTAATTTCATAAAATCATATGCCATTTGAGAGTCATCTGTCTTTGGAACCAAACAGATATAATATTTATTATCTGTAGGGTTTTTTCTAAATTGAATTTTCTCATTCATTTCTTTTACAAAATAAACACCATCACCTACTTTTAAAGGTTTAATTTTTGTAGCACCACGCCATTTCATAAACCAGGAATCATTTTCAATATAAATTTCTAATTCTTCATCTGCGTTAAAAAGGTATCTACCAGATATATCATTTAAAAAGGCAGGGTCTTCCGTTGATGAGCCACAAGAACATATAAATAATAGCAAGAGAGCGCAACTAAAAAATTTCATTTTCATAATCCTAAAAATTACCAGTAAGAGAAAACATAGGGCCATGGAAACTCAGGGCAACTCCACCATCCCAATTATTATCTTCAATATCTACGTTTAAATTAAAATAGCGATAACTGGCTCCGACACCAATATTTTTAAACAATTGATACTGTATACCTGGAGCGAGATTTAGCAAAGACCCTTTTATATTTGAAATTTTTACGGAAAGCCAATCCAATCTTGCCGTTACTAAGAATTTTTCTGAGGGGGCCCAAAAATACCAAAAACCAATATTTGGAAGAGGGGCAAGCGCAGTTATGGATTCTCTTCTAAATCCAGTGTTTAGATCGTCTAAAAACGCTTCACCTTCTAGATATGTTGTGATATCCATAGCATGAATACCTATTCCTCCGCCTAATTCATGTTTAGGGCCGGTTGAAATATTTCTACCAAAGAAAACCCGATATAAATCTAGATCAAACCCTGCACCAACACTTAAGCCTGCTTTAAAAGTATAATCATTCCATTCTATGTCTTGTTCTATAGAACGCGTAGCGCCATTCTTGATGCTATAATATTCCATTCCTAAATTCCAGTTTTTAGCAAAGCGCCATTTCACGGACGCTGCAAAGGTTATTTCACTATCATTAAAATCAAATGTTTTTCCAAAATCAATTTCTTCATTAGGTGTGCTACCGTTGGCTTTAATTTTAATATTTTTAGAAGGAAGAAAAACGCCTGTACTAATGAAAAACTTCTTAGTTAATATTGGATGTTTGGCAAGTGAATCTTGCGCCAATAGATTTGTAGAAATCAAACAGCAAGTAACAACAATTAATGAAACGAAATATTTCATGGCAATTTTGGTATTGTTTAAGTTATGATAAAGGTAACAAAAAAAGTAAAAAAAAACGCTCCTTATTAGGAGCGTTTGTATTATTTAACATTCATCAGTTCTACATCGAAAATTAATGGAGCATCAGGTGGAATGACACCGCCAGCACCTCGACTACCGTAAGCCAATTCAGATGGAATAACAAATCTAGCTTTATCTCCAACTTTTAACAATTGAATTCCTTCATCCCAACCAGAAATTACTTGACCAATACCAACGTTAAAATCGATAGGTTGTTTTCTTTTGTAAGAAGAGTCAAATACAGTTCCGTCTAATAATTGTCCTTTATAATGAACAGAAACCATCACACCTTTTGTTGCTTGTTTTCCATCTCCTTTTTGAAGGATTGTATATCTTAAACCACTCTCTGTAATTGTATAGCCAGCTGATACACCATTTAATAATTCATCTTGTTCCTTTAGTGCTTCAGCAATTCTTGCTTCACGTGCTCCTTCAAATTTTCTAAAAGCCTCAATAGCATTAAATTTTTCTGCAGCATCACCAACACGGACTATTTCAATTGATGTTAACTCATCTCCTTGAGCAACCGCATCAACAATATCCTGTCCTTCAACTACATTTCCAAAAACGGAATGCTTGTTATCTAACCAAGGAGTTTCAACGTGTGTAATAAAAAATTGAGATCCGTTTGTAGCAGGTCCAGAATTTGCCATAGATAAAACACCTGGCTTATCGTGCTTCAATTCAGGGTGAAACTCATCATCAAAACTGTATCCAGGGTTTCCTGTTCCGGTTCCTTGTGGACAACCACCTTGAATCATAAAATCTGCAATAACTCTATGAAATTTTAAACCATCGTAATATGGAGTGCCTTGAGGCTTAACATCATTTTCCATATTTCCTTCAGCCAAAGCAACAAAGTTACCGACTGTTCCAGGAGTTTTTTCAAACTCTAAATTCACTAAAATTTCACCTTTTGAAGTGTTGAATTTTGCGTATAATCCGTTATTCATTTTCTATCTTTTTTATTGAGTTTGCAAAGATAGTACTTATGTTAAATAAACATAAATTTAAATGATTTAAAAAGACTGTTTAACAAAGAAATAACATCTTAACTTTCTAATTGTTCCAACTCTCTGTAATTTCTGTTTAAGCGTCTTAAAAGAATTCCATAAATAACTCTGTAAATAAGTAAAACAACTCCAATTAATGCCGCCGTAAAGACAACAACGAAAATTAAAAATGTATTTGAGTCAAAGTCTTGAGGAATATTACTTATTTCTTTATATAATGCAATGCTATTTGGGTTTGAAAAAATATAATAAAACATGATACCCATTAGTATAGTCATGGCACCAACATTAAAATAAATATAATATTTAACTGTTTTTCTAGTTTTTAAAATGTTAGCCATTAGAAGTTTAGCATTACTATCTACTTTTATACTACGGTAATTTTTATAAAAAGCATAAATAAAGCCAATAACCACAGCAAAGGTTGCATAAGACGAAATGGATATGAATCCATATAATCCTATTTCTTTGTAGAAAGCCATGTCTTTATCCATATCTCTAAAAAACATAATTGAATTCATAAGCACAAATTCTATTATACTTATATAGAATATCCATTTTACATAAGAAGAAGATTTTGCATGTAACATCTTATAAATTTCGTTGATCGAAACTTTATGTTTGGAATAGTCCTGTTTTTTCCAGGCTCCTTTTAACTTATCTAAATCATCCATACTTACGGATTTAATATTGTTTTTAATTTTGTCTTAATCCTATTCACCTTAACACGAGCATTTACCTCAGTAATACCGATTGTCTCTGCAATTTCCTTATATGGTTTGTCCTCTAAATAAAGTAAGATTAAGGCTTTTTCTACATCGCTTAATTGATGTATTGCTTGATAGAGTAACTTCATTTGTTCCTCAATCTCGCCATCATATTCCTCACTTTCTAGTTTATAATGAAAATCAGAAATATCATTTGTTTTAATTTGACGTTTCGATTTTCTATATAAGGTAATTGCTGTGTTTAACGCAACTCGATACATCCAAGTACTAAACTTAGCTTCACCACGAAATTTGGGATAAGCTTTCCAAAGTTGAATAGTGATTTCTTGAAAAAGGTCTTTATGTGCATCTGAATTTGTAGTGTATACACGGCAAACCTTATGAACAATGTTCTGGTTTTCTTCGAGTTGTTGTACAAATTGCTGCTCTAAAGCTTGCGTCACTGGTTAAGAGATTTATGTATAAGTAGTATAAAGATAATTTTTGTTACAAGAAGAACTAAGAATTTATAAAAAAAAAGGCGCTATTCATTTTTCATTTTAATGACAAGGTTTCCAACTTTTTCACCAGTCTCTGCATAAGAAAAGGCAGATGCAATATTATCGAGAGCGTATATCCGATCAATTAGTGGATTAAATTTACCTTCTTCCATTAATCGTTTTACCAAGTCAATGCTATATTGATGCTTGTTTGGGTAAGGGAATACGACTTTTCTCCCTTTGAAAAGAGGAGTGAAAATAGCAAAGACTAAATTTTGACCCCAAGGCCCCATTTCTGATGAAATATAAATGCCTTTTTTTGTTAAAATACGCCTGCATTTACCAAAAGCACTTTTTCCAACGGCATCAAAAACAAAGTCAAACTTCTCATTTAATTGAGTGAATTCTATCTTGGTGTAGTCTATTACTTGTGTAACACCTAAAGTTTTAATTACATTAATATTTTCTGTGTTTGCCGTTGCTGTAACATCAATTTTCATTGCTGCTAATAATTGAACAAGTGCAGACCCTATGGCTCCTGTAGCGCCATTAACTAATACTTTAGCGTTTGGTTTAAAATTAACTTTATTAATAAAGTTTTGTGCATAATGAGCCCCTTCAATACTAGCAGTGGCTTGTTCAAAAGAAAATTTACTAGGAATGGTTGCCAAAAAATCGTTTTGTCTAATTGTTAAATACTCTGCATGAGAACTAAGACCCGTGTCATTGAATCCGAATACCGCTTGGCCAACTTTAAATCGAGTTACTTTATGACCTATATCTTCAACTACTCCTGCAAAGTCAGTTCCTAAAATAGGGTTTTTAGGTTTCAAAAGCCCTAGCATCAATCGGATTATGGCCGGTTTTGCTCTAAGCATAGCGCAATCCGTTCTATTAACCGTTGTTGCCATGACTCTAATTAAGAGTTCATCTTCTTTAGGCGCAGGTTTTTTTAGGTCAATAATTTTTAAATTACTTGGAGAACCATATTTTTTATGGATGGCAGCTTTCATATTATAATTGTTCTTTTATACCTTTTAGCAAAAAGTAAATTCCAAATGTACAAGTAACTATAGCAAACATAATTCCATATTCACCATGCCAATACTCAAATTCTTTGACTGAATTTGTTATCGGAGGAAAAACCTTTTGAATGAATACATTGCTAACCGTATGAAATATAACTGCAGGCCATAAACTCTTCGACTTAAAAGTATAATAGGTCATTACAAATGACATTGAAATTATTACGATAAAAAAGGTGGTGAATTCTAAGACTATATTAGAGCCATAGTAATAAATAAGCGGCCAATGCCATAAGGCCCATATAAACCCGCTAAATAATGAAACACCTGTAAATGATAAATTTTTACGCAATTCAAAAACAAAAAATCCACGCCAGCCAATTTCTTCGCCTATTACCGTAGCCATTGATTTTAAAACACCAACAGATGCTAATAGTACAATTGCTATAAGAAGAGAAATATAAGGAGGGAGCGTTCCAATTCCAACAATTCCGATTTCCGTAGCCCATATGCTTATTTCTTCTTTAGAAACAATTGAGCCAAGACCGAGCATCCATATAAGGAAATAAGTAACGGTAACATAAAGTAAAGGAATGCCGTAAGCCCTTAAGAGAATCCGTTTATTTGGCCATTGCCAAGGAAGCGTTTTTAGGTTTCTATTTAATAGTTTTAAGGTTATAAATGTAGCAAATGTAGGACACCACATTAAGGCTCCGATATATAAACTAGAAGGATATAAATTTACAATTGCAATATAAGGTATCGCACTTAAAATGGTTAAAAGAGATAAGAATAGAATTATAGGCCTCCAAGAGCCATTATTTTGTTGTTTCATGTTTTATGGATTAATCTTGAGAATAGCATCAATTTCTAAAAACTTACCTTTCATTTTAGAAAGTGCAAAGGCTGCACCAGAAGCCGCAAAAACCGAATAGTCAAAAGCCCCTTTTATTCCAGTGGAAAGGGCAATAGATAAACCAAAGATTAAAATAAGATAACCACTTAATTTTGCTATAAATCCGGTTCTAAACCCAATTATTAAAAAAACACCAAAAAGAATTTCTAAAGCTGTAACAATAAGCCCGACAGGTTCTATAAAAGAAGAAGGTAACCAAGGATTGATAATTCTTGTATATGAAATAAAACTTTCCCAATTTCCCCAAGCCGAAATATTAGCAGGCCAATAACCTAAGCGGTCAGCAACAGCAGATAAGAATCCGGCTCCAAGTCCTATTCTTAGAAATAGTTTAACTAATGTTTTGTTCATAATAGAATCGCTAGTTTAAAATCTTCTAATCTATGGTTAATAGACGTATTAAAACTATAAATGTAACATTTAATTAAATTATCGTAATCTTACCGCTCTCGAAACTTATAAACCTTTTATTTTCCATTATGGTTGAAAATTTTCTCAGTAAACAATCAAAAAAAAGTATGGTTAGAATTTATAATCTAGGTTTTGTTTTAAGAACTCTTCAAACTTATCTTTATGTTTAAAGCGTTTGTGCGTCCAGAAATAATACTGAGGGGCTTTTTGTACTTGTTTTTCAACCTCGCGTAAGAACATATCAGTGATCTGATAATCCGGATATTCATTAGGATTTTCAGCTAATACTCTGAAAGTACATTTGTAATGGCCACGTCTTACTTTTGAAACTTCATAGAATACAACAGACTGATCCAGTTTTTTTGCAATTTGTTCCGCACCAACATGAACAGGAACTTTAACATTTAAAAAGGGAGCCCAATAATGTGTTTTACTCAATTGAGGAGATTGATCACTAACCAATGCATTTAGGGCAAGGATACCATTTTTTGAGTTTTGCTCATAGGTCCTTCTAGCCATTCTTGGAGTTACAAATTGTCCTCCATATTTGGTTCTATACTTCAGCATCATTTTATCGAAGTATTTATTTCCGATTCGCGTAGATACAGCATAAGCTTCATGGTCAACAAGGTTATTCATAGATACCATCCATTCCCAATTAGCATAATGACTGCCTACAAGTACAATACTTCTTCCTTTATTTCCTAGTTCTCGTAAAACATCTACATCTTCAAAGACAAATCGTTCATGTACGTTTTTTTCACTAATACTAATAGATTTAATCATCTCCATAAAAACATCCGTAAAGTGAACGTAAAACTGTCTTCGTATTTTTAAAAGTTCTTTTTCAGATTTGTTAGGAAGTGCTAATTTTAAGTTGTCATAGACTACTTTTTTTCGATACCCAATACCATAATATAAAATAAGATATAAGAAATCGGAAATTAAATAAAGGAGTCTAAATGGTAAAATAGAAAGGAACCATAGAATAGGGAATACTAAAATATATATAAGAAGTTGCATGTATTAATGGGGGTAAGAGGGATTGTTTGTTAAAAACTCATCAAACTTATCTTTGTGTTTAAAACGTTTGTGAGTCCAAAAGTAGAATTGCGGTGCTCTTTTTATTTGGTTTTCAACCTCGCGTAAGAACATATCTGTAATCTGATAATCTGGAAATTCATTCGGGTTTTCTGCGAGAACTTTAAAGGTGCATTTATAATAGCCTCTTTTAATTTTAGTAACTTCATAAAAAATAACAGATTGATCTAATTCTTTAGCAATCAATTCAGCGCCAACATGAATAGGAACTTTTACATTTAAAAATGTGGCCCAATAGCGTGTTTTTTTTAATAATGGAGATTGATCACTTACCAATCCATTTAAAGATAGTACACCATTTGCCTTGTTGTCTCGATACGTTTTACGGGCAAGTTTTGGTTTTATAAGATTAGTCCCGAACTTAGAACGATTTTTTTTCATCATTCTATCAAAGTATTTGTTCCCAATAGGCGAATAAACGGCGAATGCATGGTGTTCAATTCTATCGGCTAAAGTCAGTAGCCATTCCCAATTTGCATAATGTCCACCTAAAACTACAATACTTTTCCCTTTTTTTGCTAAATCATTAATTAAGTGAATATTTTCAAAAACAAAGTGTTTGTTTACCGCTTTTTTACTAATGGTAATAGATTTAATCATTTCCATAAACACATCGGTAAAGTGCGTGTAAAACTTGCGCCGAATACTTAATAATTCCTTTTCAGACTTCTCTGGAAAAGCCAATTTTAAGTTTTCTATCACTACTTTTTTTCTATAACCAATAAGATAATAGAGGATTATTGAAAGAAAATCTGAAATGATATAAAGGACTCTAAAAGGCAAAATCGAAAGAAGCCAAAGTAGAGGGTAAACGATAATGTAAACGAGTAATTGCATATAATTCGGATGCAAATATCGGATATAATTTTATCTTTGAAAGCATAAAAATATAAAATGAGCCAAGTAGTATTATTAATTATTGTTGCTAACGTATTGTTTTCATACAAGGGGTTTAACGACCAAGTATTTTTTAATAAGTATAAGTTTCAGGTCGGAGCAATTCGGCAAGGCGATTATATCAGATTATTAAGTTCGGGCTTTCTACATGTAGATTTTAATCATTTGATTTTTAATATGCTTACGCTTTATTTCTTTGGAGATAATGTAATAGCTATAGTCGGAGTTCCTTATTTTCTAATTATTTATTTTGCATGTTTACTTTTTGGAGGATTGTTTTCGTTGGCCTATCATAAGAACCAATTATACTATAGTGCTGTTGGTGCATCTGGTGCCGTAATGGGAATTATTTATGCGGCCATTATGTTGTATCCAGGAATGAAATTGAATTTTATTTTCTTTCCTTTTGTAGATATCCCTGGTTATGTATTCGGTTTAGGGTACTTAATTTATTCTGTATATGGAATGAAAAAGAGTATTGGAAATATTGGACATAGTGCACACTTAGGCGGGGCAATTGGTGGTTATGCAATAACAATTGCCTTAACTCCTGAAGTATTAACAACAAATCTATCTTTAGTAGTGATTTTAGGAATTCCGATAGTGTTAATATTCCTTTTTGCAAAGAAATTGAATTTATAGCATAAAAAAAAAGCACTGATTTTTCAGTGCTTTTTTTTGAGCGAAAGACCGGGTTCGAACCGGCGACATTCAGCTTGGAAGGCTGACGCTCTACCAACTGAGCTACTTTCGCATTTCCGGCTACAAATATACAAGTAGTTTAAACTATAACAAGTATTTTTCGAATAAAAATTAATAAAATTTACCGTCTTCTCGCATTACTTTTAAGAAATGGAATCCTTTAATTTCATATCCTTCATTGTAATAAAATTTATGGCTTTTTGGATTACCGGTGTAAGTGTTTAATTCTGAGGCTTCACAACCTTTTGATTTGGCATGTTTGTAAATCCAATCAAAGAAAAGTCGACCCAAACCTTGACCTCTGTAAGTATTGTCAATAATCACATGATCTACTTCCATACTTTTACCAATATAATGCCTTGTCATATACCAAATACCACAAACACCTATCAGTTTTTCGTTATCATACATAACAGCGCATTCATAATTTTGTTCAATCATTTCCAAAATGCGTTCTTTCAACAATTCAAAGGGAGTTTGATCATTTAACTGTTGAATCAATGGAACAATATCAAGAATTCTATCTTTCTCTATTATTTTTATTTTGATGTTTTCCATTAAGTAGTATTTTTGGGTAAAGTTATAATATATAATGATCGAAATCAAAGAAATTTCAGCACCTGAAGCTTATGCCATTCGAAAAGATGTTTTACGTGAAAATATTCCGTTAACTGAAAAAATGGAAGGAGATTTTGACGAGGAGACCTTGCATTTAGGCTTATTTGAAAATGGTGAATTGGGTTGCGTAGCCACTTTTATGCCACATGAAAGTTTTCATTTTAAAGGTTTTCAATATAGATTAAGAGGTATGGGTACTCATAGAGATCATCAGCATAAAGGATTTGGAAAAGCAGTTTTAACCAGCGCCGAAGCCATTTTGACAAAAAAAGGCGTAGACGTACTTTGGTGCAATGCCCGTGTTATTGCTTTAAATTTTTATAAAAAATCTGGTTGGTCAATTGTAGGAGAAGAGTTTGATGTCCATTTGGTTGGACCACATTATGTAATGTTTAAAAAATTAAAAGATGCCTAAGAGTTTTATTATATTGTTTTTATTATTTGCAATCAATGGCTATAGCCAAGGGGCATCTGAGTATTCAAAAGCAGACCTTATAGGAAAAGGAAATCCAATTTTTCATGGAGATGATCATAAACTACAAAAAGAAGCTCATGAAGCTTTTGAAAAAATGCGTAATGCCGCTTTAAAAGATGGCATAAAAATAAGAGTTGTTTCTAGTTATAGAGGCTTTGAACATCAAAAAGGGATTTGGACAAGAAAATACAATAGATTTACAAAACAAGGAATGTCTCCTCAAACAGCCATTTCTAAAATTATTGAATATTCTACAATACCCGGTACGTCACGCCATCATTGGGGAACCGATATAGATATTGTAGATGGGGGTATGCCACAACCAAAAAGTGTTTTAGAACCTAGCCATTTTTCAGAAGGAAAAGTGTTTTATAATTTTAAAAAATGGATGGACGCGAATGCCAATAATTTTGGGTTTTATTTGGTCTATACAAGCGTTGATGGAAGAAAGGGTTTTAAATATGAACCATGGCATTTTAGTTATAAGCCTATTTCTCAAAAAATGTTAATGCAATATAAAGCTATGGATATTAAAGAAATGTTGCAAAAAGAAAAGATTGTTGGGGGCGATTATTTTACAGATGAGTTTATTAAAGCCTATAGAAATGAAAATATCCTCGATATAAATCCTAAATTAAAATAGTATATGAAACTTCTTAAATACCAAGCTTGGCACCTGTTGTTTTTAGTAATTAGTTGCGGTGTACTATGGTATTTAATTGAAATGGGAGTCCTAGTTTTGGAAGGCTCTCTATTTGGAATAACAACATATGGTTGGTTTGTTTTTGCATTGTTAATTCCTATTATTCACCAAGTATATGTCCTTATTTGTTGGCGCTTGGAGTTGTATTATAAAAGCATTACTACTAGGTTTCGTGCCAATGGGTTTAAGATGTACAAAACAGGATTTTTCGTGTTATTTATTGCACGTTTTTTTACCGTTATATTATTAGCACTATCTAGTGCAAATAGTTTTGAAATTGATATATGGGCTAAAGTAAGTTTAATCGTTTTATTAACTATTCCGGCATTGTATGCATTTTATTCGGTTAAAATTTTTTTTGGATTTGATAGAGCAGCAGGTTTAGATCATTTTGATAAAAAAATATCCAAAGAACCATTTGTAAAAAGAGGCATATTTAAATATACTAGTAATGGCATGTACAAATTTGCGTTCCTCTTTTTTTATGTGCCTGGAGTTATTTGGTCATCAGAATTGGCATTAATTGTGGCTCTTTTTAGCCATGTCTATATTTGGGTGCATTACTACTGTACTGAGTTGCCAGACATAAAGCATATTTACAAATAGATAATTTCCTTTTATTAGGGCGGTTATTGGTTGAATAAATACAAATACATTCTTTATATTTGTTTTATGACGAATAAATCAAAAATAAATTCTTCTGAAATTTTAAAGGAGGACTTTGTAGAAATAACTACAAAATCAGAATTACTATCTAAAATTGAAGCAAAAGGGATAGAAATTGAAGGAGTTCTTGAATCGGTTAAATACGAAGAAGAATTAAAAAATCTTCAAATAGAACTGGTAAAATTGCAGCAATGGATTTCAAAAAACAAAAAGCGGATTGTAGTAATTTTTGAAGGGAGAGACGCTGCAGGAAAAGGAGGGAATATTCGTCGTTTTTCAGAACATTTAAGTCCTCGTTCTATGCGAACCGTAGCGTTAACAAAACCAACCGAAATAGAGTTGGGCCAATGGTATTTTGAGCGTTATATTAAAGAATTACCAAACCCAGGTGAAATTGTTTTTTTTGATAGAAGTTGGTATAACAGGGCTGTGGTAGAACCGGTAATGGGGTTTTGCACTTTTGATCAGTATAAGCGGTTTATGACGCAAGTGCCTGAATTTGAGCATATGTTGTACGAAGATGGAATTAAGATTATTAAATTTTGGTTTTCTATATCTAAAGAAGAACAACAACGAAGATTTGAAGCGAGATTGCAGAACCCATTAAAGCGTTGGAAATACAGCCCAGTAGATGAAAAAGGACAGGAAAAATGGGTGGAATACACCAAATTTAAGGAGAAAATGTTTAGTGGGACACATACTTCTTATAGCCCTTGGATAACAGTAAAGGCAAATAATAAAAAGAGTGCTAGGCTTGAAGCGATGAGATATGTACTTTCTCAATTTGATTATGACGGAAAAGATGACTCGCTTACAACCTTATATCCAGACCCGAATATAGTTATGCGGTATTTCCGTTCTAACCATCAATTAGATTAATATGGAAGAGTTTGAATTTAAAGATTCGCAAGTTCAAAAACTGAACTCAAAAAAAGGAATGTTTGCGCTATTGTCTAGAGAAACGCTTAATTATCCTAAAACAATTCGGTTTTTAGATTACGAAAAGAAGTTAAAAAAGTTGCAAGTTGAATTGGTTCGATTGCAAACTTGGGCTATTCAGAATAATGAACGAATTATCATTCTTTTTGAAGGTAGAGATGCTGCTGGTAAGGGAGGTGCTATAAGAAGAGCGACCGAGAGAATAAATCCGCGTAATTTTAGGATTGTCGCCTTACCAAAACCTACAAAAGAAGAAAGCACGCAATGGTATTTTCAGCGATATGTAAATCAGTTTCCAAAAGAAGGTGAAATCGTCTTTTTTGATCGAAGTTGGTATAATAGGGCAGTAGTAGAGCCGGTTAATGGGTTTTGTACAGATGAGGAGCATGAAATATTCATGAACCAGGTCAACGATTTTGAACGTATGATTACAGAATCTGGAGTTCGTTTGGTAAAATTTTATATGTCTATTTCTAAAAAGGAACAAGAAAAACGATTTAATGAAATAAAATCGGATCCGTTAAAACAATGGAAAATGTCTTCTGTAGATGAAGCGGCTCAAGTTTTATGGGATAAGTATACGTTTTATAAGAAAAAGATGTTTGACTTAACCAAGGACCACATTCGATTTAAAATAATTCAGGCCAATCGAAAAACTTCGGCAAGAATTGCAGTAATAGAACACATATTAAAAGTAATTCCTTACGATAAGGAATTAGAAATATAAAAAAAGGAGCAATTGAAAATTGCTCCTTTTCTAATTTACTCCAGGTCTTCCATTATCGTTCTGAATTCTTCCATTTGAGCAGCCCATTGCCCCGATGAGACAATGAAAATAGTATAGATAATGATCAAGGCCCCTAAAACAATACCGATGATAGAGGTAATTTTTCCGGTTTCAGCATTTCCAATGCCAGAATATACATCTGGGTTATTTGCAAATTCTGTTCTGGCTTTTTTTGCTTTATTTAAGCCGACAATTCCCAAAATTATTCCGGGAATACCGTAACAGCAGCACGCCGTTACAATTGAGCAGATCCCTAAAATTAACGAGGCTTTAGCGCCAGGTGCTTGTTGTTTTTCCATTTGTTTAATTAATTGATTTAATTATAAAGTTTGTTACAATGATTAGTGCATTTAAAATAAATAGATAGAGTAGTATTTTACTTCCTAATTTAAAATTGAGTTTTAGATGTAAAAGAAGATAACTAAACATGAAAATTAACGTGTAAATTGCAGGATACATATAAAAAGCTGCTTCAAAATCACCTTTTAAAATATAGATTACTGAACGCTGCATTCCACATCCCATACAATCTACTTCCAGGTATTTTTTCCAAGGGCAACTAAGAAGATTCCTTTCAAGAAAGTTTATAAAACTCATCTATTTTTTTAGAAAGCTAAAAATACTACAATTATGATAACTTTTGAACTTGTTCAAAAACAAAATATACTTCAGCAGCAATTTGTTGATTTAAATCAGCGTAATATTTCAAACTTTTATTTGATTTATAGGTGTTTTCAAGATTATTTAATGGGAGATAAACTTTTGAAATAACCTCTGGTATATAGAGGCAATATTCGTCAATAGTTTTTGATAAAGATACAGCTATGAATGGCTTATTCGAGATGAGACTGTCATATAGTTTCGAATATATAACCAGTGGTTTCTTCATATTCTTGTACGACACTTCATAAATTGGGTTTTGGTGATCAAATTCAAGTAGTTTAAAGCAAAACCCTACCGATTGAAGAATACTCACAACCTCGGCGTTAATAGAAGAGACAGTTAATCCTCCCGAATAACTTTTTATGCGTTTTAATTTGAAAAAATGAATAGCGAAGTGCGTCCAGATTTGATATAATTGGCTAGATGTTGAATTTTGTGTAGAGATATAATTAATTCTTACCTTCTTTAATTTTTTTCTTTCGATAATTATAACATCTATTAATTCAGATAGAATTTTCTTTTTGTCGTTTGATATTATAGTTTCTTTAGTAGATGTTTTAAAGAATTTTTTAGGCTTTTGCTTGATGATTTGAGACATAGAACTATTTTTGTTCAAAATTGTTCAGAATATATCGATATTAGGTAAAGTGAAAATTAAGAAATAGTTATAAATGCGTTTTAAAATAGGAGATAAGGTTGCAGTGCTGGATGATGCCATAAGCGGGGTTGTAGAAAGTGTAAATGGTTTGCTAATAACGATAAATTCGGATAATGGTTTTAGTTTAAAATTTGAAGAGCGTGATTTAGTACTAATTCGTGAAGAGCAGTCTGAAATTGCTAAAAAAGTAATTGTATCTGAAAAGTTAGGACTAAAGAATGATTGCAATAAAAAAGGTAAACTATCGAGGAAAAAGAAAACAAAGGATTTGGTGCCGGGAATGGAGGTAGACCTTCACATTCAAAAGTTGGTAAAATCTACTCGTGGTATGGATAAGTATGATATGCTTAGTTTTCAAATAGATACGGCAAAGCACAAATTAGAATTTGCCATAAAAAATAGAATTCCTAGAATAGTATTTATTCATGGAGTGGGTGAAGGAGTGTTAAAAAATGAATTGATGTATTTATTTAATAGATATCCAGTATCTGTTTCTGAGGCCTCCTATCAAAAATATGGAATGGGAGCAACAGAGGTATATATTTTACAGAATAAAAGTGTTTAGTTTAATGGAATAAAGAACTCCCCAAAGGTCCCTTCTTCAAAGGCCAAATAATTTTCACCTTTCTCAACTTTTAAATTTTGAAAAGAGATATGATGTGTATATCCAATTAATATACCCATATCATCCAATTCTTCTACTGTATCGATTAAAATTAGATTGCTAACACCAGAAACACCTGTCCAATTGGATAGAATTGTAGGTTCAGTTGGAGGGATGTCTGAGCAGAAATACGCAGGTGAAACTTCACTGCTAAACGTTCTATAAATAACATTTTCAGAAGTTATTCCTAATTCTGTAGATGTTTCTTCTTCTTTAAAATATGTTTCGGCAATAGTAACGATCAAGCCTTCAGCTATTCCTAATCTAAACAATGTATAATTACCATTTCTAACTTCGCAATTATGAACTTCATCTTCAAATTCAAATGCCGGAATTGCTATATCTCCATCATCACAAGCAACAAACACAAGACATAAAAGAAGGGTAATATATTTTTTCATCACTATTATTTAATGAAGACAAAAGTAATAGTTTTTAACAGTTTTTAGCCTTTATTGATTGGATAAATTTTAGTTACTTTGTGCCATGAATAGAATTTACTTAGATAGTGCAGCAACGAGTCGTATGGACGGTGCTGTAATTGAGGCAATGTCTGCGTCTATGGCCGAAATTTATGGTAACCCTTCTTCTTCACATCAGTATGGAAGGGCGGCTAAATCTAAAATAGAACGCGCCCGTAGAAACATAGCAAAGTTGTTAAATGTAACTCCGAGTGAAATTGTATTTACGGCAGGAGGAAGTGAGGCTGATAATATGATTTTACGCAACGCGGTTTGTCATTTAGGAGTAAAAAGAATTATATCTTCTAAAATAGAGCATCATGCTGTACTACATACCTTAGATGTGCTTGAAGAAGATGAAGAATTACAATTAGATTATGTAAATTTAAATGAAGATGGTTCTGTGGATATGAATCATTTTGAGCAGTTAATTTCTGATACAACTCATAAAACTTTAGTGAGTTTAATGTATGTAAATAATGAAATAGGAACTGTTTTAGATGCTAAAAAAGTTTCTGATTTGTGTAAGCAATATGATACTTTGTTTCATTCAGATGCTGTGCAGGTTATAGGTCATTATAATTTAGATTTACAAGAAATTCCTATTGATTTTATTGTAGCAAGTGCACATAAATTTCATGGACCTAAGGGTATTGGATTTGCCTACTTTAGGAAAGGAATAGGTATAAAACCATTATTAACAGGTGGCGCACAGGAAAGAGGTGCTAGAGCTGGCACAGAAAATGTTCATGGAATTGTTGGTATGGACAAAGCTTTAGAAATTGTTTATAAAGACATCGATAAAGAAGCAGCTTATATAAATGATATTAAAAAGTATTTTTTACAAAGGTTGAAGGAAGAAATTCCTGGAGTGGCTTTTAATGGATGCCCGGAGGATGAGCAACGAAGTAATTATTGTTTGCTAAATGTTAGATTCCCTGGAAATAGTGATATGCTTTTATTCTCATTAGATATTAAAGGTATTTCTGCATCTGGAGGGAGTGCTTGTCAAAGTGGAGCAAGTGGAGGTTCACATGTTTTAAATGCAATATTATCTCAGAACGAAGCGAAAAAGACATCAGTTAGATTTTCTTTTAGTAAGTTTAATACAAAAGATGAAATTGATCAAGTAATAGTGGCATTGAAAGAAATTTTAAAAATCTAATCTTATTTTTAACGAATTCTAGATAAGGTTCTACGAATTCTAGTTTAGTCAAAATTTAACTGAAGTCTCATAGTAGTTTTGGAGTATCATTAATTCCAAAAACCTATAATATATGAGAACTTCAGTAAAAATTTCCGTATTGATGGCAGGCATAATTTTAATGGCTTGCTCTCAAAAAAAAGAACCACACCGCGTTGCAATTAACAAAGCAATCGAAAACCCAATTGTAGAGAACGGCTCTAATAATGTTACATTTGAAAACAGATCAGTTGTATTTATTACTGGGTATGATACAGGAAGTAAAACGTATTATACCGATGCTAAAGAATACTTTGCCAGTCAAGATGTAGAAATTGTAGATACTGCTTACTCACTTCAAGAAATGCTTTTATGGTTGAATATTAACTATAACGATAAACCGTATAGTGAAATTCATATTGTAAGTAATAATAAATGGACTGAATTGCCATTAGAAACAACCATAAAAGGTGAGCGTGTAAATGCTCAATCAATTCAAAAAATAATTAGTTCAGGGGCATTACCAGTTTTAAACTCCAATGTATTACAACCTGCATCAAAATTAATATTACATGCGTCGAATTTGGGGGCTAACACACCGCTTTTAGACGGATTTAAACAGGCCTTTAGTACAGAAGTTTCACCAACAGTTGTTGCGGCAGAAATGGTGAGTGTATTTGGCAGTGAGTTTACATCACATTATTTAGCAAAACCTTATTATACATTTTACCCAACTGCCAACTCTCCGGGTAGAGTTGATTTGGCAAAGCAATTTAAAAAAGCGTACCCTAACGCAGAAGTTGATTGGTTATCAGTTATGAATAATCAAACAGAAAGGTACCAAGGAGATATTTACAGTTATAAATTCAATATTCCGTTAAACTATGAAATTGATTTTGAGAGTGATGAAGAAATACCAAATTTCAATTCTACCGAAGATTTAAAAGCGTGGATGAAAGACAATGAGAAAATTTCAAAAGATTTAGAAGTACTAGGTATTCCTTTAGAAAAATTTAGATTATACGAAACTGTTAGAAACGAAACGCTTATAATCAAGGGTAAGGTTACGGTGGTTTGTGTTTTAGAACCTGTAATGAATCCAGCATATCCAAGTGATTATATGATACCGACCATAGAGAACTTAAGATTGTATAATAACCTATAATTAGTGGTTAGTTTATGACAGAAGGGATCTGAAATTATGGTGGAAGATAAATCGACATTCCTTTCTGTCTTTTAAAAGAAAGTAGTAGTAAGTTAAGCGTTGTTGTTCCTGTTGATATTAAATTACATGCCTTGGTCTGGAAGTAATTTAATTGAAACGGGAATGGCATTTTTATTGCTATAAATAATTGAATTTAAAATAAAACAACAAAGCATTAAGTTATATTTGTGTGCCCACTGAGTCTATGTATATATTTAGAATAGTTTTCTCATTTTTATTAATTGTTTCATGTGCAAGCAATGCACAAAACTTTCAGTTAACAAATTTTAGTTTAGAAGAAGGGGTACCTCAATCGCAAGTAAATTCTATTGAACAAGACAATTTAGGAAATTTGTGGTTTGGTACAGAAGGAGGAGGGATTGCTTATTTTGATGGTATTTATTTCAATAAGTTTGACCGTTCGACCGGCTTACAATCCAATTTTATTAATGACTTACGATGGATAAATGGAAGACTGCATATTGCGACAGATAAGGGATTGTCCATAAAAGAAGGGAGGTATTTTATAAATGTTCCTTTTTCAAAAGTTTTCAAAATAGAGGCGCATAAAGAGGACGTTTTTTTAGTAACCTCTGAAGGGGTTATGATTTATGATGGTATCGATATTAAGAATTACATATTACATAAGTCTATTCGTGATATTCAAGTATTTGATGATAAATTATGGATTGTTACGAATAATGGAATATCTAATATTTATATAGGAGATTCGATTTCGAAGATTCCTAAACCTATAATAGCTGGAAATTTCTCTGATATTAAAATTTCAGGAGAATATATGTATGTCATTGACAACTCTGGGGGTGTTTCTAAATTTAATAGCGACTATATATTAGTTGATACTTTATTTAAAGGAGAGGGGATTTCCAGTATTGATCTAATAAATAACAAATTATGGATTACGGTTGTCAATAAAGGTTTACATCAAATTGAACTTCCAAATTTTTCAGTTAAACGAAGGTATAACCAATCGGCAGGTATTCCAAATAACGGAGTACTTTCAGTATTTAAAGACCATCAAGAGAATATTTGGATAGGAACAAAAAGGAATGGAGCCTTCAAATTAAGAGAACATCAATTTGAGTATTTATTTAAAGGGAAACAGATTCAAAGTTTGTTGTATGATAAAGAATTTATGTTGCTATCAACGCCTAAAGAAATCATTAAGGTATCAAACAAAGGAATAGACAATATTCCTATTAAAGAACCGATTAGTTCTTTTGCAAGATTTAAAAAAAATATTTTAGCGAGTACCTCGAATGGATTGCTGGTATTAGATTCATTAGGAATTAAGGATACCATTGGAATTGAAGAAGGATTAACATCTGTAAACATTAAGAAAGTATTAGAAAGAAATGGAAAGATTTGGCTGCTTTTTAAAACTGGAGGGATTTCAAGTTTTTCTTATGACCTTGAAAGAAAAGAAGTTTACAATTATATATTTTATGATAAAAATGACGGATTGTATGATGTGCAAATAATTGATTTTAATGTTGATGCAAATGATAAACTTTGGTACGTGTCTAGGCAGGGTTTTTTTGGCTTTATTGAGGGTAAGAGGTTAAAACATTTAGGTAGACTATTACCAAAGGAAGTAAAGATTCAATCTTTATTAATCCACGACAATATTTTGTTTATAAATACTAGAGGTAATGGTATTTGGAAAAGTAGTATTTCTGATGATTTAGATTTTGTGAATATTACAGAAGATACTCCGTTGAATTATAAAAACAGTCAACAGTTAGTTTTTGATTTAAATAATTCTTTGTGGGTAGGTACTCTAAACGGTGTCTATAAGATTGAATTTCATGTTGATTTCAAAGTCAAAACAACAACTCATTATGGGTATAATGAGGGATTTATTGGTTTGGAAACGACGGCAAATACTTCGACTTTAGATATATTCGGAAATCTGTATTTTGGGACAAGAAATGGCCTAATGGTAAATAAATACTATTCAAATGATGGATCCAAATTTAAACTACCATTAGGTTTTAAAAAGGTGGATGTTGTTTATGAATCCGTAGATACAATTAATTTACAAAATTGGGAAAACAGTAGCAAGGTACTGTATTTAAAACCAAATCAAAATCATATTTCGTTTGAATATAGTTCGGTTGATATAGATCGACCAAATGAAGTTTTGTACCGTTGGAAATTGAATTCTGAGTCTTGGAGTTCATGGTCTAAAAATAATTCTATTAGTTTTCCGAATATAAGTTCTGGCTACTACACGTTTATGGTGGAGTCAAAATCTATGGATAATAGAGCTAGTGATCCTATTCATTTTCAATTTTTTATTGCCCAAAGAATTACTGAAACTTGGTGGTTTAAAATAGGAGTTCTTATTAGTGTATTTTTAATTCTTTCATTTAGTATTTGGCGAATTTTTATAAATTATAAAAAGCGAGTTCAAACCAAACAGAAGCAATTAGAACTAGAAAATTATTTAATTTCTTTAGAGCATAAAGCATTACAATTACAAATGAATCCTCATTTTATTTTTAACGTGTTAAACGGAATTAAAGCCATGAGTAGAACAAATACAAAGAAAATGGACGAAGTCATAAATACATTTTCAACATTGCTTCGAAATACCTTATTGAATTCTCGAAAGGAATTAATCTCTCTTGAAGAAGAAATCAGTTCTTTAAACGATTACATAAAAATTGAACAATTAATGCGAGAGACTCCTTTTCAATTTGACGTTAATTTAAATTTAAAAGAGGCCTCTGAAGAAATTTTATTGCCAAGTATGCTTATTCAGCCGTTTGTAGAAAATGCGGTTAAACATGGAATTTCTACAAAGGAGGATGAAGGTAAAATAGAAGTTAATTTTAATCAAATAGGTGAAGAACTAGAGATAGAGGTTATTGATAATGGGATTGGTTTTTATAGTTCTAAAAAGAAATTAAAAAATGTTTCTCACCAATCAGTTGCAGTAGCCTTGTCAAAGGAAAGAATTACTACATTAGCAGGACAGAACACTACAAAAATAGTAGAGTTAAAAGATTTGAATTCTAATGTTGTCGGAACAAAAGTAATATTTAGAATTCCACTAATAACAGATTATTAAATTATGTTGACAGCCGTTTTAGTTGATGATATGTCTAACGCTTTAGAATTATTACAAAGCGACATAGCGTTGAATCATCCTGAAGTTTCTATTATTGGAACTGCATCTAGTGTAATTGAAGCTGCAAAATTATTAAGAATAGAAACTCCGGATATTTTATTTTTAGATATTATGCTTGGAGATGGAACCGGATTCGACCTACTTGAGATTGTACCAGAATTATCATCAAAGGTTGTTTTTGTAACGGCAAGTGATGAGTTTGCATTAAGGGCATTTAAGTTTGCTGCAATAGATTATATTTTAAAACCGTATACGGACGAAGATTTAAGCAATGCTATTGAAAAGGCAAAACGTCAATTGAGTATTGACAAACAGCGGTTAAGTATTTTGAAAAAAACGTTGGAGCAGCCAACAGAAATTCCGGAAAGGATTTCATTGAGTACACTGGATAAAATTAGTGTTGTAGAAATTAAAGACATTATTAGATGCGAATCAGATAACAACAATACTATGTTTTACTTTAGCTCTGGACAAAAAATATTTGTGACAAAAACATTAAAATATTTTACTGATTTATTATTGGAGTGCGGTTTTATAAGAACGCATCAAAGTCATTTAATTAACAAAAGTTATATTCGGGAATATATAAAATCAGATGGAGGTTATTTAATTTTAAGTAACGGTGTAAATATTCCGGTTTCGGTTAGAAAACGTGCAGAAATATTAGAAAAATTATCGAAATTATAGAATATGAAAGATTTAGAAAGTAGAGAAGATATCATAAAGTTAGTAATCACTTTTTACAACGCATTACAAAACGAAAGTGAAGAATTAAACACTCTTTTTAATGATGTTGCTAAAGTAGATTGGGAGTCACATTTACCAAAAATGTATGACTTTTGGGAGACTTTGATTTTTCATAAAGCTGCTTATAAAGGTAATCCAATGAAAGTACATTTGCATTTACATTCATTACAGAAGTTGAAAAAGAAAAATTTTGATGACTGGCTCGTTCTTTTTAAAAGAACTGTCGATGAATTATTTATTGGCGAAAAAGCAGAGTTAGCAAAAATGAGAGCAGCGTCTGTAGCGACTTCGATTCAGTTAAATACCGTTTATAAAAATTAATAATAGGGATGCCATCATAAACGGCACCCCTATTAAGTCTAAGTAACTATCTTACTATTGTTACTTAGTAATGTTGACACGCCATAATTGGCTGTCTATTTTTAATGTTATCTCTTCCCATTCTTCTAGCATAGTATCCCAAGAACCTTCTCCATTAACTTCTTCATAAGCAGGTTTTATAGGATCCATTATATCTAATTCAGCCATATTTTCCATATCCCAAATTATCACAACATCACGCCCATCATCAGCATTGAATTGATTGTCATAAACACGCATATTTCCGGTGCCTTTTTTCTCATATGCCTCCGCAATCTTTCCCATTAAAGTTTTGAATCTATAGTAGTCTCCTCTTTTCAAATCAATTAACCAAAGATTAGCGAACTTTCTGTTCACAACAGGATTAGGATAATAAGAAAGTTTCTCATTAAATCTCCAGTACTCTTGGGCTCCATAACCTTTTATAAGAGGTACTACTTCTGTATCCCAATGTTCTTCATGTCCGTCACCTGGATTCATATTTTCTAGATCGGTAAACGTGCAAGGTCCCATTACCCAAACATAGGTACCAGCATTTTTTCCACTAATTACTTGGTCCAAATAACCCTTATTAGGTGCCTCATTGTGAAATTTGTTATTGTGCTCAATTACTTTGCTTTCAAAATCTTTTTCATGCCCAATTTTTGCATCAATAAATACAATGGATGCCATTTGATAATCTGTATTCGACTCTTGAGCAAACCCATAAAGAGAAATTAAACATGCAATTAGAACTACAGAACTGATTTTTTTTGTTTTCATAATAATTAATTTTAGTTAGTAACAATATAAATAAACCCAATAAATAGGCTTGGCTTCTAATTGTTGAGGTTAATTATTAGGGGTATGAAAATTGGAAAAATGCTAATATTATGATAATATTAGAGTGGAGATTTTTCAATAGCAGTACAAATATAATTTAATTTTTTCAAAATCACAAAACTTAAGCTGACGTAAATCGCTGTTTTAAAGATTGTTGCCCTTATTTAAATTTTACAATGTCTTTTCTTGATGAAATTTTAAGTTTAGAGTAGATATTATTAATATGGCTTTTGATCGTACTTATACTTACAAAAAGCCGCTCTGCAATTTCTTTGTTTGTTAGGTCTTGTTTCATCAATTCAAAAACTTTCAATTCTTGACTAGATAGTACTTCTCTATATTTAATTTTGGTGCCTTTAGGTTTCCTTTTCCTGATAAGAACAAAATTGATACTAACAGAAATAACTAGTAGAATAACAATAATTAAATACTTAGTGTCTACTTTGTCTTTTGTAAATAATAACCTGTCTCGGGCTATATCATTCTCATATTGATCCAAATACGAAGTGTTTGGATATGATTTTTCAAGTTTTAGCAGCAATCTTTCATAATAATCCGAGGTTTCTAGGTCCTTTAAATAATAGGGCCTAGAGAAAGACGATTCGTTGGTGTATAATTGATAACTGTACAATTCGGCCAAAGGTTCGTTTAAACTGCGACTAAAGCGCTGTAATTCAACATTGTAATTTTTATAAATTATTTTTCGTTGTTCATCACTCTTTGCTTCATGTAAATTAAGTAATAGCACTTCTTGAATTGAATCAATTTTAAAGGTTGCCACATTTTGTATTCTGGAATAACTAAATGAACAAAACATCTGATTCAAATTATTTAGAGGAAAATGAATGCTGTCTTTGTTATTTGCAATGAAAACACGGTAATTACTATTGCTACAATGATTTAATAAGTGATTGTAGTCCGTTACATCACTAGAACATTTGTCTATGTATATTTTGTAGAACTTGTTTTCTGATGCTAGAAAATCACCTTTAAACTCAAAATAACCAGTAGCATCAACTTGTACTTCTTGAATTATTTTTTCGGTTAAGAATATTTCTCCTTGTTTGTAATTATCTATAATGCTTAGGTATACATTTGAATGATAAAATTCTTCGTTTACTTCTCCAGAAAACTTGAATTGACTATAACTTTGAATTGTTATAGATAAAACGAAAAGAAGTAAGATTTTAAATTTCATAGAAGGGTCTGGCTGAAACAAATATAAAACTTAATTTATAAAAAAAGAGAAGGAGTTGAAATCTCCTTCTCATAAATTAGTTACTAGTTTTTTGCAATAGTATTTCTTTCTTCTTTAAGCACGTTTCCCTTTATTCTTAAAACTTTGGTTACCTCACTTGCATTAGAAGTTACGGTGATAGATTTAGAAAATCCACCAATTCTTTTGGTATCATAACCAACCGAAATTTCGGCTGTTTCACCGGGTAAGACAGGCGCCGTAGGTTTTGATGCAACAGTGCATCCACAACTTACTTTTACCTTACTGATTACAATTGGTGCTTCTCCTACATTTTTAAATGTAAAAACACGATTCCCATCAGAATTTTTGGCAATAGCACCATAATCTACAGTTTCCTTTTCGAATTCAAATACACCTGTTTTAGCAGTTTCTTGTGCTACCATTACAGTAGATACTAGCAATAATGCAATCATTACAATTTTTCTCATAATTTAAATTTTAGTGTTAATAATGAAGCAAACATCATTAAAACTATTTGAGAAAACTGTTTTTAAGGAGTTGAAAAAGGGACTAGACCCCGTTTGAAATTGAAATTTAAAGTTCTTTTATTTTAATGTTTTTGAATTCAATTCCCTGTCCTTCAGATTGTAGGCCGATATATCCCTCGCTTAGTAATTTTCCGTCTTGTTTTTGGATTGAATCGAACCTGTTTGCAACACCACCACCAATTTGAGGGTTTGTATAACGTAATACTTCCTTGCCGTTTACCTTATGAATTACTAAAGAATCTCCATAAACAATTAAATCAGACTGTACCCATTCATTCCATTTGATAGTAGGAGAGGAGGAACTAATACAATGTCTTGGATCCATTTGTCCTTCAAAAATTACTTCAGTCCCAGGTGAGCACATATTGCCAGTTGGTCTTGATTTTCCTTTTTCTGCTTCAGCCAGCATTTGATATTCCACAGAAATTGGCCAGTCTTGCTCCTTTAAAATTGTTTCTGGGGCCTGAGAGTGAAACATTACACCACTATTTCTATAAGTGTACCCTGGAGCATCATCTAACCATTGATCTGTAAATTTATATTCAAATTTTAAATGGAAGGAAGAAAACGATTCTTTATAAAATAGGTGTGAATACCGATTTTCAAACTTATCATAGCCATCATAATTAATCTGAATTTTTCCATCAACAACACGATAGGTGTCACGGTAATTTTCACCCAATTCATGATGTTGCATTTTTTCTACCCAACCATTTAAATTTTCACCATTGAATAAGATCTTCCATTCGTTTTCTTTTTCTGCACTGCACGATAGTAGCATAGCGTAAATTGTAATTAGCAAAATAGATTTTTTCATGCCCGTTCTTATTTTATAAATGTCCACGCAACAATTCGGGTTACTTTATTACCCTGATGCATAGGAATCACTTTAATTTTTTCAGCCCCTAATTTAGTTAAAGACTTTTGCATACTAGCAACATTTTCTTTTTTTGATACTATAGATGTGAACCATTTAACTTGTTCCTTAATTAATGAACTTTGATAGAGGTAGTTGTGTAAAAAAGCTTTTTCACCACCTTTATACCATAATTCGTTCTGGTTGCCACCAAAATTACGTTTCGTTGTTTCTATACCTAATCCTTTTAACTTTCTAGCATTGGCTTCAACAGCTTCATATTGACTTCCATAAAAAGGAGGATTACACATACTTGCTGCAAATATTTCGTCAGGCTCTATAACTCCTTGAAAAATGTTCTCTTTGTTTTGTTGAAATTTTAATTGAATAGATTTTGAAAGATTATTAGAATCTATAATTTTTTGAGCATTGTTAAGTGATTCTTTATCTATATCGGTACCAACAAAAGACCATTTGTACACGGAATTTCCAAGTAATGGATAAATACAAGTAGCGCCCGTGCCAATATCTAGAATACGTGTTGGTTGATTAGAATTTTCATTTATTAAATCTTTTAAATGATGAACATAATCTACGCGCCCTGGAATGGGCGGGCATAAATTTTCATCAGAAAAAGTCCAAGAATCGATTCCATAATAGCATTTTAATAGTGCACTGTTTAATGCTTTAACGGCTTTCGGATTTGAAAAATCTATCGTTTTTGTTTGGAACTTGTTTATAAAAACGAACTCGCTTAATTCTGGATAGGCCTCTAATAGCGTTTCCATTTCGTAACCAGCATTATGAAGGTTTTTTGAATGCAGAGAATTCTTATTTTTTTTTGACATTAGTCGTTTTTTTCTTGCTTGTTTATTTTGCGAATTAATTCCTTTTTTCGTGCAGCAGTTAAGGCTTTTTCTCGCTTTAACTTATTCTTCTTTTGAGCCATAAGTCTAGAATGCTTCGCCTTATTTTTTGTGTTTTTTTCTTTTCCAGATTTCGCCATATTATAAGTGAGTTTTAAGATACTTAGCTACACCATCTTCTTTGTTTGTATCAGTGGTTGTATCGGCAATGTCCAAAATTTCTTTAACTCCGTTAGCAACCGCCACACCAATACCTACGGCATCAAGCATTTCAATATCATTAAAATTATCTCCAAAAGCCAAAACATTTTCCATTGTTAATTCAGGGAAATGACTTTTTAATAAAACTTCAATAGCAGTTTTTTTAGAAATAGATTTATGCGCTATTTCTAAGTAAGTGTCTTTAGAGCGATATCCAATTAATTCTTCAGAATAGTTTTTAGTAATATATGTAACCAAATTATCCAAGAAAGAAGCATCGCCCATTACCATTATTTTATGGGCTCCTTTATTAGATAATTCCCAGTTGTTAATTGTAATATCTATATTTTGTACAATTGGAATTACTTTGGTATTGTTCGATTCTCGGTTGGCCCAAAAATCCATTTCTGGAACATACCATTCGTCGTTATGATACAAACTTAAGTGTAAGGAAGTACCGTCTATAAATCGATTTAAATCTTTAATAATGTCTACATTAATTTCAGTACTATCAATAATTTTCCCATTATCAATAAGTAAACCTCCGTTGTAGGCAATAAGTGGTAAATGCTCATTTCCAAACTCTATTTGCAAATGCGTCATTGCTCTTGGCATCCGTGAAGAAATCAATATAAAGGGTATACTAGAAAGGCGTTTAACCTGTTCAATTGTAACTTTAGACAGTTCTCTATCTTTATTTAAAAGCGTACCGTCTATATCGGAGCAGATTAATTGAATATCCATATTACAAAATTAATCATCTTAATTAAGTTTGTAAGTATAGAATGGAAAAATTAGACTTAAGAAGTCGAAATTACAGGGAAAAATGTTTCCATACTTTTTCCTTTTTCATAAAAGTTAACTTTCTTTATTTTCGTTCCAATTCCTGAATACACAATTTCCACATGAGAATCATTTAGTTTATAGAAATTAATAATTTCAGATTCTCCCACACTTGTTATATGAGAATTAATAAAGTTTCCCTTGTTCCAGATGGTTCTTAATTTTCTTTTAAAATCTAATTTTTTAAAAAATCTATTAGTGTTAGTTGAATTTTGTTCTGTTGTCATGATTATTTGTTTTATTAATGACATAAAATTAGTTCGTAAAAACACTCATTTTCATACAATTAAAGTGAAATAACTTTTTATTAGGTTGAGACGTACTTTAAATGCAGTCAAACAAAAAACGCCCCCAAATTAATGAGAGCGTTTTAAATTATTTAGAATAAAACTAGTTTCCTGTTTGATTCATTACCATATCTTTGTCATATAAGCAGCATCCAGGTAAAGAATTATATGCTTCTTCTGGTGCATTTACTTTTTCAGTGTCATATCCAGAAGCAGCAATTGCTTTATGAATCGTTAATTCATCTGTTTTGGAAGAATCAAAAGAAACATTAATTTTCTTTTTTTCTCTATCCCATTTTGCACTTGAAACACCTTCGACACCTAAAGCGGCCTTTTCAATGGTCTTTTTACACATTCCACAATTACCGCGTACACCAAAACTGATGTCTGTGTCGCTAAATTTTACAGTTTCAATTGTAGTTGATCCATTGTTTGCAATTGCCGCATTAGACAATCCCATTGTTGCAATTACTGCAATACTTAAAATTATTTTTTTCATCATTTTAAATTTAAATTAATTATTGTTTATTATTCTATTTCTTGTTTTACACTTCCACAGTTTAGCATCATATCTCCGAAATATGGGTTTAATATTTCTGATTCTAAACTTAACCAATGGGCACCATTATCATCATTTGCCATAGGGCAAAATTGTTGATAAACCAATTGATTAATACCAAAGGTTTGTACTGCTTTTGTAATAGCATCGGATAATAACATAAAATGTACGCGCTGTTTTTCAATGTCAGTTGTTGAAGCAATTGTTTGCCCCATTGCCTTCATTTCTTTTTCTAATGGCATCCATAGTTTGTGAGACTTTGAATTGGGTAACAATTTCATGTTTACCTTTTTAAGACTTTCTAGTAAGATAGAAGCATTAGAGTTTGCTGTTGACGCATCATCTTGTACCAAAGCATCTTTTAGTACAATGTAATTATCAAACACCGTTTTTAACTGTCCTTGAAATTTTGTTGAAACTTCTATTCGTTCAATAGTTTCTTCTGTACTTTCTGTGCTGTTTGAATTGTTCATCATAGATTTTTTACCATTCAATTGCGCCGCAGCATCTATGGTAAATGTGCCATTAGTTACGATTTCTTCACCGGGCTTTACTCCACTTGTTACTTCGTAAAGATCTCCAAATTTATTACCAAGTGTAATTTCTCGCATTTCAAAAACGGGCTCCTTTGAATTTGGCTTTATATAAACGATAGATCGCTTTCCAGTCCACATAATTGCCGACGAAGGAATTTGTACGGTAGTGTTTTCTACAGGATTTTCATTGGCAACAAGACCTTCAACAAACATTCCTGGCTTAAAAAGTCCGTCTTTATTTTTTAGGACCACTCTTATGTTTACCGTTCTTTTACTACTATTCAATATAGGGTCTATAAAACTAATTTGTGCCTCAAACTCTTCATTAGGGTAGGCTTTTGTTGTTACCGAAATAGATTGACCTACTTTAAATAGATCAATCTGGTTTTCATATACATCAAAATTTGCCCAAACGCTTTTTAGATTTGAAACTTTAAAAATTGCTTGTCCTTTCATAATATGTGACCCCACATTAAGATTAATTTCAGAGACTGTCCCAGCAATATGAGAATGAAGTGTAAACCGTGTTTTAATTTTCCCTGAGCGTACTATTTCATCCAATTCTGAATTTGAAATATTCCAGTTTTTAAATTTATTTCGAACAGCCTCATATAATTTTGGTTGTGTTTCTTTAAGTTTATGAGCTGTTAGTAACTCTTGTTGTGCAGTAACTAAATCGGCAGAATAGACTAAAGCAATAGGCTGATATAATTTTACAGTTTCTCCAACCGAGTTTACATATAGTTTCTCAATACGACCTGTGTAATGCGAAGGCTGTGTTGCTGTAGCATCGGCATTTTCAACAATTTTTCCAGATAACTTCAAAGCATTTGTAGTGCTATTACCTCCTTCAATAATGGTAGTTTGAATATTGGCAAGGGCCATGGCATTATTGGTTAATTTAAACTGATCTGCAGCCAGACCATCTGCTCCGGCTTCTGCAGGAATCAAATCCATGCCACAAATTGGGCAATCGCCTACTTCTGGTTGTAGAATTTGAGGATGCATAGAACAGGTCCATTGTTTGTTTTCTTGTGCTGATTTGTTATGATTATGTGTAGGTTCTGTTGTAGAGGAACCTCCAAACAGCAACCAGCCTATAAATAGTCCAATGGCTAAAATGCCAATATAAATGCTGTATTTTTTCATTTTTTTGATGTTTTAATATTTTTTGAAATTTTTCTAACTGTGAGGGAAGAGGTGTACCAAAGTAAAAAGCCACTACAAACAGTTAACAAACCTAATAGCGAAAATATTCTCAAAATAAGATTGTTGAAATCATCTCGACCTTCGTAATCCATAGTATGAGTCATCCATAAAAAATCAAACCAGCGCCAATCTCTGTGACGAACAGTTTGAAATTTGCCATCAGTTATTGATACATAAGATTTTACTTCGTTGTTATCGGTGTATGAAATTACATAAGCAGGTAATAATTTCTCTCTGTATTCATGGTGTTTCCCTGTTGATGAAATTTTTTCGATACCACTTACTTCTAAACCGCTATTCATTCTTTTGGCTGCAATATCTAACGCATTTTCTTTTGATATTTCATTCAAGGGGTTCCCCGTTTGTGCGTTAAATAGTTGGGAGTTGTTTACCCAATAATAGGGCTGTTTACTAATATCTCGTAAGTCAATACTATATATATCTTCTTTAAAATCTAGCGTACTTGGACTTATCAAATTATCAAATTGAGTTTTTTCATAATTCATGTTTTTGAATTGGTCTCCATGGATATTGTCCAAATCTGTCCAACTAAAATATAGACCACTTATAGTCCACATTAAAAATTGAATACCAATAAATAACCCTAAATAGCGATGGATTTTACGTATCCTTAAAGCGTTTTGTCTTTTAATCATTTCTATGGTGGCTTAAATAATTAATAATACTACTTTGAATAAAATAGTTCTTGGTTGCCTCAATTTGATTCATTTGAAACTTTAATTGCAACTCTTGAATATCTAATACCTGTGTAAAATCTAGCATTCCAGATTCATATCCTTTCATTAGAATATCTTCAGCATTGTTAGCCTGTACTAAATTTTTTGTTTGAGTGTTAAAACTAATTTTAGCCGAGTTTCGTTCAGAAATTGCTTTATCTAGTGCTGTTTTTAATTTGTTTTTACGGTCTTGCTTTTGAAAAGAAATTTCTTCCTGTTTTAATTTATTTTGTTTTGTTTTTGAGTTGTATTTTTTGTTAAAAACTGGAATGGACAATGAAACCATTGGCATAAAAATATCCTTCCCATTATCGTTAAAATTCATGTCTGGTCTTTCTTGAACAATTACATAGTCCAATCCAAAACCAATCATAGGAGCCGCATCTTTCTGATTCAATAATTCTGATTGTTCTACCGAATGATAAATCTTATCATATTTGGTTAATTCTGGATGAACCACTAAATCTTCTGAATTTGTAATTTCATCTTGAAATGGAATCTCTAATTCTTGAGTTAATACGATATTGGTAGAAGTAGTTCTGTTCAACAAGTTATTAAGCAACGATTGTTCCGCATTGTAGTTTTGTTCAAGAATTTGTTGCAGTTGCTCCATTTCATTTTGACGCATTTGTAATTTTAATACATCAACTGCAGAGGCTGTTCCCACTTCAACTGAAGTCAAGGCTAAAGCCTCATAAGTATCTAATAGGTCTATGTTTATTACCAATATGTCTTGTTTGTCTTTTATCGTAATTAAGTTGTAATACGATTGAGATACTGATGCAATTAACTTTCGTTTTGCAATTACGACATCTTCATATTTAGCGTCGGACAAAGCCGTAGCATAATTTTCTCGTGCTGAAATTCCTCCGAACCATGGTAGCATTTGTTTTACAGAAAATTTTGCTTTTTGAGCACCAGTTCTTGTTTCTGGTTCACTCACAAAATAACCTGTAGAAAACTCGGTGTTTGGAATAGTATTTACTTCATTTACTTTTTCCGTAGCAATAGTAAACTGCATTTCAAATTGTTGAATTTCAGGATTATTTGCCAATGCCTCCTCAATTAAACGCTGCAATTCCTGACTTTTCACCGAAAGAGTAAAGAACAAAGTACAAAGAATTAGGATGAAGTTCTTCTGGATGTAAGGATTATTTATCTTCATAACTTTTCACTTTTAGTTTTTCATTTTTCATTTTCAACTCTTTCTTCCAACTGAATAAAACAGGTACTACAAATAATGTTATCAATGCAATTAACATTCCTCCAAAACTAGGAATGGCCATTGGAATCATGATGTCACTTCCTCTTCCTGTTGATGTTAATACAGGTAGTAATGCAAGTATTGTTGTTGCTGTGGTCATTAAACAGGGTCTAATACGTTTCTCGCCAGCCTCTACAATAGATGCTCTAACGGCTTGTTTATTGGTAGGCTTGTTGCGATCAAACGTCTGTGTTAGATAAGTTGCCATAACAACACCATCATCAGTTGCTATACCAAACAGGGCAATAAAACCGACCCAAACAGCAACACTCAAGTTTATGGTGTGCATTTGAAACAATTCTCGAAGGTTCTTCCCAAAAACATCGAAATTTAAAAACCAATCTTGCCCGTACAACCAAATCATGATAAACCCCCCAGCAAAGGCTACTGCTATTCCCGTGAAAACCATTAACGAAGTGGATACAGATCGGAATTGGAAATATAAAATCAAAAAGATGATTAATAGTGCCAACGGTACTACAATAGATAATGTTTTCTCTGCCCTTATCTGATTTTCATAGGTTCCTGTAAATTGATAATTAATTCCTTTTGGAACAGTCAATGCTCCGGTGTCAATTTTATTCTGAATGATTTTTTGTGCATTTTCAACCACATTCACTTCTGCAAAACCTTTCAGTTTATCAAACAATACATAACCGACTAAGAAGGTGTCTTCGCTCTTAATTACTTGTGGTCCTTGTTCATATTTAATGGTTGCCAATTCTCCTAATGGTACAGGACTACCTTTTTCTGATGGAATATAAATCGTGCTTAAATCGGTAGGGTCAGATCGCAACTCTCTTGGGTAACGTACTCGAACACCATAGCGTTCTCTGCCTTCAACGGTTTGGGTAATTTGCATTCCACCTACAGCCACTTTCAATGTATTTTGGACTGTTTCTATAGAGATTCCATAGCGTGCAATTTTTTCACGATCAATATCTATAAGTAAATAGGGTTTTCCAACAATTCTATCAGCAAAAACGGCTTCTACTTTTACACCTTCAACTTGTTTTAAAATGCTTTCAAGTTCAATACCAAAGGCCTCAATTTGTTTTAAATCTTGTCCTTTAACTTTAATTCCCATAGGTGCTCGCATACCAGTTTGCAGCATAACCAATCTAGTTTCTATGGGTTGCAGTTTGGGTGCAGAAGTAACTCCAGGTAATTTGGTAACTCTTACGATTTCATTCCAAATATCATCAGGTGTTTTTATTTCTGGTCGCCAATTACGGAAGAATTCTCCATTGGAATCAGGAATAAGTTGCTGATTTAAATTAAGAGATTGCCACGTTTCACGTTGTTCAACTCGCAATGACTGTCCGTTTTTCAACAAAAATGTTCCGTCATCATTCACTTTGTAGCGTTGACGTTGGCCATCTTCATTCAACATATATTCGGGTTTGTACAGAATCACATTCTCATACATAGAAAGTGGGGCAGGGTCTAAGGCAGATTCTGTTCTACCGGCCTTACCAACAACGGTTTTAATTTCAGGAATACTGGCCACAGCCATATCCAATTGTTGTAATACACGCTTGTTTTCTTCAATACCAGAATGTGGCATAGAGGTTGGCATCAATAAGAAAGATCCTTCGTTTAATGATGGCATAAATTCTTTCCCAGTATTTTTCATAATTAGGAACCCGCAAACAACGATAGTTGTTGGAATCGATAGAAAAAGGATTTTATTAGCCAAAGCCCAATTTAAAATTCGTGTATATTGTCTTCTAAATAGGGTGAAAACACCTAATAGACCAAAGGAAATCAAACCAACAAAAAGTAAGTTCCAAAAGATGGATTTATCTACGCCTAAAGGACGCCAATAACTTGCCAATAAAATGACAATGGTAATCGCAGAAATGGCAATATTGCTTAGGTTTGCGTGTTTCTCTGTGAGAATATCGATTCTTTTTAATATTGCAGAAATTCCAAAAGAAATTAGGGCGATTCCAATCCAATGTCCGTAAACTAAAGCAATGATTCCAGTAAGAACTAATGCACCGTGAACCATAAGGGCTCCTGTTTTTTTGATAGATTTTTTATTGAATAAATAAGCTGCAAAAGGCGGAATTAAAAACAATGCAACCACTAAAGAGGCAATTAAGGCGAATGTTTTCGTAAATGCTAAGGGTCTAAAAAGTTTCCCTTCTGCACCAATCATAGTAAAGACCGGGATAAAACTAATTACAGTAGTAAGAACCGCTGTTAAAATAGCTCCAGATACTTCAGAAGTTGCGTTGTAAACTATTTGGTTTATTGGTAATTTGTCATTCTGAACATTGTGAAGAATCTTTTTATGAGATTTCTCATCTCCCGTTCCTAGCTCTGTTGGAATGACGTTATTGTTTTCATCAAGATGTCTAATTATATTTTCTGACAAAATAACGCCAACATCAACCATTGTTCCTATGGCAATGGCTATTCCGGATAAGGCAACAATATTTGCATCTATATGAAATAGTTTCATTGCTATAAATACCATTAAAACTGCTACAGGAAGTAAGCCTGAAATCAATACGGAAGCACGTAAATTAAAAACCATTACAATAATTACTAAAATGGTAATTAATATTTCTAACGATAAGGCTTCATTCAGAGTTCCCAAAGTTTCTTGAATCAATTCTGTGCGATCATAAAAAGGAACAATGGTTACTTGGGAAGTTCTACCATCTGGTAATACCTTAGATGGCAATCCGGCACTTAATTCTTTAATTTTTTCTTTTACATTATTGATAACCTCCATAGGGTTTGCACCATAACGAGCCACAATAACACCGCCAACAACTTCGGCACCTTCTTTGTCTAAAATACCTCTACGTGCCGCAGGACCTAATGAAACCTTTCCAATATCTTTTATTTTGATGGCGGTAAATTCTTCTGAGGTAACTACTGCATTTTCTATATCCTCAATAGATTCGATATAACCTAAGCCACGAACGAGGTATTCTGCTTGATTAATTTCTAAAGTTTGGGCACCGATATCTGAATTGCTTTCTTTTACTGCTTTTACAACCTTATCAAGACCAATATTGTATTGACGTAGCAATTCAGGATTCACATCTACTTGGTACTCTTGCACGTATCCTCCAATTGACGCCACTTCAGAAACACCACTGGCAGATGAAAGCGCATATTTTACATAGTAATCTTGGGTACTTCGTAATTCGTGTAAATCCCAACCTCCGGTTACATTCCCTTCCTCGTCGCGACCTTCAAGTGTATACCAGAAAATTTGTCCCAATCCTGTGGCATCTGGCCCTAATGTTGGACTCACGCCATTTGGTAATAAATTGCTCGGTAGGGAATTTAGTTTTTCTAAGATTCTACTGCGACTCCAGTAAAACTCGATATCTTCTTCAAAAATGATATAGATACTTGAAAATCCAAACATTGAAGAACTACGAACAGTTTTTACACCGGGTATTCCTAATAGGGAAGTGGTTAAGGGATAGGTTATTTGGTCTTCAATATCTTGCGGAGAACGACCATTCCATTTGGTAAATACAATTTGTTGGTTTTCCCCAATATCAGGAATCGCATCAACTGAGACTGGGTTACTAGGTAAGAAACCGGTTTCCCAAGAAAAAGGTGCATTTACAGTTCCCCATCCTATAAATAGAAGGAGTAATAGTACTGCAACAAGTTTATTTTCTATTAAAAATTTAATGCTTTTATTTAGCATAGATCTTGATTTTAAACAATTAGAATAGGTGTAAAACACCGAATGCACGAAATTATCCTAATGGAATTACCATAGGATAATACAATCTATTGTTTAAAAATCAAATTAAGTAAGATTCGTCAATCTTAAAGAGTTGCCTGACGACTTTGGGTGGTGATGTATTATTGAATACTAAAGGTGATTCATCTAAAATTTCTACAGGTTGTGCAAAAGTGTATACAAATGATGAAATAATGTATTGTTGATTTAAAGATAAGGTATCAAAAGAAATTTTTAATTCGTCTTGACCTTCTACAATAACTTGTTTTTTAGTACAACAATTTTTCTTTTTTACAGAACAATCAGCAGCAGTAGTGTCCATTTCCATGCCACAGGTTTCTGCTTCTACAAAAATGGCAGTATCAACCAAATTGTCTCCACAATAATGCATATTCACGGTAAATGACATTGTAGACACTAGTACTACAAAGGCCAAGGATAGTGATATTATTTTGTGGATGATTTGTTTCATATTATGCACAAACATACGAAAAATAAAAATATGAGTTTTCAGACGAGGTGTTTGAATACTCATATTTTATTTAGTGTTTTAATTTTGATGGTCTTTTATGACTTGCTCATCGTTATATAAGCAGCATGGATCTAATTTGTTATACACTTCAGGTGTAGTCGTCACTTCTTTTGTACTATGTCCAACAGCCGCAACACTTTCATGAACTTTTAAAACGGTGGTTTTACGTTCGTCAATTATCAATGATAATTCATGAGTTTTAACATCCCAACTAGCAAACTTTACACCTTTAGTATTCAAGGCAGCTTTCTCAATTCTTTTTTTACACATTCCGCAAATGCCATCAACTTCAAAAGATACTTTTGCGTTTTTCTTTGGTTTCTGAGCTGAAATGGATGTTGCCATAAGCACTGCTCCAATAAATAAAATTATTTTTTTCATAATATTAAAGTTTAAATCTTAATCCTGTATAAAAGTTTGCTCCATTAATTGGAGCATATACCAGAGTACTATCAAAATACGGGTTAAACGGATTTTCCGATGCTATAATAGGATTATCTTGTGTAGTACCTGTAATATTTTCTCCACCTATATACACCTCAAATTTAGGAGAAAAAATCTTAGTAATTTGTGCATTTAACAAATTTGTTGAAGGTGAATATTCTGGCCTTTGATATTCTGTAGGGTTCGTTCCAGTGAATGGAAAACGTTGTTTCCCTACTAAATTATAAGTTAAATCAAACATCCAATAACTATTGTTTCTTACAGTTGTTTTGTATCCTGCATTTGCGAAAAAACGATGTTTAGGCACCAAAGGTTTACTATTTGTTCCATCTTTATAATCGGTAGAAATATCATAAAATTTATAGGATAGTCTTACATCTACATTCTCAATAACATTATAGTTAATTTCTGTTTGAAAACTATTTGCAAAACTCTTTCCGTCTAAATTGTAAAATGCAATTTCCTGCGGGTTTTCCCAATCTACAACGACTTGGTTGGTAAAATCAGTTCTAAAAAAATCAATAAGCACATCACCTTTTTTATCAAAAAGGTTGAATCCTTGTAAAAAACTAACACCATAATTCCACGCAGTTTCCGGATCTAATCCATAAACTTTTCCACCAGCATCAATTAGATTAATACTTCTGTTTGATGCAAATAATTGTTGATTTTCAGCGAATACATTAGCACTTCGTTTTCCTCTTCCAAAGGAACCTCTAATTACTGCCTTTTCCCAAGGGGCGTATCTTAAATGAAATCTAGGTGTTACAAAGAATCCTAATTTATTGTGTTGATCTGCTCTTAAGCCAGCGGTAAAACTAAATTCATCTAAATTATCAAAAGCATATTCAAAAAATGCCCCAATAGAGTTTTCATTTCTACCGTAATCAACAAGTTCTACCATTTCTTTATAGGTATCATAAGTAAAAGTAAAACCAGTTTTAAACTTGTTTCTTGTATCGCCTATAATTGAATTGAAAATTAAACTAGAGTACACACTCTCTTGCTCAATATTGTAAGTTCTTAAGCCATAATAAGAGTCTTGATTGTGTTTACTATATGCTGTTTGAAACCCAACACTTTGAAAAGGGATTTCAGGAAAAACATATCCTAATTTTAAGGCAGTATCAAAACGATTCGTTTCAATCTCACTTCCCCAAGCGTTGGTCGTCATTTTATCCGTGTCAGGATTAAAATCTACTTCACCTGCTTGCTTTTCATCATTTAAATATCGAAGATTTAGAAAACCAACCCAACCAGTTTCTACATTCTGATATTGCCAACGATTCATAACATTAATCTGGCTTCCAATAGGCATATCTAAAAAATTATCATCATTTTGATCATTCTTTTTAGATCTGTCATTTGCATGAATATAAAGACCAGTGCTCCATTTATCAGATAGTATTTGATTGAAATGGGTATTTAACTCCAATCTTCCGTTATTCGCGCCATATAGGTTTACAAATAATTTATCATCCGTAAGTGGTTTCACCAATTCAGCATTAATCTGACCTGCAATACTTTCATATCCATTTACTACACTCCCAGCACCTTTTGTTATTTGGATGCTTTCTATCCATGTTCCAGGTGTAAAAGTTAAGCCATATGCTTGTGATGCACCTCTAACGGTTGGAATGTTTTCTTGAGCAATCAATAAATAAGGACTGTTTAAGCCTAACATTTGAATTTGTTTTGTACCGGTTACAGCATCAGAAAAATTCACATCTATAGAAGGATTCGTTTCAAAGCTTTCTGAAAGATTACAACAAGCAGCCTTTAACAATTCATCTGATGTAATAGTTGAAATGTTAGCAGTAGATAAATAGGAAACACTTGTAGTTTTCTTTTTTGCGTTTAAAACCACCTCTTCCAATTCGCTTTCATCTTTAAGAATATGATGAATTTCTTGATTTGCTGAAGTAACTTCGATAGTATCTGTTCTATAGCCAATATAGCTAATAACCAGTTTTTTGTATTCGGGTTTGTACTTAATAGTGAACCAACCTTTGTCGTTGGTAGTAGTTCCAATATCAGTATCTAACCAATATACTGTAGCCCCTGGTAAGCCACTCATTTGTCCATTTTCTTGGATCATTGCCATTCCCTTTAAGGTATCTTGTGCAAATGATACCAAAGGAAGTAGCACAAATAATATAATTATGTTTTTTTTCATTTTTAAAATTTTATTAATACACATGTTTTGTAAACAGGACGTTTACGTTTTCTTTTACGTATACGTAAAAGAGGATTAACAAGGTTTAATAAAAATCAGATTCTGAAATTCTCGAATAATACGACTCTATCCTCGAGATTAGGAGGGGAGATGTAGGGCGTAAAATAAAGATTAGAATTATCGGTTAATTCTAGTTCTTGATAAGTTAGAATGAAAGCAGCTACAAAGAAAACATCTAGTGCTGATACTTTTTGTATCGGAAGTTGTTCGGTTTCTTCGCCATCTACAAAATCTTCTGTATTGATGCAACAGGACTTCTCTTCTTCACTATGGCTTTCAGTTTCTTCCATAGCCATTTGCATGCCACAGCCTTCAAGTTCTTCAAAAATGGCAGTATCTACTAAAATGTCTCCGCAATAATGTTTACTAACCGTAAAGGACATTGTAGAGAGTAATACTACAACAGCCATTAGGGTAGACAATATTTTATGGAAGGTTTGCTTCATTTCGGATACAAAAATACAATTTGAATATAAAATCGAAAAATATCTAAGTTAAATTTGTCTAAAAATTATTTAGGCAAATACTTTTCAGGAATCGGATTCTCTTCAGATTCTTGGGTCCAATAAATATTTAAGATCCACCATCTAGTTCCATCATTTAAGAGTTGAATACTATTAATTCCTCGCATAAATGGTTCGGTATCCGATTTGCTTTTTTTTGCTTCATAAGTGCTAAATACATGTGCTACAGTTCCAAATTGTTGAACTTCTCTACTAATTTCAATTTCATGAAAGCCGTTTTCCACCAGCCATTTTCCAGAGCCATCAATATAATCTTGTGGCGTCATGTATCTGGCTCCAGTTATCCCATCTTTATTTTTTCCAGATGGAATTAGTCGGGCATTTTGGTAGTAAAGGTTATTAAAAGCATCCCAATCTCTAGCTTCTCCTTTTTCGCCAGAAATTACGCCGTATAGGTTAGAAATAAGATTGTCAATTGTAGTATTATCTTGTTTGTTTTCTTGAGCAAAAATAAAAGTGGTACAAATAAAGGTGAATAGTAGTGTAAAACGAATTTTCATAATAAAGTTTTAATTGTTTGTATAAATGTAATGAAAAAAAAAGAGCCTCCAAATTAGGAGGCTCAAGAAACTATATATGCGGTGGGGTTAATGATTTCCGAATATAAATAGTTTGTTTCGTCTTGCAAATATTAATTAATACAAGAATTTGTCTCGATAGAATTAAGATGAACCTTCCTAATTAATTCATGAAACGGAAAAAACTATTATTGAAGCAAATGTTATATGATGGAATAAATGGTTAAACCCATTAGAATTGTTAAAAAAATAAACACAATAAATTTAATATCGGTTGCATAAACCGTTTTGTCTCCTGATTGTTGAATTAATTCAGTATCTTTTTTAAAATCCATTGATATGTTGTTTTTATTTTCCATTGGTCATTTTCGATTTTATTGAGATTTCAAAATTACTTCCAATGATTTGTTTTAAAGACGACATGGCCTGCCCTAGCTTATTAAAAATGAAGCAGTACTTTACTTGGTAAGACTTGTAAAGAGATTATTTATGTATGAAAGACAAATTTCTACTCTTACCGAACTCCAAGAGCATATAATAAACAGACTCCAATGAATCCTGAAAGTCCCATAATTAATGATTGAAGGGTATAGGTTTTATACAAGGTGTTTACTGGAATATTGTGTAATCTATTTAAAAGCCAAAAGAAACTTGAATTCGCATGAAAAACACAGAATGCTCCACAACCAATAAGTGCGCCCATCAGTTCAGGAGAATACGGCATCATATGAGACATTGGACCTAGAATCGAGGCTGCACCAATGAGTGAAACTGTGATTGAACCTGTAGAAGTAGTAAGCACCGCTGCAAGAATAAAAGGGAGTAAAAAACTCAAATAGGGCATACTTACAAAGTAAGTTCCTAAGGAATCTTGTATTCCAGATTCTCTAATAATATATCCAAAAGCACCTCCGGCTCCTGTAATCATTATTACCAATGCCGATTTTACAATTGCAGCATCGACAAGTTTATTTACATTTGATTTTTTATGATTCCATAAATAATTTAGCATTGCAATAAATGCACCGATGAATACGGCAACCATCGGAATACTAACAAAGGCAAATATTTTTCCTAATGCACTTTCATTATTTTCTATAAATGCGCCAATTCCCATTAATAATATGGGAACGAGAATGGGTAGCAGATCCAATAAAATAAGTTGTTTTTTACTTTCATTCTGTACGACTTCTAATTCTTCGTTTAGATTGTTTTTATCAAAGTCAATTGTAAATTTTCTACAATAAGTTTTTGCCCAAAGTACCCCGCCAATTACAGCAAAAACCGCCACAATTGAATTAATCAGAAGCATTCTACCTAAATTCGCTTCTAACAAAGCTGCAACAGCCAATGGACCTGGTGTTGGCGGCATCAAAGTATGTGATACCGTTAAACCAGCGGCCAACGACAACCCGATTACGATTACGGGTGTTTTACTTTTTTTAGATAGGGCTTCTACTATAGGATGAAAGAGAATATATGCCACATCTACAAAAACGGGAATTGAGACAATGTATCCCGTAATTCCCATTGCCCAAGGAATTCTTTTTTGACCTGCCAATTTTAAGATTGCATTAGAAATTCGTTTTGCACCCCCAGTTTCATTTAAGACTTCACCAATAAATGCTCCTAAAATAACAACAATAGCGATCCATTTTAAGGTGCCGCTAAATCCATTCAAAAGAACTTCTATAGTTTTTACGCCATCAAATCCTATAAGTAAACCAAGTCCTACAGATGCTAAAATTAGCGCTATAAATGGATGTAACTTGAATTTTGAGATAGAAATAATTAGTAAAATTAAAACAACAATAATAGAAGAAAGCGTAATGATCATAAACTGAAATGAACTAGTTTTTTAGAAAGTGGAAGGTACATAAATAATTGAAAATTTAGAATGTAGATTAATTTATGTCTCTGATTAAGACTTTAATTTTAACTTAGCTTTGTTAATTTTTGAAAGTGTTCTGGTAGTATTTGAAGGTGCGTTTTTTTTCATTATTAGCATATTTGTTGCAATTAGCATTTAAACAACATAAATGAGATTTAATTTTTTGAATATACCTAGATTGAAACACATTAGAACAGCATTAGCCCTTTTCATTGCAATTCCCTTTTTTGCAATGAGTCAAAAAACTAATATTGAAAATGAATTTTCCTTAAATGGAACTTGGGATATAATTTTTGATGATAATAATGAAGGCATTTCTAAGAAATGGTTTTTAAATGAGAATTTCGAGGAAAATCCAAGCAAAGAACAAATTGCGGTTCCTAGTTGTTGGGAACAAATAAAACAAGATTATGAAGGCGTTGGTATTTACCGAACAAAATTCAAAACTCCTCAAAATTGGAAAAATAAAATAGTGGAACTTCATTTTGAAGCCGTTAATTATAAATCAGAAATTTGGATTAACGATCAAGTGGTTGGATTTCACGAAGGAGGATATACTCCTTTTAGTTTTCGAATTGATAAACTTTTAAATCCAGGAAAAGAAAATGTTTTAATTGTAAGGGTTATAAGCCCAATTATTCTTACCGATAAAAATATTGATGGCTTAGGGAGGCAAGAAGTTCCGATGTGGCGTGGTGCCCTTAATGGAGGAATTTGGCAAGATGTGAGTTTAAAGGCGAAAGGTACAGTTGGTATAAAAGATGTATTTATAGAACCAAATATTTCGAATAATTCAGCAAGGTTTAACATTGAAATTGAAAACGTAAAGGCACAATCTGAAGATACAAAGGTTGTGGTAGAAATAAGTGGCAAAGAGGGTGATATTGTCGGTCGTAAAGAGGGAACTCTAACCGCTCTTCCGGGTAAGAATGTGGTGAATTGGAACTTTAATATTAAAAATGCAATTTACTGGGATGTTGAAAATCCTTATTTATATAAAGCCAAAGTTTATTTGATTAAAGAAAATGAAATATCAGATTCTTGGTCACATAGATTTGGTATGCGAGAATTTACTGTTAAAAACAATCAGTTTTATTTGAATAACAACCCCCTTTATTTAAAGGCAGCGTTTTTTGAAGGTTTATACCCTATAGGCTTGGCATATCCAGACAGTAAGGAAATGGCAATAAAAGAAATAAAACTGGCGAAGGAGGCTGGTTTTAACATGATCAGACCTTGGCGTAAACCTGCACCTAAAATGTGGTTAGATTTATGTGATGAAATGGGAGTATTAACGGTTGGTAGTTTGGCTGTTGAATGTATGCATCGCCCTATTTCTACACCAAGATTACCTTTTGTAGTGGAGAATGAACTACGACAAACAATTTTGAGTAATCGTAATAGAACTTGTATTGTCCAGTGGGAATTATTTAACGAGATAAACAGGCCAATTCTAGCACAAATGCTTAATTCTATGTCTGTTTTGGCAAGAGAGTTAGATCCAACTAGAATGATTTTAGACGAATCTGGTGGATGGGGAGAAGGAGCAAATATTTACCTACCTTTTGAAAGGACTCCAACTAAGTTTAATGATATTCATCATTACAGTGGGTCACAAGTAAATGAAAAGGAATTCAATGGTTATTTGGTAACAGGAAAAACAAAAGAAGAAGCAAAAAAATATGGCCTTCAAAAAGGATTTGGAAAAAATGTAGTTCCTGGTATTATGAGTTATATTTCGGAACTTGGATATGGAAGTACACCGAATTTAACTGAGAATCTAAGAGAATTTAAAAAGAAAGGAAATCCGATTACTGCTGTTTATAGAGATCATTTTGAATTGGATGAAGGCTATAGAAATATTCTAAAAGAAACAGGTTTTGATAAAATTTACCCAGATGTAACTGATTTCTATTTAGAGCAACAGAAGATGCATGGCATTGCTAATAAAAGAATGATTGAGGCTACGCGCTTAAATAATATGGTAGGTGGGTACTGTGTACATGCATTAACTGGAGGTGATTGGGTATTAGGCGCAGGATTGCTAGATTTATGGAGAAACCCTAAAACTTTGGTATACGATTTAACCAAGGAAGCCAATCAGCCTCAAATTGCGCCAATTCGTATTTTACCAAGAAATGTTTATGCCGAACAAGGTGCTTATATAGAGATTCATGGAGTAAGCGAATTGGAGTCTGAGAATGTAACTTTAGGTATTGCTATTAAATCAGAGAAAGGGAAAAGGGTTTTCAAAAACTCGATAACAAAAGATTTTAATACTGGAATTTCTGAATTGTTTTCAACTAAATTAAACACTTCAGACATGGATGGAGCCTATGAGGTTTTTGTTACAATTAAGAACGATAAAGGAGAATTGATCGTTTCAAATAACCAGTCTTTTGATGTGTTTAAGAAAATTAGTGTAAGCGTTGCAAAAGAAAAAGTAGCAATTGTAGATCCAGAAAATTCATTGGCCCCGTTTTTAAAAAACGAAGGGATTGCATTCGAATTTTTTTCCAAAGGTACAGACATAAATACCACCGTTATCGTTGGAAATCTTAAAAAGAAAAACGAAGCACATAAAGAGTTGGTGAATTCGGTAAATAAATTTGTTGAAAAAGGCGGATATGCAATTATGTTAGATGTAATGGGTACTCCAATTGGTGCAAGAGATAGAATATTGGTAAAAAATGGGTTGGAGAATATACCTTTTGATATAAAATTATTACAGCCTTGGGATACCAGAGGAGGGTGGGCCGCTAAATCACATATCACAACTGAACATCCAATTTTTATGGGGTTACCTACAAATCAGATTATGCATGGGGTATATGAAAACATACACCCAAAGAATTCTATGGCGATGCAAGAAGGTAATTACATTGCAGGAATGATTGGGTATGATCACTTTCCAGGTATGGATTTGATGGTCCGTCATTTTAATGGAACAGGTGATGTTTGGTATGCCGCCGATGTTTTAGAAGCACCAATGGGTAAAGGAATGCTCTTGCTTTCTACACTTCAGATCTTAGAATTTTTAGGAAAAGATCCAGTTGCAGATAAGGTATTAATTAACATGATTGATTATGCATCTAAACAATAGTTTAAGTTCTTTACAGCATCCTTTAGGACTTAAAATATTATGTGCGGCGTTATTAATTGTGGGGTGTTTTAGTTCTTTAAATGCTCAAAATTCGGAATTACCATATGGTGTTCAAGGAATTTGGAAATTGCCAAATGCGTCGGAGGAACCGGATTTTAATTGGCAGGCACATTGGATTTGGCTCCCTAAAAACAATGAAGCTACATTAATGTTGGCGAGGAAATCTTTTGAACTTGATGAAGTGCCTCAAAAAGCATTACTTCGATTAACAGCAAGTTATAAGTATGAATTAGTTATAAACAATAAATCAATTAATCAAGGACCAGCTAGAAGTGCACCACATCATCAATCGTTTGATATTTTAGATGTTTCTTCTGTTTTGGTTAAAGGTAAAAATACCATCGCCATAAAAGTTCATTTTCAGAACAGTAAATTTTCGTATCATCAAAAAGGTAGAGCAGGGCTGTTAGCTCAATTAAATATGGCCGCTAAAGTTTTACAAACGGATAATACATGGAAAGTACTTGCTGATCCAACTTGGAATTTTCAAGAAGATTTGATGAGTAGATTTCAAATGGATGTGAATGATCAAGTTGATTTTAGAAAAGATATAGGAAATTGGACCGCAATTGATTTTGACGATAGTTCTTGGAAGCAAGCAGCACCTTTAAAAAGGAATGATGGTTGGCCAGCACCTAAGAAAAGCGATCCTCCTTCGACATTTATTAACCCATGGATTTCTTTAATCCCAAGAGATATTCCTTATTTAATAGAAGATTATGTTGAAGCACCCTCAATAGTAAAACGTCAAAGTTTATCTATGAATGAATTCAATAATTTGATGTCTAATAAAGGACTTAAGATTGAATTAGATAAGCCAACTGAAAGTGTTTTTCCCTTGCGGGTTTCAAGTTCTAATATGCATAACTTCATCTTATATGATTTTGGAACGGTTCAAAACGGAATGCCTAAATTAGAAATTAAAGGAAAGGAAGGAAGTAAAATTCATATTCTTTCAGCCCCTTATATGGTTAATGATGTTTTTTCTCAGCACATTATAGCATCTAAATATCATGACCAAATTAGGCTCTCCGGAAAGCAAGATAAATGGCAAGCTTTATATTTTAAGCCAACCCGATATTTAGCAGTTTTAATTGAAAATAATTCAGAAGTTGAAATTTCCAAAGTTGGAGTGCACACAATAAAATATCCATTTAGTTTAAAAGGTTCTATTCATATACCTGAAGCAACTTGGTTAGAAGATCTTTGGAAAGCTTCTGCTAAAACCATAGATGTTGCAACTACAGATGCATATACAGATAACTATAGAGAGCGCCGACAATATGCGCAAACGGGTTATTATGCAGCACTCGGAAATTATTTCACATTTGGAGATCACTCACTTCAACGTAGATATTTAATCCAAACGGCTCAAGAACAAGAACCTAACGGCTTAATGCCTGCCTATGCACCGCTTGCTAAGGAGGATTATATGGTTATACTCGATTCTAATTGCTTGTGGATTCGTAGTTTATATAATTATTACTTGTATTCTGGTGACGAATTAACGGTTAGGCAATTACTTCCCAACGCCATAGAATTAATGGAATTGCTTCATGGTTTTACAAATGAATATGGAATGATTGATAATCCACCTTATGCTTATTGGTTAGATCATACTTTAAATGATAGAACGGGAGCAAATACAAACCTAAATGGCCATTATTTAGGGGCTCTAAAAGACTTTAAAAAAATATTGGAGTGGTTAGGATACAATGATGAAATGAAGTATCAAAGTAGAGCGGAATTGCTCGCTGCATCTTTACAATCTAATTTATGGAATGAGGAGAAAGGGCTTTTTTCTGATGCTTTTAAAAATGGAGAACAATCGACTCAGTTTAGCGAGCATGCAAATGCTATGATGTTGGCAGAGGATGTAGCAACGGATGTTCAAGCCAAAAGAGTTATAACCCAATTGCTACAAAAAGATAATCATAATTTCATTAAAAGAGCAAATGGTGTGACAATGGTAAGTCCAGCAATGTCATACTTTTTGCATAAAGGGATTGCAAATTATGGATATGAAGCGCAATCTTTAGAAATGCTTTATAATCGTTTTAAACATATGCTTAACCCGAGTACAAATCAAACATTATGGGAAGAATGGTGGTTAGACGGTACTGGTCGTTCTGGAACTTTTGTTGGAGGAAGAACACGGAGTGATGCACAAACGGAAAGTGTATTTCCTCCGGCATTAATAGCGGAATTTGTATTTGGATTGAAGCCAATAGTTCCAGGTATGAAAATCATATCTTTAGAAAAACCGGACACGAGTTTAAAAACCATTGAAGGAGCATTTCCAACACCAAAAGGAAGTTTAACTATTAAATGGAATCTTACAGGTAGCAGCGAACTGGAAATTTCTATACCAAAAAACACAAAAGTTTTATTGGATCTTGAAAGTTTAAACTCTAAGAGAATTAAGACAAACGGAAAATTTATAGCGGAAGAAACTCAATTAATGTTGAATTCTGGGGCTTACAAAATTGAATTCTAAAAAGAATAATTTCAATATTCGAAATCATTTCTAATAAAAAAAAGCTACTTAAAATGAATTAAGCAGCTTTTTTAATAATTGAAATTCTACTATTAATGTAATTCTAAGGCTTCTGCTTTAGATTTATTATCACCCAATATGGCTTCGTAATCTTTAATCATTTCAGCTAATTTCTCTGGATTAGATTTTGCAAGATTCTTTTCTTGTCCTAAATCTGTTTTAAGATTGTATAATTGATAATTTTTATGATTCCCTAACTCTATGTTTACCAATTTGTTTTTAGCGGCACCATCGTAAGGAGGAATCATTGCCCAATCACCTTTTCTAAATGCAGTCCTAGAAGTTGCTTCAATAACCAATGACTCACGCCCTTCGTTACTTTTTCCTAAAAATACATCTAGTAATTCTTTACTATCATCTACGCGTGTTTCACTATCAACAAGTTTTGCAACTGATGACAATAAATCTAATTGACAAACTAAAGCGTCCGAAACAGTAGGCTGTATTTTACCTTTCCAATAAGTTACGAAAGGAACTCTTGTACCTGCTTCAAATAAACTGTATTTACCTCCTCTTAAGCCACCTGCTGGTGTATGGTCTCCTAATTTTTCAACGGCGTTATCATAATATCCATCGTTTAGTACAGGACCATTATCACTAGAGAATACAATTAAAGTGTTTTCTAATAAGCCTTCCGCTTCTAGCGTTTTAATAAATTCACCAATAACCCAATCAGCCTCAACAATAACATCTCCTCTTGGTCCCATTCCTGACGACCCAACAAAACGTGGATGTGGTGTTCTTGGTACATGTGGTTGTTGTAATGCATAGTATAAAAAGAAAGGTTCATCTTTATGTTTCTTAACATAGTCTTGTGCACCTTTTAAAAAATGATCTGCCATATCAACATCACTCCATTTAGCGGCTTCACCACCTTTCATATAACCAATTCTTGGAATACCATTTACAATACTACTGTTATGACCATGATGCCATTTCATTGAAAGTAATTCTGGATTTTTCTTTCCAGTCGGTTGTCCTTCAAAATTTTTCTTGTAATTAATTTCAATAGGGTCGTTAGGATCTAATCCTACAACATCTCCGTCCTCAATATACACTGTAGGAACCCTATCTTGAGTTGCTGCCATAATATAAGAATAATCGAACCCAACCTCATTCGGGCCAGGAGTAACAGTTTCATTCCAATTTACATTACCTGTTCCTAATCCTAAATGCCATTTTCCAACGATTCCTGTATGGTATCCTTTTTCTTTTAACATTTTTGGAACCGTCATTTGTTCCGTATCTATAATTAATGGTGCAGTTCCAGGTAATATTTTTGCTCTTTTGTTTTTCCAAGGATAAACACCTGTTAATAAGGCATATCTACTTGGAGTACATGTAGCAGAACTTGCATAACCATTGGTAAATCTAACACCGCCATTTGCTAAATCATCAATATTGGGGGTTTTTATTTCTGTAGCGCCATTGGCTCCTATATCTCCATAACCAAGGTCGTCAGTATAAATAAAAACGATATTTGGTTTATTATTTGTTTTTTGTGTTGTCTCCTTTTTATCACTTTTGTTTTGGCAAGAGAATAAAGTTGCACTTGCAAACAAAATAGCGAATAAGGAAGATGATTTAATTTTTCGCATTGATACTATAGTGTTATGTGTTTTGTAAAAGTGGCTAATATAATAAACTTACCAAGTAATAGCATCTTAATTAATTACCCGAATTAGAGTAGAAATTAACTCCAAGAACATTATTGTTATGATATTTGGAGTCTCGGCAGAAAAGTGAACACCCAATACTGGCCTATAAAATGTAAAAAAGTAAAGTTTAAAACGAAGTGTTAGAGTATTTATAAAATGGATCGAGCCATGTATAATTTGTGCTATTGTTCGTTGTATTTGTGCAACTATCTCGTCGTTTTTCTATTATTTTTGAAGAATTAACATCTCCTGTAAGAAAATCAATAATAAATGAGGATATTTAAATTTCAGTGCTTTTTATTTATAAGTATAAGTTTTATAATTTCTAATTCTGTCAATGCACAATCAGATAAAAAACCAAATGTGATTTTTATTATGTGCGATGATTTGAATGATTATTTAGGCTCTTTTGGAGGACATCCTCAAGCCATTACTCCTAACTTAGATAAATTGGCAAAATCTAGTATCCAATTTGTAAATGCACAAACGAATATTCCTGTGTGTCAACCTTCAAGAAATAGCCTTTTTACTGGAGTTTATGCACATGATTCTAAAGATTTTGGATGGACACCTTTGCATAATCAACCAGTTTTAAAGAACAATAAAACGATGATGCAGTTGTTTCAAGAAAATGGTTATAAAACTTTGGGTTCAGGGAAACTAACTCATGGAAAACCTCCAGAGGAATGGGATGAATGGGGAGCAAACTATAAGCACAATTATGGTCCTGTTTATAATGATGGAGAAAATAATGTTGCACACCCGAAAGTTCCGGCACCTTATAATTCTATTGGTTCTGTGGATGGTTCGTATGGAAGGCTTTCTACAGCAGGTGTATCAACAGGAGAAAGAGGAAAACCTGGTTGGGTTAACGGATGGGATAAAAAACCATTTAGATATATAAATGAAAATGACAGGGATTTATTGCAAGATGAAAAGCATGCAAAATGGGCTATTGAGAAGTTAGAAAAATTAGAAAAGACTAATCAACCTTTTTTTATGGGACTTGGTTTTGTGAGACCTCATACGCCTTTGCACGCTCCAGATAAGTATTTTGATTTGTATCCGATTGAAGAATTGGAATTGAGCCCTTGGATGCAAAATGATATAGATGATTTACATTGGTTAGAGAATTTTAATAAAAAAAATAAGGGGCCAAAACTCTATAGAACGCTTTTAGAATCATACAACGGTGATAGAGAATTAGCATTAAAACATTTTTTACAGGCCTATTTAGCTTGTGTAACCTTTGTAGATGAGCAAATAGGTAAGGTTATAAATGCTCTTGAGCAAAGTCCGTTAAGTAAAAATACAATTGTTGTTTTTACAAGTGATCATGGATGGCAAATGGGAGAAAAAGAGTACCTGTTTAAGAATTCACCTTGGGAAGAAAGTACTCGAATTCCGCTTTTAATTAAAAGGGGTAACTCTCCTGTTATTGGTAAAGTAACTCAACCCGTATCTTTAATAGATATTTACCCAACATTAATAGAATTGTGTAATTTAAAAGGATCTAATAAGAAAAACGATTTAGGAGGAGAACTTGGAGGCTATAGTTTAAAACCATTTTTAAAAAATACAAACTCTAAAGATTGGAAGGGACCGAACGGCGCACTGACTATGGTAGGGAATTATGGCAATAATAAATCATTGAATGAGCAGAATTTCTCTTATAGAACTGCCGATTATAGATATATTCGATATTCAAATGGTAAAGAAGAATTGTATGACCATAAAAATGATACTTTTGAATGGAATAATTTGGCCTCAGATAAAACATATGTAAAAATAAAGAAGCGTTTAAAACGTGAAATGGAGTATATTCTTAATTTTAGCCTTGATTAATTAAGAATTAAGTTTGTTTAATTTTAAAAACCTTTTACAGTATTGAAAAATCGATTAACTTTTTTGATTATTAATTTGTTATTAATTGTGTCATTTCATTCCCTGGCGCAAGGAAAATACGAATTTAAGAATATAGAGTTACCATCAAAATTTGAGAATACAAGAGCAAATGCTATTCTTGAAGATTCAAAAGGTTTTATGTGGTTTGGATTTGATGGAGGCCTAATTTTATTTAATGGATATAAAGGAGTAGAAATCTTCTATGTTAAGAGTGATATAGAATCGAGATCATTTGGAAGTATTTCTTCTTTAATTGAAGATTCTGAAGGAAAGATATGGATAGGAACATCAAATGGACAATATATATATAACCCTAAAAGTGAAAAAAGCATTTATGTAGAAGATGACTTTATAAATGGGGCTAGTGTAAGAAGCTTGAATAAAACTAAAAACGATGAAATTATAATTGGTTCCGTAACGGGACTTTTGATTTATTCCATTGATGGTGTTTTTAAAGAATTATATAGGCATCAGCCATCAATGTCAGAAAGTTTAAGTAATAAAGTTATTAGAACCTCCTATGAAGATAGCGATGGAAATATTTGGGTTGGTACCTATGATCAATTAAACCTAATAGATCGTGGAAAAAAGAAAATTGATCATTTTAAATTGCAAAGTAGAGATGTTTTATTAAATTCTAATAACCTTATTTTAAGTATACAACCTATAGATTCTACTAACGATAGTATTCTTGCTATTGGTACGGAAACAGGATTGTGTTTGTTTAATAGATATTCTAAAGATTTTAAGCAATTCAATCATTCTGACACTCAGAATTCAATTAGTAACAATGTTGTTAAAACTGTGCAGCCTGTAGGCAATCAATTGTGGTTAGGAACCGATTTAGGATTGAACATATTTGATGTAGAGGAGAATAAATTTACTAATTTATTTTATAATTATAATGATTCAAATTCTATTAGTAATAATGTTATCAATAATATTTATCTAGATAGCAATAGAAATTTATGGGTTGCAACAGATGCTGGAGTTGATTTAATTTATTTGAAATCAGAGGCCATTTTAATCAACCAATTCAATAATACTACTACTCCATTTAGAGATGGTATAATTATTAATGGTTTTTCAGAAAGCGAAAATGGAGATATTTGGTTCGCAAGCCAACAAGGCGCGTTTCAATATAGTTTTGCAAAAAATAATTTTAAGCAATTTTTACCACCAAAAATTTTACATAATAAGGTACAAGACGTTCTTATTGGGAAAAATGGAAAAACTTGGATTGCAACTTCTGGAGGCCTAAATATTTATGATGGTAAAACTGGAAAAATTACGAATCATGTATCTAAATCTACAGGAGAAAATGTGTTGAAGTCCAATTATCTAACATGTTTAGCAATGGATTCAAAAGGTTCTGTTTGGTTGGGGACAGCAAATAATGGAGTGTTTAAAGTTATTGAAAATGAAAATGGAGAATTAGATTTTATAAATTTCGACTATAACTCAGCGAACGTAAATTCATTATCATCCACCACTATTTTAGATATTGTAATTGATAAAAATGATAATATTTGGGTAGGAACAAGTTCTGGACTTAACTGTATTTATGCGCATAACGGAGTCGTTGACAGATTTGAAGAAGGGGGGCTAGAGGAGTTGTCTTCAAGCGTTAACCAATTATTTTTCGATGCTCAAAATAACCTTTGGGCAGCTACCTATAATGGATTGATTCATTGGAATAGTTTTAATAAGAGTTTTTCTAGAGTAGAAGAATCTTTGACTAATTTTTCGAGTGCCGCAGTAATTGGGTCCATGGTATATTTTATTGCACAAAATAAATTCTACATTTATGATTCCGCTTCTGAAAAATTGATGGCTGTTCCAAATCACTTGTTGGGCATAGATAATCCAAAGCAAATAGAGTTAATGGCAAATAAAAATTTGCTTGTGACAGGTAAAACGGGATTTACAACATTTAATTCAAATGATTTAAATGTTGTGCCAGACAGTACAACTGTTCGATGGACAAATTTAAAAATTGGTAATGAGGTAGTGAAGCCTTATAAAGAAATAGATTCAAGGTTTATTAGTACAAATTCAATAGATGATACAGAATCAATCTCATTGAATTATGATGAAAATTCGTTCCAATTAGAATTTTCTTCATTGTTTTATAGTGCACAATCTACTGTAGAATATCAATATATTTTAGAGAATTATGATTATGAATGGAAAACTCTAAATGACGGTCAATACGGAGTTTCATATACACAAGTAAGGCCAGGTAATTACACCTTAAAAGTAAAGGCTAGTAATAATCAAGGGAAATTTAATAGTGTTCCAAAAGAATTGAATATTAAAATTAAGCCACCATTTTATCTATCTATCGGGGCGTCATTCTTTTACTTGATCACTTTTATTGCACTTATTTTAATCTATAGAAGAACCTTATTAAAAAGAGAGCGCTATAGAAATGAACTTAAACTTGAAAAGTTAGAGTATCAGAAAAGTGAAGAATTAATTTCCTTAAAAACACGTTTTTTTACAAATATTACACACGAATTAAAAACACCATTAACATTAATTAGTAGTCCAATAGACGACTTGTTAACAAAAGATTTAGACAGCAATACTCTACAAAGATTGGGCTTGGTAAAAAAGAATACCGATAGATTAAAGAAGTTAGTAAATCAAATTTTAGATATTAGAAAGATTGAAGCTGGAGGCGAACAATTACTTATTCAAAAATACGATATAACTAAATTTTGTAATCAAATTGTAAATCAATTCAAGGTAGAAGCAACAAAAAGGGAGATTTTATTAGAATTTAATAAAGAGTCTGAATCTATTATAATTTGGTTTGATTCAGAGAAAGTTGAAAAGATGTTGTTTAATTTACTTTCAAATGCATTTAAATTTACTCAGAACAAAGGAACAATTAGGGTACATGTGAAAATAGACGATGCTGAAAAATTTGTTTTAGTAACGGTTTCAGATAATGGTAAAGGAATTAGTAAAGAAGCCCAAGAAACTATATTTGACAGGTTTAACAGTCTTTCCGCTTCAAATTATTCCAATCAAAAAGGAACAGGTATTGGATTATCTTTAGTGTATGAATACGCTGCTTTACACAACGGCTTAGTAGAATTTGAAAGTGTAGAGAATGTTGGCAGTAAATTTACTTTTTCAATACCATTAAATAAAGAGGCTTTTGAATTATATGATATTGTACAGGAAGAAGACTTGTTGGATAATAAAATTCAGCAAACGGATTCTGTTGATAATATTGAAGTTGAGATTGAATCTATAGAAGCTAAAAATAAAACTGGAAAGTTAAAAGTGTTGATAGTTGAAGATGATGAGGACATGCGCGAATTTTTAAATCTAGGATTAAATGAAAAATACGATGTTTTAACGGCCGAAGATGGAAAGTACGGATTTCAAAGTTCTATTAAGCATTTACCAGATATTATAGTATCAGATTTAATGATGCCAAACGTAGATGGACTTCGGTTTTGTAAAAAGTTGAGAGAAGATATTAGAACAAGCCACATTCCTTTTATTTTACTTACGGCAAAAGGAGGAGTAGATTCGAAGATTGAAGGAATTGAAGTAGGGGTGGATGATTATATTCAAAAACCGTTTAATCTAGATCATTTATTGGCTAAAATGAAAAGTTTAATAAAGCAGCGGAGTGATTTAAAGAAAATGTTTGCCAACCAGCAGAAATTTGAACCTTCTGAGGTTACTGTAAATTCATTGGATGAAAAGTTTCTAGATGAATTATTGCTTACTATTGAAAAGGAAATTGATAATTCGGCTTTAACAGTAAAACTCTTAAGTGAAATAATGGGTGTAAGTTCAACAAACTTATATCGTAAAATAAAGGCCCTTACAGGGCAAACTGCTACGGAATTTATTAGAAATATACGTTTAAAGAGAGCGGGCCAATTGCTTAAAAATAAAAACTTAAATGTTTCTGAAGTAATGTATATGGTTGGCTTTACACATCCATCTTACTTTACAAAATGTTTCAAAGAGATGTATGGTGTGTCTCCAAAAGCCTTTAGCAAATAATTAAAACACGTTAATTATCTAGAAAATTTATAAGGCGCTTCAATTGAAGCGCCTTTTAACTACTTCGATAATATTAAAAACAGCGGCCTTTCTGTTTATCCTTAAATATAGTTTCAGGTTGAATTTAATTTTTCACGCAAAAATTGAATTAGCACAAATAAAATGAATTTTAACACAAATCAAGCAATTAGTATTTGTGCTAGTATGAATCAAATCTGTACTACTTAAAAGGATTTGTTCACTCTTAATTTTGGATAATCACATTGCAAACTTATTTATGAAAATTAAAAGAGTCATTAAGGAATATTGGATAGAAGCACTTATAGTAGTAATACTTGCAGTTAGCTATATCCTGTTAAACTTTGAATTAATTAAAGTGTACTCTTAAAATTTTATGAATAGTTATAAGGTGTGAATAGAACCTATTTATAGGTCTATTTTATTGAAAATAGAATAGTACCTAATGACAAGATTAACTGAAACTAAACAATAATTAATTACTATACTTATGAGATTAAAAACTATTTTTAAGTTACTGTTCTTGTCAGTTTTTGTGTTGCTAATAGCACAGAGCTGTACAGAGGACAATTCTTTTGGGGAAGACCTTGAGGTAGCAATGCTGCCTTCAGATATTTCCTACCCAGACATTTTAGACATAAGAGAGTTCAGCCATATTGAAAGCGCGGCTCCTTTTATGAATACAAATGGTAAGCCAGTTACTTTTGAATTGGCTAGCATTAAAAAAGACGATCAATTCTTAGATGATTCTTATTTAAATGCGGTTACCGTTTTGAATTACTCTGAAAAAGAATCAGAGATTGAAGATCCTAACGACCCTGATAATTCTTGGATCGTTATTACGAATGATTTATCACAAATGGGTAAGGTGGTAATTGAGGAAGGCAATCCTTTTGCCAATGGTGAATATTTATTCTCATTTAATATTTCAGCAGAAATTAACGGAACTATGGAATCTCGTATGTATGAAGATGCATTAAGATTGGTTGTAGGTCCTGCTTTAACTGAAGGTATTAGTTATTGCCCATTTAAAATGAATTTTGTGAGCGGTGAATCAACGAAGTCAAATCCAGTTGAAAAATTTGGAGGAAATGATGATGTTCGTTATGAATTAGCAACAGAGGCCGATAAATTAAATATAGACCCAGTTACTGGTGAAATTTCTTTGAATCCTTCGTATTCAATTTCGGCTGAGGAAACCATTATGCCAATAATTAATGTAATTAGTAATATTAGTGAAGAAGTAGTAAGTTTTGAAGAGACTTTTACAGCAGTATTGTCAACAACTCCAATAGTATTAGATAAAGAAAAAGATTTCTTCTTCTTTCCAACGTTAAAACCAACTGCTAGACAAAATGTGCAGCTTGGAGGAGATGGATATTCGAATATGGTTGTTGAATTTCATAAACCTGACGATGATTGGTATAATGAGTTTGCTTATTGGAGAGGTGATAAAAATAATAAAGCAATACCACCTCCACCAACACAAGATGCCGTTGATGCAAGAGCAGAAGCTGGTGTTTCTGGAACAAATTCATTGGAATTGCCATTTTGGGGAATCAATGCACCTTCTGATTCATATTTAGTAATGGATGCAGTAAACCTAGCTTTGTATGAAGGTTGCTTTACTTCTAAAATGGTGTATTGGACCAAATTAAATTACAACACAAAGAAAATGGGTTACGAGGCTGATGGTAGTGCACCAATAGATTTTGAGGTTTTGATTTCTACGAATTATACAGGTGATCCAACTACTACAACGTGGACACAAGTAAATGACATTCTAGAATGTGAAATAAATGATAACGGAACCATTTTTACAGGTACGCCGTATCCGGGTGATCAAACGGGTGCAGATCCAGATGGACTTAAAGACCCTGCAAAAAATGCGAATAAATTATGGGTTAGAGGAGAATTAGATTTAGAGGATTATAAAACAGAAACGTCATTTACAGTTGCGTTTAGACTTAAAACGTATTTCGATACAACACCAAATAAACCTCTAGTTGGAACCGCAGAATTATCAAATGTACACTTTGTAGCCTCAGAAAAATAAACGAATTATGATTTTAAAAAAATATATATATCTAGTAGCAATTCTGTTTTCCTGTATAGGGTTTGCTCAAAATTCAATTACAGGAGTAGTAACCGATGCCGATGGGCAACCACTTCCAGGAGCCGGAGTTCAAATTAAGGGTTCTACTACTGGAGCCATGACAGACTTTGATGGAAATTACACAATTTCTGCCCAAAGTGCAGATGTATTGGTCATTTCAATGATAGGAATGGTAACACAGAATATTACCGTTGGTAATCAATCAGTAATTAATGTTTCATTATCCGCTGATGTTGCACAACTAGATGAGGTTGTGGTAATTGGGTACGGATCTGTTGCAAAAAAGGACTTAACAGGTTCTATTTCAACAGTAAAGACCAAAGAATTAGAAACACCTGTTGTTGCTAAATTTGATGAGGCGTTGGCTGGTAGAATTGCCGGTGTTAATGTTACTTCTAATGAAGGTACACCTGGGGCAGCGCAAAAAATTGTGATACGTGGTGGAAATTCTATAACAGGTTCAAACGATCCGTTATATGTAGTAAATGGTTTGCCATTAACTGACTTTGATCCTGCATCGATAGAAACTTCAGATATTGAGACGTTTACGGTATTAAAAGATGCTTCTGCTACGGCTATTTATGGTTCAAGAGGAGCCAATGGAGTTATTGTAATTACGACTAGGTCTGGAAGATCTAATTCTAAATCAGAAGTTACCATAAACCTTTCTACTTCATTACAAGAAGTTACGAATACATTAGATGTGATGAGTCCGTATCAATATGTTAAAAATTTAGAAACTGCAGCAATTGCACGAGATGGATATCAATTTTTACCAAATCAAGATGGAAGTAACTTAAATAACTTTAGAGGGCGTTGGGTAGATCCAGAATTGTATAGAGATGTAGAAGGTAGAGATTTTCAAGACGAAGCTTTTGATGTAGCGCCAATGACCCAAGGAAATATTTCTATTAGAGGTGGCGATAATAAAACCAACTTATCATTTACAACTGGTTTTGTAGATCAAGAAGGGGTCTTAATTACTACAGGGTTTAAAAGGTTTAATACAAACTTTACCATTAACCATGAGTTAAGTAGTAAAGTAAAATTATGGGGTTCTATGAACTATTCTAAAACAAATAGGATAGGACCTGCTTTAACAGATGGACCTGCAAGGCAGTTTTTGAAAAGTGTGGTGAAATTTGCACCGGTTGACCCTTTAATTCTTGGGCCAGGAGAGGAACCAGGTAATGGAGGATATATTCCGGGTGTTAATGATAATGAGTATGCCAATTTATTCGATCCAATTGAAAATATTAGAGGAACAAAACGTGAAGATAAGGCACATAATATTCGTGTAAACACAACGCTTACTTGGGATATAAATGATGCTTTTAAATTTAAAACAACCAATGGTTTTAGTACTACGGTTGGAAAACAAGAAAATTTTTGGTCGGAAAATACTGCAAGAGCGCAGAAAACAGAAGATGGTATCAGTGCTCAAATTAATGGGTATGAAAGATCAACATTCTCTACATCAAATACATTACAGTATAGTAGAAGAAAGAATCGTAAATATTTATGGGCCTTGATAGGTACAGAATATGTACACAATACAAGATGGGCAGATAGATTTGGGAACTTAGCCTTGCCTACAGATGCATTTGGAATAAATAATATTGATGTGGCTACAAGACCTACAATGGCAAGAACAGATTTTCAAGAAGATGCCTTGTTTTCATTTTTTGGCCGTGTAAATTATAACTTAAGCAATAATAAGTATCTATTTACTGCTACGTATAGAGCAGATGGGTCTTCTAAATTCCAAGGAGACAATAGATGGGGACACTTTCCAGCGTTTTCTGGAGCTTGGCAAATAGCAAAAGAAAATTTCATGAACAATGTAAATTTTGTGAATAGTCTTAAGTTAAGAGCAGGATGGGGTCTAACAGGTAATAATGGTGTTGGTGCTTATAGTTCTCAAAATCAATTTGGTATTGCAATTTGGAATCCATATGCATTTGGTGCAGGAGAAGAATACCAGCCAGGTGCAGTTCAAACAACATTTGCGGTGCCTGATTTAAGATGGGAGAAAACGGCACAAACCAACTTAGGTCTAGACTTTTCTATGTTAAATTCTAGATTATCTGGTACTGTAGATTACTACGATAAGAAAACAGAAGATTTATTATTGTGGGGTGATATGGCCTTAAGTACAGGGTTTAGCGCAGTGCCTCAAAATGTAGGATCAGTTAGTAATAAAGGATTTGAAATTACGCTGTCTGGATTAATTGTAGATAAAAATGATTTCAGTTGGAACTCTAGTATTAACATTTCTACAAACAAGAATGAAGTGTTGGCTTTAAATGATGGGCAAGAGTTTATCAAATCAGACCCTAGAATTCAATGGAATAATGAGTTCTATTATATTTCTGCGGTAGGTCAACCAGTAGGAATGATGTATGGATTTGAGTTTGATGGTTTATATCAAGCTGAAGATTTTATTTATGATCCAGTATCTAACCCTGCAGCTCCTTATATTCTTAAAGACGGTATAGTTTCTAACCCAACACTTACAGGACCTGGAACTGCGAAGCATGTAGATCAGAATGGAGATGGTATAATAGATCAAGAAGACCGTGTAGTTATTGGAGATCCATACCCAGATCACTTCGGAGGATTTAGTAACAATTTTAAATACAAAAATTTTGATTTAGGCATCTTGTTAAGATGGTCTTATGGACAAGACGTGTTTAATGCCAATAATTCATTATGGGGCTTCCCAAGTGCACAAAATGCACAAAATGGTTTGGCACATGTTGCTAATGCATGGACTCCTTGGAATACAGATACTAATGTTGTTGCACATGTTTCAAACGGTAATGCAACGTTTCCAAGACCAGGTTATGCTTTTGACGATAGATATGTAGAAGACGGAAGTTACTTAAGACTGCAAACAATTACTTTAGGGTATAATGTACCTATTCCAAAAAAATCTGGCTTTAGTAGTTTAAGACTGGCCTTAGCTGGGCAGAACTTACTTACTTGGACAAATTACTCTGGATTTGACCCAGAAGTGAATACAAGAGGAAATACAATGCCAAATATGGATTTTTCGGCATATCCAAAAAGTAGAACATATAGTTTATCAGTTCAAGCTAAATTTTAATAATTATGAATTTAAATAAGATAAAATCAATTTACAATAAAGGATTGCTAATAATAGGATTATTAGTGGTTACGACTGGTTGTTCGGATGAATTAGATTTAGAGCCAAAAAATAATTGGACAGGAGATAGTTTTTACCAAACAGAGAATGATATTAATGCTGCATTAGCTGGTATTCATTCACATTTATCAAGTGGTAATGTGTTTGGTGGTGTAATACAACAAATGAATAGTGGTACCGATGAACAATACAAATTAAAAAGTTGGAATGAAAATTATCCAACTGGTATCTATAAGCATAATGCTGCTTCGGTAGAAGTTAGAAATTTGTATGGTACCTTATACGGAGGTATTAACAATGCCAATAATATGATTAAATATATAGATCCAACTAAATTCGAAGACGAGGCTGTGTATAATAATTATTTAGCCGAAGCCAGATTTTTGAGAGGTCTAATGTATTACCACCTTACTATTTGGTTTAATGAAGTTCCACTGAGACTAGAGCCATCGGAAGATCAAAGTTCAAATCATGTTGCGCCTTCGCCAGTTAAAGAAATCTATGAGCAAATTTTAGCAGATTTAACATTTGCAGCAGAAAATTTATATAGCGTTTCTGAGGGGGAATATGTACCTGGGCATGCTAACAGTGGAGCAGCGCATGCAATGTTGGCAAAGACATATTTAAAAGCAGCAGGATATCCATTGCAGGCTTCTGAGATAAATGGAAAAGATCCATACTTAGCGGCAAAAGAGCATTGTAGCATTATCATGGAAAGTGGAGACCATATGCTAAACCCTAGTTATAAAGATGTATTCTTAAATTATATTCAAAATAGATTTGATTTGAGCGAAACATTATTTGAAATGGTTTATAGAAATGCCACTGATTTAGGGTTAAATATTGCTGGAAGAATTGGATCATATAATGGTTTATTCTATGGTATTAATGGGTCTAGAGTTAACGAACCTGTTTCTAGTCCAGAAATCACACCATCTCCTTTACATGAACTTTTGTATGAAGATAATGATAGTTTAAGAAAGCATTGGAATGTTCCAGCCTATGGTGCTAATAAAAATAGATGGAACCCAAATGGTGTTGTTGCGGAAAAAAACCCATTGGATTGGGGATATACTATTGGAAAATTTAGACGTTGGGATGCTGCCCATCCATGGGATCTTGATGCAACAAATGCAGCTTTGAAACCAGTTGTAACCATAGAAGCGCCTGAGCCTGTAAATCAACATTTCACTGGGATAAACTTCCCGCTTTTAAGATTTTCTGATGTGTTATTGATGTTTGCAGAAGCAGAGAACCAAATAAATGGTCCTACGGGGGAAGCTGTTTCGGCCATTGATTTAGTTAGAGCAAGAGCAGGGTTAGAAGGATTGGCAACTGTTAAGCCAGAGGCCATTGCAGGAGCCGATGCTTTCTTTGATGAAATTGTAGATGAGCGATTTAGAGAGTTGTGTTTCGAGGGGCATAGAAAGCATGATTTAATTCGTTGGGGATTATTAGAAGAAAAACTTAAAGAAGGGTATGAGGCCATAATTTATGAACCTGGATATAATGCTTCTCATGCGTTTAGGCATCGTGATTATGATAATTTCAATCCATCTATACACTTATCGCTGCCTTATCCAGAGCAAGAAGTATTGATAAATAATTTGTTAGAGCAGAAAACAGGATGGTAAAAATAAATAGTTAGTTTTTTTTAAATAGCTTTATCTGTTTGAGAGTATGAGTTAAGCTTTAGGATAAAGCCAAAAACAGCACCACTATTTGATTTATTTAAATAGTGGTGTTTTAAAACATATTTATATGAAATTACGCTATCGTATTAATTCCCTTTTAGCCATTATTTGAAATATTATGAATTCAATAGTGCTAAGTATTTAAATGGATTTTCAAACAAAAGAAATGAGTGATTAACTCAATAAATTAATTGGAGTTAGAAAACAAGTTGCCTTGACCTATTTAACCCTATTTATTGCTCTCAAACACCCTATTTTTGATGTCAATTAATTCGATTTTTGTACAAAGGGTACATCTTAACAACTAACATTAGTAACTTCTTAATTTAAGAAGATACACAAATTAAATGACTACCCAATAGTAGATTAATCAATGAAAAAAATAAATAATAAAATAACACTCACAAGTACGTTTAATCTAGTACTTTGTTTATGTGTGTTTGTTCAGTTGTCATGCTCACAATCAAGAATAAATACTCAAAGAGTATCACAATCTTTTAATCAGGATTGGACCTTTGGAAAGGGAGAAATTGGATCTGAGTCTGAAATTGATTTCGATGATTCTTCTTGGAGAAAATTGGACTTACCACACGATTGGGCTATTGAAGGTCCATTTGATAAAAAACACGATACACGCACAGGAGGTTTACCAATTTACGGTACATCCTGGTATCGCAAAAATTTTACAATTGATGCCAAACATAAAGGAAAACAAGTAACCGTAGAATTTGATGGCGTTATGAATAATGCCGAAATCTTTATTAATGGAGAGAAAGCAGGAGAAAGACCATTTGGGTATATAAGTTTCGAAGTAGACCTTACTCCATATATAAAATTTGGACAAGAAAATATAATTGCAGTACGTGTCGATCCAAAAGAACTTTCTGCGCGTTGGTATCCTGGAGCGGGAATTTATAGAAATACATATTTAAATATTAAAAGCCCAGTTAATATAACTTACAATGGGACGTATATTACAACACCGATGGTATCAGAAACGGAGTCAGAAGTTGTAATTGAAACTACCATTGAAAATAAGCAAAACTTAAGGGGAAAGTATAGTTTACAAACTTCTATTCTAAATGCTAACGGAAAAGTGATGGCTAAAAGTTCAATAGTTGTTAATTTGGAAAAAGAACTAATTGTAGTAGATAAAATTAAAGTTAGCAACCCTGTTTTATGGGATTTAGATAATCCACATTTGTATACAGCAGAATCTGTATTATTGAAAAACGGAAGTCAAATCGATAATTATGAAACTACATTTGGAATCCGAACTATCAAGTATTCAAAAGAAAAAGGGTTCGAATTAAACGGAAATCAAGTTAAGTTTAAAGGTGTCTGTTTACATCACGATCTTGGACCTTTAGGAAGTGCAGTTAATTATCGCGCTACGGAGCGTCAATTAGAAATAATGAAAAGTATCGGTGTAAATGCGATAAGAACAAGTCATAATCCTCCATCAAAAGAGCAATTGGAATTATGTGATAAAATGGGAATTCTAGTGCAATTAGAAGCATTTGACGAATGGGCAATAGCAAAAGTAGAAAACGGATATAACAAAATTTGGGATGAATGGCATGAGCGTGATTTACGCGACATGATTAAAAGAGATCGTAACCACCCTTCTGTTGTCATGTGGAGTATAGGAAATGAAATTAGAGAGCAAAGAAATAAAAAGGGCGCCGAAGTAGCAAAACACTTAGTCGCTATTTGCCATGATGAAGACCCTACAAGGCCAGTAACTGCAGGATTTAACAGTTATCCGCAATCTATTAAAAATGGATTGGCCGAAGCTGTAGATTTAGTTGGATTTAATTACAAAGCTACCCAGTACGATAAAGTTGTTAAAAACAATCCAAACTTTATTGTTTATGGTGCAGAAACGGCATCAACCGTAAGTTCAAGAGGAGTGTATCATTTGCCGGTTAAGAATTATGATAGACATGAATCTTTGCAAGTTTCGAGTTACGATATTATTAGTCCGCCTTGGGCATATCCACCAGATTTTGAAACCTATGCGCAAGAAACTATGCCGCATTCATTAGGTGAGTTTGTATGGACAGGTTTTGACTATTTAGGAGAACCAACTCCATATAATGGTAGAGATAATGAGACACATGGTAAATGGGGTGGAGACTGGCCGTCGCGTAGTTCTTATTTTGGAATAGTAGATTTAGCTGGTTTTCCAAAGGATAGGTATTATTATTATCAAAGTAGGTGGACAGAAAAACCTATGGTTCACATTTTGCCGCATTGGAATTGGGAAAATTCAGAGCACAGAGAAATACCTGTTTATTGCTATACAAATGCAGAGGAGGCCGAATTATTTTTAAATGGTAAATCACTTGGTAAGAAAGTGATGGGTGTAGATAAAACAACAATTCCTGCTGAGTTTTCATGGTGGAAAAAGCCTCAAACTACTTGGGAGTCACCATATAGATTAAACTGGAATGTAGCTTATGAGCCGGGAGAACTTAAAGTAGTTGCTTACAATGATGGAAAGGCGGTAGCAGAGAAAATAATTGTAACTGCTGGTGAACCAGATCATATTGAATTAATTCCGGATAGAACAGAAATAGATGCAGACGGTTCGGACTTATCATTTGTAACTGTGAAAGTTGTAGATAAGGATGGTAACTTTTGCCCGCTTGCAGATAATTTAATCAATTTCAAAATTGATGGACCTGCTAGTATTGCGGCAGTGGGTAATGGTAATGCGGCAACAACTGAACCGTTTCAGGCAAATTATAGAAAAGCCTTTAATGGATTATGTATGCTAATTATTAAAAGTAAAAAAGGAGTATCCGGAGAAGTTAGTATTGAGGCTTCCTCTAATGGAATGACGAACGGAAATGTAAAAGTATTCACAAAATAAAAAAGTAGAAATAATGAAAAGAGGATATGTTTTAATTTTAATGATTGTCTTGTCGGTTGGGTTTTATTTTTTTACATCATTGAATACTGATAATAAAAAAGAAAAAACGGAGAATAGTAAACCAAATGTGATCTATATTTTGGCTGATGATTTGGGTTATGGAGATTTGAGTTTAACGGGTCAAGATAAATTTGACACGCCTAATATTGACAAATTAGCTGTAGATGGTATGGTATTTACACAGCATTATTCAGGAGCTACAGTTTGTGCGCCGTCCCGTTCTACCTTGTTAACAGGGATGCATACAGGACATACCGTAATAAGAGGAAATAAAGAGGTAAGACCTGAAGGCCAGCACCCAATGCCAGCAAATACATATACAATGGCCGAAATGCTTCAAGAGGCTGGATACAAAACATCCGTTTATGGTAAATGGGGATTAGGATTCCCGGGCTCGGAAGGAGACGCAAACAACCAGGGATTTGATGAGTTTTTCGGTTATAATTGTCAGCGAGTTGCTCACAACTATTATCCGTATCACTTATGGCACAATCAAGAAAAAATCATATTAAAAGGTAACGAAGGAAAAGGACAAGAAGTCTATGCCCCAGATTTAATTCATGATAAAGCATTAGCATTTATCGAAGAAAATAAAGACGAATCATTCTTTATGTTTTACGCGTCTCCTTTGCCACATGCCGAGTTGTTATTACCAAATTCTTACATGGAAAAATATAAAGGGAAATTAAATCCTGAAACGAAACATGTCGGTGTAGATGATGGACCAACGTACAAATTAGGAGGCTATGGTTCGCAAGATTATCCTCATGCAGCCTTTGCTGGGATGATTAATCATTTAGATACTCAGGTAGGAGAAATAGTAAAAAAATTAGAAGAGTTAGGAATTGCAGACAATACAATTGTAGTTTTTACATCGGACAACGGACCCCATCGAGAAGGAGGAGCCGACCCCGACTATTTTAATAGTAACGGAATTTATAAGGGCTATAAAAGAGATTTGTACGAAGGTGGAGTGCATGTGCCAATGATTGCGAAATGGCCCGGAAAGATAAAGGCCGGATCAACATCAGATCATATTTCTGCTTTTTGGGATATCATGCCTACACTTGCAGACATAACAGGGCAGAAATTAGATGATTCAATAGATGGAATTTCTTTTTCACCTACACTAACCGAAGTTGGAGTCCAAGAACAACATGAATATTTGTATTGGGAATTTCACGAAAAAGGAGGAAGAACTGCCATTAGAAAAGGAAAATGGAAAGGGGTTAAGTATAACGTATTGAAAGATCCAAACGGAATAATAGAATTGTATAATTTGGAACTAGATCCAGGAGAAGAAAATAATTTGGCGTCTAAGCATCCAAAATTAGTTAAGGAGTTGACAAAATTAATGCGAGAAGCCAGAACGCCTTCAGATATTTTTAAGTTTGAAGCACCGACTTTTTTAAATGTAGATTAATTTAATGATGTTTAATAAAGTCTATATTATAATAATTGGTTTAATGTTATTCGGGTGCATTTCTGCTCAGAATAACAAACCGAATGTCGTATTAATTCTGGTTGATGACATGGGCTGGACCGATCTTGGTAGTTTTGGAAGTGACTTGTATCAAAGTCCTAACATTGATAAACTCGCTGATGAAGGGGTACGATTTACAAATTCATATAGTTCATGTACGGTATGTTCGCCTACTAGGGCATCTATAGTTACAGGAAAATACCCGGCTAGATTAAATGTTACAGATTGGATAGAAGGACATAAATACCCATGGGCAAAATTAAATGTTCCGGATTGGACTATGTATTTACCCGATGAGGAATATACCATGGCAGAGGCTTTTAAAGATGCGGGATATCAAACGGCTCATTTTGGAAAATGGCACTTAGGTGAAAAAGAAGAAAATTGGCCAGAAAATCATGGATTCGATATAAATGTTGGGGGCTGGTCTAGAGGAGCACCTAGACGAGATAAAGCAAAAGGATATACCGGCTATTTCTCTCCATACGGAAACCCGAGATTAGAGGATGGACCAGAAGGAGAGTATTTAACAGAAAGGTTAAGCAATGATGTTGTATCATATATTGACAAGAACGGTGATTCACCGTTTTTTATCAATCTTTGGTTATATAATGTTCATACGCCACTTCAAGCCACACAGGATAAAATAGATAAATTCAAATCACTTGTTAATCCGAACGCAAATCACAGAAATGCCACTTATGCAGCCATGGTTGAACATACAGACGAAGCTGTTGGTAAGATTATAACTAAATTAAAAGAAAAGAGCTTGTTAGAGAACACAATTATCCTTTTCTCTTCGGATAATGGTGGGTTAATTGGAAAAAATCCTAAAAACCCTGTTACAAATAATACACCTTTGAGAACTGGTAAAGGCGATATATACGAAGGAGGAGTTAAAATTCCAACTATAATTTATGCGCCAAATAGAATTGTTGGAGGTCAAGAAGTTGAAACGCCAATTATTTCAATGGATTATTATCCAACCCTAATGGAGTTGACAGGTATTAAGTCAAGGAAGATTACAAGACAGACGGTTGATGGGAAAAGTGTTTTACCATTTATTAAAAAATCAAATTCAGAAAGAGAAGCTATTTTTTGGCATTACCCTCATTATCATCAAGAAGGCGGAGTTCCATATTCTGCAATTCGTTTAGGAGATTTCAAATTGATTGAGAATTTCGAAAGTGATTCGTATGAATTGTATAATTTGAAGAACGATGTAGGAGAATCGATGAATATAATTGAAAATCATCCTGCCATTGCAGAGGATTTGAAGATGAGACTATCGAAATGGAGAGATGAAGTTGGGGCGCAATACCCAACTAAAAACCAAAACTTTAATAAGGAAAAAGAACGTAAAAAGTAATGAAAAAAATACTCGTTTTAATAATATTGGTTCTTTTAGGAGCCTGTGTCGGAAGTAACAAAAGTAGCGCTCAGCAAAATCCTAGAGAGCGAGTATCAATAGATTTCGATTGGAAATTTTCTTTGGGAGATATTGAAAACGCTTCTCAAGAACAGTTTAACGATGCTGATTGGAGACACCTAGATGTACCACATGATTGGAGTATTGAAGGAGAATACAACGAAAATAACCCTGCTGGAATTGCAGGGGCATATTTACCTACTGGTATTGGTTGGTATCGAAAAAATATTGAGATTGAGAATCTCGAAAAGGACGATAAGTATTTTGTAGAGTTCGATGGCGTTTACATGAATTCTGATGTTTATATAAACGGAAATCATTTAGGAAAAAGACCTTATGGATATATCAGTTTTTCTTATGATTTAACCCCATATTTAAAAGAAGGTACAAATAAGCTTGCTGTAAGAGTAGATAATTCAAAATCACCTAGCGGAAGATGGTACACAGGATCAGGAATTTATCGTCATGTATGGTTAACAAAAACTTCTACTATTTATATACCTCAGTGGGGAACGGCGATAACGACATCAAACATTTCAGATTCAAGTGCCGACATAAAAATTAATGGTGATATAAAGAATGATGCTAAAAAAGATCAAGTTGTAGATGTAATTAGTATTATTTACGATGCTACTAATATTGCTATCGATTCAACAAAAAGTACAGTTCAAATTAATAAAGATGGTTCTTTTGAGCAAAGCATTACAGTTAATAATCCAAAACTTTGGTCTCCTGATAGTCCAAACATGTACAACTTAAAAACTAAGTTACTGGTTAATGGAATACTAATAGACACCTACACTACACCGTTTGGAATAAGATCTATTGAGTTAAATATAGATAAAGGTTTTTTACTAAATGGCGAGCCAATAAAATTTAAAGGCTTAAGTAATCACCACGATGCTGGCCCTGTGGGTGCTGCGGTACCGGATGATCTTTTATATAGCCGATTAAAGTTGCTAAAAGACATGGGATGTAACGCACTTCGTACAACTCACAATCCATTTTCTCCAGAGTTTTACGCTTTGTGCGATACACTAGGAATAATGGTAATGGATGAAGCGTTTGATGGATGGTTCACCAAAAAGGCGGAATATGATTACGGAATTTATTTTAAGGAATGGTGGAAACGAGATTTAAAAGATTTTGTAAAAAGAGATCGCAATCATCCATCGGTAGTTATGTGGAGTGTTGGTAATGAAGTTCGAGGCTTTAAGGCTGAAGATCAAAAAGAAATTGTGAGTTACCTAAAAACAATTGATAGTTCAAGGCCAGTAACACAAGGTCGAGGTCATTTTGCGCCTTATGTTGATATAACAGGATTTAATGGCCATGGAGAACAAAAAGGAGTTTTAGAGAAGTTTCATAAAGAAAATCCAGATAAATTAATTATTGGAACAGAAATGACACACACCTTGCAAACTAGAGGTGTTTACAGAACTAAAACTTGGTATAGAACCAAAGACAATCCAGCACCATGGGAAAAACCAGCAGATTTTAAAAGGTTTGAGTCTAAAGTATATAAAATACCGGATTTAACCGAAAAAGAAGTTTTTCCTGGAATCACAAAAAAATACCAGTCATCGTACGATAATTCAATTGTTAGAATTGGAGTTAGAGACGATTGGAATCGTGTTGAAGCATTAGACTATTATGTTGGAAACTTTAGATGGACTGGTTTTGACTATTTAGGAGAATCTTTTGGTTGGCCTGCAAGAACTGCAAATTTTGGTATTATAGATTTAGCCGGATTCCCAAAAGACCACTATTATTTATATCAAAGTCTTTGGAGTGATAAACCGATGGTACATATGCTTCCACATTGGACGCATCCTGGCTACGAAGGTGTTGAAATACCTGTGGTTGTGTACACCAACTGTGAAAGTGCAGAATTATTTTTAAATGGAAAATCTTTGGGTGAAAAGAATATCACCTCTGAAAGACAAATTGTTTGGCAGGTGCCGTACAAATCCGGAGAGTTAAAAGTTGTTGCTAAGAATAATAGTAAACCGGTAGTTGAACAAATATATAACAGTGCAGAAATAGGCACCAAAGTTCAATTAAAGGCAGACAAGGTAACTGTTAAACCAAATAAAACAGATGTTATTCAAATTGAAGTTGCTATTGTAGATAGTAAGAATGTTATTGTTCCAGAAGGCGATAACTTCGTTGAATTTGAAATTTCTGGACCTGCAAAATTACTTGGTGTAGAAAATGGTGATATACTAGATTTAGCACCTCACAAAGTAATGAGCAGAAAGGCATTTAAAGGAAAATGTTTGTTATTGATTCAATCGACAGATGAAGGAGGAGAAATAGAAGTAAAAGCTTCTTCGCAAGGTTTACAAGAGTCAGTATTATCTGTTTTGTCGAAATAATAATTCGTTGATTATAAATTAAAAAAAAAATAATATTAATAATTAAATAAATAATATCATGAAGAAAATAACACTTGTATTAGTATTCTTTGCATTCGCAATTTCCGGAACAGCGCAATCTAAAAATAATTATTATGAAGGTAGATTTGAGCGTGCAAAAGTATTTGCAAAAGTAGCAGCGGAAGAGTTTGATTTGACGGAAAAGCAAGAAAAAGAAGTATATGAACTTAAAGTAGCTCATTTTGAAGAGCAAAGTGCAGCAAATAAAAAGTATAAAAAAGGTGAAATTACCGAAGAAGAAAAGAAAGCACCAAATAGAAAATTTGGTCAAGAATTTAAAAAATATCACGGTAAAAACTACCAAGAACTACAACCTTTTTATGATAAAGTGAAAAAGGAAATGAAAAAATTGAATTAATTAGTAACAATTTATAAGCTCTAGTTAATTTAAATATGAAAAATTCATTGGTTTTATTTCTTGTATTTGCTGCTTTAATAAGGTCGTTTGCCTCTGTTGAGCCAAATCTAAAAGTAGTATATAAAGAGGTGGATGGAATTAAGTTATCCATGGATATCTTTTTTCCAGAAAACCATAAAATGAACAATCAATCTCCTGCAATTTTATTTTTTCATGGTGGCGGATGGAAAGGTGGTGGTGTTGCCCATTTCTATAATCAAGCTGCATACTTAGCATCTAGAGGGATGGTGGCAATAAGTGTTCAGTACAGAACCGAAAAACCACATGGAACCACTCCAATAGAATGTGTAAAAGATGGGAAGTCTGCGATGCGATGGATTAAAACGCATGCTTCAGAATATGGAATTGACCCAAATAGAATTGTAGCTGGTGGTGGCTCGGCAGGAGGTCATGTTGCGGCGGCAATGGCAACACTAGAAGGATTTAATGAAGAAGGTGAAGATACTTCTGTGAGTTGTGTTCCTAAAGCCCTAGTGTTATTTAACCCAGTGGCGAATAATGGACCTAATGGTTATGGATTCGAAAGGGTACATGAATATTGGGAAGGTTTCTCTCCTGCTCATAATTTAATTAAAAATGCACCGCCAACCTTAATTATGTTAGGTACAAAGGACAAACTTTTTACGGTTAGTCAAGCTCAGGAATACAAGCAAAAAATGGAAGTGCTTGGATTACGCTGTGATTTAATTTTATATGATGATCAAGACCATGCATTTTTTAATATTGATATGAACAAAGAATTGCATTTTAAAACAATGGAGGATGCCGATGTTTTTTTAACATCTTTAGGCTATTTAAAAGGGAAACCAATCGTTAATAAATTTAGAGAAAGCATTAATGAAAAATAATATCATTTTAATTCTACTCCTAGTTTCGGGAATAAATTTTCAAGCACAGAACAAACCGAACCTTGTAATCATCCATACAGATGAACACAATCTAAGAACACTTGGGGCATACAGAGCAACGATGTCAAAAGAACAAGGACAAATATGGGGTGAAGGCAATATAGTTGAAACACCAAATATTGACAGAATCGCCAATGAAGGAGCTATCGCTTTAAATTGGTATGCACCTTCTCCTGTTTGTACGCCTTCACGAGCATCTATGGTTTCAGGGTTGTACCCGGTCGCAACAGGATCACCTGTAAATGATATGCCTTTAAAGGATGAAGTAGTGACCTTTGCTCAGATTTTAAAAGATAATGGCTATGCAACGGCATATGTAGGAAAATGGCATTTGGATGGAGAAGGGAAACCAGGATTTGCGCCGGAACGTAAGTTTGGTTTTACAGATAACAGATACATGTTCAATCGTGGACATTGGAAAATACTAGGAGAAAACGATAATGGACCATTTGTCGATCAAGAAATCAATAAGAATGGAGGAGGAGTTTGGGATCATGATAAAGTTGACAGAGACAACTTTACAACAGATTTTTTAGTTGATAAATCACTTGAAATTATTGAGAGAGATAAAAACAAACCATTTTGCTTAATGCTTTCTTTACCTGACCCACATGGACCAGATCAAGTTAGAGCACCTTATGATACGATGTACAAGGATATGAAATTTGAAGTTCCTTTATCTGCAACAAAATCAAAAGAACAAATTCCTGGTTGGGTCAATTTAAATGGGAAAAAGAATATTGTAAAGGAGGCCAAACTTCAAAGAGGGTTAACCAATTATTTTGGAATGGTTAAGAATATTGATGACAATGTAGGTAGGATTTTGTCTTATTTGAAGGAAAACAACCTTGAAGATAATACTATTGTTGTCTTTACCTCAGATCATGGAGATTTGTATGGTGAGCACGGAAAATTAAATAAAGGACTTCCTTATGAAATGTCGGCTAGAGTAGCATTTATGTTGAGATACCCTGGTGCGGTAAAAGCAGGAAAATCTGTTGAAAAAGCACTAACTATGGTGGACTTCGCCCCAACTATTTTAGGATTAATGAACATCGATCAGTCTGACAACGAATTCCATGGAATTGATGCATCTAAAGATTTTTCTAATACTCAAAAAGAGGTTAAAGATAATACGAGAATTGTGTATCTAACCAATGCTGGAGGACGTTGGGTCGCTGCAGTTAACAGCAAGTACAAACTGGTACTGTCCCCTAGTGATATGCCTTGGTTATTTGATTTAGAAAAAGACCCTAATGAAATGACAAATCAATACAATAACCTAGAATACAAAGAAATTGCTATTAAATTAGAGAAAGAACTTTATGCTCAAATGGAAATGTATAAGGAACCACTAGATATTTCTAAATTGAAGAAATAAAAACCAAACTTAAAATGTTGGTTTGAAATAAAACAGAATTATAAACAATTACCAATTATGTGTAAAAACATTAAATATATCGTTTGCGTCTTATTTTTGGGAACATTATCAATTAGCGCTCAAGAAAAACAACCAAATATCCTTTTTATTGCTATAGATGATATGAATGATTGGACTGGTTTTTTGGGAGGTCATTCAGAAGCCATTACTCCAAACTTAGATAAGATTGCAGATAAAGGAATTAACTTTGCGAATGCGCATGTGTCAGCACCTGGATGTTCACCAAGTAGAAATTCATTGTTATACGGGGTTGAACCATTTAATTCTGGTTTGTATCCTTTTTATGAGCATGATATTCACAAACAATTAAGAAAAAAATACACCACTTTGCCAACGCTGCTCAAGGCTAATGGTTACAATACATTTGGATCAGGTAAAATTCATCATGGCAGTTCTGATGACCCTAATGAATGGACGGACTATTACGAGCCAAAGAATGCTAATAAGAAATTTAAAGACAGTGAAGGCTATAAAAGAAACGCCAAACATTCATTTAGACCAACATTACATCCTGATGAGGAACATAGAGATCACCAATTTGCAAATTACGGGATTGAAAAATTACAAGAAAAGCATGACAAGCCATTCTTTTTAGCGGTAGGTATTGTAAAACCGCATTTACCATTTGATGCTCCAATTCGATTCTTTGACAAGTACCCTAAAGAAGTTGATTTAGAAAACTTTAAAGAAGATGATTTAAGCGATATACCACAAGCAGGAAAAAAATTAGTTAAACAAGGTGAGTTTAATCAATATAAAAAAGACGAGGCTTGGGGTAAGATTAGAAGAGCTTATTTAGCCTCAATCTCATGGGCTGATTATAATATTGGTCGAGTTCTTGATGCTCTAGAGGCAAGTGATTACGCAGATAATACGGTTATTGTTATTTGGTCCGATCACGGTTATCATTTAGGTGAAAAGAACACGTTCAAAAAATTTACGCTTTGGGAAGAAGCAACAAGAGTACCATTTATTATTTATGATGGTAGAATTAAAAATCAACCACAAGGAAGAAACTACGTAGAGCCGGTTTCACTTATTAATGTTTATAAAACTATTGCAGAATATACCGGTGTAGAAGTCCCTGAATATGTAGATGGTGAAAGTTTAATTCCGATTATTAAAGATCAGACAGAACAGTTAACTATTCCCACAATTACTTCTTGGGGAAGAGGAAATTATGCTGTTAGAACTAAAACACACAGATATATAAGGTATTATAATGGTGGTGAAGAATTATACGACCATACCGCCGATCCAAATGAATGGAACAATTTAGCAAAAGATGAAAATCAAGCGGAATTAATCAAGGAACTAAAATCTCATCTTCCAAAAAATGAACATCCTATGATTTCTGATTTTGTTTCACCATGGAGCGTTGAAGGAGCAGATAAAGCAAAATACAGAGGGAAGAATAAAAAATGAGAAAAACAATAGCAATATTAACCCTGTTATTTTGTCCATATTTATTTGCTAACACTTATTATGTAAATTCCAAAACAGGCAATGACTCCTATTCCGGTACAAGTAAATCTAGTCCATGGAAAACATTATGGAAAGTTAATAAGCAAAATTTTAAACCCGGAGATAAAATACTTTTTGCTGCTGGAACTTCTTATGAAGGCAAATTAGTGCCAAAGGGTTCGGGCAAAGCAGGTAAGATAATTCAAATTGACAGGTATGGAAAAGGTGCCAATCCAGCAATTCACGGAAATGGATATAACGAGTATACACTGTTACTCTATAATGTTGAATATTGGGAAGTCCGTAATTTAGAAATAACCAATCAAGGAAAAGAACGAAAAGCAAGAAGAAGAGGTATTATTGTTCGTGCGGAAGATTTTGGAGACAGCCATCATATTGTTTTAGAAGGTTTAGAGATTCATAATGTAAATGGTGTCTTAGAAAAGAAAGAGGGTGGTGGATCCGCTATTTTATGGGAAAACAAAGGAAAGAAAATCAAAACTCGCTTTATTGATTTACAAATTCTGAATAATTATATCCATCATTGCGATCGAAATGCAATGAATTCTAGAGGGTATGCAAATCGTTCGGAATGGCATCCGAGTTTGGGCGTGGTTATTCGTGGTAATTTAATAGAAAATGTTCCTGGAGATGGTATTGTTCCCATAGGTTGTGATGGTGCATTGATTGAATATAACGTTATAAGAAAAGGCTTGGATATTATGCCTGTTGGAGATGCTGCTGCCGGAATATGGCCTTGGAGTTCAGACAATACCTTAGTTCAATTTAATGAAGTAAGTGATCATAGAGCCAAATGGGATGGTCAGAGTTATGATGCCGATTTTAACTGTATTGGGAGTACATTTCGATACAATTACAGTTTTGATAATTGGGGTGGTTTTATGCTCATTTGCAACAACGGATTTAAATTAGGTGAACCAATGAATATTGGAACTAAAGACACCAAAATACAGTATAACTTAAGTGTAAATGATGGTTTAAGACCGTATAAGGCGCATAACAAACGTTTCTTTTCTCCAACATTTCATATTACGGGTCCGGTCGAAAATACAAGTATAAAGAACAATATAATTATTATCCCAAAGAAACCTGTTTCAGAAATTGAAAACACACTACTTGAGTTTAAAGATTGGGGTAACACCTATCCAAATCAAACAGTCTTTTCAAATAATATTGTGAGGAATCAGCAAAAGGCTTCCAACTTGAATATTGACAAAACAACCGGATTTGTTCAAAAGGGAAATGATATTAAAACAGGCTTTAACTATAAAGAAAAGAATCCGTTAAAAATTTTAGAGACCCTAAAAAATGATGGGTCCATTAAGGAAAGTAATGATTTTAAAACTTTATATGATTTTATTCGGTTTAGAATAGAAAATCCAGATCCACGATTTAAAACCATGAATTAAATTAATTCAACAATTTTATTAAATGAAAATATTAAAAGACATAAGCAGTATCCTAATAGTAGTATTTATAAGTACTTCATCCTTTGCAACAGAATATTACGTAAATGCAGAAACTGGAAACGATCAAAACAATGGTAAAAGTGAAAGCACCGCATGGAAATCACTTTTTAAAGTTAGCACGACAAACTTAAAACCTGGTGATGTTATTTTATTGGCTAATGGACAAGAATTTAAAGGTAGTATTGAATGGACTAAGCTAAGCGGAACAAAATCAAAACCAATTGAAATTTCAAGTTATGTCGTTTCGGGTAGCGATATAAAACCAATAATTAACGCCAAAGGATTTTTAAACGGGATTAAACTAACCGACTGCAGTCATATCAAAATTAATGGAATTTCTATTATAGCTGATGGAGGAAAAAAACCTAAAAAAGGGATGCGTTGTGGTATTTTCTACACCTCTAGTAAGGTTGGAAATTACTCGAATATAACCATAGAAAATTGTACTATAAAAAATGTGTTTTTTGAAAGTACAGGTTTTCAAAGAGGCAAAGATGAAGTGAAAAGCGCTAACGGAACGCAGAGTTATGGATGGGGAATTCGATTTTTAATGAAGAACAAATCAACTTTAAAAAATGTATTTATTCAGTCTAATGAGGTGCAAAATGTTGCACATACGGGAATCAAAATCAATGGTAATATTGATAACCTCAATATTCTGAATAACGAAGTACTTAAAACTGGTGGTCCCGGTATGCAATTTAGTGGTATTACCAACGGACTTGTGAAAGGAAATAAAGTAAATTACTCAGGCTCTAATGATGACAGTAGAAAATGGGGTCGCGGAAGTGGCATGTGGACTTGGGGAGTTGATACCATGTTGATTGAACATAATAGTTTTAGAAATGCTAATGGTCCTGCAGATTCAGCGGGTTGTCATATCGATTTTAATTGTAAGAATATTATTGTGCAATACAATGTAAGTGAAAATAATGCTGGTGGATTTGCTGAAATACTTGGTAATAATTGGAATTGCGCTTATCGTTATAATGTAAGTATTAATGACGGTCATCGGGTTAAAAAGAAAGGCGTGGCTTTTCAAGAAGGTAAGATTTATTGGTTAAGTGGTTTTGTTGGGAAAAACAGGGAAAGAAACGGTCCTTATAATTCTTATTTCTATAATAATACGATTTATGTAAAAGATGAAATAACGGCTAAAATGGCCGTAGCCAAGGTGGCACAAGGTGTTTTAGTAGCTAATAACATATTTCATATAAAAGGAAATAGTAAGGCTGTATTAGGAGATCAATATCAACCACAAGAATCTGGAGAGGCCGATATACCAAATGTGATTTTCAAGAATAATTTGTTTTTAAAAAACTCGAACTGGCCAAAAGATGTACTCATTCAACCTGAAACTTCTGTATTTGGAAATCCTGAATTTGTGAATACCGGAGGAAAAGAAATTATAGACTATACTCCTACTAATGTTGAATTGATTAAAAATAAAGGAATTGAAATCCCGCTAATTCCAGGCGATAAAAAAGGGTTGTACATAGGAGTTAAAGTAGAAAAAGACATTTTAGGAAATAATATTAAGGATTTGCCGGATATGGGCGCCATAGAAATGAATTAAGCCATGAAAAAGTATATATATATACTTAGTTTCTGTATGTCATTTAGTTTGATGGCACAAGAAGAATTACTAAGTGAGAAAATAAGTATTCTAAAAGAGTATGATCAAGACCATCTTCACAGAGTAGCATTACCTATTGGAGGTATTGGAACCGGAACAGTCTCATTAGGTGGTTCTGGTGAATTAAGAGATTGGGAGGTAATGAATGTACCAGCCAAAGGATACAGCACGGTGACCACAGGAAACGATGCTCCTTTTTTTGCCATTTATACCAGAAAGAAAAACGCTAGACCAAACACGAAGGCGTTATTGGGACCTATCAACCCAGCAGATTATCAACACTATGAGGGAAGGTCGGTAGATCATCATGGTTTTCCGCGTTTTAGAAACGCGTCTTTTGAGGCAACATACCCTTTCGGAATTGTAAGCCTATCTGATAAAACAATGCCCGTAAAGGTGAAAATTGTGGGTTATAATCCATTTATTCCCGCAGATGCCGATGCTTCAGGGATTCCGATGGCAATTTTAAAATATGAAGTAGAGAATACAACATCTGAGGATTTAGAAGTTGCTATTTCTGGAAATATTAGAAATTTTATTGGTAAAGATGGTAGTAAACACACTTCTGATTGGAAAGGTGATTTTATCCCTATTGGTGCAAAAGACAACAAGAATGAATATAGAAAAACAGAAAAGTTTCAGGGTATTTACATGTTCTCAAATGGTGTAGATAAAAATGATGCCGCTTGGGGTACGTTTGCGATTTCAACTCCTAACAACAAACAAGCACAAATTACCTATCGTACAAGTTCCACTAAGAATGATTGGTATAATAGTACGTTGAATTTTTGGGACGATTTTGGTGCTGATGGCTTGCTTACCGAAAAAGACAAACAATACGATATAGATCCTTTGGCTTCCTTGGCTGTAAAAAAATCCTTAAAAGCCGGAGAAACGAAAACGTTTACATTTTATTTAACTTGGAATTTCCCTAATAGGTATGCATGGTCTTCAGATAAACTTAAAAACTACTATTCGACCCAATATGATAATGCATGGGATGTGGTTGAAAAGGAAATAGATCGTTTGCCTGCCTTAACAGAGAAAACACTACAATTCACAAACAGTTTAATAGCAAGTACTTATCCTGAAGAAATTAAAGAGTCGGCACTTTTTAACCTGAGTACCTTACGTTCGCAAACTGTTTTTAGAACTGAAGATGGAAAAATGTTTGGTTGGGAAGGTGTTATGGATCGAGAAGGTTCATGCTTTGGATCGTGTACGCATGTTTGGAATTATGAACAAGCCACTCCGTTTCTTTTTAATAAGTTGGCTTTAACAATGCGTGAAGTAGAATTTGAATATGCATCAGGAGAAGATGGGCATATGGGCTTTAGAACCAAACTTCCATTGCAAAAAGAAGCATCGGGAATTGACTTAGCCGCTGCAGATGGACAAATGGGAACCATTATGAAATTTTACCGCGATTGGCAATTATCTGGAGATTCAGAGTTCTTAAAAAAACATTGGCCAAAAATAAAAACCGTTTTGGCGTATGCCTGGATAGAAAATGGATGGGATGGTGATGTTGATGGCGTTATGGAAGGTGTGCAACACAACACCATGGATGTAGAGTATTATGGTCCTAATCCACAAATGCAAATTTGGTATTTAGGTGCACTGAGAGCGGCAGAAGAAATGGCCAAATTCATGGATGATAAACCCTTTGCTAAAAAATGCAAGAGTTTATTTGAATATGGATCCGAATGGACAGATGCCAATTTATTTAATGGAGAATATTACGTGCATAAAACACAAGTTCCGGAAAGTAAAGAAGCAATTGCTAAAGGATTGGTAGGAGAACATCGTTTAAAAGGGTTGGATTTAAACGACCCTTATTATCAATTAAAAACTGGATGTTTGGTGGATCAATTGGTAGGTCAATATATGGCACATGTCTTAGGTCTTGGGTATTTGGTAAAAGAAGAAAATGTAAAAACGGCTTTACAGAGTATTCAAAAATACAATAAGAGAGATGGTATGTATGAGCACTTTAACAATATGCGTTCCTATGCAATGGGAGATGAAAAGGCTTTGCTTATGGCAAGTTGGCCTAATGGAGGTAGACCAACAATTCCATTTCCTTATTGGTCGGAAGTAATGACCGGATTTGAATATACCGCTGCTATTGGAATGTTGTATGAAGGAATGGAAGAAGAAGGATTAGATAACATCAAAAACATTAGAGATCGTTATGATGGCTTAAAAAGAAATCCGTTTGATGAAGCCGAATGTGGACATCATTATGCACGTGCTATGGCTTCATGGGCAGGTGTTATTGCCGAAAGTGGATTTCAATTTTCAGCCATTGACAAATCCATCAAATTTACAGACAAACCGGGAAAATATTTTTGGTCAACTGGAACCGCTTGGGGAATGTGTGATATAGTGAAAAACGGTAACGATTATGAAATTAGTTTAGAGGTTCTTCATGGAAAATTAGAATTAGAAACAATTCAGTTAGGGAACCACAAACTTCACAAGTTTAAAGGAACAAGGTCTATTAATGAAGGTCAAAAAACAGCACTAAACTATTAAGAATACGAATGAAAAAAATATTTTTAATTGTTGCGAACTGGTCAAACAGTTGAGTACACTCATAATAATGGGGTTTTAACAATTCCAAACCCAGATGCAGGACCTGACGGTTTACATGAAGTAATTGAAATTGTATTTTAATAAAATGAGAAGAAATTTATTCTTTATATCATCATTTGTTTTATGTTTATTGGGTTTTGAAAACCCGATGCTTTCGCAATCAAATAAACCAAACTTCATTATTTTCTTAACGGATGATCAAGGTTATAATGATGTTGGGGTGTTTGGTTCGCCTAACATAAAGACGCCCAATCTAGATGAAATGGCTAAAAAAGGAATGCGATTTACCAATTTTTATGCACAACCTCTTTGTGGTCCATCCAGGGCGGCATTGCTTACGGGGAGCTATCCAATAAGAATAGCGGAGCCGAATAATGTCAAAAACTTTCACACAAAACTGCATCCAAAAGAACTAACCATTGCAGAAGTATTAAAAACCCAAGGTTATAAAACAGCATGCATAGGAAAATGGCATGCAGGTGAAACGCCAGAACAAATACCCTTAAAACAAGGATTTGATTATTATTACGGAACGCCCGAATACAACGGAAATTCAAAATTAATAGAGCAATCGCCTCATCGAAGCCCCATATTGAGAAATAATGATACGTTGATGGTGATAAATACTGTTGAAGAAATGGGCCAGCTTACAAGTAAATACACGAAAGAGGCTAAAAATTTTATCAAGCAAAATAAATCAAATCCATTTTTTCTATATCTATCTCACAATATGCCCCACGTTCCGATAAGTGCTTCCGAAGAGTTCAGAGGGAAATCTGAAGGAGGACTATATGGAGATGTTATCGAAGAATTGGATTGGAGCATGGGAGCAATTCTAAAGACCTTGAAGGAAGAAGGCCTTGAAGAAAACACCTTGGTGATTTTCGTTTCGGATAATGGCCCTTGGATTGAAGAAAAAATTGGAGACCATGGAGGCAGTGCATATCCACTTAAAGGAAGTAAAGCACAAACTTGGGATGGAGGCGTTCGGGTGCCTTGCATTATGCAATGGAAAGGGAAAGTTCAAGAAGGAATAGTAAATAATGAATTGCTGACAACAATGGATTTTCTACCAACTTTTTCAGAAATTTCTGGAGCAAAACTTTCAAAAGAAGTAACTATTGATGGAAAAGATTTTAGCGGTGTGCTTTTGAATAATGAACAAAGCCAGCATGATCGTTTTTATTATTACGCATACACCCATTTGCAGGCCGTTAGAGACAGTCAATGGAAATTGGTATTACCTCGTTCTAAAAAACCTGGGTATATGAAATGGAGAGGAAGAAAAATAGACGCCGTTAAAGAAGTACAACTTTTCAACCTGAAAAACGACAGAGAAGAACAGAACAACATTGCAGAACAACATCCAGAGAAAGTAAAAGAATTGATGTTATTGATAGAGGAAGGACGTAAAGAGTTAGGTGATCATGATAGCATTGGTGAAGGCGCTCGTTTTTATGATTTAGGACCTAAAGATATTAGAATAGAAGAATTTTATAAATGGAAAAATAACTTAAAAGATGAATAGACTAGCAACATTTTTGATAATGATATTTATTATCTCATGCCAAACAACAGAGAAGGAAAGCAGTGAAGTGGTAAAGGAAGAATTTAATTGGAAAACAGATGTTGAAAATACAATAAAACAATACGGTCATAGAAATTGGATTGTAATAGCAGATAGTGCCTATCCAGTTCAAAGTAATCCTGCAATTAAGACAATTACAATAAATGAAAGTCAAATTGAAACTGTGGAGTTTGTCAGTAAATTAATTGATAAAGCACCTCATGTACATGCAAATATTTTTATTGATAAAGAAATGGGATATGTTCAAGAAAATGATGCTCCAGGAATTGAAAAGTATAGATCAAATCTTTTAGATGTGTTAAAAGGAAAGCATACCGAAACCATGTTGCATGAAGTGATTATTCGCGAATTAGATGCTTCAGCAAAATTATTTGATATTTTAATTATTAAAACGGATTTAGCCATCCCTTATACTTCAGTGTTTTTTCAATTGGAATGCGGTTATTGGAATGCAGAAGCAGAAAATAACATGAGACAACTTTTAGAAAAGGCTTCATCGAATGAACCCTAATTAATTCTAATCATTTCCAAACTATTCATATTGAAGCATAAAAGAAATACTCATTTGACCTCAATTTCCTAGATAATGAACCCTATGACCACCGAAATTGAAAATATATTCAAGAATTTTACAAATGAATATTGAGCGCATTAATGCATCTCATAATTGAAATGAACACATTAAAAAATGAAATTAAAAAAAGCGCTTTTACTATTAGGAGTAATAAGCATTCAATTAGTTTATAGTCAATCCTTAAATAAGGATTGGGAAAACGAAAAGGTTACTCAAATAAATAAAGAAGAGCCAAGTGCTACATTGTTTTATGATGACGATTCTGACGATGTAACTTTATTAAACGGAATTTGGGATTTTGCTTTTTATAACGATGTTAGTGAAGTGCCGAAAAATATCACTCCAAAAAAATGGGATAAAATTTCAGTACCAGCAGCATGGGAAATGCAAGGGTATGGGCAACCTATTTATACAAATATTGTGTATCCATTCGATAAGAATCCACCTTTTATCGCTGGTCAAAATGGTAATCCGGTTGGACTTTATCAAACTACTTTTACCATTAATGAAACAAGTTTAAAAGAAACTTTTGTAAGATTTGAAAGTGTAGCTTCTGCCTTTTATTTATGGATAAATGGTGAAAAGGTGGGCTACAGCCAAGACAGTTGGTCTCCAGCCCAATTTATTATTTCTAAATATGTAAAAAAAGGCCAAAATACATTAAAAATGCAAGTGTTTAAATGGAGTGATGGTAGTTATTTAGAAGACCAAGATGGATGGAGAATGAGTGGTATATTTAGAGATGTGTTTTTAGTTCAAAAGAATGAAGTTCACTTTAAAGATTATTTCGTAACAACGCCTCTAACTGAAAATGGGGCAAAGTTTAACCTTTCATTATTTTTGAATAATAGTATAGAATTACCTCTTGATGATTATACATTGTCAATTGAATTATTTGATAGCGCTGGGGCAGAAAGAATTAATAAAAAACTTAATATAAGTGAAGCCGTTATTGAATTTAACAAAGAGCTTGAAAACATAAGATTGTGGTCGCATGAATCACCTAACCTTTCGTTATTGAAACTAGATTTATTGAAGAACAATAATATTGTTGATCAGATTCAAACGGATATTGGTTTTAGAGAAGTTTCAATATCTAAAAATCACGAATTGCTATTAAATGGAGAGCCAATTCTAATTAAAGGTGTTAATGTTATAGAGCACGATCCTATTCATGGAAAGCACATTCCTAGAGAGCGAATGGAAAAAACATTAAAACTCTTAAAGCAAAACAACATTAATACTGTTAGAACAGCGCACTATCCTGCGTCTCCATACTTTTATAAGCTTTGCGATGAATACGGAATGCTTATAATTGATGAAGCCAATGTAGAATCTCATGGCATGAAATATGGCCCAGAATCACTAGCCAAGCAACCAACTTGGCAAAAAGCACATGTAGAGCGGATGGAGGCAATGGTGCAAAGAGATAAGAATCATCCAAGTGTTATTATGTGGTCTTTTGGAAATGAAGCAGGCAATGGGATTAACATGACAGCAATGCAAAAACGAACTAAAGAAATTGATACCACAAGGCCTACACATTATCATTCTTCAGAAGCACCAATCTCATTTGATACATATGGTGGTGGAATTTGGAAAGGTGGTAAAAAGCACAAATTTGGAAGGTATCAATCTGTAGAGGATATGGAGCATATTGGTAAAATGAATTTGGATAAACCATTTTTATTGAACGAGTATGCACATGCAATGGGTAACAGTGTTGGGAATTTACAGGAATATATTAATGTTTTTGAGAAGTACCCTGGGCTTATTGGTGGTTGCATTTGGGATTGGTCTGATCAAGGAATCACCAAAAGTGTTGATGGGAAGTACGGAAGCCAAATACAAGATGTAGCGCAGGCACACGCCGAATGTCTAAAACCTGAAAGCGATTATTATTGGGCGTATGGTGGAGATTTTGGTGATACACCAAACGATGGAAATTTTTGTATGAACGGGATTATGATGGCTGATTTAACGGTAACTCCGAAAACTATAGAAGTTAAAAAAGCCTATCAGAATATTGCATTTAAATGGGTAGATAGCCAAAAAGGGTTGGTTGAAATTACAAACAAGTATTTTGAGACTAATTTGAATGCATTCAACTTTGAATGGCAATTATTAGAAAATGGTAAAGAAGTGAAGAAGGGTAATATAACCGTTGCCTTAAAAGCTGGAGAAAAAAATATTTTTCAGTTGAAATCTTTTGAATTTTCGAGAAACAAAGAAGTTGTACTTCAAATTCAAGCAAAAACCAAAAGTAAAACAGCTTGGGCTGATGCAGGTCATGTCGCTGCTTGGGAAGAGTTTATGATTGAAGAAGCAAATTTAGAATTCGAAGAAATAAATAGTAAAGAGAAAGTATTAGTTCAAGAAAAAGATAATATGATTACCATTGAATTTAATAATGGATATTTAGATTTTGATAAATCCTTAGGTGCCATCACAAAACTTATTAAAAATGGTGAAATAGTGGTCGATGGCAGTTTTGATTTGGCATTTACAAGAGCCTATATTGATAATGACAAAAGACCTGAAACCAGAAAAACATGGGATGCTATTGATTTACATAATTTACAAACGACAACTGGAGATGTGAAATCTGCTATTTTGGATGACAGAATAGTAATTTATGTAAATAAAAAACATCAAACAATTGGACATACCAATGGATTTACAACCCTTGAAAAATATACCATACATGGGAACGGAGTGATAGATATAGATTTGAATGTAGATTATTTGGGAGAAAGAAAGCCATTTACGTTTCCGAGAATTGGTTACGAAATAAAATTAAACAAATCTATTTCAGAAAGTACTTGGTATGGAAAAGGCCCAGGTAGTTCTTATAAAGATAGAAACACGGGAATGCAAATGGGAATGTACTCGGCAGCTATAAATGAGCATTTCGTGAATTATGCACGGCCTCAAGAAAATGGAAATAAATCGGACATTCGTTGGGCACATGTTTCTGATAAAACAGGAAACGGATTGAGATTTAAAGGTAGTACTCCATTAAACTTCTCATTTAGAAAATATACAACTAGTCAATTAAATAAGGCAACACATCCTCATCAGCTAAAAGCGAATGATTTTAATATTTTAAATATAGATTTTGATCATGGTGCTCTGGGTAATGGCAGTTGTGGTCCAATACCGATGGAGAAATATTTTAATGATATCTGCGATAAAAGTTATCGTTTAAGAATGAATTTTAATAATAAGAAATAGAAGATATGAAACATGTTATACTAATTTTAAGTGCGCTTTGCTTAATCTTAACGGTTAACTTGCAAGCACAATCAAAATCGGAGAAACCAAATTTTATCATCATTTTAGCTGATGATTTGGGTTATGGTGATCTGGGTTATACCGGAAGTAAACAAATTAAGACACCTCATATTGATGCCTTGGCTAAAGATGGTGTGATTTTTACAGAAGGCTATGTATCTGCTCCAGTTTGTGGTCCTTCAAGGGCGGGATTGATGACTGGTAAAAACCAAGTGAATTTTGGTTTTGACAACAACCCAATAGTGGATTTACCTCAATTTGATGAAAATTATGTGGGGGTACCTGTAGAAGAAAAAATGCTCTCGGAACGTTTGACGGAATTAGGTTATGTAAACGGATTAATAGGGAAATGGCATTTGGGTGAAGTAGAAAAATTTCATCCAACCAATAGAGGTTTTCAAGAGTTTTGGGGGTATTTAGCAGGAGGGCATAATTATTTTCCTGAACCCACAAATAACTCAAGATACAGTAGGCCGATCATTTCTAATTACAAAATACCACAACCGATAACATACATCACCGATGATAAGGGAGACGAGTGTGTAGATTTTATTAAACGCCATAAAGATGAACCATTTTTCCTTTATGCCTCATTTAATGCGCCACATGCCCCTATGCAAGCAACCAAAGAAGATTTAAAGTTATACGAACATATCAAAGATGAAAAACGTCGAACTTATGCGGGAATGGTGCATCGTTTGGATGTAAATGTTGGACGAATTATGGCTGAATTAAAAAAGCAAGGAATTTATGAAAACACAGTTGTTGTATTTTTAAGTGATAATGGTGGGCCATGCACAAATAATGCTTCTATTAACGCTCCTTTTAACGGACAGAAAGGAATCTTATTAGAAGGAGGGATTAGAGTTCCATTCATTATTTCTCATCCAGAAAAACTGAAAAGAGGTGTTTATAATAAAACCATCACAGCGCTAGATTTAACACCAACTTTTGTCGCTTTAGCAGGCGGGTCAATTGATGAGGAAGATAAGTTAGACGGTATTAATATTTATCCATATATCACACAAAAAATTAACGGGAATCCACATGAAACTTTAATGTGGAGGTTTACAATTAGTGCAGGAATCCGGAAAGGAAACTGGAAATTAGTTCGTTTACCAGATCGTTTACCACTCTTGTTTAATATAGATAAAGATCCGTCAGAACAACATAACGTGGCAAGCGAGAATTGGGATATGGTTTCAGAATTATTAAAGGAATTAGGAGATTGGGATGTTTCTGCTCCTCAAGTATTGTATTTGGAAGGAAACCCTTGGCGAAGAAATCAGGTGGACTTGTATGACAGGGATTACCAATTAGAACAACAGAAATAAAAAAATGCATTTTCGAAATATCATCATAATTCTAAGCGTAATTTTATTTACCTATTGCGGTAAATCAATTGAAAAATTTAAACCTGGAGAACTTTGATTAGATAAATTAAATGGCATAGTGAGTGGAGTCTTGAGTAAGAGTTTATTAGAAATAAGTGGGTTTTCTATTATTTGTTCAGTTAGTCTTTTTTATGCCATTAATCAGTTCTATTTGTGTCATAAAAATCGCTATGCTTTGGTTAATTTTCGGCTCAATTAGATAGTCAAAATTGAACAAACTAAAATCACACAATTAGCATAGAATGAAAAACCTTTTATTTATTCCAATAGCAATCCTTTTGATCAGTTTATTTTCATGTACAAATCTTGAAAAGGAAGCGAAAGTAAGGCTCAAAAATAATATCAACCGCGAATGGAAATTTACCTTTAGTTCTGAAACAGATGATTTCTCTGCAGAAGTATCTGAAGGTTCGAAATGGGAAAGAGTAGGATTACCTCATAGTTTTAGTATTCCTTATTTCCGCTCCGAAAGTTTTTACGAAGGTTATGGTTGGTACCAGAAATCATTACAAATAGATGAGAATTGGATCGGTCAAAATATAAGCCTAGAATTTGACGGTGTTTTCCAAGTTGCAGAGATTTTCCTGAATGGAGACAAAGTTGGTGAGCATAGAGGTGGATATACTGGATTTACGATTGATATCTCAAAAGCCGTAAAAAAAGGTGAAAATCTTTTAGCAGTACGTGTCAATAATCTATGGGATGCGCAATTAGCACCTAGAGCAGGAGAGCATGTTTTTAGTGGTGGTATTTACAGAGATGTTTATCTTAATATAACCACTCCTTTGCATGTTGTATGGAACGGTACTTTCGTTTCTACTCCTGTGGTGAATAAAGAAAAAGCGGTAGTTAATGTTAAAACAACCATAGAAAATAAAAGCAAGTCATTAAAAAAGTTCACTTTAAAAACTGTTATTGTTGATGATTCTGATCAAGTAATAACCGAAATGCTTTCTGAGCAAACGATTGATGCGGGTGCTATGGTTGACGTTGATCAATTGAGTAAAGAAATTAATGATCCTAAATTATGGTCACCAGATGCACCCAACTTATACAAGGCACTTACTTACATCTATGAAAATGATGTGTTGGTAGATAACTACGAATCTACTTTTGGTTTTAGATGGACAGAATGGACGGCTGATAAGGGGTTTTTCTTAAACGGCGAACATGTTTATTTGGAAGGTGTAAACGTACATCAAGATCATGCTGGTTGGGGAGATGCCGTAACCAAAGCCGGAATTTATCGTGATTTAAAACTGATGAAAGATGCCGGATTCAATTTAATTCGTGGTTCTCATTATCCACATCATCCTTACTTTACACAAGTTTGCGACGAACTTGGACTCATGTTCTTGCCTGAAAACTGTGTTTGGGGAATTGGTGGTTTTGTAGATGATGGTTATTGGAATTCAAGTACCTACCCAATTCATGAAGAAGATATGGAGGCCTATAATAAAAGTGCAGCGATGACTCTTGAAGAGTTGATTCAAATTAACAGAAACAGTCCTTCTGTTATTGCTTGGAGCATGAGTAATGAGCCATTTTTCACGGCTAATGAAGTCATGGAGCCAATGAAGGAACTTTTATCAGAATTAGTAGAATTGTCACATGAGTTGGACCCATCTCGACTCGCTATGATTGGTGGCGCGCAGCGAAGAGATGTAGATGTTTTAGGAGATATTGCAGGGTATAATGGAGATGGAGCCACCTTATATAAAAATCCTGGAATGCCAAATATGGTAAGTGAATATGGTTCTTGTGTAACGGATCGTCCGGGTGACTACACCCCGTGTTGGACGAGTCATATAGCCGATGGCGAAAAACCAGAATGGCGCAGTGGTCATGCAATATGGTGTGGTTTCGACCATGGTAGTATTGCAGTAAATATGGGTGAAATGGGAATTGTAGATTTCTTTAGAATCCCAAAACGATCTTGGTATTGGTACAGAAACTATTTTAACGGAATTGCTCCGCCAGAATGGCCTGTGGAAGGAACTCCTAAAAGTTTAAAACTTTTTGCAGATAAAACAACAATTCATGGAACGGATGCTACGGACGATACACATATTAACGTGAAGGTAATTGGAGAAAACGGAAAGCATATTTCAAATAGTCCAGATGTTACGCTGACGATTATTTCAGGACCAGGTGAATTCCCAACCGGAAGAAGCATTACTTTTAAGGAAACCACCTATAATGATATTCAGATTTTAGATGGTCATGCAGCTATAGAGTTCCGTAGTTATGAAGGTGGTAAAACCGTAATTGAAGCAACTTCGGAAGGCTTGGCATCTGCACAAATTGAAATTATAATAACTGGAGAGCCTACATTTGTTGAAGGAAAAACACCTTTAGTTAAGGATAGAATTTATACCGATTACAGATTGTTAAAGGCTATTGAGAAAGGAGAGCCTGTTAAGGTTTCTGATACAAGACCCACGCGAACAAATTCTACAAGTAATAGTCTGCCTTCTTTAGCAAACGATGGTCATAAGTGGACCAAGTGGAAGCCAAGTATAGAAAATGGTAGTGTTTGGTGGGAATTAGATATGGAAAACTTTTATGATGTAGATCGGGTTGAACTTAATTTTGTGAATGCCTTTAGTGGTGAAATTTCTATTGCAACATCACTTAATAAAAAAGACTGGATTCTTATAGATGAGAATACATATCAACATTTAAAAGAAACCATTCGTAAAATAGAAGATACTTCTAAAGTGCGTTTTTTAAGAATTAATTTAAATCCAAAGAATGTTAATGATCCTCTTGTAATAGGAGAATTTGAAGTGTTTGGAAATACGAATTAAATAATAAATAATGAAGATTGTAACTAGAGTTGTTTTTTTGATTTTAACCCTGTCATTTTATGAGGGTTTATCTCAGAATAAATTAGAAATAGAGGGCGTTATTAACGATAGCCAAGGAAATCCAATTCCGTATGTTTCAGTTCATATTCCAACCAAGCAAATAGGAACCACAAGTACGGAAGAAGGGAAGTTCTATTTAGCACTTGATAATTCCAATTTACAGGAAACTTTGGTAGTTTCAAGTATGGGTTTTAAAACATTTACGGTAAAAATTGAAGATTTTATGCAGCAGGATATTGCTACAATCACCTTACAGGATGCCGTAACTAGTTTAGAAACGGTAGAAGTTATGAGTGCTTCAAAATCGAAGGATTATGTTGCTGAAGCGCTAAAGGAATCAAAAAATACATTTATTAGCGATAATCATGAATTGAAACTTATTTATCGTAGGGCTTCAGTTGAGCAAAATGTATCAAAGTTTTTTGTTGAGCATTATATGTCCTTTGTTTATAAAGGGCCAAAAAGTGCTATTTCAAGATTGCAAGTAAATGAGGCACGTGTATCTGCTGATTATCGAATCGCTCCTGAAAAGCAATGGGACCATGCCGCGGTATATATGGTAAGCCTAAACCCCTTAACCGGATATCATGGCTCTTTGAAAAGTATGGATTGGGTAAAAGTTGATGACACTACCTATGATGGTGAAGATGTTATGATTTTGGAAGGAACAAAAAAGACGTCCGGAAAGGGTAAAAAGAATAAAACTATTTTATATATCGGATTTGATACTAACAATATTTATAGAATTGAAAACTCCGTTGGAAATTCCGTGTATCAATATGTGAAAAATGCTGATGGAAAATTATACCTCAGTTATCATAAACGTGAGTACGGAGGTCAAAAGAAAATTTCAGAGTTCTATCAAAAAGGACTGAAACTAAAGAAACCATTTATACATTCTGCAATTAAACACGAAGCAATCGTTTTAAGTGTAGAGACGGATAAAAAAAAATTCACGGCTCAAAGCTATGAAGAACATAATAAGGACATGAACGAAGTTGTACTGCCGTATCACCCTATTTTTTGGAAAAATTTGAGTTTACCTCCAGATACAGCATTTTATAAAAAAATAAAGCAGGAGTTGGAAGAAAACTATGGGGTGCCTTTAGAGAAGCAATATAACTTGGTTAATAAATAGATTTCCAATGGTAAAGTTCGATAGCATATTCCTTTTTATTGTATTCACCTTGATCGTTTCAGGATGTAAGAAAAAGTTAGGTGATGAGAAAAGTTCGCCAAATGTTATCCTAATTTATGCGGATGATTTAGGACGAGGATTGCTATCTCACGAAGGTCAAAAAATAATACAAACACCCAACATAGATAAATTGGCAGAAACAGGTGTTCGTTTTGAAAGTGCTTATGGAGGTATGTTTTGTTCGCCAGCACGTGCTAGTTTATTAACGGGTTATCACGATTTGCACACTGACAAATGGGAAATTTCCAGAGCAGGTTTATATTCAGATATTACGCGAGATAAATACACGCGAGAACAGGTAGAGAATGCATACGATAAACAGGCAACTCCTGTTCCAGAAAATGAAGTTTTCCTTCCTGAAGTATTTAAACAGGCAGGGTATGTAACTGCTCAAGTGGGAAAATTGGATTGGGGTTTTGCCACAACACACAAACAGTTGAAAAGGCATGGCTGGGATTACTATTATGGTTATTACGACCATCAACGTTGCCATGGTTTCTATCCTCCGTTTTTATTCGAAAATGGTGAAATGGTCATGATTGAAGGAAACACAAGAGCGGATTGTGGAAAAACTGCTGAATGGGACAAAAACGGAGGTTATGAAGATCGATGGAATATGGAAGGAAAGAAACAATATTCTCAGAATTTGTTTTTGGATAAAATGATTGGCTTCCTCAGAAAAAATAAAGACAGCAGTTTTTTCTTGTACCATCCTACCCAATTACCACATGGGCCTTCATCAATACCAGAAATTCATCCTGACTTTAAATCTAATAACGAACTGACTGAAATAGAAAAAACCTACGCATCCATGGTTAAAATGCTAGATGATCATGTAGGTATACTTGTTGAAGAATTAAAAACACTTGGCTTATATGAGAACACCATCATTGTTTTCTCTGGTGATAATGGGCATGAAATTTATTATCCGTCAGAAGATAAAATCAACAAACCGATGTTAAACATGCAAACCGGTAAAAATTTCGACAATGTACACACTAAATATTATAGTGAGTTAGTTGGTGATGTGTTTAATGGAAACGATGGTATGGCCGGTATGAAACGAGATAATTGGGAGGGCGCTGTTAGAGTACCTCTTATCTATAATTGGCCGGGTAAACTTGAAGAAGGGAAAACAATACATACCAAAGTAGCCAATTATGATATGATGAACACTTTTGCAGATTTATTAAACGTTGATTTATCAAACGAAAAAGATGGACTTTCGTATTTACCCGAATTATTAGGAGAAAAATCAGGGAAAGTTCATGATTTTATTGTGTATTCTTCATTTCAAGGACCAGCATTGGTTACACAGGATGGATGGAAACTACGATACTATGGTCCAAAAGACATCTATCAACTTTATTACTTACCAGATGATTATAGAGAAGATATGGAGTTGTCTGAAAATCACCCAGAAAAACTTGAACGATTAAAAATAGAACTAATAAAAGCATGTAACGGTGATATAAAAAACGGATGGTTTTCTTATCAATCTGGTATTTTAGAAACACCCAATATTTAAATTAAAAATTAATTAGAGTTTCAAAAAAAATAACAAACAATAATACAAAGTCAAAAACATGAATTATACTATCAAATTAGTTGCCATATTATTTATTTTAAGTTTGACATCTTGCAGTCAAAAAGGAACTCAAGATCAAACCGATCACCTAAAGTTATGGTATAACCAACCAGCTACAGATTGGCAGTCTGAAGCCTTGCCTATTGGTAATGGTTTTATGGGAACCATGTTTTTTGGTGGTATTGAAAAAGAGCAAATTCAGTTTGCTGAAGGAACGCTTTGGAGCGGTGGACCAGGAAGTGGCGATGAATATAACTATGGTATAAAGAAAGATGCTTGGAAACACCTAGCAGAAGTTCGCCGTTTGCTCGATGAAGGTAAAATGGACGAAGCCCATGAATTGGCAAACCGAGAATTAACGGGTTCTATGTATAAAGATCCAGATTCAAAATCATCTTTTGGTAATTATGGCGCTCAGCAAACCATGGGCGATCTATTTATAGAAGTAAAACATGAAGGAGAGGTTTCTGATTACATTCGTGAACTGGATATTGAAAATGCAGAAGGTCGTGTGAGTTACACTATTGGAGATACTCAATATTCGCGGACTTATTTCGCAAGTTACCCGTCTAAAACCATGATATACAGATTCGAAAGTAATACTGCTACTGACTATTCTTTGACATACAAAACTCCGCATATTAAGAATACTGAATCATTCTCAAATGCAACCTATTCATTTCAAGGTCATGTTGAAGACAATGGAATGGAGTTTGAAACACGTATAAAATTTGAAACCGACGGTACTATTGAATTTAAAGACGGGGAACTAATAGTTTCTAGCGCAAAGTATGTGAATATGTATCACGCAGCAGCAACGGACTATACAACAAATTACCCAACTTATAAGGGTAATGATTATGTGGCTGCGAATATAAAAACATTAGAGAATATTGAAGGAAAATCATTTGATGCCTTACGAACGGAGCATCAACATGATTTTAGTAACCTTTTTGATCGTGTTGAACTTGATTTGGGTGATAACAAAAGAGATAGCATTACAACGGGCAAACGTTTATTTGAATATTCAAAAGGGTTAACAGATGCCGGATTGGAAGAATTGTATTTTCAATACAGTCGTTATTTAATGATCTCTGCATCTCGTCCAGGAAGTATGCCATTGAATTTACAAGGAAAGTGGAATAATAGTACAAATCCGGCTTGGGCTAATGACTATCATATGAATATCAATCAGCAAATGCTATACTGGCCAGCCGAAGTTGCAAACTTGAGTGAGTGCCATGTACCATTGTTCGATTATATGGAAACTTTAGTCGAGCCAGGAAGGATATCTGCAAAGGAATTCTTTAATACACGTGGGTGGATTGTTAACACCATGAATAATCCTTTTGGGTATACCTCTCCGGGGTGGAATTTTCCATGGGGATTCTATCCAGGTGGCGCAGGATGGTTATGTCAACACCTTTGGGAGCAATACGAATTTACCCAAGACAAAAAATTCTTAAAGGAAACAGCATATCCTATGATGAAAGAGGCGGCGTTATTTTGGATTGATTATTTAATAGAAGATGAAAACGGCTATTTAGTTTCTTCGCCTTCGTATTCTCCAGAACATGGTGGCATTTCAAGAGGAGCTTCTATGGATCACCAAATTGCGTGGGATTTATTAAATAATAGCATCGCTGCAAGCGAGATTTTGGGTGTTGATGAGGAGTTTAGAAAAGAAGCAAAATCAATTCAAGAAAAAATTGCACCACCAACCATTGGAAGTTGGGGACAATTACAAGAATGGAAAGAAGATGTAGATGATCCGAAAAGCAAGCACCGCCACGTTTCTCATTTATATGCATTTCACCCTGGTAAACAAATATCGGTAGAAAAGACTCCTGATTTCGCTGAGGCAGCAAAAGTTAGTTTGAATGCTCGTGGCGATGACGGAACTGGATGGTCATTGGCTTGGAAAGTTAATTTTTGGTCGAGACTTAAAGATGGAGAGCGCGCCTATAAATTATACCGTAGATTATTGCAACCCATAGATACTAAAAAAGGTGGAATGATAGGTGGAACGTATACCAATTTACTATGCGGACACCCGCCATTTCAGTTAGATGGAAATATGGGAGGAGCAGCAGGAATGGCAGAAATGTTATTGCAGTCACATACTGGAAGTATTGAATTGCTTCCTGCTTTACCAGCAGCATGGAAAAATGGAAGTGTAAAAGGATTAAAAGCCAGAGGCGGTTTTGAAGTAAGTGTTGAATGGAGAGATGGAAAGTTAGTCTCAGCAAAAGTTCATACTGTTAATGAAAGTGATGTTTCGATTAAATATGGAAACAATATAAAATCATTTAGATTAAAACCGAATCAAGAACTAAATCTTGACGAAGTGCTTAACGAAATTAATTAGAGTTTTTCGGTAAATAGTAATTTAAGAATGAAATTACTTTGAATATGAAAAAAACACATATGAAATGAAAAAAAGTCTATACGTAATTCTGTTAATATCCTATCTAGGAATTGCTCAAAAAAAACCAAACTTAATCATAATTATGACAGATGATATGGGTTGGGCAGATGTTGGATTTAATGGTTGTAAAGATATTCCAACACCTAATATTGATATCATCGCTAACGAAGGAGTGAGATTCGATGAAGGATATGTCTCGTTTCCAGTATGTGGACCTAGTAGAGCTGGTTTGTTAACCGGGCGCTATCAAGATCGATTTGGTTTTACCACCAATCCATCTATAGATCCAAACAACCCGATTGCGGGTTTACCGGTTGAAGAAGAGACTATAGCCCAAGTTTTACGAAAAGCCGAATATAATAGTGCAATTGTAGGTAAATGGCATATGGGTACCAATGCAGTTTTTCATCCTTTAGAAAGAGGCTTTGATTATTTCTACGGCTTTCTTTCAGGAGGTCATAATTACTACCACGATCAATTAATTTACAATGATTTATCAGATGTAACATCCAAATGGGGCTGGTATAAAACCAAAATTAAAGAGAATCATTCTGTTGTTGAAACGGATGATTATTTAACAGATGAATTGAGTGATGCCGCGGTTAGCTATATTAACAAGCAAGCAAGAAACGATCAGCACTTTATGTTGTACCTGGCATACAATGCACCACATACACCACTGCAAGCAACAGAAAAATATTTAGCTCGATTTCCAAATATTAAGGACAAAAAAAGAAAAACTTATGCCGCTATGGTAAGCGCTGTAGATGATGGTGTTGGACGAGTTTTAAATGCATTAAAAGAACAAGGTTTAGATGAAGAAACTATTATTGTTTTTTTATCGGATAATGGTGGGGCACATAATAATGCTTCAGACAATGGTCCGCTTCGTGGCTTAAAAGGAGATTTATTTGAAGGTGGTGTACGCGTACCTTTTGCAATGCGATGGAAAGGTAACATTCCTGAGGGAAAAACGTACAAGAATGCTGTGTCTTCATTAGATATAATGGCAACAATAGTAGCGCGAAATAACATTAAGATAAATAAGGAGCGTCCTTTAGATGGAGTGGATTTAGTTCCTTTTTTAACTGGAAATAAAAAGGGTAATCCGCATGATGTATTGTTTTGGAGAAAATGGGAACAGAATGCAATGGCTATTCGAAAAGGAAACCTAAAATTGGTAAAGAATATTAAAGATAATCATAAGGATTTGGAATTGTTTGATTTGTCTTTAGACGTTTCGGAATCGAACAATTCAAAAGTGAAGGTTAAGCAAACCTCGAAAGAGTTGCAAAAGGAATGGGAACAATGGAATTCGGAATTAAAAGATCGAGTTTTTCCAACCTTGGGAAGCGATAATTGGTGGAGTAAGAAAGGGAAAAAATAAGAAATTTAAAGTAAATATTTAGATGGTTAAAAGTATAGCGTTAAGAAGAGTTTTTGTTGGAATTGGAATACTATTAAGTGTTGTGGTTAATTCACAAGAGAAGGAATTGCCTCCTCCAAATATAGTTTGGTTGGTGTCTGAAGATAATTCTATGCACTATTTAAAAATGTTTAATGATAACGGAGTCGCTACACCGAATATTGAGGGTTTGGCTGAACAAGGTTTAACCTATACAAGAGCATTCTCTAATGCAGCGGTTTGTAGTTCTGCAAGATCAACGCTTATTTCCGGAACATATGGTCCAAGATTGGCGTCACATTATCATAGAAAATTACAAAAGGTACCAATGCCTACAGATTTGGAAATGTTTCCAGCATATTTGAGAAAAGCAGGTTATTACACGACCAACAATAATAAGGAAGATTACAATTTTAAAAAGAAGGAAAATGTTTGGGATGAATCTTCAAACAAGGCTTCTTATAAAAACAGAAAAAAAGGGCAGCCCTTTTTTCATGTATACAATACAGGTATAACACATGAAGGTAAACTTCATTTTAAAAAAGGTATCGTAAAAAACAAAAAAACTCAAACAAGTTTAGAATCATTTACCGTTCAACCGAATCATCCAGATACAGAATTGTTTAAATATACCAACGCTTACTATAGAGATAAAATAGTGCAAATGGATACCCAAATGGGTACGATAATTCAACAATTAAAGGATGATGGATTATATGATAATACCATTATTTTTTATTACGGGGATCATGGAGGAGTACTTCCAGGAAGTAAGGGATACTTATATGAGACTGGTTTGCATGTGCCTTTAGTTGTGCATATTCCAGAAATGTATAAACATTTGGCTCCTCATAAACTAGGAGGTAAAGTAGGTGGATTTGTGAGTTTTGTTGATTTTGGGGCAACAGTCTTGAGTTTGGCTGGTGTAGAAATTCCAGAAAATATGGATGGTGAACCATTTTTAGGAATGAATGTTTCTGAAAAAGAGGTGAATAGTAGAGATGAAACTTTTAGTTATGCAGATCGCTTTGATGAAAAATATGATATGGTACGAGCCCTTAGAAAAGGCAAATACAAATACATTAGAAATTACCAGCCATTTAATTTTGATGGATTGTTAAACCAATATCGCTATAAGCAATTGGCTTTTCAAGAATGGGCAGATTTATATGCAAAAGGTGAACTGAATGAAGTTCAGGCAAGTTTTTATGAGTCGAGATCTCCAGAAATGTTATTTGATGTGGAAAACGATCCTTATGAAACTAATAATTTAGCCAAGAATCCAGAGTATAAATCTATTTTACAGAAGATGAGGAAGGGATTAAATGCATATGAAATGTCAATGCCAGATCTTTCTTTTTATCCGGAACATTATTTAATAAAAAATGCATTTCAGAACCCAGAACTATTTGGACAAAAACATAAAAAGGACATTTTGAAATACATTAAAATTGCCGATTTGAGTTTAGGCTCTTTTGAAAATTCTAAAAAGAAACTGGAAAAGGCTTTAAATTCGAATGATCCTTGGGAGCGTTATTGGGCACTTATTGTATGCAGTACATTTGGCAAACAAGCCAAGAAGTTTAATCAAATAATTAAAGATATAGCTAATAATGATTCGGAACGAATCAATAAAATTAGAGCTTTAGAATTTATTGGTTTAACAGGTGCTCAAAATCCGTTAGAGGAAATGGCAAGTATTTTAGTGGAATCTGAAAGTGTTGCAGAATCTTTACTTATTACAAACACAATGGTTCTAATGACAGATGGTCCAAACAAGTATAGAGCAACTATGAATTTTGATCAAGTTTCTGAAGAAATTAAAACTGCTGTTCCTTTGGTTAATAGATTTGAATATTTAACACGTATTTCAAAATAGAACTGAGAAGAACTTTTTTGCTTGCCTGCTTATTATTTGTAGTTTAATTTTTTCTATGGTCAAACCAAATGTTCTGGCCATTGTTTTAGATGATTTAGTTTGTTGATTGTGAACTGTATAATTACCTCATAAGGAACAATCGATTGTTGAAGATTAGCCTATTAGTGACAAAACAATGGTAATATTTATGTTAGTAAATGTTTATTATGTGCTATTGAAATTAAATTGTTCAATAGGATATGGTTGCTATAATCAATAAAATTACATCAGGAAAAACAACAGATCTAAAATTAACGTGGGTATTTAGATTGACGAGGTTATTGGAATCAATTTTTTGAATAATTAAAATTGAATTGTAATGTAGAATGCCCATCCAAGGATCATAAATTTAACTGATATGGAATTGAAATATAAGCCTTCTGAGATCTCTGAAAATGAATCTTTCTACGTAGAACGAAAGAAGATTCCTTACTATGGAAATAACTGGCATTATCATGAATCTCATGAATTAATGTTTTCTATAAGGGGGGAAGGAGTGAGAATTGTTGGTGATAATATAGATCATTTTTCTGGAGAAGAGTTAGTCTTAATTGGAGGAGGCTTACCTCATTTATTTAAAAATGAAGAAAAGGATGTCAATTCCTCAGCAGATTTTATAGTTTTAAAATTTAAGGATTTATTAGAGGAGTCTTCAATTTTCGCATTGCCAGAGCTTTCAGAAATAAAAAAGCTAATTGATATCTCAAAAAGAGGACTCGTATTTTCTAAAAGCACTATTGATAAAATCCGAAATCCTTTGATGAAATTGTCTGAAAGCAGCGGAGTGAATAGAATTGTAAACTTCATTAATGTATTGCACACCTTATCTGAAGAAAAGGAGTATCAGTTTTTAGCAACAGAAGGGTTTCATTTAAAGAATAATTCTAAAGGAGAAGATAGGATCCAAAATGTTATAAATTATATAAGTTCTAACTATGTAAAAGATATCTCTCTAGAAGATTTAGCAGGTGTAGCCTTTATGACAACCAATTCTTTTTGTCGCTATTTTAAAAGCAGAACAGGTAAAACAGCATTTCAATTTATACGAGAGTATCGGGTAAATAAGGCGTGTCAATTACTTATCAATGGTAATAAAAGCATTGCTGAAATTTGCTATGACACAGGATTTAATTCTCTTTCTAGCTTTAATAGAATTTTTAAAAATTTGAAAAAAATATCTGCAAGTGAATATAAAGGGAAGTATATGAATTTGAACGCATAAAAGAGGCTTTCTAAAAAGGGTTTTAAATTGTCATATTGAGCGAAGTCGAAATATCTCAAATTGAACGGAGATTCTTCATTCCATTCAGAATGACAATTCAATATTTTTTCACCTTTTTGACAGCCCAATTATTTAAATAATTTACACCACACTATTTGAGTACCCAAGTATAACACTCGCTCCAATTAGAACGATCAATCCTATAAGCAATAGATTAAACGGTTTTTTAGCTCCATTCCATTCTCCGGCTCTATAAGCCCAAAAGTTACTTATTATTAAAGAGAGTCCAAGCAGCATTGGCCAGCCAATAACACCACCAATAGGCCCAATTAATGCAGCGCCCTGACCGTATATACCGAGCGCTCCAAACCAAAATATGCTGGCTAATATAGCCCATCTGTAAGCCTTTGCTGAGTTTATAACCTTGAATGAACCCCATGTTTTGTTTTTAAATAATAGATAAATTGCATATCCAGCATTCATAATAAATGCACCAATTAAAACAACAACCCAAGCGGCTAAACTTGCATTTCTATCGAGTGCCCCCATACTTTCGGCCAATTTTGCAATTGGAGCAGCTTCAACAAATCCGACATTTAACAATGCAGATAAAAGACCGCATGCAACAGCGATTAAAATTCCCTTGACAATATTAGATTTTTCACCGGTGTTTTTAGCACTTAATTTATCCTTGTTTATTCCAGCCTTTGCAGTAATTGCTACCCCTATAAGTGTAATAAAAAGACCTGCAATTACATAAGGAAATTGAGGAGTAGAAGTTGCATTTTCCATCCTTAGTAAAGGAATCAATGCGCCAACAGAACCTGCCAGACCCATAACAATACCCATTGTCAAAGAAAGTCCGATATAGGGTACACTAACACCAAATAAAATTCCTCCAATTCCCCAAAGGAAACCAAACAGCATAGCGATGTATGCAACTTTTTGAATTACGGGGTCTGAAAAAGTTTGACTTAAAACTTCAGTTAAATTTGGAACCGCTATAAATGCCCATGCCATTGGTAAAATAATCATGGCTATGGTAACATGTATCAACCACCAAGACTCCCATTTAAGTGGAGCCATATATTTCATTCCAAGTCCAAATGAGCCTTGAAAAACACTAGCAATTATGATTAGTAAAAAAGGGAAAAATGAAAATTCCATATGCGTTGTTATTATTATTAAATTATAATTTTATTGCGATTGATATACGTTTCTTTACGAGATAATCATCTAGTGCTAAATGAGAACAATCGTGACCAATACCACTGTTCTTAATACCACCGTGAGGTAAGTAGATGGCATATTTAACACCGTTTACTTGTATTTCACCAAATTCTAGTTCTTCGGAAAATCGGTGAATTCTGTTATGATCGTTTGTAAAAATATAGGAGGCTAAACCGTATTCGGTTTGATTGGCTAATTCCAATACTTCATCGTCCAAATCAAAACTTAGGATAGGAGCAACAGGACCAAAAATTTCTTCATTAAATACACGCATTTCTGATGTAACTCCTGATAATACGGTTGGTTCAATCCAATTTCCAGCCTCGGGTAAGTTACTAGGGATTCTTCCACCGTATTCAAGTTTAGCTCCTTTGCTAACCGCATCATTAATTAAATCGAACATCCGATCTCTATCACTTCTGTTAACAACGGGTCCCATAAAAACATCCGGGGTTTCTTTTATTCCAAAACCAAGTTTTAATTCAGACGTTCTTTTCACAAATGCTTTTAAGAACTTGTCATAAATGTTTTTATGAACAAAAATTCTATTGGCTGCAACACATATTTGCCCTGAATTCCAAAAACTTAATACTACTGCTAGGTCTAGTGCCTTGTCAATATCGGCATCGTCAAAGACAATGAAAGGTGCATTGCCCCCTAGTTCCATTCCTAACTTTTTAATTGAAGTGGTACTGTCAGAAATCACTTTTTTTCCAGTTTCAGTTGATCCAATCATGGTAAGTACTGCCGGTATTTTACTTGTGGTTAATGTGGTCGCAACTTCACTGCTTGGACCAGATATAATGTTCACAACACCTGCTGGAAAATCAATTTCATGCAAAATTTCACCGAGCATATAAGTAGACAATGGAGAAAGGGTAGAAGGCTTTATAATAATGGAACAACCCGCCGCCAAAGCTGGACCCAATTTAAAACCAACATTTAATAATGGAAAATTCCAGGCCAAGTAGGCTACTGCAACACCTGCAGGTCTTGAAATCATTTTATGTGTATGCGTGTTTTCATAATCTGGTAGTTGTTCTTCCTTTAAATTCTTCATTGCATTTGGGTACCATTCCAAAGCATTTACAACAGCTTCTATATCTTCATAAGCACCTTCGTAATTTTTACCCATTTCATGAACCATTGCAGTTCTTAGCTCATGTTCTTTTTCGAGTACAGCCAATCTTAGTTTAGACATCCATTCTGTACGTTCCGTTAAGGAAAGTTTAGACCAATATTTAAATCCTTTTTGAGCCGCTTTTAGAGCATAATCGGCATCTTCTTTACCTGCTTGGGCTACTTCTGCTATTATTTCTCCGGTAGCGGGACACTCAACAACTGTCCTTTTTCCGCTTTTGGCGTCAACCAATGCACCGTTGATGTATAATTTTTTATAACCAAATTTTTCCGTATTCAATTTATTTCAGTTTAATTAAATAGTAATATTTTTAATAGTTTCATTCGGAATGGCATACTCCATTAAAACGGCTTCGTCAACTTCTATACCCAATCCTGGTGCCTTTGGTATGGCAATTAATCCATCTTTCAATTCAATTTTAGGGTATGTTAAGCGTTCTCTTATGCCATTCTCCGTCTGGTCATATTCCATCAGAAAATCAGGTTGCATCATTCTACCTGGTATGCATTCTAAATTGGCAATAAAATTGAGTGCAACATGAATTCCAATTCCTGTGCCCCAAGTATGAGGAACTATTTCAATTCCATAAGTGCTTGCCAAAGCAGCAATTCTTTTGCCTTCGGTTATTCCACCGCTCGAACAAATGTCTGGCTGTAAAATATCTATGGATTTGTTCTTTAGTAATTGATGAAATCCAAATCGCAAATACTCACATTCACCAGCTGCAATTGGTATTGTAGTTCTATTTCTGAGTTCATTATATTGTTCATAATACTCTGGAGATAAAGGTTCTTCGAACCAATGAATATTGAGAGGCTCTAATTTTTTAGCTAATGAAACGGCTTCCCTGAGATTATAAGCGTGGTTGGAGTCAACCATCAGTTGTATTTTATCACCAATAAGTTCTCGTACTTTTTTTACATTTTGATAGTCTGTTTCAACACCTAGTCCAACTTTCATTTTAATAGACTTGAATCCACGAGCTATATAGTCTTCAATTTCTTCCTCATAATCTCTTGAAGGATTGTTGATGTCTGAAAAATACAGCCCTGTTGCGTAGGGACGTACATGATCTCTTTGTTTTCCACCGAGTAGGGTAGATACAGGAAGTCCGAGAATTTTACCCTTTAAATCCCATAGTGCAATATCTATTGCACTTATTGAAGCAACTAAAACACCTCTTCTCGCGTAATCCAGTGTTTTACGATACATTTTACTCCAAACAAGTTCGTTTTCTAGAGGGTTTTCACCAATTACGATAGGTCTTAAAAGATTAATTCCTTCATTTAAAACATGGGCTGGGCCATATCCCTCTCCCCAACCAACTTCTCCGGATCTAGTTGTTATTTTTACCACACAAATACAACGTTCTGAGTATTCCCATTGAGAAAAGTAAAAACTTTTTGATAATTGATCCTTGAGAATAAAGGATTCTACCTTACTTATTACCATTGGTTATTTTTTTTGATTTAATGCAAAGATTATTTTACGTTATCAAAAATAGGAATTGAAAAAAGTGAATGGTTAATTAAACTTACCCTTGCTCTATCAAAAATTATCTGTTTAGATTTTTGAACCCGAAAAAGGTTTAATTTATGAGTTCCATCATCTCAGATTTTAACTGAGTTTTAATTTGTTTTAGTGAAGTATCATCTGCTAAATTGTTCCATTCTTTAGCATCTTTTTTAATGTTGTAAAGTTCTTCTTTTCCATTGTGATAGAGGATATACCGCCAATGCTCAGTTCTATAACTATAGTTTTGCTGTTTAACATAAGATTCTTTCAAATCCTTGGTAATTTGGATGTGCCAAAGTGCGCCAGGGTTGCTGCTAAAACCTATGCCTTCAATTGGTTTGTTAATAGCTGCGCCTAAAACGGTTAAAGCACCATTAGGACCTTTCCAGTTTTTGGAATTCTGGTTTTCTAAGAAAGGTTTCAAACTATATCCATCTAGTTTTTCACTATCAGATGAATTTAAAGTACGACCCTTTAAATTACATAAATCTTTTAGGGTAGGAAAAATATCAATTAATGAAACGGCATGATGTACCTCGCTTTTGGGCTTTGAAAATTTAGGAGCCCTTATAATAAAAGGAATTCGTGTGCTTTCATCCCATGGTGAATTTTTATATAAATACTCTTTTTCGCCCATTTGCCAACCATGATCGCTAACAAAAACTACAATGGTGTTGTCCTTAAATTTACTGTTGTCAATCGCATCCATTACAATACCGACTTGATCATCCATAAATGCAATGCAGGCTAAATATGCTTGTAAAAACTTCCGTAAGCCTTCATCTTCATTGGGATAAGATTTTCTTAACTTTTTGTAATAAGCAAGACCCATTTCTGTATCATCATAAACACTTGAATAATGAATATCTTCATTATCATTTTCTTTTATAAGAGGTAATTGAATCTCATTTAAAGGAAACATGTCAAAGTATTTTTGCGGAGCATATAAAGGTGTATGAGGATTCACGAAACCTACGCCCATAAAAAACGGTTTGTTCGAAACGTTTAATTCGAGTTCTTTAATTTTATGTTTTACCCAGAGCGCGTGCTGTTCATCAGGCATTAAATCTCGATCATTATCATTTTCATATCTGAAACGTTTTTGGCCATAGGTCCAACCGGTTTCTATAATGGTGCCATTTTCATTTTTAGTTATAGGAGTATCTGCTAAAGAAGCAAAAGAACCATCGACCACGTTTATGCTTCTAAATGGTTCGGGCACCGAAGAGTGCCCCATAATCCGTTTTCCTTTTTTATCAATACCACTGTATGCATGAGGACCATAGTTTATCCCTTCAGGCACACCCCAATCATCCCAATAAGACTTAACGTTTTTATGAAGTAACTTTCCTGTTCCTAAAGTTTGATATCCATTTTCTTTAAAATATTCGATAAAGGTTTTATGATTCTTTAATACAGCTTGCTTAAAGTGTGGAGTCCATCCAAAATCTCTTGAGTTATGAGGGTAAATCCCAGTAAACAAACTATTTCTAGAAGGTGAACAGACAGGAACATTGGTATGTGCATTCGTAAATTTCGTACCCGATTCTGCTAATTTATCAATGTTGGGGGTTTTGGCTTGAGTATGGCCTCCGAAAGCACCTTGATAATCGTTTAAATCATCTACCATTATCATTAAAATATTTGGTTTTGTAGATGATTTTTCGGTTTGTTGACTATAAATGGTTAGTCCAATAAAAAGCGTTATAAATCTGACAAAGAAAGATCTCATTTAATATTTTTTAATACAATGGTTGCAATTTCTTTAAAATGTTGAAACAATTGATCAAAATTCTCTGATTCAATTAATTTTTTATCGAATAGTGATCCACCCATGCCAACACCAATGGCACCAGCATTTAAAAAAGCGGCTATATTCTGTTTTGAAACACCTCCTGTTGGTAGTAATTTTGCATTGTTTAGTGGTGCAAGAATGTCTTTAATATAAGAAACGCCTAACTGTGTTGCAGGGAATACTTTAACTGCGGTTGCTCCTAAATTAGTGGCGTTATAAATTTCGGTAGGAGAAAAGGCTCCTGGAAAAACTGGAATTTGATGCGTTCTACAATAGTTAATAACTTCAGTATTTAAAATAGGAGTAACGATAAAAGTGGCACCCGCATTTAAAGCACGCTTTAAATCATCCAAACTGCAAACAGTACCAGCGCCAATGTTCATATCTGAATTTTCACTACTCAGTTTTTGAATGATCGTTTCTACATTTTTAGAATTCATTGTAATTTCTAAATTTGTAAACCCTGCTTTTTTATAATATGGTAGAATTTTTTCGATTGATTCTAGTGATGCATTTCTTAGAATCCCTATTACAGGCATCTGGTCAAATAAGTTTTGATTAAATACAGCCGTCATAATTTTTATAAGGTTTTTAATAATTTGGAGTGACCTTTTACCACTGCTGTATCAACTGTTTGTTTTGATACAATTGAAGTTATTGTATTTAATTTTAGAATATCAATTGCCATTTTATACAATTCAAAAAGGGTTCCACTTGCACATAAATGTATAGAACTAGCATCCTTAAGATTAATAAGTTCTTTTAATTCCTCACCAATTAGCAAGCCACTTAAATAATAATAATTTTCTTGAGGGTTTAAAGTTTCAAACAAAGAGTTTGTTCTAGTTTTAAAAATAGAATTTAAAATTGAATTTCCATTTTGAGAATCCTGAATTCCTTTTGTAAACCCATTTATTGTTTGCCTATCGAAATTCCCTTGATTAATAGAACTACTTAGGATACTATGTTTCGATAAAACATCAAAGAGTTCTCCTGTAATGTAAGTTTTAAATTGAGTTACATGGTTATTTTGTATGGTCAAATGTTTACTATGCGTTCCAGGTAAAATAAAAATGTTGGTTTTATTAGGAACGCATAAATGTGATAAGCCTAAAAGTTGAACTTCTTCACCTCTAATTACATCAGTTTCTGACTGTACACCAGATATTAAGAAGATTTGATCTTCAATTTTTTCTATATGTAAAGATTGACCGTTAGTGTTAAATGGAATCGGAGCGTAAGATAATTCCTTTAATCCAATGCTTGAAGAAGCCATACCCGAAATCAAAATAGGGAAGGAGTTTACTTCATTCCCTTTAAGTTTATCAATTTCTGTTCTTAAAATATTGAAAAAAAAATCTGTCCTAGATTGTTCAGATTTTTTCCATAGCATAAATATTTGTTTTACGCCATTATTAGAATGAACTGCATCTATAATTTTCAATGTAGCCGTTTCTATGGCTCTAATACGCAAATTTGTAGTTCCCCAATCTACACTGATAAAATATTCTGCATTCATGCTTTAAAAATATAGCATCAAATTTAATTGATGCGCATAAAGTCTAAATATTAATAGTTAACAATTTTAAAACATAAATTACCATAAAGCAATTTTTAGAAAAAATGTGGTACTTAGTTTTTGGTAAAGTTACTTTCCAATACAGAAGTTAGCAAAGATGTTACCCAACAAATCATCTGTTGTAACACTCCCTGTTATTTCACCTAAATGGAATAAGGCTTGACGAATGTCAATTGCTAACAAGTCAGAACTGATGTCCATTTCCATCCCGTTTTCTACTTCTTTAATAGCCTTTAAAGCATTAGTCAACGCTTCGAAATGTCGATTGTTACTGACAATGGTTTGGTTATTACTAAGAGCACCGATGTTTACCAATTTAGTTAGTTCATCAATTAATGTGTCAATACCTACTCTAGTTTTTGCTGAGATTGGGATAAAAGATTCTTCGCCTTCACTCAGAATAACATTTAATTGTTTCTTCTCATCATCAGATATAGTATCGTACTTATTCAGTAAGGTTAGAATTCTTTTATTCGGATACTTCTCCTGTAACTCCTTAACGTCGTGCTGAACTTGTTTCAACATCTTATCATTATCGACAAGGTTAGATGCATTTAACAACTGAATGACCAATTGAGCCTGTTCAATTTTTTCAAATGTTTTTTGAATACCAATACTTTCTACAACATCTTCTGTTTCTCTAATACCTGCTGTATCTATAAATCTAAAACTAACACCATTTATAGCAATTTCGTCTTCAATGGCATCTCTTGTAGTACCAGCAATGTCAGATACAATGGCGCGCTCTTCGTTTAATAAGGAATTGAGTAGGGTAGACTTACCTACATTTGGTTCACCAACAATGGCAACCGGAATCCCGTTTTTAAACACATTCCCAAGAGCGAAGGAATCAATTAATCGTTTTAAAATATTTGATAATTTATTTACCAACTCCCTAAATTGTGTTCTATCGGCAAACTCCACATCTTCCTCAGAAAAATCAAGTTCTAATTCAATTAAAGATGCAAAATTGAGTAATTGCTCTCGAAGGTTTGCGATTTCAGAGGAAAACCCACCTCGCATTTGTTGCAATGCAATTTGATGTGATGCCTTTGAATCTGAAGCAATTAAGTCTGCAACAGCTTCTGCTTGCGTTAAATCCATTTTGCCATTGGTAAAGGCTCTTAAAGTAAATTCACCATTATCAGCAGTTCTACACCCATTTTGGAGAAACAATTGAATTATTTCTTGTTGAATATAAATAGAGCCATGGCAATTTATTTCAACCACGTTTTCCCCCGTGTATGAATGTGGGTTCTTAAATACGGAAACCAATACTTCATCAATAATTCTGTTTCCGTCTATTATATTACCTAAATGTATGGTATGCGACTTTACTTTTGTTAAATCTTTCTCTTTAATTCTTGATTTAAAATGAGCATTAACAAGGTCAATAGCCTTAGGCCCAGAAAGTCGAATCACAGAAATAGCACCCATTCCAGATGGAGTTGCCAATGCAATAATGGTATCGGTTTGAATCATGGTGCAAATATACGGACTAGGCGCATATAAATTTGAAAGTTTGAATTGTTAAATAGCTTGTCTAATAATGTCTTCATACTCGTAGTAAAATAGTTCTAGTTTTGACATGGTAGCAAAATAGAATTCGTAGCAAGAACGCCAGGTGTTTTTATTGTAGATACTAAACTTTTTTTCTAAAGGAATATAAATTCTATGAATTGTTTTTCCGTTGTCTAATGTATAATTATCACTATAGATTACGGAAGGCAATTCATTAGTTAATAAAGATTTTAAGGATAACATTTGATCGTATAATAATTCATTTGCAATCTCATCAGGGTGGTCAATATCTAGGCAAACCATTGCTTCTTTTCTATCCGCTTGAAATTTAAATGAATATCCTTTTATTGTAGTGTTGTACAATAACCATTTTCTAGGGAAAGACTTCCCAAACGAAGTCCAAAATTCTTTTCTTAAATGTGCCGCTTCTTCTTTACTAAACATTAGCCGTGAACTCTAGCTATTCCACCTCTTGTCTTCATAAAATCGGCTTCATATTTTAACAATTCATTCCATTTGGTATCCACAATGTTTCTGTCTTGATACTTACGTGCAAATCTTAAAAAAATAGTGTAATGATTCGCTTCAGAAATCATTAAATCATTGTAGAACTTTTTCAATTCAGGATCTTCCAAGTTTTCTGAAAAAACCTTAAATCGTTCACAACTCCGTGCTTCAATTAAAGCAGCAACAAGTAAACGCTGAATTAAGGCATCTGTTCTATCGTTGGTTTTTGGAAAGAATTTTTGCAAACGAATTGCATAATCATTTTGTTGAGCCTGTCCTAAAATCAATCCGCGCTTAATCATAATTTCATGCACCATCTGAAAATGTTCCAATTCTTCAATTGCAATCTCCAACATAGATTTAACCAATTCAGTTTCTTCGGAATAATTAATCGTTATGGAAATAGCATTTGCAGAAGCCTTTTGCTCGGCAAATGCATGATCAGTTAGTATTTGTTGCAAATCATCTTTCGCAATTTCTGCCCAAGAAGTTTCTGTTTCGAACTGTAGACCTAACATGGTAGCATTAATATAATTAAACGTCTAAATCTAGTTTTTTTCTAAATTCACTTAAAAACGGATTCTTTTCAGCGAGTTTCGCATATTTTTCCTGAGGAGTATAGGCATATTTTTTATCTGCAACTTCATTCACTTCAATTTCAAGTTCAAGACCATAATTATTCAGCCCTTGACGCAAAAACTTGAGTAGTTTTGGTTTATGCGTCATTAACTGAGACTTCATGTTTTCATTAGGCAGGGTCAGTTTAATTATTGTTCCTGATAAAACTGGTTTGTCTGCATTAATGATGGATGCAATTATTTTCTTTCCATCCTTTAATAAGTCGTTGTAATGTCGTTTCCAAAGTTTAATGAATTCTATCTCAGTAAACTCTCCCCTTGGCATGTTTGTAAAATCTTCAAACACTACTTCAGTGTCTTCAATTTTTTTTCGAGCAATACTTTTTAAAGAAAGGGTAGAACTGGTTTTTCTTTTGGTTTTTATTTTCGCTGCAGCTTCTAATACTACTGGTTGTATTTTTGGTTTTGAAGGCTGCTCATAATTTTTAGTGATTGTATCACTTTTAGCAATTGTTTCTTGAGCAACATCAATTCTTTCTTTAATAATGGTTGCCTTGAAGAAATTGGAAGGTATTATGAAGTTTTTGTCATTTTTTTTTTCTCCATCAAAAGTGATAGAGGCTAATTGCATAAGAGTCAATTCAACTAGTAAGCGTTGATTTTTACTAGTCTTATACTTAAAGTCGCAATCATTTGCTTTGTCAATTGCCTTTAACAGAAACTGCATTGTCGCTGCTTGGGATTGTTCTAAATATCTTTTTTTGGCGTTGTCTCCAACTTCTAGCAATTCTATAGTGACTTTATCTTTTGCTACTAATAAATCTCTAAAATGTGAAGCCAATCCAGCAATGAAATGGTGTGCATCAAAACCTTTAGTTAAGATCGTATTGAATTGAAGCAATACTTCTGGAATTTTATTTTCCAATAGTAATTGTGTCATATCGAAATACACCTCATAATCTAAGACATTAAGGTTTTCGGTAACTGCTTGTCTAGTTAATTCAGCTCCGGAAAAACTTACAACTCTGTCAAAAATTGAAAGCGCATCACGCATGGCACCATCTGCTTTTTGAGCAATTATGTGAAGTGCATCATCTTCTGCATTCACATTTTCTTGCGTTGCAATTTCCTTTAAATAGTTTTTCGCGTCAAATACAGTTATTCTTTTAAAGTCGAAAATTTGACATCTCGAAAGAATGGTAGGAATTATTTTATGCTTTTCAGTAGTTGCTAATATGAAAATGGCATGTGCAGGTGGTTCTTCTAGTGTTTTTAAGAAAGCATTAAAAGCCGCTTGTGATAGCATATGAACCTCATCAATAATATAGACTTTATATTTTCCAACTTGCGGAGGAATCCGAACTTGATCAGTTAAATTTCTAATATCATCTACCGAGTTGTTAGAAGCGGCATCCAATTCAAAAATATTAAAAGCAAAGTCTTCATCAGGGTTAACTTTGTCTAACCCATCTTGATTGATTCTTTTAGCCAAAATTCTCGCACACGTAGTTTTACCGACTCCTCTTGGCCCCGTAAATAATAATGCTTGTGCTAAATGATTGTTTTTAATAGCATTTTCTAGCGTATTCGTAATGGCTTGTTGCCCAACCACTTCTTTGAAAGTTTGAGGTCTATATTTTCGAGCCGATACAATAAAATGTTCCATGAATTATCCTAATAAAAACAGTAAAACAAATTTAAGAATTAGAATAGATTTTGTTGTATAAATCCATGTATTTTTCTTTGATAACTGCACGCTTCGGTTTTAGCGTAGGAGTGAGGCAGTTATTATCAATTGTCCAAACATCTGGTGTTAATTCAAACTTCTTAATAGTTTCCCATTTTCCAAAGCCTTTGTTGGCTTCTTCAATTTCTTCGTTAATTCGTTCTATCACTTTTACATGAACAGAAATTTCTTCTGTAGTTTCACCTATTTCAATCTCATGTCGTTTTGCCCATTCTTGACAAAATTCAAAGTTTGGTTGTACAATTGCAGCCGCCATTTTCTCTCCTTCGCCAACAACCATTATTTGCTCTATAAAACGAGATTGTTTTACAACATTTTCTATAAGTACTGGTGAAATGTATTTACCACCAGAAGTTTTAAAGATTTCCTTTTTACGGCCTGTAATTTTTAAGAAACCATCTTCGCAAAGTTCTCCCTTATCTCCGGTATGAAAATAATCTCCAGTCATAACACTGGCTGTCATTTCATCATTTTTATAATAGCCCATCATTACGTTAGGGCCTTTTATTAAAATTTCTCCATCCTCGGCAATTTTAACTTCAACATTATCAATAGCCTTACCAACGGTTCCAATTTTAAAAAGGCCTCCTTCATATTGGTTTACAGAAATTACAGGAGATGTTTCTGTTAATCCATAGCCTTCCATAATATGCATACCTGCTGCAGTAAAAATCCTAGTTAAGCGCGGCTGTAAAGCTGCACTACCTGATACCATTGTATTTATTTCACCACCAAGAGCTTCGCGCCATTTTACGAAAATCAACTTCTTGGCTATTGCTAATTTCTTTTCATACCACCAGCCATTTGCATTGTATGGCTTGTATTGTTCACCAACATTAACCGCCCAAAAAAACAGCATTTTTTTAATTCCTGTTAAGTCGGCTCCTTTCGCTATAATTTTATCATATATTTTTTCCAATAACCTTGGAACAACACTCATAAAGTTAGGTTTTACCTCTTTAATGTTTTCAGGCATCTTTTCAATACTCTCAGCATAATAAATAGATAGACTATTGTATTGGTATATATAGATTAGTACACGTTCAAAAACATGGCATAGCGGTAAGAAACTTAGTACTTTAGTATCGTCTCCTTTTAAAGGTAGGCGAGGCGTGCTGTCTAAAGTGTTGCTAACAATATTTTTATGAGAAAGCATTACGCCTTTTGGAGTTCCTGTAGTTCCTGAAGTATATATAATTGTTGCTAAATCTGTTTCTTTTACGGCTTCTTTTCTTTTTTCAACTTCGTTTTGGTTCGATTCATCGGCACCATCTTCTAAAACCTCTTTCCAGTTTTTACATCCTTCTATTTCTTCAAAAGAATAAATCTCCTTTAAAGTATCGCAATTTCCAATAACAGCATTTGCTTTATCATACAATTCTTGATCCGATAAAAAACAATAAGTCGACTCAGAATGATTAAATATATATTCGTAATTTTCTTTTGAACTCGTTGGGTAAATAGGAATAGTTTGCGCCCCTATTTGTAACACACCAATATCCATAATATTCCATTCAGTTCTATTTGAAGAAGATATAATCGCAATTTTATCACCTGGTTTAACCCCCATTTTTAATAATGCTCTACTTATAGCATTTGCCTGATTAATATATTCTATAGTAGAAGTGGGAGTCCACTCTCCATCAACTTTAGAAACTAAAGCATCTGGTAAAGGGTTGTTTTCTAATTGATAATATGGAAAGTCGAACAGACGTGTTACTTGCATAAATAATTCATTAAATGTATTGAGGCAAAGTACAAAAATTTTATTAGTTACTATGAATATAATTTAAGCATGTTTGGTATGTAGATGTATTGTTTATTTTAGACATTAACCAAGCATAAAAACAAAGAATAAAAATATCTTCAGATTCATCTTTAACTTGAAGTGATTCCTGAACTTTTGAAATATATTCTTCAGATTTATGGTTTTTAGTTTTGTAATAATAATCTGATATAAATTTTATAAAATCCAATACTCTTTTTTCATTTCTGTTAATTAAATGTTTTGTGTGTTTTTTTCTAAAACTTGTAAATCGAGATTCAAATAAATCAAGATGATTTAATTCAACGAGTAATAATAACTCTAGAACGTTTTTCTTAATTACCCAAATATTTCCAAATTGCTCAGCATACCATTTATCGTTTCTGTAAAAATTTCTGTAAATACTCAGAGACTCTTTAAATTTATCTTCTAAAAATAGAGAAGTGGCCCAGGTTAATTTCAAATCGTGACAATACTCGTCATTTTTCTTATATTTATGATAATCAAACTTGCTTAAAGCATCAGATACTTTTGAAACGTCGCCTTCAAAAAGTTGTATGAGATTCACTACTAAATAGTATTGTGGATAAAAGGCATCAAAATGCTTACTGTTGTTCAATAGCATGAACCGATGCATTTGGTGAAAATATTCTTTAGATTTTTTAAAATTTTTAATTCTGAAATAGGTGTTTCCTAAATAATATAGTATTTGAATATGCTCATTAAGGTATTTGTCAACTATTCTTTCTGAAGTTTCAATTTTTAGACATGCCTCTTCTACAAATTCTAAGATGGTATGATAATCTCTCGTCAAATTAGCAACTTTATTGCTGATTTCAATGATTTTAAATAATGATTGATAACTTAGATTACTTGTTATGGAAATATTAAATTTTGTCAGGTTTTTGTCAAGAATATCATTAAAAATGACTTTATCCTCTTGTAATTCTTTTAATAATGAAGCGTAGAACAGATTTAAATTTTCTTCTTCATATAGATATTGTTTGTTAGACTTGAAATTATCTATTACCTGAACAAGATCCACTTGTTCAAGGTTATGCGAATGCATTATTTTAGTTTGATATACTTCGTTTAAAATATTGAATAACGAATGTTTTTTCGAAATTATTTCCGCTTTATTTAATGTTTTGTAGGCAGCCTTATATTGTTGGTGTTTGCAAAGAATTCTACTTGCTAAAACTAATTTTAACGAATTCATTTCTATAGATGATTCGTTCTCAAAACTTCTCGAGGCAATAAAGTCGATTAAACTATCATGCAGCCGTTTGCATAAAGCATGATATGCTCCCTTTGATGGTTTTCCATAAATAATTACATCTATGTTGGTTGCATTTTTATCACGATCTAAAATTTTGAATAACTGAATATTCTTAACATCTGACCTTTTATTTTTAAAACTAAGAGAGTGTAAATAATTTCGTTTATCAGTTTCTGACAAAATAGAAATTAATGAAGAGATAGAATTCATTAGTAATTATATATGGGTAAATTTACTTTAAATTAAGTAAAAATCAACAATTAAAATAAATATATATCGTAAGTATTTTTAAATATTAGATTATTAAACAGAAACTGAATTCCTCAAGTTTGTGCTATTAAATTATTAACTTAAATATTTTATGATGGATTTAAATGTGAAAATTGAAGAAAGTAAACAGAAAACAAAAGAAGATTTAAAAGATTCTAATGGTCTTTTTAATCAAAAACCAACTCCCGCCTTTATTGGTGCTTCCTGGATTGCTCTTTTGACTGGTGTCACAAGTTATTGTATTGGACTGTGGAATGCAACGATGCAATTAAATGAAAAAGGATATTATTTTACGATTCTTTTGTTCGGTTTGTTCGCTGCAGTTTCAATTCAAAAAAGCGTTAGAGATAAACTAGAAGGTTTACCTGTATCTGATATGTATTATGGAATTAGTTGGTTTTCTGTTATATGCGCAATTTTATTACTGATCATAGGTCTTTGGAATGCAGAATTATTGTACAGCGAAAAAGGATTTTACGCTTTGTCATACCTGCTAAGTATTTATGCTTCCATAGCTGTTCAAAAAAATACGAGAGATAAAAATTTTATTGACAGCAAATAAATTAATTATGAGATGCAGCTTAGTTTAATTATAAGTTGCATCTTTAAAATCATAAACTAACCAAAGTTCAACCAACATGTTAGAAAAAAACAATAAAAGACTAATTAACGCTTGGGCGTCATTCGATTGGTCCAACTCGGTCTATAATTTAATTGTTACAACCGCAATTTTCCCAATCTATTATTTAAGCAAGACAGAAGAAGCGTTTGGAGGCGAAATGGTTGAATTTTTTGGAATGACAATAAAAAACTCTGTATTGTTTTCTTATGCAATATCGTTTTCATTCTTAGTTATTGTGTTTATTTCACCCATTCTTTCAGGTATTGCAGATTATAGTGGAAAGAAAAAAAGGTTTATGCAAATATTTACCTATTTAGGTTCTATATCTTGTATTGGACTCTATTTTTTTACTGGAGAAAATATAGAGTATGGAATTGCTTGTTCGGTTTTGGCAAGTATTGGCTATGCAGGATCATTGGTTTTTTATAATGGTTTTTTGCCTGAAGTAGCATCTAATGATATAATGGATAAAGTTAGCGCTAAAGGGTTTTCTCTTGGATATATAGGAAGTGTAATATTATTGATATTCAATTTAGTGTTGTATCAAAAGTTTGAGGTATTTGGTTTTTCAAGTGGAGGAGAGGCTACCAGATTTGGATTTATTTTGGTCGGAATATGGTGGTTAGGTTTTTCTCAAATTGCCTTCTACTACTTAAAGGATAAAAGCACCGGAAAACCAATTAGTCTAAAAATACTAGGAAATGGATTAAACGAACTGAAGAAAGTGTTTGTTTCAGTTCAAGCTAAACTAGTTATGAAGCGTTTTTTAACATCTTTCTTTCTTTTTAGTATGGGTGTACAAACTGTAATGCTATTAGCGCCATTGTTCGCAGATAAGGTAATTGGGATGGCCGCAGATGAAATGATCTATATCGTTTTGATATTACAAGTTTTGGCGATAGGTGGAGCGTATTTTTTCGCATGGCTTTCAAAATTAAAAGGAAATGGATTTGCAATTAGTGTTACACTTATTGTTTGGGTTTTAATTTGTTTTGGAGGTTATTTTTCTGATGGAAAAATGTCATTTTATATATTGTCTGCCGCATTAGGATTTGTTATGGGTGGTATTCAATCTATATCGAGGTCTACGTATTCTAAATTAATTCCTTCCGAAACAAGAGATACGGCTTCTTACTTTAGTTTTTATGATATTACCGAAAAACTAGCTATTGTAATAGGTTCTTTATGTTATGGCTATATAGATCAGGTTACTGGAAGTATGCGCTATAGCATGGTGTTTATGTCCGTTTTCTTTATTGGAGGATTTGTATTTCTTCAATTAGCAAACCTTAAGAAAAACATGAAATGATATATAATTTTTTAAGGGTTATTGTAAAAATTACGCTTTTCTTTTTTTATAAGAAAACTGAAGTTTTTGGAAAATCGAATATTCCAAAAAACGGGCCTTTGATTATTGTTTCGAATCACCCTAGTACAATGACAGATCCTTTACTTGTAGCGTCAATTGTCAAACAAAGAATTGGATTTATTGCAAACGCTGGAATTTTTAAAAATAAACTACTAGCAAAGATTTTAACCTATCTGCATATTATTCCAATTTACAGGAAAAAGGATGTTTCTAAAGGAGAAAAACCGGACAATGCAAGTACATTTATACGATGCCATCAATATTTAGAGGAAGATGGAACTTTCTTAATTTTTCCTGAGGGAAGCAGTTATTATGAATTAAAATTAAGAGACATTAAAACAGGCACTGCCAGAATTGCATTGAGTTATGAAGAAGTAAAGGAATTTAATGGTAATTTAAAAATTGTTCCTATAACGCTAGATTATTCTGACTCAATACAATTTAGAAGTACGGTGTCTATAACGGTAAATCCTCCAATCGATGTTTCCGATTTTAAGGATATATATTATGAAGATAATTTCAAAGGAGTAAAAACTTTAACTGAAAGAATACGAGTTGAAATGGCTAAGAATATCCCACATACTGAGGATAAAAACCACGAAGAATTCTTAATTAAACTCCATAAGTTTTATGCTTCCTATTTTAATCCCATAAAACATATTTCAAAAAATTCTGGTGAATCATTATGGATCAGAAATAACATGTCGAAGATTCTTAATGAGGTTAAAATGGTTGACAAAGGGCAATATAACTGTACAAAGGATAAAATATTTACTTTTTTTGATAAACTTAAAGAAGAGAAATTGTCTACTGGATTTTTATCCGATGGTTTTCTAGAATTGAATAAGGGTTTAGTACTTTTTAGCTATGTACTCCAATTTAGTTTACTTTTTCCGTTTTATTTTTTAGGTCTAGTTGCAAACTACATTCCCTATATGTTACCATACCGCATATTTAAATCTCTTAAAATTGATTTAGAATACAAAACTTCAGTTCAAATGGTCACAGGGTTATTCACTTTTCCTTTATTTTATGTTTTAGAAATATGGCTATTAGGAAGTTTGTTTGAAATAAAGACATGGATGTATTTTGCATTACCTCTATTGTTTATTGTTTCCGGTTATATAGCAATGTATTTTTATTTAGAATTTAAACGTTTCCTTAAGGTGATTCACTATTACTTTTTTGTGAAAGGAGAAAAGAAAGTAGAACTCATTTTATTGAGAGATGAAATTATGACCGAAGTTGAAAAAGTAAGAGAAAATACTTTAGTAATTTCTTAGTTATTTATTTTAAAATAAACCCTATATACAACTTGTAATTTAAAGAATACGCTTCCTAGTATATCTGGATTTAATTGGGCTCTATCGTCTCCAAAACTGAAAGCTGACAATCTAAAATCTAGTTCATCACCCTGTTCGTAAACCTCGTAATTGTTATTCGAATATCCTAATTTTGTACGTAAAAGAATACTGTTGTCAAGTATGCCATATTCAAAATATGTAGAGAATTCTAAAGGACTTTGTTCAATATAAACTGGAGCGCTTGTTTCTTGACTGATGTTATAACTTCTTCCTATTCCAAAATAGTCGAACCCAATTTTTGTTTTACCTATACTATAATTTACGTCCGCCTTAATTGGGAGGGAAGCATCTACTTCAAACTTGGTATTAGGGCTCTTGTAATACGCACCGAATATTGGTGTCGCAAATAACCCAAAAGCTTCTGTTGATGTATAAAATCCAAAACGATAACTTAAGTTCTCACTCTTTTTGAATTTTGCTGTAGCATAACCACCAAAGTAAAAATCATCACTAGAAATACGCTTATAATCTGAGGCAATTTTTGGAAGTAAGACAAATGTTGTACTCCATTTTTCAGAATGTGTAGTCGCCAATCCTATTTTTAATAAGGTGTTGTATAAAGTTGTTGATTGGTTGTATTCCGGCGAAAGTAATAAACGACTGCTATTAAAATCAATTCCAGTAATTAAAGCATGTTTATCATTTAATACAATCGGTAAAGTTAAATTTGCTTCAAAACTGTTTACATCTGTTTGTTCATCATAGTTTTTAAATTTCACATTTGGTGCATAACTGTAACCAACTTTTAATATATCTGCATATTCTTGAGCAATTGAGAAAAAAGGAAGGAATACTGAAAGTATGAATAGTTTTCGCATAGTTGAAAGCATAAAAAACCCCTAACATAGTTGTTAGGGGTTTTGATTATAAATTATTTATTTAACCAGTTGTGAGCATTTTCGAATGCTAGTATCCATGGAGAAACTTCATCATTTCGATCTTTAGTATAATGCCCCCAATTCCATGGGAAAATAGAACGTTCTAAGTGTGGCATCATTACCGTATGTCTACCGCAATCAGAAGTTAAAATAGCAGTGTTAAAATCAGACCCATTAGGATTTGCAGGATAGCCTTTATACCCATATTTACCAACAATATTATACTGACTTTCTTCATATGGGAAAGAGAATTTTCCTTCGCCATGTGCAGCCCATACACCAAGTTTCGACCCCGCCAATGAATCTAGTAATACACTTTTGTTATCTTGAATTTCAATGGATGTAAAGTTACATTCGAATTTTCCAGATTCATTGTGTAGCATTTTTGGTTTTTCTTCATGATTTACATTGATTAAACCAAGTTCGATAAACAATTGGCAGCCGTTACAAACACCTAATGATAAGGTGTCTTCTCTTGCAAAGAAGTTATCTAATGCTGTTCTTGCTTTTTCATTATATAAAAATGCACCAGCCCAACCTTTAGCTGAACCTAATACATCTGAATTAGAGAATCCTCCAACTGCAACAATTAACTGAATATCTTCTAAATTTTCACGACCAGAGATTAAATCTGTCATGTGAACATCTTTCACTTGGAACCCAGCCATTTCCATCATATAGGCCATTTCTCGTTCGGAATTAGAACCTTTTTCACGAATTACAGCCGCCTTTAGTTTTTTCTGCCCTTCTTTCAATTCTGGTAGATTACCCGTGAAGTTTTTTGGAAAGACAAAATCTAATGCTTGTTCTTTGTAATTGTTAAAACGCTCCGTTGCCAATTTTTTGCCCGACTGTTTTTGGTCTAATAGGTGAGAGGTCTTGTACCAAATATCTCTATGTTTTGCCACATCAAAGGAAAGGTTTCTATCTTCTATTTGAATATTTAGAGTACCATCTTGTGAAGAAGTTCCAATAACATGGAAATTCACGTTACTTTCTGAAAGTAATGCTTCTAATGCTTTGTTATCATTAGTCTGAATTATAATTCCGCTATTTTCAGCAAATAATAATTTCACAATGTCAGATTCGCCAATAGAGGATAAATCAATTGTTGCTCCTAAATTTACATCAGAAAAGCATAATTCTAATAAAGTAGTTAGCATTCCACCAGCAGAAATATCATGACCGGCTACAATTAGTCCTGCTTTAATAGCATTTTGAATTGTATTAAATGCTGTTTTAAAATTAGCAGCATTTTGAATGTTAGGTGTTTCAATACCTATTTTATTCTTTATCTGAGCAAAAGAACTACCGCCTAATTTATAAGTATCTTCTGATAAATTTATGTAATAAATTCCTTTAGCATTTTTCTGTAAAACAGGCTCTACAACTTTTGAAATTTCATTACAATGTCCAGCGGCAGAAATAATTACCGTACCTGGAGAAATCACTTCTTCATTTGGGTATTTCTGTTTCATAGAAAGAGAATCCTTTCCTGTTGGTATGTTGATGCCTAATTCAATAGCAAAATGAGAAACTGCTTCTACAGCATTGTATAAACGTGCATCTTCACCTTCATTTTTACAAGGCCACATCCAGTTTGCAGATAATGAAACGGATTCTAAATTATCTTCAAGAGGTGCCCAAATAAGATTTGTTAAAGATTCTGCAATTGCATTTCTAGAACCTGCTTTTTCATCAATTAAAGCACTTATAGGTGCATGTCCAATTGAAGTGGCTACACCTTCTTTACCATTGTAGTCTAAGGCCATAACTCCAACGTTGTTCAATGGCAGTTGTAAAGGCCCACAAGTTTGTTGTTTTGCAACGCGGCCCGTTACACATCTATCAACTTTATTAGTTAACCAATCTTTACATGCCACCGCTTCTAATTGCAATACTTGAGCAATATAATCGTGTATTTTATCTTCAGAGTATTCTAAATCCGTAAATTTTCGATCTATAGTTTTGTCTGTCATGATGGTCTTAGGAGAACTCCCAAACATATCTTCCAAGGCCAAATCCATCGGCTTTTCACCCGTAGTTTTAGATTCGAATGTAAATCTATCATCACCTGTTACATCTCCAACAGTATACATTGGCGAACGCTCACGATCTGCAATTCTATTTAAGTAATCAATATCTTTTTCATTAATTACCAATCCCATTCTTTCTTGAGATTCATTTCCACATAGTTCTTTAGCAGATAGAGTAGGATCTCCAACTGGTAACTTGTCCAAGTCTATTTTCCCTCCAGTTTCTTCTACCAATTCTGAAAGACAATTTAAATGACCTCCAGCCCCGTGATCGTGAATAGAAACAATTGGATTTTCATCTAATTCAACCATCGCTCTAATAGCATTGGCAGCACGTTTTTGCATTTCTGGATTAGAACGTTGTACCGCGTTTAATTCAATACCTGAACTAAATTCTCCAGTATCTGCGGATGATACTGCAGCGCCACCCATTCCAATTCTATAATTGTCTCCACCAAGGATTACAATTTTATCTCCTTCCTTAGGTTCCTTCTTTATACTTTGTTCTGCTTTACCGAATCCAATTCCTCCGGCTTGCATAATTACTTTATCAAAACCTAGTTTACGTGCGTGTTCTTCGTGTTCAAAAGTTAATACAGAACCTGAAATTAACGGTTGTCCAAATTTGTTACCGAAATCAGATGCTCCATTAGACGCTTTTATTAAAATATCCATTGGTGTTTGGTATAACCAATCGCGCTCTTCCATGGCTTGTTCCCAAGGTCTATTCTTTTTTAATCTAGAATACGAGGTCATATACACAGCAGTCCCTGCCAATGGCAATGATCCAATTCCTCCTGCAAGTCTATCTCTAATTTCTCCTCCAGATCCTGTTGCAGCACCATTAAATGGCTCTACAGTAGTTGGAAAGTTATGTGTTTCTGCTTTTAAAGATATTACAGAATCAATTTCTTTTTTTACGTAGTAATCTGGTTTGTCACCAGTTTTAGGGGCGTATTGCTCAACTTTTGGTCCCTTTACAAAAGCAACATTATCTTTATACGCAGATACAATTCCGTTTGGAAATTGCTTTGAAGTTTCTTTAATCATTTTGAACAAAGAAGTTGGTTTTTCTTCTCCATCAATAATAAAAGTTCCATTAAATATTTTATGACGACAGTGTTCTGAATTTACCTGAGAAAACCCAAACACTTCAGAATCTGTGAGTTTTCTTTCTAGTTTTACAGAAAGATTATTCAAATATTCAATTTCTTCATCATTTAATGCCAAACCTTCTTGCTGATTGTAAGCCGCAATATCATCTATTTCTAAAACAGGTTCTGGTTGAACATTTATAGTATAAATATCCTGATTAAGTCCATTGTATTTTTCAGAAATCATTGGATCAAAATCGGTACTCGATTCAGAAACTGCATAGAATTCTTCAATTCTGATAATGCCTTCAATAGCCATATTTTGAGTAATCTCTACAGCATTGGTACTCCAAGGAGTAATCATAGCAGCACGTGGACCAACAAAAAAGACGTCAATAGACGTCTGTTGTATTTGAGGTTGATTTCCAAATAACCAGTTTAATTTTTTCGTGTTTTCAGCCGAAAGTTCATTTGCAACTTGCACTGCAAATACTTTCTTAGATGGGTTTCCGAAGAAAAGAATCATTGATTGTGTGTTTGTATTGTTTAACAAAGTGCAAAAGTACCTATTCTGCACCCATTTTTATAAATTTTGTTAATAATATTGAATAAAAAAAGCGACCAAATTCTTGACCGCTTCTATTCTCATATTTGTTCTAATTTTCTCGTTCAAGCAAAGCCATGTAAAATCCGTCGAAACCAGATTTTGAAGGCAATATTTTTCGATCTTCTACAAATTTAAATTCTGGATGAGATTTTAAAAATGATGTTACTTGATCTTGATTTTCAGAAGGTAAAATAGAGCAAGTTGCATATACTAGTTTTCCACCTTTCTTCACCATCCTAGAATAACTTGACAAAATTTCCGCTTGCGTAGCCCTAATTGTATCTAAAAATTCAGGTTGTAATTTCCATTTAGAGTCTGGGTTACGTTTTAAAACCCCAATTCCACTACAAGGAGCGTCTATTAAAACTGCATCTGCCGAATCTTTCAATTTTTTAATAACCTTGGTGTTTTCTATAACACGCATATCAACATTATGAACTCCAGCTCTTTTTGCTCTTTTCTTTAATTGCGCCAATTTACCGGCATAAATATCCATTGCAATTATTTGCCCTTTATTTTGCATAATAGAGGCTAGGTGTAATGTTTTACCTCCAGCACCAGCACAAGTGTCTACAACACGCATTCCTGGTTGTACTTGTAAAAATGGAGCAACCAATTGAGAGGAAGCATCTTGCACTTCAAAATATCCGCGTTTAAAGGCGTCTGTAAGAAACACATTTTTACGTTCGGTTAACCTTAATGCAGTTGGATTATCTCTCACTTTTTCAGTTTCAATTTCTTCTTTGCGCAAGAATTTTTGAAGCGTTGCAATATCAATTTTTAAAGTATTAACCCTTAAAATAACTTCCGCTTTCAGGTTTAATGCCGTTAATTCTCTAGACCACACTGCTTCACCCAATTCTTTCACACCAACTTCATCCATCCAATCAGGAATCGATTCCTTAATGGCGCGCGTAGATTGTGCTTCATCAAACTTCCCTTTAATTCGTCTTACTGGCGTACCTTCGAAATATTTCCAATCTGGTAATTCAATTCCTTTAAGTACCGCCCAAACAGCGAATAATTTCCATAAGTTATCTCTTGTAAAGTGGTCCTTGGTTCCAGCAATTTCATTATACAAACGTTTCCAACGAACAATGTCATAAATCGTTTCAGCTACGAACTTACGATCTCTCGCTCCCCATCGCTTATCTCTCTTTAAGGCTTTTTCAACTACTTTGCCTGCATATTCTTCATCATTAAAGATAGCATTAAGTGAATCTATAACCGTAAAACACAAGTTTCTATGTAATCTCATTTGCCTTAAAATTTTGGTTTGCAAATGTACGAATGAATACTGACTATTTCTTATTTTAGCACTGCTAAATTCATTTAATGCCTCCGTACAACTCTAACACATCTATTTCTTATTTAAAAGGCGTTGGACCTTCTAGAGCCGATTTGCTAAAGAAAGAATTAGGAATTAGAACTTTTGGAGATTTAATTAACTTTTTTCCGAATAGATATATTGATAGAACGCAATTCTATAAGATTAATGAATTGCAGCCCAACACCTCAGAAATTCAAGTAGTTGGAAAAATTAGCAATATCAAAACAGTAAAGCAGAAAAGAGGAAGTAGGTTAGTAGCGACATTTGTTGACGGTACTGGAACAATGGAATTAGTATGGTTTAGAGGGGTAAAATGGATAAAAGAAAATTTAAAGGTAAATGTGCCTTATGTTGTATTTGGAAAGGCAACTTCTTTTAATAGAGCATTTAATATTGCGCATCCAGAAATGGAGTTGGTGAGCGAGTATAAACGGAATTTAAGATCTGTAATGCAACCTGTTTATCCTTCAACTGAACTTTTAACAAATAAAGGGGTAACAAATCGCGTGATCCAAAAAATGATGCAAAGTTTGTTTGAAGAATATAAAGGAAAATTTCAAGAAACACTTTCGAGTTCCATTTTAAAAGACGAAGGATTTATATCTAAAAGTGAAGCCTATTTTAATATACATTTTCCAAAGAGTCAAGAATTATTGACAAAGGCAGAGCAGCGCTTAAAGTTTGAAGAGTTGTTTTATATTCAATTGCAATTGATTCGAAAAAAAATGATTCATAAATCAAAGATTAAAGGGTATCCATTTGAACAGATTGGAAAGTATTTTAATACATTTTATAACGATTATTTACCTTTTGATTTAACCAATGCTCAGAAACGCGTTTTAAAAGAAATTCGTGCAGATGTTGCATCTAATGCTCAGATGAATCGATTGCTTCAAGGAGATGTAGGCTCGGGAAAAACAATTGTAGCCTTGTTAACAATGTTAATAGGCTTAGATAATGGGTATCAAGCCGCTATTATGGCGCCAACCGAAATTTTAGCCACACAACATTACAATGCCATAAATTCATTACTAGAAGAAATGGACGTGCATGTTGAATTGTTGACAGGTTCTGTAAAGGCAAAAAAACGAAGAGAGATTCATGCCGCATTAGAATCTGGAGAGTTGAAAATTTTGATTGGCACACATGCATTGATAGAGGATAAGGTTAAGTTTCAAAATTTAGGTATTGCAATAATTGATGAGCAACATAGATTTGGTGTTGAGCAGCGTTCCAAATTATGGCAGAAAAACGAGTTGCCTCCACATGTATTGGTAATGACTGCGACACCTATACCTAGAACTTTGGCTATGAGTGTGTACGGCGATTTAGATATTTCTGTAATTGATGAGTTACCGCCTGGAAGAAAAGAAATTGCTACAGCACATCGATTCGATTCCAATCGTCTTTCAGTATTTAAATTTATGAAAGATGAAATTGCTAAAGGGCGTCAGGTTTATGTGGTGTATCCTCTAATTCAGGAATCTGAAAAAATGGATTACAAAGACTTAATGGATGGGTATGAAAGTATTGCAAGAGAGTTTCCATTACCCAAATTTCAAATTTCTATTGTACACGGTAAAATGAAACCTGAAGACAAGGAATATGAAATGCAACGTTTTATAAAGGGAGAAACACAGATTATGGTGGCTACGACGGTAATAGAAGTTGGCGTAAATGTACCCAATGCAAGTGTTATGATTATAGAAAGTGCTGAGCGTTTTGGACTTTCGCAATTGCATCAATTGCGAGGCCGAGTAGGACGCGGTGCGGAACAGAGTTATTGTATTTTAATGACAAGCCATAAACTATCTTCAGAAGCAAAAACTCGTTTAGAAACCATGGTAAAAACTACAGATGGATTTGAAGTTGCCGACGTTGATTTAAAATTGCGTGGGCCTGGAAACATAATGGGCAAGCAACAAAGCGGTGTGCTAAATCTTAAAATTGCTGATATTACTAAAGATTCCTTGTTATTGTCAAAAGCCAGAGCCACAGCATTTAATGTATTGCAGGTAGATCCAAGTTTGGAATTAGCCGATAACCTGCCTATTAGAAAAACCTATGTTGGCATTCAAAAAAATACGGCTGTTTGGAGTAACATTAGTTAATGTTCTTGTTTTTGTAGTATTTTTTTCTAATTACAATTTAACTTTTGCTTTGCGCTATTTAAAAAGAAAAAAGTGTTTTCGGTATCCAGGCCACTATCAAATCCTGTTCTGTCATATTGATTCATAATAGTGTTAAAACTACCAAATAAAGTATCGTTTATCGATTCCAAATGTAAAGTCCTTTGTTTTTCTGGTAATTCATTTACCAGTGATCCAAGTTCTATATTAAATTCTTTGTATTGGGGTCTAAGTTCCTTTACGTTATTCAAAAAACCTTCATAGGTTTTAATGTCATTGCAATCTAGAGTGGCTTCAATAGTAGAAAAATTTACAAGCAATTCATTTATGCCGTCAATATTTTCTCTTAATTCAAAATGGCGATTAGAAAACTCTTCATATTTATAATATAAACCAATGGCAAGTCTCATTTCTTCCTCATTCTGAAATGTTTTTCCTGTCCCAGTATTTGAACATATTTCAACTGAAAGTGTAAGGCTTTTTTTGTAGGGTTCTATTGCAGCAGAAGTTTCCTTTTCAAAAAGATCGGTATAATAATCATAATCGTTAATTTCTCCGTATGCTGATTTGTTGTTTTTATAATGATTTAGTTTTTCAGTTATTAAAACTTCTCCTTCTTTTAATTTTGATTCTGCAATAGCGATGTCTGAAACTTTAAAGAAATAACCAAACGCCTCAACTAGTGCTTTCTGAATCGATTTAAAATCTTTATCCATATCTGCTAATAGTTTATCTTCTTGAGAATAAACGCTTGCACAAATAAATAGAGAGATGATTAATATGGTGATTTTTCTTAAATGCATTGTAAAAAATGTTTAATTAGGATTTTTTTATAAGGCACGAATATAAGTGAATTGTTGAAAAAATAAATTTTTACAAAAAGGAAAGTAAAAAACCGAGCGTGGCTCCACCTATAATAATGTAAAAAGAACTCACTTTTTTAAATCGAAAAGCAACAAGTATACTTACAACCATAATTAATAAGGATTGCCATTCAAAGGCAAGTTCATATCCCAATTTTAAAGAAATTGCAATCATAATACCTACGGCACCAGCATTTACAGCATCTAAGAATTTTGAAAGTAGTTTAGACTTTCTAAGAATTGGAATTAATTTAACCAATAAACCTACCAAGAAAAATGAAGGTAAAAACATACCTAATGAAGCCCATAGTGCTCCTGAAATACCATTTAATTGATACCCAATAAATGTTGCTGTCGTTAAAACAGGTCCAGGTGTAAACTGTCCAAAAGCAATGGCATCTAGCAACTGTTCTTTTGTAAGCCAACCTAATTTTTCAACTAATTCCGCATCAACATATGCAATTAATACATATCCACTACCGAATAGTAAAATTGCTATTTTTAAAAAAGATGTGAAAATTGCAGTATTGCTTATATTAATTCCAACAGGTTTTGCGATTAAAAGTAACGGGGCAATAACAGTTTTAAGAGAATTTTGCTGACCAAAATTAAGCCAAATCATTCCAATAACTCCACTTCCAATAATTAATAAAAACTCATCGATTCCAAATAAAGAAAGTGCTGTAACCAATATTCCAATGGCTATTAATTGCCAATTTTTAAAGGCTTTTTTTCCTAGTTTTTGAGTTGCAGTAAAAATGATTCCGATAACTGCAGGTTTTATACCATAAAAAATTGGAGCAATTCCCGGAACTTCACCATATTTACCATAAAACATGGCCAGAATTAAAGTGAAAACTACTGCAGGAAAAATAAATGAAAGGCCGGCGACCCATAAGCCAAGCCACCCCGCTCTGACATGACCGCAATGCATGGTCATTTGTGTGGAGTTTGGACCGGGCACCAAATTTGTAGCACCTACCATATCTAAAAAATGTTCACGTGTCATCCATTTACGTTTGGTAACCACTTCACTTTCCATCATGGAAATATGCGCAGCAGGTCCGCCAAATGCCACCGTTCCTAATTTTAGAAAAAGGAAAAAAACTTCTTTTATGTGTGTGCTTTTTTTCAATGGTAATTTATTATGGTTTCATTAATTGGTCTAGAATTTTTTTTGAGATTTTTGCCAATGCATCTGTACCTTTTTCAAAATCTTCCAAATTTTTAGATAGAATTACCAAAACATATGAATTTCCATTGGGCAAATATATAATTCCAGCATCATGATGAACCCCAGTTATTGAGCCAGTCTTATGTGCAACAGTCACATTTTTAGGATAATATTTCGGTATTAAATCATTGAATTTTTGATCTTTTAAAATGGATAGCATATTGTTACAATCACCTTCAGATCCTGCAGCGTTCGAAGCAATTCCTTTAAATATTTGAACTAAATCATTAGCGGTAGTTGAATTGCTTAACCCCTTGTCATAGGCTTTCTGATCTTCAACGCCACGTAAAACCTCAATCTTTTCTGCACCTAGGCTTCTCATTGTCTCTGTAACTTTTTTAGCATCTACCATATCAATCAAAATATTTGTTGCCAAATTGCTACTTACTGTTATCATATCGTAAATTAACTTTTCTATGGTAACTTTTTTACCGACCATTTTGTATAGTTCATCTCCACCGTCATCTGTAATATCCATTTGGTAAGCACTACCATCTACTATACTCTTAAATTCATTCTTTACTAAAATTGAATCTTTGATACTGAACTTACCTTCTCTCGCTTGTTTAAAAGCCTCGATCATTACCGGTACTTTCATAGTACTTGCAGCATGATACTCGGCTTTGCTATTTATGTTAAGTAGTGTTTTGTTTTGATTTAAATCAAAGAGAACCAGAGCCGTATTTCCTTTAATGTTCTTTAAATCGTTTTGAATTTTATTTTTGAAATCTTGATCTTTATCAACATTACAATTTATAAAAAGTAGTAATGTAAATACTAGAATTATGTGTTTTTTATACATTAATGCTTGAATTTTTCGGTACTAAAATACAGATTAAAATCAACCTTTTAATTTGATGTTGAAAAGTACTGTTATTTCAATTATGACAATTTTTAAAATGGCTTAATTTAGAGTATCTTTGCATCTTGAAAAAATGTACTACTAGATGAAAATATCATACAATTGGTTAAAGCAGTTTATTAAAGTTGATTGGAACGCTGAGAAAACTGGAGAATTATTAACCGATTTAGGACTTGAAGTTGAAGGAATTGAAACCGTAGAATCTGTAAAAGGAAGTTTGAAAGGAATTGTTGTAGGTGAAGTGCTTACCTGTGAGCAACACCCAAATGCAGATAGATTAAAGGTTACAACCGTCGATGTTGGCGGAAAAGAAGCGTTAAAAATTGTTTGTGGAGCACCGAATGTGGCTGCTGGACAAAAAGTTCCTGTAGCAACTATAGGAACGTTTTTGTATGATGACAAAGGAGAATCTTTCAAAATTAAAAAAGGAAAGATTAGAGGGGAAGAGAGTCATGGTATGATTTGCGCAGAGGATGAATTAGGTCTTGGAGAAAGCCATGATGGTATTATGGTTTTAGATGCAGGCTTAAAAGTTGGAACTCCTTGTGCTGAAGTGTTCGAAATTGAGAGTGATGAAGTTTTTGAAATAGGTTTAACACCTAATAGGGCAGATGCCATGAGTCATTATGGTGTGGCCCGTGATTTGCGTGCTGGTTTAATTCAGAATGATATGATGTTAGAGTTAATTTCTCCATCTGTTATGGATTTTCATGTTGATGAAAGAAAGTTACGTATTGACGTAGAAGTTGAAGATAAAGAATTAGCACCTAGATATTGTGGAATTACGATTACAGATGTTAATGTTGGAGAATCTCCCAAATGGTTGCAGAATAAATTAAAAGCCATTGGTTTAAGTCCAATTAACAATATTGTAGATGCTACAAATTATGTTTTACATGAACTAGGACAACCCTTACACGCTTTTGATGCGTCAAAAGTAAAAGGGAATAAGATCTTAGTTAAAACATTAGAAGCAGGAACAAAGTTTACAACGCTAGATGGTGTTGAGAGATCTTTACATCAAGATGATATTATGATTTGTGATGCAGATTCTAACCCATTATGTATTGCAGGTGTTTTTGGTGGAATAGATTCTGGAGTTACAGAAAGTACGACAAGTATCTTTTTAGAAAGTGCTTACTTTAATGCGGTTTCTGTTAGAAAAACAGCAAAACGTCATGCATTAAATACCGATGCATCGTTTAGGTTTGAAAGAGGAATTGATCCAAACTTTGTAATGTATGCTATGAAGCGTGCAGCTTTGTTAATAGTGGAAATTGCTGGAGGTAAGAAAGCATCCGACCCTTCGGATTTTTATCCGGAGAAAATTGAAGACTTTGAGGTTTTTATTTCTTATGAAAGAATGAATCGTTTAATTGGTGATGAAATCCCAAAAGAACGCATCAAAAATATTTTAGCTTCTTTAGATATAAAATTAAATAGCGAAACAGACGGTGGTCTTGGATTAACTATTCCATCATATAGAGTTGATGTACAACGTGAAGCAGATGTTATTGAAGAGATTTTAAGAGTTTATGGATATAACAATATTCAATTTTCACATAAGTTAAATACTTCTATTTCTACAGATGATTTTGATGGGGTTAAGATTGAAAACATTGCCGGAAATTTACTTACAGGTATAGGTTTTAATGAAACGATGGCCAATTCTTTAACAAAAGCTTCTTATCTAGAGCAAACAGAAAACCTTAATAGTGAGCAAGATGTGGCTATGTTAAACCCATTAAGTAGCGATTTAGGTGTGTTGAGACAATCGATGCTATTTAGTGGCTTAGAGTCCGTTATTTATAATATTAACAGAAAGAATAGCTCTTTAAAGTTTTTCGAATTTGGAAAAACGTACCACAAATATGAAAGTGGTTATAGCGAGCAAAAACATTTGACGTTATTTGTAACAGGAAATAGATCTAAAGATAGTTGGGCTGTAGATGCTCGAAAATCCGATTACTTTTATTTTAAAGGAGTAGTTGAAACCTTATTGAACCGTTTAGGAATTCAGAAAATGAAAACAAGTCCAACAAAAAGTGATTTGTTTTCTGAAGGCATCAATTTAGGTTTTGGAAAAATTAAATTGGTTGACTTTGGGGTTGTGAAGCCTTCAATTTTAAAATCTTTTGGAATAAAGCAAGAGGTTTTATTTGCTGATTTTAACTGGGAGAATATTTTAAAAGTAGCCAACAGAAAAGGATTTAAGGTCACAGATTTACCAAAATTTCCTTCAGTTAAAAGGGATTTAGCTTTGTTAATTGATAAGGGTGTTAAGTTCTCAGAAATATATAATGCGGCGTTCCAATCTGAAAGAAAGCTTTTGAAAGAAGTTGATTTATTCGATGTTTATGAAGGAGATAAATTGCCAGAAGGTAAAAAGTCTTATGCGGTAAGTTTTGTATTGCAAGACGAACAAAAGACCTTAAACGATAAGCAAATTGAAAAGGTAATGCAAAAAATGCAGCAGTCTTTAGAAAAGAATTTAAATGCTGTTTTAAGATAAATAAATTCCTGCCTATTGGCGGGAATTTTTATAAATAGATTATTGTAATTGAATATGTATAAATTATTAATTAGACCAATTCTATTCCTATTTGACCCTGAAAAGGTGCACCATTTCACATTTTCTTTTTTGAAATCTAGTTTTAAGATTCCATTTGTAAAAGGAATTGTAAAAAGTATGTATACAGTGAATCATGTCAGTTTAGAACGTGAATTGTTTGGACTTAAATTTAAGAACCCTGTGGGGTTAGGTGCAGGTTTCGATAAGAATGCTGTGCTCATTAATGAGTTAGAGAATTTTGGATTTGGTTTTATAGAAATTGGAACAGTTACACCACGTGCACAAGAGGGTAATCCTAAAAAGCGATTATTTCGTTTAAAAGCCGATAAAGGAATCATTAACCGAATGGGATTTAATAATGCAGGAGTTGAGGAGATTTCAAAGCGTTTGAAGGAGTTAAAGACAAATGTTATTATAGGTGGAAATATTGGAAAGATGACAAGTAGTTCATCAGATCAATACACCCAAGATTACTTGGAGTGTTTTAATGAATTGCATCCAAATGTTGATTATTTTGTTTTAAACGTAAGTTGTCCAAATGTTGGGTCTATGGCAAAATTACAAGACAAAGATTATTTGGTAGAATTGATTACTGCCGTTCAAAATGCCAATTCTAAATTTGAATTGCAAAGACCAATATTATTAAAAATTGCTCCAGATTTGAACGATGTACAATTACAAGAAATAATTGATTTGGTTGCTGAAACTAGGATTGACGGGGTAATTGCTTCAAATACTTCAACCAATAGAGAAGGTTTAAAAGTGAGTAATGAACGATTGGAGGAAATTGGAAATGGAGGACTTTCTGGCCAACCAGTGAAAGATAGAAGTACCAAAACGATTAAATTCTTAGCAGATAAATCGAACAAAGCATTTCCAATTATAGGAATTGGAGGTATACATTCTTCTAAAGATGCTCTTGAAAAGATTGAAGCAGGGGCCGATTTAGTTCAGGTTTATACCGGGTTTATTTATGAAGGGCCTGGTTTGGTAAAGAAAATTAACAAAGCATTAATTCGTTAGTTTATATCTTAATATTTACCGAACCCCTTTTTTGCCTAAGTTCAAAATACTCAATTTGAGTATTTTTTGAAATGAGAAAATTAGGTATCTTGCCGTTTATATAATTGAAATATTCAATAACGAAACCTTCTTTTGTCCTCACATATGCATTTAAAGTTTTTCAGACAATTCTTATACTGTTCTTTTTTATTTCTTTTACCTATTCAATTAATTGCCCAGCAAGATTATATTACTAGTACTTCAGAAATTGAAGGAAAAGGAGAAGCTAATGGGGGTGTCTATTGGTATAAAGCAACAGTGAAATGTAGAGCAGATGCACCTGGATTGGGAGATGTTCGTGTGCAATGTAGTATTACGAGTTATGAAATTACAATGTTCGAAATTAATGGTGAAACATATTCTAGATCAGAAGAAGGTTTTCCAATCGTAATAGATAAAGTAAGTAGTGATTTAAAAGCTACGTTTATTTTTACATATGATATTCATTTTTCTGAATATTTTAATAAAACCATTAGGGGTGTAGGTCAAGGATCTCTAGATATTGTATATCTAGATGACGATGAAGTAAAATCAATGGTCAATAGATTTGACCTTAAAACAAGTTCAGATTTTTATAAATTGAATTTTAGATTTGAAATTGATGAATTAAAGAATACTTATTTTGAAAGATTAGCCGAATTTAAATCATCTATTAATAAGAAAATTAATTCCTCATCAAGCAATTCTAAGTATAATTCTGAATTTGAGAAATGGGAGGCAGAGCAGAAGAGAAAGGCCGCAGATACAAAAAGAAGATTAGAAATTGAAGATGAAAAGGCTAGGGAAGAGTCCGAAAAATTAGTTCTAACTGATATTGAGTACCAAATGGCTGTTGGTGAAGCTCTAAAAAACAGTGATTTTTATTCATACAGAACAGGTGGATTTAGCGATCAACAGGCATTCCAAATGGTTCAAAATGATTGGCAATGGGAGGCCTTTGGGCAGCAAATGGAAAAGTCGATGACCGATCTAGGGATGTTGATAGTTTCTGGTTTCGAAAATAGAAGTCTTCGTAAACAAGCAGAAGAAACGGAAAGAAGACGTGAGTTAAAGGCTTACAAAATTGCATTTTCTGAATCTATAAAGCAAATAAACTCGGCAAATAGCAAGTTTTCAATTGATTTAAGAAAAAAAATTGACGCTGTATATCCGTCTGACTCGAATCCGGATAAATTGAAAAAAAGAGTTTTAGCATCGATTTCTGGATATCAAGACTTTATTTATTCTAGAAAGTTTAAAGGAGAACTAAATAACAGATTAAATGCAACTAGTGTTGCTGCAGGATTAACTAATTCTTCCCCAAACTATAGGGTAAGTTATTCGGGATATACACATCTTAAAATTAATGATGTTTATTTTAAGAATAACATCTTATATATGGATATAACTGAATCGTTAAAGGAGACTTCCGCGGATCAGAACACGGTTTCTAGATATAGCAAAACCGGACCCTTTTTACCTTATAAATATACAACTAGAACTTTTCTCAGAGTTGATGTTTTAAAGAAGGAGGCAATAATTGAAAGAAAAAGCTCATGGAATAATAATACGGCATTACCAGTTTCTGGTTTTATGGATAATGCGAGTTTTAATAAACAATTAGACTACATAAATGATATAAGGTTGATTCAGCCAACGAAAATAACCTATAAAAATGGTAAATTTAGTGGACTGCAACCAAATTTGAATCAATTATTAAATATCAATTTAGAAGAGTTAAGGATTGGGTTAATAAAAGAGAAAAATAAAAATTTGGCCAGTAACCATGTCTTTCTTAAGAAATTATTGGAAGAAACAAAAAGTCAATATGAATATAATAGGAGTTTTTTTAATAAAGCAAAAGTTTATGTATTAAACGATAAATCTTTTAAGAGTTCTAATCCAAATGAGGTGAATCTACTATTTCTACTCAGGCAAAAGAAATATATGATTTATTCTTTCCCAAAACGAGAATTATTTAACATGATGCTTAATGAAGAAGGGCGAACTATTTCAAATAGAATAAAAAGTGAGCCTGAAGTTATTTTAAATTATGATGATGGTTCACATTTATTTAGAAGAAATTTAGAAGGAGATTTAGATTTTATTGGAGGTGAAAATAATGAAGATTTATTATTAGCACGAATGAATGAACCCACAATATCAAACAAAGTTTATTCATTGCTATTGGGTGAGCAACTAATAAAAGATTCTGGCAGAATAAGTGGCAATGAGAATTATTTTTGGAATCCAAGAATTGAAATAGGAACTTATGATTATACTTATGATATTGATTTTGTAGAAAATAAAGAATTAAAAGAATATTATGATAAACTTAAAGCAATTCCTTCTGAGGAGATAAGTGATATAGGATTAAAAGTTAAGTTAAAAGTTCTTAAGCGTACTATGGGAGTAGCTGCAAGTATGAATGAATACAAATATGTAAATTCAATAAATATTAATTTTAAAGAAGGAGGAGATGAATATGATTTCGAGGCAGGATTCTATAAAAAAACTCATGGAGATGAAGTCTTAATGTTATCTTCAATTCCTTATGATTCTTATTCTAAGGAGTTTTTGGTTGCTGAAATGACAGAGTTTAAAATGCTAGAAAATTTGGATAGAAATTTTGATTTTAGAGAAGAAATGTTGGCACATTCATATAATAAGATATTAAAGCTTAAGCCAACTGAGCAATATTTTGACTCTAAAGGTAAAGAAGGTTTTGCTCAGAGATTAATGTCGAACTTGATGCTATTGACTGAAATAGATTATGCCACTGTTAAGAATGACGGAAGGATGAAACATTATAACAAGGATGGAATTTTAACGGGAATTGGATTTAGATTCAGTGGTAGAGATTACGGCTACTGGGAGTACTTTCATCCAAATGGTAAACTAAGGTTAAAAGCCACTTATAAACATGGTATAAAAGAGAGTCCAGACAGTTTGTACGAAGAGTTTGATAAAGAAGGGAGAATAATAAAAAAGGCAAATTTTGAATATGGCACTTCAGGAGATACCATGAAAAGTTATGAATACAAAAAAAATATGACTTTTGAATATTCTCATAACAATGATGGTATAAGACATGGACTAACAAAATGCTATAAAAATGGAGTACTATTTACGGAAGTAAACTATAATGAAGGAATTCGTGAGAATATGATATCAATGTATCATTCAAATGGTGTTTTAAAAGCAAAATATGAAGACATCAATGGAAGTATGCATGGTTATGTTCGTGAGTTTTATGAAAATGGAAAGATTAGATTAGAAGGAACATATGAGTATGGTGAGAAAAATGGTGTTTTTAAGGTTTATGATAGTAAAGGTAATTTTCTGAGAGAAGAAAATTATGTATATGGCTCTAAAGAATAGTTAAATTAATAAATATTAAAATTATCGTATGAAATCCAAACAAAAATATTTTTTATTAAACCTTGTAATAAGTATTAGTTTTATCTCTTTTTCTAATGCTCAGTTATTAAGCAAAATTCCTAGTACGAATCTTGACAAAAGTAAAACTGCTGGACTTTACAATAAAGAAAAGCAAAAGACTGGTGAATGGTCATATTATAGAAACGATAAATCCTTATTTGCAGAAGTAAATTATCTTAATGGAAAATTTCATGGCACACATAGCGTCTATTGGGAAAATGGTACTCTTTTTCAAGTTTCAAATTATGAATTGGGGAAGCTTGAAGGTGTTTCAAAGAAATATTTTGATGATGGTGTAATTGCTGAAACACGTTTTTATAAAAATGGATTAAAAGACGGGGAAGAAAAAATATATGAACATTCAGGTTTAATTTTTAGAATTAAGAACTTTAAAGATGGCCTTTATCATGGTCAAACCATTTATTTTGATGATGGTAAATTATTTAGTCGAGAGCAATATAAAAATGGAAAACTTATTGTACATAAGCAAAATTTTGACTGGGAAGGTTGGTTTGAAGATGTTGACTTAAGAAAAAAGGTAGAATTTGAGTTAATTGTAAATGAAGATGAGACAAATGCGATATTTATAATATATGAACCAGATTCCTATGATGATGATGAAACTCATGTTATGTATTACTGGAAAGGAAATGTTAAAATAGAAGGATATAAAGTTCTTGAAGACGGTAATTATGATATTATACCTAGTTTTGATGAGATAAAAGTAAACAGAGGTTCGGGAGTTTGGAAGCGCTATAATTCTGAAAATATAAATTCTGGACAAGCCACTTTTGAAAATGGATGGGAAGTTAAAAGAAAGACCTATTTTCCTAATGGCAAGTTATCATATGAGTCAGTTTTAGATGGCGATGTAAAAATGATTAAGACTTATTATCAAAGTGGAAAATTGAGGTCAGAAAGAAGAGATCTGAAAAGATATAAAAACAAGCGTTTTGATGATTACAAGTACATATTAGAAAGTAAAGAATATTTTGAAGACGGAAGAGTTAAGAAAATTCAAATGCCAGGATATTCTAGTTCAATATATTTTAACAAGGTAAAGGGTAAATGGCAAAAATATGTTATAGAATATGATAGTAAAGCTATAAGACATGGTTATCAAGTTGCAAGGATAGCAGACTCGGGTTCCCTTCATACTTGGTACAATGATAAAGACATTCGTATTATGCAAGGGAGAAAGAATTCCAGTTTAAAGGAAATAGGAATCTGGAAATATTTTGATGATGAAGGTAAATTACTTAAAGAAGAAAATTATGTGAATGGAAAAAAACAATAAGCATTATTTTTCCAAATTTTCAATTATTCTGGTATAAAATCGAATCACATCTTTAAAATCATCCACCGAAATTCGTTCATTAATTCCGTGAATGGCCTTAATGTTATCTTGATTTATATGTACTGGAATAAAGCGGTATATGTTATCTGAAACATTTTTATAATGCTTTGAATCGGTAGCAGCAACTACCAGCGTAGGAGCCACTAAAACATCATTACCATAAATTTCTTTAATGGTTTTATGAATAGTTCTAAAAGATTCCGTCTCCGTTTCTGAAACCACAGAAGGATCTGAGTTAAAGCCACCTTCAGAGATAGTAATTCTATCGTCATTAATCAAAGTTTCAATTCGTTCTTTTACCAATGCCACTGTTTCACCTGGTAAAATTCTAAAATTCAGCATAGCAGAAGCAGACTGTGGAATGACATTATCTTTAACACCCGCATTAAAAATTGTAGGTGAGGTAGTGGTTCTTACCATGGCATTACCAGAAGCCGTTTTTTCGTAAATACCTGTAATAACACTTTCAAATATTCCGGCATTGGCAAAAACTAAATTATTTGGAAAACCCATTTCTGGGCCAAGATATGCTATAAAACCATCCAAAGGTTGAGATAATTTTGCTGGGAATGGATTTGTTTTGAGTTTTGAAATAGCACTAGATAAAACATCAATGGCTGTTTCTTTAGATGGCATAGAAGAGTGCCCGCCTTCAATTTTTGTCGATAATTGAATAGATACAGAGCCTTTTTCTGCGATTCCAATTAAAGCCACGTCTTTGTCAATACCAGGAATTAACCCTTGTGTAATTACACTTCCTTCGTCTAAAATAAATTCCGCTTCAATATCGTTGTCTTCTAAATATTTTGCCATTACAGCGGCTCCATTATTACCACCAATTTCTTCATCATGACCGAATGCATAATAAATGCTTCGTTCTGGTTGAAAACCTGATTTTAGCAAGGCCTCGGTAGCTTCCAAAATACCGATAACATTTACCTTATCGTCCATAGTGCCTCGGCCCCAAATAACATCATCTTTTATAATTCCTTTAAATGGCGCCTCTTTCCATTCTTTTCTATTTTTTTCAATTACAGGAACAACATCTATATGTCCCATTAAAACAATTGGTTTTAAAGAAGTGTTACTTCCTTTCCATAAATATAAATGACTATAAGAATTGAATAATTTTTTATCTAACAAAGAATCTGTAAGTGGATAGGTTTCTTTTAAAAAGATATTGAATTTATCGAATTCCGAAAAATCAATTGCTTCTGTATTTTCGGTTGAGATCGTTTTAATTTGAATAGCCTGGGCGAGATGTTTAATAACATCTTCATCAATTTTGATTTTATCAATAGGAGCAACAACTATTTGCTTTGAGTTTGTAGTGAAAAGATTAAAAAATAAATAACAAATAAATAGAAGAATGACTGTCGCTAATACTATTAGAACCTTTTTCATTTTTTAAGATGCATTTTTGATATAATTATTGGAGTACATGTTCCTTCCGTAATTTTCTTCTCTGTTAAAACATAAACATTCTCCTTGCTTTTCAAAGCTTCAAATTCAAAATTAATTTCCATGTTATTTAATTGTTTTTTAGACAATCTATAGACTTCGTTTCCTGGGTCTTCAACGTTGGGTTGCATAGAAATCATAAAATCTTCATTCAAATCTCCATCTAATAAAGTTATTTTAACTTCCATTTCTAAATCTACATAAGTACATGGCCCGCCTACTTTATTTTCTTTTTTACATGAAACAATACAAAGCAATACAAGAGCGGATATAAGGAAAAACTGTTTTTTCATAAGTAAAAATTAAAAAGTATAAATATAAGAATTGTTATTTCATTAGTAAGTAATAGCTGTATTACTTTCGTATATTTGAACGTATGGAAAAGGTAAAAATTATAGAATGTCCTAGAGATGCCATGCAAGGCATTAAATCTCATTTTATTTCTACTGAATTAAAGTCACAATATATTAATATGCTGTTGAATGTTGGCTTTGATACCATAGATTTTGGCAGTTTTGTGTCTCCTAAGGCAATTCCTCAAATGAGAGATACAGCCGACGTGTTAAGGCGTTTAGATCTATCCAAAACTTCAAGTAAACTTTTGGCAATTGTTGCAAATGTACGAGGGGCGAATGACGCATGTGCTTTTGAAGAAATTGATTATTTGGGGTATCCATTTTCTATATCAGAAATATTTCAAATGCGGAATACTGGTAAAACGATTGCAGAATCCTTAATTATTTTAGATGAGTTGTTAAACTTGGCAAGCAAAACTAAAAAAGAGGTAGTTGCTTATCTTTCTATGGGTTTCGGAAATCCATATGGAGACCCTTGGAATGTTGATATTGTATCTGAATGGACAGAGAAATTGTCCGAAATGGGAGTTAAAACGCTTTCATTGTCTGATACCATTGGAGTTGCTGATGGTGAAACAATTGAATATCTTTTTACTAATTTAATTCCAAAGTATTCGAAAATAGAATTTGGAGCTCATTTACATACAACTCCAGATTCTTGGCATGAAAAGGTAGATGCGGCTTACAAAGGCGGCTGTTTGCGGTTTGATGGAGCAATTAAAGGGTATGGTGGTTGTCCCATGGCAAAAGATGATTTAACCGGTAATATGCCTACTGAGAAATTGGTGTCCTATTTTACACAGCAAAAAGCAAACACCAATTTGAACCCATTAGCATTTGAAAGTGCATATAATAAGGCCATGCGTGTATTTAGCTAGCATAAAATTTCATGAAAAAAAAAGAAAGAAATAAAGGCGTTTTGTTCCCTCCATTGGTTGGATATTCTTTTCCTTCTTTAATCAGAGTATTAAGGGTTCATCATATTTCACCACAATACTATTTAAAGGTTTTATTTATTTTACTCATAAACTTAATAAACCTCCCTTTTAGATTGTACGAACAAGTTTTTGTCAATCCAAGGTTTAGAGGCAAGCCTATTAAAAACGCTCCAATTTTTATAATAGGGCATTGGAGGAGTGGAACAACCCATTTGCATAATTTATTAAGTCAAGATGCTCAAATGGGATATGTAACTACCTACCAAAGTGTATTTCCGGATACTTTGTTTAATAAGTTAGGTCGCTTACTTTTTAGAGGTTTTATGAAGTTTCTTATTCCTGAAAAACGTGAAGGCGACAATGTTGTTTTAAATCCTAAGTTGCCGCAAGAGGAAGAGTTTACCATAGGACATCGTGTCCCATTGAGTTATTATCTTTTTTGGTTTTTCCCGAAGAAAAGTGCAATCATTTTTAAAAGGTGTATAAAATTAAACGGAATACATAAAGAGAATAAAAACAAATGGATAGAAGAGTACAAATTAATAATTAGCAAAGCGCTAAAAAACACGAACGGAGATATTTTTTTATCAAAAAACCCACCTAATACCGCAAGGATTGATGTGCTACTAGAAATGTTTCCAAATGCTAAATTTATTCATATTCATAGAAATCCGTTTGATGTATATTTATCTACACAGAATTTTTTTAGAAAAATGATGCCTCATTTACAATTAGAAAACATCAATAAAGAGGAGGTAAATGAATTGGTAATAGAAGGTTATAACAGACTAATGCAGGATTATTTCAAAAATAAAGACTTAATTCCAAAGGATAATTTATACGAATTATCTTTTGATGATTTAGAATCTTCTTCGATGAACTGCTTGAAAGAAATTTACAAGAAATTGCAAATAAATGGGTTTGATGAAGCTTCTATTAAATTTGAGAAATATATAGATGCAATGAAAAGTTATAAAAAAAATAAATTGTCCGTAGATCAGAAGGAATTGGATCTTGTTTCAGAACAATGGGCGTTTATGACAAGTACATATAATTATTCCGTTCCTGCTCATATTGAAATTTTGAATAATGCTTAGTTTTCAGAAATATTTATTGTTTGTATTTATTGCGATTAATTCCTTTGGGTATTCTCAAGAAAATTGGGAATTAATACAGGATAAGGATGAAATATTTATTTATACAAGAAATGAAGAGAACACTTCTTTTAAGGCTTTTAAAGCGCAGTTAGAAATGAATACTTCCATACATCGGTTTGTATATGAAATTCAGAATCTAGAAGGTTTTAAAGATTGGGGGTACAAAATAAAGGAGGTTAATTTGCTAGAACGCCAAGGCGATACCGTTCAGATTTATTATGCAGAATCAAAAGCGCCATTTCCGTTTAAAAATAGAGATGGGATTTACAAAAACACCTTTAGATGGAATTCTGAATTAGAAATATTATCAATTCCAATAGCTGTTCTACATGAGTACTTACCAGAAAAGGAAAATAATGTTAGAGTTAAAGGAATAGGTTACTGGGAGGTTACGAAATTAGCAGAAAACAAATTACAAGTTATTTTTCAAATGAGCATTGATCCTGGTGGAGGAATTCCGGCTTGGCTATCAAATATTTTCATAACAGATTCGCCGTATAGTACGTTGATTAATTTAAAGAAGTTAGTTGAAAAACCAATTGAAAAGGACCTGCACTTCAATTTCTTAAATTAAACCTGACTTGGTTGAGTCTTTAATTTTTCAGTTTTTCAACCAAAAATTCATCATCCTTTAATCCTGTATCAAACTTAAGATCTTTTAAAGTTATTGCTGTACTGTGTTGTTTCTTATGATCTGTCATCAATACGTTTTCTGCATACCAATACTTACCAAATTTTTTATAATTGTACGTTGCCGTCTTAAAATAATCATCATTTTTATTGAAATATTTCATTTCTAGAGGGAACTTATTCGTCTTGTCGAGTGTCACTATAATTTTAGTGTATTTTGATTTATCCGTTTTTGGCCTCAAGGAAATAAGGTAGGTATTTACATCTTCACTATCTAAAAGTTGTGGGTTGTAACGATCGCCAAAAGGAGTTCCGCTCATGTCTTCATGAGAAAAATCAGTACCAGTAAAGGCTTGACTTTTACTAAGTAAGGTGATTTTAATAGGTTTTCCAAAAGCGGGCATATACATCCAAATAATATCATCTGGTAGGGTAAGGGTAGCAATACCTGCTTGTTTTTCTGGTTTGGTATAGCGAAATAATTTTTTATAACGCCCTAATTGTTTCATTGAGGCTTCTCTAATTTTTTGCTTTCCAGATTTATCTGTTGTAACAATTTCAACAGTTGCTGTTCTATCTTTACCCGCTCCAATAATAGCATCCATTTCTTTTAATAACTGCACTCCATTTTGAGCGATACCTTCAAGAGGGCAAAATAGAATTAATAAAACCAATAGAGTTGAAATGTTGTTAAAACGCATAGATTATTTTTTATGTAAAACGACTAAAATTGCTGGTAATAAAGTTAAGGCTCCTAAACTAGAACTTACCATACTGGTTGCAATTAATATACCGAAGTATTGCAGCGGAACCATGTCAGAAAAAATTAGCACTAAGAAACCTGCAGATACGGATATAACATTGATAATAATAGCATTACCACTTATAAGAATAGATTTTTCTATAGCCATTATTGAATTGCTATTCGCTTTTATTTCGTGGTTAAAATGCGAAATGATATGAATTGAATAATCAATACCAATTCCTAAAGCAACACTAGCCACCAAAACCGTGGCAATATTTAATGAGATGCCAAATAAGCCCATTATTCCGAAAAGCAATACTATAGCAGCTACAATTGGAATACTGGCTAGTAAACCGCTTTTAATAGACTTTAGCATAAGGCCCACAATTAAAATTACAAATACAATTGCAATACTGATACTTCCTAATTGACTATTAATTAAACTTCGGTCCATGGTTGTATCAACAAAAGGCATACCTGTTATATCTATTTTTACGCCTTCAGCAGCATTAGCATCTATATATGCATTCATTTTGTTTTTAAAAGCAATTTTCTCATCATTTTCGGGCGATTTAAATTTAGATATGATAATACCTTCAGATAAATCTTCATTTACAAATCTATTTAAGGTTTCATTCCCATCAATTAAAAACCATAATTGTGCAATTTGATCAGCATCGGTTGGTATTGCGCGCTCTCCGGAAATTACGTAATTCAATTCTGAGATTAAATGCGCAATGGACATGGTTGTATAAATGTTTTCGTTTTGTTCCATGTAACTAGCGGTTTCCCACATTTTTTGCAATACTTCTGGACTTTGCATATCGCCTTTAAAACGAACAAACACTGGCTTTGTTCCACCAAATTTATCAACCATAATGGCTTCTGCTTGTCGCGTGGGGTTTTCCGGTTTAAAATACTCTTGAATGTCGACACTGCGCTCAATAAAGAAAATCCCAGTGATAGAAAATCCAATTATCAAACTCCAAAACCCAATTATTCTTTTAGGATATTTTATAACCAACGCTTGTATCCATTTTAAAAAAGGTGTTAATACTGATTTCTTAACTAGCGTATTTGTCTTGAGCTTTTTTGAGTTAAAAATTTCTAACACTGATGGAACAAAGAAAACCGCTAACAAACAAGCAAAAATAGTTCCGGCCGCAGTAAAGATTCCAAAGTCTATAATCATTTGCAAATAAGCTCCAAACACAAAGGATATAAACCCTATTGAAGTAGTTATTGCTGCTAGCAACACAGGAATAAGCACAAAAGAAAGTCCTATACTTACAGCGTGATTCGTGTCAGTAGTTTGTTCTATTCTGTTGATAACGTGAATAGCGTAGGCGCTTCCTACAGCCAATAAGATAATTGGCATGTTATTGGAAATCATAGACATGTTATACCCCAAAACAGCCATCAATCCTAAACTCCAAATAATAGCGATTACTGCTGTTAATAATGGAAGTAAGACACCTTTTATCGATCTGAAACTTATTAAAAGAACAATAGCAATAACTAAAAACGCAATGGGTAGGAGCGTGGTTAAATCATTTCGCATCAATTCAGAAATGTATGTCACTAACATTGGAGAACCTATATAATAAATATGTTCTGGTAGGTTTAATGATTCGGATTTCTCGATAACTTCTTTGGCAACAGTATTAACATCAGCATCATCTGTAAGTGTAAATATTATTAGGGTAGCAGTTTCGTCTTCCGACACAATACTGCCTTTATACATTTTGTTGTTAAGAACATTTTGTCGTAAGATTTCTAAATCTTCTGTAGTTTTTGGCATATCGTATTCATCAACCAAATTCCCAATTTCAATTCCAAAACCTTCACCTTTTATATTGATGATATTTGTAAGACTTGATACTGAGCCAATACCATTTATCTTACTCAAAGAATCAGTTAGTGTTTTAACGTATTCTATTACCGAAGTCTGATATATATTATCAGTTTCTAAAATGATAACACCCATTCTGTTCCCTCCAAATTTCTCACCTATTTCCTTTAATAAAACAGCATCCTTGTCATTTTTTGGCAAAGACCTTAAAATATCAGCATCTATTTGTAAATTGGATAGTTGACTGCCAAAAAATAGGGTCAATCCAGTAACTATTGCGATAACAAACCATCGAAAGCGAACAATATTTTTAGAAAATTGATTCAAAATAATTGAAAATTATAGGATGAAAATAAGGTTTTAAAAGGAATTCTACCAAATCATAGGTATAAATGCTTTTCTGTTCATTGGATAATCTTTAAAATGTTCTTGATACCATTTATGATGCCTTAATGCACGCGGAATTAGATTTGCGGCCGTCCAAATTAAAAAACAAGTAGCAGGAATATTCCAAGCCATTAACGCAAAACCAGCCCATTGTATAAGCTCTGTAAAATGGTTAGGGCAGGAGATATACCTGAATAAATAGCCCCTTGGAATTTTATATCCTGTTTCTCCAGGTTTTCTAAGATGAATTAATATATGGTCACTTATTTGGTTCGATATAAAGCCAAAAATAAATAGTAACATACCAAGGTAGAAATTCCAAGTAGAAAAATTAACAGCCGTGTACTGCTCCAATTCAGCGAGATAATAACCATTAGTTCCTGCATTTACTAAATTGAAAAATACAGCGGATAGCGCGATGAAAACTGGCATCTTTTTTCCTTTAGTTCTTATTCTAAATGGGTAAATAAATGTGCGATTGAAATAATGAATCAACCAAAGTATGCTTAACATTGTGGCATAAGGGCTCTGGTTGGAAACAATAAAAAAATAAAAAATAATGGCAAAAGAGGGTAACTCCATTAAAACCCAACCCAGTTTATTAGATAGTTCTGGACCCCAGCCTTTTTTTATATGACGTCCGTAAGGAGCAGCCACAAATTGAAGTACTATAAATGAACCTATTCCGGTTAGTCCCCATAAGATACAGGCCAAGTAAAAATGCTCTAAAGTCATAATTTATTTGTTGTTTTAAACCAATTGATCAAATCATTTATGGTTTCTTGAGTAGGTCTAATTTCATGTTTTAAAAGACGGACTGCTTTACTGTTGTCCATTACCTTTGGGCCATAATTTAAAGTTATTAAACTCTCTTTACTAATAGGCCAATCAAATTTAAAAGCCCTTTTTATAAGTGCTATTATTGGTAACAGTACAATTAATAAATCTAATGAGATTCTTTTAAATTTTTTAGTTGGATTCGCTAGTTGAGCAATATCAAAAATACTCATGTATGCTCCAGTTACTAGATATATCTCACCAGATTTTCCAAGTGTAATGCTATTAATAATAGTTCTGGTAACATCTCTAACATCAACAACATTATAGCCTCCAGAGGTTAGAAAGGGAAACTTTCCGTTTGCAAAATCTAAAATGGCATTTCCAAAGTGAGACGGTATATGGTCAGGTGGCCCTACAATGGCTGAAGGTCTTAAGATTATAGCATCTAATCCTTCTTTTTTAATAGCCGTTACAACTGCTTCTTCTGCCAATGCTTTTGAATGACCGTAAACAAAATCTGCATTCGTTTTATAGGGTCTTTCTTCATTGAAAACTTCATTCTCAGAACTTTCGGCTACGGCGTTGGTAGAACTTATATAAATGAGTTTGACATTATGTTTAAGGCATTTTTCAATGATGTTTTTAGTTCCATTTACGTTGATGTCAAGAACTTTTTCAGAAGCGATATTACCAATAGAAATTACGCCGGCACAATGAATTACAACAGAAGTGTTTTCTATTAAAAGTTCTAACGAGTCCTCATTTTTTAAATCTCCTTTTATCCAGGTGAGATTAGGGTGCTGCGTTACATTTAATGAGGATCGGTATAAAGATTTTACAGTATAACCTAGTTCAATAAGATGAAGCAATACATTATTCCCTAAATGACCTGTAGCTCCTGTTAGACCAATTTTCAAAGATTCGCCCATAACTTATAAGAATTCAAATAGTAAGTAAAAAACGATAAGACACATTATGAAAATGGCAACGTTATTTATCATTTGTTGTTTTTTTGCTCTTGCTCTTATTTTTGTTTTAATAATCTCCAATTCTTCATCAGATACTTTTGGGAATTTAATTTTTCTTTGTGAAGAAGTCGAAATGGTTCTATATTTTCTTTTATAATAAACTCTGTCTTGATGATTCTTAACTTTGTTCATTAATGATGCAAATGTCGTTAACCCTCCCATAATTATTGATTTAAGTAAGCGTTAATTGCTACAGAATATTTCTCTAAAATCTTTTTTATGTCATCACAGGTTTCAAAATAATTAGTTTGCATGCGCATTCTTAGGGCCAAAATATTTGAATAGTCCCTGTTTTGAATAAAAGCCTCCTTATCTCGTGTAAATTTTGTTTTTGAAATTTTAACACCATTTAAAGAATCCCAATTGGTTGCAACAGCTGAGTATTTCATTAAATAGGGCTGTTGGTATTCATCCCAAACATGTTGGGCATCTATAGAGTTTTCATCAATAAAATTAACATGTGAACCAATTTTAAGAATATCGTGTTTTAACTTTTCGTCGTGCAAATATTCTAAAACTCCGGAATTAATTAAATCTTCAAAGGTTGACGTTGATAAGACTACACCATAAATGGGTCTTGTACCATCCATAATTGAACGAATTTTTAATTCGTCAAATTTAAAGGCCTCAGGTGAATTTAATGCTTCTAAATCTTTGGCAGAATTTTCAATGTCTTCTTGTATAGCCTCTAATTTACTATTTAGTCTTGAAATGTTTAACTGAATCTCAGTATTTAAAGAGATTAAGTATGTTCGTGTTTTTTGATTTTGGTTATATTCTTGTCTTGATGTATTTATTTGCAATGCAATTAGAATGCCTACTACTACCAATAAAATTTCACCAATGGCATAAACAAGGTATTTACCCAAACGACTTTCGGCAAGCGCCTTTCTTCGGGGTTTATTAAAGAGTTTGATCATTTAGTTGATTGGTATTTAAGCATTGGTTAGCATAAATATAATCAAAAAAAATGTCATTTTCTAAAATTGAAGTATTTGATAGATTTTAGAATTATTCTTCTAATAGAAAGTTTTTCAACTCATCATAAGTAGAAATTTCAGTTGCAACTTTTTCTTTTCCTAAAACAGATTTAATTTGTTCAGGTATTTCGATTGAGTTTGCAATATCTTCATCTAAAACAGGTAAGAATTTAATTGGATGCGCAGTTTCTAAAAATATTCCTTGTGCATTTTCTAATTGCTCCATTTCTTTCTTTAAGCCTAAATAACCAACTGCCCCATGTGGATCAGCGGCATAATTACAATTGTTAAATAAATGAAGCATTGCCGCGTGTGTTTCACCATCGGAATACGAGTAGGAGTGTAGGTTCCTCTTTAATACTTCAAAATCATTATTGTGCAATTTTTCAATTCTGATAAAATTACTAGGGTCTCCAACATCCATGGCGTTAGAAATTGTTTGTACAGATGGTTTCGGTTCATAGTTACCCGTTTCTAAGTAATCTGTTACCACTTTATTGGCATTGGTACTTGCAACAAATAAATCTATAGGGAGTCCTAATTTTTGAGCCATCATTCCTGCACAAATATTTCCATAGTTTCCGGATGGGATGGAAAATACTAATTTCTTATTTTGAGATTCTTCGACAGGCTCAGAATGACAATCTTTATTTTTTAACTTTAATTGTTTGTACGCAAAACCGAAATAAAACATTTGTGGTAACCATCGCGCAATATTTATAGAGTTAGCCGAAGTCAACTGCATTTTTGATGTAATGGATTCATCTAAAAATGCTTTCTTTACCATGGCTTGGCAATCATCAAAAACACCATGAACTTCTAAGGCTCTTATATTTTGCCCTAATGTGGTTAATTGGTTTTCTTGAATATCACTTACCTTTCCACTCGGATATAAAATGACAACATCTACACCGTTTACACCTAAAAATCCACTAGCGACCGCGCCTCCAGTATCTCCAGAAGTCGCAACTAATACAGTTACATGATTTATGTTTTCTTTATTAAAATAAGATAAGCACCGCGCCATAAAGCGAGCGCCAACATCTTTAAAAGCCATGGTAGGCCCATGAAATAACTCAAGTGAATATACATCCTTTTCTACCTCAACAATAGGAAAGTCAAATTGTAATACATCTGCAATAATTGCTTTTAAATCATCTTCAGGAATTTCGTTCCCAACAAATTGTTTTATAAGTTCAAAAGCAATTTCATTATTGGTATAAGATTCAATATTCTCAAAGAAATTTTTTGGAAGTGCTGAAATTTGATCAGGAAAATACAATCCTTTATCTGGAGCCAACCCTTTAATTACAGCATCTTTAAAAGATGTTTTTGGTGCGTTGTTATTTAGACTATAATAGTTCATTTTTCTTTTTATTCGTCATTGCGATTCGTTTTTAACGAAGAAGCAATATGTTGTTATTGTTATTACCGTGTAGACGGGAATCCATTTTTGCATGTTGAGATTCTTCACTTTCATTTCGACTGCGCTCAATATATCAGTTCAGAATGACAGTTTAAATGTCATTCTGAGTGAAACGAAGAATCTATTTATTTTAAATTCAAAACTTTAACTCCGCTTGTATTTATTTTAGAAACATAAATATCAAACTCAATTTCAGTGCTTTCGTATACTTTATTAATTACCTCTGCAACCTTCATTGCTGTGGCTTCACCTTTACATAAAGAGAAAATAGAGGGGCCAGACCCTGATATTCCTGCACCAAGTGCACCATTATCTAACATTGCTTTTTTGACTTCATCAAAATATGGGATTAATTGCGAGCGATGTGGTTCAACAATATTGTCTATTAGTGAATCTGATATTAATTCATAATCTTCATCATACAAGCCACTTATAAAACTTCCAACATTGGCCCATTGTTTAATGGCTTTTTGTAAAGAAACCTCTTTGGGTAAAATAGCGCGCGCCTCGGCCGTTTTAACTTCAATTTGGGGATGAATAATGGTTGCCCACATTTCTGAAGGTGTAGGTAATTGCACTACTTTTAAAGGATTTAATTGTTTTACAAGTGTAAATCCTCCAAAAATACCGGGTGCTACATTATCTGCGTGTTCAGCGCCACTTGCTAGGGCTTCACCTTTCATTCCAAACGCAGTTAATTCTTGTTTGTTAAATGGTCTACCAAGTAATTCATTAATGGCCCAAACGGTACCCGATGCGCTTGCCGATGAACTACCAACACCACTTCCAGGTTTTATGTTTTTGTATATTTCAATTTCTACACCAAACGGATTATCGGCTGCATCTAGTATTGCTTTAGCGGCAACACCGGCTACGTTATTTTCAGGCTCATAAGGTAATGATGCACCTTCAATCTTAGTGATTGCAATTCCTTTGGCTTTTGTTTTACGCACCGTCATTACATCACCGACTGTATCTAAACAAAACCCTAAAACATCAAAACCACAGGATACATTAGCAACGGTTGCTGGTGAGAATATTTTTATTTCTTTCATAACCTTATTTTAGAATGCTATTTATTTCCAATTCTAATAATATCTGCAAACAAGCCAGAAGCTGTTACCGCTGCTCCAGCACCTGCTCCTTTAATAATTAAAGGTTGCTCACTGTATCGTTCTGTAAAGAATAACACAATGTTATCAGAACCATCTAAATTATAAAAAGGATGATCAGAAGGAATGTGCTGTAATCCCACTTTTCCTTTTCCATTGTCAAATTCTGCTACATATTTTAAACGGGCACCTTTAACTGCTGCTGCATCTCTTATAGCATTAAAATGAGCAGATTCTTTTGGTAACGTATCTAAAAAGTCTTGAACAGAATCCGCTGCCAAACTAGAAGCAGGTAAAAATGAATCGTTTTTAATATCCTTTAATTCCAAAACATTACCACTTTCTCTCGCTAAAATCAAAATTTTACGCATTACATCAACTCCACTTAAATCAATTCTTGGATCTGGTTCGGTGTAACCTTGCTTTCCAGCCTCATCAACAATATCTTCAAATTTAGCATCACCTACAAAGTTGTTGAATATAAAGTTTAAACTACCGGATAATACGGCTTGAATCTTCGTTACTCTGTCACCAGACATTACCAAGTTTTTCAAGGTGTCTATAATTGGTAATCCTGCACCTACGTTTGTTTCAAAAAGGAAAGGGGCACTATATTTTTTTGCTAAAAACTTTAAGTTCTGATAATTGTTATAATCCGAAGAACATGCAATTTTGTTACATGCAACAACTGCAATACTATTCTTTAAATAATCCGCATAACGCAATGATACAGATTCATTTGCCGTATTATCAACAAAAATTGAGTTTCGATAATTCAATTCGTTTACCTTATTTAAAAAAGCATCCATATCTAAGACTTCACCAGTATTTACAAGCGTGTCCTTCCAAGAATCTAAATCAATCCCTTCTGGGTTAAAATGCATTTTCTTTGAATTTGCAACTGCAATTACTCTTACTTCTAAGTGTTGCTCTTCTGCTAAGAATTTTTGTTGTTGTTGAATTTGTTCTAATAGTTTTCCACCGACATTTCCAACTCCAACTACAAACAAATTTAATTGTTTCGTGTCTCCTTCAAAAAATACATTGTGCAAAGTGTTCAATGCTTTTTTAACATCTTTTTGCTCTATTACAGCGGTTATATTTTTTTCGGAAGCACCTTGAGCAATGGCACGAATATTTACATTGTTTCTACCCAATGTAGAGAACATTTTTCCACTAATACCTTGATGCGATTTCATATTATCACCAACTAAGGCAATAATAGCTAAACCGTCTTCAATAATTAACGGATCAACAATACCTTGTGCTAAATCATAGGCAAAGGCTTCTTCAAACAATTCTTTGGCCTCAGTAACATCTTTGCTATCAATTCCCATGCAAAGAAAGTGTTCAGAAGAGGCTTGTGTTACTAATGAAACATTAATTCCCGCGCTTGATAATACTTCCAAAATCCTTTTAGTAAACCCAGGAATTCCAATCATACCGGAGCCTTCAATAGTAATTAAAGCGACATTTTCAACATGACTTATTCCTTTTGCCGGAGCAGCAACGCCATTGGTGTTTTGAGTAATGAATGTTCCTTTTGCTTCTGGTTCAAAAGTATTTTTAATTCTAATTGGAATTTGTTTTTCTAAAACTGGTTGAATAGTAGGAGAGAAGAGAACTTTAGCGCCAAAATGAGATAATTCCATTGCTTCGTGATATGAAATATGCTCAATCGGTTTTGCATGTTTTACCAACTTTGGATTAGCTGTGTACATTCCACTAACATCTGTCCAGATTTCTAATTCTTCTGCTTCTAATGCTTTCGCTAAAATGGATGCTGTAAAATCAGAACCACCACGACCTAGCGTAGTCGTTTCTCCATTCAATGTATTCGCAACGAATCCAGGTAATACAGTTATAGCAGTACTGCTTGCATTGAAATAATCTGCAATTTTCTTCTCAGTAATATTATAATTTACTTTTGCATTTGTAAATGTTGCATCTGTAGTTATTAATTCTTGCGCGTTCTTTCTTGTAGCATCCAAACCTTGACTCTTCATAGTTTCCGCAATGATGTAAGATGAAAGCAATTCGCCAAATGAAGCTATCTTGTCCTTTGTTTTATTAGAGAATTCATTGATTAAATAAATTCCTTCTAAAATACTTGCCAATTGACTAAATTGAGATTGAACTTCATCAATAACTTCTTCTTGATGACTGTCTACAATTAATTCCTTTACAGTATTAATATGTCTAAGTTCTAGAGCATTGAGGTCTTCTAAATAACTTTGATCTTTATTTTCTGCTTTTATTCCTGCTTTTAATAAAATATCAGTGGTACCACCAAGCGCAGAAACTACGACTGCTACTTTTTCGTTTTGTGCACTGTTCTTGGAGATCGCAATAACTTGTTGTATGCTTTCTGCAGTTGCTACGGAAGTACCTCCAAATTTCAATATTTTCATGATGTTTCTTTTAATGTTTTTCAACGATGATGTTTTGTTGATTGCTTCGTTTTAATCCTTAAAAACGGAAAATCGGTATGCGATGATATGTAAATGAATATAACCCTAAAGGGTCATCGTTGTGATAGTTGTCATAGCAATACGCCCCATAGAACGGGTCATAAAAGAAGTTGTATTTGTATTGTTGTTTGACATCGGCAACAAATGTAGCATAAATTCTAGTAATCTAATAGGAATACAAAATTTTTGTGGAATTGTTAATTTGTTGCTTTCCAATTGTTGATTTAAACTAAAAACAAGTGCTAAATTAATAAAACGGAATTGTAAGAATTATCCGAACTCCTTAATCATTGCTTTTTCTCTATAATTAAAAATTTCTTGTAGTTTTTTCTGAATTATAAGATGATTTGCGATTTTGCCTAAAACTCCAAAAGGAGGGGCATAACTAACAATATCCTCCATCAGCACTCCATCTGAATTTTGAATGATTTTATGTTGGTGATGCCATAATTTATAAGGGCCAACACGTTGTTCATCTATAAAATAGTCGTTATCTTTTACTTTAGTAATCTCTGTTACCCAAGTTGTTTTTATTCCAAGAAGTGGAGATACTTTATAACTTATAATCATGCCTTCATACATTTTTTCAGGCAACTCAGATGATGTTATATCAAAGCCCATATAGTCAGGTGTTATTTTTTTAAGGTTCGCAGGATTTGAAATAAAATTCCAGACGTCTTCTACAGATGCATTAATTTGTTGCGTTCTTATGAATTGATAAAAAGCCATAGCAAAAAAGTTTACCATAAAGATAAACTTTCTGTGTTATATGCATGTAGAAATTATAAGGTGATTTCTACTTGATTTTTCAATAAATCTTCAAAAGTTTCTCGCTCTCTAATTAAATAGTCTTTGCCTTTGTAGGTCATAACTTCTGCCGTTCTATAGCGCGAATTATAATTAGAAGACATTGAAAAACTATAAGCGCCAGCATTGTGAATACGTAAAATATCACCTTCCGATACCTTGTTCATTTTTCTGTTGTGACCAAAGGTGTCATTTTCACAAATATAACCTACAACTGAATAAACTTTTTGCTCGCTATCATTACTATTTGTTACATTGGTAATATGATGATAAGCGTCATACATCATCGGTCTTATTAAATGATTAAGACCACTATCTACCCCAACAAAAACAATGTTTGGAGTTGGCTTAACTACATTTACCTGAGTTAATAGATTTCCTGAAGCACTTACCAAGAATTTTCCAGGTTCGAAGATGAGTGTTAAATCTTTTCCGTACTCAACACAGAACTGATTAAACCTTTCAGAGATTTGTTCTCCCATACGTTCGATGTTGGTTTCGTTGTCACCTTCTTTATATGGTACTTTGAATCCACTTCCGAAGTCAACAAATTCTATATGCTCAAATTCTTTAACAACATCTAATAAAATCTCTGTCGCTTGTACAAAAGCATCAATATTATAAATGTCAGAACCCGTATGCATATGAATTCCATTGATAATAGTTCCAGTTTTGGCAATAACCTCTTTTATATTTTTGATTTGATAAATAGAGATTCCAAATTTAGAATCTATATGGCCAACAGAAATTTTATGATTCCCACCCGCCATTACGTGTGGATTGATACGTAGACATACTGGAATATCTGGGTATGTATTTCCAAATCGTTCTAAAATAGAAAGATTATCTAATGTGATTTGTACACCTAAGTCAACGGCTTTTTCAACCTCTTCAAATGATATTCCGCTGGGTGTATAGAAAATTTGCTCTGTTGTAAAACCTGCTTTTAAACACAATTGCACCTCTTGAATTGATACGGCATCTACTCCAGATCCTAATGATTTCAATACTTTTAAAATAGCCAAATTGGTGTTTGCTTTTACGGCGTAGTTGATTCTAAGATTGTCAACAGACGAAAAAGCATTCGCCATACGCTTGTATTGTGCTTCAATAACATTGGCGTCATAAACATATAAAGGACTGCCGTGTTCTTCGACTAAATTTAAAAGATGTTGTTGTTCCATTCCTGTACTAAAATTTAAAGGGCAAATATTCAATTATTTATGTTGATGGCAAGAGGAATCTTAAAAATTATTCAAATTTATTCAAGTTGTTAATTATTTAACAAAATCAATAATTAAAACTGACTGCAAGTAACAGTGGAATACTTTTAAATATTTGTCTCGGCCAAAAAATAGTAATTAACTATCGATACTTTTCTGCAGTTAACTCCGCAATTTTAACGATAACATTCATCGCTTTTACAATAGACTCTGCAGGCACATATTCATAGCGTCCATGAAAATTATGCCCGCCTGCAAAAATATTAGGGCATGGTAATCCCATATAAGATAATTGTGAACCATCTGTTCCTCCGCGAATTGCTTTAATCAATGGCTTAATGTCTAGTTCTTTCATTGCTTCTTCTGCAATATTTACAATATGTATAACAGGCTCTACCTTTTCTCGCATGTTATAATATTGGTCTTTGATTTCTATTTGAACCAATTCTTGACCTAAATGTTTGTTCAAATCTTTAGCAACTTGTTTAAATTGATTCTTTTTGTTTTCAAACAATTCCATATCATGGTCTCGAATGATGTATTCTAAAGTGGTTTTTTCAACTTCACCTTGCATATCACATAAATGAAAAAAACCTTCGTAACCTGTTGTCTCCTGTGGTATTTCATTCTGAGGCAAAGCAGCAATGAAATCTTTTGCTATAAGCATTGAATTGATCATTTTGCCCTTGGCATAACCTGGGTGTACAATTTTTCCGTTTATGGTCACTACAGCGCCAGCAGCATTGAAATTTTCATATTCCAATTCACCAACTTGGCTACCATCCATAGTATACGCCCATTCAGCTCCAAATTTGGCGACATCAAATTTATGTGCTCCTTTTCCAACTTCTTCATCAGGAGTGAAACAAATTCTAATTTCTCCATGTCTTATTTCAGGATGCTGAATCAAATATTCCATAGCAGAAACAATTTCAGTAACACCTGCTTTGTCATCTGCACCCAAGAGGGTAGTACCATCGGTAGTTATTAAAGTCTGCCCCTTATATAAAAGTAAGTCCTCAAAATAACTTGGTGATAACACAATGTTTTCTTCAGTATTTAAAATAATATCCATTCCATCATAATTCGGATGGATTTGTGGCTTTACATTGGTTCCAGTATAATCTGGACTCGTATCTATATGTGCAACAAAACCAATAGTAGGTACTTGATGGTTTACATTACTTGGTAATGTGGCCATGATATAACAGTTATCATCTAAGGTTATATCACTTAATCCAATCTGTTTTAATTCATCTACCAGCAAATGTGCTAAATCCCATTGCTTTTCAGTACTAGGAAATGCTGGATTATTGGGATCAGATTGGGTATCTATTGTTACATAACTGATAAAACGATCTATGATGTGTTGCATTGGAATGATAAATTTTGTTTGTAAAAGTAGTTATTGCAGGTCTCTTAATTGAATTCAATGGAATTAATTATTTCCAACGCTTCACATAAACGCTCGTCAACCATTTTTTCACCGTAAAATTCTACTTTAACTTCAATGTATCCAAAAGTTTTATCTTGAATAAAATGCTGAAATTCATGTAAAACGTAGCCGTTTTTAATTCCTTTGGATACTTGCCAATAACTTGGTTTTTCTTTGAATATTTCCATATTAGATTTAAGAACATTTAAAGAATTTTCCTTATTGATTTCTTTTGAAAATTCTTTATCAATGTTAATAACACTGTACTTATATGCAATATCTAAAATAAATGATTTTGACAATTCCCTAATCGTGTCTGCGGCAAAAATGGAAGATTGATAATCGTCATAATATCCTTTGTGTTTCCAAGTTTTAGGAATGTCTATCGAAAATTTATTCTTGAAATCTTTCTTTTCAATTGTACCTTGTAGGCTAGGAATTGTTTTACATGCCAATTCATTCGCCAACGAAAGACGTTCTGTGCAGCTTGTTGAAAAAACTGAAACCAAAATAATAAGTAAAAGGAAATTTTTCATTTCTATTACTTCAATTCTAATTTACCAATTTTTTCATGCCCAGATAACCAAGCCGTATTTTCATCTACAAATTGAATGGCATAATAACTATCAGAACTTACGTCTTTCCAAGTTTGGCCACCATCATTAGAAAAAGAAACTCCTGTTTTTCCAACAGCAATGACTTCATTTCCTTTTGTACCAGGTATATATTGTACACAACTTTTATAATTAGGATTTATGCCATCAGCGACAAGCGTCCATGTTTTACCACCATCTTTTGTTATGGCAACATTTGCCTTGTTCTCTTCTGGTTTGGAATAGTCTCCACCTATAACAATTCCATTATTTTCATCATAAAAATCAACGGAATAGATTCCTTGAGGTCCACTGCCTTGTACTATTGGTGTGTCAAAAATACTCCAAGTCTTTCCTAAATCCTCTGATTTTAGAACTCTTGCTTTTTCACCACCTGTTACTACCCATATCGAATTTTTAAAAAAAGAAATATTAGTATTACTTGCTGCAAAAGAGGCTTCGCCTTCGTTAACTTGTGGTAAGTCAGAGCAGTCAATTTTATTCCAATTATTACCTCCGTCTGTGGTCATGATGATAGAAGTACAACCATCAATGGGGTCCCCAATGGCAATTCCTACATTGTCATTTACAAAAGTCATAGCGTCATAAAACACTTTTGGATGATTTTCCTTATAGACTAAAGAAGTTGCTCCATTTTCGATTTTATAAAGTAAAGCAGGATTTGCAACAGAAAGTACAAAAAGGCTTGTTTTTGTTTTTGTAATGCTCCTGAAATGCGGAATTATGGTGTCTTGATATTGTATATTTATGAATTTCCATGCTGCTCCGCCATCCTCTGTGAACCCTATATCGCCTTTAGAGCCAGCAAAAACAACTTCGTGTTTACTTATGGCATGAATGGCTCGTATGCTAGTGCTGTCCATTTTAATTTCATTAATAGAAATGTTATTAATTTCACGAGGTGTATATTCTTTTGTACAAGAAATAAGAATTGTGAAACAAATTAATAAAGTAGTTAGTTTATGCATAGTTCAAAATTAAGCCACTAATTTAATCGTTTAGTTTTGTTAATGATGAATTTGTTTTATAAATTTAAGATAGAAATATAGCGTGTATTTATGAAAGAAAAAAAAGCATTGGTTATTTCCGGCGGAGGAAGTAAGGGCGCCTTTGCAGGCGGTGTAGCCCAGTATTTAATCCAGAACGAGAAAAAGAAATACGATTTGTTTTTAGGAACATCTACAGGTAGCCTGATGGTTATTCATTTGGCCTTAGGAAAATTAGATGAATTAAAAGAAATATATACCAATGTTTCTCAGCGCACTATTTTTAGTAATTGTCCTATTACTGTAAAAAAAGTGAATGGAAATACTGTTGTTGGAATTAATCATTTGAATGTTATTTGGAATTTTTTGCGGGGAAGAAAAACTTTCGGAGAGAGTAAGAACTTACGAAGGTTAATTCGCCAAAAGATTACGGAGAACTATTTTAATGAAGTAAAAACTTCAACTAAAGACGCAGTGGTAACGGTTTCTAATATTTCCTCGAACTCAATTGAATATAAATCGGTAGATGATTGCACTTATGACGATTTTAGAGATTGGATTTGGGCTTCTTGTAATTATGTGCCTTTTATGAGTTTAATGCGTAAAAATGGATGTCATTACGCAGATGGTGGTTTTGGATGTTTAGTTCCGATAAGAGAAGCTATTAAAAGAGGAGCGAAAGAAGTTGATGTAATTATTTTAGAAACAGAATTGACTCAAGTGAATAGAATACCTGCTAAAAGCCCTTTTTCTGTTCTAATGAATACGCATGATTTTATGATGGATCATGTAGAAAAACATAATATTACCATCGGTAAATTATATGCCAAACAACACGATGTTAAATTGAATTTATATTATACGCCTACTGTATTAACCACAAACTCATTAGTTTTTGATAAAAAACTAATGAGTTTGTGGTGGTCTCAAGGATTCAAATATGCTAAAAACCAACATAATGAAATTATGAATGAGTTAAAGATGGATTTAGAATAACTATTTTATAAATCCGTCTTTTAATTCGATAAACATATTATTTCCAATAGCGGATTCTTTTTTCGAATCTGTGAAATATTCATGTCCGATTAATTCTTCATCAAGCTTATCTAATCCATATTTTGTGCTTGGATCTAATATTTCTAATGCCTTTGAAAGTAAAGGTTCGTTTGGATCACCCAATACTCCTAAGTTACTTGCATATTCTAATAATTCATAATCTGGTATAAATCCAGTTTTATTGTTATATCCCACACTATTTTGAGTCTCCACTACTAAAGGTTGCATTGCCCAAGTATGATTTGGATTAATATCGTCCTTGTTTGTGTAATCTGGTGAATCATAAAGTGTTAAAGACCCCCAAGTTTTTCCAACTGTTGTGTCACCGATAAGAATAACTTCGATATACGGGTCTAAACCATTAATAACTAATTCACTTGATGATGCGGTGCTCGATGAAGTAAGAATAATAACTTTATTCATGTTTAAATTATTAATAGCTTCACCAGACTCCATGCTGTTGCTAAAAAAGTAAGTGAAATAATCAGAACCGTACTCAGCTGTGAAGTAATCGTTCACTTTATCATTCCATCTCTGAACTGAAAATACTTCATTTTCAAATTGTCCAGTAATCATACTTGACAAATTAATTGCAGAAGAAACTTGCCCTCCTGAGTTGTATCTTAAGTCTAATACTAAGTCTGATACGCCTTCGGCTTTTAAAGTGCCAAATGCAGTGTTTAAATCACTATCATATGTACTTAAAAATTGATTGTACATAATATAACCTACCTTATCGCTACCATTATCAATAGTTTTTACTATATGCACAGGGTTTTCCGCTAATTCTTCTTTAATTAGGAGAATTTCTGTTCCAGTATTGGTAAAAACACCATTATTGTAATCTGTCAATTCAATAGTGTAAGATTCAGATTCAAATAATAATGCAAAATAATTGTTTATTGTTAACTGCTGACCGTCTACTTTTTGAAAAAAGTCTCCTCTTTTAATATTTTTATCATCGGCTGCCGAATTTGGTAATATATATCGAACAAAAGCCACAAGATTTGGGCTATTCGAATCAATATATGATAATCGGATATCCATTCCAGTTGTAGAACTTACTCCACCTCTAAGTTGTTGGTCTAGTACGTTATAGTCATCTACTATCCAAGAAAACTCATCTTCATTGTGCAATAAGTTTTCAAATAATTCTTCATGCTTTCCATCATACGGTGCTAAGTAAGCATCTAATTCAATTTGTGTAGTAAACTTTGTGTCCGACAAATCGGGAACATCTTGCTGCCATAAATAATATAAATTAAGTCCTTTCCAAATAAAATTCTCAATTTCTAAATCAACAGTTGCTACAGGATCCGGTTCTGGAGTAGCAAGAGGGGTGACAACATCGTCGTCGTCACTACTACAGTTTATAAGAAAGATTGAAAGTATAATTAAAGAGGCGTAAAATTGAATATTTTTCATATAGCTAGGGTTTTTAATATTTTAGAGTCGCAAGTTAAGCAAAAAGATTACAAAATTAATTTGCTTTGTAACAAAATAGATAATAGGTCGTCGTAATAATAAGAAAGCAAATAAAACTACTAACAAGACTAAACGAATAATGAAACAAGCGGAGTTTTTAAACACTGTAATGCCTTTTAAAGATAAGGTTTTTAGACTAGCAAAAAGATTGCTTGTTTCTAGTGAAGAGGCTGAGGACGCAACACAAGAGTTGTTTTTGAAGCTATGGAGGAATAAAGAAAAAATAGGTTCTTATAAAAATGTTGAAGCGTTTGCCATGACCATGACAAAAAATTATTGTTTTGATCGATTAAAATCGAAACAAGCAACAAATTTATCATTGGTACATAGCAATTATAGAGAAAAAGATACTTCTCTAGACCGTAAAACGGAATTGATAGACAGTGTTTCTATTGTACATAAACTAATAGAAAATTTGCCAGATCAACAACGAATGATTATTCAACTTAGAGATGTAGAACAATACGAATTTGAAGAAATAGGAAAAATGCTTGAGTTAAAGCCAACTGCGGTTAGGGTGGCTTTATCTAGGGCGAGAAAAACAATAAGAGAACAATTGATAAAACAACACAATTATGGAATCAAACAAAATTGAACAATTGTTAGAAAAGTATCTAAATGCTGAGACAACAATAAAGGAAGAGACGGTTTTAAGTGATTACTTTACAAGTGATCGAAAAATACCAGCACACCTAGAAGGTTACAAAGCATTGTTCGGATATTTTGCTGAGAATAAATCAGAACGTTATACTAAAACTATTCAATTAAAAACTGAAAAGACGAATTGGAAATGGTTATCGGTGGCAGCATCTGTAGTATTATTATTCAGCGTTTACACGGGATACAATCAGTATCAAGCAAATCAGGCTAATGAGGCCTTGGCACAAACTCAAATGGCGTTCCAGTTATTGTCTAAAAACATAAATAAAGGAACAACAGCAGTAACCTATTTGGGAGAGTACGAAACAACAGCAAACAAAATTTTTAAACAACCTTAGTAAAATTAGAGAATCATGAAAAAAGTAATTTTAATAATAGCAATAGCATTAACACCATTATTTAGTAACGCACAGTCATCTGTATTTGATAAGTATGATGGTGAAGAGGATGTAACAACAGTAGTTGTAAGCAAGAAAATGTTCGAATTAATGGGCAAATTTGGTGGCGGAAGTGATGAGGCTGCAGAATATATAGATATGGTTGGTGGTTTAGATGGATTGAAAGTATTTACTACTGAAAATTCGGACATCGCTAGCGATATGCAATCTACTGTAGACAAATATTTGAAATCTTCTAAGTTATCTGAATTAATGAGAATTAATGATAAAGATGCAAATGTGAGAATTTACATCAAAGAAGGAAGAGATGATGATCACGTAAAAGAATTATTAATGTTCGTTAACGGAATAGAAAAACATGTCGAAGGAATGAATGGTCGAAGTGCAGAAGCAGTGATCGTATCTTTAACAGGAGATATTGACTTAAATAAAATTGCAGAATTAACAGAAGGCATGAATATTTCTGGATCGGAGCATTTAAAAGATGTGAAGAAAGAAAACAAATAAAACAACATATCGAAACCCACTTATTAGTGGGTTTCTTTTAAATTAAACGATTATGACTAAAAGTTTTAAATATATATGCATCGCTTTAACGGCTTTAATTTTCGTTTCTTGTGATCAGTATCCTTCATTACAAAAATATTATGTAGATAGTCAGGCAAGTACTGAATTTATTGCCTTAGACATTCCTGCTAGTATAGTAAGTTTAAAAGAGGAAGACGCTTCAGAAGAAACCAGAGAGACGCTAAAATCTATTAAGAAAATTAATTTCTTAGGATATCAAATTACAGAGGATAACACAGAGGAATATAAAGCGGAGCAACAAAAAGTTAAGGAGATCTTGAAGAATCCAAAATACCAGGATTTAATTAGAGTTGGAAGTGGTGGCAAATCATTAGTTGTTAAATTTTTAGGAGAAGAAGATGCTATTGATGAAGTGATTTTTTATGGAGCGGATAAGGAATTAGGATTTGCCTTGGTTAGAGTTTTGGGTGATGGTATGGAGCCTTCTAAAATGATGGAGTTGGCACAACAGGTAAATATTGATGATGATTCAGCATCTATTCAGCAAATAACATCATTCATGAAAAATGTGAGTGAATAATAAATTTAGAATTAATCAAATTTTATAGAAAAGAGTACATAACATAAGTTTTGTACTCTTTTCTTTTTAACGATACATTAACCCATGATATCGTCAATTCTTATATTTTTGCGTTTCTTTGTTTTTAGAACACAACACTATGCGCATTAAAAACCTCGTAATTCTACTTTTTTTAAGTTTTTCATTATGTTCTTATTCTCAAACTAACAGGTATAGAGCGGAAAGGCAAAAAATAAACAATCTTGTTCATACCAAATTAAACATAAGTTTTGACATTCCGAAGAGCCTTCTTATGGGAGAGGCTTGGATTTCGGCTAAGCCGCACTTTAATCCAACTTCAAAATTAACTTTAGATGCAAAAAGTATGCATATTCATAGTGTGCAAATGAATGGGAAGGATCTTGAGTATAATTATTTTGAGAGTAGAGAACTTATTGTTGAACTCGACAGAGAATATGCAAAAGATGAGGAGTTTACAATTTATATTAACTATACTGCAAGACCTGAAAAATTTGCAAATGAAGATAAAGATAAAAATGACATTCGAAAAGGAATCTATTTTATAGATCCTAAAGGGCAAGATCCGAATACTCCAACGCAAATATGGACTGAGGGAGAAACTGAAAGTAATAGTGTATGGTTTCCAACTATAGATGCTCCAAATCAAAAAACGTCACAAGAGATTAATATAACCATTCCTAACAAGTATGTTTCATTATCAAATGGAACTTTAATTAATCAAGTTGAAAACAGTGATGGTACGAGAACAGATTATTGGAAACAAGATCAAAAACATGCTCCATATTTAGTTTTTATGGGTATAGGTGAGTTTGCCATTGTAAAAGAGAAATGGAAAGGTAAACCTATTGAGTATTATGTAGAAAAAGAATATGAAGATGTGGCGAAGGAAATTTTTGGGCAAACCCCGGAAATGTTGAGTTTCTATGAAGAACTATTAGACGTTGAGTACCCATGGGATAAATACAGCCAAATAGTCGTGAGGGAGTATATTAGTGGAGCAATGGAAAATACTACAGCAGTGACCCACGACAAGAGTGCCTATCAAGAAAAAGGAGAACTTATTGATGAGAATATTTGGGAAGCAACAATTGCGCATGAGATTTTTCATCATTGGTTTGGAAACATAGTTACAGCGGAAAGTTGGAGTAATTTAGCCTTAAATGAGGCCTTTGCTAATTATGGAGAATATTTGTGGTTTGAGCATGCTTATGGTAAGGATTATGCTAATGAAATGTTGCTTAGAAATAGAGAGGTTTACTTTGATAAAGAAAAGAATCATAAGGATAAGGATTTAGTTCGTTTTCAATACGCAGACAGAGATGATATGTTTGATGCTGTAAGTTATGAAAAGGGAGGAATGATACTGCATATGCTAAGAAACTATTTGGGCGATGATCAATTTTTTGCCGGTCTAACTAAATATTTATCTGATTTCAAATTTAGAACAGCAGAAATACATGATTTAAGATTGGTTTTTGAAGAGATTAGTGGTAAAGATTTGAATTGGTTTTTTAATCAATGGTTTTTAGGTAATGGTCACCCAGAATTGCTAGTAATGCATGAGGTTGGCGGATTTAATAATAAAGTAACTGTTAATATTAGTCAAGCTGGAAAAGTTTTTGAATTTCCATTAACTATAGAAGTATATGAAAGTAATGGTCAAAAATCTTCATATGATGTGTGGGTAAATAATAAATACAGTAGTTTTTCATTTTCTACTAGTGATAAGCCTAGTTTAGTTTTGGTGAATCCAAAGGGGGCACTACTGGCGGAAATTGCACATGCTAAATCTTTGGAAGAAGCGGTTTTTCAATTTAATAACTCTAAGGATTATGTAGCCAGAAAAGAGGCTTTAGAAATAGTTATTAAGCAGCAAGAAGAGAAAGTGGCATTTAAAACTGTGACCAAGGCTTTAAACGATGATTCTCATCATTTAAGAATATTGGCGTTAGAAAATATAAATTTCATTAATAAACATCTTAAGGGAGGAGAGATTGAGAAAGTGCAACAGATTGCGAAGAATGATTCTAATACACTTGTACAAGCGGCTGCAATTACTACGTTGGCGAAATTAGTGGAACCTTCATATCTGAATTATTTTTTAGAAATGATGGAAAGCGAATCTTATGCAATTATTGAAAGTGGTATTGTTGGTGTTTATCATTTAAACAAAGAGTTGGCAATAGAGAAGGCTGATGAGTTGCCAGAAAAAGTAAAAGATAATATGTCAGCATTGTTAACAGGTTATTATTTAGAAAAAAAGGAAGAAAAACACATGCCTTTTATTGCTAAACACTTAATGCGCGGAATCTTTTTCATTCAAGATGCGAAAATTGCAGACACCTATAAGGAAGCATTCGAATGGATTGCTAGAAGTAATAATTTAGAGGCTATTACCAATGTCGTTGATGGGTTTGTTGCAATAGGTAGACAATACAAAGAAGAGGGTGGTGACCAAGCCTCGATTAACTTCTTAAGACAAATGCAGTATTTGCAAAAAGAAGAGAATCATTCTAACAGAAAAGAATTAGAAAATATTATTAGAATAGGAATGTCTAAATTGGTTAATTAAGGAAGGTAACTTTTGAAAGTGCCATTTTTGTAAAAAATCACTATTTTTTCAATTTCTTCCGTTTTTTTCTCTTCAATCTTCTCTATTGACTTGATTGGTTTTGAAATACTTTCAATTACATTTGAAAGGAGTGGAGTAGGCTCAGATCTTAAAATTTCCTTTTTTGGAAAATCTCCTTTCCCGTTCATTAACCAATATAATTCTACTTCTGGGTATTTCTGTAATACTTTTAAAACAAAATCTAAACTTGGTTTATTCCGGCCCGAAAGTAGATGTGAAATACTAGATCGTTGCACCGAAATAGAATCTGCCAATGCTGTAGAAGTTAAATCGTAATATTCCATTACGATTTTAAGTCTATCAGAAAATTCTAAGTTGTTAACCATGGATCACAAGCAGTGTTACAATTGTAATATAATGCAAATTTAGCATTTCAATTGACTAAAAGCAATAATTTTACTAGATTAAATTTTCATTAAACAATTAGTTTATATTACATGTACAACTCTCTAAAATAAAGCATTTTAACAATTCATTATAAATAACACTTATCGCTTATTTTTAGATAGTTATTTAATAAATAATTCAATTTTACAAACCTATATCTTCAATCTTATAATTTTTTTCTTTCTGTTACAAATGTAAACTTGTGAATGATTATTTTTGTCGCATGCAAGCACTTGATAAATCGAAAATTGAGCAATGGTATGCTTCAAATTTTCAGAATAAATTAAAGGGATTACGAATTTTATTTAAGGATATTGAGCCTCTAATAAATGATTTGTCAAATACTTTTAAAGTTGAAAAACTGGGTGATTCGGTTCGTGGAATTCCGATATATAAAATCAAGATTGGTTCTGGTAAAAAGAGAATTCTAATTTGGTCTCAAATGCACGGAAATGAAAGTACAGGAACTAAGGCTGTTTTTGATTTATTCAATTTTTTCGGAAACCCAGAAGAATTTGATAATTTAAAAAGTACAATACTTAAAGAGTGCACTATTGTTTTTATTCCAATGCTTAATCCAGATGGCGCCATTAAGTATACTCGCGAAAACGAAAATGAAATTGATTTAAATAGAGATGCGGTTGATTTAAATGCAATTGAAAGTAGGTTACTAAGGAAGGAATTGGAAGATTTTGACCCTCAATTTTGCTTTAACCTACACGATCAACGTACTATTTTTAATGTAAAAGGAACAAAGAATCCGGCTACTATTTCATTTTTAGCCCCATCTGAAGAAATTACAAGAAAGATTACTAAGGGCAGAACAGAAACTATGAGTGTAATTGTATCGATGAATAATTTTCTTCAATCCTGTATTCCAAATCACATAGGACGTTATACAGATGAATATTACCCAACTGCAACAGGAGATAATTTCCAAAAATTAGGATATAATACAATTTTAATAGAAGCAGGACATTTCCAAGAGGATTACGAACGTGAAATAACGAGAAAGTATAATTTCTTTGCTTTAATAGATGGTCTTGTATTCTTATCAAACAATGATGATTATAACCACTATAAATCTTATTTCGAAATACCTAATAACGATAAAAAGTTCTATGACATAGTCTATAGAAACGCGAAATTAGTAGAGAATCGCATGGAATCCATTGTAGATTTCGGAGTGCTTTTCAAATACAAAGTTATTGATAATAAGTTGGTTAAATACAATTTTTCAGAGGTAATTAGGCATGGAGAAGTGCACTACGGCCATGTCGAAATCGATTTAGAGAATAAACCATTTAATCAAATGTAATTTATGTATATAATAATTAAATGAAGGTTTTATTAAAATATTTTTAGTAATATTGCATTATATTTATTGTTTACTAACTACTATCAATTATGAAAAAATTTGTTTTAGATGAAATTGATCATCAAATTTTAGATGTTTTAATTGAAAATGCTCGAACACCATTTACAGATATTGCAAAGCAATTAGTTGTTTCCGCTGGTACAATTCACGTGCGCGTAAAGAAAATGGAAGAGGAAGGCATAATCAAAGGATCTACATTAACAATTGACTATGAAAAGATGAATTATTCCTTTATTGCTCATACAGGAATATTTCTTGAAAAAACCTCGAAATCTAAACAAGTTATTGAGGATTTGAGAAGAATACCAAATATTACTGTTGCATATATTACAGCAGGCAAGTACAATATTTTTTGTAAAATTAGAGCAAAGGATACAAATCATGCTAAGGAAATTATTTTTCAAGTAGATGACATAGAAGGTGTAGCGAGAACAGAAACTATGATTTCATTGGAAGAGAGTATTAATGACAAGAAGAGATTGATGCATTCTGTTTTCAGAGAATACTAAAATTCAAAAGTTTAAATTAAATCCTCATCATTTATTTGATGAGGATTTTTTTATTGTACTATATTTAAGCATTCAAATAGAATTGCATTAAATGAATTATAAAAGAGAAGGAATTTCTGATGCTCAACTAGTAGAGCTGTATCGATTACTTTTAAAACCCCGTCTTATTGAAGAAAAAATGCTGTTGTTGCTTCGTCAAGGAAAAATCTCTAAATGGTTTTCTGGTATTGGACAAGAGGCGATTGCTGTAGGTGTAACTTCGGCCTTAAATGATGACGAATATATTTTGCCAATGCACCGAAACTTGGGAGTATTTACAACGCGTAAAATTCCGTTAAAGAAGTTGTTTGCACAATGGCAGGGAAAATTGAGTGGCTTTACAAAAGGAAGAGATCGGTCTTTTCATTTTGGCACTCAAGAATATCATATAATTGGTATGATTTCTCATTTGGGACCACAATTGGGAGTTGCCGATGGAATAGCATTAGGAAATCTTTTAAAGAACAATAAGAAAATCACAGCTGTTTTCTCTGGAGAGGGAGGAACGAGTGAAGGCGATTTTCATGAAGCATTGAATATTGCATCTGTTTGGAATTTACCTGTTCTTTTTTGCGTAGAAAATAACGGATATGGACTTTCAACGCCTTCAATAGAACAATTCAAGAATCCTGATGTAGCAGATAAGGGTATAGGATATGGAATGGAAAGCCATATCGTTGATGGGAATAATGTTTTAGAAGTTTATAATTTGATGAATGATCTTATTTCAGACCTAAGAGAAAACCCACGGCCAATTCTTTTAGAGTTTAAAACCTTTAGAATGAGAGGACACGAAGAGGCGAGCGGTACTAAATATGTTCCAAAAGAATTGCAAGAGGAGTGGGCTAAAAAAGACCCAATAGATAATTATTTCAATTTTTTATTGAAAGAAAATCTTATTTCAGAAGAAACTAATGAAGCGTTCAAGAGCGAAATAAAGAAGGAGATTGATGATCATTTAAAAATTGCCTTTGATGAAAGCGTCGTGGAATCTACGATTGAAAAAGAACTAAACGATGTTTATAAAGAATCTGAAATAGAATACATTAAGCCAAGTGATAAAAAGAAAAATTTAAGGTTAATTGATGCTATTTCTCAAGGTTTAAAGCAAGGAATGCAGAAACATGAAGATTTAGTTATAATGGGACAAGACATTGCTGAATACGGTGGTGTTTTTAAAATTACTGAAGGTTTTGTAGAAGAATTTGGCAAAGAAAGAGTTAGGAATACGCCGATTTGCGAATCTGGCATTATAGAGACGGCATATGGGCTTTCAATTAATGGAATTAAAAGCGTAGTAGAATTACAGTTTAGTGATTTTGTTTCTTCAGGGTTTAATCCTGTTGTAAATCTTCTTGCTAAATCCTTTTATCGTTGGGGGCAAACTGCAAATATTGTATTAAGAATGCCTTGCGGAGCAGATGTTGGTGCTGGACCTTTTCATAGTCAAACTAATGAAGCATGGTTTACCAAGGTTCCAGGTTTAAAAGTAGTTTATCCAGCATTTCCTCAAGATGCAAAAGGTCTTTTAGCTAGCGCTATTGAGGACCCGAACCCAGTTCTGTTTTTTGAGCATAAGGCCTTATATAGATCCTTACGACAAGACGTTTCAGAAAATTATTTCGCCCTTCCTTTTGGTAAAGCAGCGTTAATAAAAGAAGGAAATGAAGTGACTGTTGTTTCCTATGGTTTAGGCGTACATTGGGCGTTAGACGAATTAAATAAAAGCACTGTTAACGCCGATTTAATTGACCTTAGAACCTTATACCCTTTAGATATTGAAACAATAATTACATCTGTTAAAAAAACAGGAAGAGTAATTATTCTACAAGAAGATTCACTATTTGGCGGAGTGTCTTCTGATATAGCGGCCACTATTTCAGAGCAATGCTTTAGTTATTTAGATGCACCTGTTAAAAGATGTGCAAGTTTAGAAACACCGATTCCATTTGCCAAGAATTTAGAAGATATCTATTTGGCTAAGAATCGATTTTCAGAGACACTGGAGGAATTATTATTATATTAAAATGATAGAGCACTTTTTTCAATGTCCATATTGTTGGGAACAAATTTCATTTTTATTAGATACTTCTATACAAAGTAACACGAGTATAGAGGATTGCGAAGTTTGTTGTAATCCAATTCAGTTTTCTGCAGCGTTTAGTAATAGAGAATTACAACACTTTTCAGCTATAAATATCGAACAATAAATGGAGTTTTTAGAAATTTTAAAATCGTTTCACATTTCAGTTTTGGACTGGATTTTTATTTTAACAGCTTCCTTTATTTTAGGAATGGGAAAGGCAGGAATTAAAGGTTTCGGAGTGATAATAGTCGTAATTCTTGCCTTTGTTTTTGGAGAAAAACCATCTACAGGTATGCTTTTACCAATGCTTGTTTTTGCTGATATTTTAGCCGTATCCTACTACAAGAGACATGTAAAATGGAATATCGTAATTAAGCTAATTCCATGGATGTTAGTAGGAGTGCTTGTTGGTGTTTGGGTAGGTAATGATATTTCAGAAATACTCTTTAAAAAGTTGATGGCGGTTATTATAATTGGATGTGTAATTCTGTTGTTTATTTTTGAAAGAAAAAAAACGAATTTAGTACCTACAAATAAAGTGTTTGGGGGCTCTATGGGGTTTCTAGCTGGATTCACTACCATGATTGGCAATCTTGCTGGGCCTATAGCTAATATTTATTTTTTGGCAATCAAGTTCCCAAAAAACGAATTTATTGGTACAGCTGCATGGTTGTTTTTTATCGTAAATGTATTTAAAGTTCCATTTCATATTTTTGTTTGGGAAACAATTTCTATCGAAACAGTTGCAGTTAATGTTACTTTAATTCCTACAATTATATTAGGATTTTTAGTAGGTGTTAGAATAGTTAAAAAATTGTCAAATACAAATTATAGAAAATTTATCTTAGTAATTACCGCCATTGGTGGAATTATTATGCTGTTAAGAGCTTGATATGGACGCAATATATATATTAGATATTTTAGGGACTTTTGCATTCGCAATTAGCGGGGCTTTGGTTGCTTCTAGAAGGAATTTTGATTTGTTTGGTGTGGTAATAATTGCTTTTGCAACAGCAGTTGGTGGAGGAATGACAAGAGATGTATTAATAGATGCACACCCCATAAATTGGATTGGAGATTTAAACTATATATGGACAATTTTAGTTGCCGTAGCATGTACATATTTATTTAGAAGTAAAATTGCACCATTGAGTAAAACCATGTTTTTATTTGATACAATTGGACTAGGAGTATTTACATTATTAGGAGTTCAAAAAGGACTGAATTATGACTTGCATCCATTTGTAGCGTTGGTGATGGGGATGGTTTCTTCTGTAATGGGTGGAGTTATACGCGACGTACTTACAAATAGAGTTCCGCTTATATTCAAAAAAGAAATATATGCCTCTGCATGCTTGCTGGGAGGAATGGTTTATTTGGCTACATATTACTTTGAATTGCCATATACAATACAGTTTTCTGCAACAATGGCAACAGTAATAATAATAAGAATATTAGCGGTAAAATATAAATTGCAATTACCTAGAATAAAAGACGATGTATTTGGAAAGTAGATTAAAAAAAAAGCAGTACCGATAAGTACTGCTTAATATTTTCTATTGAACATCTTTATTAAGATAACCATCCATTTGAAGTTGCTTTTTTTGAATACCACACAAGAAAAGCACCAATAATAATAACCATAATAGGCATTACCATTCCTCCCGGACCATATACTTCAGTAGCCTTGCTCATAAATAGATTGTATATCATTTGTACTATTATACCCAACATTGAAATGGTAAATATGGTAGAAGCCATTTTCTTTTTTAGTAGCATTAATAAACTACCAAGTGCTCCTCCAAAAACGGCAATTGCGAAGGCTGCTGTAGCCCATGCAGGTATGTTTTCATATAAAGCCTGCTCTGCTTCTGGAAGTGCGGAAAGGGCTTCATCCGTCATATAAGCTTGACCAATGTAAGCCATAACACCCATTAAATTCCAAATAAGGGCAATTACTGAAATCACCCAAAATCCTGTAGTTGGTTTGTTAGTTGAATCTGTCATTGTAAATTGTTTTAAGTTAGTATTTTACTAATATAGTAATATATTGTGAATTCGAAATTTGTAATATTTAATGAATCGTTATCTGTGCGTGAAAAATTGTAGTAAATAATTATTTTTACATAAATATGAAATGTTTTAAATTCAACTTTTTATTCTGAAAATTAACTATGAAAATTATTAAAATAGTAACATTAATTATGACCCTTGGAATTGTGTTTAATTCTTTTTCCCAAGGTTCTGATCAGCAGCTTTTAGGAATTAACCTAGAAGAAGCAAATAAACTGGTTTCTTTACCTCTAAATTGCATTCAAGTTGAATATCCAAATAAATTAAATCAAACCCTAGGAACAGGGGCTGATATTCGTTCTCCAAAGGAATTACACCCCGCATTTTATGGATGTTTCGATTGGCATTCTGCAGTTCATGGGCATTGGTCAATGGTTGCATTGTTGCGGCAATTTCCAAATTTGGATGATGCAGATTTGATTAAAAAGCGATTGCTAGAAAACATATCTAAGGAAAATATTGCTTTAGAAATGGAATATTTTGAGCCTAAATACAATAAGTCTTTTGAGCGTACTTACGGTTGGGCATGGTTGTTAAAACTTGCGGAAGAAATAAAATTATGGGATGATCCAGTGGCAAGAAAATTAGAAATGAATTTAGAGCCTCTTGTAAACATTATTATAGATGGTTATATAGAATTTTTACCAAAGTTGAATTATCCAATTAGGGTAGGAGAGCATTCCAATACAGCTTTTGGATTATCATTCGCATATGATTTTGCATTAACTACTGGAAATGAAGATTTGAAGTATTTAATAGAAGACCGATCTCGAGATTTTTTCATAAATGACACTAATTGCCCTATAAGTTGGGAGCCTAGTGGGTTTGATTTCTTATCTCCATGCCTAGAAGAAATGAATATTATGAGAAAGGTGCTTCCAAAAGAAGAATTTAAAGGCTGGATTTTAAAGTTTTTACCCGAATTACAATCTCCTGAATACCAATTAGCGGTTGGTGAAGTTTCAGATAGAAGTGATGGTAAATTGGTGCATTTAGATGGTGTAAACTTTAGTAGAGCTTGGTGTTTGTTAGGGTTGGCAAATCAGTTTAAGGAATATAAATATTTAGAAGAAATTGCATTTGAACATATAAATTATTCTTTGCCTAATCTCGTTGGTGATAATTATGAAGGTTCTCATTGGTTAGGGTCTTTTGCGATTTATGCTTTAAAAGAAGTAAAACATGATTAAATGGCTTCGAAATATTGGTCCGGGAACTTTGATTGCTGCAGCATTTATTGGTCCAGGTACAGTAACTTTATGCACTATTGCAGGCGTGCAATTTGGATTTAATTTATTGTGGGCGTTAACATTATCCATAATTGCAACAATTGTGTTGCAAGACATGGCAGCTCGAATTGGAATTATAACAAATAAAGGCTTGGTAGAAGTTATTAAGGAAAATATACCTTCATCATTTTTGAGAAAACTAGTCTTAATCCTAATTATTTCAGCGGTAATTGTTGGAAATGGAGCCTATGAAGCTGGAAATATTTCAGGTGCATCATTGGGAATTTCTGCGGTGCTCGGACAAAAATTCAGCAGGTTTTACCCTTTAATTATTGGCACCATTGCTTTTGGACTTCTATTCATTGGTAATTATAAAGTATTAGAAAGAATTTTAATACTCCTTGTATTATTAATGAGTATTTCATTTATTCTAGCAGCAGTGCTTACAAAGCCAAACATTTCTGAATTGATTAAAAATGCATTTATTCCAACATTTCCTGATCAAAGTTTATTAACTATTATTGGGTTGATTGGAACTACTGTAGTTCCATACAACTTGTTCTTACACGCCTCAATAGCAAAAGAAAAGTGGCAAATGAAAGAAGATGTTTCCATTGCTAGAAAAGACACTATCATATCGGTTATTTTGGGAGGATTAGTATCAATGGCTATTCTAATTTCGGCCGCAGCTATCGGAACGGGAAGTGTTTCTAATATTATAGATTTAGCAAAAGCGTTGGAGCCAGTTTATGGGTCATCGGCTAAGTATTTATTGGGTGTAGGCTTGTTTGCTGCAGGAATTACATCTGCAATTACAGCGCCGTTGGCCGCTGCATATGTGGCAAATAGTTGTTTTGGATGGAATGCAGGCATGAAAGACGTACGATTTAGACTATCCTGGAGTGTTATATTAGTTATAGGAGTTGTATTTTCAACTTTAAAATTTGCGCCTATCGAAATAATTAAATTTGCTCAAATAGCAAATGGTATTTTATTGCCATTGATAGGGATGCTTATATTATGGATTGTCAATAAATCAAGTGTGCTGGGAACTTATATAAATGGTTGGTTTCAAAATATTTTATCAGTTCTTATCATTTTGATTACAGTAGTATTAGGCTTAAAAAGTATTCTTAAAGTAATAGAATTACTCTAATGAAAGTTTTAAAATTGAATAGTGATGTTGGCGAAGGTGCAAAAAATGAAAAAGATATTTTCCCTTATCTATTCTATTGTAATATTGCTTGTGGTGGTCATACAGGAACAATAAATTCGATGACTGAAATGGTAACTTTGGCACTTGAGAACAAGGTGTTAATTGGCGCTCATCCGTCGTACCCTGATAAAGAAAATTTTGGAAGAAAGTCAATGAATACTTCAGAAGAGTCCTTGATAAATTCAATTAGAAACCAAATAAATGCACTTAAAGATATTACTACAAAATTAGGTACATCTATTCATCATATAAAACCACATGGAGCCTTATACAATGATATATCGAAAGATGAGATTAAAGCGACACTATTTTTGAAGGCAATTTTACCTTTTAAAGATTCTTTTAAATTATTTGTTTCAAATAACTCAATTATTGAACAATTAGCTTTAAAAAACAGATTTTCAATAGTTCGTGAGGCCTTTGCCGACAGAAATTATAATGACGATTTAAGTTTAGTGTCTAGAAATAATGAAAATGCATTGATAAGTGATAAATTAGTGATGATAAACCATGTACAATTGATTCTGAATAAAAGTCAAGTAAAAACAATTAATAATCAAAAAATGAAATTAGTTGCTGACACCTTTTGTATTCACTCTGATACACCAAAAGCACTTGAATTAATAAAAGCAGTTCATGGCTCGGTTTAAAATAATATTCAAAAAATATGGTGAAAGTGCTATTTTGATCGAATGGCCCAAGAAAATTGATGAATCAATTCTAGCCGATATATGTAATTATTCAGAAAATTTAAAAGCAAAGAATATAAAAGGAATAACCGATATAAACGTAGTATATGCATCTATGTTGGTTAGCTTTAATAATCAAATAATTAAGGCATCAGAATTAGTTGATGCTTTGAAAGTGATTTATCATAACAAATACTCAATAACTTTTTTTAAAGCCAAAACAATAGAAATTCCTGTCTGTTACGATGAAGAATTTGGGCAGGATCTAAACACATTTTTGCAACAAAAGAATATGCAAAAATCGGAATTTACTGCATTGCATTGTGAAACGACTTATACGGTGTATGGGATAGGCTTTTTACCGGGGTTTTTATATTTGGGAGGCCTGCATAAGAAATTATTTATTCCTAGAAAAACAACACCCAATCTTAAAGTGTTAAAGGGATCTGTAGCAATTGGTGGTGAGCAGACAGGTATCTATCCTCAAAATTCTCCAGGAGGATGGCATATTGTGGGTAGTACTCCATTAAATTTGTTCAACGCTAACAGTAAGCTCCCTACATTTTTAAAAGCAGGAGATAAAGTTCGATTTAAGTCAATTAGTAAAGCAGAATATGATTTAATAAGAATCCAAATAACTTCGAACATTTATCAATTTAAAGAAGTGGTTTAATGATAAAAGTTATTTCACCGGGTTTTTATACGTCTATTCAAGATTTAGGAAGAATTGGTTTTAGAAATCAAGGTGTACCTACTAGTGGATGCATGGATAGTGTATCTGCTAACTTGGCCAATATTTTAGTTAATAATACTAACGAATGTGCTCTATTAGAGATTACGATGCTTGGGCCTAAATTACAGTTCCTTCAATCTTACGCTATAGCTATTGTAGGGGCATATATGCAACCAAAATTAAACGGAAAAGTCGTAACTAACAATTGCTTAATTCAGGTTAATACAAACGATGTACTATCTTTTGGTAAGTTAAAAAAAGGCGTTCGAGCGTATTTGGCGATAGGAGGAGGGATAGACTCTTCAAAAATATTAAACAGTCGATCTCAATTTTATCCAATCACCAAAAATGCCAAGATTGAAAAAAATGATTTGTTAACTGTTCAAGTTAATCGAAACCCAATAAATCAACTAATGAATGCTTCTGTGGCTAACAAAGTAGATTTTTATGATAAAAATAAAATTCAAGTTTCAAAAGGACCAGATTTTGAAATATTTGAAAAAGAAGATTTTGCGCAATTATTTAATAAAAAATTTTCTGTCTCGAATAATAATGATCGGATGGGATATCAATTAAATGAGTTACTGTTTAGGCATCGTGAATCTTTAATTACAAGTCCTGTTATACCAGGCACGGTACAATTTTTACCGAATGGAAAGTTAGTAGTTCTAATGAAAGATGGACAAACAACTGGCGGATATCCAAGAATTTTACAATTGACAGAACTGTCAATTGCAATTTTAGCGCAAAAAAAAGTGGGAGATGAATTCTCTTTTGAATTAACTCCCACGATCAATCTAACTTAACCTGTTGTTTTTAGTGTGCGAAATGTCTACTCTGAGACCAACGTATTCGTTTACTATTTTTAAAGTTAGAAAAGAATACAAATTTTTTAGCTTCTGTTGGTGATTCAATAAATTGCGTTTTCATAATATATGTTTTTAAGTTATTGTTTGTTTTATACTAATAAGACGACGGTAAATATAATTTGTTACAGTACTATGCAAAACAAAGTACCTATTTAACAAATTTTAACACCTATGATTCTAAAACAAACTGGTGAAGGGGCTTAAAGGCAGAAGTTTCCATTTACAGGAATCACTTCTCCTGCTTGCAATCCATTAAGTTGAATTGCGCCAATTCTTACACGAATTAATCTTAAAGTAGGGAAACCAACTGCAGCCGTCATTTTTCTAACTTGTCTAAACTTACCTTCAGTTAATGTAATAGCAACCCAACTTGTTGGCCCATGTCGTTCATCCCTAATTTTTTTCTTTCGGATCGGAAAGTCAATAGATGGGTTTACAATTTTTGCTTTACATTTTTTGGTGATGTAAGTGGTACCATCAAAGCCAATTGAAACCCCATTTTTCAATATTTCGATGGCTTCTGAAGTTATAATTCCATCTACTTGCGCATAATATTCCTTTTCTACTTTAGTACTACGCACGTGCTCACTTACTTTACCATCTGTTGTAATCAAAAGCAATCCTTCAGATGGTTCATCTAATCGACCAATAGCCATGGCTCCTTCCGGGAAATCAAATAACTCACCTAATAAGCGTTTATTATTTCGCTTGGATTGATTGTTTATAAACTGACTTAAATAACCATCGGGCTTACAAATAATGAAATTTTTCGGCATATAAATGAATGCAAATACGACTGTCCGTGTCGTTGTTAATTAATTTCAACAAATAAATTCGTTATAAACTAATGAAAGGACGTACTTTTGCAAAGTTAAAAATTTAAGAGCATGTCCGAAGCAACCACCTCATTAATTGAAGAAACCAAACAAAGTAAAGATCTTTATAGTTATCAAAAAGGTGCCATAAGTAAAATATTCAAGTGTTTTGAAGAGGCCCCAGATGATTATCATTTGTTGTATCAATTGCCCACTGGTGGTGGAAAAACTGTTATTTTCTCAGAAATTGTTAGACAATATTTAAAGCATCATAACAAAAGAGTTTTAGTATTGACACATAGAATTGAATTATGTAAGCAAACGTCAAAAATGCTTACAGAATTTGATGTGGTGAATAAGGTGATTGATAGTAAGGCAAAGTTAGATGATCAAAATGAATACAGTTGTTTTGTAGCAATGGTTGAAACTTTGAATAATCGTTTAAATGATGAAAAGTTTGATATGACTGATATTGGGCTTGTTATTATTGATGAGGCTCATTATAATTCATTTACTAAACTATTCAAATTTTTCGAAAAGTCTTTTATTCTTGGAGTTACTGCGACGCCTTTAAGTTCGAATATGAATTTGCCAATGAAAGACAATTACAACGAGTTAATTGTTGGAGAATCAATTGGATCATTAATTGAAAATGAGTTTTTGGCAAAGCCAGAATTTTACTCGTATAATGTTGGGCTGACATCGTTAGAAATTGGTGCAAACGGGGATTATACGGTAAAGTCTTCAGAAGACTTGTATACGAACAACGACATGTTGTCTAAGTTAATTAAGGCTTATGAGGAACGTTCTAAAGGAAAGAAGACATTAATATTCAACAACGGTATTAATACGTCTATTTTTGTTTATGAAGCGTTTAAGGCTGCCGGATACCCAATTGCACATTTAGACAATACATGTACTAAAAAGGAACGTAATTTTATATTACAGTGGTTTAAAAAGACTCCAAATGCTATTTTAACTTCGGTAAGTATTTTAACTACAGGGTTCGATGAACCTACAGTAGATACTGTAATTTTAAATAGAGCAACAAAATCGTTGACATTATACTATCAGATGATTGGTAGAGGATCTCGTATATTACCTGCAAAATCAAACTTTTCAATTATTGATTTAGGAAATAATTTCCACAGATTCGGACCTTGGGGTGCAGATTTAGATTGGCAGAAAATATTCACTTCACCTAACTATTATTTAGACAAGATATTAGATGATGAAGAGATTGAAAGTAACTTTAGATACGAAATGCCAGATGATCTTAGAAAAGACTTTGCAAAATCTGAGGAAGTATACTTTGACATTAAACAATGTTATTTGGATTCTATAAAGAAAGGAGAATCATCTAAAGTAGTGTTAGAGCGTTCTATTGCTCAACATGCAACCATCTGTATCGAGAATAGTGAAGATGTATTTGATGCATATGCATTGGCTAAGCTGTTAGGTGAAGACATCGATTATAGAATTGGAAGGTATACAAAATGTATATGTAGAAGTACTCATAACTTTGTAGATTGGTTGAGGGAAGATTATAGAAAAAAACTACGTTTTTATTTGCGAGATAATTTTGATCTTAGGTTTGAAGAGATTCACGGGTATCCACCTGAAGATTAATCATTAACAATTATTAGGTATGGCTTCATTTAAAGAATTAGGAATTCAGAAGGATTATATAAAAGGTTTAAAAGAATTAGGAATAAATTATCCTACTGAAATTCAGGAGAGTACAATACCTGTTTTATTGAATTCATCTACTGACCTTATTGGATTAGCCCAAACGGGAACTGGTAAAACCGCAGCGTATGGCTTGCCACTTTTAGCACAAATAGATGCTAAAAAACCAGTTGTACAAGGATTGATTTTATCCCCTACGAGAGAGTTGGCACAACAAATCAAAAAGCAATTATTTAAGTTCACAAAATATGTTGAAGACAGAATTTTTGTTGAAGGGGTTTATGGAGGTGAAAAAATTGAAAAGCAAATTGCTGCTCTAGAAAGAACTACGCATATAGTAGTTGCGACTCCAGGTAGACTAATTGATCTAATTGAGCGCGGAGCTGTAGATCTTAAAAACTTAAAAACCGTTGTATTAGATGAAGCCGATGAAATGCTAAGCATGGGCTTTAAACAAGATTTAAATAGAATTTTAAAGTATACCAACGGTGATAGAAATACTTGGTTGTTTTCTGCCACCATGCCAGATGAGATAAAGCGAATTGTTAAAACCTACATGAGTGCAAGTCTTCAAAAGATAGAGGTAAACAAAAACGCGTTGGTGAATGCTAATATTACACATCTGTTTGTAAAAACGACTATTAAGCAAAAGTTAGACACCATTATGGGACTTTTAGAGGCAAGACATTCTGAACGTGGAATTATTTTTTGTAGAACTAAAGCAGGAACTCAGAATTTGACACATTCCTTAAAAGAAGAAGGCTATTCCGTGGATGCATTAGAAGGAGATATGCAGCAACGCGATCGAGAAAAGGTGATGCGTATGTTTAAGAAAGGAACAATAGATGTTTTAGTTTCAACGGATGTTTCCGCACGTGGAATTGATGTAAATAACTTAGGGTTTGTAATTCATCATCAATTACCAGAAAAAAATGAATATTATACACATAGAAGTGGAAGAACAGCTAGAGCAGGTAAAGCGGGCTATTCTATAGCCTTAATTTTACCAAATGAATTCCAAAGAATTCAAGAAATTCAAAAAGAATTAGGAATTTATTTTAATGAAACAAAGGTGTAATGGGATTAACTAATAATGATATTTTTAAGAAATTAAGAGTTGCTCATAAATTACGAGATACTGATATAGTTGAGATTTGTAAACTTGTAGACTTTAGAATTTCTAAAAGTGAATTAAACGCTTTTTTTAGAAATGAAAACCACCCGAAATACATGGAATGTGGAGATCAAGTTTTACGAAACTTTTTAAATGGTCTAGTGATTCATTTAAGAGGACCATTACCAAAGAAATAAAAAAAGGATTCATAAAAAAAAGAGGGCTTGCTAAAAATTAGTGAGCCCTCTTTTTTGGTTAGAATATTCTAAGTTGTCACCCAGTTTATATAGATTCTGTGAGAAACAGCCATGATTACGGGGCCTATAAAAAGTCCTAAAATTCCCATAAACATCATACCTCCAATAGCTCCAATTAAAATTACAATCATTGGTGTTTCTAATCCTTTTGCTAAAAGCATCGGTTTTAAAAAGTTATCGAGTAGTGATACTACGAAAATGTATACAGCAAATATGATGGCAGGTGTAGTATCTGCAAAAGAAAAAACATAGATTATTACTGGAATAGCAACAAGAGTTACTGGAATCTGAATGATAGCACATACCAGAACTGCAAAGGCTAATATACCAGCAGTAGAAAGACCAATCATAGAGAAGCCTGCGAATGCCAGTATTGCTTGAATAACACCTACTAGAAGGATTCCTTTTACAACACTTCTAATAGTGTTAATACACATTGTCATCATTTTCTCACCACTTCCGTCCATCATTTTATTTGCAAAAGCTAATCCTGTTTGATAACCTTCTTTAGCAGAAGACATGAAGATGCCAGCAACTATTAACGCCACTAAAGATAGTAGTACAGAGCCCATAATACCAGTAAATGAACCAAAAAACCATCCTACAGATGCTTTCACTTGATCTGGGTATTCTTTAATAAATCCTTGAATATCATTAGATGCTTTCGACCACATTGCATGCACTTTTTCACCAATTAAAGGCCACGACTTTACAGATTCACTCGGTGGATCAATTTTTAATGTTCCAGCTTTAAAATTATCGAAAATTTCTCCAGAAGATTCTGCAATTGAACTGGCCATACCAATAGACGGTACAACTATAATTGCTAAAAGGGCCAATGTAAATAGGGTAGTGACCAATCCTTTCTTTTTTCCTTTTGTTAGACGTATAATCTTTTCATAAAATGGATACAATGCAACTGCAACAATAATTGCCCAAACCATTAGCAATAAAAAAGGTTTAGCAATAAGGAAACTGGAAATAATTAAAACAGCCAAAACGACTATTTTAATAAAGGCATCAATGGATTGATTCGGATTAAGAGTTTTCATTATTTATAATTTAGATTAATTAATTTATTCTTGATTGGGAATGTTTGAATCATCAGTAGTCCAACCACCTCCCAATGCTTCATATAATTTTACTAAAGATATCATTTCTTGTTTATATGCTTCTGAAGCTCTTAATTCAGCATTGAATTGAGAACTTTGCAGGTTTAATACTTCTAAGTAGCTTGTAAGTCCTCCATCATATCTAACCCAAGACAATTCTGCAGCCATTGTAGCCATTTGCATTTGGTCATTTCTAAGAGCGTACTCATTGTTATAGGTTTCAACGGCAATCATAGCATCTTCAACTTCTTTAACTGCATTTATAAATGTATATTGATAATTATTCAGTAATTCTTCCGTTTTTAACTTCTCAATTTCTACACTTTTTTTAATTTTTCCAGAATTAAATATAGGTCCCAAAATTTGGGCACCAAAGGAGGCGAATAATAGAGAAGGGTTTACTACTTCTGCACCTAAATCTGCAGATAATGTGATGCTAGGATATTTTAAAGCCTCTGTTACACCGATATTAATAGTCTGGGCATGTAAATTACGTTCAGCAATTAATATATCTGGTCTCCTATCTAGTAATTCAGATGGAACACCAACAGGGACTTCTGGCAAAGAAAGTTGTTCATATAAGGGCAATCCTCTTTCAATTGAAACTGGAATACTTCCAAGCAAAATACTAATACTATTTTCAACTTGAACACGAGAGCGTTCAAATACTTCAACCGCTGTTTGTGCTTCACTTAATTGTATTTTAGCCTGATATAAATCAACATCACTGATCATACCCGCATTTGACCTAGCTTGCATTACGTCTAAATTTGCTTGAAAATTTTCAGCAGTCTTTTCAGAAATTGTAAGCCTATTATCTAAATCACGTAAGCCTATATATGCTTGTGAAACAGATGATATCAAGCCCATTTGAAGGGCCCTATAGGCCTCCTCAGTTGCTAAATAATTCTGTAAAGCGATTTCATTTAAGTTTTTAATCTTACGCCAAAAATCAATTGTATATGAAACATTAACTACTGGAGATACAGAATTGGAAAATTTTGAATTTTCAGAATTTACGCTAGAACTTCCAACAACTCCGTAATTAATAGAGGGGTACAAATCTGCTTTAGAAATATCTAAAGCCAGTTGAGATTGTTGAATCCGCAATGCCGCCATTTTCACATCTTTATTATTGACAAGGGCGGAATCAATTAAATTGACCAAAATAGGGTCTTTAAAAAGTTCCCACCAAGGAATATTTGAAATAGCGCTATCCTTGGGGAATTGCTCTTTGTATTCTTGGGCTATATTCTGTTCAGGTCTCACATATTCAGTTCCAACATTACAAGAATAAACGCCAATTATTAGTATACCAACTAGAATTAGTTTAATTATATGAGAACTATGTTTTTTAATGAGAATCATGTATTCTTTAAAGCTTTATTTTTTTGATAATAATTTAGCAATCCAAAAGCAACAACAACATATATAACAGCAAACGAGATTTGGACCACACGAGCCCAAACGGCTTCTCCTGCCGCATCATCTGAAGATGTAACGGAACCCAAAATTAAAAGAAAGGTTGAAAAACCAGTTCCAAATATTGCGGCTGTTTTTTTTGTTGAAAAAAGGTTGGATGCAAATATGAGTCCTACAATTAAAGTTAATAAAACCATAAATGAAAATATAGGAACGACAACCAATAATTTATACGCGACAATAGCACAGAGCCCTCCAAAAATATTGGCTATAATCATTACCATACCTGTTTTTATATTTGATAGCGCCGGGCTAAAAGAAAGTATTGCTGCAAAAATTAAAACTAAGATTCCTCCAGATAATTTAAAAATAAAGAATAGAAGCAATAAAGGCAGTAAAACAATCATAATATTCATAGCATATCTAAACTGAACCAGATCATTATTTTTTACAGATAACCCTTTAGACTTTTCAAAAAAAGCATCTTCCTTATCCCAAGGAAAAATAACAAACATTAACTGAGTTAGTGAAATTGCCATAAGTGTATTGAAAACAAGGCTGAGCGCTACAAAAGCAGAAACGGCCTTTGCCTCTAGCGCAAGTAACGGAATTAACAGGACACTCATTAGTGCAAATAGTTTTATGATCATGGGTAGTTTTTGTGAATAATAAATCCATAGTACCCCGAGGCATAACATTGGCATGAAAACCAATGGGTAATCAATAAATATTTCACTGAAGTAATACGAAAAACCTGTGAGAATTGTCAAAACTAAAATAAAACCAAATCCTTTTTTAAACGATAATGGTTTTGTTCCTGGAGCCATAAAACTCAATGCTAAAATTGAGGTAAGATAGGAGAGAGGGTAGTCCATTAAAGTGGTAACAGTTAAGATTAAACAAGTACCCAGTACATATCTTAGAACTGGTTTGGACAGCCTCCAATTATATACACTCGTTTTGTTTATAGATAGTTTATCTAACATATGATAACCATGCGTTTAATTTTATCCTAAACGTTGCAACTGCATTTAAAAAAGAATGATTTCCAGTATATACTACAACATCTGCCTGACCACCTAAACGATAAAAACTTTTTAATTCTGAATCGGGTTCAAATGCAATAATAACAGGAAATCTCTGAGGGTCTCTTAACCAAGTTGTCTTGTTGCTTATGGAAGGCAATCCTCCTTTGTTTGTTTGATCTGTTGCAACTCCATATCCCATACTTCTAATGGTTCCTTCAAATACTTTGCCTGGTGCGATATCGAATGAAATCTTCACTTTGTTTCCGATACGCATTAAAGACAAATTGTTTTCCTTCATATCTGCCTGAATCCAAATATCACTATTAGAAATTAATGTAGTTAGAGGTTGCCCTGCAGCAGCATAATATCCCAAGTCTATATCAAAACTTTCGATAACACCATCTGTAGGGGCGATAACCGTTGCAAATTCTAAATTTAATTGGGCATTTTCTAAATCTTGTATCGCTGCTCTAATCTTAGGGTTGTCTGGTCCAGAATCGCCCAAGGATTGTTCTGCACGTTCTAAATTGGCTTCAGAGGAAGCCACTTGTTCCGTTGCTTGAAGTAGCGCCGTTTCTGATTGATCAACATCCGCTTCTGAAAGGGCCCCTGAGTTCTCTTGCATTACTCGTTGCACTCTCGCCCAATTTCTTTCTGCTCTGTCTAATTGTGCTTTCGCTACTCCTAATTTTCCCGCAGCAGATTTAACCGAAGATGTACTTGCTGCGATAGATTGTGTCGTATTATCTATATTTGCTTCTGCTTTTTTAACCGCTATTTCAAATGGTTTTAAATCAAGTTGAAATAATGTGTCTCCAGCTTTAACTTTTTTATGAAGATGAATATTAATATCTGTTACATAACCAGAAACTCTTGGAGAGACCGGAGTAATTAATCCTTTTAATCTAGCTTGATCCGTGTAAGGCGTATGTCTTTCAGAAGAAATATACCAAACGAAGAATACTATTGAAATTAGAATTACAATTGAAGTAATTAATTTAATCGGGCTTTTTTGTGTTTTGTCGGAGTTTGACTTTTCATCTTTAGTGACTTCTTCAACTTCGGAATTTATTTCTTCGATGGTATCGTTTTGTTCAGACATATTATTTTTTTAATGAATTTTTCCAAATAAATTGCATTACAGAAAACATCAAGGTTGTTGACCAACCGAGTAATAGAATTCCATTCATAGCTTCAAAACCAGCTAAAATTCGATTTGAAGAGCTAATTGTGATTTCTCCATAGCCCAATGATGTAAAAGTGACCAATGAAAAATAAATGGCCTTTTCAAGCGTCTCGAATTCAGTTATATTTGGGAGTAAATAATACAATAGTCCCCAAACAATAGCTTGAGAAAAATTTAACAATAAGAGAAAAGATGCAGTCGACACTAGAAGTTTAACTGAAGTTTTATCTAATTCTAATTTAGTGAGGTTTTTTATTTTTTTTCCAACATAGCGCATCCAAAAACTTGATCCGTAAGCTTGTATAGCCACGGTAATACCTATTATCACCAGTCCTAAAAAAATATTAAGCAATAGTCCAGTAGGGATAAGAAGAAAGAAATTCAGTATTAAATTTGAAATCATAGCATTATTCAATTGATAACTCAAATATAATAATTTTAACATACTAAATGAGGGTCATTTCTTCCTCTATATAATTTAGAAATCAATATTTAGGAGTTTCGCTGCGTTTCTATTATATTTGTAGAACATTTAAAAAACATTTATTAAGAGTAATGGCAAAGTCACAACAAACATTTAACAAATCTGAAAAGGAAAAAAAGCGTTTAAAAAAACGTGAATTAAAAGCAAAGAAAAAGGAAGAGCGTAAAGCAAATGCAGTAAAGGGTGCTAAACTTGAAGATATGTTGGTATATGTTGATGAAAATGGTCAATTGACGGATACGCCGCCAGATCCAACGAAAAAAATTAAGGTGGATGCTGAAAGCATTGTTTTAGGTATTCCTAAAAAAGAGGAGATGGAAGAAGAGTCAAAAGAGAAACAAGGTAAAGTTTCATTTTTTGATACTTCAAAAGGTTTTGGGTTTATAATTGATTCAACAACTCAAGAGAAATACTTTGTACATGTTAGTGGATTGATTGATCAGATAGGAGAAAATGATAAAGTTTCTTTTGAGTTAGAGAAAGGCTTAAAAGGAATGAATGCAGTACGAGTTAAGAAAATTTAAGACATTAAATTTTAAGTTATGTAAAAAGGAGTTCGATTGGACTCCTTTTTTATTGAAATAGAAATTAATTTAATTATGAGGTATACGTTCCAAATTTTAATCATTTTTATTACTTGTTCTCTAAGTGCTCAGGATAAATCTAATAAGGATAGTATAGACAATAAAGACAAAAAGGTAAGTCTTGTTGGTATACCCATGATTAATTACAGCAATAGTTTTGGGGCTTCGTTTGGAGCATATGGCTCTGGGTTTTATCATACACAAAAGAATGATACCGTTTCGCCACTTTCCTCAAGTGGAGTCATTGGCATGTATACGACTAATAAGACGTGGTTTGCAGGTCAATTAAATAAACTATATTTCAATGAGGATAAACTTAGAATAAAAACAGCTATAGGAGCGGGGAATATAAATTTTCAGACCTATGTTAGTTGGCCTTCATTTATGAATTTGTTTCCGATAAATGTGGCTACATCAGATGATGATGGAAAATTTATAGACTACAGTACTTCTATGTTTTTTGCTTATGCAGAAATCTTGTTTAAAACGTATAAAGATTTGTATGTTGGTACGCATTTCGTGTATTCTCATTCCGAAACTGATTTCGATCTTCCATTGGCGCCAAATGAAATAATAGATCAATTTGGTTTTGGAATTTCGTTTGCGAATGATTCAAGAAATAACCAATTAGCACCAACAGAAGGAATTCATGCTAAGTTTAATACCTTATCTTTCTTGGAAGATTTTGGAAGTACGAATTCGTACACAAAACTAAATATGGAATACACTCATTATTTTCCTATAAAAGAAAGAAATACTGTATTGGCACGTTATTATGGCGATATATCAACTGGAGATGTACCATTTGCCGGGCAAAATGTTGTAGGTAGAGATGATTTACGTGGTTATTCAAATGGTAAATTTAGAGGGAATCAAGTACATGCTATTCAATCTGAATACAGACATTGGTTTGCCGATCGTTGGGGATTTGTAGCTTTTGGGGGTGTTGCAACTGCAGTTGATTATCTTTCTGAGGTAAATATTGGAGACATGCTACCTGCAGCTGGTTTTGGTGTTCGATTTTTAGCGATACCAAAATCAAAAATTAATATAGGTATCGATGTTGCTGCTGGTAAAGATGATTGGGGTATATACTTTAGAATAGGAGAAGCCTTTACAAGGTAGACTTGTTTTAAAAAAATATTGAATCAACCATTGTAAATATTTAATTCGACAACAATGATTCGAAGTGCTTCTCTATTGATTTTATTTCTTTCTATAACTCCTATACAATCACAACCTTTTGAGATAAGTTATGATTCCAAATCATTATTTAATTGGATGGATACAGAATGTCGCAAGGTATTATACCTTGTTAGAGTTATTGGAATTTACTAGGGTTTAACTATTAAAAAAAACCTCAATAATTCAATATTGAGGTTGTAACTAGGAAAATTAGGGTATTGATTTAATAAGTTAATCCTGTACCAAATGGATAGAGTGGAGCATCGGAATCATATGGAACATCTTCCTTTTGATTTTTAACAGCCTCCCAAGAAGAAGGTAATTCAAAAGGTAATTTCCCTGATGGCACATGTTCTCCAAATATAATATCAGTTAGTATTTTATCAGACGTACCAAATTCAGCCAATAAGGCCTTGGCCTCTGAATTTATTTCTGTTAAAATAGTAGGCCTCTCTAGATTTGCAACAACAATTGTCGGCTTTTGCTTAATTAAGTTCAAAATTTCTGATAACTCTTCCTTGTTGTAATATAATCTTCCTTGATGAAAGAAGTTTTCTAAGAATTCATCACTTCTAGGCTCAAATGGTGTAGTGATTCTAGTCAAAATAACATCGGCATCTTCAGGTTCATCTACAAATTCTCCATACGAATTAATTAAAGAAGGATCTTTCATGCCTACTGCATAAATCTTTGTTCCTTTTTTTAGTGGTAAAATATTATCATTTTTAAGAAGTATGGTTGATTTGGCCTGAGCAATTTCACCTTTCTTCCTAAACTGTTCACTTCCTGCAATTGTTTTTGCTTTAGCAACATTTACATATGGATTGTCAAATAAACCAAGTATAAATTTATCACGCATTATGCGCTTAATAGAATTATCAATTCTCTCTTCACTTATTTGACCTGAATTTACAAGTTCGATAATCAATTCTGGAGAACTCTCTCCTCCAAATTGGTCACAACCCGCTTCTAAAACTTTTTTAGCACGTTCTAGAGGTGTTAAGTGTTCTACTCCCCAAGCTCTTGCCTCGCTTATTGAACTTCCAGATATGATATTCCAATCGGTGCAAATCACACCATTAAACTGGTATTTCTCGCGTAGAAGAGTAGTTATAATTCTTTTATTGAAAGCAAATGCAACGTCTTCATCAGTTTGTCCAACAGGTATTCCATAATATGGCATAATTTGGGCAGTATTCGCAGGAAAAGCACCTTCTTCAAAAGGAATTAAATGATAATCGAAGTTATCTCCAGGATATACTTGATTTTTGCCATATCCAAAATGAGCATCTTCACCATTTTCTTGTGGCCCCCCTCCTGAAAAATGTTTGGTCATAGTTGCGACGCTATTCCTTCCTAAGGAATCACCTTGAAATCCTAAAACATAAGCTTTCGTCATCATTGCAGAAACTTGAGCGTCTTCTCCAAAAGTTCCATTTGTTCGGCCCCAACGTGGCTCTGTAGCTAAATCGGCCATTGGATGAAGAGCCAATCGAATACCTGTTGCTAAATATTCCTGTCTTGCAATATTTCCGAATTCACGAACTAATAACGTATCTCTAGTAGCGGCCAAGCCTAATGAAGTTGGCCATTGTGAAAAAGAGGGTGTATACAAGGCTGCGCCGGGATTACTCTCGGTGCCATGACGTGGGTCAGTTGCAATAGTCATTGGTATTCCAAGTCTAGATCGCTCAGCCATTTTTTGAATATTATTGTTCAGCGTAGCGATAATATCGGCTTCGTAGGAGTGTACAATATTAAAATTATTCATTTTTTTAACTGCAATCATTTCTGAACTTGACGGCATTGCTAAAAAAAACATAAAATCAAATGGGGTAGTGGTAAAGAAAGGTTTGTCAATAGGATTGCCTTCATCTGTCATTCCAAGCATAGTTATAAACATTGTACCTGCTTTTTCTTCAAGAGTCATTTGATTTACTAAGTCACTAACTCGGGATTCTAAATCAGCAGATACATCTTCATAAATATCTAATTTTCCATTTTTGTTTAAATCTCTAAATTCACTTCCATTCAAATTAAGAATTGGTGCTTCATCACCTAGTAAAGCGTAATTATTTTTAATTGAATTTGATTTTTGAATATATTTAAATGAACCAAATAGAAATAGTAAAATGAGTATTATCCCAATAATTCGACTTATTATTCTAAAGAATCTTTTCATTGCTTTATTCATTGTGTAAATTTTACACAATGATAGTTTGTTTTTATATTTGAACAAAGAAAAACATGCAAAATTTTGTATTTTCGCAATATGAATCAAAAAGAAGTTACTATTGCTAAGCCAGTTATGTTAGATAAGAACTTTTTTTCTGGACATTCTGTTGACTGTGTTATCCTCGGATTTGAACAAGGAGAAATAAAAGTGTTGTTACTAAAATGGAAAGCCTTTGAAAAATGGAGTTTGCCTGGAGGATTTATTGGAAATGATGAAGATTTAGATAAAGCTGCAATTAGAATTCTCCAAGAAAGAACTGGGATATCACTACCTTTTTTGGAACAGTTCCATTCATTTGGTGATGTAAATAGGAAAGGCAAAGAATCTTTTCTTTCAGAAATAAAATCATTGATTGGTCATGACTCAAATTTAATCAATTGGATTTCACAACGATTTATTAGTACTGGATATCTTTCACTTGTAAATATTAAAAAATGCAATTTAGTTCCGGATGAATTATCTGAACGATGTGAATGGGTATCCTTGAATAATGTCTCTAACCTCATTTATGATCATAATGAAATGATTAAAATGGCGTTGCAGAAAATTAAAATGCAGTTAAATTATTTACCTATTGGAATTACATTGTTAGATTCAAAATTTACAATGAAAGAGTTGCAACTACTATATCAATCCATTCTAGGAAAGGAAATTGACAGAGGTAATTTTCAAAAAAAGATGTTAAAATTAGATATTCTTATTCGATTAGAAAAACAAAATTTAGGCGGGGCACATAAGGCACCTTATCTATATAAATTTGACAAACTAAAATACAAGAAATTACTCAAAAAGGGATTTGGTTATATCAATTAATTAAATGTAAATTCTTTTTATTTAATAATTTCATTCTTCTCTCAATTGTTAAAGAAATCCTAAAATTAATTATTATTTAGTTGCATATGCAACTAAAGTCAATATTTAATTTATATTCGCGGCTCGAATTAACCAATTAATTAATGGATTTTCAAGATACCTTAGGACCATGGATGGGTAAAACCATGAAATTAATGGATATTTATTTTCATGATTATTTCAAACAGAATAACATTGATATTAGTAAAAAACAATGGATTATTTTAAAAGTTTTAAGCGATGAGGATGGTCGTGTTCAAAATGATTTAGCATTTGTTACGAATCGAGACAAAACCTCACTAACACGGCTATTATCTGGAATGGAAAAAAAGAATCTTGTTGCTAGAATTCCATCTAAGTTAGATAAACGAATAAACCATATTCATCTAACAAAAAATGGGAACTTATTATATCAAAAAACAAAACCCATCATTCAACAATTATTAAACAATATTCAAGAACCATTGACCGAAACTGAAATAAGAGATACGATTCGGGTAATGCAAAAATTAAAAGAACATTTAATCACTAAAATCGATAGTTGCGATAGCAACTAATAATTATGAGACAATTAATTATCATTATTGCCACTGTAGCATTGTTAGTCATAGGATACTTTACTATGAGCGCATTAGGAAATAGCAAAAAAGGCTTTAAACCAAAAACAGAGAAATTAGAGAAAGTTGCATTTGTCAATACTGTTGAAAATGGTGCTATTCCAATAAAAATTAAAGCAAACGGAAATTTAACAGCTAAGAATAAAGTTGAGATATTTTCTGAAGTTCAAGGTGTATTACAAGTTACTTCAAAAGAATTTAGGCCTGGAGTTCAATATAGAAAAGGACAAACCATATTAATGATAAATAGTGACGAGCATTATGCCAATTTACAGTCTCAGAAAAGCATGTTGCAAAACTTAATTGCTTCAATTATGCCAGATATCCGATTGGATTACCCAAACTCGTTTGATGTTTGGAACAATTACTTATCATCTTTTAATGTTGACTCAAGTGTAAAGCCATTACCTGAACCTGGTTCTGAACAAGAAAAATACTTTATAACAGGGAAAAACATTTATACAACATATTATAATGTAAAAAACCTTGAGGCTCGTCTTCAAAAATATAATATCGTGGCTCCTTTTAATGGTGTTTTAACCGAAACTAGTGTAAATACCGGTGCGTTGGTGAGATCGGGACAAAAGATGGGTGAATTTATTGACCCTACAGTTTTCGAAATGGAAATTGCAATTAATGCTGCATATGCAGATTTATTAAAAATTGGGAAAGAAGTTACCTTGTTTAATTTAGATAAATCTAGTTCTTGGTTGTCCAAAGTCGTAAGAATAAACGGTAGAGTAGATCAGCGTTCCCAAACAGTTAATATTTATGTTGAAGTAAGAGGAGATAATTTGCGTGAAGGAATGTATTTAGAGGCTGATGTGCCTGGAAGAGATGAATTAGATGCATACCAAATAGCAAGAAAGGTTTTAATAGATAACAAAGCTGTATTTGTTGTTGAAGAGAATATCTTAAAATTGCAGGAAGTAAATATTGTTCATTTTGATGAAAGTACTGCTGTTATTAAAGGTTTGCAAAACGGAACGAAATTAGTGTCTAAGCAAATTCCAGGAGCATATGAAGGAATGACTGTAAAAATTATTGAGGAATAATTATGAAAAAATTAATTTCTTACTTTATAAAATATCCAGTTTCTGGATGGATAATAATCTTAGCCTTTTTTATAATGGGAGTGCTAGGTTATATGAACATGAAATCTTCGTTTTTTCCACAAACGCGAACGAAATTCATAAGTATCAATGCCTTTTATCCTGGCGCCTCGCCTCAAGAAATTGAAGAAGGTGTAGTGCTTCTAATTGAAAACAATTTAAAAGGTACTGTTGGAATAGATAGAATTACCTCAACATCTTCTGAGAACTCTGCCAATATTATGGTAGAGGTAGAAAAAGGAAATGATGTAAATATTGTGCTTGCAGAAGTAAAGAATGCTGTTGACAGGGTTCCAAATTTTCCAGCAGGAATGGAACCTCCGGTTGTTGCAAAAATTGAAAGTATTGCAGAATCTATCAGTTTTGTTGTTAGTGGAGAAAATGTTTCTTTAAAAACATTAAAAGATCTAGTTAGGGATATCGAAACGGATTTACTCCGAATGAGAGGTATCTCACAAGTAACATTATCCGGTTTCCCTGATGAAGAAATTGAAATTTCTGTAAGCGAAGATGACTTAAGGGCTTATCAAATTTCTTTTCAAGAGGTTGCAACAGCAGTTAGAAAAGCGAATTTAATATCTTCGGGTGGTTCTATTAAAACAGATGCAGAGGAGTATTTAATTAGAGCTCGAAATAGGCTTTATACTGCAGATGAATTAGATAATTTAATTATTAGAACAGAGCCTAATGGAAACTCGATTAGGATTAAAGATGTTGCTGTTGTAGTAGATCGATTTAATGAGACTCCAAATGCAAGTTATTACAATGGAAACCCATCTGTAAGAGTTCAAGTTGACAATACGAATAGTGAAGATCTAATTTCTACTTCAGAAAAGGTAAAAGAATATATTGAAGATTTCAATAGTAAACACTCAAGTGTTCAGATTTATGTTACTAGAGATTCATCGATAACATTAACGCAAAGAACAGAATTATTGGCTGAAAATGCTATTGTTGGTATGTTGCTGGTTTTCGTGTTTTTAGCGTTGTTTTTAAAGCCTAGATTGGCTTTTTGGGTAGCGTTTGGTCTTCCATTCTCATTCTTAGGAATGTTCATTTTTGCTGGTTCTTTTGGAGTAACGATCAATGTATTATCGCTATTCGGGATGATTATTGTAATTGGTATTTTAGTAGATGATGGAATTGTAATTGCTGAAAATATTTATAGCGAATTCGAAAAAGGAAAATCACCTATTAAAGCAGCAATTGATGGAACAATGCAAGTTATTCCTCCAATTATTTCTGCCATTACTACCACAATTTTAGCTTTTTCTATCTTCTTTTTCTTAGATGGAAATATTGGTGAGTTTTTTGGGGAAGTCGCTACGGTGGTATCATTGGTTTTAGCAATTTCACTGCTTGAGGCCTTAGTAATTTTACCATCGCATATTGCACACTCTAAAGCGTTAACTCCAAAACAAAAAATGTTTGGGTTTAATAAGACCGCCGAAAAATTCATGAATTTTTTGAGAGATAAGTTTTATTCACCTGTTTTGGATTTCTTTATGCAGAATATTTATACTAGAATTTTCGGCTTGATATTCCCAATTGTATTATTGATGATTACAATTGGTGGTTTTCAAGGAGGTGTTATTAAAGGAACATTTTTCCCATCTATAGCAAGTGATAGAGTTCAGATTAGTTTAAAAATGCCTCAAGGTACAAATGAGAAAATTACGGATTCTATTGCTACAAAAATAGAAGAAGCCATTTGGAAAGTAAATGTAGATTTTACAGAACGCCAAACAAATAATGATACAGTTGTATTAAATGTTATAAAACGAATAGGACCAGGAAGTGCAAGTGCTTCTGTAAATGTAAACTTATTGCAGGGTGAATTAAGAGATTTTTCAGCGGATGAGATTGCAAATGCTATTCAAGAAGAAGTTGGACCTATTTATGGTGCTGAGACAGTATCATTTGGTTCTGGGACTGGTTTTGGAGGAAGAGCGGTATCTGTTTCATTGTTGAGTAATAATATAGCAGAGTTAAAACTCGCAAAAACAGAGTTGAAGAATGAATTGCTTAAAAACCCGATGCTTAAGGATGTTAATGATACAGATCCAGAGGGAATTAAAGAAATTCAACTGAAACTTAAAAGCAGTGCTTATTTATTAGGATTAACATTAAATGATGTTATTTCTCAAGTTAGAAGTGGATTCTTTGGTTTAGAAGCACAACGTTTTCAACGCGGTCAAGATGAAATTAAAGTTTGGGTTCGATACAATCGAGAAGAACGTTCATCAATAAAAAACTTGGACAATATGCTTATTCAAACCCCTTCTGGAGATAGGGTAGCTTTATCTGAAATTGCCACTTATGAAATGGGTAGAGGAGAGATTTCTATCAATCACTTAGATGGACAGAGAGAAATTAGGGTAGAAGCAGATATGAAAAACAGAAAGGAGAGTGCAACTGCAATCCTTGATGATATTAAGACAAGAATTATGCCTGAGATAAATGCAAAATACCCAAGTGTAAATGCATTATACGAAGGACAGAACAGAGAAGCTTCTAAGGTTTCGGAATCAGCAGGTAAAGTTGGTTGGATTGTTTTATTATTAATCTATGTAGTTATTGCGTTTACATTTAGATCATTCAGTCAGCCTATTATGTTATTGCTAATGGTACCATTTAGTATGGTAGGTGTTGCTTGGGGGCATTATATTCATGGGTTCCCGGTAAATATTTTATCGATGCTTGGTATTATTGCCTTGATTGGTATTATAGTAAACGATGGTTTGGTATTGATTACTAAATTTAATAACTACCTTAAGGAAGGGATGAAATACGATGAAGCCTTAACCGCTGCTGGAAAATCAAGATTCCGTGCTATTTTCTTAACATCTCTTACAACTGTTGCTGGTTTAGCACCGTTAATTTTTGAGACAAGTAGACAAGCACAATTCTTAATACCTATGGCCATTGCAATTGCCTACGGTATTGCCTTTGCTACCATGTTAACCTTGCTAACCTTACCGATTTTATTAAAATTCTCGAACGATTTCAAAGTATTGACAAAATGGTTCTGGACAGGTAAAAAACCTAGTAGGGAGCAGGTTGAAAGAGCAGTAAAAGAATTAGTTGTAGAAAATGAAGATTTAGATAATGAATAAACAAGGAAGTATGAAGAAATTCAGTTTTGTTGTAAGTTTAATTTGTTCCGTGTTTTTAGTAAACGGGCAAGAAATACTTTCAATTGATAATGCATTACAAATTGCATTAGAAAACAATTACGATATTAAGGTAATAGAGAAAGATCTTGAAATAGCGGAGAATAATTCAAGTGTTTATAATTCTGGTTATTTGCCAACCGCGTCGGTGTCAAGTGGAGCAGGATATAACAACAATAGTAGTTTACTTGAAACAGCAGATGGAACTAAAATAGAAGCTCATAATGTAGTTTCGACAAATTACAATGCCTCGCTAGGTGTTAACTATGTATTGTTCGATGGTTTAAATAGAAAATACTCCTACAAAAGGTTGAAGGAAGTTTACAATTTAACAGAATTGCAAGCAAGGCAGGTAATAGAAAGTACCATGCTTAGTTTGTACTTGGCTTATTTTGAGGTTGCAAGATTAAGTGAAAACGAAAACAACCAAAAGCAAACATTAGATATATCTAAAAGAAGATTATTGCGTGCAGAATATGCGTCTAGTTATGGCCAAAACACGAAATTAGATGTATTGAATGCCGAAGTTGATGTAAATAATGATAGTATCAATTATTTGGATAGTCAGCGTCAATTAACTAATGCTAAGCGAAATTTAAATGTAGTGCTAGGTAGAGAAGCGGACATTACGAGTTTTAATGTTGATACTGATGTACAGTATGCCATAGATTTAAATTTGCAAGTCTTACTTCAAAATGCTTTGGATAATAACGTATTGTTATTACAGGTAAATAAAGGACTAGAAATAAGCGACTATGATGTTTCTATTAGTAAATCTGGTTGGATGCCAACGGTCTCTGCAAACGGTTCTTACGGATGGAATAAAAGCATTAATGATGAACCTGTTGGATTCTCGTTTGCAAACAGTCAGCAATATGGATTAAATGCAGGTGTTTCTCTTGGTTGGAATATATTTGATGGTGGAAGAACAAAAACGAATGTTCAGAATGCTAAAATTGCAATGGATGCACAAGAAATTGAAAAAGAACAATTCACTCAAGAATTAACGAGAGATGTCTACAATGCCTGGGAATTCTATCAGAATGCTCTGTTTAAATTACAAGTTCAAGAAACGAATGTGCAAACGAATCAGCGTAATTTTGAAAGAACAAACGAACAATACAAATTAGGGCAGATTAGTTCTATAGATTTTCGTTTAGCACAGGTTAATTTGTTAAATGCAGAACGAGATTTAAGTCAATCTAAATACGATGCAAAAAATGCCGAATACCAATTATTGTATTTAGCAGGAGAACTATTAAACAATTAGATTGAAATTCAATTGATAAAAAAAGCACCAATATAATTGGTGCTTTTTTTTATATCCTGCTTTGGTACGTATATAAATCGTAATAACGTCCTTTTTGAGCAATTAAAGTATCGTGTATTCCGCGTTCTACAATATTACCGTCTTCTATTACTAAAATTTGATCTGCTTGTTGTATCGTACTTAACCTATGCGCAATTACAAAGGTAGTCCTATCTTTCATCAGCACTTGTAAACTTTGTTGAATATACGATTCACTTTCTGTATCTAAGTTTGATGTAGCCTCATCTAAAATTATGATTTTAGGATCTGCTAATAGAGCACGCGCAATTGAAATACGCTGCCTTTGACCACCGGATAATTTTACACCACGTTCTCCAATTACGGTATCTAAACCATCTTCGAATCTGTCTGTAAACTCATTTACATAAGCCCCTTTTACGGCTTCTAGTAATTGTTCTTCGGTTGCATTTGGCCTTGGAAATAGTATATTCTCTCGAATCGTTCCTTCGTACAAGAAATCATCTTGCAACACCACTGCTAAATTTTTCCTGAAACTACTCAAGTTTACTTGAGACAAATCAATTCCGTCGAGTGTGACTTTACCCGAATTCGGATTTAAGAAAGTTGCGGCTAACCCCGCAATCGTTGATTTACCAGAGCCAGATGAGCCTACTAAAGCTGTTACAGAGCCTTTAGGGGCATCAAATGAAATATTATGAAGTACTTCTTTATTTTCTTCATAACTGAAAGAAACATCATTAAAAACAATGTCACCAGTTATTTGTCCTAACTCAATTGTTCGTTGCTCAGGGTTGTCTTCTTCAGGCATATTCATTAAGTCTTCCGTTCTATCCAATCCAGCCATAGCTTCAGTTAACTGACTTCCAATATTTCCCATTTGTACAATAGGAGCAATCATAAATCCTAAGAATAATGTAAAAGAAATGAAATCTCCCATAGATAAGGTTTCATTCATGACATAATAACCTCCAATACCCATAATTCCAGCAGATGCCAAACCTAATAAAAATGTTGAGGAACTTGACATTAATGCTGTAGCAGTTAAACTCTTTTTAACATTTAAATATAAACGTTCAACTCCCTTTTCAAAAACTTTGCTTTCTTGTTCCTCTGCGTTAAACCCTTTTATAACACGCACACCGTTTAAAGTTTCTGTAAGTCTTCCTGTAACTTCGGCATTAATCTTTCCTCGTTTTCTAAAGATTGGTCGGATATATCCAAAAGCCTTTAAAGCAACAAATCCAAAGATTCCAACAGGAACCAATACAAACAAGGTCATAGAGGTGCTAATCTTTAAAAGAATTACTAAAGATATGATAGATGTAAATGTACCTCCTATTAACTGTACCAAACCGGTTCCTACTAAATTCCGAACTCCTTCAACATCTGTCATTACTCTCGATACTAAAGCACCAGATTTATTATTGTCAAAAAAGTTAATAGGCAGTTTTAACAGTTTCCGCTGTACTTTTGCCCTTAACAATGAAATGAGATGTTGAGCCTCTACGCTAAGTAATCTAGTTAAAGAAAACGACGTTGCCGATTGAACAATGATGGCTCCAACTACTGCAAGAATTAATATTTTAAGTAATTCAATATCCTTACCAGGGATGATATCATCAATTAAGTATTTGGTCGCATAGGGGAGTACTAGTCCAGCTAGACTTCGAACAATAATTAACATTAAACCAATAAATACGATTTGTTTACGAGGCCAAATAAATTCTTTAAAGGCCCATGCGAAAGAAACTTTTTGTTTTGTCATAATTGTTCAATTGCGAATACCGAACCAAAATAAAAGATGTGCCACATCGTCATAATTTGGATTTTGCAGGTACTAAATATTCAAGTTTTTATTGTTTTAATTTCTTCTTTTGACGTTTCACTTCTTATTTAGGACGTTTCACCTTAAAACGTTGATTTCAGGGAGTATAGTGGGTGTACATTTGTTATGTAATTAAAAATAAAAGTTGAATTTTTAAATATAATAAAATGAGAACTATATATAATTTATTAATTGTTTTAGCTGTATTGACAACAGTAATTATTGCATCAAGTGGATTTGTCGAAGGATTGTTATTCTTTTTAACAGGAGCCTCAATAATATCAATTGGAAGATACGCCCACAGTATAATAACTCATAATTAATAAAAAAATGAAATCATTAAAATCAATATTAGAAATGGAATTACTTCAAGTGGATTGGAAAAACATTGTAAGTATTAATACCGATAGATTGAACGGTACCAAAAACACACATGAAAATGAAGAGATGAATTTTCTATTCATATAATTATCAATACTTAAAATCAAATAAATCATGAAAACTTTAAATAAAATAATAGGACTTCTGACAATTACACTTTTGGTTGTAAGTTGTTCATCAGTAAAAGTAACGGACTCTTGGAGGCAAGAAAGTTCAAAAGACATTAAGGGAGAACAAATAATGGTTGTTAGTGTCACAAACAATGAGATCTCAAGACAACGTTTTGAAAAAGATATAACAACAGCATTAAACGCAAATGGATTTGAGTCTTTTGAGAGTTATGCTAAATATCCGGAAATGAATCCAACAAAAAAGGTTTCTCAAGAGGATGTAACTAAACTTAAGCAAAAGTTGCAAAGTAATGGAGTAAACCTAGTTGCAATCAGTGCTGTAAAGGAGATTAAAGAATACACAGAAACGAATACAACTGGATCTAGTTATGGAATGCCGATGTATGGTTATAGAGGATATAGAGGGTTTCACGGATATTATGGAGGAATGTATATGGATATGGGAACCAGTACTTCTACAACGAAAGTAAAAAAGAAATATAAACTAGAAACTGTAATTTATGATTTGTCTAAACCAAAGGACAAAGAACTAATAGCTGTAGTTTCAACAGAGATAGATGATCCGCAAAAATTGACAAAGATTTCTAAGGACTTCTCAGATAGAATAACAAAAGAACTAATGGAATTATTTCCAGTAAAGTAAAGTTTGGTTAGTTGATTTTGGACTGTTGCATAGATATTTAACCATATCGCAACGGTCCTTTTTTTTTACCCCATAATTTTAATAAATAATGTAACTTTGTTAAACTAGTAATTAATGTAATTCCCAATCAAAATGAATATAAAACAGGTTAAACAAACTGTAATTATTAGAGCAGCGATCATCGTTTCGCTATTAATTAGTGTACCTAGAGTTTTATCATTTTATGATATTACAGACCAAATCAGCGACGATTTGGTAAGTATTTCACCTAAAGATATTGGGCTTCGGTTTTTAGCAATTCTTATTTTTTCTTGGGTTTTACTTCAATTTAATACAAATACTAGATTCATTTACAATAAAACATCATTGTTATTTAGATGGGTGGTAACCATCCTAATTAATATAGTTTTATGGTTTGTAGCGGTTAAGATCCTGTTGTACGTGTACCCTTTATTAATTGGGCAAACTATTGAAGGGCTTGAAGCTGATTTATTTTATATCATATACTTTGTAGTAGTTTTGGTATTATTCTTTTTATCAGGGATCTTACGCTATCAAATTATTCATAGAGAAGATACAATCGAAAAAGAACTGTTGAAGCAGCAAAGTTTAGAAAATGAATTAACAGCCTTGAGAAATCAAATTAACCCACATTTCTTATTTAATTCCTTAAACTCTTTAAATTCCTTAGTGAGAGAAAATGATGACGCAACCCAGTTTATAAATAAGTTGTCATTTATGTACCGTTATATCTTACAAAGTAGTGATCGTAATATGGTAACATTAAAAGAAGAATTAAAGTTTTTAGATAGTTATATTTACCTAATTAAAACAAGATATAGAGAGCGTTTTTTTATAGAAATTAATATTGATGACTCTTTATTAAGTAAATGTATACCGCCATTGGGTCTTCAAGTCTTAGTGGAAAATGCAGTAAAGCACAATGAGATTTCTGCGAGCAATCCTTTAACTGTAAATGTATATACCGATAATGGATTTATTTGTGTAGAAAATGAAATAAGGCCAAGACTAACATTAGCGGAAGGAACAGGTAACGGCTTATCTAATTTAGATAAACGATTATTTCTATTAAAAAAACAGCACATTACCATTAGCGATACTGATAATGTGTTTAAAGTAAAATACTCACTAAACTGATATGAAAGTAGTAATTGTTGAAGATGAAATAGCTGCAAGTGATAATTTAAGTTACTTGTTACACAAAATAGACCCTACCATTGAAATACTAAATGTAATAGATTCTGTTCAAGGATCGATTCAATATTTTTCGAAGTCTGACGAAGCGGAATTGATTTTTATGGACATTCATTTGGCCGATGGTATATCATTTGAAATTTTTGATAAGGTAAAAATTAATACTCCAATTATTTTTACGACTGCCTATGATCAATATGCTCTAAAAGCATTTAAGGTAAATAGTGTTGATTATTTATTAAAACCAATTGATAAAGAAGAATTATCTGATGCAATTAATAAATTTAAAAGTGCCCCAGAAAAAGAAGTAACAGATTCTACAAGTCAAATGGCAGGCCTTTTGGATTTGCTTAAAGAAAGTCAAAAGACATTTAAAAGTTCGTATCTAGTTCATTTTAAAGATGAGTTGATTCCGTTGAAAACGAATGATATTTCTTATTTTTATATTGATACAGGGATGGTAAAAGCGGTAACATTTCAGAACCAAAGTTATACGGTAGATAAAAAGTTAGAAGATATTGAAAACGAATTAAACCCAGATTTGTTTTTTAGAATAAACAGACAGTTCATTGCAAACAGAGAAGCAGTTGAATCGATGTCCTTCTATTTCAACGGTAAACTTATTGTAAAAACCAATCCGCCGAGTAAAGAAAGAATTGTAGTAAGTAAAGCCAAATCGAGAGCGTTTAAAGATTGGCTCAATAAGTAACAATTGTAATATTGAATTAATTTCGATACATTAGCATAACAAATTATTGTAAATGCCAATCAAACAATTAATTCTTACACTGTGTTTGTTTCCTGCAGTCTTGTTTGCTCAAGATTCTATCCCCGAAGTTAATAACGACTCACTAATTATTCAACTAAAACCAGTCGAAAGAGAAGTTGTTTCTGCACCAATTGTGCTAAAAGGGGACACTATTTTTTATGTTCAAAATTGGGCAAATACTTTTCCAGTAGAAGTTAGATCTGAAGAGGTTACGAGTAGACTCCAAAAATTAACCAAATGGTATGACAGTAAGAAGGATAGTATCTACGCTAAACAAATTAATGACTACATAGCCATAATGTATAATGATGATGTCGCTTTTATTGTTACTGAAAGTGATGCGTCCATTCAGCAAGTGCCATTAAACGGATTGGCTGAAGTTCAATTGGTAAGTTTTATAAATACGCTAAATAAAGTAGAAGTACTGTCAACCGAAGAATGGCTAAAACGAATCGGATATTTTGCCGTATCATTATTAGTGTTGATTGGTTTTATAAAATTAATCAATTACTTGTTTAGAAGGTTAGATAAACGGCTTTCGAAAATTGAAAAGTCTTTTTTAAGAAAGAAGCGAAATATTTTAAAGTATTTCATTCCTAAGAATACGGCTAATATTTTTGTTTTTCTTTCGAAGATAGTCCGTATAGCATTGATTGTTATTACGTTGTTTTTCTATGCGCCTTTTATGTTCAGTTTCTTTCCTTGGGCAGAGAAAGTTGTACATACGTTTTATGGCTATATATCAACACCTGTCAAGTTTGTTGTATTTGGTTTTATAGATTTTATCCCTTCTCTTTTCTTTATAATAGTAATTGGATATTTGGCAAGATATATTGTTCGTGTTCTTAAAGAAATAGCGTTAGATGTTGAACTAGGCAACTTCAAAATTACTAATTTCCATAAAGATTGGGCAAGACCTACCGAAAAAATTGTAAGCATATTTATTTATGCCTTTGCACTAGTTTTAATATTCCCTTACTTACCAGGTTCTGGTTCAACTGCATTTCAAGGAGTTTCAATCTTTATTGGTGCCATTATATCATTTGGTTCTACATCGGCAATTGCAAATATTATAGCGGGTATTGTAATTACTTATATGAGGCCTTTTAAAATAGGAGATAGAGTTAAAATTGGAGGTATTATTGGAGATGTAATTGATAGGAACACCTTGGTAACTTCTGTTAGAACTCCTAAAAATGAAGACATTACTATTCCAAATGCAAATATTTTAACGGGTAATATTATAAATTATTCTAATAATAAAGAAGCCAATACTATTTTGTACACTACCATAACTTTGGGATATGATTTACCCTGGCGAAAAGCTGAAGAATTGCTTTTGCAGGCAGCAGATAGAACAAAATTGATATTAGATGATCCAAAACCATTTGTATTAAAAACAAGTTTAGACGATTTTTATGTTTCATATCAATTAAATGTAAGTACCAAAGAGGCAAAACGAATTCCTTGGATTTATTCTGAAATACATAAAAATATTTTAGATGTATTTGATGAAGGAGGAGTGGAGATATTATCACCAGGATATATGGCGGCAAGAGATGGTAGTTTAACCACTGTACCAAGTCAATTAAAACCTGAAGATAAAAGCCCATTACATAAAATTACGGATCACCTAACAGGTAGAAATCAAAAAGTAACAATTAAGAAAAGAGATGAACCAAATAATGAATAATTATAAAATTAACTGAAATAACTATTAACCAAAACTTAAAGAAATGATGAAACGATCCCTCTTAAAGAGTATAGCCATTGCATGTTTATTATATGCCCCATTTACATTTTCGCAGAATTCAGATATTGATGAAACTGAAAAGAAACCTATAAAAGTAGGAGTAAAGGCGGGTTTTAGTTTAGGTAACTTGACCGATGGTAATGATAATATTTACACAAAGGAATATGAATCTAAAAGTGGAATGGATGTTGGTGTTCAAGTTACATTTTCAATTAATGATTTAATTTCTATTCAAACTGAAATAAACTATACGGATAGAGGTGGTACTAGAAAAGGCATGCAACCAGCACCGAGTGATGAGTTAAGTGGTATGTTAAATCAATTCTTGCCATTAATAGGGATGCCGTTAGTAACAGATCAAAATCCTTTGTACGCAGATTTTGATAGTGAATTTGATATTGATTATATAGAAGTTCCGGTTTTAGTACAATTTGGTTGGGGAGACGATTTAAGATTTCATATTGAAGCAGGACCTTATATAGGCTACATGTTATGCGCAACCCAAAAAACGATGGGCAATAGTGAGTTCTATTATGATGAAGCAGGAACGAATGAAGTCGTTGTTCCGAATCCATATTTCGATCCAACGAATCCTGCTAATGGACCGCAATTTGTGCCAATTGGAGCGCAAGATCTTACTGCTGATACTGATATTACGGATGATTTACGAACAATAAATTTTGGAGGAATAATTGGCCTAGGTTTGAGTAAAAACATTAGCGATAAAAGTTCTCTGTTTTTAAACGCACGTGGTTCTTATGGTTTTACAGCAATACAGTTCGATGAAACATTTGGTCAAAGTCATATTGGAGGAGTTGTATTTTCTCTAGGATATGCCTATGCATTGGATTAAAAATAATAATTAAAACATTGAAAATGAGTCTGATTTAAAATCGGGCTCATTTTTTTTTTGGAATTAATGCGACACTTTTATTTTAGTTTCGTTATACTATTGAAGGCTAACCAAAGAAACCTTTTTTTGAAAGAAGAAGAATTAATAAAAGAGTGTAAAAAGAATAATTATACTGCTCAAATGCAATTATATAATATGCATAAAAGACAGGTATTTAATGCCAGTTGGCGAATTCTTAAAAACAAGCAGGATGCAGAGGATGTGTTGCAAGATTCTTTTATAAAGGGATTTAGAAAAGTAGAGCAACTTAAAGACGACACTAATATAGGAGCGTGGTTTAAAAGGATAGCAATAAACCGTTCTTTAGATGTTTTAAGAAAAAGAAATAAACAATGGATGGATGATGTTGATGAGATTGAAATTGAAGCAGATGTGAATTCTGATGATTTAATTGAAGAGGAAAGCATCACAATAGATTTAATTAAAGAGTGTATTCATAATCTTAGTGAGAAATATAGAGTGATTTTAACCCTGTATCTAATCGAAAATTACAACCATAGAGAGATTAGTGAAGAACTTCAATTAAAAGAGAGCACGGTTAGAAATCAATACATAAGAGGAAAGAAGAAATTAAAGGAAATGTTCCATAAACATAGAAGTCATGAATTTAAGGCAATGCATACAGCAAAATAAAGAACAATTAGATTCAGAAAATGTATCCATAGATGTTGATTTAAGTTTTGAAAAAAGGCTGAAAAAAGAATTGCATCCGCAAAAAAGGAATAAGGTAATTTACCTAAGATTTATAACTGTAGCGGCCAGTGCAGTTTTACTTTTTACACTTGGAAACATTGCAATAGAATCGGTAGATTTTAAAAATGATAAAATACAGATTTTAGCAAATTTAAGCAATGACTCTGCTGGAACTCGATTGGAGGGCGTGTATCATTTTGAGGATAAATATGAAAAGGAAGATGCCCAAATTATGGAAACACTAATCCATATTTTACATAATGATGAAAATGTAAATGTGAAGATAGCGACCGTAGAAGCCTTATTAAAATTCCCGAACAGTGAATTGGTAAGAGAAAATTTAATTACTGCGTTAGAAAAAGAAACGGCACCGCTGGTGCAAATAAAATTGATTAAGTCGTTGGGTGCTTTAAGAGAAAACCGTGCACAAAAATCTCTTGAAAATCTAATGAATAATCAAGAAACCCTGCCAATTGTATTGAGCAATGCATCTTTAGCAATGGCAACAATTAATAATAAGTAAAACAGATATTATGAAAACAAAGCTATATTTAACTGTAATAGTTTCTCTTTGCATCACATTTTTGATGCAGGCACAAGAAACTAAAATTCCATTTAATTCCGGAGTTCTAAAACTCTGCTCCTCCAAGAATTTTAATATAAAAGGATATGATGGTAAAGAAGTAATGATTAAAAGTTTACATTCAAGCAAAACATCGTATTCCTTTTACAATAAGGGCTCTAATAATGAAAGAGTCGTTGTCAGGCAAGCAAGATCAACAGATTTAAGCAGTACTGTAAGGGCCCCAAAATCAAGAAAAGAAGGAGATTCAATTTATGTTGGTTATTTCTTTAGAACTGATGAAGCAGAAAAAAGTAAAGGATTAAAAAAATTAGGAAAAAAAGCCGAAGCAGAAGAGAATGGCATTTTTTTAAAGATAGAACAAAAAGGAAATGAATTGATCATCACAGATGATTACGAAGATATGTTTGTAATGGTTAGTGATGAACGCTACGAGATTTTAATTCCTAATACTATAAAGTTAGATTGGGATACAAACGGATGCAGCAGTAAAAGGCAAACTAGGTTTTTTAACTCAAAAGCATCAGAATTAGCCGATTTTAAAGGCGAAGTAGAAATTTCATCGACATTGAACAACCTGCAATTAACCGATGTTTCAGGGCCTGTTACAATCAACACAATTGGAGGTAATGTAACTGCAGTTTTTGATAAAACTATGCCAAATAAATTGTACTCTATTTATAGCAATAATGGGTTTATAGACATAACCTTGCCCGAAAAGTCTAGCGTAGCAATAGATGCTTCGGGAGATGATATTTTAAGTGATTTAGACTTCGATATTCTCTCTGAAAATGCCACTCATAGTGGTCAGCAAATGAAATTGAAATTAGGATCTGGAAAAGTAAAAATGAAATTAGATGCTGGTTATGGAAATATTTATTTGAGAAAGTAATCACTTCATTTTTTAATAAGAAACCAAAATTACATCTGTAGTTTTGGTTTTTTATATTTTTGTACAATGCAAGAATTATTAAAATGTTTTGATGGATGGTAAATAAAGAAAAAACTAATCCATCAATAAGTGTTTTAGGTAGTGGATGGCTAGGGTTATCATTGGTTGATGAAATGGTAACTAAAGGCTTTATCGTTAAAGGATCTACAACATCTGAATCTAAGTTAAAGTTAATAGAAAAGATAGGAGCGAAGCCATTTGTTATTGATATTGATAATCTAATTACTACCAATATTAGAAATTTCTTGGAAACAGAAATACTTATTGTAAATATTACTTCAAAAAGTGTAGAAGGGTTTCAAAATTTGATTAATTTCATAAATAATTCACCTGTAGAGAAAGTGATCTTTGTTAGTTCTACATCGGTATATCCATTCACAAATAATGAGGTGACTGAAAAAAGCAGTTTAAAAGAATGTGCTCTTGCTACTATCGAATCATTGTTTCAGTCAAGCACTCATTTTAAAACAACTGTTTTAAGATTTTCTGGTTTGTATAATGAACAACGACATCCAGGGAATTTTATGAAAAAAGGTAGAATTATTCAAAACCCAGACGGCTATGTAAATCTTATTCATAAAGGAGATTGTATAGGAATTATTCTTGAGGTTCTTAAACAAGAATGTTGGGGTGAAGTTTTTAACGGGTGCTCTAATAATCACCCAAAAAGAAAGGATTTTTATATTGAACAAACTAAGTTGATAGGAAGGGACTCGCCGATATTTAATTATAGTAAACCAACTCAGTTTAAAATTATTGATAACTCAAAATTAAAGCGTGTTCTAAATTATTCCTTTAAACATGATTTATAAATTAATTTGGCATGGATTTTGAAATATTCTAAATACCAATGAAACATAAAGTAAGTCTGCACAACTCCAAATAAGACAGATCTCTAAAAAGAAACATTGGTCATGAAAAAGGTTTGAATTTAACTCTTAAATCTTTGTTAATGCCTATTGGTTTTTGTTGAAAATTCAGTAATAATGTTATCTTTGCGCTCATTTGGAAAAGAAAAGAAACAGCAAGAAGAATAACGAGTCTATGAGTTCAAATTCAAAAACAACCTCAAAGAAATCTAGATTTAAACTGTTACATCAGTATTACTCCTATACTGGGTTTTACAAGTTTGTAAGACAGAGTATGGTTAAGTCTTTACTGCCTATAGGTTTATTTGTTTTTGCCTTAATAATGGTTCATCATTACTTAATTGATTTTAACGAACTATTTACCTCTATCGTCAATACATATTCACCGGCAGTAATTTTAGGAGTGTTTTTTGTATCAGAATCATTTTTAGGATTGGTCCCTCCAGAAATATTCATTGCTTGGGCAGGTAAGAGTTCTCATCCAATGTTATATTTAACATTGCTCGCTATTTTATCGTATACCGGTGGAATAATATCTTTTTTTATTGGTAAATCAATTTCTAAGTTGCCTTCGGTTTATAATTATCTTGAGGTAAAAATGGAGAAACATATTAAGATGATTCGTAAGTGGGGAGGGTTTTTAATTGTTGTGGGGGCCCTTTTACCTATTCCATTTTCAATAACAAGTATTGCAGCTGGTATTATTAATTATAAGTTTAGAAACTATATTCTTTTTGGACTTTTAAGATTTGTTAGGTTTTATTTGTACGCATTGGTTATCTTTAACGTCGTTTAAATAAATGAAGAACAAATCCGACATATCTCGATTAAAACTTATGCAACTTTTTGTATTGAATTTTTTTCTATTGACTATACTTTTTAGTGTAGCAATAACTATTGAGTATGGCACTGATTTTTTGGTTGAATTTTCATTAGAACTGGAAAATGAAGACGGATACGAAGTTGAGTATGAGAAAGACTTTGAGAATGATGGTGAAAAAGAAAAAATAACTCATTACCAGAATTACTATATCCCAAATTATGGGATTACCTCAATTTACAGTTTAAAAGAAGACACCTTAGACTTCTTTGAAAAGATTAAATCTCCACCTCCGGAGTTTATTTAATCTAAGCATTAAATTCAGAATACCTTTTGGGTTTTAAAAACCTATTCAATCTAATTATAAACGCACATAATTTTGTGCACAAACACAATTACTATTTATGAAATTATTTGATTTCAAACATTTTAAAAGTGACATGTTTGGTGGTATTACCGCCGGTATTGTTGCATTACCACTAGCGCTCGCTTTTGGTGTTAGTTCAGGACTAGGGCCAAGCGCTGGTTTATATGGCGCCATATTTGTTAGTTTTTTCGCCGCACTTTTTGGAGGTACAAATACACAAATTTCAGGTCCAACTGCGCCTATGACTGCAGTAAGTATGGTTGTTATTGCAGGTATTGTAGCAACTTTTGAGGGAGATATTTCAAAAGCGTTACCAGCCATATTAACAGTTTTTCTATTAGCAGGATTAATGCAGGTAGGATTAGGATTACTAGGAATAGGAAAATATATTAAGTATATACCTTACCCCGTAGTATCTGGATTTATGACCGCAATTGGTGTTATTATTTTAGTAACACAAATATTGCCAACGGTTGGGTATTATCCAAAAGAGGATGCTGCATTTGTTGAGCAATTTAAACCACAGGCTGAAGCAGTTATTTTAGAAGGAATCTTAGAGGATGAAGCGGCAGAAGATATTTTAGTATTGGAACATTTTGAAGAAACTATAAACAGGGCAAATCAAATTACAGATGCGCAAATTTTAAAAGAATCACAGAGTTTAGCAGGAAAAGATTCTTCTGGTGTATTGGGTTCAATCAAGGCTTTACCTAGAGCTCTTCAAAATATTAACTGGTTAGAATTAATATTAGCACTTGGTACTATAATTATTATTTATGGATTTAAGAGAATTACAACAGCAGTGCCAAGTACTTTGGTTGCTTTAGTTGTAATGGCAGGAATAGCAATTGGGTTTGGATTGGACTATAGACCAATTGAAGAAATTCCAAGTGGGTTGCCTATTCCAAACTTTGGAATCTTTACGGAGTTTAGTTTTGGTTCAATTACACCATATATATTTACGGCATTAACATTGGCTTTATTAGGAGCAATTGACTCCTTATTAACTTCAGTAGTTGCAGATAATATGACAAAAACCAAGCACAAGCCAAATAAGGAATTAGTTGGTCAAGGTATTGGTAATAGTGTAGCTGCTTTGTTTGGTGGTATTCCAGGTGCCGGGGCAACAATTAGAACGGTTGTAAATATTAACGCAGGTGGTAAAACACGTTTGTCAGGTATGATGGCCGGAGTTTTATTGTTAATTATTTTATTAGCGCTAGGTCCAATCGCATCTAAAATTCCAGCAGCAGTTTTAGCAGGTATTTTAATTACAGTTGGTATTGGTGTAATGGATTATAAAGGTTTAAAGGCTATTCCTTATATGCCAAAACCAGAAGTAATCATTATGCTTACGGTACTAATTTTATCTTCAGTTTGGAACTTGGTTTATGCAGTGGGAATTGGTCTTGTAATTGCTTCCTTAATGTTTATGAAGAAAATGGGGGATTTAACTGCAAAACGATCAGATATAAAACCTATTGAAAGTGAAAAAGGAGCAGAGGATGATTTAAGTATTCCATCAGATTTAAAGAAAGATATTTATGTTAAGCACATAAAAGGACCCTTATTCTTTGGATCAACGAGTGATTTCCAAGAATTATCTAAACAAATCCCTGATTCTGCAACTGATGTAATAATTCGTATGGGACGAATGCAATATATTGATCAGTCTGGATTATATGCAATGGAAGATGTTGTTCAAGAACTTATGAAGAATGGTAAAAATGTATTCTTAGTAAATATGTTAGAACAACCTAAATATATGTTAGAAAGGATCGATATTATTCCTGATTTAATTCCAAATGAACACATCTTTGATCATTTTGAAGAAGCAGTAGCATGTATTAAAAAAGAACATTCAAATTAAATTTTAGAAAAAATGAAAGCACAAACTAAAGAAAGTCAAGATAAATTAAATGGAGCGGCAGCAATCCAACTATTAAAAGATGGTAACGAAAGATTCGCTGCGAGTACTAAAGCAGAGAGAAACTTGTTAGAGCAAGTAGGAGACACTAGTGGAGGACAATTTCCATTTGCGGCCGTGCTTAGTTGTATAGATTCTCGTGTGCCTGCAGAGATTGTATTTGATCAAGGTATTGGTGATATTTTCAGTGCTCGTGTTGCAGGAAATATTATTAACGAAGATATTTTAGGTTCTATAGAATATGCTTGTAAAGTAGCGGGTTCTAAAGCAATAGTCGTATTAGGCCACTCTAAATGTGGTGCGGTAACAGCAGCATGTAAAGGAGTAGAACTAGGAAATATTACAGCGCTATTAAGTAAAATTCAACCTGCAGTAAACGAAATTAAGCCTACAGTAGATGAGTTTACTCCTGAAGCAATAGAAACAGTTTCTGAAACGAATGTAAAGCATTCAATAGAAAACATTCGAAAAGAAAGTCCAATTTTAGCAGAAATGGAAAGCAATGGCGAAATTGAAATCGTTGGTGCTATTTATCATGTTGAAAGTGGACAAGTTACTTGGTTATAAACTAAGTATAGATTGTATATGTAAGGGCTTCGAAGAAATTCGAAGCCTTTTTGTTTTTTAGTAAATCACATACATTATTGTGTATATTTGAGACGCTTAAATAAATATAACCAATCAATAAAATTATAAAAATGAAATTACGCTACTCAATCTTGCTCTTTTGTTTTTCAATTTCACTTTTTTCACAAAAGAAAGTATTAGATCACAAGGATTATGAGATATGGAATCAAATCAAAAACGACCAACTTTCACCGAATGGGAAATTTGTTAAATATGAATTAGAAAAAGGTGAAAGAGATAAGACTTTATTGTTGAAAGATATTAAAGGAAATTTAGTGTTATCCTACCCAAGAGTAAGTAAAAGTCAGTTTACATATGATTCCAAATATGTTTTATTTACAGTGAACGCATGGAAAGATAGCATCGTAGAGTTGAAGCGAAGAAAAGTAAAAAAAGAAAAGTTGCCTAAAGACACTTTAGTCATTTATAACATCAAGAAAAAGAGTCTTGTTAAAATTCCGAATGTAAAATCGTTTTCAACTCCAGAAGAATGGTCTGGAACTATTGCTTATTATTTAGAGGATGTAAAAACAGAGACGAAGAAAGAGAAAGAAGATGACAAAGCCGACAAGAAAAAGAAGAAGAAAACGAAGAAAGTTGGAAAGAAAACCGGATTTCACTTGGTGCTTAGAGATTTAGCAAGTCAGAAACAAGACACATTTAAGTTTGTGACTAATTATAGTTTTGCAAAAAAGACTCCTAAATTGGTATACGTGACCTCTGGAAAAGATAAAGAATCTAATGCGGGCGTAGTAACTGTTGACGTTAAAAATGGGAATACAGGCTTAATTCATGAATCAAAGAAAGGGAAATACCATCAACTTAGTTTAAGTGAATCTGGTAAGCATATAGGATTTGTAGCAGATTTAGACACAACTAAAATTCAGGTTAGGCCTAATGAATTGTTTGCATGGAATGAAGGTGATCATAAAGCGACGAAGCTAATAGATTCACATAGTGCACCAGATGGCTATAGAGTTTCCTCAGATGGTAAAATTCATTTTTCTAAGGATGAGTCAAAATTATTTTTTGGATTAGCGAAACCACCTATTGTCAAGGATACCACTCTAATTGACGAAGAAATAGTGAATGTAGAAGTTTGGACCTATGATGAACCTAGACTCTATACGGTACAAGAATTACAAGTAGAAAGAGATAAAAAGAAATCTTTTGAAACAGCGATTCATTTAAATAAAGGGAATAAATTAGTTCAAATTGCTTCCTTAGAATATCCAAATACGCAACTAGGAACTAAAGGAAATTCTAAATACGCATTGGTTAGCGCTACAGAACCTTACGATTTAGAGCGGCAATGGCAAGGACATAGTACATATGATTATGCTATTAGAAACATAGAAACCGGCGAATTAACTAAAATATTAGAAGGTGTTTATGCTTCTGTTAGATTAAGTCCAAACGCAGAGTTTGCGTATGGTTATGATATGAATAAAAGTGAATGGTTTGCATACCATATTGTCTCTAATACTTATAAAATATTAACAAATGATTCTAAATTTTATGATGAATTGAATGATTCTCCTAGACAACCAAGTTCATATCGATTCGCTGGTTGGACTGAGAACGATGCCTCAATTTTAATTTACGACAGGTATGATGTTTGGAAATTTGATCCTAAAACAGGTGAACAAACCAACCTTACCAATGGTAGAGAAGAAGGAATAACTTATAGAGTTATCAAATTAGATCGCGATAAAGAATTTATTGATACTAAAGAAGACTTACTACTTTCAACATTTAATAATGCAACGAAGCATTCTGGATATGGTGCTTATAATTTTAAGAAAGAAACATTTAAGCAACTAGTTTCAGGTCCATTTAATTATTCAACTCCTGAAAAAGCGCTGTTAAATAATCAAGTAATTTATACAAGATCTTCGTTTAAGGACTTTCCGAATATCAGAACGTCAGATTTAAGTTTTAATGATGAAGTTGTATTGAGCGATGGGAACCCTCAACAAGGAGATTATAATTGGGGTACTGTTGAATTAGTTGAATGGGAATCTTTAGATGGCGATAAAATGACAGGAATGCTTATAAAACCTGAAAATTTTGATCCAAACAAAAAGTATCCAATGCTTGTTAATTTTTATGAGCGCAGTTCTGATCGTTTGTTTAGGCATCAAGTTCCAAATCCTGGAAGATCATCTATCAATTATAGTTTTTATGCAAGTCGAGGATATGTCATCTTTAATCCAGATGTTAAATACAAAATAGGATATCCGGGAGAAAGTGCTTATAACTGTGTTGTACCTGGAGTTGAGGCGATGATTGCAAAAGGGTTCATAGATAAAGATAATATTGGTGTTCAAGGTCATAGTTGGGGAGGATACCAAATAGCGCATCTCGTTACTAAAACGGATATTTTTAAAGCCGCTGAATCTGGAGCACCCGTTCCAAATATGATTAGTGCTTATGGAGGAATAAGATGGTGGACAGGTCTTAGCAGACAATTTCAATATGAGCATACGCAAAGTAGGTTAGGAGCAACGCTTTGGGAAAAACCTGAGTTGTACATCGAAAATTCTCCAATTTTTAATATTGATAAAATAAATACGCCTTTATTAATAATGCATAACGATGCAGATGGTCATGTGCCATGGTATCAGGGAATTGAATTTTTTGTGGCGTTAAGAAGATTAGGGAAACCGTCTTGGTTTTTAAATTATAATGAAGAACCTCATTGGCCTTTAAAAATGCAAAACAGAAAAGATTTTCAAATGAGAATGGCGCAATTCTTTGACCACTATTTAAAAGGCGAAGCAAAACCTGTATGGATGGATCGTGGAGTGCCTGCCATAGAAAAAGGAATCAATCAAGGATTGGAATTAGTTGATTAACAATGCATAACGAACTTGATTTGAATCGTGTCCGTTTTTTATAAGCCTCTCATTTAAAATGAATGTAATTGAGAATTAATGAAACTATTTTGGCTGTATGAAAGAAAAATTCTCTGAAAGAGTAATTATTATATTAGCCTTCTTTTCTATTTATGTAATTTGGGGTTCAACATATTTGTTAAATAAAATTGCTGTAACACAATTACCGGCATTTATGTTGGCAGCCATTCGATTTACAGTTTCGGGAATTGTAATAATGATAATTGCTAAACTTTTAGGATTGTCGTTAAAGGTGACTAAAAAACAACTGCTAAATACTGCAATAGCGGGCTTTTTGTTTCTCACTTTTGGAAATGGAATTGTTGTATGGACGCTAAATTTTGTGGATAGTGGTTTTGTTGCTTTAGAAATTTCAGCCCAACCTTTAGTGGTGCTTATCCTAATGCGCTTGTTGCAAGGTAAGAAAATCCAAACAACCTCAATAATTGGAGTTGTTTTAGGTGTAATAGGAATTTACTTACTCGTAAGTCAAAGTCATATAGTTTCCGGCGAAAATAAATTATTGAGTATTGTACTTATTTTTATCTGTATGTGCAGTTGGGCGTATGCAAGTTTATTTGTTGGTAAAGCCGATTTACCAAAAAACTATTTTGTCAATACAGGATATCAAATGCTTATCGGCGGGGTTATGCTTTGTATTACAAGTTTTACTCTTGGTGAAAAGTGGAGTAGTCCAGAAACATGGGATACAGATGTCTTATATTCGGTTATGGCCTTAATCATTTTTGGAAGTATCATTGCTTTTACATCATTTAATTATTTACTAAAAAAGGTTTCTCCAGAAAAAGTGGCTACCAATACGTATGTAAATCCTATCATTGCCTTGTTCTTAGGTTGGTATTTTTTAGGAGAAGTAATAACAGGCCAATCTATTATTGCTGCATTTATTTTATTGTTAGGGGTTTATTTTATCAATAGTAAAAGAGAAGTTGCTATTTTATCAAGATTTAAAATAAGAAATAAAGAGTAAGAATACTTCTAACCAGGATCACAAAAAAAGCACAACATAATTGCTGTGCTTTTTACATTATTAATAACTAATATGAGTTACTAGTCAATCACTAAACTTTCAATAAAGAACTCCATCATTCTATCCGTATTTACACGAGTATGCCCTTTATCTGGTCCAACTTGAACTTCAAAACTTTTTTCTGCTTTCTGCAGTGCCTCGATTAATTGTAATGAATTAGATGGATGTACGTTGTTATCGCTAGTACCAAAGAAAATCATTAAGTCTCCTTTTAAATTTGGTGCATATTTCATAATACTTGAATTATCATAACCTTCTTCGTTATTCTCTAATAAGTTCATGAAACGCTCTGTATAAATATTGTCATAATTTTTCCAATGTGTTACAGCAGAATTTGCAACTGCGGCATGATATACATCAGGGAAACGCAATAAACTCATGGCTGCAGTGGTACCTCCATAAGATGTACCGTAAACGCCTACTTTATCTTTGTTTATGTATGGCCTATCATGTAGAGCTTTAATACCTTCAGCAAAATCATCCATTTCAACAATACCTAAATTACCGTATAGTTTGTCTAGCAAATGTTTTCCTCTTCCACCAACATTACGTCCATCTAAATTAACCACAATAAACCCGTATTCGGTTAATGAATTCGGTTTTGCAAAATTCTCTCTAAATCCATTTGTGGCTGGACCTCCGTAAATGCTTAATAAAACAGGATACTTTTTTGTTTCATCAAAATTAGATGGGAAATGAATCAGACCATCTAAAGTAGTTTCACCATCAGCAGAGGTAAAATTGAATCGTTCTGCTTTTTTAAAGCCAAGTTTCTTATATACAGTCAAATCTGACTTAGCAATTTCAGAAACTTTTTTACCATTCATACTCATAAGGTTTGTGAATGGCGCTTTATTGTGTGCTTGAGAAACTACCGTAAAGTATTTGTTATTTGGAGCAATAGAAACGGTATTATTCAATGCAGGATCAGTCAGACGCTTATCTTTAGATCCATCAAATTTCACACTGTGTAATTGCATTTTCATATGGTTGTCTCCACTACGTGCCAAATAATACACAACTCCTTTATTCTCATCAATTTTTACAATTCTTGAAACTTCAAAATTGTGTTGTGTTAACGGCTTAATTAAAGTTCCATCAAAATTGTATAAATAATAGTTATTGAATCCACTTCTTTCAGAAGCCCAGATAAAACGTTTACCATCTTCTAGAACTTTTATCTCTGGAGAATTCTTAGTAAAACTTGCCAGCCATTTTTCTCTAATAACAATTCTAGACTCACCTGTAGTTGCATTTGCAGCCTTGTATTCCATTATATCCTGCTTTCTATTAGTGCTATGATATAAAAGTTCATTACTATCGGTAGACCAGTTAATACCGTACAGATATGTACCAATTGCTCCATCATTAAATGCTTGGCCATCTCTAGCATTTACCAAGGTAGTCTTCTTTGATTCTAAATCATAGATCATTAAATCAACAGGTAAATTTTTTGCACCTACTTTTGGGTAAGACATTATTTCTAAAGAATCTTGAATTTTGGTTTGATTCAATAAAACATAATACTGTTGAATGTCTTTTTCTTTAAATCTATAAAAGGCTACTTTCTTGTTATCCGGAGACCACCAAATAGCAGATGTCTGTCTTAGTTCTTCTCCATAAACCCAAGTTGCAATACCGTACTTTACTTTTTCAACATCGTCATTGGCATTAGTAATAGTTATTTTATTGCTTCCATCAATATTGCTGATGTGCATATCTCTATCTTTAGTAAATGCTTTTAATTTATTATTAGGAGAATCTACCGATGCATGTTGTCTTCCTCTTGCCGGACCTCGTCTTCTTCTAAACTCTGTTTTTGGCGCTTCTCCAATAAGTTCACTTTTCTTGCTTTTTACATCAAACTCATATTGATCTCCATCAAATATGTATGTAAATGATTTACTGTCTTCACTCCATTTAGATGGGACAGCGCCAGAAACGATAGCATCATTAATTTTAGGTGATACAATTGTGTAATTTTCATACCCAGGCATACTTTTTAATTTGTCCTGAGCGTTTAATGAAAAAACACCACCCGTTAAAATTAGGGCGAGCAATTTTCTCGAAGTAATTAACTTTTTTAACTTCATTATATTTTAATTTGAATTAAGATGCTAAATGTATGCTATAAAAGTTAATATATCAAGTTGGAACACTGCTATTAACACCTAATTAACGTGTGGAAAAACTTAACTTGAAGTTTGTAACATTCTTTGTTCCAATAGAACTCAAAATGAAAAATGAGCATATAAAAAAAGCGCAGCACGAAATGCTACGCTTTCAATTCAAATAAAAATAACTGAATTAGTTAATCCATATTCTATAGACGATAGCATTTGAATTTTGTTGCAGTGAATTAGAACTTTAACATAAATTAACTGAAAGGACTTTTTGAGTAAATAAGTATAAATTTGATTACTTATTAGTTAATAATTTGTAAACCAATTCCTTTGTTAATTTCTGACCATTTGCAGCAGTTCTAAGATTCTCAAATGAATACACAAAATCACATCCATTTTTAAAGTTACTGCAACCATACGCACTAGAACCTTTTAGTATGTTCCCTTTTGAACATTTTGGACATTTAATAATGGTTGGAAATGGCTGTGTTTTTGGCTCTAATTTTAATTTGAATTGTTCATCGAACCTGAGAAGACCTTCTACAGTTCCATTATTAGACTTAAAGCCCTTTAAATTAACAGTACATCCTTTTTGCAGTATACGAATAAATTGTTTCTCTGAAATTTTCTTTCCTTCAAACTTAAAAGGTAATTTAAAAGTACATCCATCTTTATATGAACTACAGCCATATGCAGAAGAGCCTTTTAGAATTGTTCCATGTTTGCATTTTGGACATTTTTCAGAAGTAATTCCTTTTGATAAAATTTTCTTCTTGGCTGGTTTTGATTCGACTTTAGAATTGATGTGAGAAATATTCGCTTTAACTTTTTCCATTCTTACCTCATAAACCAGTTCATCTACCATTTTCTTCATGTTTTTGATAAATGTTCCTGCATTGAATTCACCGCGTTCAATTTCTTTCAAACGCTTTTCCCAACGACCTGTTAGTTCGGCTGATTTCAACAAATCATTTTGAATGGTGGCAACTAACTGAATACCAGTAGAAGTAGGCAATAATTGCTTCTTTTTTCTTTCAATATACTTTCTTCTAAAAAGTGTTTCAATAATATTGGCCCGTGTAGAAGGACGTCCAATCCCATTTTCCTTCATCAACTCTCGCATCTCATCATCATCTACTTGTTTCCCTGCAGTTTCCATTGCTCTTAGCAATGATGCCTCAGTAAATTGATTCGGAGCTTTGGTAAACTTTTCTGTAAAAGTAGGAGTGTGCGAACCAGTTTCGCCTTTTGTAAAAGTTGGTAAAATATTTCCTTCTTTCTTTTCTTTAGTATCTGCTGATTCAAAAACTACGCGCCAGCCTTTCTCTAAAATTTCCTTTCCGGTTGTTTTGAACAAAACATCGGTAGCTTTACCTTGCACATTCGTATTAGCAACAATACAATCGTTATAAAAAACAGCAATGAAACGCTTGGTAATAATGTCATAAACTTGCTGCTGATTATATTGTAAATTAATCTCTACACCTGTGGGAATAATTGCGTGGTGATCCGTAACTTTTTTATCATTAAAAACCTTGGTTGATTTCTTAATTGGCTTTCCAATTAATTGGGCCGTTAATTTTTGGTATCGCGTTAATTGTTTTAAAATACCTTCAACCTTGGGATATACATCGTTTGGTAAAAACGTAGTATCAACTCTGGGGTAGGTAACGGCCTTTTGCTCGTATAGTTTTTGAACAATCTTTAAAGTCTCGTCAGCAGAAAATCCAAATTTTGTATTACAATAAACTTGAAGTCCTGTTAAATCAAATAATTTCGGAGCGTATTCTTTTCCTTTTTTCTTTTTTATCTCAGTTATTTCAAATTCCGATTGTTGTACTTTGTTTGCTAATTCCTCACCTTCTTCTTTTTTAAAAAAACGCCCTTCTTCATAACTAAATAAAGTATCTCTAAAACTCGTTTGCAATTCCCAATAGGGTTGAGGCTTAAAATTTTGAATTTGAAGATAGCGCTCTACAACCATCGCTAAACTTGGAGTCTGAACCCTTCCAATGGAAAGCATTTGTTTATAACCGCCATGCTTAACAGTATATAACCGTGTTGCATTCATCCCCAGTAACCAATCTCCAATAGCGCGTGAAAACCCAGCATAATATAAATTATCGTAATCTTCACTAGGTTTTAAATTTTTAAAACCTTCTTTTATAGCTTCTGTTGTTAAAGATGAAATCCACAATCGTTGCACTTCACCTTTATAATCCGCTTGATTTAAAACCCAGCGTTGAATCAATTCTCCTTCTTGGCCGGCATCACCGCAATTTATAACAACCGTTGCTTTATCAAACAAACCTTTAACTATGTCAAATTGCTTTTGAATACCGTCATTTTTTGAAACTTTAGTCTTAAATTTTTCAGGTAACATTGGTAGATTATTCAAATCCCAACTTTTCCAATGCGGCTTATAATCATTGGGTTCAAACAATGTACACAAATGCCCAAAGGTGTAGGTAACAGCATAGCCGTTTCCTTCAAAATAACCATCACGCTTTGTGTTTGCTCCTAATACAGAAGCAATTTCTCTGGCCACACTCGGCTTTTCGGCAATACAAACTTGCATGATGTGATATTCGATTTAAGTGAATGTCCAAATTTAAAAAACAACATCAATTATATAGAGAAAAGTTATACACATTCTATCATTTGAAATTCAAAACAATTATAAGTCATTCATCTATTAAATTGCAACTTCCATATAATAATTTGCGATTGTTTAATTTAAATTCATCAAATTTATCGAGTAATATTTAAATCTATAGAAATGAAAAAAATAATGAGTTTTTTAATTGTACTAGGCTTATTAGTATCATGTAACGATAAAAGGCAAAAAATCGATATTGTAAAAGGAACCGATGCTTCTTATAAAATTCCGGTCCATGCATGGATGGGACATAAAAAGGATGCAAGTGATGAAGAATTACAGGCTCATTTTAAAGATTTAAAAGAAAAAGGGGTTGATGGCTTGATGTATAACGGAGGGCATGACCCTGCAACTTATGCTCGTGCAGGCAAAATTGCAAAAGCTGAAGGCTTAGAATTTAATACCTGGGTGCCAACTATGGTGCAAGGAAAAAACAAAAAATTAAAGCCAGAATGGTATGCTATTAATAGAAATGGAGAGTCTGCATATGATAAACCAGCATACGTTTCGCATTATACCTTTCTATGTCCAAGTAAGGAAGGAACGTATAATTTCCTATCTGAATTATACGGTAGCATTGCAGATGTACCTGAAGTCGATGGAATTCATTTAGATTATATTCGTTATCCAGATGTAATTTTGGCAAGAGGTTTATGGGATAAATATGGATTGACAATGAACGTTGAACACCCTCAATTTGATTATTGCTATTGTGATGATTGTACAAGTGGCTTCAAGGCAAAAACAGGTATTGATATTAAATCAGTTGATGACGCTCCTTCGGTAGAAGAGTGGAAGCAATATAGATACGATTTAATTACTTCCATTGTAAACAGGTTAGCTGATGTTGTGCATGCAAAAGGAAAAAAAATAAATGCAGCAGTATTCCCTGGTCCACATTCGGTTGCCAAAAAATTAGTTCGACAAGAATGGGATAAATGGAATTTAGATGCTATATATCCAATGAATTATAATGATTTCTATTTGGAAGATACGAAATGGATTGGAGAAGTAACCAAAGAGGCTGTAACTTCAGTAGACAGTAAAAAACCAATTTTTAGTGGTTTGTTCATATGTCCAAATCCAGAAAAGAAAGCATCACAAGCGGATCCTGAAAATCATGGATTGGTTCCCGAAGAATTAGAGGATGCCGTTAGAGAATCAATGGTAAATGGTGCTGCGGGTATATGCTTATTTACTCCAGGAAGAATGACAGATAAAGATTGGGAAATCTTAGCAGAAATAATACATAATGATTACACCAAAAATTAATTAAATCAACTTAATTGTAAAAATGAGACTCTTATAGAAATATTTTAGTCTCATTTTTTATTTGGTTTATAACAAATGAACTCTGGATATTTGAAATAACCTTTAATTGAGAAATCTTATGCATAATGAACTCCTGATAATCCTTCATGTCATTTAAGACAATTTTAAGCAAATAATCATAATTACCTGCGATATATGAAACTTCCTGAATTTCATTAAAAGGTGCTATGTATTTTTCAAATTCTTTAAAAGAGGACTCCTGATGTTTTATAAGAGTAACCTGGCAGAATACTGTGAATTTCTTTCCAACTAATTCTTGATCTACAAGCGCTACATATTTTCTAATAATACCACTTGCCTCAATTTTCTTTATACGCTCATGGGTAGGTGTTATTGATAAATTAATTTTCTCAGAAAGCTGTTTTATGGACTGCTTCGAATCTTTTTGTAGTTCATTTATTAATAGAACATCTGTCGCATCTAACTGAATCATGGTAAAAATTTCTTTTGTTTAATAATTGCAAAGGTAGTAAAAGAAATAATTTCTAACATATAAATTAAATTTAGTAAAATTTAGGTATTATTTATTTATTGATAAAAAATTTATATGGTGTATCTATCTTTGTGAAAAAAATATATCCATTTATGAATACTGTAGATAAACTTTACAAACGAATTAAAAGCAACACAGATAGCCTATTAGGTTATCCTTTAGCTAAAGATTTTTCGTACCAGCAATTTGCTCCATTTTTAGATTTGTGCATCAATAATATTGGAGACCCTGAGTCAACTTCTACATTAGCCATAGATACGAAAGAAATGGAAAGAGAATGTATAGCTTTCTTTGCAGACTTGTTATCTACAAATATGGATGATGTTTGGGGATATATTACGAACGGTGGTACAGAAGGTAATTTGTATGGTTTGTATTTGGCAAGAGAAAACTTTCCAAACGGTGTCGTTTACTACAGTGAATCTACGCATTATAGTGTAAAAAAGAATCTACACTTATTAAACATAAATAACATTGTAATTCGTAGTCAAGAGAATGGGGAAATGGACTATGAAGATTTAGAACAAACACTAATGCTGCGAAGAGATAAGCCAGCAATTTTCTTTTTAAATATTGGCTCTACGATGAAAGAAGCAATAGATGACCTTGACAAAATAAAGGCAATCATTAGAAAGTTTGCAATTAAGGATTATTATATCCATTGCGATGCTGCCTTTTTAGGTTCTGTTGCACCATTTGTTACTCCTAAACCCAAATTTGATTTTTCAGAAGGAGTAGATAGCATTTCTATTTCTGGACATAAATTTATTGGGGGGCCAATGCCTAGTGGAATTGTGATGGCGAAAAGAAATCATAGAAATAGGGTCGCGAATTCAGTTTCGTATGTAGGAACTTTTGATACAACCATTACGGGGTCAAGAAATGGATTAACGCCGTTATTTATGTGGTCTTTTATTCAAAAATTTGGAAAGGAAGGATTGAACAGAAGAGTGCAAGAATCGATTGCATTAGCAGATTATGTAAAAGACAAATTAAATGAACTGGGTTTGAATGCTTGGAGGAATGGTAAAGCCTTAACGGTTGTTTTTGACAAACCATCTGATGCCATTTGTACAAAACATCAATTGGCTTCTGAAGATGATATTGCACATGTAATTTGTGTACCCGGAATTAAAAAAGCACATGTAGATTTGTTATTTGAAGATTTGGCGAAAGAACAAAAAGCTTTAGAAAAAGAATTAGTACTCGCTTAATAGGCAATTAGATTATAGTTATTTGAGTAATCACCCCGCATTTTGTGGGGTGATTTGCTTTAAAGGATTTAATTTTATGTAACTTTTTAAAAGATATGACACTAATTAAATAGATAACTTATAATTATGATACGATTAAACTTAGTTGATAAATTTTTATTACTCGCCTTAGATGATGACAAAGGCACTTTTGCCTCAGAACCTTTTGCTATGACTTATGGATTGGCTGGCGCACTTCTTTTAGAATTGTCACTGAAAGAATGTGTTTCAATTGAAAACAAAAAGGTAATCTTAAAGCGTAAGAAACGAACTGAAGATGTCTTTTTAGATACTTATTTAGAATTGATAGCAAACTCTAAAAAAGTTAGAACGCTTATGCATTGGGTTCAGGCCTTTGGAAATAAAGAACGAAAAATTAAAAAAGAGATTTTGGAAAAACTTATTTCAAAAGGGATTCTTGTAAAACGTGAAGAAAAGTTTTTGTGGGTATTCAACAATGATAAATTTCCTACTGTTAATTCTAAACCAGAAAATATGCTTAGAAAAAGATTGTATGAAATTATAGAAAATTTAAGAAAGCCTGAAGTTGATGAATTGATGTTGATTAGTTTAATTGACACATGTAACTTAAATAGAACTATTTATGGAAAGGAACGCTCTAATAAATGTAAATCGAATATAAAGGAAATAATACAAGACGCGAAACATAACAACTCAATAAGTTCAACAATAAAAGAAGTACACGATATAATTTTGGCAATGATTGTTGTGATTATAACTACATCTACTACTGCAGCGACAATGTCTAGCAATTAATAAATAACTTGTTTTGGATTTGTGTACTAGGTTCATAATATCTAAAGGTATAGCATTTCACTTTTGTTAAATAAATGGTAAAAAAAGTTCAAGTATCTAGATTTGAGTATTCAAGTTTTTACATTTGAACTTAACTAACAAAATTAATAGTAAACCAAATGAATTATAGAACCTATGCAATTCTTTTGCTCACCCTTTGTGTATCACTAGTAACATTTTCACAAAATAGTACAGACAAACACTACAGGCATTTAAGATACAACCATGTTTCGCCTTATATAAAATTAGCGGGAATTTATCCTATTAGTGCTAAGGAAGCACTAAATTCTTCACATTATACATTTACTTATAATAAACAAAATCAGTTAACAGAGGTAACGAACTATCATTATGCCACAGAAAGAAGACATCCTTTAGCCTCAATAGGCGCGTATAAAACAGTGATTACTTATAATGGAAACCAAGAAACTCGGGTGTATTTATATGTTAATGGAGAACGGGTACCAAATGACAGAGCTGTATTTAAAGAAATTTTCACACTTGATAAAAAGGGGAATTACGCAAAATTAGAATTTTACGATTTAGATGACAATCCAATGGAGTCTAACTGGGGAATTTCTAATTACACGTGGAAATCTTACAAAAAAATGATAATTGAACAACGATTTAATTTAAAAGGTGAAGCGAAAAACCTTTCGAGTTATTTTGAATTTGGCACTACCGGAATGACGTTTAGAAATGATGGAACACCAATAGGAAAGTATAATCTTAATGAAGATTTTGAAATCGTAAATAATTCTGCTGGTGTCGCATCATATCAAGACACCTATGATGAAAATGGAAATCATGTAAAATATACCTATCATAACAAAGAAGATGATTTGGTTATCAACCCTTCAGGATTGGCAATAGGGATTAAAATATATGACGATAAAGGAAATTACATCAAACAGCAACACCTCGATACCAATGGTAAATTATTGAGAGAAAGAGATGTTCCGAACAATCAAAACATTAGACTTAGTAGTATCGCTTCAAAAAAGGACTCATTAGAAATTAAAAGAATTGCTCTAGGTTATCTAAAAGCTCTTCAAGAATTGAATCCCGTTTTAATGGATGAAGTGCTGAATGATAGTTTAAATAAAGTAACGATTGGTTTCAATAGAAGTATAAGAAAAGAAGTAGTAACGAGCATTTCTAGAGAAAAAATGATTGAGAATGCAACGGATTGGAATAAATCAGGTACGCGATTCCCTCCGGATCCTAACAATCAAATTACAATCCTTGACATCTATCACAGAATGGCTACAGTGAAGTTGTATTCTGATAATTGGGTCGAATATTTGCATTTAATTAAGTTAGACGGAAAATGGACTATTATCAACCTTTTATGGCAGCATAAGGATGTGAATAGATATCCTTATTAATTCATAAATCTTTAAACAACTATTAAAAGATGAAAATAAGGTTTTATTTCGCTTTCGTTTTATTGATTGTCACTTCACAAGTTGTCATCGCTCAATCTAAAGTTGGTTTTTATATGGATTGGAATATAGATCATACAGAACGATCGGTAAAACCAAGTATTCGAATATTTGATGCAGAAGCGAGAACTATAAATTGCTATAAAGTTTTTTTTGATGACGCCAATCGATTTGAAAGGGTACAATTTTTCTTTTCGGGTAAACCGAGTAATTATGGAAATTATGGAGCATTTGAATTAGAACGCACCTATTATAGTGGATTCTACATAGATAAATTTAAAGATACGGACGGTAACTATGTGAGTGTTGAAAAAGGGGTTACTGAAAAAAAATACCATTTGAACCCTGATGGTTTTTGGATTAAAAAAGAACATTTGAATAAAGGAAAGCAACTAGAAAGTGGAATTGCTTATTCTATAGTTACTAGAAACAGCGATAATGAATTAGCAACCGAAATCCAATTCTCAAAAGTAGGCGATATTATTCCAGATGGAAACGGCTTCCCAATCGTTCATTTTGCCTATGATAAGAATGGGTTGACCTTATACCGGCAAAGTAGAACTGAAGAAGGGGAAGTTGTAAATGGACAGCGGGGATATGCTACTGTAATTTTTCAATTCAACGAAGACGGAATGTTTTTCGAAGAACAATTCTTAGATGAAAACAATGAGTTGTTTTTGCATCCACAATTTGATTTGGCCAAAATTAACTGGCGTGAATTCAATAAATATGGAAAACCTACTCGTATTTATTACATCGATTCTTTAGGTTATCCTCATAAGCGAAGGGCATATGCTGTCATATCGTATAGAAATAATATGACGCGCGAAAGTATTTCTTATTATGATAACGTAGGGGAAAGAACTGGGGATAGAAATGGCGTGCATAAATCCATTTATAATTATAATACTAATGGTCAATTCTTAGGAAGGTCTAATTACAATTTAAATGGAGAAGAAATTTAAAAAAAAAATGATGTTATTAGAATTTATAAAATCAAGAATACTCATTATTAGTTGTTTTGCCGTCTCTTTATCAGCGATTGGGCAAAATGAAGTTTCGAATATCGTAATCGGTACTAGAATTATCATTAATTCTGAGGTTTTAAACCAAGATAGAGAAATTCAAGTTTATACACCACCGTCATATGATACTTCTATCGCTAAATCATACCCTGTTTTATATGTGTTAGATGGTCAGGAGTATTTTTTGCATGGGATTGCATATCAAGATATGCTGCGATTCAAAGATAAGACTCCACCGTTTATAGTCATCGGAATTAAAACGGATAGAAAACAAAGAAGGACATTGTTTTATCAGGAATCAGAACGCTTTAAAGCATTTTTAATAGAGGAGTTGATTCCATATGTAGATTCAAATTATAGAACGGCAAAAGAAAAAGAACGTTTGTATTTTGGTTGGGAAATGGCTGCAGGATTAGGTTTTGAAGTGTTGGCAGATTACCCAACACTTTTTAGTGGATACATGTTGGCGAGTCCTACGCATTCAACTGACAAAAGAATGAATACCCTAAGTGAAATACAGAACAAAGGGTTACATAAATTATTATTTGTTTCGGCGGGGAACGAAGAAACCTGGATTCATAAAGATTCCGACTTTCTATCAAATTTAGGAGAATTAAGGTCTAGTCATTTTGCTTTTTACGAGAATGAAGATCATTACTCAACACCCACTAAAACTATGCACGAAGGTTTAAGTACCTATTTTAATGATTATGATGCAGTTCGATTGCGAACCCTGAAAGCATTAAAAGATTATGGAGGAATAGAGGTATTAGAAGAGTATTACAAGAGTAGAGGAGAGCGATACGGGCTATCAACAGAGATTCATAGAGAAACTCAGCATTTTCTTATTTTAAGCGCTGAAAAGGAAAACAATATGGAAGTATTTGAAAACTTTATTAAACGATTTGACACATACATTCCTACCATTACCAGAGATCTATGGATAAACAGATATGCACGATTTTATCTAAAACATCAAATGAATGCCAAGGCCATTTCATTGTTTAATCTTGGATTGGAAAAATTTCCTAAATCTACTTTAATTCTAAATGGATTGGGAGATGCTTATAAGGCAAACGGAAATACAGATAAAGCAACATTTTTTTACAATAAATTAAGCTCCGTTGAAAACTGAATTAATGACTGTAATTTATAGAATAGCTAAATAGTAGATAAGCAAGGCGAATATGATTAAGAAACTTACAGCAAAAAAGCGAATTGATTTTTGAACACAATCAAATTTCTTATCGATAATTTTACTTTCAGCATGAATTTGATAACTTAATTGTTCAAAAAAATCTTCTTGACTGTTACAAATTTCTAATAAACGTTTAGAATATGCCTCCTTGTTTCCGAAAGCATACACAGCATCTTTAAAGAAAAACACATTGTCTTTATAATTCATTTCAATTCTTGGCATAAAGCATCTAAAGCAAAAATAGATTGATATTAAAACGGAACAAATCCATAAACAAACCAGGACAATAAATAGAAAACTTCCTTTAAAAGCTTCTTGAAGAAATAAAAGTTTATCAACAAATAGTCCTAAAATTAAACTATGAAATGAAAAAATTACACCTGCTTTAAATTCCGAAGCCCGAATTAATTTTTCTAAACGCTCTAATTGTTCCCAATAATTATTTGGATCTTGCATCACTTTGAATTAGTTTTAATTACACTAAATTACAAAAAAAGATTAACCCGATTTTCTAATATGTGACAAAGAGTAGTCACTTAGATTTTATTCTTTACAAAATACATGTTCAATGCTGTTCTGTTTTTTATAGCAATTTCTCCTCTGAACTCACAATTAAATTCATCTTTTATTAGATTAAATGTGTTCTGTGAAATATTGATCTTACCAACTTCAGAATTCGATTCCATTCTTGAAGCAATATTTACGGTATCTCCCCAAATGTCATATGCGAATTTTTTAGAGCCCACTACACCTGCAACTATTGGACCCGTATTAATTCCGATACGTATATCAAAATTTATATTAATTGTATTGTCTAATTTTGTGCTCTGGACAAAATCAATAATTTCAAAAGCCGCTTCTACCATTTGTGATGCATGATTATTTCTAAGTGTATGAATTCCGGCCGCACACATATATGCGTCTCCGACGGTTTTAATTTTCTCTAAATTATACTTTTCCATAATTGAATCGAATTTTGAAAAATAATAGTCCACGGTTTGCACTAATTGCTCTGGAGGTAGATTCTCTGCATAATGCGTAAAGCCTTTAAAATCAGTAAATAGAACTGTAGTTGAATCGAATTTACGAGCCTTTACACTTCCGTTTTCTTTAAGTTCTAAAGCTGTTTCTTCAGGTAAAATATTTAATAATAATTTGTCGGACCTCCGTTTTTCACTTTCAATAATTTGGTTTGTTTTTTTTATGTAATTATACCGTTTTAAAAGTCCATATGCTAGTAGAAAAATTAGCACCGAAAATATTACCGTTCCATAAATTATGTTTTTCTGTCGACGTTGTTTAAGTACTGATATCTCTGCATTTTTTTCTAATAAATCTACTTCTACTTGTTTTTGAGAAACTTCATATTCTGTTCTTAAATCTGCCATTTTCTCAATGGATTCTAGGTTCATGACACTGTCTCTATAAACAATATGTTCTTTGTAGTATTTATAAGATTCTTTATATGACTCCTTTTTTTCAAAAAGATTTGCCAACTGTAAATTTGCTTCACTTATTTGATCTTTAAGACCATATTTTTTTGCTAATTCTAGACTTCTCTCAGAATAATACTTTGCGGTATTCCAATTATTTCTTTCTAAATAAATATCAGACATATAAGTTAAGTACACAGAAATAGGGTAGTAGTCCTCCAATTCTTCCAATGTAGCAATTGCTTTTTCAATGTTTTGTTTTGCCAACTCATGTTTTCCTTTTCTTGCATATACCATTCCAATATTCCCTAAATTATAAGCAGATCCAACTTGGTAATTTAATTCCTTAAATAAAATTCCAGACTCACTAAAATTCTTTAAAGCGTCATCGTATTTTTCATCATAAAAATAGGCGTCTCCAGCATTTAATAAAGCAGAAGCTAATTTTAAGGAATCATTCAATTCTCTTAAAACTTGAATTCCTTTCTCGTAGTAAATTTGTGCGTTTTTTGAATTTCCAGATTCGGAGTAGGCATCGGCAATAGAAGTTAATACTATACCAGTTCCAACTTTAATTTCACCTTTTTCGGTTAAATTTAAGCTTAAAAAATAGACTTGCATCGCTTCTGAAAAGTTACCTTGTTCTCTTAGACCATGCCCTTTATGAAGAAAACCAGAATACATATAAAGATAAGAAGAATCTGTTGCAGCACTTTTAATTAGTTGGTCTGCATAATTAAGTCTAGTTTCAGGATTAGAAGCGGCCTCGAGTATATCCATCAACAAATCTCGCTTTTGATTTAATTCAAGATCTGTGGTTTGGTATATGGCTATAAGACTATCTGCAACCTTCTTATTTTGACTAAAAGTTGAAAGCAAACAAAAAAAAAGTAAGCCTATTAGCAAGTAATAGGCTGTATGATTCTTTAAAAACTTCATAATTCAAAATTATTGACTTGGCGGAATTCTCAGTTTTGGATCTTGTGTGTATGGTGCCCCGCCTACAGTATAACCAATGGTATATTCTTCTGTACCCGTAGCATCGTCTGAAATTGTACCTTCCCAATCTCCATTTTGTTTTGGATCTGGCCCTTCGCTGAACAAATTATCTCCATTTACACAAGTTATACTGGTAATACTTTGCACGGCGCAATTTGGGCCAATTTTCCATTTTACTTTGTCTCCTGGTTGTACATCCGTTGTAAAGTCTTTGTCTCCAGCATTAGTATTGCTGTTGTGTCCTTGATTATCAGACAGTGTTAAGGGGTGTGGTGTTGTGGTTGTTGCACAAATTGTGATGATTTCTGTTCCCATAATTTTTAATTTTAGTTTGATTATATTGATATGTCACATTCTAAATTAATGGGGTGTCGAAAAATAAGTTGGAGTGTTTTCTGGAGTAATCTGTTAACGAATATACTGTTATTTTTTTGATTTTCAAAAGAATATGAATTTTAAGTTTGCATCAACAAATACTTTACAAACTAAATCTTTGAATCCATTTCAGATAAAAATCGCCCTTTATTGAAATTCATATTTCATTTTACTTATTTTTATTCCGACAAAAATTTAACGTATGAATTTCCCTGAAAAAGTTTCTCTAAATGGAGAAATTTTAAATACACAAGAAGCAAAAATATCCGTATTCGACAGAGGTTTTCTTTTTGGTGATGGTATATATGAAGTAATGATTCAACTAAATGGAAAATTGTTTCATGAGCAAGCACATTTAGACAGAATGAAATATAGTCTTCAAGAAATTGACTTAAATTATGACGTGAATCAACTTAAAGACAAAGTTAAAGAGTTACTAAAAGCGAATGACTTAATTGGAATTGATTGTCTTATATATATGCAAATAACAAGAGGTACAGCGCCTAGAAAGCATTCATTTCCAATAGATATTGAACCTACTTGTTTGCTTTATGCTTTGCCAAAAGAATTTCCTAAGATTAACAATTCGAGTTATAATGTTGTAACACAGAATGATTTTAGATGGACGAAATGTCATATAAAAATGACCTCTTTACTTGGAAATGTTTTAGCAAATCAATTCGCAGCGGAAAATGATGCGTATGAGACTTTATTGATAAGAGCAGGTATTTTCACAGAGGCCTCGCATTGTAATGTGTTTTTTGTAAAAAAAGGGGTTGTTTATACGCATCCGGCAAATGAATTTATTCTTAACGGAATAACCCGACAACTTGTTGTTAAGCTGTGTAATGATTTAAATATTGAATTAAGGGAAGAGGGATACCCGGTTAATTTAATTGAAGAAATTGATGAAGCCTTTTTAACTGGAACTACAACACAAGTTGGTGTTATTGGTAAAATAGATAATCAGGTATTACCAAATAGAGAAAGTGCAGGCCCTATTACAAAAAGATTGCAGCAGGCATTTTCAGAATTACTTTAAAAATACATCATGACAAAATTAAATTCATTAGTACTTGCCCTATTATTAATTTCTTTGAATTCTTTCGGGCAGGATAGACAACGAATTAGAGATTACGGTATTGAGCCAGGAATTCTTACACCGGGTAAGTTTAATGCCATTACGGATGTTAAAGGAGTTACGGTAGGTCAAAAAACGCTCATTATTGGTGATTCTATTAGAACAGGAGTTACTCTGGTATTACCGCATCAAGAAAATATTTTTCAAAATAAAGTTCCGGCCGCTGTTTTTGTTGGAAATGGTTTTGGTAAAATGATTGGAACTACACAAGTTCAAGAGTTAGGGAATTTGGAAACTCCTATTGCTTTGACCAATACATTGAATTCTTTTTTAGTGGCGAATGCACTGGTAGATTATACCTTGTCAATTCCAGAAAATAAAAATATTAGATCTGTTAATCCGATAGTTGGGGAAACCAATGATGGATGGTTGAATGATATTCAAGGGCGACATGTAAAAACTACTGATGTTCTAAATGCTATTGCAAATGCAAAAACAGGTTTGGTTCAGGAAGGATCTGTTGGTGCAGGTACTGGAACACATTGTTTAGGTTTTAAAGGTGGTATAGGAACTTCTTCACGGATAATCCCTAAAGAAAAAGGAGGATACACCGTTGGAGTTTTAGTTCAAACAAACTTTGGAGGAATACTAACTATAGATGGCATTCCTGTAGGAGAGGAGTTAGATAATTTCTATATGAACAATCAAGTGCCTTATACGGTTGATGGATCTTGTATGATGGTAATAGCAACTGATGCGCCATTATCTGATCGCAATTTAAAACGCTTGGCAAAAAGATCTTTTTTAGCATTTGGTAGAGTTGGCTCATTTTCATCTAACGGAAGTGGAGATTATAGCATAGCATTTAGTACACATAAGGACCTAAGAATTCCATACAATATTGAAGATTCTGTTAGAACCATTCCCGACCTAAACAACGATGAATTATCTCCATTGTTTTTAGCAGTTGTAGAGGCTGCGGAAGAAGCCATTTATAATTCTATGTTTATGGCAACTGATGTTACAGGTCAGAACGGAAGAACTTTAAAAGCTCTACCTGTCGAGAAAACCCTCGAAATCATGAAAAGGTACAACAAATTAAAATCGAAATAAATGAGTACACAATTAACCATCGTAGCAAACATATTTGTAAAGGAGGCACATAGAAAATTTGTAAAAAGTGAATTGATAAAACTTATTGCTCCAACACTTAAAGAAAAGGGGTGCATGAATTATGATTTACACCAAGACAACGAGAACCCAAATCACTTTATGTTTTATGAAAATTGGGAAAGTTGGGATTTATGGCAAGACCATATGAAAACTGAGCATATTGAGGCGTACATGAAAACAACAGATGGAATGGTTGATCATTTTACGCTAAACGAAATGACTCCGAATAAATAGTTTAAGAATATAGTATCAAGAATACGCCTATTAAAATTCCTGCTAAGGGAATTAATTTTTTACGCTTGTATTTTTCTTTAAAGAGCAATCCTCCAATTACCACGGCAATAATTAATTGACTTCTTTTTATTGCTGAAAGCAACATTATTAGAGCCTCTGGATCCTGCAATGCCTTAAAGTAAAAATAATCGGCTGTTTGTAATAAAATTCCAACCGCCGGTATTGTCCATCTCCATTGAAACGATTTCCGTTTTTCGACCTTTGGAAACCACATTATTGAAAGGATTGTCAATAAAATTAAAATGGCGTACCAACAAAACCAAAATTGCAAGGTTTGTGGGTTTAAGGTTAAATTCTGAATTAAAAACTTATCATACAATCCACTAGATGCTCCTAAAAATGTAGCAGCAATTATGGCATAAATCCATTTATTTCGTTTGAAATTTATCCCTTCTTTTTTTCCAATTCTTGCATATAAAAACACAGAGAAAATGATAACGAAAAACCCAACCCATTGATATGGCGTTGGCTTTTCATTATAAATCGCTATTGCACCTATAAAAGTAAAGAAAGGACCTGCCGATCTAATTGGACTTACAATTGTAATAGGTAAATACTTTAAGGCGTAAAAGGCCAATATCCAAGAACCAGCCATGATACATGATTTAATGAAAATAAAACCATGTGTTTTCCATGCAAGTTCATTTATATAAAATCCAATCTCTTTAAAATAAATTGGGTTAATTCTAGAACCTATAAAAAAAGGTAGGAAACATAAAAAGCCTGCAATTAAGGTGCCTAATAACACGGGCAACACAGCATTACCTTGCACAGCGTGTTTTTTACATAAATTGTGTAAACCTAAAAATAGTGCGGCTAACAAGCCAAGATACATCCACATAATGGGCGCGAATATACAGAAGAATGAAAAAGGAATTAAGATGTTTCTTGAAATATATTTCCTCAATATTATAATTTTGTTTAACTTTACACTTTAAATTGTTGAACAAAATGTATTTTTTATTTGTATATATACTAATAATGGGGTCACAAATGAAGGAATTAATGCTATTTGAGTCGTCTCAGGACAACTCTATCAATGAGTGGAGAATAGTAAATGACGGAGTTATGGGTGGTGTTTCACAAGGTTTTATAACTTCAAATTCATCTAGGAACCTTGTTTATAATGGAAATATTTCGTTAAGAAATAATGGAGGTTTTTCATCAATGCGTCTAAGGGTAAACGAAAGAGATGTTTCAAAATACAATGCTATTAAAGTTAAGTTGAAAGGTGATCGTAAAAATTATCAATTTAGAATAAAGAGTGAAACTTTTGATAGACACTCTTATGTTTATGAATTTAGTACTGACAATAATTGGGAAGAAATTATCATGCCATTCAACCATTTCAAACCTCAATTTAGAGGGAGAAAATTAGATATGAAAGAATATAATGGAGAATCAATAGCTGAAATTGCTATTTTAATTGGGAATAAAGTGGAAGAATCTTTTATTCTTGAAATAGATTCAATCAGTCTAATTAAAATAGAAGATTAAATGCATATTTTACTGACAGGAGCGACTGGATATATTGGGAAGAGATTATTAAATGCCTTATTACATGAAGGGCATAATGTCACTTGTTGTGTAAGAGATAAAAAAAGACTTGACTTTTTCCATGAATTTAAATATCAGATAAATATTATTGAAACTGATTTTTCTAGTAGGGAAGATTTAGACTTGATAAAACCTTTAAATGTTGACGCAGCATTTTTCTTGATTCATTCATTAAAAAGTGGAACGACTGAATTTGAAAATAAAGAAGTTGAAATAGCATCAAATTTTAAATATTTAGCAGAAAAATTAAAATGTAAGCAAGTTATTTACTTAGGTGGAATTGCCAATGACAATGAACTTTCACAACACTTGTCATCACGAAAAAAAGTTGAAGATGTATTAAAAAGTAATAAGTATGCCCTAACAACTTTAAGAGCTGCGATTATTGTTGGCTCCGGAAGCGCCTCTTTTGAAATTATAAGAGATTTAGTAGAAAAATTACCGGTAATGGTAACGCCTAAATGGGTGAACACTAAATGCCAACCAATTGGAGTAGGAAATGTAATCAACTATCTTAAAGGTGTTATTCTAAAAAAAGAAACTTTTAATAATACGTATGATATTGGAGGGCCAGATGTTTTATCTTATAAACAAATGATGCTCCAATTTGCAGAAGTTAGAGGTTTAAAAAGACGCATTTATACAATACCAGTAATGACGCCTAGATTATCGTCATATTGGCTATATTTTATTACCGCTACTAATTACGCATTGGCCGTAAACCTAGTGAATAGTATGAAAATTAAAGTTGTATGTGAAAATAATGATATTCATAAAATAATTGATGAACCACTCATTCCTTATAAAGAATCTGTTTCCATGGCTTTTGGTAAAATAGATCAGAACATGGTGATTTCTAGTTGGAAAGATGCCTTATCTTCTAGTAATAGAGAAGTGTATTGGAAAAAACATATTCAATTTCCGAAAAATGGATGCTACGTTGATAAAAGAAATTTTGCAATACCTTATGATAAAGAAAAATCTACACTTTCAAATATTTGGTCTATAGGTGGTGAAACAGGATGGTACTATGGAACTTGGTTATGGAAAATTAGAGGAGCAATAGACAAATTAATCGGCGGAATAGGGCTTAGAAGAGGGCGGACTAATAAGACGACAATACATGCTGGAGATGCCTTAGATTTTTGGAGAGTATTGGTTGCTGATAAGGAACATAAGAGATTATTATTGTATGCAGAGATGAAATTACCTGGAGAAGCATGGCTAGAGTTTAAAATTGAAAACAACCAATTAATTCAGCAGGCTACTTTTAGACCTAGAGGACTATCTGGAAGGTTGTATTGGTATATTCTAATTCCTTTCCATCATTTTATATTCAATGGAATGGGTTCAAATCTTGTAAAATTTAACGAATGAAAACTAAACGGATAGGAATATTAATTCTTTTTGTAATACTTAATTTCGGAGCCTTAGGTATTGGAACTTATTTTATGGATAACGGGCCAAATGATTCATGGTACTTGACTCTAAATAAAGCACCTTGGACGCCGCCTGGTTGGGTTTTTGGTGCAGCATGGTTCTCTATCATGTTGTGTTTTTCATTTTTTATGATGCATTTTTATGACTTATTTAAGTCTAGCAAGCCGTTTTTAATTCTTTTTGGAATACAATGGGTTCTTAATATATCTTGGAATTTATTCTTTTTTAATTTACAAGAAATATTTGTTGGCCTAGTAGTTTTGCTGCTGTTAATTATAATACTTTTTATAATTTTAAGAATTTCTTTAAGAAAAGGAAGTTACCAATCATTCTTAATCGCACCCTATATTCTATGGATGATGGTTGCAATTAGTTTGAATGCATATATATATATTAATAATTAATAGGAAGTTTAATTATGAAACTTAATATATGTGCAATTATTATTTCCCTGTTTTTATTAACAGCATTTTCTATAGAATCTATAAACAAGCAAACCATGATAAAAACAAATCTTTATTCAATCGAAATTAATAGTTTATCAAATAAAAAAATTGATTTCAATAAGTTTAAAGGCAAGAAAATATTAATTGTGAATACCGCATCTAAATGCGGTTTTACCAAACAATATAAAGGATTGCAAGAACTGCACGAGAAATATGGCGATAAACTTATTGTTATAGGTGTTCCATGTAATCAGTTTGCTAGTCAAGAGCCGGGAAGCGCAGATGAAATTGAATCGTTCTGTGAGATTAATTATGGAGTCACTTTTTTATTGACAGAGAAAATTAAAGTGAAAGGAAAAGACAAACATCCCTTATACAAGTGGCTAACTGATAAAGAATTAAATGGAGTTAAAAGTTCTTCCGTAAAATGGAATTTTCAGAAGTATTTAATTGATGAAGAAGGAAATTTAATTGATGTTTACTATTCAATTACAAAACCCATGAGTTCTAAGATTGTAAAAAATATTTAATAGAAAATAAAATAATGGTGTATTTAAAACATGAAATTGAAGAATTACCCAGAGTAAAAAAATTAAAATTAATCAATGCACTATCGGGTATAAAACCTGCAAATTTAATAGGGACAGTTTCCGAAAAGGGAATTCCAAATTTAGCAATATTTAGTTCTGTGTTCCATTTAGGAAGTAATCCCGCATTAATGGGTTTCATTGTTCGTCCAACTTCAGAAGCGCCAAGGCACACTTACGCAAATATTTGCAAAACTGAATACTTCACTATCAATCACGTCAATTCATCTTTTTATAGAAATGCACATTATACCTCCGCAAAATTTCCAGAATCCATTTCAGAATTTGACAGTTGTGGACTAACGGAATCGTATGAAGCTAATTTTTTAGCACCTTTTGTAAAGGAAAGTTCATTTAAAATTGGATTAAAATTTGAGGAGCGCATAGAGATCAAAAAAAATAATACAATTTTAGTGATCGGTGAAGTACACTATATAAATATTCCGGATCAATTTGACAACAATGAAATTGATTTGTCAGAAATTAATGGTGTAGGAATTTCTGGTCTTAATAGTTATTACGAATTAAAATTATTAGATAGACTTCCATATGCTAGAGTTCATGAAGTGCCAAATTTTAATTTAGAAAACATTTAAAACATTAATTATGTTCAATATATTTAAAAAGAAATCAGAAAGAGAAAAGTTATATGACCAGTATAACAAGTTACTTCAAGAAGCACATAAATTGTCAATAACAAATAGAAGGTTGAGCGACCAGAAGATATTTGATGCAGAAGCAATAATGGTTAGAATTGAAAACCTAAATTGAAAAATTTTGAATAAAAACATGTTAGGATGCTAAAGAATAGAAGCGGATTTAAATTCACATTGCACAATAAAAAGCAAGAGACTCCATTTGAAAAATTGTTTGATATTTTTCAGGAACTTATTGTTCATACTTCAGGTGATTTTGATGAAGCCATGGATTGGCTAAAAACATTAGATGAAAAATACCAACTTACAGATGATAATTATTCCTTAGATGATTTTGTCCAAGATTTAAAAGATAAAGGATATTTAAGAGAAAAAATTGACACGAACGGGAAATCAAAAACAAAGATCTCCGCAAAGATGGAGCGATCCATTAGAAATAATGCTTTAATTCAGATTTTTGGAAAATTAAAAAAGCAAGGGCTAGGAAATCATAAAACCAATAAAAATGGAATTGGGGATGAATTGACAGGAGAATTCAAAGATTATCAATTTGGTGATAAATTAGAAAACATTATGGTTACTCAAAGCCTTAGAAATGCTCAAATTAATAATGGTTTAGGAGAATTTAAACTGTCTGAAAATGATCTAGTTGTAGAAAACACCAATCATAAATCACAAATGAGTACTGTTTTAATGATAGATATTAGTCACAGTATGATTTTATATGGAGAAGACAGAATTACCCCTGCAAAAAAAGTTGCAATGGCATTATCTGAATTAATAAAGACGCGATACCCAAAAGATTCTTTGGATATCATCGTGTTTGGTAATGATTCTTGGATCATAAAAATTAAAGATCTGCCATATTTGCAAGTGGGCCCTTATCACACCAATACTGTTGCAGGGTTAGAATTAGCTATGGATATATTACGTCGAAAAAGAAATACGAATAAAAATATATTTATGATAACAGATGGTAAACCAAGTTGTATAAAACTTCCAGATGGTAGGTACTATAAAAACAGTAATGGCTTAGATGAATATATCGTAGAAAAATGTTATAACATGGCTGCCTATGCCCGAAAATTGCACATACCTATCACAACATTTATGATTGCTCAAGACCCATATTTACAATCATTTGTTGAGAAGTTTACAGAATGCAATAAGGGAAAAGCTTTTTATACAGGGCTTAAGGGACTTGGAGAAATGATTTTTAAAGATTACGCAACAAATAGAAAGAAAAATATACGCTAAATTATGAATACAGAAATTAAAAATTTAGGCGAGCTAATTAAGGCAAACTATAAATCCAGAAGTATAAAAACGGAATTAAGAGAGAACTTAATCGAAAATATTAGAAATAAGAAGCGCTCTTTTTCAGGTATTCATGGTTACGAAGATTCGGTAATTCCACAATTAGAACGCGCCATTTTATCTCAACACAATATAAATCTATTGGGCTTACGTGGTCAGGCAAAAACAAGATTGGCAAGATTGATGGTTCAATTATTAGATGAATACATTCCGGCTATAGAGGGCTCTGATATTAATGATGATCCTTTAAATCCTATTAGTTCATATGGTAAGAATCAAATAAGTCTATTGGGTAACGATACACCAATTAAATGGATTCATAGAAATGAGCGATTTTTTGAGAAACTTGCAACTCCTGATGTAACTATTTCTGATTTAATAGGAGATATTGACCCCATAAAAGCAGCGAATTTAAAATTGGATTATTCCAATGAGCGTATCATTCATTTTGGAATGATTCCAAGAGCCCATAGAAGTATTTTTGTAATAAATGAATTACCAGATTTACAAGCACGTATTCAGGTAGCACTATTTAATATATTGGAAGAAGGGGATATACAAATTAGAGGTTTTCAATTAAGGCTTCCTTTAGATTTACAGTTCATATTTACAGCTAATCCTGAAGATTATACAAATAGAGGAAGTATCGTTACACCTCTAAAAGATAGAATTGGTTCTCAAATTCTGACCCACTATCCAAAAACTATTGAAATAGCCCAAACGATTACAAATCAAGAGGCAAAATTACAAGAATCAAGAATTTGTGATATTCATATTCCTCAATTGGCTAAGGATTTAGTCGAGCAAATCGGATTTGAAGCTAGGAAAAGTGAGTATGTAGATGCAAAAAGTGGTATCAGCGCAAGAATGAGTATTACGGCCTATGAAAATTTATTAAGTACAACAGAACACCGATGTATAATTTCTAATTCAAAAGAGACATCTATTAGGTTTACGGATATACTAGGAATGATTCCTTCAATTACAGGAAAAATTGAGTTGGTCTATGAAGGGGAACAGGAGGGCGCAATATTTGTTGCGGAAATGCTCATTAACAATGCGGCTCAAACATTGTTTAATAAGTATTTTCCAAAAATTAAGAAAATAGAAAATGAAGACGAAGTTGGGCCTTATGATGAACTAATAAATTGGTTTTTTAATGAAACTTCATTTGATTTATTAGATGATAGTTCAGAAGAAGAATATTATGACGGTTTAAATAAAATTAAACCCTTAGACAACCTAATTGCTATATACATGGGGAATGTTGAATTGAATGATATTCCGTTTATAAAGGAATTAATACTTTGGGCTTTAGTATCATATAACAAATTAGATAGACACCGTATTGATAACGGATATTCGTTTAAAGATCAGTATGGTGCTTTTTTTTCTAATATTTAAAACAAATTAATTCCACCAAACCACAAAGAACTTTTGAAGAGTTCCATTTGGAAACTTTATCCAGCAAAGAGGTGAGCTTTCTACTTTAATAAATTCAGAAACTCTAGATTTAAAATCTGTAAAATCTAACCAATTAACATGTGCATAAGGCTTAATAAGCCAATCTGTTTTTTTAGGAATTATGAATTTGCAATTAGAAAATTGTTCGATTTCGAAAAACTGGATATAGAAACCAACTATACAGTTATTGTTTAAGAAAGTTGTATTCATAGTAGCACCATATGGAATAAACAATTGGGCTTTAAACAGCACTTTCTGTTGGATTTCACTTTTATCTATATTGAAATCTTTTAGCAATACATCAGTTTGAGGTTTGTAGAGCAGAGGGAGTTGTTTATCTTTTAATTTGGTTAATTTTTTGAGAAGAGAATCATTTCTATTGGGACCAATCCATTTTTCAATTTCTGTATTTCCAATTGAAGGATCGTATAAATAAAACTTGTAAACTATTTCTAAATGAATAGGGCTGTCATTAAATAAGAATAAGGCATCGATCTCTCCAATTGTAATTTTCTCATTTTTTATTTGTTCATTCTCTACGAGAACTTTTAAATTATCTAGTTGTTCCAATTCAAAGAAAACAAACTGTTCTACCAATTTTCCTAAGCGTAGCCTTCTCTCAATGGCTCTATTGAGCGCATTTGAAGGTGTAAAGGGAATTGAAAACTGTGACAAACCCAACAATTCAGAAGATTTCCAAAGAGGTGGTGTATCTCTATACCCTTCGTATTGCAATTGTAATGTATCTTCATTTACACCCATAAATGCGAAGATAACTTTTAATACTGTTATCCGAATTATAAATCCATATCTTTGAGAAAACTAACCTAATCAAATCTTATGAAACATATTTTGACCATAATTCTTGCATCATTATTTGCTGTATCATGCAGTACTGTTGGAGAAACAAAAAATGAGACCTATAAATTTACTGACATAGATCCATCTATAAATCCTGGCGATGATTTCTTTAATCATGTAAATAAAACATGGATGGATAATGCTGTAATAGCGGACGACCAAGTTGGAGTAGGAGCGTATCGATTTTTAAACATTCCTCAACAAGAAAAATTAAAGAATATTTTAGAAGAAGTATCTCAAAATGAACATCCGAATGGAAGTGTAGAGCAATTGGTTGGAGATTTTTATGCTTCTGGAATGGATACGGTAACAATCAATAAATTAGGTGCAGAACCAATAAAACCATTATTGAATAGAATTGATGCCATAGAAACAACGGAGCAATTATTAGCATTTGTAACGAATCAAATTACTGTAGGAGATTATTCAATGCTAAGTGCTTATGTTTCTGCAGATCAGAAAAACAGCACTAATAATATTTTGCATTTATCCCAAACTGGGTTGGGTTTGCCAGATCGTGATTATTACTTTAAGGAAGACCCATCTGTTTCAAAGATTCAAGCAGCCTATAAAACATATTTAGAAAACATCTTTGAATTGGTCGGAGAACTAGAAACTGCTAAAAAAGCAGCGGTTGTTTACAAAATAGAAAAGGAATTAGCGCAGTCTCATAAAACTAGAATTCAGCGTAGAGTTATAAGAGAGAATTACCATAAAATGGCTGTTTTTGACTTAGATAAATCACATGATAATATTAATTGGGTGAGCGTATTTGAAACACTTGGAGCAGATATAGATTCACTAAACGTTGCGCAACCGGCATATTATGATACATTAAATAAAATGCTAAAATCAACATCTATCGATGACTGGAAATTGTATTTAAAAGCAAACTCAATTGGGACCTATGCTAGCATTTTGAGCACTCCTTTTCAAGATGTTTCATTTGAATATTCTAAAGTATTGTCTGGCCAATCCGTGCAACAATCAAGAACAAAACAAATGGTTCATAGAGTTGATAGACAAATCGGATTCGCATTAGGCCAATTGTATGTAAAGCGCTATTTCAATGAAGAGGCTAAGAATAGAGCCTTGGATTTGGTAAATAATTTTCAATTGGCTTTAGAAGTCAGAATTGATAATTTAGAGTGGATGAGTGATAGTACCAAAGTAAAAGCAAAAGAGAAATTGTTCGCAATCAACAAAAAAATTGGATACCCTGATGTTTGGAGAACTTATAATGTAACTATTGAAAGAGATGATTTCTTTAAAAATATTGTGAGTTTAAATAAGGATGCGTATCAATATGAATTAAATCAATTGAACAAAGTTCCAAACAGAGACGAATGGCATACCACTCCATCAACAGTTACGGCATATTACAATCCATCATTAAATGAGATCGTTTTCCCAGCTGGGATTTTACAAGCTCCTTATTTTGACTTGTCTGCTGACGATGCCTTAAATTATGGAGGAATTGGAATGGTAATTGGTCACGAGTTTACACATGCTTTTGATGATCAAGGAGCACAATATGATAAAAATGGAAATGTTAGTAATTGGTGGGCTGAATCTGATTACACAAAATTCAAGGAAAAAACACAACAAATAATTGATCAATACAGTTCGTTTACCGTATTAGACAGTGTCCATTTAAAAGGTGCCTTGACCGTTGGAGAGAACACCGCTGATAACGGAGGAATCGCTATTGCCTTTGATGCTTTTAAAATGACAGACCAAGGGAAAGGACTTAAAGAAATAGACGGATTCACACCAAATCAACGTTTCTTTTTATCCGTTGCTAATATTTGGAAAGTAAAAACACGTGATGAGTATTTACGCAACTATGTTGCAACAGATCCTCATTCGCCCCCAATTTGGCGTGTTAATGGTCCGCTAATGAACTTTACACCTTTTTATGAAGCTTTCGATGTGAAGCCTGGAGAAGCGAATTATAAAACAGAGGAAGAGCGTATCATGATTTGGTAATTCACTTATAACATTTAAGAAAATATTTAGATATTAATCAATTTTCGTGATACAAGTCACGGATTAAGAGTACTTTTGCGCCCGATTTAAAAACACAGTTATATGAAGCGCATCAATCAATACAAAAAACTATTTAAGGTAGAAGGAACTTTAGATTTGAAAGAATTGAAGAAAACTTACAGAGGTTTGGTAAAAGAATATCACCCAGATAAATTTCAAGATGAAGAAGAAAAGGAAAAGGCAGGTGTTAAAAGTTTAGAAATTATTGATGGATATCATTTTTTAGTGAGTATAGCTCCTGAAACAAAAGAAGCCAATTCTGAAGAATATGCGACTACAATTTCACAAGCACAAGTAGCCGATTTTCAACATAAAAGTATGCGTTTAGAAATTACTTTTACAAATGGTGACACCTATGAATACTTTGGTGTAAACCAGAAACTTTTTAATAAGTTCGCTGGAAGCAAATCTTTAAGCAACTTTGGTAAAAGAAAAATTTTTAATTCGTTTACCTATAGAAAAATTAAGAAAGCTGATATTGTAGCTTAATTTAGTTCAACAAACCAATTTAAATGTCGGTTACGCTTTTATCTTCACCATTACAAGGGTTTACAGATTTTCGATTCAGAAATGCTATCAATAAGTATTTTGGTGGAATTGACACATTTTATGCCCCGTACATTCGTATGAACGGAAAGTTGATGATTAAAAACAATTATCAACGAGATTTAAAACCAGAAAATAATACCGAACTAGAACTGATTCCGCAAATAATGACCAATGATGCGGAAGAGTTTTTATTTGCTGTCAAGTACATTCAAGATTTGGGCTACAAAGAAATGAACTGGAATTTAGGTTGTCCATACCCTATGGTTACGAAACGAGGTATGGGTTCTGGCTTGATTTGTGAGCCTGAAAAAATAAACCATATTCTAGATCGTGTTCATTCCGAAACTGACATTCTAGTTTCCATGAAAATGCGTTTGGGTTATGAACATGCAGAAGAGATCTTGAATACCTTTTCTATATTAGATAAATACCCACTTAAAAATGTGGCCATTCATGCACGTATCGGGAAACAATTGTATAAAGGAGGAGTAAATTTGGACGGTTTTGAACGCTGCATAGGTAGTACCAAGCACAAATTGTATTACAATGGAGATATTACCAGTATTGCAAAATATAAAGAGATGCAAGCCCGTTTTACATCAATAGATCATTTTATGATTGGAAGAGGCTTAATTGCTGACCCTTTTTTACCAAGTATGATTAAGAACGATACTACTGTATATCCAACAAATCGATGGGAAATTTTTTCTGAGTTTCATGACACCATATACGAACAATACGATGCAGCCTTATCAGGCCCAACACCTATTAAAATGAAAATGCAAGGCTTCTGGGAGTATTTTTCTCAATCATTTTCCAACCCGCAAAAAACTTTTAAAATGATAAAAAAGGCTGGAAACCCAAAAAAATATAGAGCAGTAGTTGCTGAGATTCTAAAAAAAGAGCAGAGTTAATTGTTGTTTGTTCAGAATCATATCTTCTATTCTTTTTTATAAACAATAATCATTACAGATTATTAAGTCTATTTTTGTCATCTAATTACCTTCATTATTACATGTGTAATAAAATCTTGGTATAATCTAATGGATATGGCAAATGAGCAAAAAGGACAAGAAGAAATACTTCAAAAGTTAAAAATTAAAGCGCTGAATCCTATGCAGGAAGAGGCTTTGAGAACGATTAGTTCCAATGCAGACACCATTCTATTATCACCAACAGGTACTGGGAAAACCTTAGCGTTTTCACTTCCTTTAATAAACATTTTAAAGAGGGATGTGAAAGAAATTCAAGTCTTGATATTAGTGCCTTCGCGCGAATTGGCCATTCAAATAGAACAAGTAATTCGTTCTATGGGTTCGGGTTATAAAGTAAATGCCGTGTACGGAGGAAGGCCAATGTCTAAAGATAAAATTGAGTTGAAACATGAACCTGCTATTTTAATTGGTACTCCTGGTAGAATTGCAGACCATTTTAGCAACAACCGTTTTTCTAAAGATGCTATAAAAACGTTGATCTTGGACGAGTTTGATAAATCCTTAGAAACCGGATTTGAATATGAAATGAGAGGGATTATCAACCAATTACCTTCTTTAAGTAAACGTATTTTAACTTCTGCAACACAAGGAGTTGAAATTCCTGATTTTGTCAAACTGAGCAACCCGAAAACAATCAATTATTTAGGAACAACTACTTCGAAGTTGGCTGTCAGAACAGTTGTATCTCCTACAAGAAATAAACTAGAAACCCTGCTGAAATTGTTAAGCCATATTGGCCAGGAACAGGGAATTATCTTTTGTAATTTAAAAGATAGTATACAAGGTGTGAGTAACTTTTTGACAAGCAAAAGCATAAATCATGGTTGCTTCAATGGAGGTATGGAGCAAAAAGATAGAGAGCGTTCCTTAATAAAATTTAGAAATGGAACCAATCAATTATTAATTGCAACAGATTTGGCTGCAAGAGGAATTGATGTTCCTGAAATGAAATTCATTATTCATTATGAATTGCCAATGTTTCAAGAGGAATTTATTCATAGAAATGGTAGAACTGCTAGAGTTGCAGCCGAGGGCACGGCCTATGTTATTAAATGGAAGAATGAAGCATTACCAGAATTTATAAAAAATGCACCAGTTCAAGATATTTCCAAACAAGCAAATCGTAAATCCATATTTTGGGAAACGGTGTTTATTTCGGGAGGAAGGAAAGATAAAATTTCGAAAGGTGATATTGCCGGTTTGTTTTTAAAGCAAGGAGGGCTATCTAAAGACCAATTAGGCTTGATCGAATTAAAACAAGATTGTGCTTTTGTTGCAGTACCCGCAACCATTGCACAAGATTTGGTGTCTAGGTTAAACAATACCCGATTGAAAAAGAAAAAGGTACGCTTGAACATTATTTAAATAATATAGGCTGTCATTAATGCAAAAAAGACTTAATGAAATTTAAGAAATCAAATTCACTCTTTAATACTGAAATCGATGAAAATCTATGATACTTTAGTAATTGGTGGAGGCCAGGCAGGCTTATCGGTTGCTTATTTTTTGCGTCGTAAAAAATTGGAATATCTTGTTTTAGATGATCAAGACAAACCCGGAGGAGCATGGTTAAAAACATGGGATAGTTTAAAGTTATTTTCACCAACGGAATACAGTTCCTTATCTGGATGGGGAATGCCCAAGAGTGAAAACGAGTATCCTTTAAAAGATGAATTTATTTCTTACCTCAATCAATATGAAGATAGGTATGAAATTCCTGTACAACGTAATACACGTGTAATTTCGGTTCTAAAAGAAAATGAACGGTTTAAAGTGGAAACCAATCAAGGTGTATTGTATTGTAAAACCTTGGTAAGTGCTACGGGAACTGCGCAACAACCTTTTATTCCTAAATATCCACAACAAGAAATTTTTAACGGATTGCAAATACATTCCGTGGATTATCGAAACAATTCAAATTTAGCAGGTAAAAAAGTGCTTGTTGTTGGTGGTGGTAATTCTGGTGCACAAATTTTAGCAGAAGTGTCAAAGGTTGCAGCAACGCAATGGGTTACACTAGAAGAACCCTATATGATGCCCGATGATATAGATGGTCGTTATTTATTCAATGCTGCGACGCAAAAATTTTACGGCAAAACAAGTGGCACGAACTCTGGGTCTAAAAATTCCTTAAGCAATATTGTTATGATTGATTCTGTAAAAGAGGCTAGAAGTAGAGGCGTTTTGCATTCTAAGCGTCCTTTCACATCTTTTTATGAAACGGGTATTATATGGAATGATGGCACGAAAGAACCTATTGATGCAGTGATTTGGTGTACAGGTTTTAGAGGAAACTTGGATCATTTAACCTCTTTAAATATCATTGAAAATAATAGGATAAAAACCAATTATACACGAGCCATAAAAGAACCAAATCTATGGTTGGTAGGTTATGGGAGTTGGACAGGGTTTGCTTCGGCAACAATCTATGGTGTTGGGAAAACAGCACGACAAACTGTCAATGAAATTTCTGAATTATTGAGTAATTAAAGTATCTATTCCCACCGTAATTGTGAATGGATTAGTTTCTAAATTTGAAACTATTAATGATTTAGTGCATACTCGATCATTGCTTTCAATTCTTCTTCTAAAGTAGAATTCGGAAAACTTTTATTAGCTTGCCTATACCAATATCCAGCATTCCAGTCATCGCCTTCTTTTCTGTGTAAATAGGCGTGAATCCAACTTCCCAACTCTGTATGCAAATCTTGAGCAATATTGTGTGATGCATTCCAATCTCCATTCGCTTCATACCATAAAGACCTCAATGCTTCTGACCAATTAGCATTTGGTGCTTCTAATTTTAAAGTTTCTTTAAATTCTAAAAATGTTTGAGGCTTCATAAGTACTAAAAATCTATCCTAATAATTTATAATGCTAATTTATGTGAATTGACTATATTTATAACGTTTTTAAGCAACTTTAAACTAACCACTTAATTCTTTTCCAGATGAAAAAAAATGTATTCTTAAAACTTCTATTCTTTTCTTTTTTATGTTTTGTTATGATACCGCTACAAGCGCAATCTGATATTCATGAAAAATTGAACGAAATCGCTATTGTAGATCAAAAAGTAATGATGCCTATGCGAGACGGTATTCGGCTTGCAACGGATATTTACAGACCAAAAACGGACAAACCTGTTCCAATAATTTTTTCAAGAACTCCATATAATTTTAACTCTTGGGGAGACGGAGAAGAGCGCACAAGAACTATGCAAAGAGCATATGATTGGGTTGCTAAGGGTTATGCTTATGTTGTCCAAAACGAGCGTGGACGTTATTTTTCAGAAGGCGAATGGGATATATTAGGAGTGCCTTTAACAGATGGTTACGACGCTTTTAGTTGGATGAAAGACCAAGATTGGTCTAATGGTAAGATTGGAACAATTGGGTGTTCTTCTACAGCAGAATGGCAAATGGCTGTTGGAGCACTAGATCATCCTTCTCATGCAGCAATGGTTCCTCAAGCATTTGGAGCAGGGGTTGGACGCGTAGGTGAATTTTACGAGCAAGGAAATTGGTATAGAGGAGGAGCAGAACAGTTGTTGTTTTTCTCTTGGTTATATGGTGTGGAACATGATAAGTTTAAACCTCGTATACCTGCAGGTGCCACACAAGAAGATTTAATCCGTATTTCAAGATTTTACGATTTAGCACCTGAAAACCCAAGAGTTGATATGTCAGAAGCATTGAAACATTTACCGATTCAAGACATGTTGAAAAACATGAATGGTAAAAAAGAAGTATTCGACAAAATGGTACGCAGAAAACCAAATCATCCAGATTGGTTTAATGGGGGATTGTATCATGATGATAAAGAAATAAATGTACCAAGTTTTTGGTTCGCATCGTGGTATGACGTTTCTATCAGTCCAAATTTGGCATTGTTTAACCATATGAGAAATCACTCAGATCCTGAAATTAGAGACAATCAATATTTAGTGATTGCTCCAACATTGCATTGTAGATACACAAGAGCAACGGAGAATACAATAGTAGGTGAGCGCAGTGTTGGAGATGCTAGATTGAACTATGACGAACAAATAACCGCTTGGTTTGATCTATGGCTAAAAGGTGAATCAAATAATTTTAAAGAAAAAACACCAAGAGTTCAATACTATTTAATGGGAAAAAATGAATGGAAGTCTTCAGAATCTTGGCCGCCAGCGGAAACTGAAATGACTACTTTTTATTTAAACAGTAACGGAAATGCAAATACTTTGCATGGAGATGGAGTTTTAGCATCAAAAAAAGCAAAACAAGACAACCCTGATGGTTTCTTTTATGATCCTTTGAATCCGGTTGATTCTTATGGAGGGAATGTTTGTTGTACTGGAAATGCAGTTGAAGGGGGTGCCTTTGACCAACAAGGGATGGAAATGAGAAATGATATTTTAGTTTATACCACAGACACACTAGAAGAAGGTGTGGAAGTTTCTGGATTTATCAATACAACACTATATGTTTCTTCCGATGCAAAGGACACTGATTTTACAGTTAAACTAATTGATGTATATCCAGATGGTACAGCTTATAATTTAGACGAAACTATTCAACGTGTTCGCTATAGAGAAGGTTATGACAAAGAGGTGTTTATGGAAAATGGTGAAGTATATGAAGTGAAATTAACACCAATGAGTACAAGTAATTATTTTAAAAAAGGTCATAAAATTAGAATTGAAGTTTCGAGTAGTAACTTTCCAAGATTTGCGAGAAACTTAAATACAGGTGGAAATAATTATGATGAAAAAGACGCCGTAACCGCACATAACAAAGTGCATCATAGTTCTAAATATCCATCAAAAATAGAAATACCAATGATAAAGTAATGAATCCATAATTATTACGTCATATAGTCTAATTTGGATTCACTAACGCAAATAGTTTTAGGTGCAGCAGTAGGAGAAGCCGTACTAGGAAAAAGAGTAGGGAATAAAGCGTTGCTTTATGGTGCCATTGCAGGCACCATACCCGACTTAGATGTAATACTAGGAAATTTTACAGATACTATAACAATTATAGAATGGCATAGAGGTTTTAGCCATTCTATAATTTTTAGTGTTCTTATGGCTCCCATTTTAGGTTGGCTAGTAAACCAATTTGAGAGGAAATTAAATCTGGGTTGGAAACCTTGGGCTGCTTTGTTCTTTTGGGGCTTATTAACACATGCACTATTAGATGCATTCACAACTTGGGGTACACAATTGTTTTGGCCCTTTAATGCTAGAATAGCCTTCAATTCTATATTTGTCATTGATCCGTTATACACATTGCCATTCTTAACATGTACGATTCTGGTATTGTTTTATAAACGAACCTCTCCTAAGCGACAGTCTATCAATAGATTTGGCTTAAAAATATCAACCTTATATCTAATTTCAACTTTATTTATCAAGTACTTGGCAACAGAGCAATTTAAAAAAGCGCTAGACGATCAAAATGTACAATATACTAAAATAAGTACCAGACCTGCTCCATTTAATACCATTCTTTGGAATGCAAATATTGATACCCCAGATGGCTATTTAATTGCCGATTATTCATTTTTAAACACACAACCAATCCAGTTTAAACATTTTCCAAAAAACAGAGTGTTTTCAAATGAAATGCTGAAATACCCAGATGTAAATAGAATGATTGAAATCAGTCAAGGATGGTATATTTTGGAACAAAAAGAAAACGAATGGATTTTTAATGATTTACGTTTTGGTACAATGCCAAAAAAAGATGGAACTACAGTTTTCACTTTTTCATATATACTCAAACAAGAAAACAATAGAATCATTGCTACAGAAACACCAAAAGATGAAGCAGATTTCAAATTTTTAATGTCCAATCTTTGGAAAAGAATGCAAGGACGCTAAGTTTTATGTGAGTTCTGATTTATAAGAAATCCTAATTAATGAAATATTGCTATATTTGAGAAAGTTGAAAATTCTAAACAAATATATACCCGTTCTTCTAGCAACCCTATTATTGCTTTTATCTTGTAAAAAACCAGGATCATCTAATATGGGAGGAAAAGATGAGGCCTACAATCCATTTGTTGCCAATTCTGTTGATAGAGATTGGGATGAGATCAGAGAAGATGGGATTCTTCGTGCTATGGTAGTGTACAGCAGCACCAGTTACTTTCTATACAAAGGTGAGCCAATGGGCTTCGAATATGAGTTGCTTAAACGTTTAGCGAAAGAATTAGATTTAGAACTAGAGTTGATCGTTTCTAAAGATTTAGATGCAGAATTTGAAGTCTTGAATAGAGGTGATGTAGATTTAATTGCGCATGGTATGACTGTAACAAAACAACGCCAATGGGAAGTTGATTTTACGGAATATCTTTACCTAACAAAGCAAGTACTCGTTCAAAAAAAACCTGATAATTTTCTGCAAATCTCATGGAAGGAATTAGAAAATTCATTGATTCATGATCCAATAGAATTGATTAACGATACCATTTCTATTCGGAAAAACTCTGCTTACTATGAGCGTTTGCAAAGCCTTTCTAATGAAATTGGAGGAGATATAATTATTGACAGTTTAGACAGTTCTTTAAGTACAGGTGAAATAATACATATGGTATCTGATGGAAAAATCAAATACACCATAGCAGATGAAAATTTAGCAAGAATAAATGCATCTGATCGAATAAATTTGGACATCAGTGTTCCTATTTCGTTTTCGCAACGGATTTCATGGGTAACGCGAAAAAAATCCCCGGAATTTAAAAAGCTTCTTGATTCTTGGATACTTTCACAACGAAAGACCACTGATTTTAATGTCATTTATAATAAGTATTTTAAAAATAAAAGAACGTTCAAGAATAGGAGTAAAAGTGATTATTATAGTCTGGCTAACAACCAAATTAGTGCTTATGACAAATACATTAAATCGCATGCAAAAAAATTGGATTGGGATTGGCGATTGTTAGCGTCACAGGTCTATCAAGAATCTAAATTCGATCCAAAAGCAACATCATGGACTGGCGCACAGGGTTTAATGCAATTAATGCCGAGAACTGCAGAATCATTAGATGTTAAAGATCCAACCATTCCAGAAGAAAGTTTAAGAGCGGGTACTACATATCTAAAAAAATTATACGATCAATTTGAGCATATTCCGGATTCTATAAACAGAATAAAATTAACGATGGCGGCTTATAATTGTGGCTTCGGGCATATTACGGATGCCCAAAAATTGGCGGAAGCAAATGATTTAGATCCCTATACTTGGCATGGAAATGTAGATGAAATGTTGTTAGCGCTTAGTTATCCATCAAATTATAAAAAAGAGTATATAAAGCATGGGTATGTGCGTGGAACTGAACCTGTAAATTATGTAAATCAAATAATGGATAGGTATGGACAATACAAGCAATTTATAGCCGTAGATTAACTTTCTAAGTTCCTTAAAACGATTCTCTTTTTATTAATTTCTAGTTTTAGAAAAATACGATCAAAATGTCTTCCAAAATAATTCATATTGCTTCTAGAACCTACAAAGTAGAATTTATTAAACATAAATCATCTACAGATTGTACGTTTCATTATAACAATTTAGTAAAAGAATATGCAGCAAAGCAAGAGGTTAAAAAAGAAGAGTATGATCTAAACGATTGGACTTCGAATGTATTTGTCATTGATGGAAAACCTTTGAGTGTCGCAAGATTTGGAGAGACTATTCAACTAATTAAAAGTTTACAATCGCAGAATTTAGAAATATATAAGAATGACTTGAGTGTTATTTTTGCAAAATTGCAATAATGAATTTGAAATTTTTTTTATAACTGTCTTTTTTTCAAAAACTGTTTTAAGAGATAATAAGAAACTATAGCGAAGATAATTCCTGTAATGATTCCACCAACAACTAATGAGATATAAACGTCAGACCCTGCTCTTAAAATGGTGTTCACAAATTGTATATTGATGACTTTAGGTATTTCAAATGTAGAAGAAATACCTAATACTGTTTTACCCAACCAATAATTAAAAGCAAATATAAATGCACCTGTTAACAGGTTAGTATTAAATACAGCAATACATGCAGCCTTGGAGTTAACTTTTAAAAACTTGGAGACCCCAAAAGCAACAAATATTTGAAATCCAGGAATAGGAATCATGCCTATAAACGAGCCTATTGCAAATCCTTTTGCTATTACTTCAGGGCTATCTTCTATTTTGAAGAGGCCTTTAAATAGGTTAATTGGATTTTTCATATTATAAAAGTCCTTGTTTTAAGTTAATAAATGAGTTTATTAAGTTTCGCTGAATAATTGGATCTTTCAAAAATCTTGGGATAGAAGAATTTGTTAATGAAATAGCACAAAATTCTACTTCAACAACTTCATTGTTAGATGTGGTTAAACGCCATTCGGATAAATTATATCCTTCACGGTGGACTCCTTTTTTTGGTTGAATATAGTTTGGTATAGATTTAGAAGAAAGAATAATTACATCACCATCTTTATTCAATGTAGAATAGGTGACCAGATCTTGTTGCTTAAAAGGAAATGGAATATCATATACAGTATGTGAAATCCAACTCCTTTTGTTATTGATTAGAAGGCTAATTTCCCTTACAGCATCATTCCAATTCCTTACATGCTTTGGCATCTTAATATGGGCTATGAGTGAGTCTATACTGCTATATTTTATATTAAACCGTACCGATAGTTCTCGTGTTTCTATTGTTTCTGAAACCACTAAATCTCTGTAATTTATGCTAATGCCCTTTTTGTTTTTTACCTCTTCCCAAGAACCTTTTTTGGTTTTTGAAACAAATTCCTGGAGTGTATTAATACCCTCTAGAGTTACATTTTGCGCTTGCAATTCAATAAATGCAACAAATATGGTTGCTAATAATACTACTGATCTAATCATCATAATTGTTTTTTTGAGTTTGAGAAATAATCTATAGCATCTGAAATTGCTTTTTCAATTGGCTGATAAGTCATATTTAAATGCTCAATAGATTTGTTATTAGAAAAGTAATTTTCAATGCATAAAATTTTGGTATTGATTAAACTTAAGTTTGATTTTAATTGTAATGTTCTTAGTAGATCCCCTAAATAACCTAGGCTTAATAAAAGTTGTTTAGGTATTTGGATCATAATTGGATTTTGATTGGTAATAGTATTGAGTAGTTTAAAAAATTCTCTATAACTCATATTTTTATTCGCTAACAGATACTTTTCACCAGAAATCCCTTTATCAATTGCATTGATAATTCCGGAAGTAACATCTTTTACATGCACAAAATTCTTTCCTCCAGGTGGGTAAAAAACAAGGTGTTTTTTCCAACCCATTAAAATTATTCTTCCTGAACTTGGTTTTGAATCAAAAGCACCAAGCATAAAAGTTGGATTCACAATGATGGTATCTATTTTATGCTTTTTTGTTAGTAGGTAATTTTCTGCTTCTAATTTGCTCCTAGCATAATAGGATTGCTTAAATAATGTGTTCACATTATTTTGTTCCGTCCCCAATTCTTGCAAAGTACCATATCCCATGGTGTTTGCAGTGCTTACAAAAATGAAGCGCTTTACATTACTCAAAATTGCCGTATTAAATATTTGTTTGGTAGCATTACAATTAATTTTCCAATATGTTACATAATCAAGTAAACTTTGATCTGTAGTTGCTGCAACATGAATTACAACATCCATCCGCTTAAACAACATTGCAAAATCATCAAACAATTGACCTTCTATTAAACTTAAGTTTTTATGTAGATTGCCTTTAAAACTGTTTTTATCTCTAACTAACCCTGTTACATGATACCCTTTATCTAAAAGATCATGACACAGATTAGTCCCTAAAAAACCATTAGCTCCAGTAACAAAAAATCTTTTCATACTAGGCTTCTCGTTTTACAATATTAGTCATCATGGGTACTTTTATTTTATTTGGTAAAAGGGAAGCTATAAACCAACTGATAGGGTTTATTAGAATAAATGTTGTTCCCTGAAACATTTTTTTTATAGAAAAGTCTGCAACCCTTTTCGGGTCTAATAAGGTCAATCTGCCTATTATACCTTGCTTTTCTATTCTTGCTGTTATTTCAGGATTGGTTTTCATTGCTCCTGGGTTTATTACAGAAACCGAAACATTTGAACTTTTTAATTCTTCTGAAAGCCCAATTGAAAAAGAATGAATAAATGCCTTTGAGGCCGGATATACCGTTTTATAACCTACTGGAGAAAAAGCAGCAATACTTGAAACATTTAGAATATAGGATTTTTGCTGTTTTTTTAAGTTCGGAAGTAATTGATGTGTAAATACAGTAGTGGCTTTAATGTTTACTTGAATAATGGTGTTTAAGTACGTAAGTGACGCATCATTTATGCGTTTTGTGCCTCCAGTTCCTGCATTGTTAATTAATATATTTACATTAAAATTGCTATTTAAATACTTTGTAAGAATTATAACATCCTTGTCAGAGCAAAAATCTAATTCAAAATAAACAGTTTTAACATAATGATCTTCCTCAATTTGTTTTGCGAGTTGATTTAACTTTTGATTTGGTAGACTTATTAAAATTAAATTCTGGCCTTTTTCGGCAAGTGAAAGAGCAAAGGCTCTTCCTAAACCCTGACTCGCTCCAGTAATTACAGCATATTCTAATTTCGAATTCATAGTATTTTACTAAATATTATGAAGCAAAAATAGATACAAGGACTACTTTATATGCTCGTATTTATAAAACAGGACATAATTGTTAGTTACTCATAATCAACATATTACAACTTAAAGGTGTTCTTATTTATAAACCAGAACTATGTTTTTTAAATTCAGAAGGAGTTTGGTTTGTAAATTTCTTAAATGTAGTATTAAATGCAGTTTTAGAACTGAAACCAGATTCGTATGCTATACCTAAAATTGATAAGTTATCTGAAGATTTATCCATTAACAAGGTTTTTGCTTTTTCAACACGATATTCATTAATAAACTGAAAGAAGTTTTGATTAAAACCGTTATTGATAATATAAGAAAGTTGATGTGAAGTGATGTTCATCTCCTCAGATAAGGACGCCAAATTTATTTCATGATTTAAATACAATTCCTTGTTTTTAATCAATACATTTAATTTGGTTTTCAACACTACAAGATCTTCGTCCTTAATTATTTTACGTTTCGGAATATCAACAAGTCTTTCATCATCTTCTAAGGCAATAATTTCTTCTCTATGTTTTTCATTTAATGGAAAGATCTCTTTTTGCCTTAATGCATGATATGCTACAAAAAATGCCCCGCCAAGCATGATTATATTGATATATAAATTTAAAGGAAGCCCGAAATACACGAAATTAAAAACAGTTATACTTATTGCAATAAAAATAATTCCTAAAACAATATACTCTAACCACTTTAAGTCAATTTCTATTGTGTTTGAAGAAAATAGATTTATCTGATGCTGGTGCTTACGAATTTTTAAATAAGACAAGGTGGTAAATATGAGTGCATGAAGAATAAGTGTAAATACTAAGATAGAATCAATATTTACAGGGGTTATAATGCTAATAATAAGCAAAATTAAATATGCAATTGGCAATACAAGAAATAAGAAGTCCTTAATTCTAAACTTGTAATTTGGGTTTGTAAAAAACACAATACTTAGATAAAGTATAATTGGTGTAAAAAACTGAAAAAAGGAAATTAATAAAGTTGAAATTTCACTTAACGGATTTGCTTTTGTAAGAATTAAAATTTCATCAACCCAAAATGATGCCCATAAAAATAAAAACACGCCAAACCATTTATTTGCCTTCTTGTTCACTTTTAAAGGATTGGACATCATTAAAAATGAAAGAAATATAAATGAAGAAAATATAAGGATTTGAATTAAATGAATAAGCATCTAAACTAATTTTAACAAATATACATTAATGGAATATACACCTATGTAGAAACGATGAACATAATAGTTTATTGAATTAATCAAATATTCTTTTTTCAGAAATGACTTAAACATTCTAGTTTTTTCTACTCCTAAAATTATATTAGAAAGGAGTGAGCAAAGATTTAGAGTTCCAATTATTTAGGAATGTCAAATCACTTAACAATGAAAAAGGAAAATATTCTCAAAAGCAATCTAAATTTAACGAACTAAAACCGTTTCTAAAATTTCCCAAACATTATTTGCTACAATTTTTTGCCCTTCAATATTTGGATGTATTCCGTCCCCAAGATTTAATTCAGCAATACCACCAACATCTTTCAATAGAAAAGGAATCAAATCGACTTTATTAGTTTCTGCCAATTCATTAAACATAGTTCTGAATTCTTCTGTATATTCTTGTCCTAAATTAGGCGGTAATTGCATCCCTGCCAGAATAATTGAAGCTTTAGGATAGGTTTTACGAACCTTATTAATAATGGTCTGTAAATTCTCTCGTGTCTGTTTTAGTTGAATTCCTCTTAAACCATCATTCGCACCTAACTCAAGTACAAAAACATCAACTTTTTGATTTAAAACCCATTCAATTCGGCCTAATCCACCTGATGATGTTTCTCCGCTTACTCCAGAATTAATAACCTTATAACTTAATCCTAAAGAATCTATCTTAGATTGAATAATTGCTGGAAAAGCATCATTCGCGTCATCAAGGCCAAAACCTGCGGTTAAACTATCACCAAAAAACAAGATGTTTTTGTTTGTCTCTACTGTTTCGACTGAGGTTTTATTTTCAGTTGTCTCTGAATTAGTTGGTTCTGTCTTTTTGGAGCTTTCACCACCACAAGAGATCAGTAATACAAGTATCAAAAAATAACGACACATTAACATAATTGGGAACTTAGGATACTTTAAAATCGAATTCATTTGCTTAATTTGGTTCTTTTATATTTCAAAAAATAACATGTCAAAGATATTAAAGATTAATGGGCTAGAAAAAACTTATAAAAGTGGCTCAAAAACTATTACGGTATTACAAGATATTTCATTTGAAGTGGAGCAAGGTGAAACCTTTGCCATAATCGGTCCCTCTGGAAGTGGTAAAACGACCTTACTAGGTCTATGTGCAGGTTTGGATTACCCAGGTGAAGGAACCGTAGAACTTTGTGGGCAACAATTACAGGATTTAAATGAAGATGAGCGCGCTAGTTTACGGAACGAGCACGTTGGGTTTATTTTTCAAAATTTTCAACTACTGCCTACACTAACAGCTCTTGAGAATGTGATGGTACCTTTGGAATTACAAGGAGACAAGAATGCGAAAGACGTGTCACTAGAGTTATTAGAAAAAGTTGGGCTTAAAGATCGTGTTGATCATTATCCATCGCAATTATCGGGTGGTGAACAACAACGTGTAGCATTGGCCCGAGCATTTTCAAATAAACCAAATATTTTATTTGCTGACGAACCTACCGGGAATCTAGACGAAGAAACCGGTGAAAAGGTGATTCAATTACTATTTGAATTGAATAAAGAAGCAGGAACTACATTAATCATAATTTCACATGATTTGGAATTAGCCAATAAAACACAACGGATTTTGCGATTAAAAGGAGGGAAGATATTAAGTAATGAAAAAACCGGAGTAGTTTGAAATCCAAAAAATCACAACCCAAAGTAGGAATAACTTGGATTCTTAAAATGGCCTGGAGAGATGGTAAGGCGAGTAGTGGCAGGCTTCTTTTATTTATGGCCTCTATTATTTTGGGTATAGCCGCTGTGGTTTCCATTCAGTTGTTCAGCAGTAATCTTAAAGATAATATCCAACGGCAATCTAAGTCCTTAATGGGTGCCGATTTTTTAATAGATTCAAATGACAAACCAACCGAGCGCGTAAAAGCCATTATAGATTCTTTAGGAGGCGCTGATGCCACGGAGGTTACATTTTCATCTATGGCTGCATTTCCTAAAAATGGGAGCGCAAGATTGGTCCGAGTTAGAGGTCTTCAAGGTAGTTTCCCTTTATATGGTGATTTAACGACTGAACCCGAATCTGCAGGGAGCACTTATCAATCTTCTGGAGGTGCAGTGGTTGACGCCACTATGCTTTTGCAATTTAATATCGACATTGGTGACTCCATTAAAATTGGAAAAATCACCTTACCTATTGTAGGTAAATTGATAGCAATTCCAGGTTCTTCAGCAATAACAAGTGCGGTAGCACCTTCTGTACTTGTTCCTTTTGATTTGATTCCAGAAACAGAATTGTTACAAATGGGTAGTCGCAAGGAATATCAATATTATTTTAAAGCGCCAGATGTAGATCTCAAACTACTAGACGACAACGTAGATCCTATTTTAGATGCTGAAAATGCTGATATTGACACGCACGAAAGTACAAGTAGACAATTAGGAAGAAGATATGATAACTTTGGTAAATTCTTAAACCTAGCCGCCTTTATTGCATTACTGCTTGGTTGTATAGGTATTGCCAGTTCTGTGCATATTTACATAAAAGAAAAATTGGCATCAGTTGCTGTATTAAAATGCATTGGTGCTTCAAGAAAACAAACCTTCTTCATATTCTTGACACAAGTTATTGGTATGGGGCTTTTGGGAGGCATTATAGGTACTGCTTTAGGTGTCTTATTACAGGAAACCTTTCCGTATATTTTAAAGGAATTCCTGCCGTTTGATATAGAAGTTAGTATAACCGCACTACCATTAATTACCGGTGTTCTTTTAGGTGTACTTATGTCTATTTTATTTGCGCTTTTACCATTATTGAATACTTGGTATGTGACGCCGTTAGAAGTATTGCGTATGAGTAATAATGGTACCAAAAAACCGAAAAGAGCTAGAATATATACCTTCACTGCAATATTGGTTTTTGTTTATGGGTTCTCATTTTTATTGTTACGAAATGCTACACAAGCCTTAGGTTTTGTAATGGCTGTGGTTATTACATTTTCTATTCTAGCTGGTATTGCCATACTATCAATGAAAATTATCAAACGCTTTTTCCCAACACAATGGGGTTTTACGTCTCGTCAAAGTCTTCTAAATTTATTTAGGCCTAATAATCAGACAATGGTATTGCTGCTATCCGTAGGTTTAGGTACATTTTTAATAAGCACTTTGTATTTTACCAAGGATATACTATTGTCTAAAACCCAATTGTCAAGTACAGGTAACAACGCCAATATTATTCTACTCGATGTACAAACAGAGCAAAAGGAGGCGGTTGTGCAGTCTGTAGCGAATCAAGATTTAAAGGTTATCGACAAACTTTCATTGGTAACCATGCGCATACAGAGCATTAATGGAATATTATCCAATGATATTAGAAAAGATACAGCTTCAACTGTAAATCAATGGGTTTTAAACCATGAGTTTCGAACCACGTATAGAGACTCACTAATTGCCTCGGAAACAATTGTAGAAGGGGAGTGGCAAACTGCGGTAGAAAGAGGTGAAGATGTGATCATTTCTATTTCAGAAGATTTGGCAGAAAACGCAAATTTAAGCATCAATGATAAAATTGTATTTAATGTACAAGGCGTACTTATGGAAACGACTGTTGGAAGCATACGCCAAGTAGATTGGGCACGTATGCAACTTAATTTTATGGTTGTTTTTCCGGCAGGTGTTTTGGAAAAAGCACCGCAATTTCATGTAATAACCGCATATGTGCCAGATGCAGAAAGTTCTGCTTTATTGCAACGCGATTTGGTGGCTTCGTTTCCTAATGTTTCGGTCATTGATTTACGTCAAATTTATAGCGTTATAGAAGATGTATTAACCAAGGTGTCTTGGGTTATTAATTTTATGGCATTTTTTAGCATTCTAACAGGAATCATTGTTCTTATTGGTTCTGTTCGTACCAGCAAATACCAACGTGTTAAAGAGAGTGTGTTGCTTAGAACCATGGGTGCTAAAAGCCCTCAGATTCTTAAAATTTCAGCTCTTGAATATTTCTATTTAGGTATTTTAGGCAGTCTAATGGGTATCTTATTATCACTTATTGGAAGTCAATTATTAGCCACCTTTCTGTTTAATGAACCTTTTGTACCTTCTGGTATACCATTCTTGGTGTTTTTACCAGGAATTACGTTACTGGTATTAATGATTGGACTCTTTAATATAAGAAGTGTGTTAAGCAGTCCACCTTTAGAAGTTCTGAGAAAAGAGGTTTAATCTTTTAAAAGTTATTTATTTTCTTGAAAGAATTATAATGTTTATAAATTAAATACAAGCAATTGAACAAATTGCAAATGTTATTTACATTATAGATATCAAATAAACTTGAACTTCATAAGCCGTTATTCTCTTACGATAATTTCTGTCAATATAAAGGTAGCGGCAATTTTACATAATGGCGAATTATAGGTACAAATAGTTGAAAAGCTTAATCGCTGAGAATCGCGTATTTCAAATTTTATTGGTAATTCTAAAGGCACTATATCTACAATTATGTATAAATAGCCTTAAACGGCTATACAGCAATTACTATGTGTTTGTACTATAATTTATATTATGTTAAATAGAGTTTTTTAATACAAGTATTGATTAATACATTTCATACTACTCCAACAACAATTTACAATAGTCTATTTTTGCCGTATGCAAAAATCTAAAAGTTCTCAATTCGAATTTATTGCTTTAATGGCATCACTTATGGCTATTGTGGCCTTAGCAATTGATGCGTTATTACCCGCTTTAGACATCATTGGAAAAGATATTGGCACTACTTCATTAAGTGATAATCAGTTATTGATTACCATGATATTTCTTGGTTTAGGTGTTGGATCCTTAATTTTTGGTCCTCTGTCTGATAGCCTTGGACGAAAACCCATTGTATACCTCGGATTAGGACTTTTTGTCATGGCCAGTATCATTTGCATCTATGCAGAAGATTTGAATACAATGGTTTTTGGTAGAATTCTACAAGGCATCGCTCTTTCCGCTCCTAGAACTGTAAGTATAGCTATAATTAGAGATAGTTATGAAGGTGATTATATGGCTCGTATCATGTCATTTGTTACCGTCATTTTTCTTTTAATTCCAATTGTTGCACCTGCTTTTGGTAAGTTTATTCTTGATCTTTATAACTGGGAAACTATTTTCTATGTGCAAATTGTATTTGCATTGCTTGCCGGAATTTGGTTTTATAAACGGCAGGAAGAAACACTAAACAAACCCAATAGAATTCGATTTACACCTTCGCTATTCGTTGAAGGCACAAAAGAATTGATAAAATTTAAAACCACTATTGGCTATACCCTAATTTCTGGCTTTATAACGGGCTCTTTTATGGTCTATTTAAGTACATCTCAACAAGTGTTTGAATTGCAATATGGCTTATCTGAAGAATTTCCTTACATCTTTGCAGGCCTTGCTATTTCTGTTGGTTTGGCAACGTTTCTAAACGGTACTTGGGTGCTTAAATTTGGGATGCGTAGGCTGGTAAACTGGGCCATGATCGGCTTTTTAGGCATTTCATTGTTATATGTAATCATTTTCTTCGGTAAGCAAAATCCACCAATTGAAGTAGTTTTAACATTCTTCGGTTTACAATTTTTTGCAATAGGTTTCTTATTTGGAAACCTGCGTTCTTTAGCAATGCAACCTGTAGGTCATATTGCTGGGATTGCGGCGGCAATTACCGGGTTTATATCTACAATGATGGCGGTGCCAATTAGCGCACTTATAGGCATGTTTGTAATTGATTCCGTAATGCCATTGTTTATCGGATTTTTCATTTTTAGTCTTATTTCTATTGGTATTCTTTTTTATTTAGGAACCTTTAAAAAACCTGCATAAAAAAAAGCAACCCTTTGTGGATTGCTTTTTTGTTTTATTTTGTAAATTCTCTCTTGGAAAAAAATTATTTTAAAATATTTTCAGAGTCGTACACCACTACTTTTTCCCAAAGTTTTGATGATTCTTCTATAAATTTTAAATGCCCTTCCTCTACTTGATATTTGTCTTGTAACTCTTTATTTTCAAATGTCAATAACAAACAATAAGTGTATGAACTGTCAATAACACCGCGATCTGTAGCCGCTGGAGTTCCTAAATGTTTTGTCTGAATAAACTCTGAATTGTTGATAAATGTGCTCAATGATTTTTCAAATGCTTGCCTATCTTCTTGATGCTCTGGTTGTTTTAACCAAAAATAAACGACATGTGCAAAATTGCCTTGTTTCATTTTTTTTGTAAGGTTTTTATTTTTTGAACTACTAAATAAACCATTATTATAATTAATTAGTTTGTCCAAATTAAGAAAAGGATTTAGAACTTGAATGTACTAAATCCTTTTTTCAATTAATTTAATTTCTTTTTTAAATATTGCCTGCTAACCAGTCACCTACTTCAGAAGTACCATAAGATTTACCACCCTCTGCTAGGTCTTCTGTAACATGTCCAGCTGAAAGTGCTGCATTTACAGCCTCTCTTATTGCTTTTCCTTCTGCTTGTAAACCAAAGTTCTCAAACATCATTGCTGCAGATAGTACTGTAGCCATAGGGTTTGCAATATTTAATCCTGTTGCCTGTGGATAAGATCCATGAATAGGCTCAAATAAAGCAATATCAGCACCCATTGATGCCGATGGCATTAATCCCATTGATCCAGAAATAACTGAAGCCTCATCCGTTAAAATATCTCCAAATAAATTTTCTGTGATTAATACATCATAAGAATTTGGCCATTGTACTAAACGCATAGCAACAGCATCTACAAATTCATAAGATACTTCCACTTCTGGATAGTCTTTCTCCATTGCTTGTACTGTTTCTCTCCACAATCTTGAAGTTTCCAATACATTTGCTTTATCCACACAACACAATTTCTTAGAACGCGTCATTGCTAATTCAAATCCTTTTTTAGCCAAACGCTGAACTTCTGCTCTTGTGTACACACAATTGTCAAAGGCTGTTTCTCCACCGTCTCTTCTCCCCTTTTCTCCAAAGTAGATTCCACCTGTTAATTCACGTAAAAACACTAAATCCGTTCCTTCTATTCGATCTCTTTTTAAAGGAGATTTATCTAATAATGAAGGGAAAGTAAATGTTGGTCTTACATTGGCAAATAAACCAAGTTTCTTACGCATTTTAAGCAATCCTTGCTCTGGTCTTACCGGTGCACTAGGATCATTGTCAAATTTTGGGTGTCCAATAGCACCAAACAATACAGCATCTGCATTTGCACATATTTCATGTGTGGCATCAGGATATGGCTCTCCTACTGCATCAATAGCAGCAGCACCTGTTAAAGCAGGTTTCCATGTAATTTCGTGTCCAAATTTTGAAGCTACTGCATCACTTACTTTTACAGCCTGATCAATAACCTCTGGTCCTATTCCGTCTCCCGCTAAAAGGGCAATATTTAATTTCATCTTTAAAATTTAATTATATAATGTTCAACATTTTCTCTGTAGCCTTTATTGCTGAAACCGTTTGATCAGAATCTAAGCCACGAGTTTTAAATTGTTCTTCGTTTGTTTTCCAAGTAATAATCGTCTCACATAAAGCATCAGAACTACTACCTGGAGGAATTCTAACCGCATAATCTATAAGTTTTGGCAACTCTAAATCTTTGCGCTTATACACTTTTTTAATAGCATTCATAAAGGCATCAAACTGACCATCTCCTTGTGCATGCTCTTCAAATGATTCACCTTTAATCGTCATTGAAACTGTTGTTGATGGATTTAAACCTTTAGAATGGGTTAATACATATGAATTGATAAAAACCGTTTCTTCTATAAGGTTACTATCCAATACATCAGAAATGATATATGGTAAATCTTCTTTGGTAACAAGTTGTTTTTTATCTCCAAGTTCTATGATTCGTTGTGTTACTTTTTTCAAATCTTCATCATTTAGATGAAGTCCTAATTCTTGTAAGTTTTTTTGAATATTCGCTTTACCTGAAGACTTTCCTAAAGCATATTTACGTTTTCTTCCAAATCGCTCTGGAAGTAAATCGTTAAAATATAGGTTGTTTTTATTGTCTCCATCTGCATGTATTCCTGCGGTTTGCGTAAATACATTATCGCCAACTACGGGTTTGTTAACCGGTATTCTAAATCCAGAAAAGGTCTCTACCAATTTACTTACGGTATTTAACGCCTTTTCGTGTACACCAATCTCAACTTCTGGCATAAAGTCTTTTAAAACTGCAACAACGCTGGCTAATGGCGCGTTACCTGCACGTTCGCCCATGCCGTTAATGGTTAGGTGTAACCCATCTATACCTGCTTCTACAGCATTGATCGCATTGGCTACACTTAAATCATAATCATTATGTGCATGAAAGTCGAAATGCAATTCAGGGTACTTTGCTCTGATTTCTGTAACAAAAGCGAAAGATTCCGCCGGTGCCAATACACCTAAAGTATCGGGTAACATTATACGCTTTACAGGTTGCGTTGCTAAGAAAGCTAAAAAATCAAAAACATATTCCTTTGAATTGCGCATTCCGTTACTCCAATCTTCTAAATACACATTGGTCTCAATACCGTTTTTTGAGGCCTCTGAAATTGACTTTTTAATTTCTTTAAAGTGCTGTTCTTTAGTCTTTTTAAGTTGATGAGTTAAATGATTTAATGAGCCTTTTGTAAGCAGGTTCTGAACCTTCGCTCCTGCCCTTTTCATCCAATCAATAGAAATGCCATTATCCACAAAAGTCAATACTTCAATAGCCTCTAAAAAATCATTTTCAGCAGCCCAATCAGTTACACTTTTAACTGCTTGAAACTCGCCTTCTGATACTCTTGCAGATGCAATCTCTATCCGATCAACTTTTAATTCTTCTAATAAAAGTTTTGCAATTGTTAACTTTTCTGAAGCAGAAAACGACACACCCGAGGTTTGTTCACCGTCGCGCAATGTCGTATCCATAATTTCTATGCTCTTCACACCCATAAAATTAGTTTAGAACGGACGTGTTGTAGCAAAATCTTCTATATCTGATTTTATATTTTGCAAATAGTCAATATCATCAAATCCGTTTAACATATTCTCTTTTTTATACCCGTTAATATCAAAAGATTCACTGTTACCTGTATCGGAATTCGTTATTGTTTGCGCTTCTAAATCAATTGTCAACTCCGTATTTGGATTGTCATAAATAGATTTAAAAATTTCATCTGCAAATTCAGGCGAAACTTGAACTGGTAACACACCAACATTCAAACAGTTATTTTTAAAGATATCTGCAAAAAATGACGAAACTACACATCTAAACCCGTAATCATATACCGACCAAGCAGCGTGTTCCCTAGAAGAACCAGAACCAAAGTTCATCCCTCCTACTAGTATTTTCCCACTATAAATTGGATTGTTTAAGACAAAATCTTCTTTTGGAGTATTGTCTCCATTATATCTCCAATCTCTAAATAAATTATCTCCAAATCCCTTACGCTCTGTTGCTTTTAAGAAACGAGCCGGAATTATTTGATCTGTATCTACGTTCTCAATTGGCAATGGAACTGCTGTAGATGTTAATGTTGTAAATTTATCGTAAGCCATAATTTTTTCTAATTAAAATGTGAACAATTGATTAAATTAATGTTCTTGGGTCAGTTACAACTCCGGTTACAGCGGCTGCTGCAGCAACTAAAGGACTTGCTAGCAATGTTCTAGAACCAGGACCTTGTCGCCCTTCAAAGTTTCTATTTGAAGTACTCACCGCATATTTACCAGCAGGCACCTTATCGTCGTTCATAGCCAAACAAGCAGAACATCCAGGTTGTCTCAATGCAAACCCAGCATCTGTTAGAATATCTAAAATTCCTTCTTCTTTAATCTTATCTTCAACTATGTGAGATCCAGGAACTAACCATGCGGTAACATTGTTTGCTTTTTTCTTTCCTTTAACAATCGATGCAAATGCTCTAAAATCTTCAATTCTACCATTTGTACAACTTCCAACAAACACATAATCAATCTTCTTACCAATCATAGGTTCGTTTTCTCCATAGCCCATATAAGCCAAGGACTTATCGTATGTCGCTTTCCCTCCTTCTACACTTTCTGCAGATGGAATATTTTTTGAGATTCCAATTCCCATTCCAGGATTGGTACCATATGTAATCATTGGTTCAATGTCTGAGGCTTCAAAATTAAATTCTTTATCAAATTCAGCACCATCATCAGTTTTTAATGTAGACCAATACTCCATTGCTTTATCCCAATCTGCTCCTTTCGGAGTCATTGAGCGTCCTTGAATATAGTTGAAAGTCTTATCATCAGGAGCGATCATTCCACCACGTGCACCCATTTCAATACTTAGGTTACACACCGTCATACGGCCTTCCATAGTCATATCTTCAAATACATCTCCAGCATACTCTACAAAGTAACCTGTTGCTCCAGAAGTTGTTAATTGAGAAATGATATACAAACCAACATCTTTAGGAGAAACCCCCGTACCTAACTTACCATTCACATTAATACGCATTTTCTTAGGCTTTGGCTGCATAATACATTGTGTAGAAAGCACCATTTCAACCTCTGAAGTTCCAATACCAAAAGCAATAGCACCAAATGCACCGTGTGTAGATGTATGTGAATCACCACAAACTATGGTTGCTCCAGGCAATGTAATTCCGTTCTCAGGCCCAACAACATGCACAATACCGTTGTTTCTATGTCCCAATCCCCAATGGCTAATCCCATGCTCCTTAGAATTGTCTTCTAAAGCTTTTAATTGATTCGCTGAAAGTGGATCTTTTACCGGTAAATGTTGATCTATTGTTGGCGTATTATGATCTGCAGTTGCGAACGTACGCTCTGGATATAATACATTTATACCTCTGGTTTTTAAACCTAAAAATGCTACAGGACTTGTTACTTCATGAATTAAATGACGGTCGATGAAAAATACATCCGGTCCATCTTCAATTTTTCTCACTACATGAGAATCCCATACCTTATCAAACAATGTTTTACTCATATTAATATTTTAATTTCTAATTCGTTTATTTAAATCTCAACAAATTAAATTGCAAGCGAACAAATTTAAAAAAATCAAGTGTCAAAACGCACATATGCAAGCGGTATTGCTACGATAGTCATCATTTTTACAAGATTGCTAATTGAATCGACTAAAATCAACTTTTTATCAATACAGCACTGACTTTAACGTAGGTTTTTGAATATTCTATTTTTACGATAGCCAACAATTTTAAAATAAATCAAGACTCGTTTATTTAGTCTTTCCAATTTGTATGAAATGATTCTTCAAATGGCCTATCTATTCTTTTATAAGTATGGGCACCGAAATAATCGCGCTGTGCCTGAATCATATTTGCCGACGACTGCTCTGAAATGAATCCTAGCATATAATTTAAGCCAGAAGAAAGCACAGGCATCGAGCAGCCTGACAACAATCCATTCGCTACCGTCTCCTTATACCCCAACGCATTCGACTCTAAACGATCTACAATTAAAGGATGAAGCAACAGATGTTCATTAGAAGATTTAAATAAGCTAACTAACTCTTCCATAAATTCAGATCGGATAATACAACCATTGGTCCAAATCCTTGCAATTTCAGAAAGATTTAGGTTCCAATTGTATTGTAATGACGCTTCTTGAATTGTATCAAATCCAATGGCATGGTTAATAATTCTAACTGATATATATGCTGCTTTAAGTTTTTCAATGTTAACATTTGTCGTTTCTTTAATGGACGACTTGTACTGTTTCGAGCCTTTTACACGTGCCGATTTCATTGCTGAAATATAACGTGCCATAACAGCATCTGAAATAGTATTTAAAGGCTTTCCTAATTCTAGTGCAGCATTGGTGCTCCATCCCCCTGTTCCTTTCTGAGACGCCTGGTCCAATATTTTATCTAAAAGTACATCTTCGCCTTCTTTCTTTTTTAAGATGTCTATCGATATTTCAAGCAAATAACTACTCAATCCACTTTGCTTCCAATCCTCAAAAATAGTTGCAATTTCTTCAGGTGATTTATTTCCATGGAAACGTAACAATTGATATACTTCTGCAATAATTTGCATTTCACCATACTCAATTCCATTATGAATCATTTTAATAAACTGTCCAGACCCTTCAGGACCTATATAGGCACAGCAATCTTTACCATCCTTGTCTTTTGCTGAAATGGCTTCCAAAATATGCGATACTCTTTCATAGGCAGTTTTAGAACCACTTGGCATTATTGATGGCCCTTTTAGAGCACCTTCTTCACCACCTGAAACACCCATGCCTATAAAATCAATTCCATGTATTTTTAGTTTATCTAACCTTTTTTTGGTATTCTTAAAATGTGAATTTCCTCCATCTATAATTAAATCACCAGGTTCTAAATAAGGAATTAAGGTATCAATTACCATATCTACAGGTTTCCCTGCATTTACCATTAATAAAATACTTCTTGGTCTCTGAAGCCCTTTTGCATACTCATTAAGATCATCATATCCTTTTATCGACAGATTCGAGTTGCTATTTTCAAAATTTTTAGCAATATCAACCTCTTTTTCCGGAACTTGTCTGTTATAAACGGCCAATTTCGTCCCTTTACCAGCAATATTAAGTGCTAAGCTTTTCCCCATTACTCCTAACCCTATTAGACCAAATTCTGCTGAATTCTTCATCATTTTTTTATGTATTTCGTTTAAAATATGTCCCGAATCTTCACTTGCATCAATATGAATTCCATAATTGGGGATTTCTAACGCAACGAATTGAGATTTCAATAATTGGTGGTTTAAAAAATGCCCTTTTCTTTTTTTAAGTCGATCTAAAACCACCTCATATTCTGCATTTAAAAACACCCATTTTACACAGGTTTTATTTAAAGATTGCAATTCCTTTCGATACGATTCCTTTAAAGCTGAACAGGCTAAAACTCCCCCACCATTTGCATTCCATTTTACGATATTCTTACTGAGTATTTTAAGCCATGGTAACCGATCTTCATCATTTAACGGCTGTCCACTACTCATTTTATCAATATTTTCAGGTAGATGAAAATCATCTGCATCATAAAACGGAATATTTAGTGAATTACTTAATAATTTACCAACAGTTGTTTTACCAATACCAGAAACACCGAACACTATATAGATCATAAAATTCTGTCTTTTTTAAGGGGATGTAATTTACATATTTCTTTACGACAAATCATTTTAGTTTTAACAATAGATAGCCTTTTTATTTATAATTCCATATTTTTTTAAAAGTATATTAAGAATCCATAAATTTGACATTCGGTTCCATGAAATTAGTTTTATCCAAACCCCACTAATAAAAACCTAACGGAAGTAAATCAACTAAACAGAATTATTATGAGTGCAATTCAATCATCTACTTTAGATTTTCTAAAAAAATTAAACCAGAATAATAATAGAGATTGGTTTACAGAGAACAAGACTGCGTTTCAAGAAGAGCAAATCAAGTTTGTCAATTTTGCGGATGACTTATTAGTTGAAATGAATAAAATTGACAATATAGAAACGGTATCTGGCAAAAAAAGTGTTTTTAGGATATACAGAGATGTACGGTTTTCAAAAGACAAAACACCCTATAAAACACATTTTAGTGGATCTTTTAAAAGAGCCACAGAACAATTAAGAGGTGGATACTACTACCATATAGAACCTGGCAACTCATTTATTGGAGGAGGATTTTGGGGACCTAACGCAAAAGACCTTCTAAGAATCAGAAAAGAATTAGCAAATGATGCCATAGAATTACGAGAAATTATTAATTCTGAGTCTTTTATAAAAACATTTAGAACACTTGATGGAGAACGTCTTAAAACAGTGCCAAGAGGATTCGATAGACAGCATCCAAATTTGGATTTATTGCAATTAAAACAATTTATTGTTCATAAAAAATTTAGCGATAAAGAAGTGTTAAGTAAAGATTTTCCTAAAAAAGTAATTGAAACATTTATAGCAATGCGTCCATTCTTTAATTTCATGAGTTCAGTGCTTACTACAGATGAGAACGGAGTGCCATTATATCAAGAATAGAAAATTTAAAATTGGGCACAAAAAACTATGATTCGTAATTTACGAAAGGGTTGTAACAGAAAAAAATGTCTTAAACTTATATTAAGCTAAAAGACCTAAACAGAGGAATAGTGTTACAAATAATAAACCTAAAATTAAACTTTTTTTAAAACTCATAATTCAATAAAATTAAATCAAGAACAACATACATTGTTCATTCTAGGGGCTATAAATTTGTGGGGAGGCGCACATCAAAATGACGTGCAGTACGAAATTAAGATTTTTTTTTGAGGAATACAAATTATTACTCCTACATGTAATTAGTTGATTTCCACATCTACTCCTTACAAATCAAATTCCTGTATTTAAAAATGAAAGATTAGAAACTAGATGTTATTAACTATTCAATTAAAATAAAATTAGTTATTGTAAGTTCTGATAGAAATAACTATTATTGTAATATGCTTAAATCAAGTAGAATTAAGCATAATCTTGAAGATTTTTGACTTAAATATTATAAGCACAGAATTTAAAGATAACAAAATACAGTCGTAATAATTAAAACATTAATAGTACTACCGTTGTGGGGACGACTTAAAAATCTATTATTGTTTATTGCGGCTGTTCTTTTTTTCACCATTTCTGTGCTTATAATTTACTACTATCCTGGGGACGGACTGCTAATATTCTGACTATCGTTGTGGGGACGATATTTTTCATTTTGACTATCGCTGTGGGGACGAACTTTTTTTAATTTAACTAGCGTTGTGAGGACTAATCTAGATTATCTTTTAATAAATATATGTGTAAAATAATTTCTACCTTCTTTATTTTTCTTCGTTGAAATTCCAAAGTCGGTAAAATTAGGGTTCTCAATGTTTTGTCTATGACCATCGCTCTTAATCCATGCTTTAACCACAGCTTGAGCTGAAGAATATCCGTAAGCTACATTCTCGCCTACTTTTTTAGCTTTAACGCTTTTAACAAGGTTTTGATGACGCACAGGAAAATTATCATGACTCGGTACTCCAGTTTGAATCATGTAATCAGTATGATCCTCCGCCTCTACAGAAATTAAATTGATAATATTTAGTTTTTCCAATCCTAAACTCTCTCTGTGCTCATTTACCAAGCTAAATATCTGATATTCCATTACAGTATAGGACACACTAATATCTTTAAGACTTAATGATTCTTCCTCATAAATTCCATCTTCATCTTGCGTACAAGAAATAAATAACATACTAAATAAAAATGCGTAGGTTAATTTTAAAGTAAAAGTTTTCATGACTCTGGGGTTTTAAATTATTTTCTTTGTTTTAATAAATACAGCCGCAATCTCTCATAGCAATTTTCGCTGTGGGAACGATTTCTTTTAAGATTACGACTGATTTATTATTGGGGTTGATTATTAATTTTAAATTCTTTTGATACAAATCTTTTATAGAAAGTGCTATTGCTAGACATATAGTTAAGTACGGCTATACTGAATAATATGGTTGCTATAATTCTTACTACTATTAGTTTCATAATTCTTGTTCTTTATTAAAAGAGGCTGTGTTAAAAGGTTTTTAAGTCTTACTCAATAGAAAAATCAAATTAATTTTCGGATTGCTTCTCAATTTCACTGACGACAACTTTTAACACATACCTCTAGATCTTTATCATTACAATTTTCTTACATCTTACTTTTAAAGAAGTGCCAAAAGGTTTTTAAAGCTCTTACGTAAAAAATTCAAATTAATTTTCGGATTGCTTCTCATTTTTTAATCACTAACTTTTGACACAAACTCTAATCTTACTTACTTACTTACTTACTTACTTACTTACTTACTTACTTACTTACTTACTTACTTACTTACTTACTTACTTACTTACTTACTTACTTACTTACTTACTTACTTACTTAAATTTTATATAAAGGAGGACGTTTAGTACTAATTTGGGGTTAATTAAACACCCTCCTTTTTAGCTTTGGGGTCGCTATTTTATTTTTCTATTTGCATTTTATTTAACAATCTACTTAAGGTCTGTAATTCTCTACTCGTTAAATTCTTAACCACCTTCTTTTCATGTTTCTTTTGAGTCTTATCGATATCAGTTAATAATAACATTCCTTTCTGTGTGATTTTAATTTCTACTTTCCTTCTATTCTCTTGAGACTGCTCTCTTGTTAAATATCCTTTTACTCTTAATTTTTCTACCAATCTAGTAGCGTTACTCATTTCACTTATCATTCCTGCCTGTATCGTACTCATATTTATTACTTCACCATCTAACTTTCTTAAAAGAACCAGAACATTATATTGTTCTAATGACAATGCATATTGCTTCAGATGTTCGGTCTCTCGCTCGTGCATCCAGTTTCCAGCTCGTAATACATCATTTATTACTTCACGTGGAAAATTCTTTCTTTCAATATTTTCTTTTTCATCTTTCATTGTTGTGGGGACAACAATTGTATATACATCAATTGTGGTTACAAATGTAAGATACAATTTGAGTTCTCCAAATATTTTTTAAACTTTTTTAATCTTTTTATTTTTATGAATAACCCAAAGGTTATAGTTTGAAGGAATAAAAATATACTCTAGATAGCATTACAATTATAACCATATAATATACTTATATAACTGATTTTATGATTATTAGATATAATTAAATTATATGTTCTTACAAGTGATAGACTGCTACGTATATCCCCTATTTTGAGCGTTGAAAAAATTTAAAAATAGTTTTTATTATGCGGGTTATTTTTGGGTTATAGCACAGAAATATCACAAAAAAAACATCGTATTGTGCTCCAAAATCAACCTATTTTGCTTCAAAAAAGTGCAAATTATGTTACTTATTTGAACCTAAACTGTAGAGTTAAGGCATGAAATAAGCTCAAAAAGCGTCTATTTTAGGACCTATTTATGTAATATTACACCAGTTTTTCTCTACTTTTATGGGTAAAAAGAATCATTTGTAGCTTTATTATGGAAGTTAATTAGAGCCTAAACTCTAATTTTGACCAAAAAAAAAGCACTTCTTTCGAAGTGCTTTTAAATATTTTTTAAATAAAAGTCTATCTAAAATTGATCTTTCTCATTCTTAAACTCTCTGGAGTAACTTCTAAATATTCATCATTTTTGATAAATTCCATACATTCTTCTAATGAAAATTCTCTTTTTGGAGCAATGTTCATGGCTGTATCCGTTCCAGATTTACGAACATTGGTCAATTTTTTACCTTTTATTAAGTTTATTGACATGTCTTCCTGGCGGTTGTTCTCTCCTACTACTTGCCCCTTATAAATCTCTTGATTGACATCAATAAAGAATACACCTCTATCACCAAGTTTGTCAATTGAGTATGCAGTGGCTTTACCAGCTTCCGCAGAAATCAAAGCGCCATTTACAACATCGTTAAAGTCTCCTTTATATGGTCCAAACTTATCAAAGTTATGGTTTATAATCGCAGCACCAGATGTTGCTGTTAACATTTTATTTCTTAATCCGATTAATCCTCTTGAAGGAATTGAAAACTCTAAATGTTGTAAATCTCCTTTAGGCTCCATTACTAACAAGTCTCCTTTTCTTAAAGAAACTAAGTTTACAATTTTACTTGATGATTCTTCCGGAACATCAACTACTAATGTTTCATATGGTTCCGATTTAACACCATCAATATCTTTTATGATAACCTGTGGTCTTCCTACTTGCAACTCATATCCTTCTCTTCTCATCGTTTCAATTAAAACCGATAAATGAAGAACTCCACGACCAAAGACATTAAATTTATCTTCAGAATCCGTAGTGTCAACACGCAGTGCTAAGTTTTTCTCTAATTCTTTAAACAAACGATCACGTAAATGACGTGATGTTACAAACTTTCCTTCCTTTCCAAAAAACGGAGAATTGTTAATTGTAAACAACATACTCATTGTAGGTTGATCCACTTTAATTCTTGGTAATGCTTCTGGGTTTTCAATATCTGCAATAGTATCGCCAATTTCGAATCCTTCAATTCCTGTAATTGCGCAAATATCTCCGCTTCTTACTTTCGAAACTTTAGCCTTACCCATTCCCTCAAAAACATGCAATTCTTTTATTCTTACTTTTTTAGTAGAACCATCAGCCTTACAAAGCATGTAATCTTTTGCTTCTTCCAAATCTCCTCTAAAAACTCTACCAATAGCAATTCTTCCAGTAAATGAAGAAAAATCTAACGATGTAATTTGCATTTGTGGAGAACCTTCTCTGTATGGTGCTTCAGGAATATGTTCAACTACAGCATCTAACAAAGGAATGATATTATCAGTTGGTTGCTGCCAATCTGTATTCATCCAACCATTTTTAGCTGAACCGTATATTGTTTCAAATTCTAATTGTTCTTCTGTAGCATCTAATGCAAACATCAAGTCAAAAACCTTTTCATGAACTAACTCAGGAGTACAGTTTTCTTTATCTACTTTATTAACAACAACTATAGGTGTTAATCCTAATTCCAATGCTTTACCTAAAACAAATCTAGTTTGTGGCATCGGTCCTTCAAAAGCATCAACCAATAACAAAACACCATCTGCCATTTTCAAAACACGCTCTACTTCTCCACCAAAGTCCGCGTGGCCAGGAGTATCAATTACATTAATTTTTACACCTTTATAGTTTACCGAAACATTCTTAGATAAAATAGTAATTCCTCTTTCACGTTCTAAATCATTATTATCCAATAATAAATCTGTACGCTCTTTACGTTCGTCCAAGATTTTTGCTTGGTCAATAATTTTATCGACCAAGGTTGTTTTACCATGATCTACGTGGGCAATAATTGCGATGTTTCTAATAGATTGCATATCTTATTTTTTGAAAGTGCAAAAGTACTTCTTTTATTTAGATAAATAAGATATTCTAAGTGTGAAGTTTAATTACTGAGCAATTCTTGAATCTTAGAAATGGTTTTCCAATTCCTGCTGGTTGAAGAGACTTCCAATTTTTTTTCAAAAACAGTATTTGTCATTTTTGACCTCCCTGCTCCATTAGCGTAATATGTATAGATCAAATTGTTATCGATCTGATATGTGTCAGGTGAAAAATCAACTTTTTCTAACAACGTTATATTTTGCTCAGACGGACATTTATCCATAAAAGTTCCATATAAGCGATTTATATGAAGTTCGTTTTCTTCTAAAAATGGGTTGTTTTTAAAAAAATAATCCCACTCCTCCTTATTATAAATTTGAACAGACACTTCAAAGTGATACTTATTATATATATAGGTGTGAATTTCTTTCTGCAAATTCTCTATATCTGATTTTTTTGATTCGAATATGATATTACCAGACTGAATATAAGTTTCGATATTATTTAATAGTTTGCTTTTTTCTAAAAGGTCACGCAAATCTTTCATCAAAATTTTCTTGTGGCCTCCAACGTTTATTCCTCTTAATAATGCGATATATCTCAAACTATAGTTTTCTGCGTTTTCTCTCTGATTTTAACAAGTTAAGTTCTCTACTTGTTTGTCCAGCAACTGATGTATTCTCTTCTGCACGTCTTATTAAATATGGCATTACATCTCTAACTGGTCCAAACGGTAAATACTTTGCAACATTATATCCACTTTCAGATAAATTAAAACTAATATGATCGCTCATACCATACAACTGCCCAAACCAAAGGCGGCTATCATTTTTATCTAACTCTTCTTTAGCAGCTAGTTCCATTAATAAGTAAGAACTCTCCTCATTATGGGTTCCAGCAAAAATTGCCATTTTTGGATGGGTTGCCATATATACAAGGGCTTCGTCGTAATTTTTATCCGTTGCCAATTTATCTTTACAAATAGGAGATTCATAATTATTTTCCTCGGCACGCTCTCTTTCTTTTTCCATATATGCGCCACGTACAATTTTTAACCCTATGTAAAAATCTTTTTCTTTCGCAGTTTTATGCAATCGTTTTAAATAATCCATTCTATCCCATCGATACATTTGAAGTGTATTGAATACGATTGCTTTCTCCTTATTATATTCTGCCATTAACTCTTCAACCAACTGATCTGCAGCGTCTTGCATCCAACTTTCTTCAGCATCAATTAATAGCGGTACGCTTAACTCGAGTGCGAATGCACACACTTTGTGGTATCTATTTTTAACAACTTCCCATTCCGCCTTCTCATCAGCATTTAATTCCTTATTTTCTGAAATTTTCTGATATAATGCAAATCGACCGAATCCCGTTGGTTTAAACACTGCAAAAGGAATACTCTCTTTTTCCTTAGCAAATTCAATTGTTTTTAAAACTTTGTTTAAGGCGTTCTCAAACTGTTCTTCACTTTCCTTCCCTTCCACAGAATAATCTAAAACGGAATGTACTTTCTTAGAGTACATTTTCTCAATTGTAGGTAGGCAATCCTCTTCTGTTACTCCACCACAAAAATGATCAAAAACAGTAGATCGAATTAACTTTTCAACTGGTAACTTTGTATTTAAGGCAAAATTGGTAACCGCAGTACCAATACGAACTAAAGGCTCGTTCTGTATCATTTTAAACAAAAAATATGCACGCTCTAATTCAGAATCGGACTTAATATCGAATGCAACTTTAGTGTTGTTAAATAGATTTTTCATGAGAAATGTTTTCACAAATTTAATCGTATTTTTTCAATATTTACACTTATTTTTGAAGCAAATTTACACACATGAATTCTATCTTTTCAGACAATTATTATGTACATTTTAATGAAAAATGCTACACAGAATTAAATAATTATATATCTGAAAACAAACCTTCTAAAGTTTTTGTTCTTGTTGATGAGAACACGGAAGAGCATTGCTATCCTTTATTTATTGCAAAACTAGAAACAACAAGCGCTATTGAAGTGATTGAAATTGAATCTGGAGAAGAAAATAAAAATTTAGATACCTGTACTAGTCTTTGGAATGTATTAACGGATTTAGGTGCTGACAGAAAATCTTTATTGATAAATGTTGGGGGTGGTGTAATTACCGATATGGGTGGTTTTGTTGCTTCTACTTTTAAAAGAGGTATTTCGTTTATTAATGTTCCAACAACACTTTTAAGTATGGTCGATGCATCTGTTGGTGGAAAAACTGGTGTAGATTTAGGCGTATTAAAAAATCAAATTGGTGTTTTTTCAAATCCTGAAATGGTATTGGTTGACACCTTATATTTACAAACTGTTTCTAGCAGAGAATTGACTTCAGGCATGGCGGAAATTCTAAAGTACGGCCTGACATATGACGCTAAGCTATGGGGTGAAATAATACAGTGTAACTATTTAAATATCAGCAGCAAACATGAAATAATATATCGCTCAATTGAAATAAAAAATGAAGTTGTGAAAGAGGACCCTAAGGAAGGTGGACTTCGAAAAATATTGAATTTTGGACACACCTTGGGACATGCTATAGAATCACATCATTTAGAATCTGAGCACCTTAAAACACTTACTCATGGTGAAGCAATTGCAATTGGAATGATTACAGAAGCCTATCTTTCTCATAAATTATTAGGACTTCCCAAAGCAACCCTGAATAATGTAAAAAACAGTATCGTTGCAATTTTTGATAAGGTAGAGATCAATTCGAATGAATATAGTGCTATATTAGAATTGTTAAAACACGATAAAAAGAACGATAGCGGACAAGTTAACTTTGTTCTTTTGGAGGATTTAGAGAAATTTAAATTGAATTGTGTAGTTCCTGAAAACTTGTTAATTGAAAGTTTAGAATTTTACAAAAAGTAACTTATCCATTTATTGCTTTCACATACATCGATTCGTATAGAGGCAATATTTTTTCTAGCGAAAAATTAGATGCTTGTTTGTAAGCATTTTTCTTAAATTCAAGAAGCCGATTGTCGTCTTCTAATATTGAAATAGCCTTCTCTGCCATATCATCTACATCACCTAAATTACTTAAAAAACCCGTATTATTTTGAATATTAACTTCTGGTAATCCTCCAGTATTTGTAGAAATAACAGGAGTTTCAGCGGCCATGGCTTCCAAAGCGGCTAATCCAAAACTTTCTGTCATAGAAGGCAATAAAAACAAATCAGAATAACACAGTACTTTTTTCACATCATTGCTGTTTCCTAGAAACAAGACCTTGTCATAAATACCTAATTCTTTTACTCTATTCTCTACTTTTTCTATTTCTGGCCCTTCTCCTACCAACAATAATTTGGCAGGAAGTTTTTTCTGAATTCTATAGAATATTTCAATAACATCTAACGGTCTTTTCACGGACCTCATATTACTAATATGTGTAACTATTCGTTCATCACTCTTTGCAAGCGCCGATCTATCACATTCTATACTTGTTTCCTTTGGATATTGCTTTAAATCAATGAAATTGTAAATTACATCAATGTCGGTATTGATATTGAATAGGCGCAGTGTATCTTCTTTTAAATCATTTGATACCACCGTAACGGCATCTGAATTATTAATGCTAAATTCAACCGCGGTTTTATAAGTTGGGTGGCTACCTACCAATGTAATATCGGTACCATGCAAAGTTGTAACTAACTTTATATCAATCCCTTTTTCCTTCAGCATCTCCTTTGCCATATAGGCTGCATAAGCATGCGGAATTGCATAATGTAAGTGCAAAATTTCTAAATTGTATCTTGTTATCACTTCTACCAATTTGGTCGAAAGTGCTAGTTCGTATGGTTGAAAATGAAATAGTGGATATTCTTCTACATGGACTTCATGAAAATGAATGTTTTTCGCTAATAAATCCAATCTTACTGGACGCTTATATGTTATAAAGTGAACTTCATGACCCTTATCTGCCAATGACATTCCAAGTTCCGTAGCAATAACCCCACTACCTCCAAAGGTTGGGTAACAAACAATTCCAATTTTCATTTAGTTAGTTTTTGATATTTGAATCCGACGTAAATGTACTTCTTTACTTCCAATTCAAATTTACTGAAATTATAAAAAAATCATAAAAAAAACTCGCCAATTGGCGAGTCTTATATTTTTAATAATCTCCGAGAGTTTCCGGATTCTGTGCTAAGGCACTTGCAAGTTGCTCATCATTAGGTGCTTTACCATGCCAAGCATGTGTTCCTGACATAAAATCAACGCCATGACCCATATCGGTATACATTAAAATACAAACAGGTTTTCCTTTACCAGTTCTTGTCTTAGCTTCTGCCAATCCTGCTTTAACGCTGTCAATATCATTTCCTTTCTTCACTTCTAACACATCCCATCCAAAAGCTTCAAACTTTGCTTTCAAATCACCTAAAGGTAATACATGATCTGTAGAACCATCAATTTGTTGCCCGTTATAATCTATTGTAGAAATGATATTATCCACTTTTTTACCGGCTGCATACATAGCTGCTTCCCAAACTTGACCTTCTTGCAACTCTCCATCTCCATGCAAAGTATAAACAATTTTATCGTCACCGTTTAATTTCTTTGCTTCTGCAGCTCCTAAAGCCACACTCATCCCTTGTCCTAATGAACCGGAAGCAACACGAATACCAGGTAAACCTTCATGTGTTGTTGGATGCCCTTGCAAACGTGAATTGATCAATCTAAACGTTGCTAATTCAGAAACAGGAAAGAATCCACTTCTTGCTAAAACACTATAAAATACCGGCGAAATATGTCCGTTTGATAGAAAGAATAAATCTTCATTTTTACCATCCATGGTAAAATCAGTTGAATAATCCATCACTTCCTGATATAAAACGGTAAAAAACTCTGTACATCCTAATGAACCTCCTGGGTGACCAGAACTTACAGCGTGTACCATTCTTACGATATCTCTTCTAACTTGTTGAGAAAAATCTTGTAATTCTTGTGTTGTTGGCATTCTAAAAATGTTTTAAATAGATGAGACAAAAGTAATTGAAATGTATTATTGCACAAAGATTAATTTGCATTATTATACACAGGGTTTTAACAAAAAAATCATGTTTTTTGCTTTTGCTTTTTCGCTGCAGGAAAAAGAACATTGTTCAGAATTAACCTATAACCAGGTGAATTGGGGTGCAAATCTAACTCTGTCTTCGGATCACCGACTCTATGACTGTAATCTTCAGGATCATGACCTCCATAAAAAGTGAACATTCCTTTACCTTTAGTTCCATGAATATACCTAGCCTCACCATTCGTTTTATTCTCACCCATTATCAAAATATTTGATTTAATAGTGCTCCGATCATAGCTTGTCGTTTGCCCCATAAAACCTTTTACTAAATTGGTGTGATTTTGACAGAGCATTGTGGGAATCGGGTCCCATTTTGCTGAATAGTTCATTAATGAAAAGTAATCGCTCGTTCTCTTTACACGCCGCTTTCTAGTCATATCAATAGATGAAAACTCATATACAGTCGGGCTTCTTTCGAGTTCAAAATTTGTAAATGCAAAGGTGTTATTAAAGTTCAACTTCGATTGATAATTATTTTCTGATGGATCACCATCAAACATAGATTCGCAAATATCAACACCATCTGCAGCCAGAGCGATATCAAAACTATCGGTAGCCGAACACATCGCAAACATAAACCCTCCTCCTATGACGTAATCTCTAATTTTTTTTGATACTGCCAGTTTCTCTTCTGAAACTTTTGAGTATCCTAATTTACCTGAGAGTTCTTCTAAAGATCTCTTTTCTTCGATATACCAAGGAGCAGTTCTATAGGCTCCATAAAACTTACCATATTGTCCTGTAAAATCTTCATGATGCAAATGCAACCATTCATACAACAGCAACTTGTCTTCTAAAACTTCTTCGTCATAAATTACATCAAACGGTATCTCCGCATTGGTCAAAACCATTGTTACGGCGTCATCCCAAGGTTTCTTACTTTTTGGCGAATACACAGCAATTTTTGGGGCTTTCTCTAATACGACCGCCTCCATGTTTTTAGATGGACTTGCGATTTCTTCTAAAATTCTTTCTGCCTTCAAATCAGATATTACCTCAAAAGAAACCCCTCTAATTTTACATTCATTTTCAATTTCCTTTGTATGCTCTAGCAGAAAAGATCCGCCCTCATAGTTTAAGAGCCATTGTGCTTTAAAACCTAATTCTAAAGTCCAATAGGTAATTCCGTATGCTTTTAAATGATTCTTTTGCAAATCAGCATCCATAGGTATATAAATAAAGGACGCAAATACTGAACTCGACACGAAAATAAAAAGTGTCGTTAGAAATTGAGATAAGGATTTAAACTGATTAATTTTCAAAAGATTCAATTATAAGTCACGAATATAAGCATCAAAAATTGAAGATGTGTAAAAAAAATAAATGTTAAGAATTATTTATGAATATTAAAAGGGCACTTCGCCACCGTCATCTCCGAAAGCGTCACTTGGGTTTACATGTTGTGCACTTTCTGGAATCGTATTCATTTTAGATTGAAACTCCGTTCCAAATCCTTCTTCTAAATCTGAAAATTGGGCTAAGGCACCTGTAAACTTCAATCGAATATTATCCAATCCACCATTTCTGTGTTTAGCGACAATAAACTCTCCTTGCCCCTCACATGACGAATGCTCATCATCATCCCATTCTGTTTGCCCATAATATTCTGGGCGAAAAATAAATGAAACAATATCTGCATCTTGCTCAATGGCACCAGATTCACGTAAATCTGACAATAATGGTCTTTTGCTTCCTCCTCTTGTTTCCACTGCACGCGATAACTGCGACAGTGCAATTACAGGAATATTCAACTCCTTAGCCAAGGCTTTTAAATTTCTAGAAATCATCGAGATTTCTTGCTCTCGATTTCCATTAGAAGCAGAACCTGCAGTCATTAATTGCAAATAATCAATAACCAATAATTTTACATCATGTTGTGAAACTAATCTACGGGCTTTTGCTCTTAAATCGAAAATAGATAATGAAGGCGTGTCGTCAATAAAAATAGGCGCCTTTGTTAAATTTTTCACTTTAACATTCAACTGTTCCCACTCATGCGGTTCTAAACTTCCAGTTCTTAACTTTCCAGAAGAAATTCCGGTTTCAGATGATATCATACGGGTAATTAACTGAACTGATGACATTTCTAATGAAAATACGGCCACAGCATGATTGAATTGAATGGCCATATTCTTAGCCATAGAAATTACAAATGCAGTTTTTCCCATACCAGGACGTGCAGCTATAATAATTAAATCTGAAGGTTGCCAACCTGAAGTCAATGCATCTAATTTTGTAAAACCAGTAGCAACCCCACTCATACCCTCTTTCTGTGAAATTTCTTCAATCTTTTTAATAGCAGACTGCACCAAACTTGCCGCATCTTCAGATCCTTTCTTAAGGTTCCCTTGTGTTACTTCAAAAAATTTACCCTCAGCATCATCTAACAAGTCAAAAACATCCTTAGTTTCGTCATATGCTTCTTCAATAATTTCAGAAGAAATCGTAATCAACTTTCTTTGAATAAATTTTTGAAGAATAATACGAGCATGAAATTCTATATGCGCTGATGACGCAACTTTTTGGGTCAATCCAATTAAATAAAAGTCTCCACCAATAAATTCTAATTTAGAATCTTTTCTTAATTGATTAGAAACTGTTTTTAAATCAATTGGTTCTGAATTTTGAAACAGCGTGTAAATTGCACTGTATATGGCCTGATGAGATTCTTTATAAAAAGCCTCTGGATGCAAAATATCAATTACATCATCAATCCCTTTTTTATCAATCATCATAGCACCTAATACAGTTTCTTCTAGTTCTACTGCTTGTGGTGGTAATTTTCCTTTTTCAAGGTTTATTACATTTGATTTTTTAAAAGAATTTGAGCGTAAGGGCTTGATATTTTCCATAGCAACAAATGTAATTTTTATGTGCTTATTTAGAGGTTTAAAACCAGTTTTATTTGTACACAGAATTTGTTCATAACTAACATATTTGTTAACAACTTATTAGTAAAGAACAAACTGATATATTTCTTATTTTTGAAACGATGAAAAACAGAAGATATTATTGGTTTTGGGTGTTATTTCTTCCTGTTCAGTGGGTGCTAGTTCAATATTTGAGTTCAAAACCAATTTTTGTAGAACGATTTTATTCAAATGGAATTTACCTTTATATATCAGAATCTTTTAGGTTCCTTTTAGGAGGGTTGCCTTTTTCTTTTGGAGACCTCTTTTATTTGGTTTTAACATATAAAGTTGTACAATTTTTATTTGTCTCGTTTAAAATAAGAAGAGTTAGACTTCTTAAGATACTAGGTATATTATCGCACTTTTATTTTGCATTTCATCTTTTTTGGGGATTCAACTATTTAAGACCTCCAATTTCCGAAAGCCTCCAATTAAAATCAACAAAATATTCAACTGAGGAATTAATTGCGTTTACGACAAAACTGGCTTTAAAAGTCAATGATTTGCAATTAGAAATCACTTCTAATGACAGCGTAAAAGTGACCATACCATATTCAAAGAAAGAATTATATAAAATGACTCATAACGGTTACACTAAAATGGATATCTATGGAATAAATTCAAGCTATTCTTTCTCATCAATTAAACATTCAATTATAAGTTTACCTCTAAGTTATATGGGCTTTTCGGGCTATATAAATCCATTTACTGGAGAGGCACAGGTTAATTATAACACACCTCAAATTTCTTACCCTTCAACGAGTTGTCATGAAGTTGCACATCAACTAGGCTATGCAGCTGAAAATGAAGCTAATTTTATTGGTGTACTTGCTGCAATACATAATGACGATTTATATTTTCAATATTCTGGTTATTACTTGGCTTTGCGATATGCCTTAAATGATCTATATAGAAATGATAAGGAATCTTACGAAGCAATTATAAAGACAATACATAAAGGTGTTATAAAAAATATTATAGAATCACAAAAGCATTGGAGAAAATACAACAATCCATTTGAGCCGTTATTTAAATCTATATTTAATCAATATTTGAAGGCTAATCATCAAAAATCTGGAATTAAAAGTTATAATTTTATGGTTGGTATACTTTTAAACTTCAATAAAGAATTCGATTCTTTCTTTAAGGATTAACAAAATGTATTTCTTATTAACAATCGCTTTGCATTCCACTCAATTTTCATAATTTTAAGCGTTCAATTTAAAACCAACTACATGAAAAAACTTCTGCTAGGGTGTTTATTTATTTTTATAATAACATCTATAAAAGCACAGGATTATTTTCCTACAAACACTTCTGTAAAAACAATTAACAATTCTATTACAGTTTTTACAAATGCCACAATCCATACCGATCCATCAAACTTCATAAAAAATGGAACTTTGATTATCCAAAATGAAAAAATTATTTCGGTTGGAACAAATCTAGACATTCCTAAAAATGCTATTGTAATCGATCTAAATGGGAAGCATATTTACCCTTCTTTTATCGATTTATATAGCAACTTTGGAATTGCAAAATCTAAAAGACCTTCCTCATCAAGTAGAAGACCGCAATACGATGCTACAAGGAAAGGCTATTATTGGAATGACCACATTTTAACGGACCAACGCGGACTTGAAGATTACAAATTCGATGCTAAAAAAGCAAAGGAATTACAGACCGCTGGATTTGGAGTTGTTAGCAGCCATCAGCAAGATGGAATTATGCGAGGTACTGGAATTATTGCAGCCTTAACACCAAACAATGGTGTACTAGAAACAGATGCTACACAACATTTATCATTTTCAAAATCTGTAAAAAGTCCTCAAGGTTATCCATATTCCGTTATGGGTTCAATGGCATTGATTCGTCAGGCTTATTATGATGCTGACTGGTATGCTGGCGGACATTCTAAAACGAAAGATTTAGCATTAGAGGCTTTAAACTCTAATAAAAGTTTACCAATTATTTTTGAAGGAAACAGTCTTGATAATACTTTAAGAGCTGCAAAAATCGGTAAAGAATTTGGTTTGACATATACTATAAAAGGAAGTGGATTCGAATATGAGGCAATAGAAGAAATTAAAGCATCTGGAGCCAACTTTATTGTACCAATAAACTTCCCTAAACCATATGATGTAAGCAACCCAGAAATGGCGGCCTTGTTAAACTTACAAGATATGCGCCAATGGAATCAAGCTCCGGGCAATTTAAAAGTACTTGCAGAAAATGATGTGCAGTTTGCATTGACTACGGCTGATTTAAAATCTATTAAGTCATTCAAAACAAACTTATTAAAAGCAATTGAGTATGGTTTAGATAAAGAAAAAGCCTTAGCTGCTCTAACTACTGTTCCAGCCAAAATTTTAGGAAAGAGTAATGAAATTGGCTCTTTAAATCCTGGTAGTTACGCCAACTTTTTAATTACATCAGATGAAATTTTTGAAAAGAATACAATTTTGTATGAGAACTGGGTTCAGGGTTCAAAAAATGTAATCACCAATAAAGAATTAGTTGATATTCGAGGAAACTATGAACTTGCATTAAATGGAAAGAAGTACACACTGAATGTTTCTGGTGAACTTTCTAAGTTAAAATCTGAACTGAAGTTGGATTCTTTAAAAATTGCTTCATCTATCAACTATAAAGATGGTTGGGTGAATTTGCTGTTCAACCCACTAAACGAGTCTAAAACAGAATTTGTACGGTTAACAGCAGCTGCTCCTGATAACTCTGCATTAACAGGTAAAGGTACTTTGGCAAATGGTAATACAACAAGCTGGACGGCAACTAAAGTTGAAGGTAATAAGGAGAAAAAGAAAGACTCTAAAAAAAGTCAAGAATCACCTATTGTTAAACCTCTAACCTTCCCTAATGTCGCTTACGGATTTACCAACAAACCTACTCAGCAAACGACGCTATATAAAAATGCAACAGTTTGGACCAATGAAAGTGAGGGTATATTAGAAAATACCGATGTATTGGTTAAGGATGGGAAAATTTCAAAGATTGGTCAAGGCTTAAAAGCTTCGGGTGCAACGGTTGTTGATGCAACGGGCAAGCATCTAACATCTGGAGTTATAGATGAACATTCGCATATTGCAGCTTCATCAATTAATGAGGGAGGTCATAATTCGACAGCGGAAGTAACAATTGAAGATGTAATAGACCCTGATGATATCGGTATTTACAGAACATTATCTGGTGGTGTTACAACGATTCAAATTCTACATGGTTCAGCGAATCCAATTGGTGGCAGGTCTGCATTGATTAAATTAAAATGGGGTGAATCTGCAAATGGATTACTCTATAAAGATCGTCCAAAATTCATCAAGTTTGCATTAGGTGAAAATGTAAAGCAATCTCGCTCTACCACTAGTTATCGTTTTCCACAAACACGAATGGGAGTTGAGCAATTATATATTGATTATTTTCAAAGGGCAAAGGAGTATGATGCTTTAAAGAAAAGTGGAAAACCATATAGAAAAGATTTGGAGTTAGAAACTTTGGCTGAAATTTTAAATAAAGAGCGTTTTATTTCTTGCCACTCTTATGTGCAGTCAGAAATTAACATGCTGATGAAAGTTGCTGAAAAGTTTGATTTTAACATCAATACATTCACACACATTTTAGAAGGTTATAAAGTTGCTGATAAAATGAAAGAGCACGGTGTTGGTGGTTCTACATTCTCTGATTGGTGGGCTTATAAATACGAAGTAAATGATGCCATACCATACAATGGTGCAATTATGCACAGTCAAGGTGTAACGGTAGCGTTTAATTCAGATGATGGAGAAATGATTAGACGTTTAAATCAAGAAGCGGCAAAAGCTGTTAAATATGGCGGAGTTTCTGAAGAGGAGGCTTGGAAATTCGTAACCTTAAATCCTGCTAAACTTTTACATATCGATGACAAAGTTGGTAGTGTAAAAGTTGGAAAAGATGCCGATTTAGTGCTTTGGAACGGTCACCCAATGTCTATTTACACAAAGGCTGAGCAAACGATGATTGAAGGAGTTGTTTATTATGATAGTGAAAGAGATTTACAATTGATTAATGACGTTAAAACAGAACGAAACGAATTAATTAACATGATGCTTCAAGAGAAGAACAAAGGGATGAAAACGCAACTTCCTAAAAAGAAAGTGAAAGAACTTTTACATTGTGATTCTTTAGACAAACAAATTTAAGAAGATGAAAAAATTAATTTTAAAAATAAGTTTAGCCTTTTTGTTTGTGAGTTCACAAATATTGGCACAGCAAACACCTGGTTTAACTCAAAGTGAATCTATACTTATAACTGGTGTTACTGCACATATTGGAAACGGAACGGTTATAGAAAACGCCGCTATTGGATTTGATAATGGTAAAATATCATTTGTAGGAGCCACCGCCACTGCGAATCAAAATGATTTTAATCAAGTTATTAATGCTGAAGGCAAGCATGTTTATCCTGGCTTTATTGCATCAAACACTACAAGTGGATTGGTAGAAGTTGATGCCGTTAGAGCATCTAGTGACATTGATGAAACCGGATCTATGCTTCCGCATATTAGAAGTATTATTGCTTATAATGCTGAATCTAAAGTAACAGAGTCATTAAGACCTAATGGAATTTTAATGGGACAGGTTACACCTAGAGGTGGTACTATTTCTGGAACTTCTTCAATAGTTCAGTTTGATGCTTGGAATTGGGAAGACGCTGCTATAAAAGTTGATGACGGTATCCATTTGAATTGGCCATCGGCAATTAGAAATGGTAGAACATGGATGGGTGAAGAAAGTGGACCAACACATGATAAATCATACTCTGCGAATCTAACCAAGTTAAAAACATACTTTAACGAAGCAAAGGCGTATTTACAAGGAGGTCAAACACCTAGAAATTTACCTTTTGAATCTATGAAAGGGTTATTTGACGGCTCACAAGGATTTTTTGTACATGCCGGTGGTGTAAAGGAAATTACTGATGCCGTAAATTTCTGCAAAGAAATGGGTATTTCAAAATTGATCATTGTTCATGGAAACAATGCTCATTTAGTTGCTGATTTATTGGTAAAAAACAACATCCCAGTTATCATAGATAGGTCGCACTCTCTTCCTTCTCATAATGATGAAGATGTTAATTTCCCATACAAAAGAGCAGGAATCTTAACAGACTTAGGCGTTACTGTAGCCATTGGTATAGAGGGCCAAATGGAACGTATGCAATCTAGAAATCTACCATTTTATGCAGGTACTTGTGCTGCGCATGGAATGGACAAAGAAGATGCCTTAAAATTAATTACTTCTAATGCTGCAAAAATTTTAGGAATAGATGACATCGTGGGCACACTTGAAGTTGGTAAACATGCTACTCTTTTTGTGTCAGAAGGAGATGCATTAGATATGAGGACTAACAATTTGTCTCATGCTTTTATTCAAGGTCGAAAATTAAGTTTGGAAACACATCAAACTGAACTTTGGAAAAGGTATATGAATAAATATGAAAACCAAGATTAAGGTCTTCATCAAAAAACTAAAAAGCCGTGTTTATACACGGCTTTTTTTTATTTACTTTTGAACCAATAAAATTTTTCTAAAGAATCAATGGCGCACAAGAATTTTCTCACCTTTATTTTGACTATTTTAATGGTCAGTCTAACTTTTTCACAGAGGAATTATAAATTTGAAAATTTTGGAAACAGGTCTATTTTATTAAATGGAAATGTTACTGGAAGCGTTGATGATCTAGGAGCTACTTACTATAACCCTGCTCGATTAGCCCTTATTGAGGACCCTGTTTTTTTAATCAATGCCAAAATGTTTCAACTAACCAATGTCAAGTTAGATAACGTAACATTAGATGGCAATAACTTATCTTCTTCAAATTTTGATGGAGTACCAAGTATGATTGCTGGAACATTTAAAATTAAGTCCTTAGAAGGCCATCAATTTGCCTATACGTTCTTTTCTAGGAATAGATCAGATCTTTCTGTAGGTTACAATAGTAAAATTGAAGAAAATGATTATTTCAACTCTGATTATGAGATTTCTAAATACATAAATGATACAAGAATAAACAATCAATTACGCGAAAATTGGTATGGTGGCTCTTGGGCTAAATCCATAGCTTCAAATTTTAGTATAGGAGCATCCCTATTCTTTTCAACCTACAAATTTGAAAATGGATATTCAGAAGATCTAAATGCAATTAGTGAATCTAACGCCGTTTCTAGTTATAATAATCTCGTTTATTTCGAACAAAAATCATATGGTTTTTTTGGAAAAATAGCGGCTGCTTGGGTTTTACCAAAGGTTGAAATAGGTGTAAATGTTGACCTTCCATATATAGAAATTTTTGGTGATGGAGAATTTAAATACGAGGAATATTTGTCCGGTTTCTCAGATGAAAATGATATTTTTACTTTTAACCAATTCGAAGATGTAAACACTAAGAGAAAATACCCATTTGGTATTTCTACAGGTGTTGGCATCCCTATTAAAAAGCATCAGATACATGCTAATTTAAGTTACAATGTTGGTGTAAATCCATATACGAAAATTGAAATTCCTATATTGGAAAGTGAAACAGAAACCGACTTGCCTACAATTAGTTTTGTTGAAGAACTAAAGCCAACGGTAAATTTTGGTGTCGGAGGTGAATTTTTTGTGTCTGAAAAATTAAATGCTTACGGTAGTTTTTCTACTGATTTCTCCCCTTTTGTTCAAATCGACTCCATAGAATATCCGAACGCCTCAAAAGACCTTAATTATGAAACGGATTATTATCATGTTGGTTTTGGGGTAAATGTATCTCATAAATGGGCTAATTTTATTCTTGGAACCGTCTATTCTAGAGGAAACACAGATAAATTAAAATTAAATAGTATACCTTTAAACGTAACTGACCCGAATGAACAATACAGCAGACTCAATGTAAATCGTTGGAGATTTATTTTAGGTTTAGAAGTTTTATTTTTAGACAATTCAAAACTTGAAAAACTAGGGTTAGACAATAAACTTTTTTAACAAATCTTTTAATCTATTTTACCGTATTTTTGGCGTATGATTAAGCAGATTTCAAGTCTTCAAAACCAACTTATAAAAGATTTAGTTCTTCTAAAAGAAAAATCAAAGGTTCGTAAAAAATCAAGGCGTTTTTTAATAGAAGGAAAACGTGAATTGGAATTGGTAGCTACAAGCGGATATTCTATTGAAAAAATACTTTTTGAACCCTCGTTAATTTCTCTAGAGACTATTAAACAAATCATTGATACTAAAGAGTTAGAGTTGATAGAAGTTTCAAACGATGTTTATTCAAAAATTGCGTACAGAAGTACTACCGAGGGAGTAATTGCCGTTGCCAAATCTAAAGATTTAGGATTGAACAATTTAAAACTTTCACCAGAATCTCCCTTAATCGTAGTAGCCGAAGCTCCAGAAAAACCAGGCAATATTGGTGCATTACTGAGAACAGCAGATGCGGCCAATGTAGATGCCTTTATTATTGCAAACCCAAGAACAGATATGAATAACCCTAATATCATTCGTTCAAGTGTTGGATGCTTATTTACCAATAACGTAGCGACAGGGACTACATCGGAAATTATTACCTTTTTAAAAGAAAGAAACATTCGTATCTACTGTGCAGCATTGAAAGAAGATTCAGAAAACTACACCTCTCAAAATTATACTTTTGGGACGGCTATTGTCGTTGGTACCGAGGCCACAGGCTTATCAGATCAATGGCTAAATAATTCAGACAAAAACATTATTATTCCAATGCTGGGCAAGATCGATTCTATGAATGTTTCGGTATCTGCTGGAATTCTAATCTATGAAGCCAAAAGACAACGAAAATTTATCTAATTTTTACAGTCAATTATTCCATAATTAAAGCACGATAAAATTTAATATGTTCAACGCACAATCACTTTTCTATATACTCATAGCAATAATAATTGTTAATTTTATTTTCGATAAATTATTGTCATTTTTAAACGCTAAACATTTTGCTGATGCACTGCCAGAAGAAGTTGCTGATGTTTATGATGAAGAGGAGTACAATAAATCTCAATTGTATAAGATGGAAAACTTTAAGTTCGGGTCAATAACATCTACTTTTTCAATAATTTTAACTATTACATTTTTCCTGTTAGACGGATTTAGAATTGTAGACGAATATGCACGATCATTTAGTTCAAATTCTATCTTAATTTCGCTCATGTTTTTTGGTATTATTATGATTGGAAGTGACATCCTAACAACTCCTTTTTCATATTATAAAACTTTTGTAATAGAAGAAAAATTTGGGTTTAACAAGACAACCAAAAAACTATTTTGGTTAGATAAACTTAAAGGACTTTTGATGACTGCATTCATAGGTGGAGCAATTCTTTCTTTAATAGTTTGGTTTTATAATATTACTGGAATTCTTTTCTGGGTTTATACATGGGTTCTTATTGCCGTTGTAACACTATTTATGAACATGTTCTATTCAACATTAATAGTGCCTTTATTCAATAAACAAACACCTCTAGAAGACGGAGGATTAAAAAGTCAAATTGAAACTTTTGCATCTAAAGTTGGCTTTAAATTAGACAAGATATTTGTCATTGATGGATCCAAACGCTCAACCAAGGCCAACGCATATTTTGCTGGATTTGGTAAAACCAAACGCATTGTGTTGTATGACACCTTAATAAACGATTTAAATACGGACGAAATAGTCGCTGTTCTTGCACATGAAGTTGGTCATTACAAAAGAAAACATACCATATTTAATCTAATTGCCTCGATAATTTTAACAGGACTTACTCTATTTATTCTGTCTTTGCTAATCAGCAATCCACTGTTGTCAGAAGCCTTAAACACTCAACATAGTTTTCATATTGGTCTAATTGCATTTGGAATTCTGTATAGTCCAATATCAGAAATTACGGGGCTAATCATGAATTACATTTCTAGAATATTTGAATATCAGGCAGATAATTACGCAAAGGAACATTTTGCGTCTGAACCCTTAATTACGTCCTTAAAAAAATTATCAAAGAATAGTTTAAGCAATTTAACACCTCATAAAGCTTATGTTTTTATGCATTATTCTCACCCTACATTAAGAGAACGCGTTGTGAATTTAATGGACAAAAACTAATTATTTTAACTTGTTAATTTAATAATTTCCCTTACTTTTATTCTATGGCATATACCGTATCTATAGAAGAAGAAAATAAGGAAATTGCGGCTAGGTATAAGGATTTACTAAAAGGTACTTACCAACGATTAACTACACAGGATAAGAAAGATATTCGAAAGGCATTTGAACGCGCACTAGAAGCGCATAGCGACCAACGTCGCAAAACGGGTGAGCCTTATATATATCATCCAATTGCAGTTGCAAAGATTGTTGCCTATGAAATTGGCCTCGGGCCGACTTCAATTGTTGCTGCTCTTTTACATGATGTTGTTGAAGATACTCACTATACTTTAGAAGATATTGAAGGAGAATTTGGTGAAACCGTCGCTAGAATTGTTAATGGCTTGACTAAAATATCAAGGTTAAGTAAGGAACAAGATGCTTCCATTCAGGCAGAGAATTTTAGAAAAATGATTCTTACATTACATGACGATGTTCGTGTAATTCTAATAAAAGTTGCAGACCGTTTGCACAATATGCAAACAATGGATGCAATGCCAGAATACAAGCAGCAAAAGATTGCTTCTGAAACGCTCTATATCTATGCTCCTTTGGCTCATAGACTTGGATTGTACAACATTAAAACGGAATTAGAAGACTTAGGATTAAAATACACTGAATCTGAAGTTTACAATGACATTTTAGGAAAAATTGAAGATAGTAAAGAAGACCAAGAAAAATATATCAAATCCTTTTCAAAGGTTATAAAGACCTCGCTAACAAAAGAAGGTTTTTCATACAAGATTAAAGGTAGAACCAAATCTATCTACTCTATCAGAAGAAAAATGAGGGCTCAAAGTGTTTCTTATGATGAGATTTATGACAAGTTTGCAATTCGAATCATTTATAAATCGGAACAGACACAAGAAAAGTTTGATGCGTGGAAAATATATTCGATTGTTACAGATCACTTTCAACCTAATCCAACTCGACTAAGAGACTGGATTACTCAACCAAAAACAACAGGATATGAATCATTGCATATTACAGTAATGGGACCACAAGGTAAATGGGTTGAAGTTCAGATAAGATCTGAACGAATGGATGAAATCGCGGAGAAAGGGTATGCAGCACATTACAAATACAAAAATGCTTCGGAAAAAGAAAGTGGATTGGATACTTGGTTAAATCGCCTAAAAGAAACTTTAGAAAATCCAGATGTTAACGCTGTTGATTTTGTTGAGGACTTTAAATTAAATTTATATGCCGACGAAATTTTCATCTTTACACCTAGAGGCGATTTAAAGCCAATGCCATCAAACGCTACGGCTCTAGATTTTGCTTTCTCTATTCATACAGAAATTGGAATGCGCTGTAGAGGAGCAAGAATAAATGGTAAATTAAAACCTATCAATCACGTTTTAAAAAGTGGTGATCAAGTAGAAATTATTACGGCTGCTCAGCAAAAACCTAAACTTAGATGGTTAGATTTTGTTGTAACGGCAAGAGCAAGAGCTAGAGCTAGAATTAAAGCATCTTTGAGAGAAGAGCAAAAAGAAATTGCAAAAGAAGGTAAAGAAGTGTTAACGCGTAAATTACGCTCTCTAAAATTAACCTTAAACGAACCTTTAGTAAATGAGCTCGTCGGCTATTTCAAACTTAAAACAAGTCAAGATTTATTTTTTAGGGTTGGTAATGGTTCTATAGAAAATAATCAATTAAAAGAGTTTGCATCCCAAAGAAGTAATGCGTTCTTTAACTTCTTTAAAAAGCGAATGCGTAATACACCAGACGCGGCAACAATTCATAAAGAAGAAATTAACGAAAACTACGACATGTTAGTTTTCGGCAAAGAAGAAGAACAACTTGACTATACATTAGCAAAATGTTGCAATCCTATTGCAGGAGATAAAGTTTTTGGGTTTTTAACCATTAATGAAGGAATTAAAGTTCATAAAAAAGATTGCCCAAATGCAGTAAGTCTTCAAGCAAATTACGCTTACAGAATTATGCAAGCAAAATGGATTGACTCCACACAGCAAGATTTTAACGTGTTTTTGCATGTAAGTGGTACCGATAAATTTGGGTTGGTGAGTCAATTAACTCGTGTAATATCAACCAATATGCATGTTAACATTCATAATTTAAATATTAGCGGATCGGATGGTGTATTTGATGGTCGAATTACAATTAGTGTTAAGAATAACCAACAATTAAAGAAATTAACTGAAAACATTAAAAAGATTGATGGAATCGAAAAAGTTGAACGAATTTACAAGCAATAATAGGATTAGTTTAAAAGGTTAAATTATTTCCCATTTTTCAAGTTCTACTCTAAAAATTTACATTAATTTTGTCTTTTTGTTTTACTACATATAAAATATGATTGATAACAAAGATAATCAAGCAATTGTTCGTGATGTATTTGTTAAATACTTAGAATCTAACGGGCACCGTAAAACTCCTGAACGCTTCGCTATACTCCAAGAAGTGTATAATTTAACCGAACATTTTGATATCGAATCTTTGTATATCAATATGAAAAATAAAAAGTACCGTGTTTCTCGTGCTACTTTATATAATACCATCGAATTATTATTGGAATGTGGTTTGGTTAGAAAACATCAATTTGGCCAAAGTCAGGCACATTATGAAAAATCTTTTTTTGACAAACAACATGATCATGTTATTTTAACAGATACGGGTGACGTTATGGAATTTTGCGATCCAAGAATTCAGATTATCAAAAAAACAATAGAAGAAACATTTAATATAAATATTCACTCTCATTCGCTTTATTTCTACGGAACTAAAAAGGATGAAAACAACAACGCATAACACAACACAATGGCTGTAAATTTATTATTAGGATTGCAATGGGGCGATGAAGGAAAAGGAAAAATTGTTGATGTATTAACAACAGATTATGACATCATTGCACGTTTTCAAGGAGGTCCAAATGCTGGACACACCTTAATTTTTGATGGACACAAACATGTTCTTCATACCATTCCTTCAGGAATTTTTCATAAAACAGCAGTAAATGTTGTGGGTAATGGAGTTGTTATTGATCCAGTAATTTTCAAAAATGAATTGGACAATTTGGACAAATTTAATTTAGATTTTAATTCAAAGTTATTAATCTCTAGAAAAGCACATTTAATATTACCTACACACCGCTTGCTTGATGCGGCTTCAGAAGCATCTAAAGGAAAGGCTAAAATTGGTTCGACTTTAAAAGGTATTGGTCCAACATATATGGACAAAACAGGAAGAAACGGTTTACGTGTTGGAGATTTAGAAATGGCTAATTGGGAAGAACGTTTTGATAACTTAACTCAAAAGCATTTAAAAATGCTTGATTTCCATGGAATTGAATTGGAATACAACTTAGATGAATTGAAAGCAGAATTTAATAAAGGAATCGAAAGATTAAAAGAATTGACCTTTATTGATAGTGAAGAATATTTGAACAATGCCATGAAAAATGGAAAAACTATTCTTGCTGAAGGTGCTCAAGGTTCTTTATTAGATATTGATTTTGGAACCTATCCGTTTGTAACTTCTTCTAATACTACAGCGGCTGGCGCTTGTACGGGCTTAGGAATTGCTCCAAACAAAATAGGCGATGTATTCGGTATTTTCAAAGCGTATACAACAAGAGTTGGGTCTGGCCCCTTCCCTACAGAGTTATTTGATGAGGATGGTGCACGTATGGCTAAAGTTGGTCACGAGTTTGGCGCTACTACTGGTAGACCAAGACGTTGTGGATGGTTAGATATTGTGGCTTTAAAGTATGCTGTTCAAGTAAATGGAGTTACACAACTAATGATGATGAAAGGTGATGTTCTTTCAGGTTTTGATACTTTAAAAATATGTACTTCATACAAATATAAAGGAGAAGAAATTTCTCATTTCCCATTCAATATAGATGAAGAAAATATCACACCAATCTATACAGAGTTTAAAGGATGGGAAGATGATTTAACACAAATGACTTCTGCCGATGAATTACCTCAGAACTTATTAGACTATATTGCTTTTGTAGAAAAAGAAGTTGAAGTACCTGTAAAAATTGTTTCTGTTGGACCAGATAGAAAACAAACTATTATCAGATAAAATTTTAATTGTTGATTAAAGACAATTTTATATATAAAAAAGGTTTCTAGTATAATGGAAACCTTTTTTAATTTAAAACATCACAAAACAATAAAATGGAATAATTAACATTAAATATGTTAGATTTGTTTCCGGAAGAGACACCATTTATGAAGCGCTATATTTTACTTCTTTTATTATGTTTTTCAGTTACAGTTTTTGCACAAAAAACGACGAAATTAAATGTGATAAATGCTGATTTTACTTATCCAGATAAAAATAATCCAGATGCTACTGTATCAACGGGAAATGTTTTTGTTGAAATTAATGGAGCTACTATACAATGTGAAAGAGTTGTTTTAAACAAAAAAACAAATTTCTTAGAAGCTATGGGGAATGTAGTGTTAAACCAAGGAGATTCGGTACATCAAACAAGCGATTTTGCCAATTACGACGGTAACAAAAAATTTGCCACATCTTGGGGTAATGTTGTTCTTAAAGACCCTACAATGACGCTTACCACAGACAAACTGAACTTCGACAGGGCAAAACAACATCTATTCTATGGAAATTATGGAACGATTAAAGACAGTATTAATGTATTAAATAGTAAACAAGGTAATTACTATTTAGATGCTAAAAGATTTCAAGCCTTTACTAATGTTACAGTTGTAAATCCGGATCAGACATTAGAAACTGATCATTTAGAATATTTTACCGAAACTGGAAAAGCCTATTTATATAAACCCTCAACAATTACAGGTGATGACAGTGTTGTTTACACTGAAAAAGGTTTTCATAATACCAAAACAAAGATTTCTCATCTTACAAAAAACTCATGGATAAAATATGAGGACAGATTAATTGAAGGTGATAGTTTGTTTTACAATGAAGCAACCAGTTTTTCATCTGCGACGGGAAATATAAAGATTACAGACACTATTAACAATAGCATTTTAAAAGGTGGTTATGGCGAGTTCTTTAGAACATTAGATTCTGCTTTCGTAATTCAGAAAGCACAGGCTATTTCACTTATTGAAAATGATTCTTTATATATTCATGGAGATACGTTATTGGTTACAGGTAAATCAGATAATAGAATTGTTAGAGCATACCATCATGTTAAAATTTTCAAAGAGGATTTACAAGGTAAATGTGATTCTTTAGTAAGTGTTCAAGCAAGTGGATTAACAAAAATGTTTAGAAAACCTATCTTGTGGGCCGAAGAAAGTCAGTTAACAGGTGATGTAATTCATTTTTTGTCTAATTCAGAAACAGAACAATTAGATTCTTTAAAAATATTAGGGAATGCCTTTATGATTCAAATTGATTCTGCAGGATTCAATCAAACCAAAGGGAGAAAAATTCTAGGTAAATTTAAAGAAAATGATCTTCGTATTATTGATGTTCTTGGAAATGCTGAAACATTACAATATGTTAGAAATGATAAACAGGAATTAATTGGAATTGATAAAACTAGAGCTAGTAATATTCATATTACCCTAGAAAAAAATAACATAAAGACGATAGGATATATTGGAAAACCTGATGGAAAAATATATCCTGAAGAAGAAATTCATGTAAACGATCGTAAATTTAAAGGGTTTCATTGGCGAGAAAGTGAACGACCTACGAGCAAGGAAGAAATTTTTATACATGATCCAGGTGACGAATTAATGATCCAAAAAGATCGCATTAGAGAACGCGAAGAAAAACAAAAAGCTCTTAGAGATGGTGAAAAAAAACGAAAACAAGAGTTAGAAATGAAGGCTATGATACAAAAGCAAGACAGCCTAAGTAATCTAGAAAAGAATAAAATAAAAAATTAGTGCAAGAGGACTTTCTAAAATATCAAGCACAAACTTCTCCTCACCCACTTTCACTGAAAGTTTCTCATGCAGATGGATCTTACATATATGACGCTTCCAACAAAAAATATTTAGATTTCATAGCCGGTGTATCAGCAAATAGTTTAGGACATAATCATCCTAAAATTAAAAAAGCAATTATAGATCAACTCGAAAAATATACCCATGTAATGGTATATGGTGAGTTTATTCAGAATCCACAATTAGAATTTACAAAAGAACTAGCTAAACATCTTCCTGAAAAATTAAGCACTACTTATTTAACAAACTCAGGAACAGAAGCAACCGAAGGTGCTTTAAAATTAGCGAAACGATTTACGGGTAGAAGTAAAATAATTGCTTGTAAAAATGCCTATCATGGCAATACTCAAGGTGCAATGAGCGTATGTGGTGTCGAAGAACAAAACAAGGCATTTCGTCCTTTAATACCAGGTATTGATTTTATTGAGTTTAATAATGAACTCGATTTAGAAAAAATTACTACGAATACTGCAGGAGTCATTATTGAAACCATACAAGGTGGAGCAGGTTTTATCGAGCCCACAAACAATTACTTAAAAAAGGTGCAGAATCGTTGTAATCAAGTTGGTGCACTCTTAATACTGGATGAAATACAAACTGGAATTGGTCGTACAGGTAAGTTCTTTGGATTCGAAAATTACAATTGTGTTCCGGATATTGTGATTTCCGGTAAAGGATTGGGTGGAGGTATGCCAATTGGTGCCTTTATATCTTCTCATAAAATAATGTCGTGCTTAAAAGATAAGCCAAAACTTGGGCACATTACAACTTTCGGAGGACATCCAGTGATTGCGGCTGCTGCTTTGGCTACAATTAAGGAAGTAACTTCGACAAATCTAATTTCTGCTACTTTAGAAAAAGAGGCCTTGTTTCGCTCCTTATTAATTCATCCAGCCATAAAAGAAATTAGAGGAAAAGGATTAATGCTGGCCATAATAGTTGACAATGAGGAATTAGCCTCAAAAATTATTCTTCGTTGCTTAGAAAAAGGCTTGTTGTTGTTTTGGCTATTGTTTGAAGGAAAGGCCATTAGAATTACACCACCTTTAACAATTTCAGACAAAGAAATAAAACACGGCTGTAACCTGCTGGTTACAAGTATAGAAGAACTTTATAAGGGTTCACTCTAATTGTTAAACTTTTCCCAAAGTAGATTTTGTCTGCAACAAAAATATTCTTGAGACGTCTTTTTGATATAACATTAATTAAACTAATAACTAAAATCATATCATGAAAAATTTAAAAGTATTTATCTCAACAATTGCATTAACTTTATTCATTGGATCTTTTGCTTATGCAAATCCATCAACTAAAACAAATCAAAAACAACAACTAAGATCTGAGCTTGTTCAATTATTAGGAAATTTAGAAGAAGTGAATGAAGAAAGTGAAATAACAGCCAGCGTTTCATTTATTATAAATGAAAAAAATGAAGTTGTTGTCATTTCTGTAAATTCTAAAAGTTCTCTAGTTAGAGAAATTGTAAAAGGGAAATTGAACTATAAAACTGTAAAGGCTTCTGGAATTGAAAGAGGAGAAATTTACAGCGTACCTTTAAAAATTGAAAAGGATAGTTAGACTGCTACGTAAACTAAACCACATTGAAATCCGCTAAATACCAATTTAGCGGATTTTTTTTGTAATAACACAAAAATAGTCCCTGTTAAGGCCATTTTTAAATCTCTATAAGATTAAAGAAAATAGAGATTTATATATATTGAGAATATTAAGGATTAATGATTTAACAATAATTAACCTAAAAATTGTTAATAATCGTTAAACTTTTGCTAAAGTTCTGATTTACTGCAACAAATCAGAGAAATCATCGTCTATTTGATATAACGTTTAACTAAAAAAACTAAATCATGAAAAACTTAAAAGTAATTATTTCAGCAATGATGTTGACATTGTTTGTGGGAGCAACAGCATTTGCTAGTACACCAACCAAAACAGCACACAAAAATCAATTAAGAGCAGAACTTGTAAAATTAATGGGGAGTTTAGAAGAGTTTGATGAGGAAACGAACTTAACTGCATTTGTATCATTTATAGTTAATGATGAAAATGAAGTTGTAGTAATCTCAGTAGATTCAAAAAGTACTCGTGTTGACGCAATTGTAAAAGGTAAATTAAACTACAAAAACGTTGTAGCAAGCGGAATCGAAAGAGGTGAAGTTTATATAATGCCTTTAAAAATTGTAAAACAAAGTTAGTATGACAAAAACATTAGAAACATTTTAAAAGATCGCTGAGAATTCAATTTTTAGCGATTTTTTATTTTTCAATCAATTCATCTAACAACTTTCTAAGGCTATCACTGTTCCAATCTGCTGGGCCAACCTTATGAACTACTATTTCTCCTTTTTTATTTAAAATATACGTTGCTGGGATACTCGATACCTTAAATTCCTTAGGGGTTAAAGATCTCACATTATATGATGGCAAAGAATAATTCTTTTTCTCCAAAAATCTATTAACTACATCCTTTTGTTCACTTGTAACAAAAACAAACATTAATTTATCAGCATACGTATCAAATAACTTTTGGATACTGGGCATTTCTGCTCTACAAGGTGGACACCAAGTAGCCCAAAAATTAATAAATACAACTTTTCCTTTTGCATCGTTAAAATCTATATTCTCTGTGTTTAAACCTTTTAAAGTCCAATTATAACTTTTTAATACCACGGGGTTATCTTCTGTATCAATTGTTGTAATCATTGCTCTAAATTTTGAAGCATACTCCTTCATCACTCCACCTATAGGAGTAAATATGAGTGCTGCAATAATTAAAAACAGAATAAAATTTGACCTTTGGGATTTACTAAATTTCATAAATTTGAATTGTCTGCACTTAGTAGTATTTAAGTTGAATCAATTACAAAAGTACTCAAAAAAAAAGCGCACCTTAAACTAAGGTACGCTATTAACTAAATATGTATGATTATTAATTCCTTGTTACAGTAATAGAATTTGACAAACTGAAACATCCGGATAAGTCATTCGCATTCATACCAACTTCAGCACCCATTAAACCATCTTCAAAGCGCAAGTACCAAATTAAGCAAACTCCGGTTCCTGCTCCATCAAAATTAACTCCTTCTAAATCTGCCATTGTTCCTGGTAGCCCCAAAATTTCACCCGTATCATCTGTAATAACAAATGTGCTATTAGTTCCCATAGCATTTGCATCAGTAGTTATTCCACTTATGTAATCTGGTGTTCCGTCAATAGTAAATGTAAATGGCCCTCCACTTAATGTTCCTGCTTCTGGCATATTTCGAGTTACCACAATTGAATTTGACAAACTGAATACACCCATAAGATCATTAGCATTCATTCCTACTTCGGCTCCAGTTAATCCATCTTCATAGCGTAAATACCAAATTAAACAAACACCAGCACCTGCGCCGTCAAAATTAACACCTTCTAAATCTGCCATTGTTGGTGGAAGCCCTAAAATTTTACCAGTGTTATCCGTAATTACAAAGGTACTATTAGTTCCCATTGCGTTTGCATCTGTACTTATTCCACTTACATTGTCAACTGTTCCATCAACACAAAAAGTGAATGGACCACCTGATAAGGTCCCTGCTACTGGTCCTGCTAATCTGTTTACGGATATGGAATTTGATAAACTAAATATTCCATCTAGATCATTGGCGTTCATCCCTACTTCTGCACCCATTAAACCATCTTCAAATCGAAGATACCATATTAAACAAGTACCCGTTCCTGCACCATCAAAATTAACACCTTCTAAATCTGCCATTGTTGGTGGAAGTCCCAAAATTTTACCTTGGTCATCGGTAATTACGAATGTACTATTTGTTCCTACTGCGTTGGCATCTGGAGTCACTCCGGTTACATAATCTGGAGTTCCGTCAATATAGAATGTAAAGGGTCCTCCTGATAATGTTCCTGCCATAGGCTCTGCGATTCTTGTTACCCTTATCGAATTTGATAAGTCGAATGTTCCTCCTAAATCATTAGCATTCATTCCAACTTCTGCTCCTGTCAAATCATCTTCAAATCGGATATACCAAATAAGACATACACCTGCACCAGCACCGTCAAAATTTACACCTTCTAAATCTGCCATTGTCGGCGGAAGGCCTAAAATAACCCCTTGATCATCCGTTATTACAAAAGAACTATTTGAACCAACGGCATCTGGATCAGTAGCAATACCACTAACATAATCTTCTGTACCGTCAACTATAAATGTAAAAGGGCCACCTGTAATCGTTCCTGCTTCTGGAGCACCTAGCCTAGTAACAGTTATTGAATTAGACAAATCAAAAGTACCGCCTAAGTCATTTGCATTCATACCCACTTCAGCACCCGTAATATCATCTTCAAAACGCAAATACCAAATTAGACAAATACCTGTTCCTGCTCCATCAAAATTGACGCCCTCTAAGGCTTCTAATGTTGGCGGAAGTCCCAATATAAGACCTTGATCGTCTGTTATTACAAAAGAACTATTTGTTCCAACCGCATTAGGATCAGTAGTTATTCCGCTTACATAATCTGCCGTACCGTCAACTATAAAAGTAAAGGGTCCACCAGCAATAGTACCTGCGTTAGGAACAATAACAATATCGTCATCATCATCGCAACTAACCATTAAAAATCCGAAGGCAACAAAGGCCAAAAGCAACATTTTTTTCATTGTAATTAAGTTTAAATTATATACTTACAAATCTAAATGTCACATTCGATATAAAATGTTAGGTATCTAACACTTCTTAAATTAAGCCTGAAGTAATTCTATTTTTTTTCTATCAAAGTTCAACAATCCTTCTTCTTTTAACTCATTCATAATTATATTAAGAGTTGGTCTTGAAGTACCAATAAGTGAAGAAATATCTTTTTGTGTATAAGGGTGTATAATAACTTTATGCCCTGTTTCTGGACAATCATATCCATAATCATCGCATAACTCTTGAAGAAATTCCTGCAACCTCGTTTTTGCATCTTTAAAAAGCAATAACTGAAGTCTACGTTCTAATTTCTTAATTCTAAAATTCATTAACTTATAAAAACCTAGGGCAAATTTCTTATTATCTAAAATTAATTCTTGCAGCGTTTCGGCTTCAATAGGGCATATAGAAGTTTTGTTATTCAAAGATTGTGCAAACTCATTTCTCTTTTCTTCCCCTAATATTGCTTTCTCTCCAAACACTTCTCCTTTGGAAAGTATTGCTTTTACTACTTCCTCTCCGTCTTCAGTATAATATCCCAATTTAATTTTACCCTCATTAATTAGATATACCTTGTTTGCTGAATCATCAGTAAAATATATGTAATCGGTTTTGTTGTAATGATTAAAATCATGAGTCTCTTTGTAGGCGCCAAACTTATGAGGACATAATATTTTAAAGAGATTTACACATTCTAAGTACCAAATGTTTTTCATAAAAGAGATTAAGTTTGATTTTCTATTGTTTAGTCGTTAAAATTACAAAACCTCACAACTTAATGTTATGAGGTTTTTTGTATTACTATATATTACTAGAAATTAAGCATTCTCCTTCTTAATTAAATTCAATGCCGAACCTTCCTTATACCATTCTATCTGACCATGATTGTATGTATGATTTAATTTAATCATATCAACCGATTTATCAGAATGTATTATTTCTAATGTTAATTGTTTTCCTGGAGAAAATTTATCCAAATCAACAAAATTGAATATGTCATCTTCTTGTATTAAATCGTAATCACCTTCATTGGCAAAGGTCAGTCCTAACATACCTTGTTTTTTAAGATTGGTTTCATGAATTCGAGCAAATGATTTTACAATAACGGCAGCAACTCCCAGATGTCTTGGCTGCATGGCCGCATGTTCTCTAGAAGATCCTTCTCCATAATTATGATCACCAACTACAATTGTTTTTATACCTGCTTCTTTATATTTTCGTTGTACATCTGGCACACCTCCGTAAGAACCATCCAATTGATTTTTAACAAAGTTGGTTTTTTTATTAAAGGCATTTACTGCGCCAATTAAAGTGTTATTTGCAATATTATCTAAATGCCCTCTAAATCTTAACCATGGTCCAGCCATAGAAATATGATCTGTTGTGCATTTTCCATACGCCTTAATTAATAATTTCGCACCCATAATTGCTTCTCCTAAAGGAACAAAAGGCGTTAACATTTGTAAGCGCTGAGAAGTTTCATTTACTGCAACATTTACCCCACTTCCATCTTCTAAAGGCTCCAAATACCCATTCTCTTTAACCTCAAAACCTTTAGGAGGTAACTCCCATCCAGAAGGTTCTTCTAACATCACTTTTTCGCCATTCTCATTTATTAAACTATCGGTTAACGGATTAAAATCTAATCTTCCTGCAATAGCGATTGCCGCCGTTAACTCTGGTGACGCAACGAACGCATGTGTATTCGGGTTCCCATCGGCACGCTTCGCAAAATTTCTATTAAATGAATGTACAATACTGTTTTTAGGAGCGTTTTTCGGGTCATTATATCTCGCCCATTGTCCAATACAAGGTCCACAAGCATTTGTAAATATTTTAGCATCTAGTTTCTCGAATACTTGTAAAATTCCATCTCTTTCTGCAGTATACCTAACTTGTTCCGATCCAGGATTTATTCCAAATTCGGCTTTCGTTTTTAAGCCTTTATCCAATGCTTGCTGTGCTATTGAAGCCGCCCTAGATAAATCTTCATAAGACGAGTTCGTACAGGAACCTATTAATCCCCATTCTACTTTTATTGGCCAATCGTTATCTTTTGCTTTTTGAGTCATATCTGAACCAACCTCAGTAGACAAGTCTGGAGTAAAGGGCCCGTTTAACAACGGTCCTAATTCTGATAGGTTTATTTCGATTACTTGATCAAAATATGCATCAGGGTTCTCATATACTTCAGCATCCGCCGTTAAATACTCTTTTACTTCATTTGCTGCTTCTGCAATATCGGCTCTTTCTGTAGAACGTAAATATCTTTCCATTGATGCATCATAACCAAATGTAGAAGTAGTTGCTCCTATTTCGGCACCCATATTACAAATTGTTCCTTTACCTGTACAAGACATTGCGGTAGCGCCTGGTCCAAAATATTCTACAATGGCTCCAGTCCCTCCTTTTACCGTTAGAATTTCAGCTACTTTTAGAATTACATCTTTTGGAGCCGTCCACCCAGATAATTTTCCCGTTAACTTCACTCCTATTAATTTTGGGAATTTCAACTCCCACGCCATACCAGCCATAACGTCTACTGCATCAGCTCCACCAACTCCAATGGCTAACATGCCCAATCCACCAGCATTTACGGTATGAGAATCCGTTCCAATCATCATTCCTCCTGGAAATGCATAATTCTCTAAGACTACCTGGTGTATAATTCCTGCTCCTGGTTTCCAAAATCCAATCCCATATTTATTAGATACTGATTCTAAGAAATTAAACACCTCACTACTTACATCATTCGCATGCTTTAAGTCTATGGCTGCTCCTTCCTTAGCCTGAATAAGATGATCGCAGTGTACCGTTGTTGGCACTGCTACTTTCTCTTTTCCTGCTTGCATAAATTGTAATAGCGCCATTTGAGCAGTAGCATCTTGACATGCTATTCTATCTGGCCCAAAATCTACATAATCTTTCCCTCGTTTAAATCCCGATCTTGGGATTCCCTCCCAAAGATGGTTGTATAATATTTTTTCTGAAAGCGTTAAAGGCTTTCCAACTACTTTTCTTGCAGAGTCTATCCGATCTGCCATTCTAGCATAAACCGACTTTATCATTTCAATATCAAATGCCATAACTTTATTTTTTAAATTTCTTCTGCACTAAGGTACAAAATTAGAAAGCCATTTAATCTGAAATTATATAGACTTAAATTATATAAATAGTGCTAAAATCTATTGAATCATGGATATATATTACTATAAAGACACAAAAAAGCCCAAGTTTTACTTGGGCTTCAATGCTATTTTTATTAAAAATTCTTATAAAACTAATTGCTTTTTAGAAGGTGCAAATCTTGTAAGGACAATTCCATCAACTGCCGCTTCATATTCTTCCATTGTAGGAGTTCTACCCAATACAGTAGATAAAACTACAACTGGCGTGGATGATAATAAAGATTCTCCTTTCTTCTCGCCAGAATCCTTAACGACTCTACCCTGGAACAAACGTGTAGATGTTGCCATTACCGTATCTCCTGGTTCCGCTTTCTCTTGGTTACCCATACATAAATTACATCCAGGTCGCTCTAAATACAACATATTCTCATACTTTGTTCTTGCTGCTCCTTTAGGTGCATTATCATCAAAAACAAATCCAGAGTATTTTTCCAACACATCCCAATCTCCTTCAGTCTTTAATTCATCAACTATATTATATGTAGGAGGAGCAACTACTAATGGCGCGTTAAATTCAACTTTGCCATTTTGTGACTCAATATTCTTTAGCATTTGTGCCAATATTTTCATGTCACCTTTATGCACCATACAAGATCCAACAAATCCTAAATCAACTTTCTTAGTTCCACCATAAAACGATAAAGGTCTAATGGTATCGTGTGTGTATCGCTTAGATACATCTTCATTATTTACATCAGGATCCGCAATCATCGGTTCTGCAATCTCGTTCAGATCAATTTCAACTTCGGCATAATAATTTGCATTCGCATCTGGTCTTAAGGCTGGTTTTTCTCCAGACTTAACCTCTGCTATTCTAGCATTTGCTTTGTCTACTAAACCTTTAAGAACTTGCTTTTCATTATCCATTCCTTTTTCAATCATAATCTGAATACGATCTCTAGCAATTTCTAATGACTCAATTAAAGTATCATCTTCAGAAATACAAATTGAAGCTTTTGCTTTCATTTCAGCAGTCCAATCTGTAAATGTAAATGCTTGATCCGCTGTTAAGGTTCCAATATGGACTTCTATAATTCTTCCTTGGAATACGTTTTCTCCACTAAACTGTTTCAACATCTGTTGTTGTGTGGCGTGAACAACATCACGGAAATCCATGAAGTTTTTCATATCTCCTTTAAAGGTAACCTTAACAGATTGCGGAATTGGCATTGTTGCTTCTCCAGTTGCCAATGCAAGTGCCACGGTTCCTGAATCGGCTCCAAAAGCAACTCCTTTAGACATACGTGTATGAGAGTCACCTCCAATTATAATATCCCAATCACCAACAGTAATATCGTTCAATACTTTATGAATCACATCTGTCATAGCATGGTAACTTCCCTTAGGGTCACGAGCAGTAATTAATCCAAAGTCATTCATAAACTTCATTAACCGTGGAATATTAGCTTTTGATTTATCATCCCAAACTGATGCCGTATGACAACCAGATTGGTATGCACCATCTACAATTGGAGAAATAACGGTTGCAGCCATCATTTCTAATTCTTGAGAGGTCATTAATCCAGTAGTATCTTGAGATCCAACAATATTCACTTCTACTCTAACATCAGAACCTGCATGTAAAGCTTTACCGGGCGTCGTCCCAACTGCGTTTTTATTAAATATTTTCTCAACCGCCGTTAACCCTTGTCCTTCAACAGAAATTTCTTTTGAAGTTGCATATACCTGAGGAACCTTAATTCCTATAGTTTTTGCAGCAAACGTTTGTAATTTTTTACCGAAAACAACGGCATAAGATCCTCCTGCTTTTATAAACTCCTTTTTCTGTGGCGTTAAAGAAGCGGAAATATCCATTAATTCCACATCTCCGTAATATAATTTTTTCTCTTTTGTGTTTATGGTTAAAACAGTTCCTGTTTCAACAGAATACGTCTGCTTTAATACTGGCTCTCCATCGGCATCTACAATAGTATTTCCATCAACATCTTTTTGCTTTACCCAGTTTTTAAGGTCAATTCCGATTCCACCTGTAACACCTACAGTTGTTAAGAAAATAGGAGATATTCCATTTGTTCCTGCAATTACAGGTGCTATATTGATAAAAGGTACATAAGGACTCGCTTTTATTCCTGTCCATAGAGCAACATTATTTACTCCAGACATTCTAGAAGATCCTACTCCCATAGTCCCTTTTTCTGCAACTAACATAATTCGCTTATCAGGATGTGCTTGCTTTAACGCTAACACTTCATTCTGCATCTCTTTATTATGTTCAAATAAACATTGACCGTGTAATTCACGATCTGATCTTGAGTGTGCATCCCCTCCAGGTGATAATAAATCTGTAGAAATATCTCCAACACCTGCGATATAAGTAACTATTTCAATCTCTTCCTCTATTTCAGGAAGTTTTGTAAAGAAATCTGCTTGCGCGTAACTTTCAATAATTTCTATTGCAATCGCATTTCCAGCTTCATATGCTTCTTTTAAACGATTGGTGTCTGCTTCATACAAGAAAACTTGTGTTTTTAATACTTTTGCCGCCTCTTGTGCATTTAATGCATCATTACCCAAAGCCAAGTCTAGAAGAACTTCAATAGATGGCCCACCTTTCATATGCGATAATTGTTCAAAAGCAAATTCAGAAGAAATTTCTTCGACGACTGATTCACCAAGAATTATCTCTTTCAAAAACTTAGCTTTAACACCTGCAGCACTTGTAGTACCTGGCAAAACGTTGTAAATAAAGAAATTTAAAGAGTCTTTTCTATACTCATTTTCTAAATCTTTAATTTGAGAAATTATTTCGCTCAATAACTGTGATTCATCAATCGGTTTTGGATGTAATCCTAAACTTTTTCTTTCTTCGATCTCATTAATGTAATCCTTGTAAGTGTTCATATATTCGAATTCTTTTCAATGTTAAATGCGTCTATTACAAACCGTTATAAAAACGATTGTAATAATGTTGCAAAAAGTTGTGCGAAATTACAAAATATAAGTGCAATTTAAAAGTGAATTGAACCCCAAATACTTGGGTTTTTCAAATTGACAATTGCAGTTGAATTTATTAGATTTTTAGAAGAATTTTCCTTGAAAATTAGCAATAATATAATTTTTAATGCAAAAAATTGCCATGCAAAATTCAACGTTTCGAAAACGTTTTAGATTCTACATTAAAATATAAGAAAAAAAGCAGATCTATAAGCCGGATTCTGTATTCGAAAAAACGAATTCTTATCATTTATCTAGACTATCAATTACTCAATAGTTCCATCTGCCTACCCCTTGAAATTGAGCGAGTAACTCTTACCCTTTCGGGACTTCAATATACGTGACATTGCACCGCATAGAGTTTACCTGGTTTCACTACAGCCTAACTGTACTTGCTTTCTGTTGCACTGGTCCTAACATGTTGCCATGCCGACGGATGTTATCCGCTATGCTACTCTTTGGTGTCCGGACTTTCCTCTTCACACAAGGTGAAGCGATAAGACGATCTGCTGCTGCAAAAATACGTAAAATAAAAAACCCACTTAATTTCTTAAGTGGGAAAATTGCTATGAAAAAGAATTATTAATCTTGCGACTAATAATGCTGTAAAGATATAACTTTTTTCAGAAGTCTTGTGTAACAAATGTTACGAAAACATATCTTTAACTTTTTCGAAGAATGATTTATCAGATTTCGAAGGGTTTGGCTCAAAATTTTCATCATTTAAATTCTTATCAAAAAATGCTTTTTGCTCTTTTGATAAGTTCTGAGGTGTCCAAACATTTACATGAACTAATAGGTCTCCAGTTCCATAGCGTTCTATACTAGGAAGTCCTTTACCTCTTAATCTTAATATTTTACCTGATTGCGTTCCAGGCTCCACTTTAATTTTAACTTTTCCTGTAACAGTCTCAATCTCTTTACTATCTCCTAATACTGCCTCCGAAAAATTAACATACAAATCGTAATGCAAATTCATTCCTTCACGAGTTAACGACTCATGTGGGATTTCTTCAATTAAAACTATTAAGTCTCCTGAAACTGAATTTTTACCAGGTGCTTCATTACCTTTTCCTGTAACTTTTAATTGTACACCATCTGAAACTCCTGCAGGAATCTTAATTGAAACGGTTTCTTCTTTCTGCACCATTCCGTTGCTATCAGAACCTTTTGGTCTATTATCTATAGACTGCCCAGCTCCCTGACAAGTAGGACATGTAGAAGCAGTTTGCATACGACCTAAAATAGTATTAGAAACCCTCATCACCTGTCCCTGGCCATTACAAGTAGTACAAGTTTTAAAAGTAACACCTTCCGCCTGAACCTTACGCTTTACTTTAACTTTCTTTTCTACACCATTGGCAACATCTTCTAAAGAAATTTTAACTCGGATACGCATATTACTTCCTTTAACTCTAGCCGAACGACCTCCGCCTCCGCCAAAACCTCCGAAGCCTCCGCCTCCGCCAAAAATATCACCGAATTGGCTAAAGATATCGTCCATGTTCATTCCGCCACCGCCGAAACCACCGAAACCGCCAGCGCCTCCGCCACCGTTTTCAAATGCCGCATGACCATATTGATCATATCTTGCCTTTTTATTCTCGTCACTTAAAACCTCATAGGCTTCTGCTGCTTTCTTAAAATTTTCTTCAGCCGATTTATCATCAGGGTTTTTATCTGGGTGATACTTAATTGCTTTTTTACGGTAAGCCTTTTTAATTTCAGCCGCCGAAGCATTTTTTTGTACACCTAATATTTCGTAAAAATCTTGTTTTGCCATGATTTATTATATGTGTGCCATAAGTCCTCATTTCAGAGCGTAGTACGCTTAAAACGACTACAATATTATGACGTTAATATTTTATTGCCCAATTACAACTTTAGGGTATCTTATTATTTTATCTCCAAGTTTGTATCCTTTTTCAACAACATCTACAATCTTTCCTTTTAAATCTTCAGAAGGCGCTGGAATTTGCGTAATTGCCTCATGAATTTCAGCATCAAATACATCTCCTGCTTTTGAATCTACTTCTTCTAATCCTTTTTGAGAAAGCGTAGTTTTCAGTTTAGAATTAATAAGGTCCATGCCCGTTAATAATTCAGACTCACCATCTTTTCTGATTTCTGCCAAACCTCTGTCAAAATCGTCCATAATTGGCAACAAAACTGTCATTAATTCTTGATTGGCAGTTTTAAACAATTCTATACGCTCTTTACTAGTTCGCTTTTTATAATTTTCAAATTCTGCAAACAAACGTAAAAATTTATCTCTTTCTTGCTGAACCTGTTCCTCTAATGTAGGCTCTTTTGCCACTTCTTGCTTTGTTTCTTCCTGTTGAGTTTCTTCAACCTTTACCTCTTTTTCTTCGGTATTTTCCTTTGTCTTACTCATCTTTTATATTGTATATAAAAATTCAAAATTAGTGGCTGCAAATGTACTGCCATTTATAGAAAAATGTCAAGTTGTCACAAAAAAAATCTCAACCTGAAATTTCAGATTGAGATTATATTTATAAATAGCCCAAATAATATTAGTCTACTCTTTTAATTTTAGCACCTACAGCCTGTAATCTTTCAACTATATTCTGATATCCTCTATCAATTTGTTCAATATTATGAATGGTACTTGTTCCTTCTGCAGATAATGCCGCAATTAACAACGATATTCCTGCTCTAATATCAGGAGAGACCATTGTTGTAGCCTTTAAATTAGACTGATGATTTAACCCAATAATAGTAGCTCTATGCGGGTCGCAAAGAATAACTTTTGCTCCCATATCAATCAATTTATCTACAAAGAACAAACGACTTTCAAACATCTTTTGATGAATCAAAACAGATCCTTTTGCTTGTGTTGCAATCACTAAAACGATACTCAATAAATCTGGAGTAAATCCAGGCCAAGGAGCATCTGCTACCGTTAAAATTGAACCATCTATATAGTTTTGCACTTCATATTCTTCTTGCGATGGAATATAAATATCATCGCCTTTACGTTCTAAGTTTATTCCTAGTTTTTGGAATACACGTGGAATCTGCCCTAAATCATTCCAACTAACATCCTTAATTGTTAATTCTGATTTGGTCATTGCAGCCATACCAATCCAACTTCCTATTTCAATCATATCCGGTAATACCCGATGCTCGCATCCGCCTAAGGATTCAACACCTTCAATAATCAACAAGTTAGAACCAACTCCTGAGATATTTCCTCCCATTGAATTGATCATTTTACTTAATTGTTGAATATAAGGTTCACATGCAGCGTTGTAAATTCTAGTGGTTCCTTTCGCCAAAACAGCAGCCATAATAATATTTGCTGTCCCGGTAACAGAGGCTTCATCTAATAACATGTCCGTACCATGCAATTGTTCCGCTTCCACGCCATAAAAACGCTCTTCTTTATTATATCTAAATTTTGCACCAAGACTAATAAAGCCTTCAAAATGAGTATCAAGTCTACGTCTACCAATTTTATCTCCACCAGGACGTGGAATATATCCTCGACCAAATCTAGCAAGTAATGGTCCAACAATCATAATAGAACCTCTTAATGAACTTCCATCCTTTTTAAACTTCTCAGATTCTAAGTAATCTAAATCAATATCATCAGCCTGAAAAGTATATGTGCTTTCATCTATTTTATGAACCTTTACCCCTAGTTCTCCAAGAATAAATATCAATTTATTGACATCAATAATATTTGGGATGTTACTAATCGTTACTTTTTCTGGAGTTAGTAAAACAGCACATAATATTTGTAATGCTTCGTTTTTTGCTCCTTGAGGATGTATCTCTCCTTGTAGGCGATGCCCACCTTCTATTACAAATGATGCCATATATTAACGGTGCTTTTTGCGGTAGTTTTTTTGATTTTTGTGATGCCCTTTCTGATTGTTCTGATTTCTGTTAGGTTTTTTGCGAAGTAAACTAGAACTTTCTGCTAATTTTTCACCGTTTTCCCTCAAATCCAACAAACCATTAGATAATTCATTTAAATGGTTAAATATTACCTTATCATCAACAGTATCCTTATTCCAATTTAAGTAACACTTTTTCATGTGGTTCGCAATGACATAGGTCAATCCTTCTCGTTGTTCTCCTTCTTCCCAAGACAAAGCAACATCAATCATTGTTTGAATATTATTTCCGTAAAAACGATATTTTGATGCAGATTTTGGATAGGGCAAAGATTCTGGCTTCTCAGAAAGTTCTTCCTGCGAAGGTTTTGGATATGGAGAATCAGCTTCCAATTTAAAATCGGACATAATAAATAACTGATCCCATAGTTTATGTTTAAAATCCGGAACATCTCGTAAATGTGGTTGTAAATTACCCATAACATTTACAATTGCTTTGGCCATTTTATTTCTTTCCTCATCATCTTCAATACTCACGCAATGGCTCACTAACTTTTGTAAGTGTCTACCATATTCAGGAATAATTAAATGAGACCGTTCTGAATTATATTCTAAATCGAATGTCATTTTTTGTTTTTGTTTTAAGATTTGCAAATTACGCTAAAAAGTGTTGTCGTGCAATGGCATTTTCTAGAAAAGAATTGTCAATATTTAGTAACTAGTGTCTCTATTATCCGATCACCTTTAATTTAGCAAACTGAAGTAATAACTTTTTATTGCCTACACTTTGAAACTTAATTTCTGCTTTTTTATTTGGTCCAGCACCTTCTAAAGAAATTACTTCGCCTCTACCAAACCTGCTATGTTCAACTATATTACCAACTGTTATTGCATTATCAAATAAATTGGTTGAACTACTTTGACTTGTAGCCTTAGTCACCTTTTTTAAATTTTTAGGAGGACTAAATTTTTTCTCTATAATCTTTGGTTTTTGCTTTGGTTTTGGAATACTACCGCGTTGCACTGGTTTTTTAAATCGAACTCGATCTTGTGGCACATCTCCAAAAATATCATCCGGAATAAATTTGTTTTGAATCGGTTTCAATCTTGGTGATAAATGCTCTAAGTATTTTTCGTCTATTTCTTCAATAAACCTACTAGGTTCGCAATCTATTAATTTACCCCATCTATACCGTGTCTCAGCATAACTTAAGAAAGCCTCGTTTTCTGCTCTAGTTAAAGCCACGTAAAACAAGCGACGCTCTTCTTCCAATTCGCTTCTCGTATTCATACTCATTGCCGATGGGAATAACGTTTCTTCGAGTCCTACGACATGAACAATTGGGTATTCTAATCCTTTAGATAAGTGAATCGTCATTAAAGAAACCCTAGGCTTATCATCTTTATTTTCATTGTCTAAATCTGTTGCTAAAGCCACATCTTCTAAGAAAAATGCCAAGGAAGCATCTTCTTCTTTCTCTTTTTGAACAGTGATAAAATCTTTAATACCATTCATTAATTCTTGAATATTCTCAACTCTACTAACTGCTTCCGGAGTACCATCACTTTCTAAATCCTTCACAATTTTTGTGCTTTTTAAAACTGTTTGAGCAACTTCAAAAGCATCCTTAGATTGTGCTTCTATTTGAAAATGACGGATCATGGTTGCAAAATCATTCAACTTATTTCGCGTGCCACCATTCAATTTTATATCATACGAATTCAAGTTTTGAATAATCTCAAACATTGATTTTTCATAATGATTCGCAGCAACCGCAATTTTATCGATAGTAGATGCTCCAATTCCTCTTAGTGGATAATTAATTACACGCTTTAAAGCCTCTTCATCATTTGGGTTAATTAATAATCGTAAATACCCTAAAGTATCTTTTATTTCTTTTCGTTGATAAAAGGAAACTCCACCATACATTCTATAGTCAATTCCCTTTTTTCTAAGCGCATCTTCAATAGCTCTTGATTGTGCATTTGTTCTATAAAGAATCGCAAAATCATCATTGGTTCTTTGCTCATTCATTTTCTTTTCGAAAATTGATGCCGCAATAAACCGTCCTTCTTCTGCTTCAGAAACTGTTCGCATTACTTTAACTAAAGAACCCGCATCATTCTGAGTCCAAATCTCTTTATCAAGTTTGGTTTTATTTTTATCAATTACACTATTCGCTGCTTCAACAATGGTACTCGAAGATCTATAGTTTTGTTCTAATTTAAAGATACTTACATCTGGATAATCTTTTTGAAAACTTAAGATATTTTGAATGTTTGCTCCACGGAAGGCATAAATACTTTGAGAATCGTCACCAACCACACAAATATTTTGAAAACGATCGGCAAGAGCTTTTACAATTAAATATTGCGAATGGTTTGTATCTTGGTACTCATCAACTAAAATATACCTAAACCTATCTTGATATTTCGCCAGCACTTCTGGAAATCTTGTAAGTAATTCATTAGTTCTTAATAACAAATCATCAAAATCCATAGCCCCTGCTTTAAAACAACGATTCACATAATGATGATAAATTTCACCCATTTTAGGACGGTTGGCCATCTTATCAGCTTCAATCAAATCTGAATTATTAAAATAGGCCTTTACGGTTATTAAACTATTTTTGAATTGAGAAATACGACTTAGTACTTGTTTAGGCTTGTACTTATCTTTTTCTAAATTCATTTCCTTTATGATACTTGAAAGCAACCTTACCGAGTCTTGTGTATCATAAATTGTAAAATTTGAAGGGAATCCTAAGTTATCTGCTTCTGAACGTAAAATACGAGCGAAAACTGAGTGAAACGTCCCCATCCACAAATTCTTAGCTTCAGCAGCTCCAACAACCGATGAAATTCTTTCTTTCATCTCTCTTGCTGCCTTATTGGTAAAGGTTAAAGAAAGAATGTTAAAAGAATCTACACCTTGATTCATAAGATGAGCAATACGGTACGTTAATACACGTGTTTTTCCAGAACCCGCCCCTGCAATTATAATCATTGGACCGTTTTTATGAATAACAGCCTCTTTTTGTGCGGGATTTAAAGTATTTAAGTAATTAGACACGGTTTAAAATAAATAGGTCTTTACTCCGTTAAACTGACAATATTCAGTTTCTTTGAGCGAAGTCGAGAGGTATTAAAAAATAAGTTTAATAGATTTCAAAAATAGCGTTCTAAAAACAGTAAACCAATAAAAGTTATTGACAATTATTTAATTCCTATAATGTATATATTTGTCTTTATAAAACACATTTTAAATGGAAGAAGCAATCTTAGAATTAATACCTTATAGTGCTCCAGCTTTAGTAACCGGATTGGTGGCTTATTATTTTTTTAATGACTATTTAAAAAGCGAAAATAGAAAGCAAAAAATTGAATTGATTCGTGATAAGAAGAAAGAAATCTTACCAATAAGGCTACAAGCCTATGAGCGTATGACCTTGTTTATGGAACGTATCAATCCATCTAAGCTATTGGTTAGAGTTACACCTACAGATGAAAACAAAGAGTTGTATACTCAAAAACTATTGTTAAGTATTGAGCAGGAATTTGAGCATAATCTAGCGCAACAAATATATATATCAGAGGCTTGTTGGAATGCATTAATAGCAGCAAAAAACGCCACAAGAAATTTAGTAATGTCTTCTTCTAATAAAACAGAAGTAAAATCCGCCCAAGATTTAAGAGAAACCATATTGAAAACCATGGTCGACTCCTCTGCTCCGTCAAATACTGGAATTGCTTTTATTAAGGAAGAGGTAAAAGAATTGTATTAAACTAAAAAGGGCAGCCTTAAATCAAGGCTACCCTTTTCATAATTGGTAAACAACTTTAAAAATTAAGTCTTAAACCTAATTTAAAATTTCTTCCTTTAGTAGAATATCCTAATACATCCTCATAATCTACGTTAAACAAGTTACTTGCCAATGCGAATAATGTCAAATGATTAAACGTATAATTCATTCCTACATCTACCAAACTGTATGCATCTAAAATTACATCTTCTCCGGGTGTACCAAAAGATCCCCATTGGTCAAAATAAGTACGCTCTCCCACGTTCTTATAGTTAATATTTATAAACGCTTTTTTAAACGGAACAACTCCAACACCCACTACAAATTTGTGTTTTGGAATGTAATCAACATCGGCACTTTTCTCAGTAAAAGTATGGCTCAAATTTAAATTTAAAAACGTAGTTGGCTCCAAATTTACAGACGTTTCAATACCTTTTGCATTAATTGTGTAATCTGCATTCTGATATGTGATAAAATCTGGTAAAATAATTGCATTTTCCTCATCTCTGTTAAAGAATACCACATTAGTATCTAGCCATTTATTATTCGAAAACTCCAATCCAATTTCCGCTGTTGCATTCTCTTCTGGTTCCAAATCTAGATTTCCATAAAATGAAAACAATTGATATGTAGATGGAGCAATAAATGCCGTAGAATAAGACCCTAAAACTTTTAAATTTGTTTTAGCATTCGAAATTAAATTATACGAAGGGTTTATATGATAAACTAAATGACTTCCATATTCTGAATGATTATTTAATCTTGCTCCAACATTCAAATTAAAACCATTCGCATTTGTATATAAATAACTCACAAAGGGATCGAACGTTGAATAATTCGCAACGTCTTTATCAATGTCTCCAAAAGGTGTATTTGTTTGATTGTCAAATTCTTGAAAATTAACACCTAAAATAAAGCTTGAGCTTTCTGAAAGTTCAAATTTGTTAATTGCCTCAGCAAATAAACTAGTCCCTTTATATTCATAATGATCTATTGTACCAGAAAAACCATTATAACTGTCAAATTCTCGATCTAAATCACTGGATGACACCGTAAGCTTCAAATTTCCTTTCTTATATTTATAATCAGATGTTAATCCGAATTGAATATTAGATTCTGTTCCATTATTTATAGAAGAGTCGAAATAAGCACCGCCATCATAATCGTAATCATAAGAATTAAAATTTCCAAAAAAGCCAATACTTAAGTCATCTGAAACTTTATATCCCAATTTCATCAAGGCGTTTTCACTTAAAAACGCGTCAGTTTCAAATGGTATTGGGCTATTTTTGTCATTTGCCGCAGAAATACCATCTTCTTTTTTTAAACTGAAACTCAATAAATAATTAAATTTATCTAAAGATCCGTTCATTGATAAATTTTGTTCAAGATTTTCTAAAGAATTGGATGATGTTCTTTGAGAATTATTTGTACCAATACTTGCCAAATAATCTATATTAAATGGAGATTTTACGGCCTTTTTCAACTTAATATTGATTACACCTGTGGCTGCACCAGAACCATACAAAGTACTAGATGATCCTTTCAAAATTTCAATCGATTCAATTTGGTTAACATCAATTAAGTTTAAATTAAAACTTGCCGCAATTCCGGTTGGATTATTTAACAAAACTCCATCAATTGCAATGGCCACTTGTCTATTTCTTCCTCCTCTAATGTAAATTCCAATATTACTACCTGCAACATTATTATTCCCATTAATTTCAATTCCCGGAATATTGTCCAATAAATCTATTATCGTTTTCCCTGAATTTTGTTGAATGTCTTTTTGTGAAATTTTGTAGATGATTTTTCCTGAGTTTTCTTTTTTCAACTCAAATTTTGTGTCAGAAAGAAAAATTTCATCTAATTGTTCTACTTCCTTTTCTTGTTGTTCTTGTGCTAAGGCTAAGTTTTGAGCCATTAACACCACACACACTGCTAAATAAAATGTGTTTTTTTTCATTTTTAAAATGATTTAATAATTAAAATTAAATCGGTGAAAAATTGGTGGATAGATAAACTATACCAAACCTTTCTTCCCGAAAGTTTGTTATTCAAATGATAATGGCAGGTATCCTGACTTGCGTTTTATTGTTCACCTTCCCATTCTTACGAACAGTGGTACAAAGTTTAACAATAAACATCTGTTAAAAACAGACTAAGCATACAGTTGCGGGTACAGTTTTGGCCTTTCACCAAATTCCCTTTTAAACCAATACTTATATATTAAATATTGGCAACCAGTATCGCGAGCAAAAGTAATTTAATTATAACTCTAAATCGGAATAAAACCTCAAAAATTAATACCTTGCTGATTGAAAAAAAATACCACTAAGTACATCAATTAAAGAAATTAATTATGCGAATGACATTCATGAGCGTTCAAGATCAACATATTGAAATATATCCTAAATGATTTTTTATAAACTTCCTTCAATTTTAATTTTACTAGCACTATTATTTTCGTGTAAAAAAGAAATAAACTCATCTAATTCTTTCATTAAACAAAGTTATTTAATAAAATATTCAAAAGGTTTAAATATTGAGCAATATGAGAATTATTCAAAAATAATTGTAAAAACACCTTATCAAAAAGCTGATGAGCAGCTTGAGTACTACTTAGTTAGAGAGGGATTTGACACATCTGAATTACCAACTGGAGCAAAAACTATTCAAATACCTTTAAAATCAGTTGTAGTTAATAGTACTACGCACATTCCAATGTTGGAGTTGCTGAAAGTTGAAAACAATTTAGTTGGTTTTCCTAATACCCGTTATGTTTCATCCGAAAAGACTAGAAAACTTATAGACAAAAACCAAATTAAAGAACTGGGTAATGATGGAAGCTTTAATACGGAAATCTTATTAGAATTAGATCCTGATGCCGTTATTGCTTTTTCTATGAGTGCTGCTAATAAATCGTTACTTACAATTGAACGATCTGGTATTCCACTAATTTATAATGGTGATTGGTTAGAAGAAACTCCATTAGGAAGAGCAGAATGGATCAAACTATTTGGTGCCTTATTCGACAAAAATGAAGAAGCGTCCAACATATTTAATCAAATTGAATTCGACTATAATAAGGCCGTTACAATTGCCAAAGACATAAAAGAAACTCCAACAATTCTCTCTGGTGTTATGTTTAAAGATATTTGGAACCTACCAGCAGGCGGAAGTTTTGTTGCTCAATTTTTAAATGACGCCAATACCAATTATTTATGGAAAGACACGAAAGGAAAAGGAAGCTTACAATTAAGTTTTGAGGCTGTCCTAGATAAAGGCCAAAAAGCTGATATTTGGATTGCTCCTGGTCATTATGAAAGCAAAGAACAGTTAAATAATGCTAGTTCTCACTATCAAGAATTTGAGGCTTTTAATAATAACAACATTTATACGTTTGCAAATAAAAAAGGTAAAACTGGCGGCGTAATTTATTATGAATTGGCTCCTACTCGTCCCGATTTGGTTCTTAAAGACATAATAAAAATTTCACACCCAGAGCTTTTACCTGAATATAAAATGACATTCTTTGAAAAAATGAAATAACAATGGTTAAAAATATAATTATTACAGTTGTGCTTACAATTAGTACACATCTGTATTCGCAAAATGATAAACCTTCTTATACCTCCCCTGTTATTCTAAATGATAATAGCGTTCAATTTAATCTTTATGCTCCGAATGCAAAGAATGTTTCAGCAACTGGTACATTTTCAAAAGATACTTTATTTTTAAAAAAAATGGATACTGGTTTATGGACTGTTAATTCAGAAGTTTTGGAACCCGAAATTTACCATTATCAATTAAATGTTGACGGATTAATAATTGCTGACCCTAAAAACCAAAATCCCTACCCTTGGCTAGATGCAAAGAGTGAATTGATAATTCCGGGATCGCCGTCATTAATTCATGAATTAACAAATGTACCTCATGGTATTTTACATGACCATATATATAAGTCTTCAGCCACAAATACAATGAATTCTGTTAGTGTATATACCCCTCCAAATTATGATTCAGAAACTTTATATCCAGTATTATTTTTATTACATGGTTTTGGAGAGAAAGTTTCGTTTTGGTCTGATTTTGGAAAAATTAATCTAATTGCAGACAACCTTATTTCACAGGGTAAAATGGCTCCAATGCTAATTGTTATGCCTAATGGAGACCCTGTTGAAGGGGATTATCATACTTTCTTCACTTCTCAAACAGAGGGTCCGAAATGGATGGAAAAAAATAATTCAGTTTTGGAAAATGATTTCATAAATGATTTAATTCCTTATCTCAAAAAAAACTATTCTATTCATACCAATAAGGTTAAATGGGCAATCGCAGGCTCTTCAATGGGAGGTGCTCAAGCCGCGAAAGTTGGATTCAATAATTTAGATAAATACGGATCAATAATATGTTTGTCCACTTGGCTCGAAATTCCTTTACTTGATATTTCTGAAAAAGAATCCATAAACAATTTGGACCTTTTAGTTTTTAAAACCGGAAAAGAAGATTCTTGGGGGTTTACTCAAAATGAAAAGATGCATGATTGGCTTAAAACTAATGGAATAAAACACGAATATTTAGTTTCTAATGGCGGGCATGACTGGGACGTTTGGAGAAAAGATATGGCAGAAGTATTAACAATTTTATTTAATTAACAACTATGAATTCTCGATTCTTAATAGTTTTAGTGATCTTTCCAATTATAGGGTTTTCACAATCCTTTGAACTGAAAAAACCGAATATCTCTAAATTAAAGGACGCATTGGAACAAAACAATTCTACAGAAATTATTTATGCCTACTTACTCCAAGAGTATGAAAATATTGGAGAAAAAAAGAATGTCAAAATGTTTGAATATAACAAAAACCAAATTTGTGCCTTTGAAAAAGAGTTTTTAGGTGGAATTTCCTACACCATAGATGAATGCGCTGAAGAAGGTGGGATTACTTACAATATTACTTTTCCAAGAATTGACAAAAAAGAACTAATGAACTGGGTAGAAATTATGGACTCTAACGATTTATCGGAAATAGAAAACAGTTGGAATTCAGATGGAACAATATATCGCCCCAACGATGAAGGCGTTGGATGCTATTATACCATTAAAGAAACGGAAACAAAGTCTACAGTTGAAGTTTGGTGCGGCTGCTAATTCAATTCCTTAACCAAGTTTTGAATCATTTGTACTCCTGAGTTCAATTGTTCTACAGATACAAATTCGTTTGCTCTATGCGCTTGCGCAATGGATCCAGGGCCACAAATAATACTTTCATAACCTCCTTCTTGAAAATGACCTGCCTCAGAAGCATACGCCACCGTTTGAATGGTATTGCTTTTAGAAATCCGTTTTACTAAATCAACAACTTCTGCAGTTGCATCAGTATCTAAAACAGGTACAGTAGGATGCTCTTCAGTTGTTTCAATTTTAAACTTTGTAAATATTTTTCGTTTCTCTATTTCTAATTCGACACAATATTGCTTGAATTCTTGCACTATTTCCGTTGCACGATCTTTAGGTATTACCCTAATATCCCAATAAAAAGTAGCCGTGTCCGCAATTATATTTGGAGCGATACCGGCATTAATTTGACCAATATGAATCGACGTATGAGGTGGCGTAAATCGATCATCTAAATGACCATTATCTACTAGTGTATTCATTTTATTTTCTAACCAAAGTATCAGCCTTGCGGCTTCATGAATAGCGCTAACCTCTTGTCTTATTCTACTACTGTGGCCAGAAGAACCATTGACTACAGTTTTCAGCACATAAATTCCTTTATGCCCAATAACAGGTTGCATCATAGAAGGTTCTCCTATAATTGCAAATCGCGGAGTTTCAGAATATGTTTCCTTTAGTTGCTTTACCATATTCTCCCCTTCTAAACACCCTATTTCTTCATCAAATGAAAAGGCAAAATAGATAGGCTTTTTTAATGTTGATTGCATCATTTCAGGAACTACTGCTAAGCACATTGCTAAATAACCTTTCATATCACATGCACCACGTGCATATAGGTTTCCATCTCCTTTATTTACTAATTCAAATGGATTGGTATCCCATTCTTGCCCCTCAACGGGCACAACATCCATATGACCAGATAATATTACGCCATCGTCCACTGCAGGTCCAATTCTACAAATTATGGATGCTTTTGTTTTTTCTCTATTATAAAATAGATGAACATCCACTCCATGAGATTCCAAGTATTCCTGAATCCATTTTGCTATTGAAAGATTGCTTTCTCCTCCTAATACAGAAAAAGAAACTAGTTTCGAAAGGATATCTATAGCAGTCATTTACTTTAAAGTATCCTCAAACAATTTATAAATACGCTTGTACTCATCAGTCCAAGAACTGGACTCTATAAATCCATGGCGCTCTACTGGGTACAATACGTTATCCCAATTGTCTTTCTTTAACTCTATCAGTTTTTGAGTTAAACGCACCACATCCTGAAAATGTACATTGTCATCTACCATACCATGCAACATCAACAATCTTCCTTCCAATCCATCGGCAAAATTGATTGGAGAACTGCGTTCGAATGCTTTTGGATCACTCATCGGGGTATTTAAAATATTTGACGTATATCCATGATTGTAATGTGCCCAATCCGTAACTGATCGAATCGCTGCTCCACTTTGAAATATTTCAGGGTAATTGAACATTCCCATAATCGTAATAAATCCACCATAAGAACCTCCATAAATACCAACCTTATCCTTGTCTACACCATATTTATCAACTAGATGTTTTACACCATCTACTTGGTCAGACATATCTTTTCCACCCATATGACGGTAAATTCCAGTTCTAAAATCGCGACCATATCCTTTACTTGCTCTATAATCTATATCAAGCACTACATAACCGTTATCAACTAAATAATTATGGAACATGTATTCTCTATAATAGGTACTCCACCATTTATGAGCATTCTGCAAATAACCAGCACCGTGAACAAAAACTACCAAAGGCTTTCCTTCTGCTCCAGAATCTGGCGTGTACATTCTAGCATGTACCTCTATACCGTCCTCGGCCTTAAAGGTAATGTTCTCTGCTGCCCTCCAATTATAAGAATTAAATTCTTCGGTGGTCGATTCTGTCAATTGCTTTTCTTTAGCCTTATCCTCATTTGCAAGCAAATACAATTCCCATGGCTTATTACTATAAGAATAACGAACAGCAAAATGTTGTTCATCTGGAGAAATGGTAATTTCATTATTCCCAGTTTGGTTTGTAAGTTTTTCTCTTTTTAAATTCTTTAAGTTCAATCGATACAAATGATACTCGCCAGGATGCACCTCATTTGTTACAATAAATAATCCCTCGCCATCTTTGGTTTTAGATACAGAAAGTACTTCCCAATTTCCTTTGGTCAGCGCTTTTATCTTTTTAGAATTTAAATTTATTTTATACAAGTGTGAATATCCGGTTTCTTCAGATTGATAGTAAACGGTTTCATCATCTAGCCAACCAATGTTTCTGCCAGAAATGCCAGGCCCAGAAATCCATGCTTCATCATGCTGGTGGTCCAATTCAATTAATTTGCCGTTCTTAAAATCAATTTGTGCAATCCAACGCTCTTTATTGTCATCCGAATTCATCTCTAAAATTGTATATTCTCCATTTTTAGAATTTACCGGAGACGAAAAACTGATTGATTTTGGTTCCTCATAATTTGGTATAAAATCATCTTCATACTCCTTTAAATACAACGGTTTATTATAAATACCAGTTAAAGAAGATACATCCACTTTATACGTTGAATCTTTTTCATAATTATAAATCCATAATTCGTAGGAAGGCCTTTTACCTCCAACTTTTGATCTTGTTCTTTGTTCTGTTGTATAACCAGATTCCGATACAAAATGTGGTGTCATCGTATTCTTATTCTTCGGATATTCAGACAATCTATATGCTATATATTTTCCGTTTTCACCAATAGTGATATTCGACAAGTACTTACCATTTAAATATATTTCTTTAGGTCTTTGAACACGCAATGCCTCAGAATGTTCATTTGACAAATCTTTGCGCTCCTTTCTATCTTGTAAAACCTCAAATAAATCGTATTGTTGCTCTTTTAGCCATTGGTCCTGCTCACTTGTTCTATTTTTTTTCTTTTTACTTCCAGTTTTGAAATTTGTGAGTTGTGCAATTTGCCCATTGTCCAAATCAAATCTGAATAAATTATTTTCCCTTTTAAATATTATAGATTTGTTATCAGGTGCAAATGAAACACCCGATTCATACGCATCAAAAGTTATAATTAATTCTTTAGATGAATTTGTTGCCGCATCATATAAATAGACATCGCCATGTTTTACATATACTTTTTTTGATTTATCCGAAGAATAGTCGTAATCCCTAGTATTCATAAGTGATCGTTCCTCGTCTATAGAAACTTTTGAAATCTTTTTAGCGCTCAATTCATATTTGTACAAAGATGAATTTGGTTCTGCATCTGGATTCCATTTAAAATAGATTGTTTTTGAATTTTCACTCCAAAATATTCCTGATGGTTGTACACCAATAAATTCATTTCCTTTCATGATGTTATCTAAGGATAGTTCGGATTGGTTAGAGGATTGTGCGAATATTAAGGTTGAAATTGTAATGAATAGTAATGCTAAGTATTTTTTCATTTGTATTAAATTAAATGTTTCTATCATTCCTGTTGGTCATTAAGAATAGACGAAATGATACATAAATTCAGAATATTATTTGTTTTTATAGATTTCCGTTTCGATAATTATCGGAACGGAAATGACAATTTCATATTAAAATGTGACAATACAAAGATGCTTCGACAGGCTAAGCATGACAATTTAGTGTGACATTTTCAGCTCATGCAATTATTTTACAATTTTATAAATATCAACTGGCATATCTATACCTTCTGTGATAAAACGTTTATGAACTCTTTCCGCGAGTAACGCACGATTTCTAAATTCTTCGAATGGTTCGCTAATCCATATATAAGCACGTAAATGAATTCTATAATTTTGTGAAGAAATAAATCTTACTTCTACATCGTTTTTATCTGATGATATCTTGCTATTTGGGTTGTCAATAATATAGTCAAGTTTACTAACTTCTTCTTGAATAATCTTTCGTGCTATATCCACATCTGCATAAATACCGATATAAAAATTATTAAAACTTAGTACTTGAGAATCATCAATAGTATGATTTAATACAGACTCCGTACTAATTATCGAATTTGGAATAATCAAACGCTTGTTCTCAAAGTTATTAATAACGGTATGGCGTAAGGTAATGTCTTGCACGATTCCGACTCTGGATTCATCCAATCGGATAAAATCCCCTACTCTAAATGGCTTAAATATTACAATGAAAGCACCTGCAATTAAATTAGAGATTGCAGCCTGCGCCGCAAAACCAATAATTGCTGCTAAAATTCCTGCTCCAGAAAATATAAAAGTAGCTTTAGAACGTAAGGCTGGCACGGACAATACAACCACTACTAAGGCTATAATCATAGAAAAAAACTTAATGGAATTCATCAAGAATTTCAAACTCGTAGTGCTATAATCACCTCCTGCTTTTTGAATTCTACGCTTTATGATTTTAGTAATCATAAAACGTACCAGTCTAGAAAACAACCAGGCACATAAAATAATAACAATAGTAAACAATGCTATTTCCCAAAATGTTTTTAATGTATAAGTAATTGCTAAAAGCATATTGCTTTAAAATAATTTGGTTTGATCTTTATCGTCTTTTTTAGGAGGTTTAATCGTAGGTTTCTTTTTATTGGCATCCACAATTATCGGTTTTGATTTTTCCTCTTCCTTCGGTTTTTCAATTTCTGGAATGTCCAGCGGCAGTGTTTCTACTACCTCTTCTTCTACCACTTCAACCTCAGCTATAACTGGAGGTGTGTACTCTAATGGTTCTAAAAGGTTTACTTGTCTTATTTTTTCAGAAGTCAACTGATTTCCTAATGATTTTATTCCCTTTACAGCTATAAAATCTTCAAAATTTACTTCCATTTTATCCAAACTTCTTTTTGAAAAAACGACTTCCGCCATTGGTCTATAATCAGTAGCTACAACTTGTAACTGAGACTTAGGGTGCTCTGTAATAAACAATTCCTCTTTATTCGGATTGTCAATCATAAAGCGTTTTACATAGTATTTCTCTTTTTCTCCTTCAAAATAAATAGCCGATAATGGCTTGTTCGGAATCCACTTTTCCAAAACAATCATATCATCGTTAAAATGAGTGGCCAATTCTGGAGTAATGGTTTTTGCCAATCCTTTTTGAGAAACAACTAACAATCTGTCTTCCGGAGTAAACTCACCTAATAAATCACCGCGTTCATCAACATTTAATCGCTGCACAGTATCATCAAACCAAATTTTACGAGGCTTTAGGGTAGAAATACCCTTCTCTTTTAATTCAATTTTTTTAACGGCATATTTGGTCAATCTATTTCCTTTAGACCCTCGACCTTTGATCAGGAGTTCTGAGAAATCAACATCCCACTTTAATTTTTTTATACTTCCTACTGCTCTTAAATGAATTGATACAATTTCAGCTTCACCATTCGGATTTGCTGTAAAATAAGTAACTATAGAAGCCTTATTTCCTGCTGTTAAATCATATTCTCTATCTCTTGTAACGCTTGTTACATGAAAACGTTTCATTAAGGTCGGACCACTTCTACCATCTCGATACATCATATTATAAACAGTCCGTTTATCATTCTTTTTGAAGATAGCAACATGAATAATATCTGTTCCAACAAAGGTCTTTGCTCCTACTTTGGTAATCATCATTTTACCATCTTTACGGAATATAATTACATCATCAATATCTGAACAATCCGTAACAAACTCATCACGACGTAAAGACGTTCCCACAAAACCTTCTTCTCTGTTTACATATAATTTGGCATTTTTCATCACCACCTTACTTGCAACAATATCATCAAAGATTTTCAATTCAGTTTTTCGCTCTTTACCTTTTCCGAACTTTGTTTTTAGGTTCTTAAAATAATCAATAGCGTATTCTATTAAATTATCTAGATAATTTTTAACCGCAGCTATTTTTTCTTCCAAAGATTCAATATGCTGCTTTGCTTTATCTATATCAAACTTGGAAATTTTCTTAATTCTAATTTCTGTTAAACGAACAATATCTTCCTTGGTAACTGCACGCTTTAAATGCTTAATGTATGGCTTTAACCCATCATCAATCGCTTTTATTACTCCTTCCCAGGTATCAACTTCTTCAATATCACGATAGATTCTGTTTTCAATAAAAATGCGCTCTAAAGAGGCAAAATGCCATTGTTCTTCTAACTCGTCCAATTGAATCTCTAATTCTTGCTTTAGTAAATCGACGGTGTGTTGCGTGGAATGTTTCAACATTTCACTCACACCTATAAATACAGGAGAATTGTCTTCAATGATACAACCTAAAGGTGAAATTGAATTTTCACAATTTGTAAAGGCATATAAGGCATCAATGCTTTTGTCTGGTGAAACACCATTAGGTAAGTGGATTAAAATCTCAACTTTTGCTGCCGTGTTATCCTCAATCTTCTTGATTTTAATTTTGCCTTTGTCATTGGCTTTTAAAATTGAATCTATCAATGAAGTAGTAGTCGTTCCAAACGGAATTTCCGTAATAACTAAGGTCTTTTTATCTAATTGAGAAATTCTGGCTCTTACACGAATTTTACCTCCTCGTTTACCATCATTATAATTAGATACATCTGCAATGCCTCCATTTAAAAAATCAGGAACTATTCTAAAACTTTTCCCCTTAAGAATCTTAATAGACGCATCGATCAACTCATTAAAGTTGTGTGGCAATATTTTAGTAGATAGTCCTACTGCAATCCCTTCTGCTCCTTGAGCGAGTAATAATGGAAATTTTACAGGTAAATCGACAGGTTCTTTTCTACGACCATCATAAGACATTTTCCATTCTGTAGTCTTTGGATTAAAAACTACATCTAAAGCAAACTTAGACAAACGCGCTTCAATATAACGAGATGCTGCTGCACGGTCACCGGTTAAGGTATTCCCCCAGTTTCCTTGCATATCAATTAACAACTCCTTCTGCCCTAGCTGTACCATGGCATCTGCAATACTAGCATCTCCATGCGGATGGTATTGCATGGTATGCCCTACAATATTCGCAACTTTGTTATAACGTCCGTCGTCCAAATCTTTCATAGAATGCATGATTCTACGTTGTACTGGCTTGAATCCATCATCAATTCCAGGTACTGCTCTTTCAAGAATTACGTATGAAGCATAGTCTAAAAACCATTCTTCATACATACCGGTAACTCTCGTAATCGTTTCCTGTGATTCGTCTTGACGCGTTAATTCTTCTTCGTTAAAATCTGGGTCGTTGTGTTCTTGCATTATATATCTTCCGCTAAATCAAGTTCAACTTTGAGGTTTTCGATGATAAACTTTTGCCTATCTGGAGTGTTTTTACCCATGTAGAAGGCTAATAGTTTTTCTATCGGCATTTCTTTATCTAGCATTACTGGATCTAATCTAATATCATTTCCAATAAAGTGTACAAATTCATTTGGACTGATTTCACCCAATCCTTTAAATCGTGTTATTTCTGGCTTACCTCTTAATTTATTTATTGCATCTCTTCGCTCTTGCTCAGAATAACAGTAAAAAGTTTCCTTTTTATCCCGCACTCTAAACAACGGTGTTTCCAAAATATACAAATGCCCTTCGCGAATCAATTCAGGGAAGAACTGCAAAAAGAAAGTAATCAATAACAAGCGAATGTGCATACCATCCACATCGGCATCCGTAGCAATTACAATATTGTTATAACGCAAATTCTCAATTCCGTCTTCAATATTTAATGCAGATTGAAGTAGGTTAAACTCCTCATTTTCGTATACAATCTTTTTACTTAAACCATATGAATTCAGTGGCTTTCCTTTTAAACTAAATACAGCCTGCGTATTTACATTTCTAGATTTGGTAATAGAGCCACTTGCTGAGTCTCCTTCGGTAATGAACAAGGTCGTATCCAGTCGATTGTCCTTTTTCATGTCACCTAAATGCACACGACAATCACGTAATTTTTTATTATGCAAGCTCGCCTTTTTGGCTCTGTCTCTTGCTAATTTTCTAATACCAGAAAGTTCCTTTCGTTCTTTCTCTGCCTGAACAATTTTCTTCTGAATTTTTTCTGCTACATCTGGATGCTTATGCAAATAATTATCAAGTCTACGTTTTACAAAATCATTTATAAATGTTCGAACTGTAGGTAATCCACCACCCATTTCAGTAGAACCTAATTTTGTTTTTGTTTGACTTTCAAAAACAGGCTCCATGACTTTAATACTAATCGCTGTAACAATAGATTTCCGAATATCTGAAGCGTCATAATTCTTCCCAAAAAAATCTCGGACTGTCTTTACAACCGCTTCTCTATACGCATTTTGATGTGTACCTCCTTGTGTTGTATGTTGTCCATTCACAAAAGAATGGTATTCTTCAGAATATTGTGATTTGCTATACGTCAATGCCATTTCTATGTCATCTTCTAAAAGATGTACAATTGGAAACAACATAGATTCATCTGCAATATTTTCTTTTAATAAATCCTTTAATCCATTTTCAGAAATATATTTTTCACCATTTAAAATAATTGTCAACCCTGTGTTTAGATACACATAGTTTTTAATCATTTTAATAATGTATTCCATTCGGAACTTATACTTCACAAAAATTTCTGGATCTGGTGTAAACCAAACTTTCGTTCCCTTTCTCTGCGACGAAGGTTCTACATCTGTTTTTAAGGTTAAATTACCTCTTTCAAACTCCGCTAAGGCCGTTTGACCATCTCTAACAGATTGCACCTTAAAACTTGTAGAAAGTGCATTAACTGCTTTGGTTCCAACCCCATTTAATCCGACAGATTTTTTAAAGGCCTTAGAGTCGTACTTACCACCAGTATTCATTTTAGAAACAACATCTACTACCTTACCTAATGGAATTCCACGACCGTAGTCACGGATAGTAACAGAGGTTTCTTTTACCGAAATTTCAATGGTTTTTCCAGCACCCATTACATACTCATCAATTGAGTTATCGAGCACTTCTTTGATTAAAATATAAATACCATCATCTGGCGAAGAACCATCACCCAATTTACCGATATACATTCCCGGTCGCATACGGATATGCTCTTTCCAATCGAGTGAACGTATATTGTCTTCGGTGTATTTTGTTTCTTGCGCCATTGCCTATGAGAGTTGAGGAAATGCTAAAATAGTGTTTAGAATCAAAAAAAGAAATAGTGAGTACTATTAGTTATCAACAAGAGATTAACTAGTTTTCTTTTTACTTTTAGAAATAAATATTACTCCTAAAATCACAATAAATGCACCAATAAACTGAACAGTTGACAATCTTTCATCTAAAAACAAATAAGCCAAAATAATAGTGGATATTGGCCCAATACTTCCAAATATGGAAAAGTTGTTTGCTCCCATTCTTTTAATTGCCAAAGACACTAAAAAGGAAGGAATTAAAGTTGAAATTATTGCCATTAAAAAACCTAACAAATAAACTTGATATGGATAATTTAGTAAATCGCCTCTATCAGTTATACCGTAATGTGCTACAACACATACAGTAGATACAATCATTGCCAAAGAAGTAAATGCCATAACTCCAAACTTAGGTATTAACCACCCACTACCTACCAAATAGGATGCGTAGGTCAAAGCGCTTAAGAAAATTAGAAAAGCACCTAAGGCAATATTAGAGCCTTCTAAATTAATTTCTCCCCAAAAAGCGATCACAACACCTACATAGGTAATTAAAATTGCTATAAGTTGTTTGGTCGTAATTTTCGTTTTTAAAAATATTCGAGAAATTAATAATACTAATGTCGGATAAACAAACAAGATGATTCGCTCCAATCCAGCTTTTATATATTTCAATCCTAAAAAATCAAAATAAGACGCCAAGTAATAACCAATAAATCCAAATAATATCAGCCAAACATAATCACTATTTCTAATTTCTATTGGATTTTGAGGTCTAAAGAAATAGAGTAAACCTAAATAAAAAGGCAAGGCAAACACCATTCTAAATACCAAAAGATGCAAAGAACTTACATCATATTGATAGGCTAATTTTACCATAACTGCCTTTGCAGAAAACATGACAATACCGACAATGGCAATAAGAACACTTGATAAGCTTATACTAGTTGATTTCATAGACTCAAAACTAATACTTGTTTTAAAAAAAAGCATCGCAAATAAAGCCTATTTACGATGTTCAATTCAAAATATTATTCGGTAAATTTAAATTATACGTTAAATCTAAAATTCATCATATCCCCATCTTGTACAATATATTCTTTCCCTTCTACACCTAATTTGCCTGCTTCTTTTACCTTCGCTTCACTTCCCAATTCTACAAAAGTATCGTACTTAATTACTTCTGCACGGATAAAGCCTTTTTCAAAGTCTGTATGAATAACTCCTGCCGCTTGCGGTGCAGTATCTCCAATATTGATCGTCCAAGCACGTACTTCTTTTACTCCGGCAGTAAAATAGGTTTGTAAGTTTAATAATTTATAAGCAGCACGAATTAATTTAGAAGAACCGGGCTCATCTAGTCCCATATCTTCTAAAAATAGTTGACGCTCTTCGTAGTCTTCCAATTCATTGATGTCAGATTCTGTACCAACTGCTAAAATAATAATCTCAGCATCTTCATCTTTCACAGCTTCTTTTACAGCATCTACATATGCATTCCCTGAAACTGCTGAATCATCGTCTACATTACACACATACAGAATAGGCTTGCTTGTTAGCAATTGCAAAGGCTTTAAGAACTCTTGTTCGTCATCAGTTAAATCAATGGCACGAACGGAATTGAATCCTTCCAATCCATCTTTTACTTTTACCAATGCTTCAAATTCTTTCTGTGCAGCCTTATCACCTGTTCTTGCAGATTTCTTTACACGTTCCATTTTCTTCTCTACAGCTTCCAAATCTTTTAGTTGCAACTCTACATCAATAGTTCCTTTATCTCTAACCGGATCTACACTTGCATCCACGTGAACTATATTATCATTATCAAAACAACGCAATACATGAATAATAGCATCTGTTTCTCTAATGTTTGCTAAGAATTTATTACCTAAACCTTCCCCTTTACTTGCTCCTTTTACCAAACCAGCAATATCAACAATCTCAACAGTAGCCGGAACTACCTTTTCTGGTCCCACCAACTCTTCTAATTTTTCCAATCGTGCATCTGGTACATTTACCACACCAATATTTGGTTCAATAGTACAAAATGGAAAGTTTGCACTTTGCGCCTTTGCATTTGATAAACAATTAAATAATGTTGATTTTCCAACGTTCGGCAATCCTACAATTCCTGCTTTCATGTGTAATAATTTTTAGCGGTGCAAATATAAGGTTTCGTTTTAGATTTTGTTCTTATTTTAGCGAGTAATATGAAACAGAAAAAAAGAATCGTTATTCTTACTGGTGCGGGTATTAGTGCTGAATCTGGAATTAAAACATTTAGAGATGGCGATGGCCTATGGGAAGGGCACGATATTCACGAAGTGGCGACTCCTGAAGCATGGTATAGAAATCCAGCATTGGTATTAGATTTTTACAATCAGCGTAGAAAACAACTATTCGAAGTTGAGCCAAATGCAGCACATCATTACATCACAAAACTACAAGAACTTTATGATGTTTATGTTATTACTCAAAATGTGGATGATTTGCACGAACGTGCTGGAAACAACAATGTAATTCATTTACATGGAGAATTAAGAAAAGTACGAAGTACCAAAGACCAATCATTGATTTATGATTGGCATAAAGATGTAACATTTAACGACAAGTGTGGAAAAGGAAGTCAATTACGACCTCATATAGTTTGGTTTGGTGAAGATGTTCCTGAACTTTCAAGAGCAGCCTTAATTACGCAACAAGCTGATGTCTTAGTAGTTATTGGTACATCTATGCAGGTATATCCAGCTGCAAATTTGATTTACGAAGTAGCTTTAGGTACGCCTATCTATTTTATTGATCCTGAGCCTAATGCGAGTAAGAAGCAGTTTGAAAATTTAACGGTTATCGCTGAAAAAGCCACTGTGGGAATGGAACAATTGGTTGAGATTCTTACTTAAATAAATCGATGATATCTTTTATTTTATCTTCATCAACCTCCATTAATTCACCCATTCCGAGGCTGGTTTCTCCACCAGATGATTTTCTAGCTGTAAAATGTAGGTTTTGAATTCCCGTAGCGGCAAGTTTTAAGGCGTTTTGAGGGTTGACGCCAGAACCTGGTTGAATTTCAATTTCTAGACCATGATTTTCTTGCAAATAAGTTATTACATCTAGTCCATCAACCACTTTAGGCTTTAAGCCTGAAGTCAACAATCTATCAAATCCCATTTCAATAACTTTTTTAATAGCCGACTTGTAATCCTTTACAAAATCAAAAGCCCTGTGAAAAGTTACCTCTAAGCCTAATGATTTTGCATATGAACATAACTCTTTATTCAATTCAGAAATTTCATGATCAGCTGTCAATATCCCAAAAACAACGCCTTTTCCACCTGCTTCTTTTATGCTCTTTATATCGAGCTTCATTACTGATACATCATCTGCATTGTAGACAAAACCACCTTCTTTATGGCGTACAATTGCATTCACAGCAATACCAGTATTAGCACACCCCTCTACCAACCCTATATTTGGAGTCAAGCCACCAACAGAAAGTGCAGCACATAATTCGATTCGTTTTGCGCCATATTTTACTGCCGCAAGTGCACCTTCAACTGAATCAGTACAAATTTCAAAATTCATTTTTTTTGTATTAAGATAGATTACTAATCCAAATTCTAATTACAGTCGAAAATTCTAATATTTGGTAGGCAACTATAAATATAAGGGGGATTAAATTAGACCTATGTTTCTTCCATTTGACTAGTAAACTTATATAAATGAGAATTGGTACAATCATGGCGTATCTTAACTCATAAAAATAGCCCCAGTGAAAGGACTGAAATAAAAGTGATATCAAAGTAAACAATGCTATAAATCCATAAACTTTTTTAAGTTTTATAACTGAATATATAAGATAGATAAAAACGAAAACACTAAAAACCCCTAAGATAATCATCATCATTTTCATATTACCCATAATGTAATTAATAAAAGAAGTGATAAATGACAATGCCAATCCCACTGTAATAAAATTTTTCATACTAATAGCCTCCAGGGTTTTTAAGGTTATATTTAGCATCTATTAATTCCTCTTGGGTTTTATCTTTCAATGCGTAGTTAAACCCAGAATACACACTATAGGCGCCTGCCTCTCCGTTTTTATTTAAAGCAATAAAACCAACTTGTAAATTCTCTAAATTATCATGTTTTGCAACGATTCTATCGACGGCTGCCTTACATGCGTCTTGAGGTGACATTCCGTTTCTCATAAATTCAACTACAATAGCACTTCCTGCAACTCTAATGATCGCTTCTCCCATTCCTGTTGCACATGCTGCACCGATTTCATTATCAACGAACAAACCTGCTCCTATTATTGGTGAATCTCCTACTCTTCCTCTCATTTTATATGCCATTCCACTAGTAGTACATGAACCAGATAAGTTACCATGTTCATCTAATGCAAGTAACCCAATAGTATCATGGTTTTCTACATTCACAACTGGTTTGTATTTAGATTCCTTTTTCCACTTTTCCCATGCTTTTTTTGAACCTTCAGTTAGTAATTCTCTTTGCTTAAATCCTTGTTCCAAAGCGAATTGTTTTGCACCATCTCCAACCAACATTACATGTGGTGTTTCCTCCATAACTTTTCTAGCAACAGAAATTGGATGTTCAATATCTTCTAAAAAAGCTACTGCTCCACATTGATTCTTATGATTCATAATACATGCATCCAAAGTAACCTTTCCTTCTCTATCTGGTCTACCTCCCAAACCAACACTTGTTCCATTTGGATCAGACTCTGTAACTCTAACACCTTGTTCGGCAGCATCTAAGGCCTTTCCTCCTTTCGACAGTACCTTCCAAGCTGCTTCGTTTGCTTGTATTCCATGATTCCATGTAGAAATAACTACTGGTTTGTTTTGTGGTTTTGACGTATTACTTTTTTCAGTTTCATTTGTCGAACTACCTTTAGCGTAAGAAGTAAGCACCGCTGCACCACCTAATGCTGATATTTTTATAAAATTTCTACGTGATTTCATTTGATTTGTTTCTTTAATTCGAAGAACGGACAATTTACGAATACTATCAAAACTTTTAGATGAATGACATCATTAAAAAAGCCCAAAACATGGTTTTGGGCTTTTGATGGTTTATTTTACTCTTACTCTTTTACAAAAAGATAGTTTAAATTCAGTTGATTAAAGGCTGAATTGAAAGATGAAATCTCTTCATCTATTAATTTGTCAAAAGCTGTCAATTGCACTTCAATAGCGTCGATTAGTTCGTTTTTAACCGCTTCATCTTGTGTTGTTGGTGCAAAATCGCCCATTCCAACTAACGAGTTTAAATGTCCTAACTTATTCGTTAATTTTATAGGGAAGTTCAAAGGATCTTGTCCACTTCTATTTTTAGTTTGATACAATTCATTTTCAATTTTTGAAAATTCTTTTACCAATTCTTTTGCCTTTTCTACAAGAGTTTGAACTTCTTCATTATCCCTGTATTGCGCCGAAAAAGATTTCAATTGAGAAGAAATATCTCTCATTTTTTTAATTGACTTATGCGCCATATCAATGGTTCTATTTACATCTGAAATGAACTCAAACTGGTCTCGCATATCATCATCGGTGCTTTCAGCTCTTGGGTCCGCAATAACTGAGAATTGTTGGGTAAAATGCATGTCATTCACATTTAATTCTACTTCGTATTCACCAGGAATTGCCCTAGGCCCCTCTAAACTTGCCCACCAAAGAATCATTCCTTTTAGCTTCTCGGCACCTTTGTACTTCATGTCCCAAACAAACTTATTGGCACCATTCTTCACTTTTAGTTTGTTCTTTATTGAATGATTACTAAATGTTTGAATGGTATCCCCGTGAGTATCGAAATAAGTTAATGAAACAGTGTCTTTCTTTGTATAATTATCAAGATTAAAGTAAGTAACAACACCTCCTGGCAAATTCGTTCCACTTGTTTTACTGTTTGCTCTTGATCTACCTCGCATTCTGTACGTATTTTTAGGCGTAAATAAGTGATGGCCTATATCAACATTTTTTAATTGGTGTATAATTGTTAAATCATCCAAAATCCATAAACTTCTTCCTTGCGTAGCAACTATTAGATTTCCTTCTTTAATTGTTAAATCGGTAATTGGTACTATTGGTAAGTTCAACTGTAATGATTTCCAATTAGCACCATCATCAAAAGAAATATACATCCCAGTTTCAGTTCCGGCATATAACAATCCTTTTTGTTTCGGATCTTCTCTAACAACTCTCGTAAAATGTTCTGAATCAATACCATTAGTGATCAACTTCCAAGATTTTCCGAAATCTGTAGTTTTATATAAATAAGGAGTGAAATCACCTAATTTATAACGCGTACCTGCAACATAAGCCGTGCCTTCATCAAAAGCACTAGGTTCAATGCTATTTATCATCATCCATTCAGGCATTCCTTTTGGTGTGATATTTTCCCAATTCTTTCCTCCATCTTTACTTAAATGTATCAGGCCATCATCACTCCCAACCCATAATAGACCTTCTTTTAATGGTGATTCTTGCGCAGCAAAAATGGTACAATAATACTCTACTGATGTATTGTCCTGTGTTATTGGCCCTCCTGATGACTTTAACTTTTCAGGATCGTTTCTAGTTAAATCCGGACTGATAATTTCCCAAGATTGTCCTTCATTTTCTGTAACATGAACATGATTAGAAAAAGTATACATACGTTTTGGGTTATGCTTAGAAAATAAGATTGGGAAATTCCATTGAAAACGATATTTCATTCCCTCAGCACCATGCCCCATCGGGTTATCTGGCCAGACATTTATTGCTCTAGTTGTTCCTGTTTTATGGTTTTTTCTTGTTAAAAATCCATCATAACTACCACCATAAACAATGTCATTATTCAACGGATCTACAGCAATGTGTGCCGACTCCCCTCCTGCGGTACTTTCCCAATCATCTTCAGAAATGGATGAACCGTTTGTTCTATGAGAAATTCGAATAGTAGAGTTATCTTGCTGTGCTGCATAAATTCTATACGGAAAATGATTATCCGTTGTTACTCTATAAAATTGTGAAGTTGGTTGGTTGTGATAAGTACTCCATGTTTCACCGCCATCATACGTTACTTGTGCACCGCCATCATCTCCAATAACCATACGGTCTGAATTTTCTGGAGCAATCCATAAATCGTGATGATCTCCGTGAGGTGCACCATGATTACTAAATGTCTTACCTCCATCTGTACTTTTATGGTAACTTACGTTAAGTACATATACCTTATCTACATCTTTAGTGTCGGCATATAGTCTGGTATAATACCACGCCCGTTGTCTTAACTTTCTTTCTGAATTTACTTTTTTCCAATTTTCTCCACCATCATCACTTCGGTACAAACCACCTTCATCTTTGTTTTCAACCATTGCCCAAATACGTTGGTTGTTAACTGGAGAAACGGTAACTCCTACAATGCCAAGCGTACCTTTTGCGAAACCGTCATTATTAGAAATCTCGTTCCAAGTTTCACCATTATCGCTACTTTTCCACAAAGCAGAACCTTCGCCACCAGAACTTAAACTATAAGGTGTTCTTTGAATTCTCCAAGTCGAAGCATATAATATTCTAGAATTTGTTGGGTCTAATTGTAAATCTACAACGCCCGCTAAATTATTTGAAAATAAAGTCTTCCTCCATGTTTTTCCGCCATCAATGCTTTTATAAACTCCTCGTTCTTCTGTTTCCTTGTAAATATTACCCATTACTGCAGCGTATACAATATTATGATCATTAGGGTCTATCGCAATTCTAGATACATGTCTCGAATTTTCTAAACCAACCGACTCCCAGGTTTTACCGGCATCAACACTTTTCCAAATTCCATAACCAGATGAAACATTACCTCTAACTGTTTTTTCTCCCCCACCAACATAAATTACATTTTGATCGCTTTTTGATATTGCAATAGCTCCAATACTTCCTCCAAAAAATCCATCAGAAATATTCTCCCAAGTTCGCCCTCCATTAGTAGTTTTCCATACACCGCCACCAGTGGCACCGAAATAGAATAAATTTGGTTTACCTCTAACACCCGTTACAGCAGCACTACGACCACCTCTAAAAGGGCCAATTAATCGGTATTCAAGTGCTCCATAATCCTTCTCATCAGTTGATTGAGACTGAGTAAATTCAAAATTAAATAATAGAAATAAACAAAAAACAAAGGTTAGTTTTGAATGCATAATAAAAGTAGTTTGGTTGAAAAATTAAAAGTACTCAAAAAAAATTAGCCAAAAAAAAACCCGAAACAAATGTTTCGGGTTTAAAATATTTTAATAAAAAATCTATTCTTTATGTAAAAAGGCTTGTTTTCCTAGCAACTCCTCCTCTGTTTCTACAACATCATCGTCAGGAATACAGCAATCTACTGGACACACAGCAGCACATTGAGGCTCATCATGAAAACCTTTACACTCTGTACATTTATCAGGTACAATAAAATAAACTTCGTCATCTACAGGCTCTTGATCCTCATCCGCATTTACTTGCTTACCATTTGGTAATACTACAGATCCCTCTAAGGATGTACCCTGTGCGTAGGTCCAATCCTCCGCTCCTTCGTAAATTGCATTATTAGGACACTCCGGCTCGCATGCCCCACAGTTAATACATTCGTCAGTTATAATTATTGCCATTTCTTTTTTTGCATTAAATTTGCCACAAAAATACAGCAAAATATTAAAATATGATACTCGTAGACCGAATTAATGCATTTGTAAAATTAGGCGAATTTTTAAGTCAGTTTTCTGTGGATTCCATAAAAAAGAAAGCAAATATTTTACATAATGACTTGTTTTTTGAAGTGTATGAAACTCAAATTAAACGTGCCCACGAAACAAATGGATGGTTTGATGTTGAAAATGTATGTTTTAGTTTACAAAGTTGGTCTGAGGCTTTAACAGAAGAAAACTTAACGGAATGGACGGCTAATTATGCTTTTAACAACAAATCTAAAAGTGTTGCCATTATTATGGCAGGAAATATTCCTCTTGTTGGTTTTCATGATATTTTGAGTGTTTTAATAAGCGGTCATAAAGTAGTAGCGAAGGTATCATCTAACGATAAATACATTATTCCTTTAGTCGCCAAGTATCTTCAATATATTAATCCTGAATTCAAAGAATTAATAGAGTTTACGGAAGGAGAATTGAAAGGTTTCGATGCAGTAATTGCAACTGGAAGCGATAACACTGCCCGTTATTTCGATTATTATTTTGGAAAGCATCCGAACATAATTAGAAAAAATAGAAATTCTGTCGCGGTTCTAACAGGTAACGAAAGTAAAGAGGAATTAGAAGCCTTAGGTGAAGATATTTTCAGGTATTACGGCTTGGGTTGTAGGTCCGTCTCTAAATTATTTGTACCGAAAGATTACAACTTTGATAGTTTCTTTAAAGCCATTTTTAAATATAGTGATGTAATCAATTATAACAAATATCAAAACAACTACGATTACAATAAAGCTGTTTACCTAATGAGTCTTTTTAAATTGCAAGAAAACGGCTTTCTAATGCTTAAAGAAGACGCTAATTATGGTTCTCCAATTGCTACCCTATTTTATGAGTACTATGAATCAATAAATGGACTTGAAAATAAATTAGAAAATGACACTGACAAGATTCAATGTGTCGTTTCGAATTCTGACATAAAGAACACGGTGGCTTTTGGACAATCACAACATCCAAAACTTTGGGACTACGCCGATGGTATTGACACTTTGGCATTTTTAAACAACCTATAAAATCAATTATTTAAGGCATTTGAAATTGTGCCATATAATTCCCTATAAAAATTGTAGGCTTATTTTATTGTTATATCAAAAACTTGTTGATTTATTTATCATTTTATTAGCACTTATTCTCATATAAATTGTGAAATTTGTTGCTTAATTTTTATCAAGTTAATTAAAAATGAAAAAGCACAATTTTAGTGCAGGGCCATGTATCCTGCCTCAAGAAGTTTTTGAACAAGCGGCTGAAGCTGTTGTGAACTTAAACAATTCTAATCTTTCTTTAATCGAAATTTCACATCGTAGTGCTGACTTTATTTCCATTATGAATGAAGCCATAGCCTTAGTGAAAGAACTTTTAAATGTACCAGAAGGCTATTCTGTATTATTTTTACAAGGGGGAGCGAGTTTACAATTTTTAATGGCCTCCTATAACTTGATGAAAGTAGACGGGAAAGCGGCTTATATCGATACTGGTGCATGGAGTACTAAGGCTTTAAAAGAGGCGAAGTTGTTAGGAGAAGTTGCCATCGTTGGAACTTCAAAAGATTCAGGCTACAATTACATTCCTAAAGAAATTAAAATTCCTTCTGATGCTAATTATGTGCATATGACAAGTAACAACACCATTTTTGGTACACAGTTTAAGGAATTCCCTAAGACGGACCAACCTTTGGCCTGCGATATGAGTTCTGACATATTCTCTAGGCAAATTGATGTTTCAAAATTTGGTTTGATCTATGCTGGAGCACAAAAAAATATGGGACCTGCGGGAACAACTTTGGTAATTGTTAAAGATGAAATATTAGGGAAATCTGGTAGAACAATTCCTTCTATGTTAGATTACCAAACACATGCATCAAAGGACAGTATGTTTAATACACCTCCTGTTTTTGCCGTATATACTTCTATGCTGACATTACGTTGGTTAAAGAAACTAGGCGGTGTTGGAGCTATAGAAAAACTAAACGAAGAAAAAGCAGCGTTGCTTTACAATGAAATTGACAACAATCCAAAGTTTAATGGTTTTGCAGCGGAGGAAGATCGTTCTTTAATGAATGTAACCTTTACCCTAGCGGATGAATCTGACAAAGAACGTTTTGATGCTTTGGCAAAAGAAGCAGGATTAAACGGGATCAACGGACATAGATCTGTTGGAGGCTATAGAGCAAGCATTTATAACGCAATGCCATTAGAAAGTGTGCAAGCGTTGGTAGCTGTAATGAAACAATTATAAAACAACATGGTCATCGTTAAGTTTTGACATCGATTCAAAACTATTGGAATGACATAAACTAAATAAAATGAAAGTATTAGCAAACGACGGAATTGCACAAAGTGGTGTAACCGCTTTAGAAGCAGCAGGATTTGAAGTTCAATTAACGACTGTTGCGCAAAATCAATTAGTAGACTATATCAACCAAAATGAAATTACCGTTCTATTGGTAAGAAGTGCTACAAAAGTAAGAACCGATATTATTGATGGCTGTCCATCTTTAAAAATTATTGGTCGTGGTGGTGTTGGTATGGATAATATCGATGTTGCATATGCAAGAGAAAAAGGATTATCTGTAATCAATACACCGGCTGCATCTTCTCATTCTGTAGCAGAATTGGTTTTTGGTCATTTCTTTGGAATGGCAAGATTTTTACACAATGCCAATAGAGATATGCCTTTAGAAGGGGATTCAAACTTTAAAGGATTGAAAAAAGCATGTGCTAAAGGAATTGAATTAAAAGGAAAAACTTTAGGTGTAATTGGAATTGGACGTATTGGACAAGCAACAGCAAAAGTTGCGTTAGGAGCAGGAATGAAAGTGATTGCTTTTGACCCTTTTATTGATTCTGTTGATTTAGAATTGGATTTCTTTGATGGTCAAACAGTTTCTTTTAAGATAGACACAATTTCTAAAGATGAAGTTTTAAAACAAGCAGATTTCATTACGCTTCACGTACCTGCTCAAGATACATATGTAATTGGGAAACCTGAATTTGACCAAATGAGAGAAGGTGTTATTATTGCAAATGCTGCAAGAGGTGGTGTTGTTGATGAAGTTGCCTTGGTAAATGCAATTTCTGAAGGAAAGGTCAGAAACGCTGCTTTAGATGTTTTTGAAAACGAACCAACTCCAGAAATGCAATTATTGATGAACCCTGCACTTTCGCTTTCTCCTCATATTGGGGCCGCAACAGGTGAGGCTCAAGATAGAATTGGAACTGAATTAGCAAGTCAAATAATTGAAATTTTAGGATAAGATTTTAAGCAATATAACAAAAGCCGATAAGACAACTTATCGGCTTTTTTCTTTTTTAAAAAAGTGTATCTTTGAATAACCTTAAAGCAAACAAATGTCCATTGCTGATAATCTGCAAAAAATAAACTCCACGGTCCCTAATCATGTTACTTTAGTTGCTGTTTCAAAAACAAAACCAGTAAGTGTAATTCAAGAAGCTTATGATGTTGGGCAACGCGTATTTGGTGAAAATAAGATCCAGGAAATGGTAGAGAAATACGATCAACTTCCGAATGATATTAAATGGCATATGATTGGTCATCTACAACGAAATAAAGTGAAGTACATGGCTCATTTTGTAGATCTAATTCATGGCGTTGATAGTTTTAAAACACTGAAAGAAATTAATAAGCAAGCTTTAAAACACAACAGACTTATTAATTGCCTACTGCAAGTTAAAATTGCTACAGAAGATACCAAATTTGGGATGAGTTTAGATGAATTGTCATCTATTTTAGATTCTGAAGAATTGAAAACATTAGAAAATGTGTCAATTAATGGTCTAATGGGTATGGCAAGTTTTACAGAGGACAAGAAGCAGATTAAAAAAGAGTTCAACTTCCTCAAAAAGACATTCAATCAACTTAAAAACGAATACCCAGAATTGACAACAATATCAATGGGCATGAGTGGCGATTATAAAATAGCCATAGAAGAAGGCAGTACTATGATACGTGTTGGAAGTGCAATTTTTGGATTAAGAAATTACATATAATTGTTCGCAGTAGTAGACATAGAAACCACTGGAGGAAAATACAACGAAGAAGGTATTACAGAAATAGCCATTTACAAATATGATGGTCATGAAGTTATAGACAATCTTGTAACATTGGTAAATCCAGAAAAGGACATTCAACCTTTTGTGGTAAAACTTACAGGTATTAGTAATAAAATGTTAGTCAATGCTCCTAAGTTTTATGAAATGGCCAAGCGCATAGTTGAAATAACCGAGGGTTGTGTCATCGTTGCTCATAATGCCCATTTTGATTATCGCATTCTAAAAACAGAATTTAGAAGATTAGGTTTTGAATTTGAACGAGAAACTTTATGTACTGTAGAACTGTCCAAAAAACTGATTCCTGAACAAGAATCATACAGTTTAGGTAAATTGTGTAAAGCCTTGGCAATTCCTGTTTCAAACAGGCATCGAGCGGAAGGAGATGCTTTGGCTACGGTTAAACTATTAAAATTGCTAATTGATAAGGACACGGATAAAGAAATTTTAAAAAGCCATATAAAACAAGGTATAGAAAAGGAGTTACCTTCTAAACTCCAGAGTATTTTAGATAATTTGCCTTCTGAAAATGGTGTTTACTATATCCATGATAAAATGGGAGAAGTTATTTTTATGTCGAATACAAAAGACATAAAAAAAAGCGTAAATAAACTTTTTCTTAAGACCTCAAAGCGTAGTAAAACTATTCGAAAATTAATGGCAAAAGTTAGTTTTGAAAAAACCGGTAACGAACTTGTAGGTCGGTTAAAATTCCGGGAAGAGCTAAGCGTAAATAAACCTCAATTTAACTTCAATCACAAAAATGGTTTATCAAAGACTATATTTAGCAATCCAAATTTAATTATAGTTGATAAAGGCAGAACTGCTGAAGAAAAATCCGCAATATTAATTGAAAACGATAAACTTATCGGCTATTGTTTCATAGACTTGGAATATCAATTAAATAATATTGATGTATTAAAAACACATCTAACTCTCCTTTCTAACAACGAAGAGAACCGAACTATAATAAAAAAACACCTTCAAAAGAACTCTGTGTTAAAACTAATCCGCTTTTAATTGAAATACAAAACTATACTTTTTTAAAAATCCTTATTTTTACAATAGTAAAATTCCATTGCCATTAATGATTTTAAAATTAACTAACCTTTTTTAAATAGTGGAGAATAAAACAACATACCAAAAATGGAAACATCGACTTCATGAAATAATTTATGAAGCAGACACCCCTGCTGGAAAGTTCTTTGATGTAGTTCTTCTTATTGCCATTTTTGTAAGTGTACTTGCGGTAATGTTAGAAAGTGTTTCTTCAATTGACGCTAAATATCATAAAGAACTTAATATATTAGAATGGGTAATTACCATACTGTTTTCACTTGAGTATATCGCTCGGATTATTTCGATTAAAAGACCTAAAAAATATATTTTCAGTTTTTTTGGAATTATAGATTTATTATCGACTATTCCAAAATATCTCTCTTTAATCATTGGAGGTACGCATGCATTAGTTGCGCTAAGGGCTTTGAGATTGTTAAGAGTTTTCAGAATATTAAAGTTGGTGCGATATATGGGAGCATCTAGAATGTTAACCCGTGCTCTGATAGTTAGTAGAGCTAAAATCTTTGTATTTCTTTTCTTTGTATTGATTCTTTGCACAATTTTAGGAACAATTATGTACTTAATCGAAGGAAATCCGAGTGGGTTTAATAGTATTCCTAGAAGTATTTATTGGGCTATTGTAACATTGACCACAGTTGGTTATGGAGACATTCATCCAATTACACCATTAGGTCAATTTATAGCTTCAATAATTATGATTTTGGGGTATGGTATCATTGCCATTCCAACCGGACTTGTAGGAGCGGAATATATAAAGCAAACAAGTAAAGATAAGCAACATACAAACACACAAGCATGTACCAGTTGTAATGCAATTAACCATCATAACAGAGCACAATATTGTTATGAATGCGGAAATGTTCTAAACGAATACGATGCCTCGTAAGTATTTAATTTCGGTGGTCGGAGCCACTGCAATAGGAAAAACGGCACTTAGTATTTCTTTAGCTAAACATTATAATGCGCCTATTATATCATGTGACTCGAGACAGTTTTTTAAAGAAATGAATATTGGAACTGCCGTTCCATCTAAAGAAGAATTGGCCTTAGCAGAGCACCATTTTATTCAAAGCAGATCCATTCATGATGATTATAGCGTAGGACAGTTTGAAAAAGATGCCTTGGCTAAATTAAAAGAACTTTTTAAAGCAAACGAAATTGTAATTATGGTTGGTGGTAGCGGACTGTATGTAGATGCTGTTTTAAAAGGTCTGGATTATTTTCCAAAGGTAGACCCCTCTATTCGCCAAGAATTGAATACGAAAATAGAAACTGAAGGAATAAAAAGTTTGCAAGAACAATTAAAAATTTTAGACGTTGATAGCTACAATAGTATCGAAATCGAAAACCCACATCGATTAATTAGAGCTTTAGAAATTTGTATTGGAACAGATAAGCCCTACTCTTATTTTAAAAATAAACCTAAAACACCACGAGAATTCGTTCCGATTAAGATTGGTCTTACGGCTGATAGAGCCATAATGTATGATCGAATAAACCAACGTGTTGACATTATGATAAATAGAGGGCTGTTAGAGGAAGTAAAACCTCTACTGTCATATAAACATTTGAATGCACTACAAACAGTTGGTTACAGAGAGTTGTTCGAATATTTTGAAGGTAAATTCACTTTAGATTTTGCCATTGAAGAACTAAAGAAAAATACACGTCGATTTGCTAAACGACAAGGAACGTGGTTCAGAAAAGATAAAGACATTCGTTGGTTCGATTTTCAATCTGATTTAAAGGATATCATTACATTTGTGGACACACGCAAGCAAACATAGAACATGGGTTCAATAAAAATAAGTATCTATACAATTGCAATTGTTATCGTTGCATCATTAAGTTTACAAGCTCAAAATGAAAAGGTAACTTCATGGTGGAGTCCAGAAGAATCAGAAAACTCAGTGTTTTTAGGACAAGGTTGGAATACCGACGAATTACAATCTCCTTATCATAGGCTCCCGGCCAAAGCAGAGAGTGAAGTTCGCAGTCCAGTTTGGAACTTATCGAAGCAATCTGCAGGACTTTCTATCCGATTTAGATCAAACTCAGATAACATAAAAATAAAATACAATCTTAGTGGAGCTTTAAGCATGCCACATATGCCCGCAACTGGTGTTAGCGGTATGGATTTATATAAAAAAACTAAAGATGGTAACTGGGAACGTCTTTGGGGTTCGTATAAATTAGATACAATTAGCAGGTATAATTTCAACAATAAAGACACATCTGAATTTTATAAAAAGTTTGGAGCAGAATATCAACTGTTTCTACCCCTATATAATGAAGTTTCCAATTTAGAAATTGGCGTTGATACCGATGCGGATTTTAACCTTATTCCGAAAAGAAAAGAAAAACCGGTTGTTGTATACGGAACTTCCATCGCACAAGGTGCTTGTGCCACAAGACCAGGAATGGCATGGACAAATATTCTTTCTAGAAGATTGGATAGAGAGGTAATTAATCTCGGGTTTTCAGGAAATGGAAAGATGGAGCCCGCTTTAGGCTATTTAATGACTGATATAGATGCCAAAGTATTTTATATAGATTGTTTGCCAAATTTAACTGCAACTGACAATCCGTTTCTACTGACCATTAATTTAGTACAAATTTTAAAGGAAAAGTACCCAAATACACCCGTTGTATTAGTTGCGCATCCGGGCTTCTCCAATAATCCCACGGAAAAAAGTAATTTAGATACGGATTTACAAACAGCAATTACAACCCTAGCCTCATTAGGTCATAAACGTATTTATTTCTTACCTAGAGAAGATTTAGGGCTAAATTTTGAGTCATTTGTAGATTATGTACATCCCAATGATATAGGCATGACAGAATATGCCGATGGAATGGAAAAAATCTACAGAACCTTATTTAGAGAACAAAAAGGAAATATTATAACCACACAGCCTATAAGGCAATATAGAGATATTTCTGTTTATGATTGGGAAAAAAGGCATGAAGAGATTCTAGCTTTAAATAAATCCAATCCCCCTAAAATTTGTATAATTGGTGATTCCATTACCCATTTTTGGGGTGGCGAACCAGAGGCCGAAATAGTTAGAAGTCAATCTAGTTGGGATTCTATAACCAAAAAAGATTCCATTTCAACCGCAGTTCCGATTAGAAATTTTGGATATGGATGGGATCGTGTAGAAAATGTACTTTGGCGTGTACATCATGGTGAATTTGATGGATTTAATGCCGATAAAATCATTTTAATGATTGGCACGAACAATTTATTAATAAACAACGAAAATGACATTGCAGATGGTATAGAAGCTATTATAGATGCTCTAAAATACAGACAACCTACAAGTGAAATTTTAATTCTAGGTGTTTTGCCAAGAGTAAAACACGAAAGGAGAGTCTCACAATTAAATCTAAAACTTTCTATGTTCGCATTGAACAATGGATTTGAATATAAATCTATAGGTAATGTTCTATTAAATGAAGATTTTAAAATAAATCCAGCCTTATTCTCTGATGGTCTACATCCAAATGCTAAGGGTTATGAACTATTAAGTAAAGAATTGAACAAAGCCCTCTACCCTGTCGTAGATGCAGATTCCGAAGAAGAAATTAAAGAATAATTTACTCTTTTATTATTCTACGTGCAGGAACAGGCGCTTGAATATTTAATTCTTTTAATTTATCAAAAATCTCTAACTGAACTTCATGATCAATGGTAAGTGTTTCTGAAAATGTACTCCAATACCATAATTCGAACAATAAATTCCCTTCTGGTTCGTAACCTTTAAAAAATACTCTTGGTTCCGGGTCTTTAAAAGTTTTAGGGTGCTTTGAAGCAATTTCAAGAAACAACGCGATCATATCATTTGGGTCCACATTGGGAGCCGTTTTAATTTCCTTTTTACTTCTTCTATCTCTATTGCTTAAGGTCCAGTTAACTACCTTCTTAGAAATTAAATCTCCATTTGGAATAATTGCTTCATATCCAGAATACGTTTTAATATTACTAGATCTAACACCAATACTTGTAACTACACCAAATTCGCTATCTACTTGAATGGCGTCACCCAAGTTAATTGGTCTTTCAAATGCTAAAATTAAGCCTGCTATGAAGTTTAGCACGACATTCTGCAATCCAAATCCAATACCTACACCCAAGGCCCCAATTATAAAACCTAATTTATCTAGTTCAATACCAACTGAAGTTAACCCAATATAAAACCCGATGCAAATAAAAGCAATTCGCAAAATTAACGAAATCGCAGGTGCTACCCCTCTAGGTAAAATATTAATCATCCATTCATCTTGAAATATGGATGATGCTAACTTAGAGAATAACAAGGTAATAGATATAATAAAAGTGAAAGACAATATACCACCTAATGAAATCGTTGTTTCTCCAACTTCCCAAGTAATAAGTAATGTTTCATTTACCCAATTTTCAATAAAGTCTATAACTTCAAACCCTCTTAAAGAAAAGTAAAACCAAATAAGCATTCCTGTCCAAAATAAAATTGGTTGAAATCTTTTATGTGTCGCATTTACAATTGTAGACACGGTTTGCATTTCATACTTTTTACGAAGCTTAAAGGCTAAAACAACTAAACTTGTGATAACTTTTACCGATAAGTACAATACCATCATTAATAGAGCCGAAACGAATACCCCATTAAATACGAAGTGTGCCAATGCAAGCATACCAATTACATTAGCTGTACCCGCAATTATCAGTAAAATAAGATATAATGGCGTTACCACTATAAATATTTTATGAATACGGATGAAATCAGTTGGGTTTCTATTCATCAATTTTCTAGCATGAACAAATGCCCATGCTAGTACCAGCGTTTCAAATAATAATATATACCTATTTGCTATTAAATTCGACTCTAGATAAGAGCCCACAATATTTAAAAGATAAATTCCAAATAGAATAAATAGATAAATACGTATTCTATCATTGGTCAGTTTTGGCAATAAACTTAATGTACCTAATAAAATTAAAAATATAAACAGCTCTGAAACGTTGGGTATAAGTGCATCATAGAAAAATAATGAAATTAACAATCCTACCGATACCGTAGCTGCAATGTAGTTTCTTAAAACAATTTTTGCCTGAATTTCAACCGGGTTGGTCAATTCATTCAATTTAATAATCCATTTCCGCTTAACGGCCAATAATAAGAAGAATATCAATAGAATAAATAGTAGTTGAAAAGCGGCAATTTTTGTATTATCCTCAAAAAAAGTAGTAACTAACTTTTTATTTTCGTTTAATTTTTCCGAAAAGGAAAGCGCTTCTTCAGTTTCAGGTTTTACATGAATAGAATCTGTTTTAGAACTCCAAATTGGTGGGCTATCAAACACAAAATAATCCTTTTGAAGTTCCAATTCCACAGCGCTTATTTGTGCTATGACATCATCAGTAATCAAAACTAATTCAGTTAGTTTCTTTTCAATGATATAGATAGCGTCTAAGCGAGACGTAGCACTTTTTAACACTTCGTTTAAAGTTGTAATTATATTATCTAAACTACTCGTTACAGTCGTTGAATTATTATTTTTAGATAAATTTTCTTTGGTATCTTCCCATCTACTTATCTCTTTTAAAATTTCATTATTTAGTTTATTAACTTCGACAGTTCTTTCATTAAGTTCTGCTTGGTATTTCTTTAACTCTGATCTATACTTCTGCCACTCTACCTCTCTATTTTTTAATTCCCTTTTCGATATATCTTCAAAATCAGAAATCAATGAATCCTTTTCTAATAATATTACTTCCTGAACCTGATCTAAAATAGAATCTAACTCCTTAACCGTAGCACTTGGAACTAGAATAGATTTATAATTGTGTATTCTTTGATTTACCTGTTCACTTTCCTCTGAAATCTTATCAATTGAAATTGTTTCAACCTTGCCCCCTTTTTCATTCTCTGTAGCATCCGTTTTTTCTTGAGAAAAAGCAGTGAGAGAAATTAGTGTAAAAAATAAAAGGCAACTATTTTTAATAAAGGATAATGACTTATTCATAACGGGTTATTCATTTACACCGCAATATACTTATAAAATTATTTATAATATATAGTGTTTAATCTAAACGAATTGTTGTTTAAAAATTGAAGAATATTATGTCTTAAAGGGTTCTTTTCTTAGTGTCGAGATAATTGCATTTGTTTTTTTGTTCATGTTTTTATAAATATAAGTTGAACATTAAATTGTTTTTTATATATTTGTCTAACTTTAACTTATAAATTATTAGACATGAAAAAAATTATTTACTATTTCGCACTTTCAAGTGTCCTACTAATTGGTATGACATCTTGTAACAATGATGATGACATGGACTTGGATTTAATTGAACAATCTAAGAATGATGAAACAAATGCCTCTTTTGATAAAAAAGGAGAAAAATCAATTGCCACTATTGCAATTGAAAATGGAAATTTCACCCAATTAGTTGCGGCCTTGTCATATGTAGACGCAGACCCTGAATTAAATACTAACCTGGTGGATATGTTTTTAAACGGTAAGGATCAATATACGGTTTTTGCTCCTACTGATGATGCATTTAATAACTTGTACAGCTCATTACCTGGGGTCACTGGAATAACTGATTTGCCGGCTGAGTTAGTATTAGACGTCTTACTTTATCATGTAGTTGAAGGAAGAAGAGGGTCAAATAGTGTAGTACCTAAGAAAAATGATAAAACTATTGAAACTCTTTTAGGAGAATCATTTACTGTTAGTTCAGATTTAACTATCACTACTTTTACTGGAAAAACATCCAATATTGAGACTCCAGATATTTCTGCCTCAAATGGAATTATTCATATCGTTGGAGCCGTAATACTTCCTATTTAATTCCAAGCTCTTAAATTTAAATTAAAAAACCAGTAATTTTCATTACTGGTTTTTTTATGCAATAGAGCTAGTATTAAATCATTGTTGCTCCAATCTTTTTATACACTCCTGTTTCTAACTTTTCTCTAATTGCAGAAAAGGCTACAATTGTTTCCTTAACATCTTCTAAGGTATGCATTGCTGTTGGAATCAACCTCAATAAAATCATTCCTTTTGGAATTACCGGATATATAACAATTGAACAAAATACTCCGTGATTTTCTCTTAAATCATGCACCATTGCCATTGCTTCAGGTACATCTCCTTGCAGGAATACTGGAGTAACACATGTATTTGTTGTTCCAATGTTAAATCCTTTTTCTTTTAAACCATTTTGCAAGGCATTTACATTCTCCCAAAGTTTTGTTCTTAACTCTGGCATGGTTCTAATCATGTCTAAACGTTTTAACGCACCTTTAACCATTGGCATTGGTAAAGATTTTGCAAACATTTGAGAACGCATGTTGTATTGTAAATATTGTATTATATCCTTATCTCCAGCAAAGAAAGCTCCAATTCCTGCCATAGATTTTGCAAAGGTTGCAAAATATACATCAATATCATCTTGTACTCCTTGCTCTTCTCCCGTTCCTGCTCCTGTTGCACCTAAAGTACCAAAACCATGCGCATCATCTACTAACAAACGGAAGTTGTATTTCTTCTTTAATTCTGAAATCTCTTTTAATTTCCCTTGCTCTCCTCGCATACCAAAAACTCCTTCAGAAATCAATAAAATTCCTCCTCCAGTTTTTTCGGCCATTTTTGTAGCACGAATCAGATTCTTTTCCATGCTTTCAATATCGTTATGCTTATAAACAAAACGCTTTCCTGCATGCAATCTCACTCCATCAATAATACACGCATGTGTATCCACATCATATACAATTACGTCGTTCTTGCTTACTAAAGCATCAATAGCAGATACCATTCCTTGGTAACCAAAGTTTACCAAATATGCTGCTTCTTTATTAACAAATTCAGCACATTCTTGCTCTAATTGTTCATGATAAACAGTATGTCCAGACATCATTCTAGCTCCCATAGGGTACGCCATTCCATATTCGGCAGCCGCCTCAGCATCTGCCTTCTTTACGTCAGGGTGATTTGCTAAGCCCAGGTAATCATTGATACTCCAAGTTAAAACTTGCTTTCCATTAAAATGCATGCGATTAGAAATCTGCCCTTCTAATTTTGGAAATACATAATACCCTTCTGCCTGTTTGGCCCATTTTCCTAATGGTCCTTTATCTTCAATAATTCTATCGAATAAATCTTTCATTTTCTGATGTTAAGATTAAAAAATAAGTTCGTAATCAACTATTTTTTTTCCGGTTGCAAAATAAGCACTTTTTTATGGTTTTATCAAATAAAAAAGGTGTCTATTAAGACACCTTTCCCCTTTATAATAAAATATTATTTCTTATTTAATGAACTCAACTGCTGCTTGTTCTTGTTTAACAGCATCAAAGAATCCTTGTTCACGCATCCAATCATCGCTATAAACTTTGCTCATATATCTAGATCCATGGTCAGGGAATATTGCAATAACTTTACTGTTTTTGTCAAATTCTCCTTTCTCCGCATATTGCATTACTGCTTGCATTACTGCTCCACTCGTATATCCTGCAAAAATACCTTCTGTTAAAGCAATTTCTCTTGCTCTATGCGCACTTGCTTCATCCGATACTTTTTCAAATTTATCAATTACATCAAAATCTGTAGCAGTAGGAATCAAATTTTTCCCTAATCCTTCTATTCTATAAGGATATATCTCATTTGCATCAAACTCTCCAGTTTCATGGAATTTTTTCAAAATAGAACCAAATGCATCCACCCCTAATATTTTAATATTTGGGTTTTTCTCTTTTAAATACTTTGCAGTTCCAGAAATTGTACCACCTGTTCCACTCGCAGCTACTAAATGCGTGATTTCTCCATTGGTTTGTTTCCAAATCTCAGGGCCAGTAGTTTGATAATGTGCATCAATATTCAATTGATTAAAATATTGATTAATGTACACAGAGTTTGCTGTTTCAGAATGTAATCTTTTAGCCACTTGATAATAAGATCTAGGATCATCGGCACTAACATGTGCAGGACACACATATACCTTTGCTCCCATTGCCTTTAGCATATCTATTTTATCGTTAGATGACTTTGAACTAACTGCCAAAATACAATTATAGCCTTTAGAAATACTTACCATAGCCAAACTAAACCCAGTGTTACCTGATGTAGTTTCTATAATTGTATCTCCTGGTTTAAGAATACCTTGTTTTTCTGCTTGTGAAATAATGTATAACGCAATACGATCTTTTGTAGAATGACCTGGGTTATAACCTTCAAATTTTGCTATGAACTCCCCATCTAAATCCTGGGTAATTTTATTTAATTTAATCATTGGGGTTTCACCAATAAGTTCAAGTATATTTTGATGAATACTTAAATGTCGCTTCATGAAATTTTAATCAATTAAGAACGCACAAATGTACAATTTTTTTTTAAACCTAAATATGACACTCCATGTCGAGTAAAAAAGCATATTCACGAGCTACTTCTTTTAAACTATCGAAGCGACCGGACGCTCCGCCATGGCCAACAGTCATATTTGTATGCAATAAAATTCTATTTGAATTCGCCGTTTGCTCACGTAATTTAGCCACCCATTTAGCAGGCTCAAAATACTGAACTTGAGAGTCATGCAATCCTGTTGTTACCAATAAATGTGGAATTTGTTTATTTTCAACATTGTCATAAGGCGAATACGATTTGATATATTTATAATAGTTTTCTTCATTTGGATTTCCCCATTCGTCATACTCACCAGTTGTTAATGGAATGCTTTCATCTAACATTGTGGTAACCACATCTACAAACGGAACTGCTGCAATCACTCCATTAAATATTTCTGGCTTCATATTAATAATTGCACCCATTAATAGGCCTCCAGCAGAACCTCCCATGGCATATAAGTGCTTTGATGAAGTATATTCTTCTTTTTTCAAATGTTCTGCACAACTGATAAAATCCGTAAATGTATTTTTCTTATGAAGTAATTTACCATCTTCATACCATTCCCTACCTAAATATTCACTTCCTCTAATATGTGCAATGGCAAATACGAAACCACGATCTAACAAACTTAATCGCGTGGTGCTAAAGCCATCACTAATTGTGTGTCCATATGAGCCATAAGCATATAACAATAATGGTGTTTCTTTAGAAAGTTCTGTGTTTTTATGATAAACTAAAGAAATAGCTACTTTCTTCCCATCTGATGCCTCTGCCCAAATTCTTTCACTAGTATAATTTTCTTTTTGAAAAATACCTCCTAGTACCTCTTGCTCTTTCTTAATTTCTTTTTCCTTGGTTCCCATTTTAAAATCAATCACAGAACTAGGGGTGGTCATAGAATTATAACCATACCTTAACAACTCCGTATCAAATTCTGGATTGGAATAAACACCTGCCGAATAGGTTTCCTCAGAGAATGGAAGGTAATAGTCTTCACTTCCATCCCATTTAATAATTCTAATTTTACTTAATCCATTCGTACGTTCCTCTAATACTAAATAATTCTTAAAAATTGAAACATCTTCAATGAGCACTTCTCTTCTGTGAGGAATCACATCTACCCAATTTTCTTTTAAAGTATCCGTATCCTTGACTTTCATCAATTTAAAATTGGTTGCTTTGTCTTTATTGGTTAAAATATAAAAATCACCATTGTAGTGAGAAATTCCATATTCTAAATCTCGCTCTCGAGGTTGAAATACAGTAAAATTCTCTTCAGGAGCATCCGCATTCAAAAACTGATATTCTGTAGACAATGTACTATATGAACCGATTACAATATACTTTTGAGATTTAGTTTTATAAACAAACGTTCCAAATGTTTCATCACGCTCATGAAAAACTTCGACATCTTCACTTACATCGGAACCAATGGTGTGCCTAAATATTTTGTCACTTCTTAATGTGGTTTCGTCTTGTTTTGTATAAAAAATTGTTTTGTTATCGTTTGCCCAAGTAGCAGAACCTGTAGTGTTTAATATTTCTTCTTCAAGAATTTCATTTGTTTCTAAATTCTTTATTCTTAAAGCATATTGCCTTCTACTTACTTTATCTACTCCAAATACAGCCAGTTTATTATTTGGACTAACCGAAATCCCCTTTAAACTAAAATAATCATGCCCTTTTGCTAATTTATTAACATTGAACAAAATTTGTTCTTCTGCCTTTAAATTCCCTTTCTTTCTAGAATGTATCGGATATTGACTTCCTTTTTCATAGCGTGTTAGATAAAAATAGCCGTTCTTTTTATAAGGTACCGATTCATCGTCTTCCTTAATTCTAGACTTCATTTCTTCAAATAAATCATCTTGCAACTTATTTGTATGTTCTGTCATTTCTTTAAAATAACGGTTTTCATCATTTAAGTATTCTATTACTTCCGGATTCTCTCTTTCATTCAACCAATAGTAATTATCTATTCTGGAGTCTCCATGAATTTTTAATTCTTTTGGCTTTTTTACGGCTTTCGGTTTCTGTATGTGATTCATCATAGTTTTGTAAAACGATTGCAAAAATAGTTGTAATTTCGTTTAAACTAATGAATTCTATGAGAATACTTTTTACATTTTGCTTCGTGCTAATTTGTTCTTCAAATTTATTTTGTCAAGCCAACTTAAGAGAATCTATTCGCTATTACAATAATGGCAATATTGCTGAAATGGGTTATGTAAAGGGCGCTGTAAAAGAAGGAAAGTGGTCTATTTATTTTATGACCGGAGAAGAAAAGGAAAGAACTGATTTTAAAAATGGGTTAAAACATGGTGAACATATGGAATTCTACCTTAATGGCTACCTTAAAACTTTGGGTAATTATGAAAACGGACTGAAAATAGGTCTTTGGGAGTTTTACAAAGAAGATGGTCAGTTTTTACGAATGGTTAAGTATAAAAATGGTGTTGTTATTCAAGAATAACTACTCCTCGAAGAAATCATCTTTAAAACCAATTAAATATAATTTTTCTTGCGCTCTGGTCACTGCGGTATACAACCAACGTAAATAATCTCTGTTAGGACCTTCAGGTAAATATGGTTGCTCTATAAAAACGGTTTTCCATTGTCCACCTTGTGACTTATGACAAGTCATAGCATATGAAAACTTTACTTGAAGCGCATTAAAGTATTTATTCTTTTTGATTGAAAGCAACTTTTTGTATTTCGATTTTTCGTCTTCAAAATCTTTTGAAACTTCTTGGTACAATCGATTTGAATCTTCATAAGAAAGTGAAGGTGTTTCTGAAGTTAGCGTGTCTAACAAAATAACAGTATCAAAAGGTCTTTGATTTTTATAATCAATCATACGAATTTTTACTTCTGCAAATCTAAATCCATATAATTCCTTTATAGTTCTAATTTCTAATATTTCACAAATGTCCCCGTTGGCAATAAAACCTGCTTCTGAGGAATCGCTCAGCCAGAAATAGTTATTCTTTACCACCATCACAAAATCGCCCGTAGAGATTTCATTTTCTTGACCTCTAATTTTTGTTCGAATTTGTTGATTGTATTGATTCGCTCTTTTATTAGAGCGAACAATAAACGCTGTGTCCTCTACCCCATCATTGTCATAGGCCACCGTTATGGCATCTTGAATATCATAACCATCTTCTAATCTTATAATATCCGGCAATCCCAATTGAAATTGAAAATCATAAAACCCTTCTATAGAAAGTTGATTACGTAAGTTCGTGGCATTTACTAAAATTCCAGAATCGGAATGTTGTCTCATTACTTCACTCAATTCTAACTCAACAACATCTTTATTGTAATTAAAAGACAATTTATCGGCATCTAACGCAGGACTGATATCCAATTTTACCGGTGGTAATTGAGCGGTATCTCCGATTAAAATTAATTTACAACCCTTACCCGAATAAACATATGAAATTAGATCATCTAGCAAAGAACCATTATCAAATAATTTAGAATTACTGGTCGCGTCAGAAATCATTGATGCCTCATCTACGATGAAAAAAGTATTGGTGTGTTTATTCACTTGTTTTACAAAATTTACACCTCCATTTTTTGCTTTTCTAGGGTGGTAAATTTTTTTATGAATTGTAAATGCTTGTCTTCCAGCATATCCCGATATTACTTTCGCTGCTCTACCCGTTGGAGCCAACATAACAGACTTCTTCCCTGTTTTCCATAAATCCTTTACAACGGTACTAATAGTTGTCGTTTTCCCAGTACCGGCGTAACCCTTTAACAGAAAAAGCCCATCTTTTTTTGTGTCAAAAATAAACTCTGAAAGTTGTAATAATAGTACATTTTGAACCTCTGTCGGTTCAAATGGAAACGACTTAATTAATTGCTTGTAAAAGTCTGGTGCAGTTTTTGTCATTGTTATTTTAAAAGATTTCAAAGATAGTAATTGATTTATGGCTAAAAATTTTTAGCATTGAAAAAAAATTGTAGATTTGCGTACAATCAAATAAAAACCTAAATAATCACGAAATGTTTACAGTATTAGTACTCTTTATAGTTGGAATTATAGCATGTTATTTTTTGGCAAAAGCCATTATAAAATTTGTTCCTAAAAAAGTTCATGCGTTTATTTCACTAGCCCTTTATGCTATTGTTGCACTTTTGGCATATAAATCTTATGATGCCGTTATGAAGCCTATTAAGTTCAATCAAGAAAAAGAAAGACGCTATACATTAGCAATTGATAATTTAAAAATAATTCGTGATGCACAAACTGCACACAGAACAGTAACTGGAAGTTTCGCTAAGAAAATTGAAGATTTAGTAATATTTATAGATACTGCACAATTTGCGGTTACAGAAGCACGAAATGAAACTAAAACTGTTGATGCTGGAGGTGGTATTACAAATGAAGTTGAGTTTAGAGTAGTAGATACTACTGGCTATACTGATGTTAGAGCTAACTTTGTTGGAAAAGATTACAAAGCAATGATGAATGTTCCTGGAACAGACAAACAATACACTATGACATTAGGAACGGTTCCTAGAACAAATGGTGCTGTAGTTGCTGTATACGAAGTAAAAGTTGCGAAAGAAGTTGTTTTACACGGAATGGATCCTGATTTAATTAATCTAGAAGAAGAAGCATTTGCTGATAACCAAGTAAAAGGTAAATTCATTAGCGTTGGTTCTTTAGGTGAAGTAAGTGACAGTGGAAACTGGCCTCCTACTTATGATTTGGCTGATATCCAAAAAGCAAAACAGTAGTCATAGCACAACATATACATACTAAGATTTTATCCATTCTACTTCGGTCGGATGGATTTTCTTTTTGCATCACAACTGATAGTGAACAAAATGCAAAAATAAAAGAATTTGATTTCGAGAAGGAGATTAGTCCTTCTGAACAAATCACTAAACTAAGCACACTTTTCGAAAAGGAGGATTTCTTACAAGAAGAATTCGAATCTATTGAAGTAATTCACAGCAATAATTTATCTACTTTAGTTCCTAAACCTTTTTTTAAAGAAAAAGATTTAGCGTCTTATTTAAAGTACAACATTAAATTATTACAAAATGATTTCATTGCATATGACCCTATTTGCAATGGAGAAATTATGAATGTTTATATTCCTTTTGTACATCTTAATAATTTCTTTTTCGATAAGTTTGGAACCTTTGAATACAAACACTCTTCAACGGTCCTAATTGATTCTTTAATTAAAGCGAATGCGCAAAACGAAGAAACTATATTCTCTGTGCATGTTGGGTCCAATCAATTTCAGATAGTAGTCCTACAAAGAAAAAAACTCTTATTCTATAATTCCTTTAATTTTAGAACTAAAGAAGACTTTATCTATTATATCCTATTTACAGCAGAACAGCTCGAATTGAATCCAGAAACATTTAAACTTGTTTTATACGGAAGGATAACAAAAGATTCTGAACTGTATAAAATCGTTTATGATTATGTTAGAAATGTATCATTTCACCCTCAAAACGATTTTCATTTTATCCTATCAAACAATTAGTAATGCGTATAATTTCTGGAAAAAATAAGGGTATACGATTATCCGCACCAAAATCACTACCGGTTAGACCAACTACAGACATGGCTAAAGAGGCCTTGTTTAACATTTTGAATAACCTGTATTATTTTGATGCCGTTTCTGTATTAGATTTGTTTTCTGGCACTGGAAATATCAGTTACGAATTTGGTTCTAGAGGTACCGAAAATATTGTTGCTGTTGATGGGCATTTTGCCTGTGTTCGTTTTATTAATGAAACCTCTAAAAAGTTGGAATATCCAATCAATGCCATAAAAAGTGATGTTTACAAGTTTTTAGAAAAATCAAAACTAAGCTCTGATATAATATTCGCCGACCCTCCTTATGATTTCGAGAAAGGGCAATTCATAAAAATAGCCAATTTGGTATTTGAAAATTCTCTGTTAAACAATGGTGGGCTATTAATAATTGAGCACTCAAAACACACCGATCTATCCGATCATGCAAGATTTAGTTATTCAAAAAAATATGGTGGAAATATGTTTAGCTTTTTTGAAGCCGATGAAGATTAAAGTAACGAATTTATAATTTCTCTATCAGAAATCCCTTCGGCTTCAGCCTTATAATTCTTAACAATTCTATGATTTAAAATTGGAAAGGCAACCGCTTTTACATCCTCAATATCAGGTGAAAACTTGCCATTAACAGCAGCATTTACTTTTGCCGCTATAATTAAATTTTGTGAAGCCCTTGGCCCTGCACCCCAATCGATATAATTCTTTACCAATTCTGTAGCATTTAAAGAATCTGGTCTCGTTTTAGAAACTAACTTTACAGCATATTCTACAACATTATCTGCTACTGGAATTCTTCTAATTAGTTGCTGATACGATTCAATTTCTGAAGCATTTAAAAGCGATGTAATCGTTTCTTTCTTATCAGATGTGGTATTCTTTACAACTTGTACTTCTTCGTTAAAGGAAGGGTAATCTAAATGAATCGAAAACATGAAACGATCTAATTGTGCTTCTGGTAATGGATATGTTCCTTCTTGCTCAATAGGATTCTGAGTAGCTAACACAAAAAATGGTTTTGCCAATTTATGGTTATGCCCTGCAATAGTTACAGATCGCTCTTGCATTGCCTCTAAAAGTGCCGCCTGCGTTTTTGGAGGCGTTCTGTTTATTTCATCCGCTAAAATGATATTAGAGAAAATTGGTCCTTTTATAAATTTAAACTTTCTGTGTTCATCTAATATCTCACTACCTAAAATATCTGATGGCATTAGATCTGGTGTAAATTGAATACGCTTAAAATCCAACCCTATGGCCTCAGCAATTGTATGAACCAATAAGGTTTTAGCCAATCCAGGAACACCAATTAGAAGCGCATGTCCGCCAGCCAGAATAGCATATAATACTTGATCTACTGTATCGTCTTGACCAACAATAATTTTGGCAATTTCGGCACGTAACTCTTTGTACTTATTTCCTAATTCCTCAATGGCCTTTACATCAGACATATTTTTAATCTTTATTCCAGTTTCTATCGAATTCGCAATTTTTGTGTTCTTCAGTAATTTTAATATAAGTGTCTTTTATTTTATCTTCAGCCCAATCTTCAACTGCTTCTTCTTGTTTCTTTTGAAGCGCTAAAGACTGTATTTTCACGTAATCATCAACATAATTTGCAGTATGAGATTCAGACTTAGATTTTAAAAGTAATAATTTAAACATCTTCTCTCCTTCTCTAGTTTCATCATAATACGGCTCTGTAATTTCGCTAGCATTTAATGATGCCACTCTAGAATATAAGGTAGGGTCCATTCTTGTCAATTCAAAAAACGTATCTCCTGTAGAAGTATTTACAATTTGCCCTTTATTAAATCTCGTTTCGTCTTCTTGACAGTAATTCTTAACGGCTTCCTCAAAAGTTGTTGTTCCTTCTAAAATATCTTTTTTAACTTTTTCCAACGTCTCTTTTGCCTCCTGTAATTTTGCTTCGTCAATATCTGGTTGAATTAATATATGACGCATATCTATTTGTTGACCTTTAATTTTCTCAACTTGAATAATATGATAACCAAAATCAGATTTAAAAGGTTCTGAAATTTCTCCTTCTTCTAAACTAAAAGCAACTTCTTTAAATTCTTTTACAAATTGACTTTCTCTGTTAATAGAATAAAAACCTCCGGCACCAGGGCCTTGACCAGACACGGATGGGTCATCTGAATTTAAAATAGCCTTCATATGGAAGGAAGATCCATTTAAAACGTCTTCTCTAATCTCATTCAATTTATCAATTACTTCCTGCTCTTCTTCTTCAGTTGGTTCGGCATAAATAACAATTTGCGACAATTCAATTTCAGATCCAAATTCAGGTAAGTTACCTCCTTCTTCTAAACTCTTAAAATAAGTTCTAACTTCATCTGGTGTTACATCAATTTCTGCAGTAATAGCATCTCTTTCTCCTTGGATCAACATTCCTTCGCGCGCAACACGAGTCAATTCATTTCTTAAATCTGCTTCATCAGAAAACCCATAATAATCAACAACTTTCTGAATGTCATCCGTTCTTAAACTTTGGCTAAAACTAAAAATATCGCGCTCCACTTTTTCTTCAATTCTTGCTTCTGAAACCACAATACTATCAATCACCGCATGGTGCGATAGTAGTTTCTGTGTCATAATTTCTTCTAGCATCTCACAATCTGAAAGTGTTATCTTACCTTCTGACTGCATTTCTACTTGCTTTCTAAAGTTCTCTACATCAGACTCTAATACAATGTTCTTACCAACTACCACAATTACTCCATCAACCTTTACTCTTTCCTGTGCAGAAATTGTAATTGTTAGCAACACTAATGCTAAAATCAGTCCTCTTCTTATCATTTTAATATGCTTCAAATTTTTTATTTTTAATCGCATCATTAAGTAAATCTACCTCAATTTTTCGTAATAACTCTAATTTTCTCTTTTGTAAAATTATCTGTTTTATTGTAGGTGTCACATAATTAATGGGCGCCGTTTCATTACGTTTTAACACGTTTTTTACAGTGACCAAATATAGACCTAATGAATCTTCTTTTTCAATATATTTAGATTTTTTTAACAGAATATTCTTATCAATTGTTTCAAACCCAACCAATTTATTTGTCATGTCTGAATATTTAACCCAAATGGAATCATTAAAATTAAATGATTTGAATTCTAATGTGCGCTCTTGAAGGTTTGATTTATCCAACGAATCCTTTGATTTGAATAGTTTAATCAATTCCTTTTTATCGACTCTACCGCTATCTGTATGAATAAACTTTAATTGAACCAACTCTTCATTCAATTTAAAATTCTCGTGATTTGTGGTATAAAAATCTATTATTTGTTCTTTGGTTATAAGCGTGTCAAGTTTATCTAGGACCAAGGCCTGTTTGTAAGCATTTATATAGAGTGTAGCATGATAATCTTCTACCAATTTATTAAACTCTAATGATTTGTCACTCAAATTTAACTCTGCTTGGTGTAATAATAATTGTTGTTTTGCCCAAGATTCTATATAACCTTTAACCAATAATAAACTATCCGTCTCTGAAATACCAACGGGAAGAATTTCTAGCAAATCATTTTTGAATAATAATTTATCATGCACCTTTGCTATGACATCTCCTTTTTGCGCTTCTTCTTTTTTTATGTTAGGAATAAAATCACAAGAAGCCAATACTAGAAAAATGGCACTAAAGAAACTTATTTTTTTCATTGCTTACCTTCTATTAATTTTAAAACAACTCCCTCATTTACAACCACTTTATATGTCGAATGTAATTCTTTAATCCATTCTTTTTCCAAATAATTTTGATAATCATTCGATACCTCTCCTCTTATTTCATCAAACTCGCCTTCAGTGTACTTAATTCTGTTTTTATCATAAAAACCTTTAATAGCAACAGTATCTTTTGCTTTATTCCATACTTTCTCTTGTAACAACTCAAATAATAACAAACCTTCTTTGTACTCTCTATAAATAGCGGCATACTCAGGGTTAGTTTCCTCCAAATGTGCTTTATAATATTCTAAAATTTGAGCATTTTTAAACTTTTCCAATTCAAAATCAGCATACTCCTTATCTTCTAAAAAGTCCTTTAAACCTAACTGAGAAACACTCATGTCTCTCACGGTTAATAATTCATCATTTAGTTCAATTGTTCTCCATGTGCCATTAATAAAGGGTTCTAATGCTTTTTTATTCACTGTAACCTCATAATTGTTCTTAATTTTATGCACGATCGAATTACTAACAATACTGGCTCTGTCACCTCGCTTTACTTTGGCTGTTAATTCTTTCTTCTGTTTTTCAAAACTCTCAACTGGGTATTTTTTAACCAACTTAACAATATGCCACCCGAATTGAGTTTCAAACGGTTTAGAAATAGCACCTTCTTCCTTTAATGAAAATACAACTTCTTCAAATTCCTTAACCATGCGACCAGAACCGAACCTTCCTAAATCGCCTCCTTTCTCGCCAGAAAACTTATCCTCAGATTCTTCCTTAGCAATTTGCTCAAATGATTTCGTTCCACTAAGTAACTCTTTATAAATTGCATCTATTCTATCTCTACTCTCAGCACTATCTGTTTCTATCATTATATGTGATGCTTGCAACTCCCCTAAGGCTTTTCTCGTGTCATGCAACATTACAATATGATAACCAAATCGCGTTTTAAATATATTAGAAACCTCACCTTGCTTTGCATTGTAAACCGCATTTTCAAACGGATAAACCATATCAAAAACTGAGAAATACCCTAAGTTACCACCGTTGCTCTTTGCCGATTCATCATCCGAATATTGTTTTGCAATATCATCAAAAGCACCACCATTTAAAATGGCTGCTCTTGCTTCAGTTATCTTTTCATATGCTGGCATCGTATCTTTTACCATTGGTGGTAATTTCACCAGAATGTGACTCGCATTTTTCTCAACCAATCCCCGTTCATATGCTTCCTTAACCAGTTTTGAAACAAAAGCATCATCTTTTAAATAAGGCTCCATCAACTGCCTTTTATAGGTTTCTAACTCTTTTTTATAAGCAGTTACAGTGTCAAGGCCTAGGTCTCTTGCTTGCCTTACTTTTAGTTTGTAGTTTACATAAAGTTCTAAATAATTCTTTATCCCCTTTTGACTATCATCCGAAACAACACTTAAATTCTTATTGTAAACTCGCAAAAATTCACTTGTTGTTGTCGGCTCATTGTTTACCGAAAAAATCACCTCATCTTCCTGAGAAAAACTTGATAATGAAAGCGAACATACTAATATGCCAAGAATATATTTTAATTGCATTAATTATTAATTTTATAAAACAAAAATAAGAAATCGATTGTAAAAGAATTATAACAATCGACTGCTAGATTACCTATGCTTTAACTTTAAAAATGTAAAAATATTATAAAGATATTATTCCTTCTATTTGGTCCGTTTTTTTATAGGTCTCGATAATCAATTCCGGATTTGGCATTTTTATTAAAACAGAGAAACTAATAAATTTTCCCGTTTTTGAAGGCCTTGTATTTATGACGGCACCACCAAAATTAAATATTAATTGCAGTTGGTTTAATTTTTCTTCAGAATTGGGAATAATAAATTTAAATAAATACTTGCTAGGAAACTCAGTAGTCTCCTCTAATGTTTTTTTTAGTTTTATATAAAAATCTTCTCTTTCAGTCATTTCATTCATTTTAATTATTCAAAAAATGGAATTAACATATTCGAATACAAAATTACTCTTATATTCTGATGAAACAGAATAAATTGGTAAAACAATTTTGAATCCCTAATTTTGCATAATGCAGCAAAAAATTGTTATCACAGGAGGACCAGGCACCGGAAAATCTACCGTTATTAATGAATTGGAAAGGCGTGGATTCTACTGTATTCATGAAATTTCTAGACAAGTAACTTTAGATGCGCGTGAAAAAGGAATTGAACAGTTGTTTTTAACAAACCCTTTGCTTTTTAGTGAGATGCTTTTAGAAGGTAGAACAAACCAATATATTAGCGCATCTAACTCCGATCCTGAACTTGTCTTTTTTGACAGAGGGATTCCAGATGTATTTGCTTATATGGATTTTACAAATTCTAAATACCCAACAAAATTCAAACAATTAAGTAAAGAGCATCTTTATACGACCGTGTTTTTAATGCCTCCATGGAAAGACATTTATAAATCAGACAATGAACGCTACGAGTCTTACGAGGAGTCCCTTGAAATCTACAGACATATAAAAAACGCGTATACAGAATTAGGATATAGCATTATAGAGGTTCCTTTTGGTTCGGTAAAAGAAAGAACCGATTTTGTTTTGGAATCTCTATTAATTAAATGATTTCTCCAAAAGAAATACTAACTAGATATTGGGGTTATTCTACATTTAGAGCACCACAAGAAGCCATTATTAGCAGTGTTTTAAATCAAAAAGACACCATTGCCCTTTTACCTACGGGAGGTGGGAAATCAATATGCTTTCAAATTCCAACTTTAGTTCAAGACGGATTGTGCCTTGTGGTTTCTCCATTAATTGCATTAATGAACGACCAAGTGCAACAATTAAAAGATAGAAATATCAAAGCGCTTGCACTTACTTCTAAAATTTCGCAAAACGAATTGCCTACAATATTTGACAATCTTCAATTTGGCAATTATAAATTTCTATACATCTCTCCAGAGAAACTTCAAACTACAATTGTTCAAGAGCGTATTAGAAATTTGAATATACAATTAATCGCTGTTGACGAAGCACATTGTATTTCTGAATGGGGGCATGACTTTAGGCCATCCTATTTACAAATTCATAATCTGCGGGATCATTTTCCAAAAATTCCAATAATCGCACTCACTGGCTCTGCTACCACAAAAGTTTTAGAAGATATTTCTGTACAATTAAAATTAAATGAGCCTGACATATATAGAAAATCATTTGCTAGAGACAACCTGGCTTTTAGGGTAGTTGAGGCTGAAGACAAACTTTTTAAAGTTGAACAAGTCTTAAAAAGAACAAACGGAGTCACTATTATTTATGTAAATACACGTAGAAAAACGATTGAATTATCGGATCAATTAAACACCTTAGGATATACAAGTACATATTATCATGGTGGATTATTGTATGACGAAAAAATTAAACAATTTGAGAATTGGATTACCGAAAAGACACCCATAATTGTAGCAACCAATGCATTTGGAATGGGAATAGATAAACCCAATGTTAGAGTGGTGATCCATTACGATGTTCCGAACAGTATTGAAAATTACATGCAAGAAGCCGGAAGAGCTGGGAGAGACGGTAAAAAAGCGTATTCTGTAATTTTAAAAAATGACTCGGACATATACCAAACTAAAGAACGGTTTCAAAAATCGATTCCTACTATAGACTTTATTAAGAAAGTGTATCTTCAATTAAATCAGTTCTATCGCATAGCCTATGGGGAGTTACAAGAGGAAACATTTGATTTTAATTTATCTGAGTTCTGTAACTTATATAAATTCCCTGTAGTACTTACCTATAACGTCTTAAAAACGCTACATAAAGATGGTATTATTTTATTAGATGAAAACTTTGATAGAAAGTCAACCATACATTTTATAGGCACTAATAAGCAAGTTTTTGATTACTACGAAAGAAAACCTTCTTTTGAAAAATTAATCAAATTAATATTAAGGACTTATGGTGGTGTTTTTGAGGGGCCTAAACCAATTAATTTAAATTATATTGCTAAGACCATAGGTATGCCTTTTTCTACGCTTATAGGTCAATTAAAACAATTTGAGAAGGATGAGATCATTGCTTTTTATCATGCTAATTCAAATGCGCAAATCCGATTTTTAGTTCCCAGAGAAGATAATAGAACTATCAACCCTTTTTCTAGAGGAATTGAAAAACGCAACAATTTAAAGTTGCATAAAATGAAGGCATTGATTGACTTTATACAAAACGATACCATTTGTAGAAATATTCAATTACTACACTATTTTAATGAAACCAACCTTGAAAAATGTGGTCATTGTGATGTCTGCCAAGAATCTAACAAGCACCCAAATGTTAGTGCTGAAAATATTCCCGATCTAATATTAACTTTACTTAGTCAAAAAAAGGAGGTTTCTTCCAAAGAACTTGTACTACAAATAAACGCGAAAGAGCAAGATGTTATTTTTAGTTTGCAATTATTAGTTGAAAAAAATAGAATAGGCTTAACTTCGCAAAATAAATTCAGAATATTAGAATAATGCGTGATTTACGAATTGTTTTTATGGGGACTCCAGATTTTGCAGTAACCATATTAAAAGGACTTTTAGAGTCAGGTCAGAATGTTGTTGGCGTTATTACTGCTCCAGATAAACCAGCCGGTAGAGGTCGTAAAATAAACCAATCTGCAGTAAAAAAGTATGCTTTAGAACAGGGCCTAACAATTCTACAACCTACCAATCTTAAAAGTGAAACCTTTTTAAACGAATTGAAAGGGCTAAATGCCAATTTACAAATTGTAGTTGCATTTAGAATGTTGCCTACGGCGGTATGGAAACTTCCAGAATTTGGAACGTTTAATTTACATGCTTCTTTACTTCCTCAATATAGAGGTGCTGCACCAATTAATTGGGCGCTCATAAATGGAGAGACAAAAACTGGGGTAACGACCTTCTTTATAGATGATAAAATTGATACCGGAGAAATCATCCTTCAAAAAGCAGTAGAGGTATCGAGTACAGAAACCGTTGGCCAATTGCATGATAGGTTAATGCACCTTGGTTCTGATGTTGTAAATAAAACAGTGAACTTAATTGCAGATGATGCTGTAATCACAACAAAACAAACATCAGAAGACTTAAAATTTGCGCCTAAAATTCATACAGATACTTGCAAGATTGATTGGTCAGATACCTTAGATAATATATATAATAAGGTAAGAGGACTTAATCCTTACCCTGCAGCCTGGACTACAATTTTAGATAATGACCAAAGCATACAAGCAAAAGTTTATGATGTAAGAAAAGAAATTATAGATCATAATTTTGAAATTGGGACTATTGTTTCTTCCAAAAAAGAACTTAAAATCGCTACAGCAGAGGGCTTTCTAATTATTGATGCTATCAAGTTAGCTGGAAAGCGTAAAATGGATACCAAAAGTCTCTTAAACGGGCATTCGTTTTCTTTAGAAGCAAGAATCGTCTGAAGCGCCTATTTTTAAAGGGATTGCTAAAAACACGCTTCTTGACTCCATGGTTATTAACATTTTCACTTCATTTATTAACAAATCAATGCTTTTTAGGGGCTAAAACTTGCACGAACCCTTATTCCGTCTATTTTTGTTAGGCTTTTAATAAGCAAAGTATGTTTAACCAAAAAAATTAAATTTAAAATTATGAACAAATCAGATTTAATCGACGCAATGGCAGCAGACGCTGGAATTTCTAAAGCAGCTGCAAAGTCAGCGTTAGATTCTTTAACTTCAAATGTTACTAGCACTTTAAAAGGTGGAGGAAAAGTATCTTTAGTAGGATGGGGAACTTGGTCAGTATCTAACAGAGCTGCTAGATCAGGAAGAAACCCACAAACTGGAGCGACAATTCAAATTGCAGCTAAAAATGTGGTTAAGTTTAAAGCTGGAGCTGGTTTAAGCGATGCAGTAAACTAAACAAACAAGTCTTAAGACTTTAAAAAATAAACCTCCTTTGCAAAAAGGAGGTTTTTTTTATTTAATATTTTTTGCTACATTTATATATTACAAAATCATAAATGACTGATTTAAAACCCATAAAAGGAAGATTGCTAGTTGCGGAACCATCAATATTGAACGACAAATCGTTCAATAGATCAGTGGTACTTTTAACAGAACATAACAAAACGGGTTCTATTGGATTTATCATGAATAAACCCATGAAATATAAAATTAGTGATTTGGTGCCAGATATCGATTGTAGTTTTCCGATATACAACGGTGGTCCGGTTTCTCAAGAAAATCTATATTTTATTCATAATGTACCGCAATTAATTCCTGATAGCGTAAAAATTGCCGAAAATATATATTGGGGAGGTGATTTTGATTCCGTTTCTAAACTTTTAGTAAATAGAAAAATTAACACGAAAGATATTCGTTTCTTTTTAGGCTATGCAGGTTGGGAGGCCAATCAATTAGCAGAAGAGTTAACCGAAGACTCTTGGAAAGTTATGGAGAATAGCTATCCTAATATTTTAACTACCAACGATTCTCTTTGGAAAAATAAACTTATGGAATTGGGTGGAGAATATCAGATTTGGGCAAACTCGCCTAAAAACCCTTCTTTAAATTAACTATAACTCATTTTTAGAAGCAATTTAAGTTGCTTAGAAATATTGGTGTTATATACTTTCTTTCTATAGTTCGTTATTGGCTGAATATCTACAATACTATTTGTTATAAAGACTTCGTCTACCTTCTTTAATTCAAATGGAGAAATAACTCGTTCTTCTATTTGATACATTTTATTTTTAGTTAAAATATCAATTAGTTTATCTCTAATGATTCCGTTTAAACACCCTTCCGTAATTGGTGGTGTTATAACTGTATTTCCTTTAATTAAAAATAAATTTCCATTTATGGCTTCAACCAATTGTTTCTTTTCATTGATTAGAATACATGTATCATAATCGTTTTCTTTTGCAAAAACACTCGCAATAACGTTTAACACCTTATTGTTTGTTTTTATAGTTGACATTAAACCAGAATACACGTAAAAATCCTTATACAATTCAACCTTAAATTCTTCTTTTGCAAGGTCTTTCAAAGCTGTTGTTTCAATACAATATTGAATTCCATGATCAACTGGAGTATACAATCCTCCATCATTTCTTGATAATGAAAATCTAATTCTAGCAGTTTCTAATTTATTTGCCTCAATTGTTTTTAATATTTCTTCTTCAAAATACTCAAGGGTAAAGTGCATGGGAGCATCCATGCGCAGCATTCTTAAAGAAGACATTAATCTAAAATAATGCTCTTCTAAAAAGATAACTTTACCATTAACATACTTCAAGGTCTCAAAAATAGCATCTCCGTATTTAAACCCTCTATTGCCAATTGTAAAAACATTAGATTCCTTCTGAATCAATTCACCATTTACATTTATCATATCAAAAAAATTGACTGCAAATTTATAAAAAAAAGCCCTGATGAAATCAGAGCTTTGACTATAAAATATTCTTTTATTTATGCACCTATTAATTGCTTCAATTCACTTATTTGGTTTTCCCAAAACATTTTTGATTCTTCCACTTCATCTTCCTCTGCAAAATCGGTAATCATTAAAGATACATCTTTGGTCAATTCATCTACCTGTATTCTAAATTCGAAGTAAGAATCATCGTCTTCAGATTCTAACCATTTAAATCTAATTTTATTATCAGATCGTTTAGATAAAACCTTTGCTTGTTCTTCTGCTCCATCCCATATGAAAGTATAAACCTCTCCACGAGAATTCACATTATCTGCAAACCATTCAGACAAACCAGATGCTGAACCGAAATAATTGTATAACATCTTTGGAGATGCATGAATTGGAAACTCTATTTGAACCTTTACTTTTTCTTCCATACGTATTTTTTAAAAGCACAATATATTGTTTTATTTGAAGAAAAAAAATTTAAAATTCATCTAAAATATTCTATTCTTATTGTTGTGAAAGCTATAAAATGTTTTATATTTGCAGCCGCTTATGGCGTGGTAGCTCAGTTGGTTAGAGCGTCGGATTCATAACCCGGAGGTCTGCAGTTCAATTCTGCATCACGCTACATTACTGCAAGTCAGATAAACAAACGGATCGTGTTCGCACAATCCGTTTTTTTTATGTCTTTAAATGCCTTACTTTTACGTACCGTATACGAAAACGTACACGATTTCAAAATGATTCAACCCTTTTCTGAGCCAAAAATTTACACTGGTGGTGTCGACATTTCGATGTGGTCTAAACTTTCAAATGAACAAAAAACTACAGCACTTTCTAAAGAGTGGTATCTCTATTATTCCTACCGTAACCCGACAACGGGTAAATTGAAACGACAGCCGAATATCAAGGCAGGAGTTAATCGGTATAAAACTAAAAGAGAGCGGTTGTCTTTTTTAAAAGTAATGAAGGAAAGTCTTTTAGAATTGTTAAAGGCAGGTTTCAATCCATACAATCATGATCCAGAATTGGAAAGAAAGTTTTTTGGGTCATTGGAATCGGTTGAATTGAACTCTACTAATGTTGTAAACTCAAGCAAAAAAACAAATATAAAAGAGGTTGAAATAAACCCTACAACTGAAATAGAATCGATTTCAGTTATGAAAGCATTGAAATTAGGTCTGGAAACCAAAAAAAGAACGTTGAGTTCAAGTACTTATGGACGCTATGCAAGTAGAGTGAATCAGTTTGAAAAATGGTTGGAGAATGAAGGATTAATTGAAGAATCAATTGAGTCAGTTAGTAAGAAAACGATTATAAAATACTTGAATAAAGTATTAGAAACGACTAGTGCTCGGAACAGAAATAATGTTCGTGGTGTTTTAAGTTCTTTGTTTAATACATTGGAGGATAATGAAATTATTGAAGAGAACTTTGTTAGAAAAATAAATGTGTTACAAGCAAAGGCCTCTCGAAATAAAACATATACTCCACAACAGCAAAAGGAAATCTACGAATATATGGAACAGCATGATTCTATTTTACTTTTATTCGTTCAATTCGTTTCATATAATTTCTTAAGACCAATTGAAGTATGCCGTTTACGAATTGAGGACATTGATGTTGTAGACAAAAAACTATACGTAAGGGCCAAAAATAAAATGGTTAAAATCAAGATTATTCCAGAGATATTAATCGAGTGTTTACCCGATTTGGCAGAAATGAATAAAAAACACTTTTTATTTACCCCGGATAAAATTGGAGGTGCCTGGGATTCAGAAGAGAATAATAAAAGAGATTATTTTTCAAAACGATTTAAAAAGGTTAAGGATCATTTTGGTTTAGGCAAGGATTATGGTTTATATAGTTTTAGGCACACTTTTATAACAAAATTATATAGGCAAATTCGAAAAGAGTATTCCCAGTTTGAAGCTAAAAGTAGGCTAATGATGATAACGGGCCATACGACAATGATCGCATTGAATCAATACCTGAGAGATATAGATGCCGAACTGCCAGAAGATTATTCTAACCTAATAAAAGATTAAAACCCAACAATAATTATGTCACAATATTTCGGATTTCTAGAAAAGGAAAAGTTCATCAGTTGGGAAAAGAAAAAACAAGTTGATTTATTAGTTTCTAAACAAGCATGTCGTTGGTCTAGCACAACAATTGGCTCTTTAAGTGATAATGAAATATTTGGTGATTTGAATAAAGCAAAACTTGTATTCAAACCAAGTGTAGAAACCATCAATGAATTTCATGAATTTATAATTTCGAAATACGATAGTCTAATTTCAAACTATTTCATTTCCTTTTTTAAAAAATTTGACGAGGCTACTTATGGCCTAAAGACGCTTGAACAAAGAAAACATGGACTTAAACTTTTTAACGAACTATATTCTACGGTCAATCCTTCGGGAATTGATTTTGTTAGAACTGGAAAAAAGATAGGTTTGGTTCAAACTACAAAGTTTATGAATCGCTTTGAAAAATTAACTCATATTCGATCAGGAATAAAAATTGATTTATGCCCATTACCAATTGCAATGGAATACTTTTATGGGAATGATGATTTTTTTAGATCCGAAACATTTAGGAATCTTGGTTTTTTCAAAAAAGCAATTGATTTTGAATCCAAATTAAAGGTATTGGTGAATTTGAATAACCGTTTTCAATTTGAAGAGGATTTGCATTTTAGTGAATTGAACGAATTTAAAAAAGTATTTTTAAAGTACGCTCACATTTTTAATTCATTTGAAGTGTTTTTATGGACCTATAAAACTATCCAAGATATGGATCAAAATATACCTTCACAAATGGATAGTTTATATGCTGGCCTGGTTGAAATGGAAATGGTTTATAATAGGAAATCAAATTTTATAAAATATGCTGAAACCGAGCATTCAATAAGATTATCTAAACTCCGTTCTTTTGAAGAACATCAAAACCCTGATCATGATGCAAGAGTGCAAAAATTTAAGACTCTACTGACAGAATTATCCTTAGAAAAAGCATAATACATTGATTTAGACAATTTACGCCGGTTTCGGACATAATAAACCATGATTTGGACATTCAATAGACATTGGCCGTCTAAACACTTCATATAGTTTAGTAGAGAATAAAAACTATTCTTTATTAATGAATGCCGAAGTAGTATATCAAGTAGCAAAATCTCTCCCAATTGAGGAGCAGAGAGAGTTATTGGTAATGCTACAAAAAGAGATTAGCATTTCATCCAAAACAATTAAAAATCAAAGACAATCGATTCTAACAAAAGAAATAGCGTTTGAGTATTTGATTAAAAATGTGTTTAGAAAAAAAGAGTAGCACTATTTTTTTAACCCAAAAGGTTAAATTAAACCTAATTTAATCTTTTGCAATCCAATTAAAATTATGAAAGGCTATTGTAAACATTGTAATGAAAAATTTAACCCTAGAAGAAGAAATCATTTGTATTGTAAACCCGGTTGTAAGACCTTGGCAAGTTATAAAAGAAACAAATATAAATATGTTTCAGGGAGGTATCAAAAAGATGATATCTTGAATAAAAATGAAGTTGCCCCTAAAAAAGATCAATTAAAACTCAAAAAAGTTGAGAAAAAATTAAAAGGTCTGGAAAAGAAGTTAAAAGATCTCAAAGAATTAATAGAAAAAGGCCAGAAAACAACATCTGGATTGTTAACATCTACATTGGGTACAATACTTGGGAGATTAGGGGAACAAGCCGGAAAGAAAATATTTTGGCCTGGATCTTTGGGGTCTACAAAAAATGACATAATCCTGTTAAAAAATCAAAATGAGCAAATTAAAAAACAAAACGAAAAAGTTTTAGAACTTCTCGAAAGAATGGATATGATGAACCACTTATAGCACAAATATCTTACCAAGAGCTCATGATTTCATTTTGCTCAATTTAATGGTCTTATTTTATTAATACCATATAATTTTCTCATCTCATGCTTCTTTTAGAAAAATTAATTATTGAGAATATTTCTTATAAATTGAAATACTTAAAATTTATTTATTTGCTCTTACAAAAAAATCAGTATAATTTTTTTTCTAATTTCATGAGGTCTTTTACTTGATATCTCTTCGTCAATATGCAAACGAGTATACCCTTTATGATATGCCAATTCTTTAATCTCTTCAAAAGCCATTTTACTAATTTTACTGGTGGTAGCAAACTTTAAACAAGACGAAATAAAACCTTTACTGCTCTTAGTCAATTAGTTAGAGTTTTTTATCTTGCATATTAGCCTATTATGAAGTTGTTTTTGAGGATAATGTTCCAAGTTAATTTGTTTCTAATTTCTAATTTTCCCAATAGAAAAAGTATTGTATAAATGTTTATAATGATTGAGGTACAAATAGGGTACTGATTTTGTAGGAGTTTACATTTTCAACCTATTGATTATTTAAGAAAAAACTAATAACAAAAGAAAATTAGGTGATTTCTTCTATTTCTTAAAATGATAGCCTTCATAGAAACCCAATGAAACACAGGGAATATTGGCGATCCCTATAAAGGCTAATATTAACAAGTTATTATTTATAGGCCTTACCAACCAATACAACAGTATAATTACGCTTTCTTAATTCATGCTGCTTTTTAAAAGATGCATCTTCATCAATACGTAAGTGGGTAAACCCTTTTGCACCTGCCAGTTCTTTAAACTTTTGTACAGCCATTTTATTAATTTTTTCTTTCCCAGCGAAATTCAATCCGTAAGCGAATTTTATGGTCAATTCTTTATTAATTGTAAATTGCTCAACAGTGTCATCAGCTGTGATTAATTTCACCTCTGGATCCTGATTATTATTTTTTTCATCATTAAAATTCGCAGCACAAATAGTGCTACTAACTAGTCCTCCTAAAAGGATTGTGAATACTGCTTTTTTCATTTTATCTATTTTAAATTAATTAATATTCATGTTTATCTATGATGACTTATACTTCAATGCCATCGCTGTAATATCATCTGTTTGTTCAGTATTGCCTTCAAAACTCTGCACATCTTCAATCACTGTATCAACAACATTTTTTACGTTTATATTATTGAGATTTGCTAACAAATTTTCTAATCGTTTTTCAGAATACAATTCATTAGAGTCATTAAAAGCTTCAGTAATTCCATCTGTATAAATGAAAAATATTTCCTCCGGCTGTAATACAATTTTACTTTCCTTGTATTTAACTCCTTCCATTGCGCCTAGAACAAGTCCATGTTTTTCATCAATAATTTTAATGCCTCCTCTATTATTTATGACATAAGGAGGATTATGTCCAGCACTCGTATAAACAGCTTCACCAGTATTAACATTAATAATACACAAGAATGCAGTTACAAACATATACTCTTCATTATCTCGACTCAATTCATTGTTAACAAGCTCAATTATGTCTGCTGTTGAATATTTTAATGTAGTATTACTAGCATTAGAGTATTTTTCTTCCACATTATATCGATGCGCTGAAATTGCTTTAAGTAATGTTTTTGAAATAGCCATAAATAATGCAGCAGGAACCCCTTTTCCAGAGACATCTCCCACACAACAGCAAACATGATCATTATCTATAAAAAATACGTCGTACAAATCACCACCAACCTCTCTAGCTGGAATAAGATTTGCAAATACTTCAATATTGTCAGTCACTGGGAAATCATTGGTTAACATACTCATTTGAATCTTAGTACCAATGTTTAATTCGTTTTCCATACGGTTGTTTTCTGACTCTAATAATGCAGATTGTAATTCTAATTTCTCAGATTTCGTTTGAGCTTCTCTTAATTCAAATTTCTGCCGCTCTTTATGTTGAACTCTTTTTTTCAATATCCGCCTACCCATTGCTAGAAAGAGAATGGCCATTAATACGTAAAAGGTATAGGCCAAATTAGATCTATAAAATGGTGGATTGATATAAAAGGTAAAAGTGGCTATTGTACTTTGCTGATCATATAAGTTTTTCCCACGTACATGAAATACATAATCACCTTCTTTAAGTTGCTCGTATTCCTTCCAGGTGTTCTTGTTCCAGGTTGACCACTCTTTATCAAACCCCTCTAAAAAAGTTTGAAACTCACTTTGGCTTTCGTCAATATAACTAGTAATCGAAAAATCGAAACGAATGCTATTATTGCTAAAATCTAATGTACTTTCTGGTAATTTAAAACCCATTGAACCACCACTAAGATTCAGACTATCCCCAGCTTTAATGTTTCGAATTATTGTGCTCGTTGCTTTATTGCGATTATGTATTCGACTAGGATCGTATTGAACGAGTCCCTCTTCATTGATAAACCAAACTTCATCTCCATCACCATCCCCAAAATCATAGATCATATCGGCTTTAAAATGGGCGAAAGGTGGCTTATCGATAGCATACGTCCCATCTCCCTTAGGGGTAGCTAATGCAGCTCCTTTTCCTGTTGCAATCCAAACACGGCCTTTTTTGTCCTCTTTAAGCTTGGCCCATTGGTATGCACTATTTTCATTAAAAGCACCATCAAATACAGTATCTCTTAAAAACCGATCCGTCTCACTATTATAACGATAGATGAAATCGTTCATCACACTAAAATATATTTTTCCGTTAATTTCAGGTGTTTTTATCTCTCCGTTGGGTATACCTTGTTCTGGTCCATAGTGTGTTACTTTGGCGTCTTCCAATTTAAAATTCTCATCATAAGAAGGCATCTCAACCTTATAAGCTCCTGTCGCATTAGTGCCTACCCATAGTGTTCCAGGAGGGCTTTCGTTCATATCGTATGCCCATTCTTCAATTCCGGGAATAGACCCCTTATCAATCCATTGATCATTTTTGTATTGAACAACTCGAACTCCTGTATTACCCTGAGATAGCCCTAAAAAAAGAATGGAATCGTCTTGTTTTGAAACATGGAAATTAGAGGGTGGACCAATATTAGGAAAATCAACAATTTGCTTACTCTCATTTCCGCTTAATTCAAAAATATATCTCCCAGGTACAATTAGTTTATCTTGAAACTCTGCGAAATCCCAATATTGGCCAGAAGGAATCCCTTTAACGATTTCAAATTTGCTTGATTCTGGGGTTTTTACCCAAACGTATGGATCACCAGCAGCATAAATCATTCCTCTATAATTATACAGGGCTCTTACCCTACCTATAATGCCGCTTCTTTTGTCAAATATTTTAAAAGGTGTATTGAGCTCAATTTTTGAGATGCCGTCAATTTTGGCATTCCATAACACTTCGTTACTGTCATTAAACAGAAAGCTTGACGTTGAATTTCCCGAAGTCTGATCTATATGCTGTAGAATTTTACCCTGCCTATCAAAAATATAAATACCCTTACCGTTAAATGACCCTATTGCTATGAAATTATTTGAAAATTCAGTTTTCGCATAATTGAAAAATTGTTTCTCTTTTATAACACTGTCAATTTCACTAACAAAAGATTTTAATGTATCTCCGTCATACTCCATGATTCCAGCTTGAGTGATAAAACATGTGTTTCCTTTATCGTTTTTAAATGCTCCAAATATTCTAATCTGAGCATTTGTCAACCCTTTGAACAATTCGACAATTGTATCTTTCTCGACTTTATAAATTGAATTAGTGTCTCTAGCGGTGCCGAAAACTTGGTCTTCAAGTTTAAATAATAACATTGGAGTCGGATCGAATTCAAATTCTCTCTCTATGGGATCATAAATATATAATCCTTTAAAAGTGCTGGAATAAATTTTGCCTTCGAAATATGTAGTCACCCAAACATCGTCAAATCCATGATGTTCCTTGGGAAGCTCATCCATTATAGAATGATATTGTGTAAAGCCATTTTTATCAGACTCCAGATACCCGAAATCTCCAACTCCTCCAACCCAAATTCTTCCGGTTGGATCTTTGTCCATTGAGCGTGCTATGGAACGATTTGACAAAGGAATCATTCTCCATGAAACACCATCATACTCCATCACACCCACAATATTTCCGAAGTACATCAAACCTTCATCACTCTGAGTAATGGCCCAGTTCTCAGGCATGGCATTGTAGGAACTTGGCGGAAAATGCTGGATAAACGGATAGCCCTGCATGGAGTTTACTTGACCCAAGGAATTCATTGGATACAACAATATCACTAAAATAGTAATGAACACAATTCCCTTTAGGTAATTTGTTTTTATCGATTTATTCAACATAATATTTTATTTTATTACGTTTGATCATCAAAAGTGTAGAGCTATACCGTTTACTGCCATCTATTTTGAGACCTTAAAAACTTATTTTATGTTAACTTTTATTCTTGCACTCGGCAATGTCACAAAATAACCTTTTAAATAAGCTGGGAGTGAAGTGATTTTATATATTAAACCACCTTGATCAATGACGTCCTTTAATTGAATTTCAACACAAATTCTTTCATCCCTTTCATAATCTGGTTCTGGTTTGCTTAAAAATGAAATTCCTTTCCCCATTTCTTGAGAAACAAAAAAATGTCCTTTATCATCATAATGATCAATTACGATATCACTGCATTCTGTTTTTGCCTTAAGGTAACTTTCATCACCTGAATCATCAATATATTTAACGGATGTATATCGATATAGCTTAGATTCAAGGTTTAATCGAAATTCCTCTAATATTTCTGCTAATATTTCTTTTTTTGTTTTATTCATGATTTATATAATTATTCAAATGTTATTTCTGAAACAAATTCTTCTTGTATTTTAGATTCTACTGCGCGTAGCCCTCTTACTTTACGCACAGACTGTATGGCGTCTTCTGCATTTCTTCCTTTATACTTTAAATAAGATGCCGCAACTAATCCGGACCTACCAAGGCCTCCAACACAGTGTAGAACTATTTTTTCATTGTTCTGAAGCCTTTCCTCCAAGTAATCAATTAACTCTTTCATTTCTTGATGTGAGCTTACTAATTGATCCATAATTGGTAATCGTTTCACATTAAAATCATACTCTTGGTATTTTTCTAACAATTCCCCAACTCCAAAGTGATCAAACTCATCATCAGTTATTAGCGGTATAATAGTATCAACTTTATATTCTTTTAGTTGCTTTAAATCTTCATCTATTGAGCGACTGTAATCTTTACGACCAGGTAAAATAGTTAAGCCTATTTCCCCAGAAGTCATTTTATCGTCATCTAACCAATTTACGCGTAATTTACCCCCAGACATAATCCTTTCTGTAATAATTCGTGTAGTATGTCCTGCATTGTACAATGCCCATAATTTGTGGAAATTATTCGATTCGAAAAACATTAATGTATGTAAGGAATATCTAAGCTGGCCTATTAATAATTGTAATGAATCTCTATCATGACCTATTAAAGCGGAATAATATGATCTTAGAATCTTTAAAGTCTCATACGTTCTTATAAACCCTGGATGGGTTAGACCCGTTTCCTCAACTGGTTTTAATGGTTGAGCGAGATCTCGAATTTCGAAGAGCACTTCAGATAGTTTTACAGCTTCGTTAAGATCTTCTTCACGATAAATAGGAGTATATATATACAATAAATCATTCTCCAATTTGATAAGATCTCTTAATACGTGTCCTTTATGAGTGTGAAAAAAATCAATGAGCCATATATTCTCCTGTGGATCTACCATAATATTCGCTCCATTTAAATCACCATGTGTATAGGCAAAATAGCTCGACCTATTATTTAAGGGAAGTAAAGTCTCTAAAACGTCTCTATTAAAAATATACGGATTTGGGAACTCCTGCCCAGTTGGCAATGTAAGTATATCATCATCTGCAGGTTTACCGTACACCTTTTCTACTCTAGGTTTTAAACGTTCTGCTCGTTTTGGATCGTGTCCATAATATTCTAGAAGATTTGATTTCTCATAGGTTCTCGCATTATAGAATTTACCTAACTGATCAATAAAAACAATATCAAGATATTTCTTTACTTGATCTAATGAAATTCCCGAGATAAACAATTTATTAAAGGTTGTCGAGCTTCCTTTACCCATCGATGCATATCTGTATTTGATACCGCCACGTCCTTTATAATCAATAAAATCTGTAATTCGAGGTGCACTGTTTCCCAAAACAGATTCAACCCGTTCAAAAGACATTCGTTCCTGACCTATTTCATTTTGTTCTCCAATCTTAACTACATGAGGAGCTTCTTCTCTACCTTCATTATCGACACTTTTTGCTCCTAAAACAAGATTTCCTGAATATCCTCCATCTAATACATTAAAATCTACTGAACGTGCATTTCTAAATAAAAACTTCAAAATGCTGTTGTCGGCTTCCGAAACGTTCACATCATTATTATAGCTAAGTTTTGGCAAATCATCTTTTTCAGGCGCATTAATCTCAAAATTAGAAGAGCTTCCCGTTAAGAAACTTGTAAACTCTCCTAAAGAATTAATCACTCGAATACCAAGAATTTTTTGCATATTATCTAAAGCCGTGTAATGACTTGAAATAGAAGAGCCAGCACACAACGCAGAACATACTGCTATATCGAATTGTGGATAACGTGTTTTAAGATCATAAGCTAAAAATGAAATTTTACCCTCGGTCATTACGCCCATTATCCCTACACGAATTTTTTCGTTTTTATAAGGTTCTAAAATATCTTCGAGCTCTGTATTAACAAAATCATTTAATTGAAGTGATTCAATTATAGTAGCTAATCGAGGATATTTGTCTAAATGAAATGCAAAACGAGAACCATCAGTATATTGAATGCAATGATCACCATACAATTCTAGGTGTTCCTTTTGGTTTTTATCTTCTGGATCGTGCCAATCTCTTAGATGTATTATTTCAAGATCTTCATCGCTCTGTTCGTAAGCCCAACGCATAGTGTTAGCAACAGGCCCTTCCTTAGGCGTTAACCCCATTAAGCGAACAGATTCTTCATAACCAATATGTACTAAATTTGGAATATGATCGTATTTTCCTATTGGTTTACAATAGTCATTTTGAAGACATTGTGTGAATAAAATTGCTTTACTACTCATAATTTAAATAATTATTCCATCCATTAATAATTGATTTGTTTTACCTGATTTTTCAGCAGACATTTTTTTCATAACATCCATGAATTCTGGGAAACTCTTTTTAATAGTATAAAAAGTATTTGAATCTAAAATAAAGGTCTCACAAAACGTTTTTGTTCTAATTGCTGCGGTTCTTTTTTCTTGTAGCACAATTGAAAGATTTCCAAAGTATTCTCCAGATTCCAATTCACAGTAAATATCCCCAGTAGGTTCATTGACTACTTGTATAATTCCTTTACTAATAAATACTATTTCGTTGCCATTATCTCCCGTTCTAGAAATAAAACTTCCTGGATTAAATGTTTCTGCATGCAAAGCTAAAATAAGAACATTCTTTAGTTGTCTAGAACAATACTTAAACATTGGCACTTCTTCTAACAGCTCTTTTGTTAGTTCTTGCATAACTTCCAAACGAAATGGCTCCGGAAGGTTATTAAGCAAAACATCTTCATTTATGCCACGATGATGAACCCAACGATACTCATAAAAGTTTTGAACTCGAGAATTTACATTTCGAGAAACACCTCGTTGTTTTAAGTATAACTTGAGTGAATCCAGGTTGTTCCAATAATTCGATTTTTGAGCGTCTAAAGAACTAATGAGCGAGGCTATATTACCAATAATAAAAGCATACGTTGAAGCACCAATTAACATTGCTATTATACTAAATATATATTCATAATTAAGGTGAGGTACAATGTCTCCATATCCCACTGAAGTCATAGTTGTTATCGTCCAATAAATAGATCGTACATATTGCGTGAAAACATCGGAAATATGAATATTTTCGAGTACAGCCCAACTTTTCTCCGGAAACTTAGATAAGAAAGCTGATAAATACCATCCGCAAGCAATAATATGAGATAGTAACATAATCACAGAAAAGAACTTAGCTATTCTCAAAAATCCTGGATTAATAGAATAAAGTCGTTGCCAGCGCTTAAAGATTATGAATAATTGTCTGATTCTAATTAAACGAATTAATCTAAACCACAGCACTAATGAGATTTCTTGAAAGCCAACTTCAGGAACTAAAATAAAAATAATTTCTAATGGTAAAGCTGCAAATAGATCGAACACAAAATCTTTGCGTTTATATCGAGTATTAATTTGTCTTTTATCGGTTATTTCTTCGCCAGCAAATCGATAGCTGGTACGACGATTAATGACAATAGCAAGAATGAAAAACAAATCGATAGCATAAATTAGTATCGATCCAGTAAGGTCTACTTCATGAATAAACGCAAGCTGAAATGGAATAATGATAATACTCAATACAATTAGTATGGAGATAAAAATATCCCATCGTATTCTAAACGATCCATATTCATTTATTACTTTTAACATCAATTTATTTTCCTAAATATTTCAATCCTACAATGGTAATATCATCGGCTTGATCTGTTCCTTTTTCAAAATTTACGACGTTATTAAATACAATATTTACAATGTCTTGAGGAGAAGTTTCTTCTTTTAGTCCTTTAATTGAATCATTTAGTCTTTGGTCTCCAAAAAACTCATCATATTTATTTGAAGATTCTGTTACTCCGTCTGAATAGACCAAAAGGGATTGAAATTCTTTAAGTTTGACCTCTTGTTCACTAAAATCTAGTTTCTCAATTATTCCAATAGCTGGTCCATTTAAAGATGTTAATTTTTCAATGCCTTTATCTTTACTAATTACCAATGGATAGCAATGTCCACAGTTTGTATAACTCATCAGTCCTGAGTTGATATTAAAGATCCCAATGAACAATGTTGCAAACATACACTTCGTATTATTTTGAGTTAATTCATTATTAACCCTATTAACAATCTCGGCAACATTTTTAGTTTTAAACGCATGGAATTTTATAAGTGTTTTGGTAGCAGCCATAAATAGTGCAGAGCCAGCTCCCTTATCTGAAACATCACCTAAACAAACACATAATTCGTTTTCATTTAAGTAAAATATATCAAAAAAATCGCCTCCCACTTCCTTCGCTGGCTTTAAAAGTGCAGCGAATTCCACATTTTTATTTCCAGGGTCAAAATTAAAAGGTAACATCCCCATCTGAACTTGCCTTGCAATTTCAAGTTCATTCTTCATCCGTTCATTCTGCTTTTTAATAACTCGCAATGCCCGTTCAAGATCACGCTTATTGCTTTCTGCAAGTTTAGCGTAGGAATCCATCATATATTCTAATTCCTTAAACTTCGTGTTATCCACTACTTTAACTATGGCAAGATTACTATTATCTTCTAAAATAGGTGCTATTTGAATTTTTAAACTCGTATTTCTTCCGCCATCACTAAGTTCTATACCATGCTCGTAATTTCGCCCTTTAGAACACCTTTTCAACACACGATCTATTTTAAGATTTGAAATGCGATCTGATAAATTATTTGAACTTTTTGAATGTTCTATCCAATTAGAAAACAGCTCATTCTCATATTCAATATTGAAATTATCTAAATTAGTTATTGCAATGCCTATATTTAGATGTTGATCTAGTTTAGATATGATCCTATTAAGTTTTTCTGAGCTCATCTTTCTTTATTGACTAACTATTAGATTTCTTCTTTTTTCAAATTCACCAGTGAGAATATCGATGTGTTCTTCGATAAAGTCAAAATCTTCTAACGTTTCTTCAAGAATATCTTTTACTAGATCAAAATGATCATTTTGAATACTCATTCCATTATGTACATGTTCAAGGTGTTTATCAGTAAATGAAGCAGGACCGCCTAACAACATGGAGATAAACTTAGTTTGATGATCTATTTGTCTTTCCATATCTACTGTTTTAAAGTATGGAATGAGCTCGTCCTCATCTAAAACTCGATTATAGAATTCTAAAATTATCTTGCGTACTTTCACGAATCCACCGACTTGATCGTATAACGTTTTTTCCATTATTAGGATAATTAAAATTGATTAATTAGATGTCATTTAATGCTTCTTCTTCCGAACTCTTCACATCCAGGATGGAACTAAACCCAGAAATATCTAAAATTTCCTGAACTACTTCGTTGGCTGCACATAATTTAACAGCACCACCACTTGCAGTCATTTTTTTTGCAGTTGCCAAGAATATACGTAGTCCCGCACTACTTACATACTTGGTTTGCTCTAGATTAATTACAATTTTTTTAACTCCTGATTCCAAGTGTGAATTTATATTTGATTCAGCATCAGGTGCTGTATTGGTATCTAAATTTCCTATTAAATTAACAACGACTACGTCGTTTACGTCTTTATTTACTACTTCTAATGCCATAGTATTAATTGTTTATTTTGTTTTTAATTAAAGTTGTAATGTTCTTGTTTGAGGCTCTTTCATAGTTACAACTATCCATAATAGATTTAACAATATGAATACCTAATCCCCCTATTTCACGCTCGGATATTGATGAAGAAGTATCTGGATTCTGCTCTTGAAATGGATTGTATTCATATCCATCGTCTGTAAGTCTTATCATTAAATCAGATTCTCTTAGCAGTACATTGACCGTTATTTCATGAACATCGTTGTCATTATAACCGTAAGAAATCGTATTATTTAAAAGCTCATCAAAGGCAATACAAATCATATTGACTAATTTTTCTTTAAGAGCATGGTCTGTAGAAAACGTTTTAAAGTGATTAATCACTTTAACAATTTCAGTTAATTGATTTTCAATTTTTATTTCAAAGGATATTTGCTTCATTAGAAAGAGATGTATAATCTTTGTTTAAATCTTAATTAAGAAAATAAAAGACTCAAGATTACTCATCTCGAGTCTTTTTGGTTAGTTATTAATCAACTTATTGCTGCTTCATGTGCAATAGCAGAAGTTTTTAAAATCCTTGCAATAATTCTATACGGATCTGCATTAGAAGCAGGTCTTCTATCTTCAACATATCCTTTCCAGTCATGTTCGGGAGTATAACTAGGAATTCTTATAGAAGCACCTCTATCACTCACCCCAAAACTATAATCTGAGATTGAAGCAGTTTCATGAATACCCGTTAATCGCTCGTCGTTAAATGCACCATATTCTTGAATGTGCTCATCATGATATTTACCAAACTCAGTTAAATATTTTTCAAAATATTCTTTACCCCCAACTTCCTTCATATAAGGAAAAGAAAAGTTAGTGTGCATTCCAGAACCGTTCCAATCTCCTTTTATTGGTTTTGGATGTAACTCTGCAATTACTCTATGCCTTTCAGTAACTCGATACAATAAATATCTAGAAATAATTAAATCGTCACAGGCTTTTAAGGCATCTATTGAGAAACATTGATACTCCCATTGTCCTAGCATTACTTCTGCATTTATTCCAGTTATTTTTATTCCGGCCTTTAAGCAAATGTCAAAATGCTCTTCAATTATATCTCTACCAGTAGCATTCTGATAGCCAACTGCACAGTAATAAGGCCCTTGTGGTTCCGGATATCCTCCCTCAGGAAATCCAACAGGTCTTCCGTTAGTTCCCATTAATACATATTCTTGCTCAAACCCTATCCAATAATCCTTAGCCTTTTCTTCATTAATTGTTTGTCGAGTGTTTGAAGCGTGCGGTGTACCATCTGGATTATACACTTCACATATTACAAGATACGCATTTTCTCTCGCCGGATCTAAATAGGCTCTCTTAGGGATTAATGTGCAATCTGAGAAATGACCTTCAGCTTGCCGAGTAGAACTACCGTCAAAAGACCATTTAGGTAGTTTAGTTGCATCTCCATCAAAGGAATCCATATGTATCACCTTTGTTTTTGATCTAATATTAGCGACAGGTTTGTACCCGTCAAGCCACAAATATTCAAATTTAAAATAGTTCATATTATATTTTTTATGTTTATTTTAATAATCCTAGTTATATATTTCTTCTCCATGTTCCGTTATATCTAATCCTTTTTGTTCTTCTGAACTTGACACCCTAACTCCAACAGTGATTTTTATCAATTTAAATAATAGAAAGCCCATTATAAAAGCCCAAAGAAATACAGCAACAACACCTATTATTTGTGTTGTCAACAATGCAGTTCCCCCTCCATAAAACAAACCTCCTTCGGTAGCAAATAAACCTACCATAATTGTACCTAAAGCTCCGGAAATTCCATGAACAGCTACTGCTCCTACTGGGTCATCTATTTTTAATTTTTGGTCAATAAATTCAACAGCAAGCACTAAAAATGTTCCCGCAACAGCCCCAATTATTAATGCTGAACCAGGTGAGACAATATCACAACCTGCAGTTATACCTACTAATCCTGCTAAAGCGCCATTCATAGTAATACTTAATGCAGGTTTTTTATAACGGATCCATGAAATTATCATTGCTGCCATTGCGCCAGCAACGGCTGATAAGTTTGTAGTTACGAAAATATGAGATATGGCTATAGCATTGTCTTCTCCTGAAGCTGCCAATTGCGATCCAGCATTAAAACCAAACCAACCAAACCAAAGTATGAACACTCCCAGGGCCCCAAAGGCTAAGTTATGTCCTGGTATCACTCTTGACTTACCTGTAGAAGAGTATTTCCCTATTCTTGGACCAACTACAATTGCTCCAGCAAGTGCAACCCAAGCTCCTACAGAATGAACCACCGTAGACCCAGCAAAATCATGAAACCCCATTTCCGACAACCAGCCTCCACCCCAGATCCAATGTCCAGAAATTGGGTATATAAAAGCAGTGATTATAATCGAAAATATTAAATATGCCGAAAATTTTGTTCTCTCTGCAATTGCCCCAGAAACAATTGTTGCAGCTGTCGCTGCAAAAACAGTTTGAAAGATTAAACTAGCCTTAAAGGGGATTCCGTCTATTGCATTACTGTCACTCATAAAATCTCCAAAACCAATAAACCCAGCTACATCTTCTCCAAACATCAAAGAAAAACCAAAAAACCAAAAAATGATGGATCCAGCTGAAAAGTCAACAAAATTTTTCATTAAAATATTAATTGAATTTTTAGCTCTCGTTAACCCTATTTCAACTAACGAGAAACCAGCCTGCATAAGCATAACCAATGCTGCCGCTATTAAAACCCAAATTGTATCTATACCTATATTTTCCATTTTATATTATTTTTTATTTTAGATTAATTCGATTAATTTCTCCTTGCCATTTTCATCAACAATTCTGTACATTTTTTCAGCTTTATAAACTCCAATAATAGCTTCTTTAGCGTCTCCCGTTTTACCCGAATTCAAGATTAAACCCAAAACATCCTGAACTGCTTTCACATCCACATAAACAGTTAATTTAACCCTTTCTTCAGCCTGAGCATCATATTCTACACCTCTATAAAATCTATGTTCTGATTCTGAACTAGATCTTACCAAATGATAATTAAAACGTTCGATCCCTTTGTCTTTTAACTCCAATTTTACATGTCTGAATTTTGACTTTCTGATAATTGCTTCGATTTTTCTCATTTTAAATTATAGTTATATATTAGTTATTCACTTTTGTCTTTGGACAACTTATCACGAAGCTTTTTAAACACTTTTTTCTGCTCCTTAAGTTGTTCGTCCAATTCCCGAAGTGGGTTTTTATCTGATTTCTTTTTATGATGTGTTTTTTTTGACATCGACTATAAATAATTCAGTTCAAAAGTATATACAAAACACCATCTATGAAATATTAACAGGAATACAAAAAGTATACAATAGGGTATACAAAAGGGATACAAGAAAGAATTGACTAAAAACTCTTTCTTCTATAAATTATTGAAAAAATGGATGAGATTTTCATTTTTAGAAAGGTCTAACTTCTTTCTAAGTCGATAACGAGCAATCTTAATGCTGTGGGGGCTTTGATAGGTAATTGATGATATTTCCTTTGTAGAAAAATTAAGCATTATTAAAGCTACTAAACGCTTGTCATTGGTTGTTAAATTAGGGACTAAATCGTTGAGTTTATTAAACAAAGCAGTATTATTTTGAGTATATCTCAGCTCGAATTCGGTCCATAATTTTTTAGAATCATTAATGGTTGTAGATTTAATGATCTCCTTAATTTGAAAAGCTTGCTCGTCATTAAATGAAATCGATTTAAGATCATCTGTTAATCGAGAGATAAACTCATTGCGCTCTATTAAATTTAATACTGATGCAGTCAACTCCCGCTCTTTTTTATCTAAAGTCAAGGATAGGTTTTCTTTTTCAAGTGAGAGATTATCATTTTTTATTTTAGTCTTAAGCGCTCTATTCTTTTGGATATACCCGAAAAATGAAATTATTATAAGGCCTGAAATCAACAACAAGGCGATAACACCAAAATACAATTGTTGTCGCTTCTTAGTTAAGTCAGCCATTCCAATTTCATTTTCATGCCGCTCCTTTTCTATAGCCAATTTATTAATATATGTTAGTTCATCAATTTTTCTATTAGCACGTTCATGATTGAAACTATCAGATACAGGCTTGTGTTTATCCAAATAAAATTTAACGCTATCGATTTCTTTACGATTTAAATACCCTTCATATAATCCTCTATACGAAGACACCATAATTTCTAGAGAATTTAATTCCTTTCCAAAATTTAGAGCAGATCGAAATTCATTAATCGCATATGCAGTATTATCTTCTTCTAAATAAACATCACCCAGATAATTATGAACATTTGCCAAATTAAAATTTCTTAATTCATTAAACTCAGTTGCCTCTGACGCGTATTCTTGTGCCTTTAAAAAATTCTCAATAGCTTTTTCATTATCACCTAAAGCATATGATATTTGCCCATATATTGAGTAGATACTAAGCAAGGGATAAATATAAGGGCTATCGATATTTGCTTTTTTAATATAGGTTTCTGCTTCATGCAAATGTTCTTTAGCCAAGGCATAAGATCCCATCTCAAAATAGACATTTGCCAAAATGATTCTAGAAAAAGCGTATTGATTTTTGAGTTTTGGCATTTCAGAAAACAACTGAACAGATCGCTTTATGTATTCCAAACCAGCCTCGTAATGTTCAGTTTTAACATAAGATTCAGATAAGTATCTTGAAAAATAAGATTCATAGAGTTTACTTTCTTGTCTTTTAGCAGACTCTAAACCCTCTAAATAATATTTAATTGCTAGATGATATTTTGACTTCATATGAAAGTATTCTCCTAGCTCTATACAGACTATTAAAAAATAAACGTCTTCTTCTAACTGATCATAATAAGAATATGCTTCTTCGAAATATTTAACCCCGCCATCTAGATCGTTATATGTCCCTAACAATCTACCGAAATCCACTAATACAGTCACCAATCCAAAATCATAATTTATATCTTGATAGTATGATTTGCGTAATTCGGCATAATGAAAAGTAGAATCTCTGTTTATTGGAATATAATACCAACTCAAATTGTAGTAAGCCTTTATTCGTTCTTTATCAGTAATATTTTGATTTTTTAATAATGTTTTAAGGCTGTCAATTTTATTCTGGTTGAAAACTCTTTCTGTAGATTGGTTAGATTGATTTTGTGCAGAAACTATCCGTAATCCACAAAACAGGAATAGGATTAATGCATAATTAGAATATAAAATTGCTCTTTTTAGAAACACTATTGAAGAATTATTATCGTAAAGGTATATAATTTAAGTATAACAGAAGTATACAAATAGTATTAATTCAACGATGAACAATCATCTTTTGATCTTCACTTTTTTTCGACATTAATTTACCTTTTTTCACATAAATGATTTATGAATCTAAATTTTAAAACAAAAAAATTTTTAGTAAATTCTAAATGAAAATTAATCTTGTCTAAATCGAAAGTTGAACTATTATGCATACTTTCTCTAAGGCTATCAATCTTAAATTTTGAATCGTTTTGGCTAAATATACTTGAGTGAAAAAAGACAGATGCAATCATTAATAATCGAGAAAATGTACTAATTAAATACATTTCAATAATAACTCTAAGTTTACACTTAAAGTTGTGAATTTCAAAGAAAAATACTTCATCCTATTTTTTAAATCTGAATTTTTCATGTTAAATGTTTAATGTATTATTTTATATGCTTTTTGGAATGCACCTTTGTTTTGTGATATTAATCAATTCTAATTTGTTTGTATTGTAAAAAATCATAGTTTATAATAATATAATTTTATTACATTTACATATACAAATTGTATAATTTAGCGTACACGATTTCGTACACAAGTTGTCTATAAAACAGTAAAAAAAGCAATAAAATAAGGGCTTTTGCAATATTCATAACCCGGAGGTCTGCAGTTCAATTCTGCATCACGCTACACAATTTAAGTATTTAAAAAACAACGGTTTGGTTTCACTAAACCGTTTTTTTTATGAATTTTTTAAATGAAATTATTAAATTTGAATACGAAAGTGAATACGCAAAACATTATCATTTGCCATTAAAGACCAAATTCTCCACACCCAAAATTGCAAGTTACAAAGGTGACCTTAGTAAACGATGGTACGTTTATTTTTCCTTCAGAGATCCCTCTACTGGAAAGATGAAAAGGATGAGTCCAATTTATGGAGGAGCAAATGCATTCAAAACAAAACGAGCTCGAATGGCCGTTTTACAATCACATCAAATTATACTTACTAAATTATTGAATAGAGGTTATAATCCGTTCGTAGATAACACTCAATTCTATAGGCAAATGATACATGAGGGGTATGAGAAAAACTATTTAAAAAGACAAACTCCTACTCCACCACAAGTTCCAGCTGTTGACCAAGGAATGACAATTAAAAAGGCCATCGCTTATGTTATAAAACAAAAGGAACAGAAAATAGCCAAAAGTGGAAAAAGCACCTATATAGGTAGGCTTAAGGATTTTGAGAAATGGATGCGAAAACATAATCCTACAACCAAAACAATTACTGGTGTTACCAAGAGAAAGGTTATTGCCTATTTAGACGATGTTTTAGATAGAACCAGTCCTACAACTCGTAATAATTATAAAACGGACTTGCGAAGCGCATTTCAACTACTCGAAGATCACGAAATACTAAATAGAAATGTTGTTGCTGGTATAAAAATGATTAAGAGCAAACCCAAAAGGCATAGAGCCTATTCCGATGACCAGCGTAAAGCAATTTTCAAGTATTTAGAAGAGCAAGACCCTATCCTACTATTATTCATAAAATTTGTTTCCTACAATTTATTACGACCTATAGAAGTTTGTAGACTAAGATTAAAGGATATCGATTTTGGTGGAAAGAAATTGCAGTTTGAAGCAAAGAATAAAGCTCTAAAGGTTAAGATTATACCAGACATATTATTTGAAGAAATAAAGTATTTGTCAGATCTTGACGGAGAGCTGTTTTTATTTACTCCTAAGGTAATTGGAGGTAAATGGAATGCTGATCTATCCAATAGACGAAACAATTTCTCTCAACGCTTTAAACGTGTTGTTAAGGATCACTTTGAATTTGGCATAGATTATACAATGTACAGTTTTAGACACACTTATATCACAAAATTGTGCAATGAATTGTCTAAAACAATGACACAATACGAAGCAAAATGCAAACTGATGTTAATTACCGGGCATGAAACAATGGAAGCGTTAGAAAAATACTTACGAAGTATTGATGCCCAGTTGCCAGAAGACTATTCTCATTTATTGAAAGATGATGCATGACAAGTAAAATAGAGAAAACATATTATCAATTATTCGAAAATCTTACCGAAGGATTTCTTTTCTTTTTTCCATCGGATTTGGATTTGGGTGAAAAATTTATTTCATATGATGAAAGTGACGTTAATTATGTGTTTGACACATTATACATAATTGATAAAAGTTCTGGTACAATTCCAGTTATTGAAAAAGTGCTATCAAAGTGGGATTCTAACGCACAATTATTGAATGATAATAAGTTTAAACTTATCGAAATTAGAAAGGAACTAGACTCTTTAGAGTTTGACTGGTTGATAACGGAATATTTAGAAATGCTGAATTTATATTACAATTTTAGCACATATATTTTTGAAAATACTCAGAATTACACATTTGAAACACGTGTAAATAACCATTTAGAATTACAAAAATGTGTTTTTCAAATGCATATTAAAGATGTTTTGAATGTGTTTGAATGTGCTAAAACCTACACAAAACCTATTGTTTTGGAGGAAAACATACTAAAAACCCTTAAAAATCAGTTGTCCGAAGTATCGTTATCGAATAAGCACAAAACAGTACTAAACAAAAAACCTAAGTCAATTCCTGACATAGATGAAGAAGCCATTGAAAGGTATTTATTGGAAACACAGTTTAATGTTGATTTTTCAAAAATAAATGAAATATGAAAGCAGAATTAGTACATCAAATAGCCAAAGAACTGTCTTACTCCGAATTGGAGCGGTTATATTTAATGATTGAAAAGGATTTAAAAGATATTCCTGGTAAAAAATTCAAAAAAACTAAAAAACCAACTCGGTTAACTGATAGGGAAGCAATGGAATATTTATTGAAAAATGTTTTTTAATAATCTAGTAATACTCTTTTATATATGCATAAGCACGTTCAAACAATAGCTGATCTTTATGTAATTTGTATTTCAACAACTGTTTTCTTAGAGATTTTTGAACTTCTCTCTCTCCAGCATTTGTTTGTTGCCAACCAGGGAAACTAACAACTCTTACAATCGCATCGATGTCGCTTACAATTCGCTCAACAACAGCCGGTGTTTGATCTGTCTTTAGTTCTAAAAATAATTCGCTTAACGCCGCTTTTGGAGACTTTTCTTCTATTAATTGTTCCTTTTCTTTTTCGGCCTGCACAGTTTCTTTTGCTATTTTACAAAGTTCCTTTACAAATTCAATTGAGGTTATAAGACCTAGTTCTGCCTTATCTCTTAAAGCCTCTAATCTTTCACTCAATTTTTTAAAACGTGGATCACCTCCATGCTTTTTAAAACGTTTTATTAATATCCTCTCCAGTTTCTTCGCATTTTTCGGGTCTGGATTATTAAAAATATCTTCTATAACATCTGCATCCAAAACAAATTCATCCAACTGGTGAACTTCACCTACATGTATATTATCATGAATCAATTTAGTGGTTTGCGCACCCAAAGAAAACCACAATAATTTACCAATATTATCTGATGCTGGTTTTACAGATTCAAATACTTGTGATAACCATTTATAGTCTTCATTATATAGATCCAAAATATTATCTGGAGATAAAGATTCCCATAATTTAGATAGGTATTTATAATCTTTTGCATAGGCATCTTTTGCCTCATCGGTTTTGATAGCATTTTGAGCTACTTCTAAACCTTCAAAACCATCTAGACTTCTATCCACTCCATCAAAATGGCTTAAAGCATCTTTCATTGCTTGGGGCAATTTACTTCTCAATTCTGACAAGTTTGTGATTACCTTTTTAACACTTTCTTCGTCGAATTGAAGTGCTTTTGCGGCATCGTCAAATACCCCATAATAATCAACTATTCTACCGAACGACTTGTTTGTATAAAGTCTATTTGTACGGCAGATCGCTTGCAGCAATGTATGATCTTTAATAGATTTATCTAAATACATGGTTTGCAACACCGGTGCATCAAAACCTGTTAAAAGCTTTGCTGTAACAATGATAAACTTGATTTCAGATTTTGGATCACAAAATTCTTCAACAATTTTTTCTTGTTTGTTTTTATCAACTCCCCATTTTTGTTTAAACTCAAAATCGTCGTTGGCTGATGTTGAAATAACAACAGTACTCGCTTCTTCGGGGAAATACTTGTCTAATTCTTCTTTATATTGAACACAAGCATGTCGATCTGGGGTAACGATCATTGCTTTAAATCCATGAGGAGCCACTTTCTCATTGTAGTGTTCTGAAATGTCCTTAACAATTTTAGAAACACGTTCTGGCGATTTCAAAAATGCAGCCATTTTAGCAGATTTCTGATTTAAAGCATCTGCTTCTTCATCTGTTAGGCCAGTTGCTTCTTTAAAATCTACCATAGCTTTATCTATGGTCTCCTTATCCACGTGTACATCTACCAATCTAGGTTCAAAATGTAAGGGTAACGTGGCGTTATCTCTTATAGAATCCTGAAAGGTATAACGAGACATATAGCCACCTTCATCATCTTCTGCTCCAAATGCCCAAAAAGTGTTTTTGTCCGCTTTATTTACTGGTGTTCCAGTCAATCCAAATAAGAATGCATTAGGCAAAGCAGCTCTCATTTGACGGCCTAAATCGCCTTCTTGAGTCCTATGTGCTTCATCTACCAAAACAATGATGTTGTCTCGAGTATTCATGTTTGGCTTCGCATCTCTGAATTTAAAAATCATAGAGATAATAATCTTTCGAGTATCTCTTTCTAACAATTCTTGAAGTTCAGATATACTATCCGTAGTTTCTACATTTGGTACATCTGCAGCGTTAAAAGTTCCACTAATCTGAGTATCTAAATCTGTTCTGTCAACCAATACAATTACCGTAGGACTTTTTAATTCTGAAGACTTGCGTAATTTTTGTGCGGCGAAAACCATTAACAATGATTTACCAGATCCTTGAAAATGCCAAATCAATCCCTTTTTAACTTGACCTTCTTTTACACGTTCTACTATTTTATTTGCACCTTCATATTGTTGAAAACGACAAATAATTTTTATACGTTGTTTCTTTTTATTGGAAGTAAATAATGAGAAGTTCTGCATAATATCTAACAACCTTGCGGGAGATAATAAATCAGATAATTCTTTTCCAATCTCTGCCAACCCCATTCTTTTGGCGAGGGCATCATCATCGTTTTCTAATCTCCAAGGTGCCCAAAACTCCAACGGAGTGCGAATGGCTCCATAATATAATTCTTTCCCTTCTGTGGCAAATGATAGAATATTTGGGACAAATAATTGAGGTACGCTATTTTCGTATATGTCATGGACTTCGTGAGCTCCATCCAGCCAACTGACAGAAGGCCGAATAGGTGTTTTTGCTTCTCCAACTACTACGGGTACCCCATTAATCATCATTACAACGTCTGGAATCTTAGTTTCTCTATTATGAATACGATATTGATTCGTTACGATATATGAATTATTCGACAGATCATCAAAATCGATTAAGCGAACTGGTACATGCCTATTATTTTCTCCGAATGGCATTGTCTTTTCTCCCGTAAGCCATTTAAAAAACTCTTCATTTGCTTTAACCAAGCCTACTTGATTTACAGCAATTAAAACAGTTCGTAACTTATAAATCACTTCATCGGCTAAAATAGGATTGACACCAATTTCTGGATTTAAGCGAATCAAAGCTTCTTTGAGGTCCGACTCTACCAATACTTCGTTGACACCTCGTTGAATTTCATTTGAAGATTTAAACTTCCAATGTGCACCATAACCTGATTCAGGTTCACGTGCTTCTTTATTGTTTAGGTTCACACCACTGAGTTGATGAATGATGTAATGCTCTACGCTATTAAGTTCGTTGAATGACATTTATTTATATTTTTTTTAGCAATTTTATATCTGATGTCTGATTCTTTTTAAGAGATACTAAAATAGTAGTTTTATTATTTTCTCGTTTAAAGTAAATTCTCCCATCATCTTTAATTCCAGTATTGAAATGGGTATCAAACCATTTATCTAAAGTTTTCATTGGTTTTCCTTTATAATTCGAATCATTTTCAATTTTATGAAGTGTCGAAAAAGCCTTTGAAAAATCAACAATATCTTCACTAATTAAGATTTTGTGAGAATCCTGTATAAAATCCGTATTCGGTAAATAAAGTTTACAGAACTTATCGAATTGAGTTTCAGTTTGACTGACTTTTCGATAAATTCTATTAAGTTTATTATTTAGTTTTTCATTCTCTTGTATAAGAACTTCATTGCTGCTTTTTAATGAATTAAGTTCTTCATCTTGAATTTCCAAATACTCATTTTTAAATTCTTTTTCCGATTTAACTTTTAACATAGGGAATGAAGCCTCAAGAATACTCTGCATTCTATTTTGATCCTCATCATTGTTCAATTTAATATACCAATCGTAATTTTTTCCGTTTGATGATGTGCTGTAACTAACACCAGAATATTGAATTTCAATTTCATTTCCAAAGAGTATTTTTTTTACCTTGTTAAGCGTTTTTTCATCGCAATCAATTAATAAATACAGATTATTGCTTGAACTTACCTCAAATGTATAATCAATATCATCAATGCTATTAACGAAAATATTCATGTATTCAGGTTTGATCCTTATGGATAGTTTTGCTCCATAATTATCTTTTTTAGAGTCACATTTCAAATTTATAATTGTTGCAACTGCCTCGGCATTTTGGTTGTCTAATAAAGTAGAAAGTAATTGTGCCTTTGCCTTTCCAATAAAACCTAAAGATTGGCCATTTTTCCTTTTTACGTGAATGGCGTTAGTGTCAATTTCGTTATTTGGTTGTCTTTCAAGAATAACTTTTTCATGAATTTTACAATCCATTAAACTATCAATTCTAGATTCATATTTAATTCCAGCAGTCCAAAGAGTAATCGTTTCATAATCAATTAATGAACTCGTTTCTGCTTTTCTTTTTCTTTTAAATATATTTTTAAACATATGCATACGTTTTATTTTCCGTATCCAGAAAAATCGATTAAATAGGTATAGCCTCTAGCTTTAGATTCTTGATTCCAATTGTCACTAAAGCTTGTGTCATTTTTATCATCTGAAAACAATGATTCTTCATATGTGTGAACATATATATAAGATACAACGAAACCTTTTACTTCATTGAGATGATTGATTTTTTGAATCAAGGATCTTGAAAGTTGGGCAATTTTTCTTCCGTTTATAAATGCATACCAGAAAATGTATGGACCTTGATTGACAGATCTTAATATTATTTCATCTCCAACCTTAACGTTATTTTTAAGATCGTTAAATGCTGCCCCTCCATAATTACTAGCACTCCAATACATAGTGAATTTATCTATCCCTTCATTTACTGAAATACCAAGACGATTTGTCATTGCAGTAGGTACGGTGTAGTTTACTCCATTTTCCAATGCGTTTTCTCTATCAAATTTTATTGTAACTAATTTTCTCTTGGCTCTAGAATATGCCACATAATATAATCTTCTCTCTTCTTCTATGTAATCTTGTAATACTTCCGGGTCAAATTGAGTAGTGGTAGGAAGGTTCGAGAACGAAGGAGGAATTAAAACAGCATCAAACTCCAGTCCCTTTACCTTGTGCATTGTAGTAATAATGATTTCTTGATCGATTATATCGGGATTAATTAAATGTATGTTTTGCTGATATATTTTCCCGAATTGCCCATCATCTTTTCCTCCAATATCAGAAATAAATGAAATAAGATCCTCATATTTAGAGTCAACATCTTTTTCTTTCTCAAATTCATAAACCAAACATTGAAAAACATCGAGTAAGTACTGGTCCCAATTAGGGTTTCTATCTATAATTTGAGATATTATATTTGATATTTTTTCTTTGTAATCAGAAGGAAGTGTTACGTCATTTTTATTTTCTAAATACTTTAATATTTCATAAAACTCTCTAGTTCTAATTAAAGAACCTTTAGATCCTTGAACTCTAATTCTTACGTTTAGATTCAGTTCTTTTAATAAATTAAATGCCCTATAAACTTCATTGTTGGAACGAAACATTATTGCAATTTGTTTATATCTACCCACTTCATCAGAGTAATTTAATAACTCTTGCAGTTTATTTTTCCAATCAATTTGTACCTCATTAAAATCAAATTCTTCGACATACCGCATGTTTTCTATTGAAGGTATTGCCGCTTCTAATTGGGGCATCATAAATCGCGTATTGTTTAAACTTAATAGTTCTTCTGATTTCGAAAGAATCTCAGAATGCGATCTATAATTTACATTTAAATTATGCTCTAATGGTTTATATATCTCCTTAAATTTATCGTAGTATGGTTGTGGATCCATTGGATCTCCATTATTTAGTCTTTCATAACCATAAATACTTTGATTAGGATCACCAATTACACAAACTTTGGTTTTTTTTGGGTTTGCAATGAACTTTAATAGTTCCATTCTTTCATTTGTAATATCCTGGAATTCATCAACAAACGCATATTTAATATTTCCAATTTTCTGACTAATCGTACCAGGGGAATTGGTCATTATTTCGATAAACTTCGGAGTCCATTCTGAAAATTCAAGCCCATCAATTTCGGTTCCTAGGCTGTACTTTATAAAACCATGAAAGGTGAAAACTTTTAATCGTTTAATTAATTTGGAATAGCCTAGTTTTTTAAACAGTTTTCCTAGTCTTTCTTTTAGTTCAACTACAACGGCCCTGTTATACGCTAATACGAGAATGTTATCTGGATTGATCTTTTCTTCTTGAATTAATCTGGCAACTCTTAATGTTAACGTGTGTGTTTTTCCAGTACCTGGTCCCGCAATAACTTGATGGTTCCTTCGTAAATTTCCATCATAAACTTTTCTTTGTTTTTCATTTAAAAGTGCTTTGGCGTCATTCAACGCTTCCTCTCTATAGGCGGCAACATCTGGATGGTCTTCGCTTAAATGATCTATTAAAAGTTTTATAAGATCTTTAAGGCTTTCACAATTGAAATATTCTTTAATAAAAGCGTCATGTTCATCTTCGTTTAGATTGCTTAAACACTTCAAAGCAAGAAGTCTTAATTCTTTCATTTTTGAACTTTCCTCGAACTCTTTTTTTACGATTGGATCAATTTCTAAATTTTCTCCAATCTGAGACAAATCAGAAATAAAGAGTTCTATTCCCATAGGGATTAAATCACCACCACCTTTTAAATACCCAAGTCCCTTTGAAATGAAAATAAGTTGTTGGAAATATTGATCTCCTTTATTCTCAATACCTAATATGTTAATTAACTCAACAATGTTAAAAGTTTTTGTGTCATTTTTCTCATTCTCTTTAGAAATGCAATGTGTTAATGCAATTAAATCTGTTTTGAATGAATTTAAATATTCTTTTGTTGATGAATTCGAGGTGTTTCCGTTATACAATAATTGTGTAACAATCGCTTTTTCATTCTCATATTCTATTACAGCCTTGTGCTTAATTTTAGGCAAAAAATTAATAAGTTTAAAAGCAAATTTGGCTCGAGTACTTTTAAAATCATCAATTAGTTTTTTAGTAATTTCCTCTTTAGATATTATACTATTGTTCTTTTTCAATTCAGTCCAAAAAATAAATTCTGGATGAAAGCACTGGTCAATTACTTCATCTAAATATTCATTTAGTTCTTTATTGTCCAAACTAATTTGATTTCCAAGTTTAGTTGAACTCAATATTTTATCTGCAAACTCGAATGTTGCATCAATCCTTGGAGAACTTACTTCGTACCTCCATTTATTTAACTCTGGTGAACGATTTATACTTTGTTCTAAAGTAATGTTTCTATCCAGTATTATTAATTTAGACTTTTGCGCCGCAAAAAGCAATTTGAAAAGTTCTGTTGTTGTCTTGATTTTCAAGGAATCTTTTAATAATTGCATATCAGCCATTATTAATTCGGATTCATGAAACCTTTCTCTTTTAATTTTTAATAACAAATTAATTAAATTCTTAACCTGTTCCTTGTCGTGTTTTGTTTTTATGTTTTGAAAAGAAGAATCTTCATTTAAAATTTTTATTGGTAGTTGAGATGGAGTAAATACGCCTAATTTGATTCTGTTTAACCTTTCTAACCAATATAAAATAACTCTAAAATAGGTATCCTTGCCTCTTACCTCATCATAGTCTGCATATTGTTCTAAAAGATCTAATGGTAGAGGAAATGCATTCTCTAATTCTTTCTTCAGGGTTCTGAATTGCGCTATATATTTGAGGACAGTTTCTCTAACACTTTCTACATTTGACCAAGTGATTTCATTTGAATGCTGTAAATCCTTTATTTTATTAAAATCATCATTAGTCATAAGGCATTTAGAAAGTAAAGGATTATCTTTTGAATATCCCGCGTCTACATACGATTTTTCATTCCTTCCAGCCCTTCCAACTTCTTGTAAAAAATCTTCAAAAGTCGATGAGGGACCTAAATGAAATATGAAGTGGATGTTTTTAATGTCCATACCCATACCAAAGGCCTTAGTCGATATTAGAATTACTATTTCGCCATTTTTATAACTTTCATATTTTTCAGTTCGTTCAGTTCCATCCAATCCGGCATGATAAAAATCTACCTTATCAGCATATGGTAATTTAAGATTTTTAAGGTGTTTACTTAAATTAATTACGGCTTCTTCGGTACCATTTCTCGACCGGACAAAAATTAAAGCCCTGCTTTTATTTTCATTGAAATTCTTTTCTTTTAATTCATTTGCAATTGATTCTGCCATTTTTTCAGAATCATCTACTATTTCAAAACCAAGTTTTATATGTTCTCTTATAGGATTATACTCCTTTTCTTTGTCTATCCAATTTATCATGAGAAAATATTATTAAAATCATTGAATATTTTTTTTGAAACCGTTGCTGAAAAAAGTAAGAGAGGAAATTCAGTACTGCTTAGAGTTTTAATTTGCTGTATTTTTTTAGCACAGTTAAAATAATCTGGTCTAAATTCATGACCCCATTGAGAAACACAGTGCGCTTCATCAAATACGGCATATTCTAAGCCTCCATCAGATTGTATTCTAAGGTTTAGGGCATTATTAAATGACCTACTTCTAAACCTTTCAGGGGTCACAAAAAGTAATGCTAATTCTCCACCTGCAATTGCTCGATATATTGATTGAATATCTGAACTTCTATCTGAATTTAAGTATTCCACACTTCCAAAGAAACCTTTTTGCCAAAGAGCATCTACTTGGTCCTCCATAAGTGCTTTAAGTGGCGTAACTACAATAGTTAACTTATTAGTAAAAGTACTTTTAAATAAAGCCGGAGCTTGAAATAGTAATGATTTACCACCCCCTGTTGGTAGTGTTATTAGTTGATCTTCTTCACCTTTTAGAATTAAATCAAGATATGGTATTTGGTTATCTCTCCAATTATACTTGTCTTCAAGAAATACTTGTTTTAGGATGTTTTTTATTGTGTCTAAATCATAGGGAATTTCTTTAAAAGGTTTTGTGCTTTGTATGTGAATATCGGCTTCTTTGACTGCCTTTTCATACTCATCATTGTCGTTCCAAATTTTTAGATGACCTATATTTGTTTTCCATGATTTATGTAAAGAGGAGTAATCATTAAGTCTAGGGTCTAATAGCCAAAGTTGGTGATCGGCATCTTCTTCAAAAATAGTTTTTCTAATATGAGAAACTTTAGGTTCTATAAGTTTTAAAAGGAAAAAGGAGTCGCTTAATATTGATTTCTGTGATTGAATTTTAGTTTCGTTTTTATTCGACTCTATTTCCTCATCGACTTCATTTTGAACCGAATTATTATCTCTAGAAAAAACTAATTTTTTAAAATACTGAGAATTAACTGAAGAAAAATAATTTTCGTGCAAATCAAAACTATCAATAATAAACTTTAGACTTCCTTTATAATTGGATTTTGCAACCGTTGCTAATTGATTGTTTTGTGCAATAATGAGTTTCTTCTTGGACGAACTTTGATGAAGTAATTCTAACCTTCTACTGATACTAATAGAATTGTCAGGAATGTAATATCCTAAATGAATAAAATAATTTCTTAAGACCTCTATTTCTTGGAAATTTTGAATAAATAGAACTGAAGGATTTACGTCGTTTATTAATTGATCAATTAATTGTTTTTGAAACACCCAATATCTAGATCTATAAAGTGACTCAGGGTTGTATCTAATCACTCTACTTTTAAACTCTTCAACTGCACTAACTTTGGCAAAAAAAGTATTGTCACTTTCTAAAGGAATGGAATCTTTGTTAACTGATATTATATTTTCGACATTAAAGGAGTTAATTAATACTTCCCAGTCATAGTTACCCCAAATATGAAACTTATCTAGTGTTACCTTTTTAATCCAGAAATTGTTAAATTTTTCGGGAATTTCAACCTCTAATAATTCACACTGTTCTTTTGAAATATGAGTTAAACTTTGTCCTCCAGTAAATTTAAGCCATAAATGATCTTCCGTGTTAGAACTGTTCATTAGAAAATCCAAGCTGACTTCTTTAAGCAACTTTTTATTTTCTATTGAAATGAGATCATTTTCTATTGTAAATACATCTAATGAATTTAGTTTAGATAATTGTTTATTGTATTTTAATAATTCCGGTATGGTTAAAAACAAAACATTTTCAGGCTCCCAATTAATCTCTTCTATAGGAAGAAAGAGGTTAAAAACGTCATCGTAATTATTTTCAATCTGAATTTTAATATTCGTTGGAAGTAATCCCCAAAAAGATTTTCGGTTTAAATTAGTGTTATGATCAATAAAATTTAACAGAATATTCTTAATAAAAAATTTCGAATGGTCTATTTCAAGAATCTTGTTCCGATCTAGTTGATAAAAGTGTTTACTTATTTCACTAATTGCGTGAAACTTTATATTGTCAACAGCTATTATTTCATTTTTAAATCCAGATGAGCCTATAATTAATTTGTTTAGATTTTTAGAACTTCTTAAGTTCTCCTTTAATTCCTCTACAAGAGGATCAAGCCCAGTTTGAGGTCTAAAATATTCTGTCTTTTCAGACAAAAGGTAATTCGATGGATCCCAACTAAAATTAAAACTATTCTTAAGAGATTTTATTTGGGAAACAATTTTATTTGGTAAATAATTGAACAGATGAATTAAACTTTCTTCTTTTGAATGGATTATTCTTAGAATTTGATTTAGAAATAAATTTAAAGTAACAATTGAATCATCCTTTGCATTATGCTTAGTTATAAGAGCATAATTCGTAAATTCAGGACTAAGAAAACATTCAACTAAGAGTGTATCCCAAACAAATTCAGCATTAATTGTCACGTTGAATTTATTTAAAATAGGTATATCCCATTCTATAATATTATGTCCAACAAAAAAGTTGTTTGAATTTTTAGTTAGTTCATTAAAAAATTGTAATCCATCCTTTATTTCGGATTGTTCTTGAAAGTGTTTCCATTTATTTTCATTGTTTATCCATCCTATTTCATGAATGTCTTCACCATTACTTTCCAGATCAAAACAAACGCATTTTAGTTCTTTGGCAACATTTTTTAGAATTAACTTATAAAGACGTTTTTCAACACTGGGTGTTAATAGTTCACTTTTAAGGGGTAATAAAGATGATAAATCGTCATCAGCCAGTTCGGATAATATTTTCTTTTGTGTGTCTATATTGAAACTCTCAAATGAATTAATTGCATTTTTTTTATCAAAGGTTCCTGTACCATCCGTAGCCCATAATTCGAAGCTTAACCTAACCGATAATTTGGTTTTTAACTTTTGAACAAATTCAGGTTCTTGTTTAATTCGTATTGAAGAAGCTATTGCTTTTAGTGTTTCAAAATGTCGAATATCATCAATTATGATATTTCCATTATGCAACTTTGTTAAACCTTCAAGAATTACCTTTTTATGTGTTAATAGAAGTTTTGAAAGGAATTTATGTTCAAAATCACCTTTAAGAATTATTGCATATTGAAGAAGAGCATCTATTAAATGATCTTCCCAAAAACCTAATATTAGTAGACCTTCTAGCCATAAATCAAAATACTCAGGAATCCTTTCTAAATTATTGAGGTTTCTCAACGTAATGATTCTTGGGTTAAGGTCATTCCATTTAATTAGTAGTAAACGGAGATCATTAATGTATAATTCCGACTCTAAATCTGATTGTAGCAGACCGGTGGTAGTATAATCAAATTTTTCAGAATATGATTCTCTATATGCTCTAACGATGTCCTTGTCAAAAATTGTAAGTTTATTTTTTACTAGGATTTGATCTATCAATTGTCCTAGTTTTTTTTCAATTGTGACAAGATTTGGAGTAATTGGATATTTTGAACAATAAAACTGATTTCGAACAATTCTTAGTTCTATCGATACCGGGGTAGATTCAACTTCAAAACCTCTTAATACGGCATCAATATTTATTACCTTTAATTCATTAAACGAACTGCAGTCAACAAATTTATTTGTACTCCCATTTCTAATTATTAATCCCTCTAGATGACTGGATTTTATTTTTGCGTTGTTAAATTTTTTAGATGTGGCTTTACATAAAATTATTTGCCCCTGAATAATATTTGAACAATCATCTAATAATTTGTAATCATTAACATCTTTTTCTCTAAGATTTATTTCTGATATCGTATTTAAATCATTAATTCTCTTTACATAGGCATGTCTCTCATCACTACCAATAAACTTGACATACCCATAAAAATATTCGTTTAGTTTATTATTACTATGAGATTCTGTATTCGATTTTTTTGCTGTATTCTTTTTTTTATTTGGTTTCTCAAATTGTTTAAGGTCTATGGTGTTCGCCAGTTTTGGGCCTTCAAGTTTTTTGTATTGAGTTTTAATTTCTTTACCATTCCCACTTTTGTTTGAAATTGGTGATTTTTTAGTTTTTACTTCATCAATTTCTTTATTCAACTCTAGGTTAATCGCATCAATCCAATTTTTAGGTATATCACTTAATTCTTGAATATTAAGTTTAATTCTATGCTTTTTAAGAATAGTACCTAATTGATTTAAATCAATATTATATGTTCTCCTTAAGTCTTGGAAATTCATTTAGTTTATTATTTAATCATTTTAACCTCTTGCAATCGTTTTACAGTTATTCCTTAGTTTAGATAATTCGAGTAATGCTCCTGGATTACCAGCAATATTTAGAAGGGGTAAATACTCTCTAATTAATCCACTTTCAATACTGTTTATTTCATTGTCAGTAGCAACCCAATTGACAATTAAATTATCATTGATCCAATGAATAATTTTAGCTTCGTTCTTTTGTGAAAACGTATAATTATTTTGATTCCTTTTACCAATTAATGAACCTTTTTCGGGAGTATAGCCTAATACAGCGCCTAGACTTCTAAAAAATGTTCCGTGTCCTTTTGCACGTAATTCTTGTCCTAAAAATCGTTTTTTTAAACTTTTAGATGCTATTCCTATATAAACTATGTTATGATCTCTTTCTTTAAGAACCTTACTAAATGAATCTACAAGCGTTCCAGGATTTGAAATTCTAATACAATACAAACCGGGTGAATCTGGTACGCTATTTTCTATTATACTGGCTTGTTTAAAATTTTTCTCATTCATCAGCACTTTAACTAATAAGTTAGTGTTCTGATCAATTGAATCTATACTGGTCTTCTTTTGTTGAATTTGAGCATTTATTTTCTGAACTCCAGTTTTGCTCTTTAGGGATATTAATGTTCCTTCTTTTTTAAAAAGATGAGGGTAATTTTTTACACGAGCACCTATCTGACTACTTTTTATTGCCGAACCATCTTTTTTTGAATACAATTTTATTTTGTTTAATTCATTAGCAATTCCCGAGGGAGACATGGCTACTTTAGTATTTAATAATATTTGTGTAATTGCTCCGTGTAAGGTCATGTTTCTATTTTAGAATGAAATTTTTTCTTTGATATAAGGTTTAAAACTAAAATTGGAGCCACCAGATTTCACATCTTTCAAATACATAAATGTTTTATTAGATGAAATCTCCAGATCCACAGCATTTTTATCTTCTCTAATTTTAAACGGCATTCCTTTGGTAAAACCTTTTGGTAATACAACCCAAAGTGCTTGGTTGTTGTCATTGAGTAATAAATGCACGTCTTCTGTAAATTTATGTACTGAAACATTAAACCACCACACCTCTTTGGATTTGTTTATTTTTGAATAAGCAGTATTACTCACACGCAAACCAGCCTTGTATTGTTGGTTAATGTATTTCATAAGTTCCTTTTTATCCATACCTAAAAAACTTGATTGATTAAACTTTTTTGAAGAGATTTTGAACTGATTATTTTTTTCGAAAGTAGTTCAGTCGCATTAAGAATAGAATTGAGTTTGTTAGAATTATCTTTCAATTCGGCATCTTGAGGAATTATACACTTTAAGGTTGACAATGTATCTTTATTTATTGCTTTAAATGTTGAACCAGTACTGTTTTTTTCTAATTCAAGTCGGGCATATTTTAAGAAATTAAAAAAGTAATTCCTCAAATCTTCATTTTCTATATAAATCCCAGCTAGCCCACGTCCAATACAATATTCTCTATCAGCAATGTTTAAGTCACCAACAGGAGCACGCACTGAGATTAGGATTGTATCCTTTTTAACAACTTTTCCAGGCGCTGTTGTATATTTAATATGGGTTGGATTTTTTGCTCCAAATTCTGCATTACCCTGTAAAAAAGGCATTCCCACTCCATTTTCATTATAAGTGCTACCCTTTGGAGACTGGCCCATAATTAAATCACCAATGTTTTTTAATTCCAATTGATTTCCAACTCCTTCGGAAAAAATTGATTTGGAGTATGATAAGAACAATTGTTCCTCAAAGGACAAAACCTCTTTCTCCCTCTCAATCACCTCATCCATAGCCCAAAGTAATTTGGCCAGTTGGGCTTGTTGGTCTTTGGGTGGGAGGAGGAATTCTTGTTTCGCTAGAACTTTCCAATTTATAGTAGGTGAAAGTGAACCAACGGAAATTTCAATAGCTCTTTGCCAAAATTTTTCAGACATCATAAAGAATGGTAGAAAGTCTTGGTTAACATTTTCAGATTTTGGTCGTAATACCAAGGAATGAGCTGATGCAACTGCATCGAAATCAGCAATAGCTACTCTTTTTAAATATGAATTACGTTTGGCAAAAATTAAATCACCTTTGTAAATTTTTAGTTTATTACCAATTAGCGATTCTGTTTCACCATACCTTCGAATCTTTAATGAACCTGTATCTAAATGCTTTAATCCAATATAATGATCTAGTCCAGAGTCTTTCGGAACAACCTTTTCTACAATATTCTCAACAAGATCAGAAAATTTCCACTTAATCCATTTAGATCTATCAATCTTACCATCTATAATTTCTGTTATTTTATTGTCCATTACTTCACTCATAGAATATTAAATAATTGGTTCATAGATTCTTTTAATTCCTTGCTAGAAGCAGTCCATTGTGAATAGGCTTCAGAGGGTTCAAGTATTATCTCTTGATTCGCACTTTTAACATAAAGAGGTATGTTAAGGCTTGCATCTTTTTTAAGTATTTCATCAATATCGGCCAAATAAGTGAAATGCTCTTTTGTTTCAAAAATTTCGTAAGCATTATGAATTTTCGAGATATGCTCTGGCATCAAATAACTAATCGTTTTTTCTCTTTTCAATTCCTCCCTAGCATCAATAAAAATGACTTTTCCTTTTCTATCTTCTCTTTTGTTATTATTCGTTATTAAAAGACAAGACTCCATAATTGAGTTGTAGAAAAGGTTTTTACCCAAGGCAATAACACCTTCTACCAAATCCTCTTCAATCATCTTTTTACGCATTTCTCGCTCAGAATCCCTAAATAGCACTCCATACGGCCATAGAACACATGAGCGTCCATTATTAGTATTTAAACTCTTTTGGATATGTTGTTGAAACGCATAATCAGCACATCCTTGAGGTGGTACTCCCCAAAGGTTACGGCCGTATGGGTCGTTGGTAAATGCTTTCTGGTCCCACGCCTTAATAGAGTATGGTGGGTTGGCCAAAATAATATTGAACTTCTTTAATGCATCATTATGTAAAAATGCTGGTTGCGCTAAGGTATCACCACGTACAATACTAAACTCCTCTATACCGTGCATAAACATGTTCATACGTGCTATGGCAGAAGTAATGAGGTTAATTTCTTGTCCGTATAATTTAAGCGTTCTATATTCTTTGCCTTCATCCTTTAAATGCAAGGCACAGTTCAACAACAAACCGCCAGAACCACAAGTAGGGTCGTACACAGATTCTCCTGGTTGTGGGTCCATTATTTTAGTCATCAGAGTAACTACAGTTCTATTGGTATAGAACTCAGCTGCTGTATGTCCGCTATCATCTGCAAATTCTTTAATTAAGTATTCATAAGCGTTTCCAAGTTTATCATCCGGAATATTGCTTAAACTTAATTTGTGTTGTGAGTAATGCTCAATCAGATTAATAAGCGTTTCATCACTCAATCGGTTTTTGTTGGTCCAAGAAGCATCGCCAAAGATTCCGTATAAGGTATCTGGGTTCGCTTTTTCAATGGCTCTCATGGCATCTTGTAATGCTACACCTACATTTACGGTGGTTTCTCTTACGTCATTCCAATGCGCTCCTTCAGGTACTTGAAAGTGATGGTGCTCTGCAAATGCAGCGTATTCTACATCATTATCACTCTCTGCTAAGGCATTTTCAAATTCTTCATCGTACACATCACAAATGCGCTTAAAGAACATGAGTGGAAATATATATTGCTTATAATCTCCTGCATCGATAGTTCCACGTAATTGGGTTGCTGCTCCCCAGAGATATTTTTCTAATTCTTTTTGGGTCATGTTATTCGTTATCGTCTAATAATTCAACTTTTTTCATATATGGTCTAACAATAGAAGTAAACCATAAAATGGCTGCTTCTCCATCTTTAATAGTAGCATCAGTTACATCTCTACTGTGTCTTATAGAATTTCTTAATTCAGCTATTTGATTGAAGCGCACTTCTAGGGTGCCCTTACTACCAAATATTTCTTGAAATGATGGATATGCTGGTTTAGATACTATAACATCTTTATATTCCTGCATATCTAAAAAATCCATTCGCCTTCTTAGATCATGGAACTGGTTTTTATCTTCCCCTGGGTTCTTTCCTAGCCAATTCTTAATTCTTCCATTAACCTTAACTTTAATATGGTCAGGTACCAACTCTTGATAGGCATCTAGTTCACTGGCTAATTCAAGACGATCTGAGATAATGTTACGCAGTAATATTTCAATTTTTTCTATTTCTTCATCATAATGTTGAAGATCTTGGTTTTTAACATCCTTAGAAAAATCTTCATAAAAAGATTTTAAAAATTTGTTAATACCATCAGTTAATTTTTTTCTTCTACGCTCAAGAAACAATTCATAATTATCCAAAGTGTACAGTGAAGCATCTGTTGGTACAAATTGTTTTCTTAATTGTTCAGGATCAATACTTGGTAGGTATTCTGAAGGATCTCCATCTAATATTTTTATATTAGATTTTTGAGTAATAAAAGCAATGTTCGATATTTCATTAACCATGGCTTTATGAATAGAACTACTTGAATTATATTTTTTATACAAAAAAGCTTTTGGGAAAATATGATGTCTTTCCAACTTGTTATTATAACCTACGCTTTTTGAATAAAGACTCATAACGGGGTTGGTCCAGTCTTTTGCATTTTGCGCTCTTACAGAACTATAGAATAAATTATAAATTCTACTTCTAACACCCTGCATGGTTAGATCCTCTGGTCTTAAATATAAATTTGTGCCCCTAAATAAGTGCATTTCTTCAATTAACGCATCAATAGTATTATGCTTTTTGATGGCATTCATATCTTTTTCTAAAAAAGATTCTGATGAGCCACTAAATCTACCCCAAAGCAGTGCAGTGTACATCCAATAAATTGCTTTGTTAGCTTCTTCTTCTGATTTAAATTGACCACCATTCTTTTTTAAATAATATCCTAATACGTAATAAACATATAAAGATCCAAAACTGTCTGAAGAATCTATAAATGCTTTATCTCTTAAAATATTCATTAAATAAGAAAGGATTTTTTTAATCTCTTTCCATTCTTCTTCAAATTTTTCAGGTGTTACTTTCCCTATTTCATCCGAATATAAGCCACGTTCTGTAGTAAAAATGTTTATTAAACGAGTGTAATTTCTAAAACTAAAGTCATAATTATATTTTGAAAATTCTTCAGATGCTTCTCTAAATTTATCTTTTGCTTCCGGCCAATTCGAGGTTATAATTGCTAATGCTAAATCGGACTCATTTAGTGTTGTACCCGTTTTGTTTACTAAATTAAAGATCTCAACAACTTTATCTAATTCAGAAATGGTAATTTCCTTAATGTAGTAACCATAATCTTGAATGGCTCCTAATTTATTCAGTGTAACAATCTTACTTAAATAGTAATTTTTAGCATCATCATCAAGTGTTTGAATATGATTGATAAAGGTACTCACTCCACCTTTACTTAAAAAGTCAGAAACATTAATCCATTCTGGATTATTACTCATCTTTTTCTGCATGAAATACTCAAATTCTTCACTTTCAAGATTAAAATATAAATCTGTTCTCAACGAAACACCTTCATACCAATCAGGTGTTTCTCCTCTAAAAATGGTGTAAATTGTTGTTAATCGTTGTTGACCATCTAATATTAACTGATGAAAAACAGAATTTGTATCAGTCATAGTCCCTCTAATTTTAGAAGGATCTTTAGTTTTCCATATTAAAAATGAACCTGATGGATATCCCAAATATAAAGAGTTAAAAAAACCTTTTACCTGCTTACTATTCCAAACAAATCCTCTTTGAAATTCAGGTATTTTGTATTCTCCATTATCAATTGAATGTAAAATTTCTGATATTTTCTTTTCCATTAGATAAACTCTTTTAATATTCTATTAAATTCTTTTTCCGCCTTTAAACTCTCATTCCATGCAGTCTTTAAATCGGCTAGGGCTTCTTCTACTGAGGGTAAATTATCTTCAATAATTTTTTCTACATACAACGGAATGTTGAGATTGTAATCGTTTTCTTCTAAGTCAGTCTTAGAAGCGACTTTTACATAATTCTCAATATCTTCATAACCTTGGAACCAGTCGAAAATTTGATTTACATGATCAGGTTCTAAGAAATTTTGTGCTCTTCCAACACGTACTTGATCGGAAGCGTCAATAAATAATACCTTGCCTTTTTTAGCGGATTCTTTGTTTTGTTTGAACACCATTACACATGCCGCCAATTGCGTACCATAGAAAATATTTGGTCCCAAACCAATTACAGCCTCTAGCATATCTTGTTCTAATAATGCCTTTCTAATTTTTCCCTCAGCACCCTTTCTAAATAGTGCTCCATGAGGTAATACAACCGTCATTCGACCTGTACTATTCATAGATTTAATCATGTGTTGTACCCAGGCCATATCTCCATTTCCTTTCGGTGGTACTCCTGCTATATTTCTTCCAAAGGGGTCATTGGCCCAATTTTCTGCTCCCCATTCTTTTAATGAGAAAGGAGGGTTGGCAATTACACAATCAAAAGTTTTTAATCCATCTGCTTCAAAGAAGGCTGGATCTCTCAATGTGTCACCTCTATGAATTTGAAAGTCTTCTATTCCATGCAAGAACATGTTCATTCTGGCAATAGAACTAGACGTCAAGTTCTTTTCTTGTCCGAAAAGTTTAAGCGTTCTATAATCTTCTTTGTTATCTTTTAAATGATCAACACATTCTAATAACATACCCCCTGTTCCACAAGCAGGATCATAAATGGTTTCTCCTTCATGCGGATCTAAGATTAAGCCTAATAAATGTACTACGGAACGAGGAGTATAAAACTCACCCGCTTTTTTATTGGTTAAATCTGCAAAGTGCTTGATGAGGTATTCATAAGAATTACCTAAAAGGTCGGAATCTACGTTGCTATTGCATAAATCGTATTGCGAAAAATGCTCAATTAAATCAATCAATAATCGATCTGAAAGTTTGTTTTTATTACTCCATTGCGCATCGCCAAAAATGCCATATAAAAATTCTTGGTTGGCTTGTTCAATTCCACGTAATGCCGTTTCAATTGCCAATCCAACATTGGTTGTTGTTTCTCTAACATCTTTCCAATGGCAATCTTCTGGTATTTCGAAGCGATGAAATTCTGGTAAAGTTGCATATTCTTCATCTCCATCAGATTCGTCTAATGCGTTTCTGTACTCTTCATCATAGACATCAGATATTCTTTTGAAGAAAAGCAAAGGAAAAATATATACTTTAAAATCAGAAGCATCCACAGGTCCTTTTAAGATCCATGCCGCTTTTGACAAGTACTGTTCTAATTGTGATAAGTTTATTTTTGGTTTGGTCATTTTTAATAAATTTGGAAGTTTTAAAGATAGTTAACTGCTAAAACATAGACTCTGATAAACTCGAGATTTTTATAATTAATTATACTTCTTGAAACCTAATTTCGAAATTTTTGTAAATAGCTGTAAATTTTCTATTCGAAAAAAAATCTTCTCCATTTTCAAGAAGAAATAAATTACCTAAGTCTCTAATTCGTCTTTTGCCATTATTCATTGTTTGTGATACAAAAATTATTTTATAAAACTCACCTTCTTTAAGCGCTTTATTAATTTCATTTTTTGAAATTTCAAAAGATTCAGAATTATCGGACCTCCCTTTAACTTCAACATAATATTTATTCCCTTCAGAGTCAAGATATTCGATATCATAACCCAATCCATCATGCCCTTCAGGATTGTATCCGACATGTGTTTTAGGGATTTTACTGGCGTATTTTGAGGACCAAATGACATTTCTGTAACTAGCGTTTAATTTTTCAAATACAATCAACTCAGCGATTAAACCAATTTGCTTTTTATCGTTAACACTGGCTCCACCATCGAATCTATCGCCGCTTTTTCCGTTATTTTCATTTTTTTTGCTTGAATTTTTTACTTCAGTTTGATTCGTAGATATTATTTCTATATTGCTATTATCAATTGATGAGTATTGATTTAAAAAATCCGTCAATTCTTCTTCCGATTCAGGCTTATGTTTTTCTTCATTTTCTTTTAGCCAATCAACAAAACTGGTAATAAGATACTTGTTATTACTAAAATATAATAAACTTCTATTTTTATTAGATTCTAAAAATATTTCAAGATTTTCTTTAGAATACCGAATAGAAGTTAACTTTGATTTAAGCGCACTAAAATTTTTGTTATAGAGTTTTATAGAATTAAAATTTGATTGATTTTCAACTAAGTCATTCTCACTAAGGTTCAAAAAATAAAAATGATTTAGCTTTTCGATCAACAGTTTTTCAATATCTAAGTTGATTGAATCAATAGGTATGCTTAAATCCAAATATAGTTTATAATTATCTAAATAGTCCTGATATTTTGATTGTGATTCCACATCCTTTTTTGATAAGTAATTGTGCAAAATAGAGTCAAACTTATTTTCAAAATTGTTTTTTTGTTTTCTTAATCTTTTTTGATAATAATCTCTGAAATCAATCTTTGGAAAGATGTTTTCATTTAATATTTTAAAGAGTAATGATATATCATTTAATAATTTTGTGAGTAAAATAATATTTCCTTGGTCACTCGTATCATGAAAATTAAATTCAGATTGAATTTTGTCAATTAAGTTCATTTCAATTTTAAGAGATTTAGAAAGAATTTGAAAATTAATATATTTTCCGTTGAAGATGTTTTTGATGTCATTAATCTCTTTTGCATAAAGAATTGATTTCCAAAACTTCTGACTTGGTGTTAAAAATGAAGTATTTAATTTATTTCTAATTTCTTCAATTCGCTCTTCAAATATCTCATAGTCATCCAGAAATTCATTTTTTTCAGAAGAATTAAGGAATCTAAAAATTTCAGGTTTAAATCGTAACAAATCTCTACTGAGTAGGTTTACAAACAACTCATTCAACACTTCAGCAATTTGCTTATTCTTACTTGAACTATAAGATTTTGATAGGTGAATATCTAAATTTGAATCTAAATCAACAAAATGATCTACAGGAATAATAAGTTCCTGTGGACTGCCATCAACTAAAATTTTAATCTCCAGTTTACTACAAACAAAAATACGAATTTGAGCAATTTTCTCGAAAAATCCATCAATATTTGAGTCTAAGGAAGATTCTAAAATTGCCAAGCACTCCGGTAAATATTCCAAATAATTTAATAATGTACTTGTTTGAGTTATTTCAGACTCTATTAATTCTTTATTAATAGAATTTGAAAATCGTCTTCCAATTCTCGCCGCAATTTTTCCGAATGTATTTTTATCTCTTTTTGTAAAATGAGGCTGAACTTTTTCTTTAATAGCAATTGGAAGTATATCGTAATTTGCTTTGTCATCAATATAATAAACCTGTTTTGCCTTTTTCCAATATCGTACCTTAGTTGTTTCATCAATACTTAAAAAGTATTCATTCTCTAAATCGCTAACACTATCAGTTTGATTATTTATAAAATAAAAATCGACTAACTTTCCTAGAACTCTATTGTAGAAATTTATAAAATCTTTCTCTTCTGGAATATTAGTTTCATATTTTTTATGAATGAAATCTAATATCTGGATAAAATCATCAATTGAATCTCCATCAAAATGAAGTAAACCTATCGCTTTTATAAAATCTTTATTATTATAATAATTAATGGGAAATAATTTTATAAAACGACCAATTACTTGATTGTGCCCCTGGCTGTAATCAAGTAAGTTTATACCTATAATTTTAACTATTTGAAAAGAAGATTCTTCACCGCTAAAAACAATCCAACTTTCTTCCCTCAAACTTTCAATAAATCCACTCAATAATATTGATTGTTGACCATTTGTGTTACGTGTATAACTTTGATTGTTGAAGTATTTTAGATCTGGAATTATACTTGAAGTAATAAAAGAATTATAAATACTCCAATTATTAAGAACTGAATTCGTAAACCAGTGATTATATTTAATTGGTAAATCTAATACTCTATCATTCTTTATATAAAAAGGGCGAGAAACTAATCCTGATAAATTAACTAACAATTTCTCTCTATTTCCATTTGATTTTACTAATTCCGTTTCTGAAATGTATATTGCAGGTATTTCCCATACACCAAAGGTTTTTAAAAAATCTTGCTTACAAACTTGACTACTTTTAGTTCCTTCCCATTTTAATTTTTCGGAATCGATAAATTTTCCGTCTGGATATAATTTTAATAAATTATTGGTTTCAAAATATATTGGATTAAAAAGAGGAGATAACCAATCTTTGCTATTTTTAATCGGCAAAATAATTTTCTCTTTAATTTCTAGTTCAGATTTAGAATCAAATGGATATAAGTTATAAAGAGCATTTAGCAAATCCGAATTTGGTACATGAACTTTATCAAAAAGGCCCAAAAGTCTTCTTACAAGTTCATAAGTATTGAATTCAGCTATTCCTGTCCGGCTTCTTCCTTCTCTAAAATCTCTAATTATTATTTCTTTATGAATAAAATGAATTTGCTTTTTTATGCTTAATGACAATTTGAGAGGCTTTCTTTTTCCACCACCATAAAATACATATTCTTCACTTGATACTAATCTCCAGTTAGATGTAAGCAAAACTTTCTTTCCTATTATATTTAACCCTTCGTGAGCACTTACATAATTATATAGATTTTGAAAAAAATTAATATTTTTCAATTTCGCTTGTCTCTTACATTCTCTTTCTATTTCATTAGAAATATCTTGAAAAGTTAAATATTTAACTGCAAACTCATTTCGAAGCCATTCTATAACTTCGTTATCATCAGTAAATATTAATTGCTTTCCACCTAGAATTCCGTTAGGAAAAAGCCCTTTATCAAAGCCATCTGCAACGATAACATCGTCTGGTCTAAAATATTTTTTGTTTCGATTATCATAAATAAATTTTTGATTTTTTAATTCATAAACTAACGAATTATATAAATGATTAATTTTTGCATCCTCATTCCGCTTGAAACAAAAAATACTTGTTGTATTACTCCTAGTTTTCTTTAGTTTCCTAAGCACCTCTGTAGCAATAAAATGACCAATGGAAGAAAGTAGAAAATCATTAAGTTTTGAGTCTCTCAAAGCAGTTCGTTCAGGGTTCACAATAAAATAACTGTGAATTATAAACCTAAAACCAGAACTAATTTGTAAAGGATAATAAAGGTACAGTTTAGCCTCATCAATTATCTTTATACGATTACTCTCAGTAAGTTCCAAAACAATATTTATATCAATTTCAGAATTGCTTTCAAAAATCTCTTTTTCTTTTCCTTCTAAAGATGAAAGAATTTCTTCTGGAATAGTTATTTTTTTATTTGGAGAAAAATATTTGTATTTATTGATGAGTAATTCATTTTCTCTTACCTCAATTATATGTTTCTTTAAGTTCTTAGATAACGAAAATTTAGTTAATGATTTAAAATGCAATAATCTAATATTTCCTAAAAGAATTAGTTGTTTAGGACGAATTTCGGAAAACGCTTCAATAATTTGATTTTCAGAAATATTTTCTTTTAGAGGTAGTTTAATTTTAGTTACAATGTTATTTTTAATTTCTGAATTTGAAAGTTTTTGATCCTTAAAGTGAGGAAAATAAAAAAGAGGTGTTTTTTCTTCTTTCAAATTTGTTCCATTGTATTTTTTAAGAGTTAATTTTCTGTCAAAGTAAATTGAACCATATTTGGTTTGGATACATGGAGATTGAGATATCTCTTGAATTGATTTAAAACCGATTCCTTTAAACCCTATATACTCTTGACTTTGCTTTGTGCTTTCTCCAATTGTCGTAATTCCCTCTATTCCTTTTGCACTAAATTCTGCGCCCGTGTTAGATATAGAGAGTACGTTTTCCTTTAATTCAATATAGATTTCACCATCTTGATTTATCTCTTTATTAGCATCTCGTACATTTTGTATCAGTTCAAAAAAGTATCGTCCTTCATATGCTTGTTGTAAATATTTTTCAGCTTCCGCAATTGCACTTAAGCCTCTAATGGGTGTTCGTTTAGAATCTTCAAATAGTTTGTTTGCGGTTTTTTTAAGGTTCATTTATTAGTTCTGATTTTTGTTTCTACCACTTAAGAATCATTATCATATGTACGCCTCTGTTATATGACGCTAAATGATTCTTCTAAACATATACTAAATTTTTTTTATCCAAAAATTTTTCTCCATTAAGTTGGTATGCTACAAGCTTTCCATGTTTAGCAACACTATAGTCTAGGCAGCAGATATTGTCTTTGTATAGGGATGGCTCACCTTTTAACCAATAATGCCCGAAAAACACTTTCTTGTCATCATCACGGTAAAAGTTAAGAGATTTTAATTCAGATAATTCAATCGGTTGTTCAGGTAAATTTTCAATGGGCAAAACGCTTATTGACTTATAGGTCATTTTTGAAGGATCTTCCCACCATTTTAGTCGTATTTCATTTCTTCTTGTACCATCTTTGTCAGTAAAATAAAGTCCATTTGGCATGCTCAATTCTTTACCCTTTAGGGTTTCTTCAATTGCTACATTCAATTCAGTTCCTTCTTTCACGGATTGATAAATAAGTTCATCTGTTAATCGGTCATTTACCAATGTCTTTTTTAGATATTCTATATTATTATTATCCCAACAAGCATGAACAGCCTTGAATGAGTCAGTCTCAATATAAAGAGGTAGCGTTTTGAACCAATCCAAATACTCTTCATATTCTTTTTGTCTATTCTGAAATTGTTTGAGAGTTTCGTAATGTTGAACAATATTTTTAATTGAATGTTTTCGAAGTTGTCCTCCTCTAATATCATGGAGATGGAAACACAGAGCATTGTATTCATGATTCCCCATTAAAGCAATTGCATTCTCACTCTTAACCATTGATTTAACAATATTAAGTGTTTCCCTAATTTTAGGCCCTCTGTCAATATAATCACCAACGAATAAAACTTTTCTGTTATGATGGGAATAAACACCCTCCCTTTTTTTATAATGCAACTTCAGAAGCAACTCTTCTAATTTGTCAGCGTGCCCATGGATGTCTCCAATTATATCAATCATAATCTAATGTTATTTTATAAATCATTTATTTAAGAGTTTTCCCTGCCAAAAAGCAATAATGTTATCGCACTTTGGGCATTCTAAATCACCAATGATATGGTCTTCACTAAAGTCGCCATGCTCCAATTTTTCTCCTATTCCCTGCCAACTACATTTTGCACAATTAAAGTCTTGAGTCTTGTAAGTGTCATAATCTACTTGCATAATTTCTTTTTTTGACTAATTCTCCACTATTTAAATTTCAAAATTGCTTGCTTGAAAGTTAAATTCTAGTACTTCAAATTCTTGATAAAGTTCAAAAGTGTCATATGTTTCTATGAATTTTATTGGTTGTTCAAAATACTTAAAACGGTTAGGTACAGTATTTATTAAAAGCTTTTTAATGGTCCTAATCCAGCTTCTATCCTCATTTCATTTCTAACTTTATCAACTCTTTTTGAAAATTATTGTTAAAGTTCTCTTTTTTTGTCATATCTCTTTAATTTCTTATTGTGCCTAACTATTGGATATCATCAACATTGATGATATATTTCTTATCTAATTAATTCAAAGTTTGTTAAATCAGAACACATCTGAATAACCTAACGCTAAGGGTTTATCGTCACTTTCAATAACAATACAAGTCAAAATCAACGGAAAGAGTTCTATTGCTGTCGGTTCAATTTAAATTATTTATGTGGCATAAAAAAACAACTTTTGCCATTTTTTATTCATGACTTTTATCACTTACTTAAATTTAATCTATTACAAGTTTCAAAATCTTCAAATTATTAAAATTTTCTGATAAAAAAATCACGGTTTTCCGTGATTTTTACACTTCACGGAAAACCGTGAGTAATCCACATATTTAAACGTTAATCAAATACTAAGTACTTGTTAATGTTTAGTTAAAGCCTCTATTAACATGAAACATTTAATAATTGGTGTCGTCTATTAAGTATCAAATAAAAACAACAAATAAAATATTTAGTTATGAAATCAGTATACAATACACCAACAGCAGCAAGAAAGTTTAGTTATTTTACAAACTTTAAAAACAGTAAAAGAATTACTTGGACAGAACAACGAAACTTTAGTTGTTGAGAACCTATATTATAATAATGGAAAAAGCCTGATAGTTAACTATTGGGCTTTTTTTTATTCATAATGCTAAAATCATAGGCAACCATTAAAGGATAAACAACTTAATTTTGCCTTATGCAATACTCTAAATATTTTGGATTAATAACCAAGGAAAATGGCACTCTAAACTTGTCAAAAAATCAGTTTCAAAGACTAATGAATATAGTTTTTATTGAAGGGGTTATCAACGGAATGAATAAAGCAAAGGAAACATACAAGGGTACTGAAAAATATTACCGATATGATACTTTAATTTTTAAACATAGTATGAAACTTTCTGACTTTACTGGTAATTTACCACCGGAAAGATTACTCAAAGAAATGTTTAAACTCAACTAAATTTTTTATTCTATTTAAGTTTTATAAACTAGCAACTAATTTTAACATGTCCTTTCACTAATTCATTTTCGATTTTTTGTGCTGTTGGTGTCATGGCCAAACCTCCAAGTCCAGTACAACAATGTTGATGTGGCATGGCTTTTCCAACCTTATTCATCGCTTCAACAACCTCATCAAATGGAATAAGATGCTTGTAATCTGCCAGCGCCATATTAGCACTTGACAATGCATTACTAGCTGCCATTACATTTTTCCCTAAACAAGGAGCCTCTACCCTATTTCCTATTGGATCGCAGATTATGCCTAGCGCATTTTGCAATGCAATTGACGCAGCACCAACTGCTTGATTTAAACTACCTTTCGCAAAGGTTACCAATGCAGCGGCAGCCATACTCCCGGCAGAGCCTGTTTCTGCCATACAACCAGCCTCTTCAGCAGCGAACGTAGATCCTTTAGCTATAAACACACCTATAATACCAGCAGCAAACAATGCTTTTACAATTTCATCATCGCTATAATTCATCACTCTTGCAGCACCAATTACAGTTCCTGGTAAGGTTCCGCAAGAACCTGCAGTAGGAGCGGCAACAATGATACCCATACTACTCTTAACCTCCATCATGGCGGTGGTCGCTAAAATTATTTCATTGGTTAATGGATTACCTAAAAGACCACCTGACTTAATTTTATTTTGAAATCCAGGAGCTTGACTTGGTAATATCCGGTCGTCATAACTCGTCCCTTCAATTCCAATGGAGACTGCATTTTTAAAAATATCAACCAGATTAAGCATCATCTTATACAAATGCTCTTCTGAAAATCCACTTCTAGAAGCCTCATATCTTAATGCTAATTGCCATAAACTTAAATCGTGAATCTCATTATATGCTTCCATTTCTTCACAAGTGGTAAATGGCATATTAGCTTCTACTCCTAAAATCGGAAGCACTGGATCTAAAACCTTAACCGTAATTACTCCTTCAGTCGATTTTAATTCAGCAATAAAATTTGATGCAAATTTCTCTGTACTTTTTAATTTATAAAATGGTTTGTTTCCATTATAAAACTTTGAATCATTTAATATTTTAACACCTTCTGAACTGAAATCTGCATCCACATATACCAATACTTCATAAAAATCGCCAAACATTGTTACATCGGCTCCATCTATTTTAACAACCTCAATCATTCCGCCTCCTGTTGATAAGGCCGTCATTTGATGCTCTTCAAGTTCATTGCTAATAGCAAGTTTGTAGGTGTTTGCATGTGTTGCTCCATAACTTACATAACGCACTTCAATTTCAATCCCTGCATCTTCTATATGCTGCTCATAATCCATTAAGCGTTCATCTGTAGGATCCCAACCTAGAAATCCACCAGCAATCCCCATATCTGTTCCTTGGCTTTTATGAGTAGTAACTAAAGAACCGTTAGGGTCATATTCCACCAACAAATTCTTAATATTATTATCCATTAGTTGTCGAACCAATCTACCAATTCGGAGCGCTGCTGCACTATGCGAACTCGATGGTCCACGCATTACGGGACCTAAAACATCATTAAAAATACTTGGAAGACTCATATTGCTGTTTTTAATTCATTTCTATTTCAGTACTTTTTCCCAATATCTAAACATGGTCTCTCTTAAATGCCTTGAGGTATTTTCTCTTTCTCGAATACCATGTGCACGCATTGGGTAAGACATCATATCAAACATTTTATTGTGTTTAATAAGTTCGTTGGTCAATCTTTCAAAACTTTGATAATGCACATTATCATCACCAGTACCATGAATAATCATCAAGTCGCCTTGTAACTTTTTTGCATGTGTTATTGGGGATCCTTCTATATAATTCGCTTCATTATCTTCTAATAATCCCATATAGCGCTCCTGATAAATATTATCATAAAGCCTTTGATCTGCAACAAACGCTACAGCCAAGCCAGACTTGTATATTTCTGGGTATCTGAACAAACAATTCATGGTCATTTGTCCACCACCACTCCAACCCCAAATACCAACTTTGTCGGTATCTATAAAGTTGTATTTATTAAACAACACTTTTGCTGCTGCTGCTTGATCATGTGCTGCCAATATTCCTATTTGTCCATATATTGATTTTCTCCAATCTCTACCTCTTGGTGTACGTGTTCCTCTGTTATCTATACTAACAACCACATAACCTTCTTGTGCTAAATATTGATGCCATAGATCTCCTCCTTGCCAAGCATCTTGTACCGTTGACCCAGCAGGTTCTCCGTATAAATAAAATACAATTGGATATTTCTTTTCAGCATCAAAATTTGATGGTTTTATCATCCAAGCATCTAAAACAACATCGCCAATATCGAGTTTTAAAAACTCCTTTGGTGTCAAGCCTAAACCAGCAACTTTATCCGATAATGCCTTATTATCTTCCAACATTCTAATTGACTTGTGTTTTTGAAGATTGATTAAATCAATTTTACTCGGTGTTCTTGAGTTTTGATAGGTATGAATAGCATATTTAGCATCCGATGATATCTGATATGCATGTTGACCTGATTGATTTTCTGGACTCACTCTCTCAGGATCAGAACTGCCATCTATTTTACTTCTGTATAAATATCGCTGTGTGAAATTTTTAGGTGAAGCAATATAATACACATATCCACCTTTAGGATCGATGCAATTAATTTTTACTACGTCTATCTCTCCTTTTGTTATAGAACTAAATTCTTTACCATCGCGTGAAACCTTATACAAATGCAACCATCCGTCCTTCTCACTGGTCCAAGTAAAATATTGTTCATTCTCTAACCACATTATATTATCATGTATATTCAACCATGCATCATCTTTATCGGTAAAAATGTTCGTCAAACCCATAGTGCTGGTATTCCCCATCCAAACAGTATTTTGGTTTTGTCTTCTATTAAGTTGTTGAATCATAACTTCATTTGAATTTGGAATGAAGTCCATTCTTGCCAAATAATTGTTTCGAGGATCTCCGGGAACATCAAACCACTTCGTATCTCCACCACTCGCTTTTACAACACCAACCTTTACTAAGGAATTATCTGTACCTACTTTAGGATATGGCAGCGGAATTGGTTTGGAATAAAGAGAATCTACATTGTTAATTAAATAAAAGGTTCCTATTTCCTTTGTATCAGATTGCCAATAGGCAATTTTAGAACCATCAGGGCTCCATCTAAATCCGTCTCTACATGATAATTCTTCTTCATACACCCAGTCAAACGTTCCGTTAATTATATTTTCATCTCCATCAAATGTCAGTTGTGTAATTTCTCCTGACTCAATACTTTCAACATATATGTTGTTTTTAGACACATATCCAACACGTGTTGCATCAGGTGAGAATTTTGCGAACATCATTGTTGCACGCGCAACACTTTTTCCTAATTGTGTTAATTTACCAGATTCCATATCAAGCACCCAATAGTCACCACGTGTATGGTAACGCCAAACTTTACGAGTATTTGTAAAAATTAATAATTTAGAATTATCAATCGACCATTCGTAGTTCTTAATAATTAATGGACTAGTCTCTCCACTAGGAATCAAACTTTGAGCAGAAACAAGAATAGATCTATCACCTGATTTTGCCTCATAACGCACAATATCCACACCTCCAACTTCCTTATTCTTTTCAAGTGTTGAATACCCCTTGTTGTTTTTCATCCAACGCACGGGACCATATCCTTTTTGGCTATAGGTTCCATTTTTAAAAATGTCATCTAAATTCAGTTTTCCCTGTGACCATCCAGAAAAGGATACAAATAAAATCATGGAAATTAAAAATAGTGGACTCTCAAGAAGATTTCTATTGCTCATTATTAAGTTGATTTTTAGAATTGATTATTTTATACTTTCTAAACTCAATATTAGAAACGAAAGCATTCAATTTGGCAGAAAAGTTGTTGAATAAAGCTTGGTAAATTACTCTTCCACTTTGGTGCTTCTCAAAAATATAGAATAATGAAATGAAAACCTAAAAGGTTTGCTGACGGAAATTATCTAAATCATGTATTTTATTATCAATTTAATTATTCGGTTAACTTTCTTAGTTTTTATTCATTCCTTTGGCTGTCCTGTCCTCTAACTTGGGAGGAGGTGTTCCTTCAACTGGGTTGTCCGTAATTAGTTTTAAAACCTCTTCAACTACCTTCTCCATTTGTGGATCACGGCCTTTTAATAACATATTCGGGTCATCCCAAACTTTAAAATCAGGTTGTACACCTTCGCCTTCAGCAAACCAAGAGCCATTATTTAAATATAGTCTAGCACCTGGAACAGTAATACCGCCGCCATCTATTAAACTATGCCCTGTTGCAGGCCCAACAAGAATACCTAAGGTACGTTCTCCTACAATAGGTCCTCCGTTCATTTCTCTAAATGCCCAAGGCAGCGCATCTCCTCCAGATCCTGCCCAACCATTTATAAGCATCCCCATCGGTCCTGTATTTGTTTTTATAGGATGTGTTTGATGCGCTCCATGACGCCAGTATAAATTGTAAATTACAGGTCGCTTCAGCAATTCTAAAAAGCGGTCTGCCAACTGGCCTCCTCCGTTAAATCTCTCATCTATTACAAATCCTTCTTTATCCAATTGACCATAAAACATCTTAACCAGTTCTAACTGTCCCTGACCGCCAGTATTAGACATATAAACATATCCTAATTTACCATCAGACAATTTATCTATCATTTTTCTATTCTGCTCTAACCACTCATGATACCTCAAAGTGGCTTCTTGTCCACCACTTAAACATTTAACAACAATATCTTTAGCATCGGCTTCATCTCCTGTACTACTAATTGATAAGGTTACTGTTTTACCAGATAAGCCCTCGAATGCTGCATAAGGGTCTTTAGTAATGTCTAAATCAACTCCATTTACACTTAAAATATAATTCCCTGCAACTACTTTCATTCCCGGTCTATCGAACGGAGAGCGAACTTCGGTATCCCATAAAGCTGGTTTTACAATTCTCTTAATACCATATTTTCCATTTGACAATTCCCAGTCAATTCCTAAAAATCCACTATTAACACGCTGAACCTGTTCGTTATCTCCACCAAAAGTATAGGTATGGCCAGCACTTAGTTCTGCACTTAAATTTGATTGAAGGTTCGTTACATCCCAACGAGTTCTTGCGTCATTTATAAGAGAACCATATCTTATTTTTAACGCATCCCAATCCACTTGTTGCAAATTCTCATCATAAAAGAAATCACGATATCTTCGCCAAGTATCATTAAATATTTGATGCCATTCTTGTTTAGCGTTATAATTCATTTTAAGCCCATTAGTTGGAATTGGTTCTTTTATCTTTTGATCTGGCTCTGGCTTAATTACACCATATTTACCAGCACTTCTAACCAGTAACAACTTTCCATCGGCCGAAAGAGACATGGCTTGTACATTATCCAATATTTTCTTTTCTTCTCTTTCCTTAAGATCGTAATAACCTAACATAGGTTTGGCATTACTATCACCTGTGTTGGGAAATTTATAATAACCAATCTTTCCTTTAAACGCTAATACAGCACCATAGTTACCTGGTTTAACGGGTAATATCGCAATTCTACTTTCAATTTCTTCAAAGTCAATTTTTACTTCAATTTTTGATGCTTCTTTATCGCTTCCTTTTTCCTCTTCTTTCTTATCCGGTTTTATTTTAACCTCATCATTTTTTGCATGTAACGGATAAGCAACATCTTTTGTTAAACTTAGTGCTGCAATATTTGTATTGTTTGGATAAATCCAAGTACCGTCTCCCAAACCACTATAAGCAGCATTATAAGTTCTATCGGTTAAATAATATAAATATTTACCGTCCGTACTAAATACGGGATCGTAATCAGCATAATACCCACTAGTAACTTTATGAACTTTTTTATCGGTAAGACTATAGATAAATATGGCTTCATTAATATTTTTTATCGTTTTATTGTATGCAATCCATTTAGAATCTGGAGACCAACTTATGGTAAATCCAAAACGGCTACCATGCCCAACATTTAGATAAACATTGTCTATTTTCTCTAGAGTTTTTGAACCTACATCTAATATTTGAATATCGTTTTTTTCATCTATAAAACTAATTTTTTCATTATTCGGAGACCAATGCAATCTATATCCAAAACCAGATTCAATAGAGGTCATTTTAGACGAAACCCGACTCTTAACGTCATACATATGAATTTCATTTTCACCAGAAGAATCGCTCCAATAAGCAACTTTTTCTCCATTTGGCGACCAAGAAGGATTCCGGTCAAATGCCCCACTGGAATTCGTTAAATTAGCAATATATCCGTCTTTCACGGGCACATCAAACAACTCTCCTCTTGCTTCAAATACTATTCTTTTACCTCCAGGCGCAGCAGACATGTTTGAAATCTGTTTACTTACATCTTTTAAAACAGGTATTTCTTTAGATAAATCATTGGCTACGAAAACATTTATTTCTTTATACTTCTCTGAATTAACATCCAGTAAATACAACGTACCACCTGCTTCAAAAACTAAATTTTTCTTGCTGGCTGAAACATAAGTGATATCAAAATCTTTAAATGAAGTAATTGGCTTTATTGATTTATCGGATACATCATATGCCCATATATTTCTTCTCATCAAATCATCACGATCAGACAAAAAATAAATTTTATTTCCTACCCAATTAGGTTTTCCATCATTTGCTAAATTGTTTGTAATGTTTTCAGCAGAATCGTTTTCCAAATCATAAATAATAACGTCGGAAGTTAATCCTCCTCTATATCTTTTAAAGGGGTAATTCTCTGTAATCTTTGTAATGTATGCCAGTTGCTTTCCATCATCAGAATAACTCGCCAATTCGCCGTAAGGCACATTTAATCGCTGTGGCATGCCTCCCTCCTTCGAAATGGAATAAAATTGATTTACTCTTGGAGTACCTGCCTCTCTTCTAGAAGCAAATAATATTTGTTCTCCATTTGGATGCCAATCTACCATTCTATCCGGATGCGAACCATAGGTTAAACGCAATGGAACTCCTCCTTTACTAGGCATTACGTAAACATCTAAATTCCCATTATAACTTGCTGAAAATGCCAACTCTGAACCATCTGGAGAAAATTTTGGGAATGATTCTTCTCCCTGTGAATGTGTTAATTGAAGTGCCTGACCACCCTCAATAGGCATTATCCATATATCCCCTCCGTGAACAAATGCAATTTGTGAATCTGATACCGTTACATGGCGAACCAATTTCGCGTTTATTTGAGCTGTAGCAACTACAGTCAAAAAGAATAAGATTAGGGTACTAATTTTTTTCATAATTATTTATTTTAGAATTTAATTCAACATAACATCTCATAGTTGAGAATAATGAATATAATAATCAACGCATTATGCGCTATATAGGGGTAGATAAATGGAAATTCAATGATTAGAGAATTCCAGAAATAGTTGAAGTATTGAATGAAGATTACTGTAAAGTCTGGATTAGCAATTTTTCTACTTCGTTGTCAATCAAAAATATAAATTAAATAAGAATAAACCTAATCACAATATTCTTCTATATAATGGTATAAAATTATATAAGATGATTTTCTTGTAAAACATCTAATTTCTTACTAATTTGTAAACTGAAATTAAGTACAATCAGAAATCAAACTAGCGTATTATTCGGATAGGAATGAATACGTTTTTGAATACGAATTTGGGGTTTTGAAACGATTTAAGTAATTGATTATCAATTTATTATGAAATTTTTTGAAAATTCATAACCCGGAGGTCTGCAGTTCATTATCAGTCCGCAATTCTGATTCAAAACAATAAAGGTAATCGGTTCCAATTTAATCTGAAATCATTTATTACATTTAAATTTCGAAGTTTTATTCAAAACATTATCAAACCCTGTTTGACCTAAAGATCTCTCCGAATTAAATCTTTACAATTGAAAATCGCTTATTTTTTTATTTATTAATTGAAGATCTTCTAAGACAAACATTATTTGCTTTACATAATCATCAGTAGTCCTTTTAACACTTTTAGGATCGATAATATCAATATAACCCTTCCAAATTAGATCTCGTGTCCTTTCTGAACAAATGCAGTAAAGTGATGTTTCAGCATTATATACTTTATATAATTCATAATACTCCTTATTTTGATAAATGTGTTGACTTTCAAAGATATCATCCTTAAAACTGTTATTCATTTTCAGTTCATCATTAAACGATTTATAGTAGGCCTCCCTATCTTCGCTGCCAATAATTTTAGTAATCAAAACGGCGTCAAATCCTTGATTAAGTAATTTCTCTTCTATCTCCAAAAGATCACTTTCTGATTGTTCAGAAGTTGTAAAAGATTTCTTAAATAGATCAATACTCATTACAGCTTCGATATCTCGAGAATTATACTCCGAGACCAATCTCTTCTCAAATAACTTTCTTGCACTATTATTCGGAGTGATTCCTACAATTAATATTTTACTTGTTTCAAAAACTTCTATATCAGGATTCTTCCAATAATCCATTAATTGGGTAGAATTACAACTTGCCATAAGAATAACTATTGCTATTAAATAAAATGTTTTCATTTTTTTATAGGTTTTAAAACAGAACGTAAATTTGAACAATAATTGAATTTAACCTCTGTCAAATAAAATGATACTTAAGATATTAATTAAAGTCTTAATTCAATGATTCTAAGTCAACAAAATTTTTGTTTTTAGAATTTAATTCTTTGTTTTCTAAGATTGTTAATTTTAATATAGCACCGTTCTAAGTTATCGACATAATACCAATTAAATAATGACAAATGTCAGTTTTTAGATATTTATCTGTACAACTTCAAATAGTTTTGGCAAGTGAATATTCCATTGAAATTTTTGTTTCATAACCTTCATAAGTTCAAATGAAGCCTCTGGTTCACCATGCACTAAAAAAACCTTTTCTGGCGCATTAATAATTGAATTAGACCATTTCAATAGTTCATTCATATCCGCATGAGCGGATAAACTTTCCACATTCTTTACTGAAGCCAAGACTGGATAATATCTACCATATATTTTTAATTTATCAACACCTTCGAGAAGTTTTCTTCCTCTCGTTCCTTCGGCCTGGTAGCCAACTAATAAAACGGTGGTAGATGGTTTATTAAGTAAATACTGTAAATAAGTCAAAACCCTACCTCCAGTAATCATTCCACTCCCCGCTACAATAATTTTTGAAGCTGGATTGTCAACTACCTCCCAAGTTTCTTTATATGACTGAACAATATTTGAATGGTTCCTCATGGCATTGTATTCCGAACTAGTCAAGTTATGCCATTCAGGGAAATCTTTAAAAACCTCAAGAACATTATTACCCATGGGGCTATCAATATAGATTGGAATGTCAGGAATTTTATTTTCTTTAAACAATTTCCACAATAGGTATATTAGAGTTTGAAGTCGTTCTACAGCAAAACTTGGTATAATTAAATTCCCCTTTTTCATGAGTGTTTCTTCTATCAAATTCGATAGAACTGACTCAATATCCTCATGACTATGATTTTTATTTCCATAGGTGCTTTCTAAAAATAAATAGTCTGCCCATTTTGGTTTCTTAGGTGGAGACAATAAATAATCATGGCTGCGACCTAAATCTCCAGAAAAAACGAATCGTTTACCGTAAATATCTAATTCAATAAATGTAGATCCAAGGATGTGTCCATTGTATTTAAATCTACATGAGATATTATTGGATAACTCGACCCATACGCTTTCATTTATTACTTGAAAGTATTCAATTGTTTTTTTTACATCTTTGATTGTGTAAAATGGCAATGCCGGTTTATGTTTTGAATAATTTTCTTTATTCGCTTTGCTAGCCTCTTCTTCATGGATTTTTCCACTATCCATTAAAACAATTTCCGTGATAGCAAGTGTAGGTGCTGTTCCAATAATTACCCCCTTAAACCCTTGATATAGTAGTCTTGGTAAAAAACCTACATGATCCAAATGTCCATGTGTTAGCATAACAATATCAATAGCGGATACATCTATTGGTAGTTCAAGCCAATTGAGTTCGCGTAACTCTTTTGAACCTTGAAACATTCCGCAATCGATCAAAATATTTTTTTCTGGAGTATCGACTAAATATTTTGAGCCAGTAACTACCTCTGCAGCGCCTAAAAAATGAATATTTATCGTTTTTGTCATTCAATTTATTTAACACTTACATATTCTTTGAATCTCATTAAAAATTTTTTCTTTTCTAGCCTTTGAAATTCCGCATTTATCCAAATAAAAAGCATCATTAATTAAGTCTCTGCATAAAACAATATCTCTACTTAACAAGAATTCCTTCTCTTCTTCGGTTAACAATGTAGAAACCGTTATTGGGTATAATCCCAGTCTATTAATTCTATCTTTTAAAGAATCATTCTCTGGATAATCCCAACTTAATAAATACAATCCAACACAGTTTGCGTATTGAACAGCATCTTTTGTAAACCTGGTATTTGTTACCACCCAGCAGCTCTCTAAATCACCAATAACTTTTAAATATTTACCCCAATTTCGGACTATATCCTTATATCTCGAATTAATATACAAAGGAACTTTAACGTTGCATTTTAGTCCCTGTTCACTATGAAATTTACATTCAACAGTTGTAACTTTATTATTCTTTTTTGCAACAACATCTACTTCATGTGAAATACATTTTCCTTCAAAAATTTTTCCGACCTCTGTGGAGTAACCCGAATATTTTAAAATGGCACTTATAAACCGTTCAAAGGGAAAACCTGTTGGTCCCAACTCATAAATTGCTTTTTTCAACTTATATTTTGATGCTAAATGTCCTTTTTCTTTTTTTAGCAAACTAAAAGCCCTATTGTAAATTTCTTTGGTCGAAATTCCTTCATAAAGTTCATTCTTTACTTTGAGCAGAATTTGCTCAACTAAATTAGAATCTACACCAATTATCTTTAGAGATTTTTTTAACTTTTCTTCGGAAAACGGGTCTTTTAATCCAGATGATTTTATGATATCAATAGAATAATTTTTCATACTTAAAATTCACCGCTTTAACTATAAAATTTCCTAACCCATGCCTTTAACTGATTATCAGTCATACTATCAGTTGTGTAAACACCCTTTAGGATATTAAAACAACTTGGATAGTGCTTTTCTAATTCTTTATTGAATTTTTCTTTAACCTGAGCAGGACCAAATAGCACAATAGCATTAGAATCCTTTACATTCTCAATTATATTTTTAAAAAAAATATTTAATTGATGGGTCTCCCTTTGCATGTACTTACTATCTTGAACAACATCTTGTGGCCCACCCTTAAAACGAGTACCAGAACCTCCTTGAATATGAAAATGTTCTAGATTTGATGGAATTGAGAATATCTCCTCTTTACCCCCTTCTAAAAAAATAACTATGGCTTCGTTTTTATCTAACCAGATTCCTGTATTTTTCATAATAATTAAATTTAAAGTTTACATTAATAGATGAAATTTTAATTAGAAATTACTTCTTAAATTTACACATTAACAAATTTAAACTTCATGACAATTGTCATGTTATCAAATTATTAACTCCATTTTCCTGAAAAGAGCAACACAATTTAGAGAAGAAACTATTTTAAACCAGAGTCCGATAGTATATTCACAAATTTAATAACAAATTGATTCATTTATTTTAACGGTAACTTTTTAGCTGGTCTAAATTCAGTCAACCCTTCCTCTTTAATTGTTTTCTCTATCTCCTCAATGCTTGAAGGAACAAAAGAACTCAAATTTTCAACTCCCGTTTCAGTAACTACAGCAACGTCTTCAATTCGCACATACAAGCGCTCTTCTGGAATCCAAATCATTGGGTCTATTGTGAACACCATTCCTTTTTGTAAAGTTACTCCTCGCACTCTGCCAACATCATGCACGCCCATTCCTACCGGGTGTTGAAAATGACCTCTAAATTCAATTCCTTTTTCAACAGCCTTTAAATGGTTAGGGTTGGAAAACGTTTTTCCCTTTAAATATATTCTCATCTCATTTGCTGCTTTATCCAAAACCTCATTCGACGTTACACCCGGCTTAACGTATTTAAAAAGAGCATCTCTATAGGCGATAATGTAATCGTATAATTCAGTTTGCCATTTATTAAACTTGCCATTTACTGGCCAAATTCTAGTAACATCACTTGTATAATAATGATAATCTGGGGCATAATCCATCAACACCAATTCTCCATCTTTAAGTTTATCCGTTTTTCTAAAATAGTGTCCCATAAAGGCATTGGTTCCAGTTCCAATAATGGCCGGATATGCATCACCTTGTGCCCCGTGCATAAAAAACACATATTTCGCAGCAGCACCAAGCTCATACTCATAAACTCCAGCCTTTGTTGATTTCATCGCTTCAATAATAGACATCCCAGAAATATGTGTCGCTTTTCGAATTACTTCAATTTCAGCCTCTGATTTAATCAACCGCATCGCATCTAATTTTGGAGAAAGATCTTTTACAGTAAATTGCGGATAGCGTTCATTTATCAATTCTTTAAAGTGTGCTTCACGCGTTTTTTGACCGTCCCAAGGGTCGGAATGCGCTCTTGCTTGCCCATACAATAGTTCATCTCTACTATCATTACCTGTTTCTGCTGGAGCTAACGGAGTATATAATTTAGGAATATCATCTTTTATCAAACCAGTTCGCAACAATTCTGATGATAATTTTTCAATCGGCTTCACGTTATCTATACCTGTCAGTTCCTTTATCAAAGGGGCATCTTCAGCCGATAAAATCTTACCTTGTCCACCTTCTCTTCCTTCATCTCTATGAGGTAAATAAATGGTAGTAGTTTTAGTTTTACCATTTAGCAATAAATAAGCGTGTCCACTTTCCACACCACTTAAATAATAAAAAGTATTTGTTTGACGAAATGCTTCAAAACCGTCAACACTTCTTGCCCCTTGAATTAAAGCAATACCGTTTTTTCCAATATGATCAAAAATTTGAGTCCTTCTATTATTAAATTCTTCAATGGAAAAATCAGTTTGATAATAGTGTTTTTCTTGTGCATGACCGTTATAACTAAGAAGTATTGCCATACAGCAAAAAGTCATATTTAAAATTTTCATTTTATAATTGTTTGGTTATTATGTAAATATAATTCTTTCCTTTAAAAATCATTAAATAAAAAACTCCTTGATTTCTCAAGGAGTTTTTTAAACTTATATATTGTCTCTAATTAATCTAGTTTTGGCAAACTAAATGCATTTAAAATACTTTCTTCTTTCATCAAATCTTCAATTTCATCAGCATGTCTTGGTGCCATACCTGAAAAGTTAATTGGCCCATCTTTGGTTATTAAGATACAATCTTCAATTCTTACAGCTATACCCCACCACTTTGGATCACAGTCACTTCCTTCTGGAATATAAATTCCAGGTTCGACAGTTATAATCATATTCTCTTCTAAAGGGCCATATTTACTTAAATCATGTACATCTAACCCAATGTGATGAGAAGTTCCATGAGGAAAATACTTACGACCTTGTGATACAGAATCAATAATCCCTAACGCTAACAATCCTTCGTTGATAATTTTTCTACCCAATGCATCAATTTCACGAGTTGTTGCTCCAACTACAGTACCTTCAATTCCTGCTTCTTGTGCAGCGTACACCAAATCATAAATAGCACGTTGTTCTTTGTTAAACTTTCCGTTAGCGGGGATTGTACGTGTCACATCTGCTGTATAGCCATGGTATTCTGCACCTAAATCCATAAGAACTAAATCTTTACCTGCACTCATTTTTGTGTTTTCTACATAATGCAATACACAACCGTTATTCCCAACACCTACAATAGAAGGATATCCCTGAAACTCTGAGTTGTATTTTCTATAAACATATTCATGAATACCTTGAATTTCTCTTTCTGACAAACTTGAATTCATCGCTTTCATCACTTCCATTTGTCCAACTGCAGAAATTTCACAAGCTTTCTTTAATAATACCAATTCTTCTTCCGTCTTGATCTCTCTTAAACTAGCCATTAAAGTTCTTAATCCTCTTACATCAATATTTGTTTCAACTTCAACAATTTTCTCGTCAGCAGGTACTATTGCCGGAGTTGCTTGGTAAGAAGCCTTTGTTTTAAATTGTTCTATTAGACTATATAAATCAGCGTCATCTCTTTTGTTATCTCTCACATCGTTCTTAAAATCTGTAAACATCACCTTGTCAAAGGTTGAAAAATCCACTGGAATATCTTTAAAATCTTCACCATTATATGCATTGGCAAAGCCTAATTGGCTTCCAACTCCTTCTGTTCCTAATCGTATTCCTTCCCATTGTTCCGTTCTTGGATCTCTTTTTTGAACATATATCAATTCATTAAAGGTGCCGTCATCAGAAGTTTGTTCTTCAGAAAAAATCAATAAAACCGAATTTGCTTCTCTGTATCCTGTTAAATAATAAAAATTAGGATCTTGATGATAAACATGATCTACATCATTTGCTCTGTTTCTAATTGGATTTGCAAAAAATACTGCCACCGAATTCTCTGGCATAGATTTACGCAGTTGCTCTCGTCTATCTTTATGAAAGTCGGACTTTAAATAATCTGTTGGTAAATCTTTTTGTGAAAAACCTAAAAAAACGGTTAAACACAACATAGTGGTTAAGAAACTTTTGATGTTCATATTATGGTGTTTTAATATTTGAAGTCCCAAATATAGTAAAACCAAAATTGAAAAATTAAGCATTTTTAGGCTTTAATATATGCAATCATATTATTATAAGATAGCATTAGCATTGGATAAAAATTTATCAATTTCGTCTTATTAATAAGGGCATAAATTTCGTAAATTAGCGCAAAAATATTTTTTGATGAAAAATACTGCTTTAACTACATTACACGAATCTTTAGGGGCTAAAATTGTTCCTTTTGCGGGCTATAATATGCCTGTACAATACGAAGGTATAAACATAGAACACGAAACCGTGAGAAACGGGGTCGGCGTTTTTGATGTTTCACATATGGGTGAATTCTTAATTGAAGGTCCAAATGCCTTGGCATTAATTCAAAAAGTTACTTCTAATGATGCTTCTAAGTTGGCACTTGGAGATGCGCAATACTCTTGTTTCCCAAATGAAACTGGAGGTATCGTAGATGATTTAATTTGCTATAGAATAAAAGAAGAAACGTATTTGCTTGTTGTAAACGCATCTAACATAGAAAAAGATTGGAACTGGATTTCTAAATATAATGAAGACATTGGTGCAGAGATGAAAGATTTATCAGATGAATATTCATTGTTAGCCATTCAAGGTCCTAAGGCTATAGAAGCGATGCAATCGATTACTTCTGTAAATCTAAGTGAAATTCCATTTTACAAGTTCAAGATAGGTGATTTTGCAGGTTTAGAACATGTTATTATTTCTGCAACGGGCTATACTGGGTCTGGTGGATTCGAAATTTATTGTAAGAATGATCAGGTGCAACAAGTGTGGGATAAGGTATTTGAGGCAGGTGCAGATTTTGGCATCCAACCAATTGGTTTGGCCGCTAGAGATACTTTACGCCTAGAGATGGGTTATTGCTTATACGGAAATGACATCAACGACACTACTTCTCCAATTGAGGCTGGCTTGGGATGGATTACCAAATTCACCAAAGACTTTGTAAACTCAGAAGGCTTAAAAGCTCAAAAAGAAGCGGGCGTTACACGCAGATTAGTGGCATTTGAATTAGATGAACGTGGTATTCCACGTCAGGATTATGCTATTGTAGATGCCGAAGGAAATGAAATTGGCGTGGTAACTTCTGGTACTATGAGTCCTAGTCTAAAGAAAGGAATTGGACTTGGTTATGTAACAAAGGAACATTCAAAAAGAGATTCTAAAATTTATATTCAGGTTCGTAAAAAAGCGATTCCTGCTACTATAGTAAGACTTCCTTTTTACAAAGGATAATAACTTTATGCAAGAACCCATTGTTGTATCGGCAAAGATCAATGCTTCCAAACAAAAACTTTGGAATGCCATTACAAATGCCAATGAAATGCGACAATGGTTTTTTGCTTCTATAAACCATTTTGAACCAATTGTTGGTTTCCGAACAGAATTCGTTGTAAAAAATGAGGAGCGAAAGTTTACCCATGTTTGGACAATCGAAGAAGTAATTCCACTTCAAAAAATTAGATACAATTGGCATTACACCGAATATGAAGGTGATTCTGAAGTTTGTTTTGAGTTGCACCAATTAAACGATGTAACCAAACTTACTGTAACACATTCGACCATTAAACCCTTTACTGCTAATATCCCTGAGTTTAAAAGAGAAAGCGGTGTGCAGGGCTGGAATTACTTGATCAAAGAAAGTTTGAAGAACTACCTTCAAAAAACAAATCCCTAATTATTTTAACAATGCTAGCATCCATCTACAGAAAAGGACTATTAATTGTATTTTTAATTGTTTCGATGGCAGTTTACACTCAAGACTCTAAGGATTTTGAGTTAACCTTAAAATCATCAAACAAGGACTTGGAAGTTGTCTTTAATTGGGCAAAAGAGAAAGCTGCCTTTTATGTTCAAACCGGAAAAACAGGACCAATTGAAGTTTGGGAAAATGGTGAAGCCACAGATACCGTTGCTTACATCCCTAGTTATTGGGCAGGTTACCCTGGCAGAACGGCCTATTACTCTCGAGATTTTTGTCATCAAATTGAAGGGGCCTATTTTTTAGGATTGCACGATGAAAATTTTTCTATGCTAAAAACTTTTGCTGCTTCTGCTAATGCAAAACAGAAATGGTTTCCTGCATGGGCTTTAAACTTTGATGGCTCTATTTACAAATTGGATTTTAAAACTGTTGACAATTTTGTGAGGGAGGTTCCTGCCACATTTGAACTGGTAGAAAAAGCATACCAACTTTATTTATGGACACGAGATACGCGTTACTTAAATGACCCTATACTTTGGAATTATTACACCAAATCGGTCACAGATTTTATTACAATACACGATAAAAAATTACCTAACGGTGTAGCAGAAGGAACTGGAAAAGGAATATTTGCAGGCGCTGCATCTTTTAATGAACAACGAGATTTACCTTTGATAGAAGCCGGAGATGCCATTGCCAGTCAATACCAAGCATTTGTAGCTTATGCAGAAATGGCAAAATTAAGGGGCGAATTACAACTTTATCAAGAATTCATAAAAAAAGCGGAAGAACTGAAATTCTATTTCAATACAGATTGGGGTGTTAAAAACAGCAAATCTTACAATCGTGGGTATTTGGTCGATGGTACAAACGCAGATGGTTGGGGAAAAGAGAATTCTTGGTTTATGCCTATGAAGGAAATAACAGATGCCAATTCTCCGAGAACCAAGGAATACCTTGCTTATATTAATGAGCGGTTGGAGAGTAAAGATGATATTCCCGAAAACATTGAAGCACTAAGTTACATCCCTGAGCTCTATTTTAAGCACCATCAAAACGAATTGGGTTATAAATGGATGCTGCATATTATGAATAATTTAAAGCAAGAGCATACCTATCAAAAAGCAACTGGAAGAAATGGTGACTATCCAGAAGTTTCTTATGTACTTATAAGAAATTTGATTGTTGATATGCTTGGTATTACGCCACTACCACAACAAAACACAATTACTACCCTTTCTCACTTACCAAAATCAGTAAACAATTTAGGTGTTTCTAACTTAAGCCTAGGGAATTCTGTAGTTAATATTTCGCATATTGGACAAAAAAAATCGACTATTAAACATTTAAGTGGATTAAACCCTTTAACTTGTGAAGTACAATTTTATGGCAATCATAAAGTTTTAATGGTGAACGACAAGACCGTAAATACCAAACAACGGGTGCATAATGGTAAAGCATTATCTTTAGTAGAAATAACCCTTAAACCATCAGAAACAGTTATTGTTTCTGTTCCAACAAAATGATACAACCTAACATTATTGAACTGCAGCCAAAACGGATGCTTGGTAAATCGGTTCGGATGACACTGGCAGAAAACAAAACCTACGAATTATGGCGCAGTTTTCAAATGCAACGTAGTATTATTGAAAATGCTGTTGGCAATGATTTGTATTCATTACAACTTTATGACCAATTGCTAGATCCACAATCTTTTTTACCTACTACGCCTTTTACAAAATGGGCGCTAACAGAAGTTACAAACCAAGATAACATTCCTAAAGGATACAAACCGTTTGTACTTAGTGGTGGCCTGTATGCTGTTTTTGATTTAATCGGATCTATCCCTGAGTTTATAGCTTTGAACAATTATATTTTTGCAGAATGGCTACCAAATTCAAACTATCAATTAGATCATAGAGCACATTTTGAATTGTTGGGTCAAAACTACAAACCTAATGACCCTGCTTCTGAAGAACAGGTTTGGATACCTATTAAAGCAAAATAAGTTTGAAAATGCTTAAAAAAATATTTTTAATTGGGCTTTTAGGCATTCTGATTTCGTGTAAACGAGACACAAAAGTTAAAGCCGAAACTAAAACGACAACTCAAACGGTTAAAACAGAAAACTACACCCTTCAAAAAATTGAAGAAAACTCAAAAGGATTACTAATTCTTTTTGGAGGTTTTGGCGAAAACCCGGAAGCTATCGAGCGCGAATTTAACATTCTGAAAATTGCACAAAAGAACAAGATTAGTGTGCTACTTATGAACTACAGCCAAAAGTTATGGCTAGAGACAACAGACAAAACCTATTTAGCACAAATGCTACAAGGCACCATAAAACAACATAATTTAAATAAGGAAAACCTGTACGTAGGTGGTTTTTCTAGTGGTGGTTTGGTTAGTGTTCTGTTGAGTGATTATATTGTTTCGATGAAACAATATCACATAGACCCAAAAGGAGTTTTTCTAGTGGACTCCCCCATTGATTTGTTAGAACTATATAGAACCTCAGAAAAAAATATAGCAAATAATTTCTCTGATGTTTCCGTACAAGAAAGCAACTGGATTATAAACACCTTAAGTGCTAAAATGGGTGAACCAAAAAACGGAATTGCTCCTTATGAAAACTATGCCGTTTACACCCATGAAACCAACAACACTAAAAACCTTAGCCATTTAAAAAACACCAAAATTAGACTGTATACAGAACCCGATTTTAAATGGTGGAAAGAACAGCGCATGGCCGAACCAGAGCAAACCAATGCCTTTTACATAAAAGCACTAGCAAAAAGTTTACAGCAAAAAGGCTTTAAAGATGTGAATTATATTGCAACTAAAAACAAAGGTTACCGAGCAAATGGCCACCGACACCCACATAGTTGGTCTATTATAGAAAAAGAAGAATTGATAAACTGGATGTTGCAAGATTAGAATTATGCCAATACTATATGTATTTGCCACAAAGAACCATAAAAGTAACATTTTTTTGTTGACAAGTAACTGATACAAAACTTATTATATCCTTATTATGTTATTAAATTCGTCTTATAGTACAGAAAATTAATTATCAAAAAAAGCACAATCTAAAATCTATGAAAAATACGTTCCTAACAATTGTACTTGTAGTTTTTTCTGCAATTAATACTTACGCACAATTTAAATTTGACAACATTGCATTACACCATTTGAATATAATTGATGTAAACACCAAACAAATAATAAAGAATCAAACAATTGTAATACACTACAATAAGATAGCTGCTATTTTACCAACTAAGAATTACATAGAAAATGATAGCACCCATTCTATTATTTTAAAAGATAAATATGTATTACCCGGTCTAATAGATGCCCATGTGCATTTTGCTACAAACCCAACCGTAGAAAGAAGAGATAATGCAGAACAAGTACTTAAAGAAATGCTTTTAACAGGAATCACTTCTGTAAGAGATATGGCTGGTGACACCAGAGCATTATCCAGCCTAGCAAGGAATACACTTGTGGGAGATATTGATGGTCCTAATATTTACTACTCTTCTTTAATGGCTGGTCCAGAATTCTTTTCAGATCTTAGAACTATTGCTACTGCACAAGGTGGTATTAGTGGAAAAATGCCCTATATGAAATCCATTGATAATTCATCAAATTTAACATTAGACGTTGCACAAGCAAAAGGAACGGGAGCAGCAGGAATAAAACTATATGCCAATTTATCAAAGCAAGAGATTAAAAAAATTGTAAAAGAAGCCAAAAAGCAAAAAATGAATGTTTGGGCGCATGCTGCCTTAAGCCCTACCAAACCCTCAGAAATTATTTCTTCAGGAGTTATTTCTATATCTCATGTAGATATGTTGTTATACGAATACTTTGAATCTAGAAAGGAATTAATAGCCAAATGGGAAATTCCTGAAAACGAAACAAGAAATACGCAATATTGGGATAACGAATTTGAACAATTAGAATTTTCTGAACTGTATAAACTTATGATTGTAAACAACGTTGTGTTAGATGCAACAATGACTGTTTATGAAAACTACAAAGATAGTCCTAGATTAACTTGGAGATATGAATTAGCAAAACGAATTATAAATCAAGCTTATAATAATGGAGTATTAATAGCAGCAGGAAGCGATTCTGACCAAAAAACGTTTGTACAACACGAAATGAAATTATTAGTGAATAAATGCGAATTCAAACCAATTGATGCCATCATCTCTGCAACAAAACATTCTGCAATGGCTACTGGTATTTTAGAATCAGAAGGTAGTATCGAAACAGGTAAAAATGCTAATTTACTTTTATTGCATTCAAACCCAATAGAAAACATAGAAAGTATTGAATCTGTGTTTATGGTTGTTAAAAAAGGTAAACTTTACAATCCGTATTAAACCGAAATAACTTTCTCAACCCTGTTAATAAGTATACTGCCATGTTTTCAATAAAGCTCTGAAAACATTGTAAATTTGGTATGCTTGTTATAAAAATGGTAAGCATATAAGATAAATAAACACACAGGTGTGTTTATTTATACGTTAGCAGTTATACGAGAAAAAATGAAACGATTAACAAAATTCATAGAAAAGAATATTTCAGGAAAAAAGGTTTTAGGACTTTTTATCGTGACCAATCTTGTTTACACCTTTATGCTGACTGTTACAATTCCAAAAACAATGGCATTCTCTAACGAAATGAAATTATTGGATATGATGCCCACAGGATATGATTTGAATTATGTAAGTGAATTATTCACTTCTCTTGGAGAAAATGGACGTTTGACATATCTGACCAACCAAATACCTGTGGATATGATTTACCCACTACTATTCGGACTTTCTTACTGTTTGCTTTTGGGATATTTCTTAAAAAAATTGAACAAATTATATTCCCCATATATTTATCTCTGTATAATACCGGTAATAGCCGGAATTGCAGATTATTTGGAAAATATCGGAATTATCACATTGCTTAAAAACTATCCAGAATTGAAAGAAACGGTAGTTTATTCAACTAATTTATTTTCAGTTATAAAAAGCATTTCAACAAGTATATTTTTTATTGCATTAATAATAATCTTATTAACACTTGGAATTAAAGTATTAAACAGAAAAAGAAGTGCTAACAACGTTTAAAAACAAATGCTTGTATTAGCATATTTATGAAAGTCCTCACGGGCTTTCCAACTGTGATTTATTTGTTAACCTTAGTAATTAAAACACGTCACTAATCTTATACAATCAGGTCAACAATGTAGAACGAGCTTAAGTAAAATGAACAAATTAATAACAAATAGAAATCTGAGCATTGTTATTTTTGTAATTGTATCTTATTTTATGCTGATTTGGTTGATTGATTTTTACAAAATAAACTTTGTCATCATTGGAGTTTTAAGAGAACTCTTAACAATACCCTTTCTAATTGCACAAATTGTTTTTTTAATCATCGGAATAAAATATTCAATAAAAAATCATAGAAGTTTTTTATTAGTAATTAGTATTTTATCATTAACTCTTTGTACAATTATTACGATCGGAAGTTTCTTTTAAAAACGGATTTAAGCATGTTCATGAAAAGTTAAATTATATATTGGAGAATAACAATTTACTGGACATTACGCGCACTATTTACAAACATATAGCACTACTTAGAAACCAATCACAAAAATGAGCAATTCTATATTTAGAAAAGATGGTACTGCACAAGGCGTTGCAAAACAGCGATTGATTGAATCACTTGCCAAGCCGGGAAAACGTGTAATCTATGATCCTTATGCCCATAAATTTGTACTTGGCGAAAGTATCATTAAACTCATGGGGTATAAATTAAGTGTTTGGCTGACTCAAAAAATGGCACCTGGTTTTCATGAACATCTCATTTCGAGAACACGATTTATAGATGATCTCATTGAAAAAAATGCTGTCGACCAAATAGAACAATATGTAATTCTAGGTGCAGGTTACGACTCAAGAGCACATCGGCTTAATTTACCATCTGATTTAAAAATATTCGAAGTGGATCAGCCTGAAGTTCAAGAAAGGAAACGCTCTAAACTTTTGAATGACGTGCCTAATTTAGAAAACGTGACGTATGTGAGTATAGATTTTAATCACCAATCAATCAAAGAACAACTTTTAAATGCTGGGTTTGATCAAAATAAACCAACTGTGTTTACACTTGAAGGCGTTTCTCAATATATTCCTAAAGAAGCCGTTGATTCTACTTTAAAAGAACTGGCTGAATTAACTCAAAATACGAGTGCAATCTTTTTTATGTCTTACGTAAATAAACTCTTTAATGAAGATCCTAAGGCTTGTTTTGGCCAAGGATACGCAAAGGCTGAGAAAAAAGCAGCATTGATACAGAAATTAGCGACCAAATCTGGTGAACCATGGATTTCATTGTATTCGGCTGAAGAAATTGAAGAACTACTCTCTCAGTATGGATTTACGCTAACAGAAAATAAAACCTTAGCAGATTTAAATGCTAAGTATTTCACGCCAATTGGTAGAACCATTCCAGAAAATCATATTTTCAAACTTGAACATTTTGTAGTGGCCAAACGTAATAATTCATAGCCAAAAAAATGTTATAACTGAAAAGTAAAATTCCTTATTACGCTTCAACATTAATTTAACATCTATTCATATTCTTTTTCATAACTTCGGTTCATCTAACTTTTTAAAAACCAAACACTATGAAAAATGAATTAGACCGAAGAGACTTCTTAAAGAAATCATCTTTGCTAACTTTGGGTGCCGGTACCTTATTTACAGGTTCACAAATGATGGCGGCTAGCCCATTTACCAATCCAGATGAAATTAACATTGTAGGACCCAAGGATGGCTTTACACCACAAATTGGAACGTTGGTTTCTATGCTGAATTGGATGCGTATGGTCATGTTGAATCCGGTTAAAAATATGAGTACAAAAGACCTTGATTACCTTGTTGATGACAAAGCAAACTCGGTGGGTGCTATGCTCTATCATTTAGCAGCCACAGAACGTTTTTATCAAATACATACGTTTGAAGGAAAAAAATGGGGTGATTGGCCGGCTAAAGATGATAAGGAATTTAGTACGGCAATGGGATTGGGAGATAAGGCCCGTGCTAAGATTAAAGGAAACTCCTACGAATTTTACTTAGAGAAACTTACCAAAGTTAGAGAACATACCTTAAAAGAATTGGCAAAACGGGATGATGACTGGCTTTTGACTGTAGATAAAAGTTGGCCTTGGGGCCCTACAAATAACTATTGTAAATGGTTTCATGTTTGCGAACACGAATCAAACCATAACGGTCAATTTAAATTTATAAAAAGTAGATTACCTGCTTAAACTATTCGCATATTGGAAAATTTAATCTCCTTAAAAATCCCTTCTGGATGGGCTATAACCTACAACCAGTTTGTAGATGAACCTGCCGAAATTAATGAAAATGGAAGCATCGAAAATTGGGACGCTTATAAAGAAAGTCTATTGCAAATACAGCGATTAGATCTAAAAGGTGGTGCGCATTATATACCAGAGACCACTTTACTTATTGATTTGGGTTGGACGCCAGAAGCAACTGCTTCTGGTGCTTTTAAATTAGCACTCGTTATTAAGAACCCAAATTATGATATTGATTGGGAACCAATTAGTGAATTTAATTCGCAAGATCGGTATGAGATTCAGGCTAAAATTGAGGAATGGTTGTATAAACTTTCGGTTCGTTATTCTAGAGATATGACCCCAAAGATGGTCGCTAAAATGTTGACCTTCGAGATTTAATTCCTACATTTAGTTTTTATCTAGCGGCTAAAGTTTCTATAAGTTGACCATTGTATTCTTTTACTGTTTTTAAAATTTGAAAAGAATACATTTTCTCTTTGCTCTGTTGGTGTGTGTAAAGTTGAAGTTTTCATGTCTTTAAGTTTTAATTGTTTTTAATTACACTACAAAGATGCTGCAGAAGTACGGCAGCAAAAACTATTGTATACCGAACTGTTAAAAAAGTTAGATGAGTTGTCTTTTTTAATATAAAACCATCATTTTCTACATAAAAAAACTAAAAATCAACTGATTTATAGCGGGTTGCACTTAAAATACTTAGTTAAAAATAAAAAAGATGTATTTCCTTTTCTCTAAAAGTCAACTCAGATTAGATGTAATTAATCTTGTTTCGAATCTTTATGAAACAATTGAAATCTTGCTCCAAAAGTGATATTGACTTGAAAAAAACCAAAACTTTGCGAGGCTCCGTTAGATTCGTCATTAGAAATCATAATGTTTGGCATATCAATATAGCCTACTTTATAATCTGACTGAATAAAGAAATGGTCCCAAAAAGTTAGGTTTACCCCCACCTTTGCACTAAAGCCATAGCCCGCCACATTAAAGTCATCATAACGCTCACCTCCAAATAAGGTGGCATTTGTTTTAGGGTAAATAATACCTGCTCCTAATCCTTCGGTTAGATTCACGTCCATAAAATCAGTGTCAAAGTTCAGCAGTGTATTTAAGTTGTCAAATCTATTCACCTCAACGTTTACGTAATTCAATCCATCTGTATGTTCAAAAGTTAAGAAGTCCTCTGTTAGCCTAATTTCTTCTCCGGTATAAACACCGTCAAATTCAGTTCCGGCGTTTATCGTTCCGTCTATGGGAGCGTATTGGTAACCTTTCATTACATACTTCATGTGATCTATACCAATGGAAACGGTATAGTTATCGTGAAAGAAATAACCCAATCTAAAATTGGTTTGTGGTATGGTAATTCTATCAATTTGAAAATAGTCTTCATATTTAAATGGTGTTAGGCGATCATTGCCTTCAACACTTCTTAAAACAAAGTCATAGTTATCTCCCTTAAAGTGAATGTCAGAATCGCTGAAATGCGCTCTATTCCAACCCCAAGAAATATAAAGTTGTCCTTTATTCCCTTTTCTTTCGGGTTTTTCTTTTTCTTGAGCAATCAATGGTATTGATAGCAACAAAACGAAAAGCACAAACGCTTTTTTCATTAAGCAATGATATTTTTAATTTCCGAAATAATACGTTCTGCTAATGCATCTGCATTAGCCTGAGATGTACTTTCTGTATATATTCTAATGATAGGTTCTGTGTTCGATTTTCTTAAATGTACCCATTCCTTTTCAAAATTAATTTTCACGCCATCAATGGTAGATACATCTTCATTTTGATAGTTCACTGCCATTGTTTCTAGAATCTTATCAACATCAATCTGTGGTGTTAATTGAATTTTATTTTTACTCATAAAGTAACTCGGGTAACTTTGGCGTAATTCCAAACATGACATTCCACATGTCGCCAAATGCGATAAAAACAGCGCTACTCCAACCAATGAATCTCTTCCGTAATGAGAGGCTGGGTAAATGATTCCGCCATTTCCTTCTCCACCAATTATAGCGTTGGTATCTTTCATTAATTGCACTACATTCACCTCTCCTACTGCACTTGCTTGGTAGGTTCCTCCATGCTTTTGAGTAACATCTCTTAATGCTCTAGAAGATGATAAATTAGAAACCGTATTCCCTGCTTTTTTAGACAACACATAATCTGCACATGCTACTAATGTATACTCTTCACCAAACATAGAACCATCTTCACAAACCAATGCCAAACGATCTACATCAGGGTCCACTACAATTCCAAAATCTGCTTTTTCTTTAACCACCAATTCAGAAATAACTCCTAAATGCTCTTTTAAAGGTTCAGGATTGTGCGGAAAATGTCCATTTGGTTCACAATACAATTCAACACACTCCACTCCCAATCGCTCTAATAAAGCTGGGATAAAAATACCTCCAGTAGAATTTACAGCATCAACAACTACTTTAAAGTTCGCATTTTTAATGGCATCTACATTAACATATTCTAATTTCAATACCTCATCTATATGTTTTTCTACATACGATTTGTCTTTAGAATAGATTCCTAAATCATCAACCTCTGCAAAACTGTAGGCATCACTCTCGGCAATTTCTAAAATTTCACTACCGTCTGCTTCATTTAAAAACTCTCCCTTTTCGTTTAATAACTTTAGTGCATTCCATTGTTTAGGGTTGTGAGATGCTGTTAGGATAATTCCTCCATTTGCTTTTTCTAAAGGAACAGCCACCTCTACCGTAGGGGTTGTAGACAAACCTAAATCTATCACATCAATTCCCAAACCAACCAAGGTATTTGAAACAATAGCACTAATCATTTTACCCGAAATACGAGCATCTCTACCCACTACAACGGTTAATTTTTGTTTATCGCCGTTTCTTTTTTGAAGCCAAGTGCCATATGCCGAAGCAAACTTTACCGCATCTAAAGGCGTTAAATTTTCTCCTACTTGTCCTCCAATAGTTCCTCTAATTCCTGAGATTGATTTTATTAATGTCATGTTGATTTTTTTTGTAGGATGCAAATATAAGTTATTAAACCAAATTAGTCTATGACTATATTCATTCAAAGTCACAAAATATTATTCACTATATTTAGAGTTCAAAACGAACTAATATTCAACAAAATAGGTCGTGAAACTTTACTAACTTAAAATTAAAAAAACATGAAAAAATTACTGGCAGAATTTATTGGAACAATGTGGCTTGTATTAGGAGGCTGCGGAGCTGCGGTCTTAGCATCTGGCGTTGAAAACGTAGGTATTGGACTTGTAGGCGTTTCTTTAGCCTTTGGTCTAACTGTTTTAACAGGGGCTTATGCTTTAGGACATATCTCTGGAGGGCATTTTAATCCAGCCGTATCCTTAGGATTATGGGCAGGAGGTCGCTTTGATAAAAAGGACCTGATTCCTTATATAGGGGCACAAGTTTTAGGTGGTGCCGTTGGTGCTGGAATCTTGTATCTAATTGTTAGTAGTTCTCCTTCTTTTGCGGGTGTTGGCTCAAATCCTGGGGCTTTTGCAACCAACTTTTACGATGCCGATGTTTACGGTGTTAATTACGGAATGGTTGGTGCTTTGGTTACTGAAATTGTTATGACATTTATGTTCTTAATTGTGATATTGGGTGCAACACATAAAAATGCTGCTCCTGGTTTTGGAGGAATGGCGATTGGCTTGGCTTTAACCCTAATTCATTTAATAAGTATTCCTGTTACCAATACCTCTGTAAACCCTGCTAGAAGTACGGCAGTTGCAATTTTTGCAGAAGCGAATGCTATGGGACAATTATGGCTGTTCTGGGTAGCGCCAATTGTTGGTGCTGTTTTGGCTGGTGTGGTTTATAAATTTATGGCACCAAATAAATAGAAAACATTTTATATAAATCAGAAAACTCCTAAGTAGAACTTAGGAGTTTTTTTTATGAAATAAAAAAAGATTATTTCATTTGTATTTTTTTTGCTTAAGGGTAATTAAAAAACCGTGTACTTACAAAATGTAAATTTTGTAAGTACACGGAAATTACAAATAGAAACTCAACAAATTGGTTAATTGATTGGTTGTATTATGTATTTGATTAATCCTAAATCTTTGCGCTTCAAAAGCACACTATAAAATTAACACTTTCCACTCATTTTAATTCTAACGGTTTTCCATGATTTTTTAGCTTCACGGTTTTCCGTGAGGCAAACTGCAACTTCTGTTTGTTTTTAGATTACGGAAAACCACTATTTAAGGCGTATCAAATTATGCACTATAATGACGGTTTAAACTGTGAATTTAATTACAGCACAGAAGATAAGTTTAATATTTTCTCAGGCTAAAAGTATTGTCTTGTGCTACGGCAACAATATCTTTAGAAACTATTTTAGATTTAATTTCTGGACTTTTCTTAGCATAAGCATCTACAGAAAACGGATACAACGGACTTAAATAATCTACAATTTCTCCAGACTTATCAATTAACACTTCTCTGTATTTATAACTAACCATTGGCTTGTCTAACAATTTGTTATATCCTAGATTTTGCTTTATAAGCAGCAGAGCAATGCTGTTGTTAAATTCAAAACTTTTTGCTTTTAAAAATTTAGGTGCAATTACTGTTTTACCTTGCACATCAGCAAAGCCAAAATAAGTTAGGTTATTCTCGTTCCGCTGTATTAAAAAAAGATCATTCTTTAAAACAGGGTAACATACATCGTTGTGTTTTTCAGGCACCAAATCGTCTCTAAAGTCTATTACAATGGCTCCTTTTTCATTTATAAACGCCCATTGATCTCCTTTTTTAACTGCGGCGTAACCATCATGGAAGGGAGATACAAAATCGATGTCTGTTAGGTCCTGAGAAAAACAAAACAATGGAATTAGAAAGATGACTACAATTATTTTAAAATTTTTCATGACATTAGTTTTTAGTTTGTTTTATAATAAATTGAGTATTCAACTAGCAATCAAAAACTAAAGTGACTTGAACTACTACTTCATTAGCAACTGCAATTTTGCGAGTAGTATTAGTTCTGACTTGTTTTTTGATCCGAAAGCTGATGCTATAATACCAGCGGTATTTTTGATACTTTTTTTGAATTCTATAGAAAACAAAAAATGATGACTTTTATAATAAGATTCAAAATTTAGAAAGCAATGCATGGCATTTTCCTTGTTTACAATCAACTTCTTTAGTTGTTGTTCTATGCTCACCGCACCTTCTTTTTCTGGCCAAGTTTCCTTTAACTGATGCATACAAGCCCTGTACTCTTCTCTACGAACATGTTTATCGATAGCCATAAAAGCATAAAAGAGCTTACTTATGTTTTTATAAAAAGTACTTTCTAATAATTGAGTATTCATAACAGTATTGGATTTTAGACTAGTATCAACCTTTACAGATTGTTAATTCTAAATAATAAATGAGCGGTAATAAAGTATTCCTCTCCAAGCACCGCCCATTCATCTTAATAGTTCCTTAAAATTGTATTATTCAATTTCTATAAATTGTTTTTGTTGCTTTTTAGCCAAATCGGTATGCTTTAACACTAACAACTTTAGTATACCGTTGGAATAATTGGCTGTGGGTAAAGCGTCTGTATTTACAGAAGTTGGCAATTTTAAAGCCCTATTAAAAGAGTTGAAACTAAACTCCTTTCTAGTAAAGTTTTCTTCAGCCTCTTCTTTTTCTGATGTTTTTTCTCCTTGTACATTTAGTACATTGTTTTCTATTGAAATTTTAAATTCCTCTTTTGAATATCCTGGTGCGCAAATTCAATTTAGAAGTTGGTTTCATTTTCTTTAACATTCATAGCCGGTACTAAATGATCTGTTGTAAAATAATCATCGTTAAAGAAATCCTCTGAACTTAAAAAACTTTGAATTCCACTAAGTGTCCAAGGAAATAACCTATTGCGGTTATTTGTTTTTGAAAGTGTCATAATAAACGGTTTTAAGTTAAACTAAATTTACATCTGTAATATACTGATATAAAACTATTTAAACTATGACTTTTATCATGTTTTAGACTTTCTTTAGTCAGGGTTTTAACTGTTCAATTATTGTAAAATTAGCGCATCCTTGCTTTCATTTGCTTTTCAGATACTTATTACAGTTCACCCTCCTTCGTTTCCGCCAATCAAAACCCTCAAACAAAAAACCATTTATAAACAAAGTAGGCCACAACACAAATGGCAATAAAGAAGATACCTGTAGATGCATCAGGGAAAGAAGTTCTGTTTTTATAATAATCGTAGTAATCTTTGTATTTCCTAGGCCGTTTCATGTGTTGGTCTTTTTAAGTGCTAAAAAGGTTTTATCGCACTGATTCGGCATCTGTTAAGGTTTCGTTAAAGCCACTCCTTCTGTGAAACATTGTTTACTAACAGACGTCTATTGAATAGATTAGTTTAAAGAAAACAATAAAACTTACAAATATGAAAACTACATACAATACACCAACAGCCGCTAAGAAGTTTAGTTATTTTACAAACTTTAAAAACAGCAAACGTATAACTTGGACACAACAGCGCAACTTTAGCTGTTAACAATTGATTAGTTGAGTAGAGTTGGCTGGTTATTAAAGAATCGTTTAGTCAATGATGGTGAATTAATTTCATTTCTTTGATACCAGCCTCTTTACTTTCTAAACATTTGAAATGCATTTAAGAATTATCATCTACCATTCAACAAAAAGTCTTTTGTCATTTTGAGCGTACGAGTGTCGCTAAAGTTTTAGCCTACGCGAAGCCGAAAAATCTCCTCCTGTTTATTCATTTCTTATTTATTAACTTTGAGGTACTTCATATCCTCCGGATAATTATCATAATGGAATAACAACTAAGACAACCGTTTAACAACAAAAAAACCCGATACAATGGTATCGGGCTTTTTAATTTAAGATATTTTTATTCTATACGCTCAAAAATAAGCGCTTCATGATAGTTTCCTATAAACTCACCTCCTTTTTGAAATACCATTCTGTTTTCAGATAACTCCGCTAAGGAATAATAAGTAAAGGTTGACGCTTGCGCAGTTCGATCTTCATTAATATATCCTCTTGCAAAATGTAAATAAATGGTATTTCCCCTTGAGGCATCCATTATGGTAAGGTTGCTCTCAAAAAATTCATGATCAGCAGTAAAAATACCATCATCTTCATCTTCAAAACAAAGTGCTTCACCAAAATCAATTGTTACGGACTCCGTATCCGCAGAAAAAGTGTATACATCATCAGTAACACAATCGGTTGTAATTTCTAAATCGTAATTTGGATCATTATACCTCTTATACACCTCAACAATACGCCAAGAAGACTGGCTATCTAAATGAATTGTAGATAAATCAGATTCGTTAAATGTTGGAATTGGTTGACTAGATGGCTCATCATCAGAACATTGCACAAGAAAAAGTCCTAAGCATACAACAGCCATTGACTTTAATAATTGATTGTAATTTTTCATAATTTTTAATTGGTTTTATTCCTATGAAAGACGCAATTAAAGACCCAATGTTTCTAAGTTAGTTCTTAAAAATAAGTTAAAAAAACTTCTGAAAACATAACAGTATTATTACCAATACATTACTAGCCAGGCCGAGATTCATAAAATTAAAAGGCATTATTTCTACTAAAAATTAAACTACGCTAAAACCGGAATTTATCGTACTTTTGAGTTTATACATTAAAAACAATTAACATGGCAACTATAAATTTAAACGAATTAACAATACATACTTCTGGAAACTTACCTGAAACAGGCACGAAAGCACCTAATTTTGAATTGGTAGCTGGAGATTTATCACGTAAAACATTGGCTGATTTTTCAGGTTCTAAATTGGTCCTAAATATTTTTCCAAGTATCGACACCGGAACTTGTGCGGCATCCGTTCGAAAATTCAATGAAAAAGCGAGTAATTTAGAAAACACAAAAATTCTTTGCATTTCACGTGATTTACCTTTTGCACAGGGACGTTTTTGTGGTGCTGAAGGCATAGAAAATGTAGTAATGTTATCAGATTTTGTTTCTGGTAAATTTGGTAAAGATTATGGATTAAAGGTTATAGATGGCCCTATTGCTGAATTACTTTCTAGGTGTATTGTTGTTATAGACGAAAATGGAACCGTACTTTATAACGAGCAAGTACCTAATATTCCTGATGAACCAGACTACGAAGCCGTTTTAAAGTTATTGTCATAACCCTGAGAAATTAATGCGTTTATAATTTGACTTAAATTGAAGGTTACAACAATATTTTCAATCAATGTTTGTTAAATTTTTAGACTTTAAAAATAATTTTCTAAAAAGTAAAAACCTTTTTATATTTCAATACTTTTGTAGTAATATCTAATTGAATGGCAAAGAAAAAAAAACCAACTAAAACCAAAGAAAAAAAACCTCGTTTTCAGAAACTGAAAGCATTTTTCGCCAACCGTCAAACACAAACAATCTTAGGGTTGTTTTTTGTCGTTTTTGCTATTTTCTTGTTTGTTGCGTTTGCTTCTTTTTTATTCAGTTGGCAAATTGACCAAAGTGAAATCACCGAGTTTTCTAATAGAACAGCAAAAGTTGAAAACCTATTGGGCAAAGTTGGTAATTCTCTTAGCGAGTTTTTTATGTATAAAGGTTTCGGAATTGCGGCATTCATCTTGCCAATTCTTTTATTTTTAACTGGGTTTTATCTTTTAATACAAGTAAGTTTTGCAAAATTAAGAAAGCCTTGGGGGTGGGGTATTTTAGGCATGATTTGGTTTGCCATTCTATTTGGTTTTTTCACTTCAGATGCCTCTCTACTATCAGGAGTTGTTGGATATGAATTGAACATATACTTAGAACAATTTTTAGGCAAAACTGGAATTTTACTTTTATTAATATTTACATTCCTAGCATACTTAGCCATTCGATTTAAATTGAATGCAAATCATTTTGCACAATTGTTTAAAACAAAAGAAAGAGCAACTGAAGAAACTAAAGATGAAGAGCCTGCTAAAGTTGATGATGAAGTTCCTATTGTAAAAGACTTGTCAGAACCAACTCCAAGCGAGAAAATTGATAAGAATGAGCAGGAAAAGAAATCTGATTTTGAATTATCAGTCGAAAATTTACAACCTACCATTAGCAATTATTTAGGAAAAGACAGTGAAAAGGAGCAAAAAGAGGAAGAAGATTTAACGCTTGCCATTGAAATTAAGGAAGAAGAACCTGTGGTTGATGAAGTTAGCATTGATGTCGAAAAAATTGTAGAGGAGAAAAGTGAAACGGAAAATTTAGCTGATAAAATAGTTGAAGATTTTGGAGAGTTTGATCCTACACTTGAGTTGGGGAACTTCAAATTCCCAACATTAAATCTTTTAAGAGAATTCAACGAGAGTATTGCTGTTGACCAAGAAGAATTAGAAGCCAATAAAAATAGGATTGTAGAAACGCTTAGCAATTACAAAATTGGTATTGCAAAAATTAAAGCTACCGTAGGGCCTACAGTAACATTGTACGAAATTGTGCCAGATGCTGGTGTACGTATTTCTAAAATTAAAAATTTAGAAGATGATATCGCTTTGTCATTATCGGCATTAGGAATTCGTATTATAGCACCAATTCCGGGTAAAGGAACCATTGGTATTGAAGTACCAAATAAAAACGCAACCATGGTTTCTATGAAATCTATGATTGCATCTAGCAAGTTCCAAAAAGCGCAAATGGAGTTGCCAATAGCCCTAGGAAAGACTATTTCTAACGAAAGTTTTATCGTGGATTTGGCAAAGATGCCGCATTTACTAATGGCCGGTGCAACTGGACAAGGTAAATCAGTTGGATTAAACGTGGTGTTAACTTCACTGTTGTATAAAAAACATCCTGCTGAAGTTAAATTTGTATTGGTAGATCCTAAAAAGGTTGAATTAACACTATTCAACAAGATAGAACGTCATTATTTGGCTAAGTTGCCAGATTCCGAAGAAGCTATTATTACTGATACTACAAAGGTTGTAAACACCCTAAATTCTTTATGTATAGAAATGGATGCAAGGTATGATTTATTAAAATCGGCCATGGTTCGTAATATTAAAGAATACAACACCAAGTTTAAAGCACGTAAACTAAATCCTGAAAACGGACATCAATTTTTGCCGTATATAGTTTTGGTTATTGATGAGTTTGCAGATTTAATTATGACCGCCGGTAAAGAAGTAGAAACGCCTATTGCCCGACTGGCACAGTTAGCAAGGGCTATTGGTATTCACCTAATTGTGGCTACTCAACGACCTTCGGTAAATGTTATTACAGGTATTATTAAAGCCAATTTTCCTGCACGTATTGCATTTAGAGTAACTTCTAAAATAGATTCTAGAACCATTTTAGATGGCTCTGGGGCAGATCAATTAATTGGTAAGGGAGATATGTTATATTCGGGCGGAAATGAATTGGTACGTATACAATGTGCCTTTGTAGACACTCCTGAAGTTGAAAAAATTACGGATTTTATCGGTTCACAAAGAGCCTATCCTGATGCTCATTTATTACCAGAATATGTTGGTGAAGAGGGTGGCACAAGTCTTGATATAGATATTTCAGACAGAGATACTTTATTTAAAGATGCGGCATTGGTTATTATCACTGCACAACAAGGATCGGCGTCTTTATTACAACGGAAATTAAAATTGGGATACAATAGAGCCGGAAGAATTATAGATCAATTAGAAGCTGCGGGAATTGTTGGACCTTTTGAAGGAAGTAAAGCGAGACAAGTATTAATTCCTGATGAACTGGCGTTGAATCAATTATTAGAACACGAAAAAAACAGTTAAAATGAAAAACATACTACTTATCCTTTTTTTAAGTTGTGTTGCAAATACCTATAGTCAAGAGGCAAAAGCACTATTAAACAAAGTAGCAGAAACCACCCAGGCGTACGACAATATTTATATTGAATTTACACATAAACTAGACAACCAAGCAGCAAATTTACATCAAGAAACCACAGGAGATGTTACGATGCAAGGTGACTTATACCGATTTAATTATATGGGTTTAGAACGTTTATTTGATGGAGCATTAATGTATGATATTATTCATGAAGATCAAGAAATAGCGATTTCCAAACCTAGAACAAACAATGACGAAATTATAACACCTTCAAATATTTTATCGTTTTACGAAGATGGTTTTACCTATGAAATGGATATCGTACAAAAGGTTAACGGAGGTACGATTCAATTCGTAAAACTAACTCCTATGAATAGTGAAGTTGAATTGAAATATGTACATGTTGGTGTTGATAAAAAAACAAATCACTTATACAAAGTAATTCAAACCGGATTAGATGATACCGTAACCACTATTACTGTTACAAAACTGTTAACTAATCAAACTGTTTCAGAACAAATCTTTACCTTTGACCGCGCTAAATTTGAAAAGGAAGGTTATTATATAACTGAAACTAAATAAGCATTTTTGAAAAAACTTGATATCTATATCATTAAGAGCTTTTTAAAGCCCTTCTTTGCTACTTTCTTTGTCATTTTGTTTGTACTTGTAATGCAGGCAATTTGGGTAGGGTTCGATGAAATCTCGGGAAAAGGTATTAGTGTTGGTTTTATTTTAAAATTCATTGGCTATTTATCACTTACTGTAGTTCCGATGGCTATGCCAATAGGAATTCTTCTTTCTTCCATCATGTCTTTAGGCGATTTTGCTGAGAACTATGAATTTGCAGCCATAAAAAGTGCAGGGATTTCTCTGAGAAGATTTATTACACCTGTAATGGTTGTTGCTATTTTGTTAAGTGGAATTAATTTTTTGTTTTTAAACAATGTATATCCACATGCTGTGTTAAAGCAAAAAAACATGTTTTTAAACATGAAAAAGAAGCAACCTGCATTGGCTCTGATTCCTGGAGTATTCAATACTGAAATCCCTGGTTATGTCATTAAGTTTGACGAAAAATACGGAGAAGAACAAAATTTATTGCGGAATGTTCAGATTGCCGATTTAAATGGTAAATTAGGTAAGTCCATTACGACAACGGCCGCATATGGTGAAATTGTGACCGAAGAAGGTAGTAAATACATGACCTTTAAACTGTTTGATGTAAACCGGTGGGAAGATCATGCCACAAGACGAGACAAGAGAGAGAAACGACAAAAAATGCCCTTTTCAAAATCTACGTCAAGTACGTATTCTATTAATGTCGATGTATCCGCTTTTAGTAACGAAAATCTAAACGATACAATTTCTCAGACACAGCACCAAATGTTGAGCCTAAAGCAATTGGTTATTTTTGCTGATTCTTCTAAAACTGCTTACGATGAATATATTGATGACCGTGCAAAAAACTTTTTTATTCTAATTAGAGCAAGTTCATTAAAACCTTTTGCAGATTCAATAAATCGCTCAAATTATAAAGATGAATTATTGGATAATTTTGATTTAAGAAATCAGGCTATTATTGTTAGAAATGCAAATGAGAATGTTCAAAATAATATTAAGAATTTTGAAAATGACAATCAACGCTTTAAAATTAAAAGAAAAATATTAAATCTATACGATCACGAATACCACAACAGAATTGCATTTTCATTTGCTTGTTTGGTATTATTTTTTATCGGAGCACCTTTAGGTTCAATTATTAGAAAAGGAGGTTTTGGTTTGCCCATGGTTATGGCAATCATTATTTTTGTCGTCTATTTCTTTATCTCTTCCTTGGGTAAAAATTTAGCCGAAGAAAGTGCAATAACATCTAGAATTGGTGGGTGGTTATCTACTATTATTTTATTACCGTTTGGTATATTATTAACCAGACGTGCTGCTAAGGATAAAGGAATATTTAGTATTGATTCTGCAATAGAACCGATTAAAAAATTAATTAAACGAATAAAGTTTAAAAAGAAGTGATGATGAGTACAGCTACAAAGCAAAATTTACAATTAAATACAATTGAAGATGCCATAGAAGATATTAAAAATGGTAAAGTTGTAATTGTTGTAGATGATGAAAACAGAGAAAACGAAGGAGACTTTATTGCAGCTGCAGAAATGGTTACGCCTGAGATGATTAACTTTATGGCTACGCATGGACGTGGATTGATTTGTGCTCCATTAACAGAGACTAGATGTAAAGAGTTAGATTTAGAAATGATGGTGCAAAACAATACGGTAATGCACCACACACAGTTTACTGTTTCTGTAGATCTAATTGGCCATGGTTGTACTACTGGAATTTCTGTACACGACAGAGCAAAAACTATAAAGTCTTTAGTAAATCCAGAAACGAAAGGATTTGATTTGGGTCGTCCTGGTCATATTTTTCCACTTAGAGCACGTAACGGTGGTGTTTTAAGAAGAACTGGTCATACAGAGGCTGCAGTAGATTTAGCGCGTTTGGCTGGCTTTGACCCTGCTGGAATTTTAGTAGAAATATTAAACGAAGATGGAACTATGGCTCGTTTACCACAATTGGTAGATGTAGCGAAACAATTCGATTTAAAATTGATTTCTATTGAAGATTTAGTTGCTTATAGAATGCAGCACGACTCATTAATAGAAAAGATTGAAGACTTTGAAACGACTACACGATTCGGAGATTTTAGGTTAAGAGCATACAAGCAAACCAACAACAACCAAGTTCATATTGCACTTACCAAAGGTAGTTGGAAACCCAATGACGAAGTACTTGTTAAAGTAAACTCAACACTTATTAACAATGCTTTAGGCGTATTAACTCGAAACTCAGATGAAAAATTCAACAGAATTTTTGATATTATAAACAAGGAGAAAGCTGGAGTTGTTGTTTTTATAAACCAAGACAATAAGCAGGATAATTTCTTAAAACACTTGAGTAAATTAAAAATTGAAGATCATTCGAAGCCAAAAGTAATGGATAAGAAAGATTATGGTATTGGAGCGCAGATTTTACATGACTTGGGTGTTTCTCGCCTTAAAGTAATTACAAACGCTAAAAACACGTCTCCTAGAGTTGGAATGACGGGTTACGGCTTAGAGGTTACAGGACATTTAAACTACTAATTTTAGAAGATGTGTAAGAACATAATTTATATATTCTTATGCCTTTCAATAGTTTCTTGCTCTAAAGAAAATCCAAAACAATTTAAGAACAATGGTTATGTGCTTCAAATTGAATTTAGTAAATCCTACAGTACCATCGTCTATTTAAGTGAATTCACCCAAAGTGGTCTGAAAACTGTTGACTCAACTTCTATAGAAAACAACTTCGCAACGTTTAGAGGTCAGGTTGCAAATCCAAGCAGATATTTAATTAGTACAACTCACGATTCTGGCCGAAAAGTTTTAATTATTGCAAATGATTCTATCCAATTAAAAATTAATGACAGTGAGTTATCTGATGGAATTATCTCAGGCTCTGAAATTAATGATACCATGATAGCGCATCAAAAAAAAATTAGGAGAACTTATAAAAAAGTTGATGCTTTATTTCCTGATATACAACGAGCGAGGCTTGCTAACAATGTCAGTGCACTTCAAAGCATTTCGAACAAAATCACAAAGATTGAACAAGAAGTATTAGAAATCAATTTTAGTTTTGTAAAAACTAACCAAAATTCGTTTATTTCTGCAATGATTTTAAATGACCTCTCTAAAAGGGATTCAATTGACATAGATAAAATCAGTCAGTTGTATCAAAATCTATCCCCTACTGTTAAAAAAGGGAAAGATGCTATTGAATTAGAGTCAACTTTAAACGCTATTTCAAATCACTAAGATCGGTATTTGTATCTAACTCTATTGGAGTTTTATCTTTCAAAAACAAACGTGCTTGCAGAGTTCCTCTTAATACAATCTTGGCACCAACAACCTCTAGCCAACTCCCCTCTCTTAATCCTAGAACTGGTGCAGCATTGAATTTATGGAATTCTTGAATTCTAGTTTCTCTAGTTTCTCCCATATGCGTAGAACCCTCAATTGGATCTAAATAATGTGGGTTAATATTAAAGTTGATAAATCCAAATGTATCGAAACTTGGAGGATACACAATGGGCATGTCGTTTGTCGTTTTCATCGTTAATCCGGTTACATTACTCCCTGCACTTGTTCCAAAGTATGGTATTCCTTTATTTACTGTTGTCTTTATTGGTTCGATTAATTTTTGGTCATACAACTGTTTAACCAATTCAAACGTATTCCCTCCTCCAGTAAAAATTCCTTTGGCATTTTTTACTGCCTCTATCTGATTCTCATATTCATGAATACCTTTTACCCTTATTTTCAACTTCTTAAAACCCAGGCTTGCTCTTTCGGTATATTCATCATAAGTCATCCCTCCTGGCCTGGCAAATGGAATAAATACTATTTCGTTAACTCCCTTAAAAAATAATTCTAATTCTGGCAGAATATATTCCAAGTAAGCTTTCCCGTGAACGGTTGATGTACTTGCTATGAGTAACCTCTTCATACGTTTAAGTTTTAAATCAAAATTAACCTTTTGATATCGTCTACAAAATTTTACAACCCCTTTCTATGAAATTTTCAATCTATTTTGTAATTTGTAGGAATGAAAACAAAAGTTGCTATATTATTCTTTCTAGTTGTTTGTTCCTTTTCTTATGGGCAAGAATTGAGACAGCAAAAAACGGGTACAATCCAAGAGTTTGAAAAACCTATTTCAGGTGTACATGTCTACAACTTAAATACACTAAACGGAACATCAACACGAGAAGATGGTCGTTTTAGTATTCCTGTTAAATTAAATGATACGCTAATTGTTTCACATATAAATTATAGGTCCTTAAGAATTATTATTTCCAAAGCCTATTTAGACCGTGAACCTTTAGTGATTTATATGGATGAAATGACCAATTTCTTAGAAACGGTGTCTATAAAACTTCACGATTTAACTGGTAATTTAGGAACAGATTCTAATAATGAAGAAAAAGGAACGAATAAAGACTCCATAAGTAAATATTATAGTGATCTTTCGACGCAAAGGTCTCTAAAAGATTTTGATCGCAATTTAGAACAGCCCATATTTAATCAGACAGATGTGACCCAAGGAACCAATCAAACTTATGCACAGGTTCAAAAAATTGGTTTTAAGTTTAAAGATGTTGAATTGCGGAAGGAATTAGATTTAAAAAAGAAATTCCCTGATTATTTAATCGAAAATCTAGGCAAATCTTACTTCACAACAAATCTTAAAATTCCTTCGGATAAAGTCTATCATTTTATTACCTATTGCGAATTTAAAAATATTAGAGAACTGTACTACAGCAATAATATGATGCAAGTTCTTACTATACTAGAAAGCGAAAGTGTTGCGTATCTTCAAATTAAGGAATAAAAACATCATATGCTTTAACAAAAGTTTACAATCACATTAATACTTTTTTAATATTTCAATTCAGTTATTTGTAGTAATGACTAAACAACTAACTACACTCCTTCTTCTATTTTGTGTAACAATAAACTATGCACAAGAAAGAATTCCTAAACAAGGAAAAGTATTGCATTTTAAACTACCAATTAATGGCGCTCATGTACTCAATTTAACTACGCGTGAAGGAACTTCTACCTTAGCGGATGGCTCGTTTACAATTTCACTGCGGCTTAATGATACAATTCAAGTTTCTCATCTTAACTACCACACCAAAAGGTTTGTTTTTTCTGAAAGGCATCGATCAATGGAAATCTGGAGTGTTTTTTTAGATGAGTTGACAAATGAGCTAGATACGGTTGAAATTAAAAGTCATGATCTAACCGGTATGATTTCTACCGATTCTAAAACTGTTGGTAGGGTTTTAAATAAAGATTCAATTGCTCAAATGTATAGAGATTTGGCGTATCAAAAATCTAACAAGTCTTTTGGAAGAGATTTGGAAAAACCTCCATTAGTAATTGTAGATCCAACAGGTGGACCCAGTGTTGGAGGTGCAGTAGGAGTTCCTTTCCGCTTTAAAGACTTAGAATTAAGAAGAAATTTAAAAAGTAAAACCGATTTTCCCACAAAGCTTATCAGCGAATTAAGTCTTGTATATTTTACGAAAACATTAAAAATCCCCGAGGATAAAGTACATCATTTTATTACCTATTGTCAATTCAAGAACATTAAAGCATTGTACGATAGAAATGATATCATAAAACTAATTGAAATTCTAGAGCAAGAAAGTACCGAGTATTTAAAAATAAAAGACTAAATCTATTCAGTTTTCACCTTTCTAAACACAAAATAAAGCCCAACCAACACCATTGGAATACTTAATAGTTGTCCTGTATTTAATGCCCATTCTCCTCTTTCGTCTACTTGTGCTTCTTTTAAGAATTCAATAAAGAATCTAACTGTCCATAATAAAATCATGAACATTCCGAACAAGAACCCTGGCTTGTCTTTTTTGTCAGTTTTCCAATAGAAATACCACAGAATTAAGAAAACCCCAACATAACTTAAAGATTCAAATAATTGCGTTGGATACCTTAAGGGAATATCTTGCAGTACTTGCTTATAGTTAGAACTATTTGCAATTAATTGATACGCTTTTTCATAAGAATCAGATCCTGTAATTCTCATAGCCTCTCCTTTACCAATATCGTTACGAATAAATCTAAATCCAAGAGTAGAATCTGTTACTTTTCCAACAATCTCAGAATTCATCAAATTTCCTAAACGCACAAATACAGCACCAGAAGCAACAGAGATAACAACGCGGTCTAAAATCCAAAGCAAACTTTTATAATTGTATTTACGGCGGTATAAAACCATTGCAACTACAATTCCAATAGCCGCACCATGGCTTGCCAATCCAGCAAATCCAACAAATTTATAGCCTTTTATAATTCCGAAAAGCGAATCGCTCGCAGACTCTTTAATTGGAAGTAAAATTTCTATTAAGTTGTTCTGATAATAATCCCAACTGTAAAAAAATACGTCACCTAACCGTGCACCTAATAAAGTTGCTATAACGGTATACATAAATAATGAATCTACATATTCAACTGGTAGGTTCTCATTTTTGTAGATTTTCTTCATTATTTGAATCCCTAACAAAAAGGCTACTACAAACATTAATCCGTAGTATCTAATTGATAAAGAACCTATATTGAATAATTCTGGTGATGGATTCCAATCGATGGCAAGTTGTAACATGTATTTCTTTTATTTTTTGCTAATATATACTTTTAAAACGAATGCTTAAGGCACAGGGTCATATCCTCCTTTACTCCAAGGATGACAACTAAATATACGCTTTATTCCGAGCCAACCTCCTTTAAAAACACCATGCTTTTTGAGAGCTTCTAAAGTGTAACTAGAGCACGTTGGAGAATATCTGCATGTAGCAGGAGTATATGGCGAAATTGCTATTTGGTAGAAGCGTACCAACAAGATAAAGGGCCAAGCGATTATTTTTGCGAGTTGCTTTAGCATTAATTTACAGAAAAGGTTGTTCCGTCTTTTCCGTCCTTTAATTGAATACCTAATTCTGCTAACTCATCTCTTATTTTATCAGATAGTGCCCAATCTTTATTATCTCGTGCGTCTTTACGCATATCTATAAGCATTTGCATAACACCATCTAACTTTGAATCTGATGCATCGCCATTAGTTGAATTTTCTAAACCTAAAACATCAAAAACAAAAATGCGCATCGTATTTGATAATAATTCTAAATCAGATTTAGAAATTGTTTCTTTTCCTTCTTTAATTACATTCACAAATTTCACAGCCTCAAACAAATGCGATATTAAAATTGGTGTGTTAAAATCATCATTCATTGCTCCATAACACTTGTCTTTCCAATCCTGAATATTTACTGAAGAAGAATTTGATGTTGTTAAATCTTTTAAAGATGTCATTGCTTCCATTAATTTCTGAAACCCTTTCTCAGACGCTTCTAAGGCATCTGAAGAGAAATCTAAAATACTTCTATAATGTGCTTGCATACAGAAAAAACGTACAACACCCGCGCTAAAGGCCTTTCTTAAAATATCATTGTCGCCCGATAAAATTTCTCCTGGCAGAATGCTATTTCCAGTAGACTTGGACATCTTCTGAGAGTTTAAAGTCAACATATTTGTATGCATCCAATAATTTACAGGGTTTGTATTTGTACACGCCTTAGACTGCGCAATTTCACACTCGTGATGCGGAAATTTCAAATCCATTCCTCCGCCGTGAATATCAAATGTCTCTCCCAAATACTTTGTACTCATTACTGTACATTCTAAATGCCAACCAGGAAATCCAACTCCCCAAGGAGATGGCCATCTCATAATATGTTCTGGATTTGCTTTTTTCCAAAGCGCGAAATCTTGTGGGTTCTTTTTCTCCGCTTGCCCATCTAATGTTCTTGTATTAGAAATCACTTCATCCATTTTCCTTTTAGAAAGCATTCCATAATCTCCACCTTGCTCATTGTATTTCAACACATCAAAATATACAGAACCGTTGGACTCATATGCCAATCCGTTTGATATTATTTCTTCAATCGCTTCTATTTGCTCCACAATATGCCCGGTTGCTGTTGGTTCAATACTTGGTGGTAAAAAATTAAATCGCTTCAAAATATCATGAAAATCTACCGTGTATTTTTGTACAATTTCCATCGGTTCCAGTTTTTCTAAACGGGCTTTGGTAGAGATTTTATCTTCCGAATCATCATCAGTTAAATGGCCTGCATCTGTAATGTTTCTAACGTATCTAACTTTATAACCTAAATGTAAAAAGTAACGGTAAATCATATCAAAAGACATGAATGTTCTTACGTTTCCTAAATGCACATTGCTATATACCGTTGGGCCACATACGTACATACCAATCATTCCCTCATTTAAAGGTTCAAACGTTTCTTTTGATTTTGTTAATGAATTATAAAGTTTAATCGAATTTGAATTGTACAATTCCATAGAAAATTCAGCGTTTAATAAGTGGTAAAAATACTAACATTTTTCTAAAGATTACGTTAAAAATTAAAGTCCGAAAATAATTTAATAATCTCCTTGTTTTTTTGATTCACAAGTATTTTGTCTAACTTCGTTGTGCTTTAAATTCCTAATTTAGAAAGACACTTTGAGCAATCCAAAAAAAGCATCTAGCGCCGAATTTGTAAAACAGATTATCTCTAAAAACATCAGTTTTTTGAGCAGTGCTATTACTTTAATAGAAAGCAACAATTCCGAGCATAAGCAAAAGGCTACAGAAATTTTAAATGATTGTTTGCCATATGCCAACAAATCGATTAGAATCGGGATTACCGGGGTACCAGGTGTAGGAAAAAGTTCTTTTATAGATGTTTTTGGAAAGTATTTAACCAGTATTGGCAAACGCGTTGCTGTTTTAGCCGTGGACCCTAGCAGTTCTATAAACAAAGGAAGTATTTTAGGAGACAAGACTAGAATGCACCTCTTAGCACAGGATTCAAATGCTTACATACGACCTTCACCATCGGGAGATTCTCTAGGAGGGGTTGCTAGAAAAACCAAAGAAACAATTGTATTGTGTGAAGCCGCTGGTTTCGACATAATTCTTATAGAAACCGTTGGTGTTGGTCAATCTGAAATTGCAGTTCATAATATGGTCGATTTCTTTTTACTATTAAAACTAGCAAATTCGGGTGATGAATTACAAGGAATTAAACGCGGAATAATGGAAATGGCGGATGCCATTGTTATTAACAAAGCTGATGGACCAAATATAAACGCTGCTGAGTTGGCGAAGAGCCAATTTTCAAAAGCACTACATTTGTACCCTTTAAAAGAAAGCAAATGGACACCTGTTGTCAATACTTGTAGTTCACTAGAAAACAAGGGTATAAAAGAGGTTTACGCATTTGTAAATGAGTTTATAACATTCACAAAAAAGAATGGGTATTTTTACAAGCATAGAAAGGATCAAAACAATCAATGGTTACTAGACACAATTGACTACGCTATTAAAAAACAATTTTATGAACGAGATTCCGTTCAAGAAGCAATAGAAGCCTTCAAGGAAAAAATTGAAAAAGAAATCATTTCACCTTTTGAAGCGGCTCAACAAATATTAGATTTAAATTAATTATAAGATATGAATACACTTACTAGAACAGAACGATTAGGTTACAGCTTACTTCTTTTAGTTTATGCATTAGGTATATATTTTGCCAATACAGATTTGGTATATTTTGATACTGTGATTACTAAAGAAGATGGATTTGCAGAATATGGAACCGCTTTAATGCTTTTTTGTATTAGTGTACTTTGCATTGCGCGATTGATAAAAATTGGAGGAGCAAAACCAGCATTATGGAAACTAGGGATCGTAGGAATGGCCTTGATATTTTTGTTCGGAGCCGGAGAAGAAATTTCTTGGGGGCAACGAATTTTCGGGATAGAATCTTCTGAATATTTTTTAGAAAATAATGCACAGCAAGAGACCAATTTACACAATATGGTTGTTGGTGAAACTAAAATAAATAAATTAATCTTTAGTCAAATCTTAACCGCTGTATTGGTTATTTATTTATTAATTGTACCTGTGTTATATAGAAAAACCACTTGGTTAAAAGGATTGGCTGAAAAATTTGCAGTACCCGTACCAAGGTGGAATCATACAATAGGATTACTACTTGCTACAGGTTTATTAGAGTTTATGAAGGCCTCTAGCCGTCGATGGGAACTTTATGAATTCGCATTCGGAATCATTTTCTTTTTGATATTTATCAATCCATTAAATGGTTACATTTTCAAAAAAAATTAAATGCTTAGTCATTTAATTGATTCGGAAAATTTCAAAGGAATAGATTTCTCTAAGGAAAGACTTCCAATAGGTGAATACGACCAGTGTACATTCATCAACTGTAGTTTCGAGAATTCTGACATTTCCAATTGCGTTTTTATTGATTGTGAGTTTAAAGATTGTAATCTAAGTAACTGTCTTACGAAGCACACTTTATTTCAAGAAGTTCGATTTGAAGATTGTAAACTAATCGGAGTGAAATTTGCAGATTGTAACGACTTTCTACTTGATTTTAATTTTAAACAATGCCAACTAAATTTTTCTTCATTTTATAAATTAAAAATGATTGGGACAAAATTTGATCGTTGTAAACTTCAAGAAGCAGATTTCACCGATGCTAACTTAAGTAAATGCACATTTAACAATTCTGATCTCTACAAAACAATTTTTGATAACAGTAATCTATCTCATACTGATTTTAAAACAACGATAAACTATACCATAGATCCTGAAATAAACATTTTAAAAGGGGCTAAGTTCTCAAAAACTGGTATAGAAGGATTATTGAGAAAGTATTCGGTTATAATTGAATAACTTTGAAAAAAGTTAATTAATGAGATGGCTAATTAATCATAAGAATTCAATTATTGCTATTGCGACTCCAATTTTTCTAATTGGTCTGATGATGTTAATAACGCAATCCGCTCTCTTTAAATCAAATACTTCTGCCCTAGCAATTGGAGTTTCTACCGATTTAATTTTAGTAATTCCTCTAATTTATTACATGTTAGTCCGAAAAACTAAGATACCAAATATAACTGTGGTTCCCTTACTATTTCTTTGCATTGCAATAGGATCTTATATTATTCCTACCGAAGAGCAAAGCCTAATTAACATATTTAAATCTTGGGGATTACCATTAATTGAAATCTTTATCCTTTTTACAGTTATAAAAAAAATAAGAAAAGGAATTTTACTATTTAAAACCAAAAAAGGAACTTCACCTGACTTTTATAATATTTTAAAGGCCACTTGTAATGAACTGCTTCCTAAAGGTGTATCGCTTGTATTTGTTACCGAAATAGCAGTCTTTTATTACGGTTTTGCAAAATGGACAAAAAGAGTTTTAAAACAAAATGAATATTCCTATCATAAAAAAAGTGGAACCATTTCCTTACTAGCAGGCATACTTTTAATCATAGTCATAGAAACTATAGCCCTACATTTTTTAATTCTAAAATGGAGTGAAACTGCTGCTTGGATTGTAACCTTTATTAGTATTTATACTGGATTACAGATATTTGGATTTATGAAATCTTTAAGTCAAAGGCCGTATAAAATTGAAAAAGACGCATTGTTACTTTCATATGGAATAATGAATGAAACAAGAATTGAGTTCAATGACATTGTAGTTATAGATGTGACATCAAAAGATCTTAACGAAAACAATCTAAATAGAAAATTAAGCTTTTTTGGAAATCTTGAAAGCCATAATGTAGTGCTACATTTAAAGTCTGAAAATACGCTAATTAGCCTTTATGGAATACATCGAAAGTTTAAAACATTGGCTTTTTTTGTAGACAACCCAATCGAATTTGAAGCGCAATTGAATAAAGCGATAAATGGAATATAGACCTACTTATCTATATATTTTTTAATAAAAACATTGAATAGCAAATAAATCGCGAATCCAATTGTTCCTCCAACAGTGAATCCGAACAATACATCAAACGGATAATGTACACCAATATAAATTCGGCTATACCCAATTAAAACTGCCCAAAAGATTAGAAATAATGCAAAGTATTTCACTTTGCTTTTTATTAATAAAGCAAAATAAACTACAATTGCCATAGAAGTTGACGCATGTGCTGAGAAAAACGAATAATAGCCTCCACAACTATCCTTAACTAATCGAATAAGTCCTTTCACCTCTTCGTTATGACAAGGTCTAAGTCGTCCAAAACCGTATTTAAATGCGTTTGATAATTGATCTGATGCTGTAATTAAAATTGCTATAAATAGCAAAGCGTATAGTGTTTTTTTGGTCCCGTATATTTTATAAACAAAATACAAGGCAATTAAATAAAACGGAACGGAATAGACTGTTGTTGTCATAAACATCCAAAATCCATCCCAAGTAGTAGAACCTAATCCATTTAAATAGATTAATAACTCCGTATCTATTTTATTAATTTTTTCTAGCATTTATTTTTTAGTTTGGAGGATACAATTCCACTCTAAATATAATATCTGAATTTGGAGGAACTCCTCTACTTCCTTGTTCTCCCCATGCCAAATGCGCTGGAAGATACAACAATGCTTTTTCTCCAAATTTCATTTCTTGTAAGCCTTCTTTAAACCCTTGAACCAAACGCTCATTCATACTATAAGTACTCTTAAAAGGCTCATATCCTCTTCGCACTTCTTTAGTTTGGTTATACATTCCAAATTTTTTGGCAACATCCTTTATATTGGTATCTAACAAACTACCATCTGTAAAATAAGCAGCGTATCCAATTCGGATATTACTTTCTAATTCAGGTTGCGCACCATCCCCTTTTTCGAGAAAGTATATTTTCAAATCTGGTGATAATTCCTGAGCTTCTTCTTTTAATTTAAGAAAGTGAGCAATTGTTTCTTGCTCTATTTTTTCAATCTCCTTCGCTTTCTCGCGTTCAATATCTACAAACTTCTTAAAGGTCTTAAATGCATTAAAGTTTTTCGCTTTCTTACCTACTCGTATTATGTTAACCTCTTCTATAACCGTTTTCTTCTGTAAATTATGAGCAACCTTCTGCCCCATTACTACATTACCAAATACAGCATGCACACCATCTAAATGTGGACGAGGCTCCAACATAATAAAAAATTGACTCCCATTAGAATCTGGACCACCATTTGCCATTGATAATACTCCAGGTCTATCGTGCTTAAATAGCACGTCTCCTACAGAATCTCTTGGTATTTCATCAGCAAATCTATATCCAGGATCACCGCCACCTGTACCAAGTGGGCAGCCTCCTTGAATCATAAAGTCTTGATTTCCTGCTGTAGCACGGCTAATAACTCTATGAAAGTTTAACCCATTATAATAAGGTTTTTCTTTCATAGAGTCCGTTACCATTTTATTTGTTCCTTCGGCCAATGATACAAAATTACCAACCGTTGCTGGAACTTTTTCAAACTCTAAATTCAATACAATATTACCATCTACAGTAACAATTTCGGCATACAACCCATCTTCTAATTCTGGGTATTTAATCTCTTCACTACATGCAAAAAAAACTAATATAATTGCTAAAACTGAACTCTTAAGAACTTTCATATGAATCTAGATTTTGAATTTACTTTACAATCTCCAATAGTTCTACTTCAAAAATAATAGTAGAAAAAGGCTTGATTGGCCCTCCTTGAGACGCCGCGCCATACCCCAATTCTTGAGGAATAAAGAATTTATATTTAGAACCAACACTCATCAATGCAATTCCTTCATTAAATCCTTTCACAAATCCACTTGCACTATGCACTATTGGCTCACCTCTATCTACAGAACTGTCGAATACAGATCCATCAATTAAAGTACCATGGTAATGAACTTTTACCTGATCCGTTGCCACTGGCTTATCTCCTGTACCCTCTTTTAAAATAATATATTGGAATCCACTATCTGTAGTAACAACACCTTCTTTAGTTTTATTCTCCAACAAAAATGCTTCTCCTTCTTTCTTAATATCTCCATACTGTGCCTCAGCCTTTGCAGCAGCATCTCTTTGCTGTTTCTCCATGAAATACTTACTAATGATATTGTTTAGATCTTTCGCATCTATTTTAATGTTAGTCGAATCTATACCATTTGCAAATCCCTGAATAAACATCTCGTCATTTACTTCAGAGAAATTAGCCTTCATTTTTACGGCCATATCTAATCCTATCGCATAACTTACCGAATCTAATTCTGTTTCTAATGATTTGTTCGAAACACTTTGTCCGTTACATGATGAAAATACTGCCGCAACTAACATCGACATTGTCATTAACTTTACTAATCTCATTTCTATTTAATTTAATTTAATTTATTTCTATTATTTGTATTCTATATATCAGTGGCTCATTTATCCCAACTTCATCTTTATCTCCTAACAAACCTAAAGCATTAAATGATGGAAAAACAAAAACAACTTCTTCTCCCTTTTTCATCAACTTAATTCCAGACTGCAAACCTAACTCAACTTCTTCTTTATCAACCGAATAATTAATGTTGCCTAAATCATCAAATGAATAAAGAATTTCATTCTTTAGATTCGATATTTGACATCTATAAGTAACTTTATCCGAAGTTTTTGGAACCTTAGCATTCTCGTTTATTTGATGTACGTATCGATACCAAAACCCTCTTGGTGACTCTAAATAATTATGACTAGAATCCTGCGCAATATAATATTTAATCGCTCTTTTTTCCAATTCATTTACCTTCTTATTTCTAGCAATAGATTCCTCAATAAAAGATTTTCCGTGATGGCTAATTGGGCGCCTCGGAATTGGCTTTGTACAAGCAACTACCATTAATAAAACGAAGAAAACACTAATCCTCATCAGATTTTCTTAAATCATTAGTATATGTTGGTAAAATTGAAAGGAAATGCGTTACTGTTGCATCTAAATTCATTTCTGAACGACCACCCGCTGCGTTATCATGCCCGCCACCGTTAAAGTGATTTCTTGCAAATTGATTCACAGAAAATGATCCTTTTGAACGGAAAGACATTTTGATAATCTTTTGCTCAACATCTTCAATAAAAATTGCTGCGAAAACAATATTCTCTAGTGACAAAGCGTAATTCACAACACCTTCGGTATCTCCTTTTTGAAAATTAAACGCATCTAATTCGGCTTGTGACAAGGTAATATAGGCAGTTCTAGATGCTTCAACCACTCTTAAATTATTTAATGACTTGCCTAATAACTGCAACCTATTAAAGGAATTAGTGTCGTAAATATTATTATGAATTTGTGCGTTATCCGCACCCTTATCAATTAAGCTTGCAATAATTCTATGTGTGGTACTAGTTGTAGATGGAAACCTAAACGACCCAGTATCTGTCATAATACCGGTATACATGGCTGTTGCCATTTCAGCATTTATCATATTAGTAGCATCTAGCATTTCTAAGAAATGATAAATCATCTGACTGGTAGAACAAATACTTGTGTCTGAGTAAATTAAATTTGTAATAGAAGTATCTGGCTGTTGATGATGATCTATCATGATAAACTTACTATCCAATTTCTCTACCGTTTTCTGCATATCATCACCAATTCTATGCAAAGCGTTAAAATCTAGCAAGAAAATAATTTCAGCTTTGTTCAAAGCCTTTTTTGCTTGATTGTTCTGTTTATCAAAAAATTTAATGTTCTCATTTCCTGGAATCCACTTTAAAAAATGAGGAAAATCATTCGGCGCAACAACAGTTGCATCATGTCCTTTTTGTTTTAAATAATTCCATAAAGCCAAAGAAGAACCAATGGCATCACCATCTGGGTTTCTATGCGGAATAATAGCAATGGACTTTGGTTGTTTTAGTAATTCTTCTACTTCTTTTATTTGATCTTGCGTCATAGGCTGCGAATATACAATATAAATACAATTTTTACTTCCACATTTTAAGCAGATTTGCACTTATTCATTCTTCTAATTCATACCAGTCAATTGTCGCTAAATTCGCTCTTCTACCTGTTTCTACATAAGGGTAATTAGCTACCAAATAAGAAATAATCTTATCTTCATTTACTCCTAAATCCCATAAATTCTGGGTTTCTTGCATCCATTTTATGGTTGCCTTCCATTGGTTTTTAGACATTCTATTTTGAGTTACCAATTTAGCCGAATGACAACCGGTACAATTGGCAACTACTAATTTATAATTTGCTTCAGCCTTAAGGCCTGTTGGTAAATGAACTCCATCCTTCACTTCTTCTAATTGAGTTTGTACCATATCTATTTTCTGCTTATCATCATTTACGGGAATTGCATAAATTACTATAATCAAAATAGTCACAAACAAAAACAAACCGAAAATTTTAGAAAATAAACTTTTCATTCTAAATGCTTTAAACTTCAACTTTTATGGCAATTCTATGACAAGCATTGTTTAAATACCCCTTCGGATTCCAACCGGGTAAGACCATTGGTTGCGAGATACCGTTAGAATCAGTTGCTTTTGCCCATATTTCATAATAACCTGCTTTAGGGAATTTAATTTTTGAGTTAAAGTGCTGCCATGCTAGTTTGTTAATTGGCTTAGTAACAGGAACAGATTTCCAAGTTGCCCCAAAATCAATTGATATCTCTATATTTTCAACCTCCAAATCACCAGCCCAAGCATGACCTTCTATATTCAAACTTTTCTCTTTTAATATAGCACCCGTTTTAGGATATGTTATAATAGATTTAACGGGCATTGACTCAATAATACACATATTCTCTTCAGCTACTTTTTCTCCTGGTGCAACAGACTTACATGGAACGCGATATGACATCCCACCCATTTTAGTTCCGTCGTGAACTTTATTTCTTATACTAATTCGTTGTAACCATTTACCAGAAGTTGATGCAGGCCATCCACCAACAACCATTCTTAAAGGATGCCCATGAACCAACGGAATTGACTCACCGTTCATTTCAAATGCCAATAATATTTCATTTTCCATAGCCTTTGAGATTGGGATTCCTCTAGAAATAGGTTCTTTATTGGGGTCTCTACTTAAATGCACATCAGCAGAATGATAACCAATATAAACGGCATCATTCTTAACCCCGGCATCTAACAAAACATCTTTTAACCGCACCCCCGTCCAGTTGGCGCAATGTACAGCTCCAATTGTCCATTGATTTCCTTTTGCAGGTGGATTGAATTCACTTCTACCATTTCCTCCACATTCCAATGTAAGTTGATAAGTATACGTTTTAAATTTGGTTTTTAAATCTTGTAAAGTATAGGTTTTCATATTCTCTACGGATTCTCCATCAATAGTTAAACTCCATTTCGATTCATTAATAATCTCAGGAACCAAACCATTATTTCTCACAAACATATATTTATTAGGAGTAACCTTATCTCTTAATAAATGAGCTTGTGCTTCCATATTCCAAGGTTTATCGTTTAAAACAACCATATCCTGGTCTTTTTGAAACAATTTAAAAGGATCTGAATCTTGTAATGCTAAAGGGGTATAACCGCTTAGCAAATTCCTTCCAAATACAACCTCTCCTCCAATAAGACTTGATAAAGATGCTAATACTCCCGACTTAATAAATTTTCTTCTTTCCAAAATAATTCATTCTTATGCATTCAAATATAGAACAAATAGAGACAATGAAAATAGGTCAACAGCAAAATCATTTCGATATATTTGCGATTCAAATAATCTGAACTTATGAAATCTTTTAAAATTTTATTTCTTACCCTATTAATTGGCGTTGCCTGCAAAAATAAAGGGCAAAAATCTATTAATACGAATGTAGAAGAAGCCTTTAAATCCGACTTCACTATTGCATTTGGCTCTTGCAACAATCAGAACGAGGAGAATTATTTTTGGAAAGAAATTTTAAAAAGCAATCCGCATGTTTGGTTATGGGGAGGTGATATCATCTATTCCGACACCTATGAAATGGCTATTTTAAAAGAAAATTACGCTATTCAAAAAGAAGATAAAATCTATGCAGATTTTATTTCGAAAGTTGAAGTAATGGGCACTTGGGATGATCATGATTATGGAATAAATGATGGAGGAACTGAATATCCTAAAAAGGCCGAATCGCAACAATTATTTCTAGATTTTTTAGATACCCCTGAAAATAGTCCAAGAAGGCAGCGTCCTGGAGTTTATCACTCCAAAACCTTTGTCGTAGGAAAAAATGCCGTTAAAGTATTTATTCTAGATACTCGGTATTTTAGAACTTCTCTTACCAATAACGACGACGGCACCTATAAAAGATATAAACCAAATACCTATGGAGAAGGAACTATTTTGGGAGCAGCTCAATGGGAATGGTTAGAAAAAGAATTGAAAAACTCAAACGCGAATTTTAATGTAATTTTGAGCAGTATTCAAGTATTATCTGGAGAACATGGCTGGGAAACTTGGGGTAATATGCCACATGAAGTTGACAAGCTAACCGATCTACTAAAATCTTCTAAAGCAAAAAACACAATTTTACTATCAGGAGATAGACATATTTCTGATTTTTCTAAAAAATCGATAGAAGGACTTTCATACCCTTTAATAGACTTTACCTCTAGCGGACTTACACATTCAGCAACAAACAATTTAGGAGAAGACAACAAATATCGCGTGGAAAAATTGGTAAATCAGCAAAGTTTTGGAATCCTGAAATTTAATTTTGAATCGAATACTGTTCTTATGGAAATGAGAGGAAATAAAAACGAGTTGCAACAATCTATTAAAGAGCAGTACTAGGATTCTCCATATTTTGCATTTTTAACAAAATCCTATATAAACTTGTTATACATTTTAAACAAAAAGCAATACATTTGCACCCGATTTAAATTTATATTAAATGGCAACAAATAGAACATTTACAATGCTTAAGCCTGATTCTTTAGAAAAAGGAAACACAGGAGCAATATTAGAAAAAATTAACGCTGCAGGATTTAGAATTGTAGCGATGAAAATGACACAGATGTCTACAAAAGATGCTGAGACATTTTACGCAGTTCACAACGAACGTCCATTCTTTAGAGAATTGGTTGAGTATATGACTCGTGGACCAATTGTAGCTGCAATTTTAGAAAAAGATAACGCTGTCGAAGACTTTAGAACGTTAATCGGTGCAACGAACCCAGCAGACGCTGCAGAAGGTACAATTAGAAAATTGTATGCTGCATCCATGGGCGAAAATGCTGTTCATGGATCTGATAGTGATGAGAATGCAGAAATCGAAGGAAACTTCCATTTTTCTGGACGAGAGCAATTCTAAATTACTCATTCATAATTTATTAAAAATCGGTTAACAAAAGTTGACCGATTTTCTTGTTTTAAACCCCCTGATTTATAAACTTGCAGCGACTATTATAATAAAGTTTTCAAACACAAACCCCAAATGAGTTTTGAACTAAAATTTTTAAAAAATAGAGTTATTGCCAATTTTGAAGGTGAATTAAAAGCGTATGAAATTAAGGATGCTTTTATAGACATTGTAGAAAATGTAAGCATTAAAAAACTCGACTTATTAATCTTTGATTTTACAGAAATCATTTCTTACACTCCTCCCAAGGATTATCTCGAAACACTGAGACTTATTACACTATTCTCTTCTACATGGAATCCTCAAATTAAAGTAGCCATTATTGCCCTCGAAACAAATATAAAAATGGTAATGAATGAAGTTATTAAGCGTCAAGAAGAATTTACGTGGGAATTTAAATTGTTTGACAAATTAGAATCAGGAACAAGATGGTGTGAGCAAAACGTTGCTAAATAAATGATTTAAACAAGCATTAGTTTTGTAATCAACTCTTCTCCTAGTTCATCATTCAACATTTTTATTATCTTTTCCTTGCCGTAACTTAATTCTTCTCGTAGAACTGAAGATTTTAATTTAACTATTAAAGTTTTGTTTTGCAATTGCACACTTTCGGTATAACTAACTACCCCATTACCCATTAGGTTTGCCCAAATATCCTTTACATTCATCTGGTTCATTCCTTTGGTTAAATTATTCTCCTTAATTACAACCTTCATTAAATCTTCTATACTCGAATAATTATTTTCTCTTTTTGCCATTACAGTGTAAATATTTGGTAAGGTTGATTGGTTCTCTTTACAACTTCCTCAGTTCTTTCTTCGTGCGTATCACTAATAAATAATTGCCCAAAATTATCTTCATTTACCAAAGCTACAATTTGTGCGACTCTTGTATCATCTAATTTATCAAAAATATCATCTAGCAATAAAATAGGCTTTTTATTAGACTGCCTTCTAATAAATTCAAATTGAGCCAATTTTAATGCCACTAAAAATGATTTCTGTTGCCCTTGACTTCCAAATTTTTTAATTGGAAATTCGTCAATTTCAAAAGCCAAATCATCTTTATGAATACCAACTGTTGTGTATTGTAACATTCTATCTTTGTCTAAGGACTGCACTAACAACTCAGTAAGTTTAGCAGCATCCAATTGTGTTTTGTACACCAATTTAACCGACTCTTTTTCGTTCGAAATCATTTTATACCGCTCCTCAAATATGGGCGTAAACACCTCTAAAAAAGATGTTCTTTTTTGATGAATAATGGTTCCGTATTGCTCTAATTGCTCGTTGTAAACATTTAAATTCAAAGCATCAAACGTTCGATTTGCAGCAAAGTATTTTAATAATGCGTTACGTTGCTGTAATACCTTATTATAATTAATAAGCGTTTTTAAATAAAGTTTGTCGGATTGAGAAATGACACTGTCTATAAATTTTCTCCTCACATCACTCCCTTCTACAATCAAATCACGATCGGCTGGTGAAATAATAACCAAGGGCAAATGCCCGATATGCTCAGAAAACTTTTCGTATTCCTTATCATTCCGCTTAATAACTTTCTTAGACCCACGTTTTAAACTACATACAAAAGTTTCAATTCTTTCGTTAATATCATACTCTCCTTCAACCATAAAAAACTCCTGTCCGTGCTTAATATTCTGACTTGCAATAGGGTTGAAATAACTTTTACCAAAAGACAAATAATAAATAGCATCTAAAACATTCGTTTTTCCAACGCCATTATTTCCGACAAAACAGTTTATTTTTTCCTGAAAATCAAATGTTTGAGAATCAAAATTTTTAAAATTTAGAAGGGATAGTTTCTTAAGATGCATGCTAGCTTTTCACTTGAAAATGAATAATTAAAAATATTGAAAAATTCCCAAAATTTGGTTTTTTACTTTCCAATTAAAAACCTTACTTTTGCGCCTACAAATTTAAGAAGATAATGGCAACTTATAAAAAAAGAGGAAATAAAGTTAAAGGAAATAATAACGAAGTTAAATCGGCAGTAGAGCAAAATAGCACAACTGCTGAAGTATTTAACACATTGGATGAAACAGCATCAAGATCTGAGGCATGGGTTATTAAAAACCAACAAAACATTTTTATTGTCCTTGGTTTAATTGTAATCGGTATTTTAGGTTATTTAGGGTATTTAAAATTTGTTAATGAGCCAAATGAAAAAATGGCTGCAGATGAATTGGCTTTCCCTAAACAATATTTCGATAAAGCAATTATTAGTACTGTTTCTGCAGACTCTTTATTTGTGATGAGTTTAGAAGGTGGAGAAGGAAAATATGGATTTGTTGATATCGCAGATGAGTTCTCTGGAACTAAATCTGGAAACTTAGCAAATTATTATGCTGGTATTTCTTACTTAAAATTAAAACAATACGAAGAAGGAATTGACTATTTAGAGAAATTCAATTCTGAGGATGAATTGTTAGGCCCCGTTGCAAAAGGAGCGATTGGTGATGCATTTGCAGATTTAAATCAATTAGAAGATGCTTTGAACTATTATGAGCAAGCAGCCAATTTAAGAACCAATGATTTTTCTACTCCTTTATTCTTGTTTAAAGCTGGGAATATGGCATTAGAATTAGATAAAGCATCAAAAGCAGTTAGTCATTTCGAAAGAATCAAAAAAGATTTCCCTAACTCCGAAGAGGCAAAAAACATCGATATTTATATCAGTAAAGCAACATATTCGAAATAATTAAAAACGATTATGGCAACGACGAATTTATCTACATACGATAAATCAACAATCCCAAACGCGAAGGACCTTCGGTTTGGGATTGTTGTTTCAGAATGGAATGAAAACATTACTGAAGGCTTATTTAATGGTGCAAAAGAAACGCTTTTAGAAAACAACGTATCAAAAGATAACATTGTAAGAATGGATGTGCCTGGGAGTTTCGAATTGATTTTTGGGTGTAAAAAAATGCTCCAAACTGAAAAGGTAGATGCTGTTATTGCTATTGGTTGTGTAATTCAAGGAGAGACAAAGCACTTCGATTTCGTTTGTGAAGGCGTTACACAAGGCATCAAAGATTTGAACTTACAGTTTGATATTCCGACTATATTCTGTGTTTTAACGGACAATACCATGCAACAATCTATTGATAGATCAGGTGGTAAACTTGGAAATAAGGGGACTGAGGCTGCAGTTACTGCAATAAAAATGGCCGTTCTTTAAATAGAACAGAACCATTTTACACATTTATATTGGGTCATAAATCTCTCTTAAAATTGATGGTAAAACTTGACCACCATTGATTATTTATGTAGTTTTGAAACAACCTAATTAAATTCATTTAAAACATGTTCGGTAAAGCATTTAAACCACGCAAATATTATGTTTTCGACTATAAGCCTAGGTATTATAGCGAGCGTAAGGAGCGTATTGCTAATTTACAAAACGAACAAGAAGAGAACGAATCAATTGGTCAAATAAAATTAACCAAAAACAATCTAAAAAACGATTGGGTTAGAAATACAAAAGCTGCGGCAGATAAGGGTACAACTAGAAGACTTGCTTTAATCATTACCATTTTAGTAGGAATTGTGGCTTATCTATTTGAACTCCACAAACTGTTTTAATGTCAGATATTATTCAACTTTTACCTGACCATGTAGCAAATCAAATTGCTGCGGGAGAGGTTGTGCAACGTCCTGCTTCTGTAGTAAAAGAATTACTAGAGAATTCTATCGATGCCGGAGCCACCAATATAAAATTACTTTTAAAGGATGCTGGAAAGGCTTTGATTCAGGTAATTGACAATGGCAAAGGAATGAGCGAAACCGATGCAAGGTTATCGTTCGAAAGACATGCCACGTCAAAAATCAGAACAGCCGAAGACTTATTCAATTTACAAACAAAAGGATTTCGTGGTGAAGCGCTCGCTTCAATTGCGGCCATTGCTCATATAGAATTAAAAACGAAACTAGATCTACAAGAATTAGGAACTCACATAAAAATTGAAGGGAGCGAAATTACATTGCAAGAGGTGGTCTCTACTCCTACTGGAACTTCTTTATCGGTTAAAAACTTGTTTTATAATATTCCGGCAAGACGTAATTTCTTAAAATCAAATCAGGTTGAAACCAGACATATTATAGATGAATTTCAGCGTGTTGCTCTGGTACACCCAACTATTTCATTTTCATTGTATCATAACGATAATGAAGTGTATCGATTAAATGCTTCTAACCTACGTCAGCGAATTGTTGCTATTTTAGGTAAAAAGACAAACGAGCGACTGGTTCCTGTAAATGAAGATACAGACGTAGTTCAATTAACTGGATTTGTTACAAAACCAGAGTTTGTAAAAAAGAAACGTGGCGAGCAGTTCTTTTTTGTAAATGACCGATTTATTAAGAATTCTTATTTAAATCACGCGGTTAATAGTGCGTTTGAAGATTTGATATTACCTGGTAATTATCCTTCATATTTCTTATATCTAACGGTACCACCTAATACTATTGATATAAACATACACCCTACAAAAACGGAGGTTAAATTTGATAATGAAAAGGTATTATATGCTATTATCAGGGCAACTGTAAAGCATAGTTTGGGTCAGTATAACGTGTCTCCAGTATTAGATTTTAATAGAGATGCTGGTTTAGATACTCCGTACAATTTTAAAGATAAAAAAGTTTCAAAAGCACCTCAAATAACGATTGATAGGGATTTCAATCCGTTTAAATCAGACGAACAAAAATCAATCAGTTTCCCTTATAAAAGAGAACAAAAACAGGATTGGGAAAGTTTATATGTAGATATAAAAACTCCCGAAATTGATATTAAAAATATAGAAGTACAATCTGAATTAATTGAAACAGAATTGTTCGATGCAAAAGAAAGCATATCAAAAACGCATCAAATTCATCGAAAATATATTGTAAGTTCAATTAAATCTGGAATAGTTTTCATCAACCAAAACCTAGCACATCAACGTATTTTGTATGAAGAATACTTAACACATATTACGGTGAATGACGCTATGAGCCAACAACTGCTCTTTCCGTTAGATATTAATTTATCCAAAGATGATATACTATTGATTAAAGAACTAAGATCTGACATTGAAAGTACAGGGTTTTTATTCGACAAAATTGAAGATGAAAAAATAGTTGTGTCCGGAATTCCAGTTGCGATAAACGAAAGTCAAGTTATTTCCGTTTTAGAACAATTGTTAGAAGATATAAAAAATGAAATTCCAGAAACCAGTTTTAGCCAAATAGATATAATGGCAAAAAGCATGGCTAAGAGTTTGGCCATTAAAAATGGAAAAACATTAAATGTTGAGGAACAGGAATCTCTAGTAGAAGATTTATTCTCATGTAAAGAACCTAATCATTCTCCATTTGGCAGACCAACCTTTATCTCGATGGAATTAAATGAAATAGATAAAAAATTTGACCTATGATGAATCGAATAACCGATGCGGTTAAACATCTAATTATTGCCAATATCATTGTTTACGTGCTCATATTTGTAGTAAAAGTAAACTTTGGAGATGCTCTAGCTTTATATTTTCCAGAAAATGAAAATTTTGGATTTTGGCAATTCCTGACACATATGTTTGTACATGGAGGCACGATGCATCTTGTGTTTAACATGTATGGCTTATGGGCATTTGGTACGCCGCTTGAACAAATGTGGGGTCGTAATAAGTTTTTATTCTTTTATTTCTCTGCTGGCCTTGGCGCTGGACTTATCTATACTTTAGTTAATTATTATCAATTTAACGGAGTCTATGAGCAGTTAGTAAATATTGGGATGTCTAGTGAAGAAATACAAGCAATGTTGATTTCAGGGTCTTATAACACGCAAATTTTAGAGCATGTTTCTCAAGCAAATCTTTCTTCTTTTTACGGCACGTACCATACACCAGCGGTAGGTGCTTCTGGTGCTGTCTATGGCGTTTTAGTGGCATTTGCTATGGCTTTCCCAAATGCGAAATTAGCATTGATCTTTTTCCCTATTCCAATTCCGGCGAAATATTTTATACCCGTAATTATATTTGGTGATTTGTTCTTTGGATTGACTAAATATTCTGTTGGTAATGTCGCTCATTTTGCTCATATCGGCGGCGCCATAATTGGTTTTATAATCGCTTGGTATTGGAAGAAAAATCAATTTACACGTTGGAACTAAATGAGTATTGTTAACGACATAAAAAGAGCCTATAACCAAGCAAATACTGTAGAGAAGTTAATCTACATTCAAGTTGCTACGTTTATTCCATTTTTGATTGCGAGGAACTTTATTATTAATTGGTTTACATTAAAACCATCTCTTGAAGTATTCTTAACACAACCTTGGACTATCTTAACATATGGTTTTTTTCATGGAAGTTTTATTCATGTCCTCTTCAACCTATTATTCTTATACTATGTTGGAAATTTATTTTTGAATTTCTTTACTACAAAACAGTTCATCAATTACTTTTTATTTGGAATTTTAGGAGGTGGAATCGCATTTTTAGTAATGGCTCCTTCTGGTTTTCTAATTGGATCCTCTGCAGGAATTATGGCTGTATTAGTTGGCCTAACTACTAAAATTCCAAACTATGAAATACGCCTAAATCTTATTGGTGGTGTTAAATTATGGGTAATTACTGCAATTTATGTTGCTGTTAGTATTGTTGGCTTGGACGGGACTAATCCTGGAGGAAATATGGCTCATTTGGGTGGTGCACTTATCGGTTTTTTATATACAAAGCAACTAGAAAAAGGTAATGATATCGGTCGTTTTTTAGAAATGATTATCAATTCTATTGCAAATTTATTCAAACCGAAAAATAAAAAACCGCTTAGAACCGTTCATAAAAAGAACAATATAAAACGGAAACCTTCTTATAAGGAAGAAAATACCAAACAAAAGAAAATAGATGGCATTTTAGACAAAATAAGCAAATCGGGTTATGAGAGTTTAACCAAAGAAGAAAAGGAATTCTTATTTAAGGTTGGTAAAAAGTAAATGAAGAAACTATCGTGGCTCAATAGGTTTATCTATTTTGTAAATAGCATTATTGCATTTCTTTTGCTCTGCTCCTATTTATTACCTTACATTTCGCCACAAACTTTCCCTTTACTTTCATTACTTAGTTTATTAGTTCCCGTTCTAATTTTGGCAAATCTTGCTTTTGTCTTGTATTGGCTTATAAAACTTAGAAAGCAATTCTTAATATCATTAATTGTATTACTTATAGGATTTACGACGGTTACTTCTTTTTTCAGAATCTCTGAAAAACAAGTGATTCTGAATGATGATTTAAAGGTTATGAGCTACAACGTACGTTTATTTAACTTATATAATTGGAAACCTGAAAGTAGCGATTCTATTCGAAAAAACATCGTAGAATTTGTTCATGAAAAATCTCCTGATATTGTTTGCTTTCAAGAGTTTGTAAATGATTATTCTGGTTCTTTTAAATATAAATATCGATTTGTAAATTCTAAAAACGCAGACAATAAACGCATACGTTTTGGTCAAGCCATTTATTCAAAATTTAAGATAATTAACAGTGGCTCTATAAATTTTAAAAGCAATACTAATAATGCTATTTACGCAGATATTGTTAAGGAAAAAGACACTTTCAGAGTTTACAATGTGCATTTAGAATCTTTAAAGATTCAATTAGATCAAGAAAATTTGGGTGAAGAAGACTCTGAAAAATTGAGAAAAAGATTACAAACAAAGTTTGGAAAACAAGTAGATCAAGTCAATTTACTTCTTGAAAACGAGAAAAACTCTCCCTACAAAACTATAATCTGTGGTGATTTTAACAATACCGCTTTTTCATGGGTCTACAATCAGCTAAAAGGAGACAAAAACGATGCGTTTGTTGAGGCGGGTGACGGATTCGGAAAATCATACGACTATTTTCTTCCAGCGCGAATTGATTTTATTTTACCTAATGAAGCTTTTACAGTAAACAATTTTAAAAACTATTTTGTCGATTATTCAGATCACTACCCAATAATGACCCGTTTACAATTGCAATAAATTCACTTTTTTTTATGATTGTGATTTTGTTGAAATCATCTTTGAATCTATATCTTTGGGTTCACTTAATTATTAACTATGCAAAAACTACTACTCACGCTAATTGTCGTCTTTTCATTAAACGCAATTAATGCACAAGAAAACTCAACCGACGAAACAACTACCTACTACTTAGTTCGACATGCTGAAAAAGATCTTAGCGACAAAACAAATAGAGACCCTGCTTTAACAGAAATTGGACATGCCAGAGCCAAGAATTTGGTTAAAGTATTACAAGAAGTGAAATTTGATGCTGTTTATTCTACAGATTACAAAAGAACAAGAGACACCGCAAAACCTCTTGCGGAAGCCAACAATTTAGATTTACAATTATACAACCCAAGAAATATAGATTACCAAGGGTTCCAAGAAAAAACGAAGGGTCAAACCGTTTTAATTGTAGGTCATAGTAACACAACTCCTTACTTTTCGAATGGACTGCTAGGAAAGGAAGCCTATGAAAATTTGGACGAATCTATCTATAACAACTTATATATCGTTACAGTTACAAACGGCGTTGCTACAAGTATGGTGTTAAAAATCGATTAATTTTTATTCAATTCTTGTAACAAAACTTCTCAATGAACATCTAACAACAATAAATAATACAACAGATGAAACTATTAAAAATTGCAATCTTTGTGGTTGCTTCCACCCTATTAATATCTTGTGGTGGTCAAAAATCTACTACTGCTTCAAACAACAAAATTGAACCGGTAAAATTTCATATCAATCTTAATGATCGATCTAATGATACTTTTAAAGTTAAGGTTACAGCACCGGAACTAACTTCAGAAAACAACATTTATCAATTTGCTTCAACGGCACCCGGTACATACACTGTTATGAATATTGGGCGATTCGTAAAAACATTCGAAGCCTTTGACGACAAAGGAAATCCTATTGAAACGAATAAAGTATCTGTAAATCAATATGAATTTGCACAACCAGAGAAAGTAGCCTTAATTAACTATGAAATTTCTGAGACATTTGATACTGAAGTAAAAGAATTACCAATTTACCCAATGTGCGGAACTTCAATAGAAGAAAACCATGCGCTTATAAATGCACATGCTGTTTTAGGTTATTTTAAAGGGAAACAAGCAACACCAATGAATATAAAAATTGATTATCCTGAAAACTGGTTAGCAGGAACTGCTTTATCTTTAAATAGTGATAATTCTTATTCAGCGAATACTTTTGATCATGCGGTGGATTCTCCAATACTTTTAGGGGAATTAACAACAGCTTCAATGGAAGTTTCTGGTACAAAAGTTGACATTTTAACTTATTCAGAAAAAGGAATGATAACATCTGAGATGGTTCTAGAATCAATGAAAGATATGATCATTTCTGCTGATAAGTTTTTAGGCGGATTACCAGTAGATCGTTACACATTTTTATTCCATTTTGAAACTAATGGAAAACCAATTAACGGTGCCTGGGAGCATTCTTATAGTTCAGAATACACCAATCAAGAAAAGCCCTGGAATGAGATTGAGCAAAACATGAAAGATATGGCTTCACATGAGTTTTTTCATATTGTAACTCCGTTAAACATTCATAGTGAAATTATCCAGGAATTTAATTTTATTCAACCAGTACCTTCAAGACATCTTTGGTTATATGAAGGAACCACAGAATGGGCTGCACATATGATGCAGTTTAAAGCAGGGCAAAAATCTATGGATGATTATCTTAAAATGTTACGAAGGAAAGTATATATCTCTGAGCAATATTACAAGTCAGAATTTAGTCTGCTAGATTTATCATTGAAAAGTTTTACCAAAGAAGGACATGAAAAATATGGTGATATTTATATGGGAGGTGCTTTAGTTGCTGGACTGTTAGATATTAGACTTTTAGAACTTTCTAATGGAGAAAAAGGATTGAGCGATGTGATTAATCAACTAGCAAAAATTTACGGACCTAATAAAGCCTTTGACGATGCTACGTTCTTTCAATATTTTACAGATTTCACATATCCAGAGATCGGAGATTTCTTAAACTCTTATGTAAAAGAAAAAAATGCATTGCCTTATAAAGAGTATTATCAAAAAGTTGGAATCTCTTTCAATGCTGAAGACATGACCTTTATTTTAGACGAAAATGCTTCAGAAAAACAATTGGCTTTGAGAAGTGCATGGGCTAAGCAATTAGATTAATCTCAAATCATCCTAAATATAAATCCCGTAGAATTTGAAATTCTACGGGATTCTTGTTTTAATTTCTATTTTAAAAAATAATAGTATTTTCACGTAAAATTTATGAAATGTTAGAACTCGCTGGAATAATTATTTTAGGAATATTGGCACAATGGGTAGCATGGAAATTTAAAATCCCTGCCATTTTACCACTAATTTTAATTGGATTGTTTGTTGGTCCATTTGCCGCAGAATTTCTTTCTTCCGATGGTACAAAGTGGATAGAGCCTATTTGGAATGGAGAAGAAGGCTTATTTCCTGGTAGTGGCTTGTTCTATTTTGTTTCATTAGCGATAAGTATAATACTGTTTGAAGGTGGTCTTACATTAAGAATGAGTGAAATTAAAAATGTTGCTCCTTCCATTTCTAAATTAATCACTCTAGGGTCTCTTGTAACCTTTTTTTGTGCAGGGATTGCGGCACACCATTTAATGCAACTCTCTTGGGAAATGTCTTTTCTTTTCTCTGCTTTGATTATAGTAACGGGTCCTACGGTAATTACTCCTATCCTTAGAAATATTCCACTTAAAAAAGATGTTTCTACAATATTAAAATGGGAGGGGATTCTCATCGATCCTATTGGAGCATTAGTTGCCGTTTTAGTATATGAATTTATAAGTGTTGAAGGTGGTGGTGAGTTTACAAAAACAGCATTTATTGAATTTGGAAAAGTGGTCTTGTTTGGCTCTACTTTTGGATTTACTTTCGCACATGCCTTAAATTTTGCCATGAACAGAAGGTTAATTCCACATTACTTATTGAACATCTTCGCATTAGCGAGTGTATTAGGGGTATTTGTCTTATCGGATAGCTTTGCACATGAATCTGGTTTACTTGCAGTTGTTGTTATGGGTATGGTTTTAGGAAATTCAAATTCGCCTTATTTAAAAGACCTTCTCTATTTTAAAGAATCTCTGAGTATCCTTTTAATTTCAATATTATTTATTCTGCTATCAGCCAATATCAATTATGAAGATTTACTGCTCATATTCAATTGGAATACTGCTATCCTATTCGCTATTATTATTTTTGTAATTCGTCCACTAGGAGTTTTCTTATCTACTCATAATTCCAAATTAAAAATTAACGAAAAATTATTTATAAGTTGGGTTGGTCCTCGTGGTATTGTAGCTGCTGGTATTGCTTCTTTATTTGGATTGGAGTTAGCACATCGTGGTTTTGAAGGTGCAGAATATATTACACCCCTTGTATTTACAATAGTATTAGGAACCGTTTTACTTAATGCGACAACGGCTAGGTTGTTCGCTAAAGTAGCTGGGGTTTTTCTTACCAAATCTGATGGAATTTTAATTGTTGGTGCTGCAGAATTTTCTAGATTGATCGGGAGTTACTTACTAAAAAATAATAGAAACGTTGTTCTAATTGACAACAACCAAAACAACGTTAGAAAATCTAAAGAATTAGGACTTGAAGCCATCAATACAGATATTTATTCTGATACTTTAATCGACAATATTGAATTGAGCGATGTCGGGTATTTAATGGCTTTAACAGGAAATGCAGATATTAATAACTACGTTATTACAAAATTTAGTGAACAGTTTGGAGAAAATGGAACCTTTAGATTGGTTTCAGAAGAAGAAAAAAACAATAAAGATAACAACCCTGAAATAGGCCTTTTCTCACATACGGATGATTTTAATTCCCTCACCGAAGTTTCAAGAAATTATCCGGATATATATGAGGTTCCTCTCAATAATCTTGAGCACTTTCAAAAACTGATTGCTGCTACAGAGAAAGAGCCAAATAGTATTCCATTATTCATTAAAGATGGTAATGGAGAACTTGAAATTATATCTTCATATAATACTACAATTGAAAGTATCGGCAAGAAATATAAACTTGTGATTCTCGGAAAAAAAATTAATTCTTAATAAGGAGTATTTGTTAATTGTATCACAATAATCACCTCTACTTTCAAATTAAATCTACTTTACAAGTTTATTGTAGATATTAAAGCGTAATTTCGCGCCCTGAAAATCAGATTTATAGATGCGGGTGTGTCTGTGAATCGTTAAACACAGAACATGACAACATTTAAAGATTTAGGGCTTAAATCAGAGATTATTAGTGCCCTTACTGATTTAGGTTACGAAAAACCTACTGAAATTCAAGAAAAAGCAATTCCACAAGTAATTGCATCAGATCAAGATTTAAAAGCATTTGCACAGACTGGGACAGGTAAAACTGCTGCTTTCAGTTTGCCAATTCTAGAAAAAATAGATCTTGATAACCAAAGCGTTCAAGCGATAATTTTATCTCCAACAAGAGAATTAGCAATTCAGATTGCTAGAAATATTGAAGAATTTTCAACTCATTTAAAAGGGTTTAAAGTTGCTGCGGTATACGGCGGATCTGATATAAACGGTCAAATTCGTAAATTAAACAAAGGAGTTCAAATTGTAGTTGGTACACCTGGTAGAACAGTTGACCTTATAAAAAGAAGAAAACTACAGTTAAACAATGTAGAGTGGTTGGTTTTAGATGAGGCCGATGAAATGCTTAATATGGGATTCAAAGATGAATTGGACCAAGTATTAGAAGTAACTCCAGAAACAAAACAGACCTTATTATTCTCTGCTACTTTCCCTAAAGAAGTAGATAGAATCGCAAGAAACTATATGAACAACCCTGCTCAAATCGATGCAGGAAAGCGTAATTCTGGATCGGATAATGTAACGCATGAATATTACGTAGTTACAGATAGAAACAGATACCCTGCGTTGAAGCGTATTGCAGATATCAATCCTGATATTTATGGAATTATTTTCTGTAGAACACGTAGAGAAACACAAGAAGTTGCAGACAAATTAATTCAAGACGGTTATAGCGCAGATTCATTACACGGTGAATTATCGCAAGCACAGCGTGATATCGTAATGCAAAAATTTCGTAAGAAAACATTACAAATATTGGTTGCAACTGATGTTGCTGCCCGTGGATTAGATGTAGATAGTTTAACACATGTTATCAACTATAAACTACCAGACCAAATAGAATCATACACCCACAGAAGTGGTAGAACAGGTAGAGCAGGTAGTAAAGGGATTTCTATTGCCATTGTTTCTCCTGGAGAAAGAAGAAAATTATCTCCAATCGAAAGAATAATTGGAAAGAAATTTGTTCAAATGCAAGTTCCAGACGGAAAAGACATTTGCAAGAAACAACTATTAAGACTAGTTGATAAGGTAAACGACTTTGAAGTTAACGAAAGTCAGATTGGTGAATATTTACCAACGATTCAAGAAAAATTGAAAGATTTAGACAGAGATGAATTGATCAAAAGATTTGTTTCTATTGAGTTTAATAGTTTCTTGAGTTATTACGAAAATGCGAATGACTTAAATGACCTTTCTAGATCTAGAGAAAAAGACAGTCGCGGTAAAAGAAGAGACGACGAGAACATGACGCGTTTCTTTATCAATATTGGTCGTAAAGACAAATTGAATCCGGCTAGATTAATTGGATTAATCAATGATCAACAAATCTCTAAAAATATTGAAATCGGTCAAATTGAAATATTAGACACATTCTCATTCTTTGAATTAGATAAAAACTTTACCGATGAAACTGTAGGTGCTTTTACAAATAACGATGTTTCTTTTGAAGGTCGTGGTGTAAATGTAGAAGTTACTGAGAAGAAACGTGCTGGAAACCGAGGTGGTGGAAGACGTAGAAGTGGTGGCGGAAAAAACCATAGAGGTTCTAGCGGTGGTTCTAGAAGATCTAGACCATCTAATGGCGATGCTCCGAAGAAATTTAACAAAAGTGGATTTGGGCGTGATCGTAGCGACCGAAGCAGAAAAAAGAGACACGATTAATATTAAATCGAATGCATAAAAAAAAGAGGCTACCAATTTGGTAGCCTCTTTTTTTATGTTTAACCTTAATTTATCTTCTAGAATAATTAGGAGATTCTTTTGTAATTGTAACATCATGTGGGTGACTTTCCGCTATACCAGATGAAGTAATTTTTACAAATTGTGCTTCTTTTTGTGCCTCAATATTCTTTGCTCCACAATAACCCATTCCTGCTCTTAAACCTCCAATAAATTGATGCATCGTTTCTTCTAGTTCACCTTTGTAAGGTACACGACCAACAATTCCTTCTGGAACCAATTTTTTAATATCATCTTCTACATCTTGGAAATAACGATCTTTAGAACCTTTTTTCATTGCTTCTACAGATCCCATTCCTCTATATGACTTAAACTTTCTACCTTCAAAAATTATAGTTTCTCCTGGGGATTCTTTTGTTCCTGCTAAAAGTGATCCTAACATTACAGAATCCGCTCCGGCAGCAATCGCTTTAGGAATATCTCCTGTATAACGAATTCCTCCATCTGCAATAACTGGCACTCCAGTTCCTTTAATAGCTTCTGCCACTTGTAAAACTGCAGATAATTGTGGGAATCCTACTCCTGCCACTACCCTAGTCGTACAAATAGACCCTGGTCCTATTCCAACCTTTACAGCATCGGCACCCGCTTCAACCAAATATTTTGCTGCTTCTGCAGTTGCAATATTACCTACTACAACCTCAACATTATCAAACTTAGACTTTACCTCTTTTAATACATCTACCACACCTTTGGTGTGTCCGTGGGCAGTATCAATAATTAAAGCATCTACTCCAGCGTTTATAAGTGCCTCTGCTCTATCTAATGCATCACCAGTTACTCCGATTGCAGCAGCTACACGTAAACGACCATAGTTGTCTTTGTTTGCGTTTGGATTCTCTTTTACTTTAATGATATCTCTAAATGTAATAAGACCAACTAATTTATTGTTCTCATCTACTACTGGTAGTTTTTCTATTTTATTGTCTTGTAGAATAATCTCGGCCTGCTTTAAAGATGTTCCTTTCGCAACAGTTACCAAATTCTCTGAAGTCATTATTTCAGAAATGTTTCTGTTATTATTCTTTTCGAAACGTAAATCTCTATTTGTTACAATACCTATTAATATCCCATTATCGTCTACAACTGGAATACCTCCAATGCCATACTCTTTCATTAATGATTTTGCATCAGAAACCTTAGCTTCCTTAAAAACTGTTACAGGCTCAATAATCATTCCTGCTTCTGAACGTTTTACTTTTTTCACTTCGGCAGCTTGTTGCGCTATCGTTAAGTTTTTATGCAAAACCCCTATTCCACCTTCTCGCGCCATAGCAATAGCCATAGCCGATTCTGTAACTGTATCCATTGCAGCCGAAACTATTGGATTGTTTAATGTAATATTCCTTGTAAACTTAGTTTGTAAACTAACTTCGCGCGGTAATACTTCTGAAAATGCTGGAATTAATAAGACGTCGTCGTAGGTTAAACCTTCTCCTACAAATTTTGATGAGTTTGAAATCATGATGCAACTAAATAGAAATTAATTGCATGCAAATTTACGTCTTTTAATTGAATATTAATTACTAAATCATTAAAAAGTAAAGTAGGGTTTTTATATGCTTACTTGTTACATTAATAGACTCCTTAAATAACAATTAATTTGACTAAAGTCGAAACATTAACTGAAACCTGAAACTATGTTAAATTCCGAGAAATTACATTAGTTAAACAGACCGTTTTCGTTAAGAATAGCAATTGATTGTAGTAATTGATTAATAGCAATTGTAATTGACTCGGCAGAAATGGTAGCACCAGATATCGGAACAATTTGATTTCCGTATTCTATGTTTTCTCCTTCTTTTAAACCAATAAATTGTTTAAGCCAGCGTTTACTTCCTATTTCCGCTCCATAATCCTCTCTGTAGATCAATAATTTGGACCGTGTAATGATTAAATCTTTATCGAACAAAACCAAATAATCAAATTCATCTGTTTTACTTGGCGCCTTCGCAACATAGGCATACCCTACCAACTCACCACTTATAATAATTTGAAATAAGTTTTTCTCTTTTATTGGGTGTATTAATAATGAATTTAACTCGTCAGAAACTGAAATAGATTTCAATTCAAAATCTTTAACATCATAAAATGAAGCTATTTCTTTGGTTACTTTTTTATGAATATTTTTAGGCAAACCACTACTAACAGAATTTAAAGTTTGCATTAAAAAAAATAGAGAAAAAAGGAGTTTAAATTTCATCAAACAAAAATATATAATTTAGAACTAACAAATAGTTGAACCCGTTACAGATCCAACTATTTGTGAAATTAATTCAAATTTAGAGGCTTAGAACGTAACTCCTATACCCATGTTAAATTGGTTAGCAACTTCCCCATTTTCTACGGCATTCTCTTTAAATTGATAATCTGCTTTTACAACAGCACCTCTTGCAACTAAATAGCTTAAACCAACTGTCCATTCGCTTCTATCATAAGACAGGTTTCTTGTAATGTTATCCTCAACAGTAGCATTTGTATCATAACTATCATATCTAGCGAAGGCTATCAATTCTTGTTTTTTAATTAGCGGTAACAAGTTGTACGATGCCTCAACATTCCAACCATACATCGTTTTTCCTAAGTCAGAACCGTATAAGCTGTTATAATCTTCACTATCGTTTATAGTGGTATGAATTACTTCACCTCTTGCTCCAAATCTTCCTAATTTGTATTTCGCATCCAAACCAAACATAGAAACTCCAACATCAGCTCCTGCTAAATCTTCATCTTCTTCCAAGGGTTGTGTTCTACCAAAATACCCTGCAAGTCCTAAACGCAATCCTTGAATTCCGTAATAATCTACTTTAGCTGATAAGTTTGGTGTGTTAAAGTTAGACTCCGCTCCTTTTTGACGCCCATTTCTTAATCCGTTGCTTCCCCCTAAATATTTATCTCCATTTACAGAATTGAAACCATTAAAAATATAGGCTTGGTATCTCAAAGAAATATCATTTGCTCTACCAGCAATACCCGCTCCAATTTCTCTCCAAGTAGTCGGTACAATAGATTTTGCTATACTAGGTCGTTCCACACCATTAAATGTTGTTGGTTCGTGATATTCATTAATAGAACCCATTGGCACTAACATTAATCCACCACGTACATTTAAATTGTCATTTAAACTATACTGCAAAAACGCTTGCTCTACATATACCTCTTTTACGTGTTCGAATTCAACCTCCGTAATAAACTGTACTTTGTCATTGAATTTATATCCAAAAAGTAAAACCAAACGTTGAACGTCCATTTCACCATTTTTACCTTCAGGCTGATTATAGGTGATCTCACCATAACCTCCTACGGTTACACCATTGTTAATGTTACCCGCTAATATTCGCTGTGCAGAGTTTTTTGCAAACGTACTATCTACGGTTTTTTGATTGTTGTTTGTTGTTTGAGCAGTTATTAAAACTGATGTTAATAAGGCCGCAATTAGAGTAATCTTTCTCATTATTGTTATTTAGACTGTTTTAAAATAATAAATTTTGATGCGGCAAATTTACACTCTAAAATGAAATATCAAAACATTATTTAGAATTAATTTAAATAAAAATAAGAAAGATATTATACTATGATATCTATCAGTTCTTTAGATAATTTATCACCACTTTTCTGATATCTGATGAAAGATGATCTTGGGAGAAATTGTATACTTTAAGCAGTTCTGGGTTGTCGTTTTTCAAAAATGGTATGTCAAATCCTAATAATAAATAATCTGTTAAAGCTACTTTATACGTTTTATTTGACTCTATAGGTTTCCCTGCAATACCCCATTTCTTTGATTCTTTGTTATATGTTGCATTGAATAACTGTAAATACGCTCCTGTTCCCGCTTTTAAACGTCCATAATTCAACACTTTTTCTAACAAGGCGCCAGTCATGTCTACTTTGTTAATTCCGCCTCCAAAAGGCAATACCCTAAAAATATCTACACCTGTTATGGCTCCATGTAATTCGTCATCAATTCTAATGGATCCTCCGTTTATTATGGCACAATCCACATCATTGTCAAACGCTTCAGACATAGATTCCGCTATTAACACACCTAAATTGGTTTGGGTACTTCTTATAGGAGTATCTCTTCCATCCAAAGGTGTCTCAGCAGTATAAATAACCTCATAAGGATCGGATAATATTTCACGCAGTTTCTTATCTAATTGCACATTCCATTGTTGTACTAAGTGTTCTACTTCTTTATCTCTTTCAATCGTTTCATCAATTGATACGAGTTCAGAATCAATTTTAATTTCATCTGTTTTAATGTCTACGGATATCCTATGCACATAAGCCGTTTTGGCGTTGGCATCGGCTTTTGAGATTAAAGCATCTCCTACCGGCACCAACATATTAGTATGTTCATGACCTCCTATTATCAAAGGAATTTCAGGCAATGACTTTGACAATAATTTATCTTGATGTAATGCCAAGTGGGTTAAAGCCAATACAACATCTGTTTTCGGTTCTAAAACTTTGTACGCGTTAATGGCATCTTCATACTTATCGCCATAGTCTATATAATCAGTTGGATTAGAATCTATCGTAGCGCTGATAAAACCAACGTTTATTTTGTTACCAGATGCATTTTTAAACTCAAACGTTACCGTTTTAGGAATATCTGTTCTATTACCATTTTTTTCTACAAACAACGGAACTAAATTATCTCCACCAACCAAACGATTGTTGGTGCTTATCCATTGAAAAGTAGATTCGTTCAATCGTTTTTGAAAGTCTTTATAATCCAAATCAAACTCATGGTTTCCAAAGGCAACCAAATCAAAATTCATGGCGTTCATTACATCAATCATTTGCTTACCTCTAAAACGTTCACCGTTTTCATCTTTCATGGTTCCTAATAATGACGGATTTAAAAAATCTGCTCCATGCACTAAAATAGTATTTGGATTCTCTGATAATAATTGTTTGTGCAATGTTTCTACTCTGGCCAAACCACCAGACTTCCCTCCTTCTAAGGCATCTATTTCATACACATCATTAATACTAAGTATGGTGAATTCTACGGTGTCCTCAGTATTTTTAGAACAAGCAATGAACAGTAGTGCTACTAAGAAAACGATGTTTTTTTTCATTTGAGTAATTTTTAAGGCAAACAAAAATAAGTTTTTGAATCTTGAGTTCATAAAAAAAGCCGTTCACTTTCGTGAACGGCTTCTAAATTATTTAAATGGTTAGGAATTAAGCCTTCCCGTCCATTTTATCTTTCAATGCTTGTAAAGCGTCGTTAGCATCACCTAATGTTGGTTTATCAGCATCTTGTGATTTTCTAGCAGCAGCTTTAATATTCTTTTGCTCTTCAGCTCTAAAGATAGCAGAGTGAGAAATAACGATTCTACGGTACTCCTTGTTGAATTCTAAAATTTTGAATTCAGCAGTATCACCTTTTACTAATTTAGAACCATCTTCTTTAGACATATGACGTCCTGGAACGAATGCATCTACACCTTCTTCTAAAGTTACAATTGCACCTTTATCAGTAGTTTCTTTTACAGTTCCTGTATGAACTGAATCGATAGCGTATGTTGCTTCATGAGCATCCCAAGGGTTATCTTGAGTTTGCTTGTGTCCTAAGTTTAACTTACGACCTTCAACGTCTAATTCTAATACTTGTACAGATAGTTTATCACCAATTGCTGTGAAATCAGATGGGTGCTTCACTTTCTTAGTCCAAGATAAATCAGAGATATAAACTAATCCGTCAATTCCTTCTTCTAACTCAACAAATACTCCAAAGTTTGTGTAATTTCTTACAATTCCTTCGTGTGTAGAACCTACAGGATATTTCTTAGTAATATCTGTCCATGGATCTGGGTGTAATTGTTTGATACCAAGAGACATTTTACGGTCTTCTCTATCTAACGTTAATACTACAGCCTCTACTTCATCTCCAACTTTTACAAAGTCTTGAGCTGAACGTAAGTGCGTAGACCATGACATTTCAGAAACGTGTACTAAACCTTCAACACCTTCAGATACTTCGATAAATGCACCGTAATCTGCAATTACAACAACTTTACCATTTACTTTATCACCAACTTTAAGATCAGCATTTAAAGCATCCCATGGGTGAGCGCTTAATTGCTTCAATCCTAATTGGATTCTTGTTTTCTGATCGTCGAAATCTAAGATTACAACGTTTAATTTTTGGTCTAATTCTAAAATTTCACTTGGGTGATTAATTCTACTCCAAGATAAATCTGTAATATGTACTAAACCATCTACACCACCTAAATCAACGAATACACCGTAAGAAGTAATGTTTTTAACAACACCTTCTAATACTTGTCCTTTCTCTAATTTACCGATGATTTCTTTTTTCTGTAATTCGATATCAGCCTCGATTAATGCTTTATGCGATACTACAACGTTTTTAAATTCGTGGTTGATTTTCACAACTTTGAATTCCATTGTTTTCTCTACATACTGATCGTAATCTCTAATTGGCTTCACATCAATTTGTGATCCTGGTAAGAACGCTTCAATTCCGAATACGTCTACAATCATACCACCACGAGTTCTACATTTAACAAATCCGTTAACAACTTCTCCAGATTCGTGTGCTGCATTTACTCTATCCCATGCTTTGATTACACGAGCTTTTTTGTGTGATAATACTAATTGACCAGTAATATCTTCTCTTTTGTCAACCAATACTTCAACAGTATCTCCTACTGCTAAATTAGGGTTGTAACGGAATTCGTTTAAAGAAATAACTCCTTCTGACTTAGAGTTGATATCAATAATTGCTTCACGTTCAGTTTTTCTAATAACTGTTCCTTCAATTACTTCTCTTTCTGTTACGAAACCTACAGTACCTTCTAAAGCAGCTTCAAATGCTTTTAACTTTTCTTCTTCTACTTCTTCGATACCTTGCTCGTACTTATGCCAATCAAAGTTTTCTAAAAACTCCTCTGGCGTAGCAGCCGTATTTTCTTCTTCTTCAACTAATTCTAGTTTTTCTTCTACAACATCTTCTTCTACTTCTTCTACTACTTCGGCTACAGGCTCATCAATAACTCCTGCTACTACTTCGTTTACTGTTTCGGCAGCTGCTTCTTCTACAACTACTTCTTCTTTTTTTGTTTGTTCTGACACTTCTTTTTGTTTTGATTCTTTCGCTTCTGCGAAAATTGATTGTGCGCCTAAATCTTCTACCAAAATGGTATAGAAAATAGCGCGGTATTTATTTCTATTTGATTTTCCAATTTTCTCGATAGCAGATGCAATAGCAGTATCTAGTGCTTCGCTATCTTCCAATCCTAACTTTTTAATTAAAAAGTTTTTCTTGATTGTTTCTAATTCTTTCTTGTTTGATGAGGATACTTTCTCGGAATCCGCTTTGTAGATTGAAGGTCCTAATCCCTTCGTTACGGCTGCTAATAATTCAGCATTTAATCCTAATCCTAACTTTTCAACCTCACTTGAGTAAAGGTCTATTTTTTCTTGTAATTTTGACATAATGTCTCCATCGCTTTGTATCTTACTAAAAATCAGATCTTTTAAACGAAATTTCCACTAAGAGAAATTAATAATAATTCGATATTCAACCCTTTCAAAATCTGTACTCGTAAAAAGGAGTGCAAATGTATGAATTCTAAATCGAATTTACAAACTATAATTTGGAGATTTTTTCAGTAGTAAAAAAATAACCTTTAGACAGTTAAATGATAGTGGGCATGGCCTATAATTAACTAATCCACTTTTTAAAATCTTTCACCTTTTCCCTACTTACAATAATTTCGTTTTCAGAATAATTGTTTAAGATTACTTTTAATCTACTATTGGTGTACGAAACAATATCTTTTATAGCATCTAAATTCACGTAAAATTTTCGACTTACTCTAAAGAATTTAGTAGGGTCTAATTCTGTTTCTAATTCTTCTAAAGAATAATCTATTAAATAATCCCGTTTTGAAGATGTAAACAAGTAAGAACCTTTGTTTTCGCTATAAAAACATTCAATTTCATCTATTGGAACAATTTTAATATGTTGCCCTACTTTTATAGTAAAGCGCTTTTTAAACGTTTTATCAAGTGGATTTACCAAGAGTTTCTTTATTTGTTCTAAATCTACCTGCAAGTTGTGTTTTTCTGGTCGGTTTAGTTTAAACTTATCAATAGCATTGCTCAATTCTTCATCGTCTATTGGCTTTAGTAAATAATCTATACTATTTAACTTAAATGCCTTTAAAGCATACTCATCATAAGCAGTTGTAAAAATAATGGCGCTATTCACTTCTACTTGATCAAATATTTCAAATGACAATCCATCTGACAATTGAATGTCTAGCATTATAAGATCTGGATGCTCATTATCTTTAAAATAAGCAACCGATTCTTCTACCGAATGCAACATGGCTTGGGTTTCAATATTGATTTCTGCTAGCATTCTAGACAAGCGTCTTGCAGACGGCTTTTCATCTTCAACAATAATTACTTTCATAGTTTTATTAAAATAAATTTATTATTACCATTAGTCTAAGGAGTCTTCATCCATATATTTCTTAATCTTACGCTCTTCCCAGTTTTTTGAAAAAACAAGATTCTTCCCAAAAACACCTATCCAATGCGACACCAATCCAATTCCCCAAAAGAACCAAACTGAAAATATTCCAAAATCTGGATAGAAATGTATTTCACCATCAAAAAACATCCTACGAATGGTTCCTCCAAATGTGATGAATATATTCACAACTAAATACCAGAATAAATGCCAGTAAAACCCTTTTATATCTTTAACACGTTTCTGAGCCCGTGCATATTTTTCCTCTTCGAAATAATCTTTTTCCATCATTTAAAATTTAAAATTCATCATTTTCCATTAATTCCTTAATCTTTTTATCTTCCCAATCTCTTGGCACCCCAAAAGTTATAAAAGCATGAATTAACACTCCTATTCCCCAGCCTATTGCAGAAAACCAAAACCATTGATACTCCCAATAAGTCATATAATTAATAAATATTAAAAAGGGAATTATGATACAATATGCAGTAACGTTCGAGTAGAATGCTTTAATTTCTTTCACTCTTTTTTCTGCTTTGATATATCTTCTTTGTAATTCTTTATCGTCCATTACTCTAATTTTATAAGTTTTCTTTATTCATTATTTCTCTAATCTTACGCTGCTCCCAACTTGCTCCATAACCAAAGATTTGAAATGCTTGTATTACAATTCCTAAGCCCCAACCTCCCATTGGAAACCAAAACCAATGGAATCCTGGTGAAGTACTTAAGTTTATATAGATTAAAAATGGGATTACAATACAATAGGCTACGATACTTCCGTAGAATCCCTTTAAATCTTCTACTCTTTTCTTTGCTCTTAAATATTTGCTATTATCGTTTATATAATCAGTTTTCATTTTTTTAATTTTTTGTGTTAACAACGGTAATTTAACTTTGAACTCTTTATTGTTGTTCGTGATTTCAACTTTAGCCTTTGAAACCAGACTATACCGCTGATTTATATTTCTTAAGCCAACCTTAGTTCCTTTTTCTATAGATGCTTTTGGGTTTACATTATTCTTAATTATTAAAGAACCATCTTTCTCAAAGATCTCAATACTCAAAGGCTTTGTAGATTTAATTGTATTATGTTTTACCGCGTTTTCTAATAAAAGTTGTAATGATAATGGCACAATTTTTAAATCTGGATCACTTACCGTATCAGGAATTTTAAATGTAATACCATCTTCAAATCGCATTTTAAGTAAGTCCATGTAAGACTTTGCAAATTTCAATTCCTCTTCAACAGGAATTAAATCCTTGTCTTTTTGCTCTAATACATATCTATATACCTTAGACAACTTTGTTGTAAATTTCTCTGCCTGTCTTGGGTTTTCGTCAATTAGCGACGTTAATACGTTTAGACTATTGAATAAAAAGTGTGGGTCTAATTGATTTTTTAAAGACTCAAACTTGGCCGTTTCAGTTTTTGCTACCAACTGAGATTCTTTTACTTTCTTTTGCTGATATTTATTATAGAAATAAAATACATGAAACGAAACTACAATAGTTAAGGTTATCCATAAACCAAAAGAATAGGCTTTCCAAGATTCATTTGCCAAGAAATTTTCTACTGTTTGTCCGTTAAGAAAGACATCTGTTAATAATCTTAATACGAAAAGTCCCAATAATGTTAGTATAACCGAACCAAATATGCCGATAATAATTCTTATTGGTGTTTCTCCTTCTTTCCATTTTCTACCATTTAGATAATCGAAAAAATACATGTTAGAATATCCCAATACAAAAGCATACAATTGATAGAATGTGAATTCAATTATAAAATCTTGAGTTGATTCGTATTGAAATCTATCGCCCCATAGAACATTGCCTAATACAAAAACTGCACATCCAATTACAAATACCAATATTAGATTTTTCGTTGTTTTTCTCATCTTTATAAAACTTGAATCAATTCAATCTCAAATGTAAGGTTTGTGTTGTTAACTTCAAATTTAGCCTCATCAAAACTTGGAGGACCAAAATTAAACACATTATTACTTACGCCATATTGCTCTTTCGGAATTACACTTTCTAACAAATCCATTTGTTGATTATCATTTACATCATGAAAACAAAGCACTGCATAATTTCCATTTGGCAAACCCGAAAATGAAGTTGTTGTTTTTCCATTTGTTATTTTTGAATATGAAGATTTCAGAGCATTTCTTTTGTTAAAACTCTCTTCAGAATCAAAGATCATATAATAGATAGTCCCTTTATCGGTACTAATATCATTAATAGCAACTTCTACATTGTTAAATGATTTTGTTGAATTGCTGTCTTGTGAAAACCCAAATAAGGCGCTCATAGACATTACTATTGTTAATACTACTCTAATCATAATTAGTTTTTTTATAGTTCTTAATGTTTAAAATTTCTGTTTTCCGACCAGCGGATTCTTTTACTGTTTTTAAAATTGCTAAAGAATGCATGTTCTTTGCTTTCTGTTGGTGTGTACATAATTGTTTTCATCTTTATAAGTTTTTAAATGTTTGCATTAATTACACAACAAAAGTGCAGCAGAAATAAAGTTTACCAAACAATAGTAAACCGAACTGTTATTTTTTTAGGATGAATTGTATATAAACAATAAAAGACCGCCATTTGGCAGCCTTTCTATCATTGCATTAAAGATTTAATTCCTTAGTTTCTAAACTTATTCTGAGTTATAATACTCTTTAATCTCGCCTTTAAATCCGTACCCGTATCATATATCATTTGTTCGTTTGTAGGAAATGGTGCCGCTTTTAAAGTAATCCATTCTATATAACTACCATTAACTGCTCTTCTATCACCATTATACGTTGCATAGTAATGTTCAAATACAAATTCGCTTTCAATAGGAAATGTTTGTAGTACTTGATTGGCATTAAAATCTACAAACTGAACTTGGCCTGCAACCAAAGAAGTTTTTAGTTGCCCTATTTCTAATAATTCACATTTAACAGTAATCATTTTATCTACTTTAATTTGATTGCCCAAGCTGTCTTTTACTCTATTTCCGTTATCATCAACCACATAGGTAAACCCGTCTTTTATTAATTTTTCTTGATGCACCTCTTTTTCCTTAATACGCTCAGGAGAAACTTCGATGGTCCTTAAGTTTAATTCCAAACCAAAATCATAATTAATATCTGCACTTTTAGAGCTGTGATAAACAGTCCATAAATCATTTAAACCATACGTATCGAAATTTAGAAGATCTTCTTCTAATCTTAGCGGAATTACCTTTTCGCTATCATTATTTACAGAAACAAAAACATAGTCAATTCCTTTGGCATGAACCTCATTCATTAGAGTTCTTACATCCTTATAATTAGGATTAATCTCTTCTAAATATTCTAAATTATAATAAATTGATCGTAAACTATTTTTATCATTTGTATTTATTCCTCCCACCGCTTGATTGTATAAGTACGAAGACAAGTTCTCTTTTGAAGTAATCAGATCCGCGCTATAATTGTTAAAGGTGAACTTTGCATTCTTACCCGTTTCTATAATTGGAAGTGGTAGCAAAGGACGAATTCTTTCTTGCCTATTATTTAAGGCTACATATAACTTGTAAATTTGCTCCAAATTTTCAGGGTTAGATTCGCTCTGTAAAAATGAAATCTGACCTAAATCACGTTCTGTAACTTTTGCAAAGGCTTCTTCTAACATATATACATATTGCTGATTTCCTTTCTTCGTTTTATTATTTCTTAATTTTTGAAGTGCAAGATTTATCGCTTTGTCGTAGTTTCCTGTGTTTATCGCTTTCTGAGTAGATTTAGCACTACTACAAGCAACAATTAACAATAAGGTAAATGAATAAAGTAGGGTTTTTCTCATAATATTAGTTTTAATGGCTACTACATTTAGCGTGCCAAAACATATTTTTAGGGCGAATTTAGGGTATTTTTTTTACCAATCACCAATTCACCTTATTTTTGAAACAAATAAAACTCATGACTTTCAATCAAGCCAATAAATCAGATTTAAACAGCATAATACGATTATTAAAAAACGCCTCTATAGAATTGGAAGAAAAAGGTATTGACCAGTGGAAATACTGGCAAAATCCACCTAAAGAAAAAATTGATTGGCTGAAACATGGCTTATTGAATAATGAATTCTTCTTTGTCACGGCGAACGAAAGCGTTATTGGTATGTTTCGATTGTTATATGAAGATGAATTGTACTGGGGCAAACAAAACGATAAAGCAGGGTATATTCACTCCTTGGTTATTGACTCAAAATTTAATGGGCGTGGTTACGGAAATAAAATAGTAACTCAAGTAGAACAAGAATTAATTGCAAAAGACATCTTACTTCTGCGACTAGACTGTTTAGCTAGTAATAAAGGACTATGCTCTTATTATGAAAAGCAAGGGTTCAAAAAAATTGGTGAAGTACAAATGCCTCTTTCACTTAACAATTTGTACGAAAAGAAATTAAATTAACTGTATTCCGGAATTTTTCCTTTTACACCATTATACAATGATCTAATTTCTTTTATATCGGTTTCTTTATTGGAGGTCGTGTAAAAAGGTTCGGCTATGATAATTAATTTATGTTCGAAATCTAACACCGTTCTAACAATTGGTACATTTGCTCCCTTAGCAATATGATAAAATCCAGACTTCCAAACTTCTACTTTTTTTCTCGTGCCTTCTGGCGATAAAGACAACACAAATTTCTCTCTAGAATTATACAACTCTACAATAGCATCAACTTTATTTGTGCTTTGAGACCTATTTACAGGAACACCCCCCGTCATTCTAAAAACGAACCCAAAAGGCCCTTTAAACAAAGATGCTTTTCCAATATAATTCGCTTTTAAACCAGTAGAACTCCGAATCAACAAACCCATTATAAAATCAATCCAATGTGTATGTGGCGCCACAATAATTATATATTTTTTAATATCTGAAGGAAAACCACCTTCAATTTTCCAGCCCATTAAAGCGTGTAAAATAAATCGGCTAATTCCTTTCATAAATTCGTTTGATTCTTATGTAGACAAATATAAAAATCTTAATTTTATAATCTAATATTCTAACTATGAATCCCTATATACTTTCAATTCTCATTGCGCTAGTTTTTTTTGCTGTTGGGTTTGTTGTAGGCAAAACTATAACTACTTTAAAACTAAAAAACACAAGTGCTGGTCTTAATGCTTCGTTAGAATCCCAAAAAATTGCAATGGAGGAAAAAGAACGCTTAATAAAACGCATGCAAGAGGATCTAGAATTGATTAGAAATGAAAAGGAGCAATTGACTATCGATTTTACACGTAAAGATTCAGAATTAAAAAACACGAATCAAAAATTAGTTGAGAATAAACAAGAGGTAGAAAAATTACAAGAAAAATTTACTAAAGAGTTTAAAGTCTTGGCAAATGAAATTTTAGAATCTAATTCTTCAAAAATCACGAAACAAAACAAAGAGAATTTAGAAACGATTCTAAATCCTTTGCAGGAAAAAATAAAAACATTCGAAAAGAAAGTTGAAGATACGCATAAAGACTCTATAGATCGTCATGCAGCCCTAAGACAACAAATAGTTGGACTTAAAGAGTTAAACGAACAAATGAGTAAAGAGGCCATAAACCTTACCAAAGCGCTAAAAGGAGACAGTAAAGTACAGGGAGATTGGGGGGAAACACAACTTGAAGTATTACTTGAAAAAGCAAACCTTTCGAAAGAAATTCATTACACAACTCAAGGCGGATATAGAGATGAAGAAGGAACATTAAAAAAACCTGATTTTGTCATCAACCTTCCAGACAACAGGCATTTAATTGTTGATGCGAAGGTTTCTTTAGTTGATTATGAACGGTATTTCAGCGAAGATGACGATCCCTTAAAACAACAACATTTAAAAAAGCATATAGAAAGTTTAAGAAAACACTTTAAAGGTTTAGGAGAAAAAAAATACTCAGATCTTTATGAAATCAATTCTCCTGATTATGTTCTGATGTTTGTTCCAATTGAGCCAGCCTTAATGTTGGCTTTGCATGAAAGCAAAAATTTATATTTAGAGGCATTAGATAAAAATGTAGTATTGGTTTCAACGTCTACCTTATTGGCAACTTTAAGTACCGTTTCGTCTATGTGGCGTCAGGAAAACCAAAAGAAAAACGTTCTTGAAATTGCCGAACAAGCTGGCAGATTATACGATCAGTTTGTGAATTTAACCGACGATTTTATTAAAGTTGGCAACCAATTAAAAACAGTTCAGGGCAGTTATGACAGTTCTATGAAAAAATTAACGGGCAAAGGAAACTTGATTAGAAAAGTAGAGCGTATTAAAGAATTGGGAGCGAAAGCCAACAAGAATATAAATAAAAATTTATTAGACAGGGCAAGTGAAAGCGAATCTTAAAAAAGTATTTCTTAACTTAGAAGTCCAATTTAGAAAGTATGATACTCTTTAGTTAGTTTTCATAACTAAAAAGAAAACACATAGAATAAACTTTTTTATTAAAATTTAGAACTTATGAAACAACCTACTTCATTTCATCGCTGGACCACAATAATAGCCATAGCTCTATTTTCATTGCTCGTAAATTCTCCAAAACTTGCTGCAAACAATTTTACTAATATTCAAAAAAGTCAACAGTCATTCACTGAATTTAAAGGAACTGTTATTGATATTAACACCAAAGAAAAACTTGTTTTTGCTGATATTAGTATCAATGAGTCAAATATTAGAACCGTAACCAATACAGAAGGAGCATTTTTATTGAAAGTTCCAAATAATTTACTTGGCGGCGTAATTACAGTATCCTTTTTAGGTTATAAAGATTTACTAATGCCAATAGAAAGTTTAAACAAAGGGAAAAACATTATATCTCTAGAAGTGTCTGTAAATCAATTAAGTGCAGTAAATGTGTCTGAACCAAAAGATGCCTTAGAACTTATTAAAACTGCTTTAAATAATAAAAATGAAAACTACGATTCTAATCAACTATTGATGACAGCCTTTTATAGAGAAACCATTAAAAAGGGAAGAAAAAATGCTTCACTATCTGAAGCGGTAGTAGATATTTATAAAATACCGTATGAAACAAATAGAGATGATCGAATTCAATTAATAAAATCTCGTAAAAACACTGATTACGCAAAACTTGATACTATTGCACTAAAATTACGTGGAGGACCTTATACCACCTTACATACTGATATGGTAAAATATCCTGAATATGTATTCAATAAAGACACATATAAATTTTATGATTTTTCTATAGAATCGACCACTCAAATAAATAATAGAGATGTGTATGTTGTGAAATTTAAACAAAAGAAAGGGTTAACGGATCCATATTATTACGGGAAATTATATATAGATATGGAAACCACGACATTTGTTAGTGCTGTTTTTAGTCTTAATTTGACCAACAAAAAAATGGTGAGTGAGATGTTTGTATATAAAAAACCTAGAAAAGTAGATGTTACTCCTACACAAGCTAATTACCGAGTAGATTTTAAAACGAAAAATGGAAAATGGTATTATGGCTACAGTAATATTCAATTGGGCTTTAAGGTGAACTGGAGGAATAAAATATTTAACAGTAACTATACCTTAGGAATTGAAATGGCAGTTACAGATTGGAAAACTGATAACTCTGGAAAACTAGAATCAGGAAAAATGTTAAGACCTACTACAGTATTAGTTGATGAAGCTTCAGGATTTTCAGACCCTGAGTTTTGGGGAGAATACAATATTATAGAACCAGAAAAATCCATTGAATCTGCTATTAGTAAAATTGCTAAGCAGTTAAAAAGAGGACAATAATTTGTGTAAATTAATTTATCCTTACATAAAATAAGCATAAATAGCTCTTCTTCTACCTCCATTACCATTAAAATAAAAATCGTATATTTGAATATATTACGTTTTAATTATCAACCTATTAACTACAGATTGGTTGAATAAAATTGATTGTTTTAATCAAAAACCCCCCTTATTTTTTTGCATATAACTGTACAATTTGTTGTATGGAATTTTATACATATTAACCAAACTTAAATTAATTACAATGGAATCAAATTTAAAAACAACCGTATTAAGCATTCTAGGTCTTTTTCTAATAACTTTTATTGGATACGCCCAAGAAACATACACTATTACCCTAATTCAAAACAATGATGGGTCTTTTCATTTTGAATCAAGTGATAACGCGACTGTCTTAAACTCTTCTAGTCTTAAAGAATATACCATTCTCGTTTATGAAGAAGATGAGGTTATTTGGGAAGGTTTGACTATGAATGATGAGGAATTTGACATTGATGAAATTAACTATGTAAGAGGAAATAAAATTTTTCAAAATGACAAAATAAGAGGTCAAAGAGGTAATGGAGATAAAAAAGAAGTTAAAGCAAAGGTAAAGAAAAACAAAAAAAATGTGGATTATACCTATGAGATCGTTTTCACTATTAATGGTAATCAACAAAGTATAGATCCAAAATTAAAAGTTGGTGAACGCTAATTCTAATTGAATTAAAACTTTATTCTAAACATATTCATTTTTAAAATCGATATTCCGAAATGAGGTTATTTTTAGTAATTGTCATTTTTTCCAGTCTTTGTTTTAAATCCTATAGCCAAATTTCGAAAGAAGTAGACAGTTTGACGCAGATTTACGAGTCTAACTTATACAATGAAAAAACACAGTTAATTCTTTTAGAGAAACTATCTCATAATCATCCAAATCTTGATTTGGCGATTAAGTATAGTGATGAACTAATATTAATGGCGGAAGCTGTTGATTCTACTCAATACTTATTTAAAGGGTTTTTGAATAAAGGAAATGCCCTTAGAATTAAGGGGGATTTAACACATGCCTTGGAAAACTATTTCACTGCTGCCCGCATTATAAAAGAGAGTGATAATGGAAATAGATTAGGAATTATAAACAGTACAATTGCCGATGTATATTCTCTTATGGGCAACCATAAAAATTCAATGTCTTATTACAACCAGGCAATTGCCATATTAAAAATAGAAAAGGACTCACTTAATTTTGCCTCCGCTTTGTTAAACGCAGGTGATGAACTTTTAAGTCAGGATAAATTGAATTCTGCTTCCAAATATTTTAAAGAAGCAGGGATCATTTTTCAACTTTTGAATGAACCATTAGGCTATGCTTACTATCTTGGAAACATGGGACTCGTTTATGCAAGGCAGGAAAAAGACACACTTGCTCTTAAAGCAATAAAAAACTCTATAAAAATATTAGAAGAACAAGAGGACTTCTATGGCATTTCGGCTTACCTGGCCTATATGTCAGAAATCTATGCTCTCAAAGAAGATTATAATTCTGCCACAAAATATGCAGAAATAAGTCTCAAAATTGCGAAAAACTATGGCTTAAAACAACAAATCAGTGATGCTTATTTACAACTTTCAGAAACCCATGAAAAAATGGGTAATACTGAATCGTATATTAAATACTACAAACAACATATTGTTTATAAAGACAGTTTAAATAACATATCCAAAGTTCAAGAAATAGCAAATATCACTACAGATTACGAGGTGTCTAAAAAACAGGTTCAAGTTGATTTACTAAATGAGCAAAAACGAAATCAAAAAAATATTGCAATTACGGTTTCAATCGTTTTATTTCTTGTTCTGTTATTGGCCATTGGATTATTTAATAGAAATAAATATATCAAAAAAACAAGTCAAATTATTGCTGATGAAAAAAAGAAATCAGACAACCTTCTAAACAATATCTTACCCGGAGAGACAGCAAACGAATTAAAAAATACCGGGAAAGTTAGAGCAAAACGTTATGAATCTACAACTGTTATGTTTACAGATTTTAAAGGTTTTACAAGTCATTCTGAGGAACTTTCTCCTGAACAATTAGTCGAGAGTGTGGATTATTACTTTTCCAATTTTGATAAAATTATTGAACGACACGGAGTGGAGAAAATAAAAACAATTGGAGACTCCTATATGTGCGCTGCAGGATTACCGTTTCCAGATGAAAACCATGCTGTTAAAGTAATTAATGCCGCAAAAGAGATTATTGAATTTGTTGAAGATTCGAAAAATAATCGTTCAAAAATATTTACACATTACGAGATTCGAGTCGGCATAAATTCTGGTCCTGTTGTAGCGGGAGTTGTTGGATCAAAAAAGTTTGCATACGACATATGGGGAGATACTGTTAATACCGCATCACGAATGGAATCTAGTTCTGAACCAGGTAGAATCAACATTAGCAACTCAACATATAATCTTGTGAAAGATCATTTTAAGTTTGAAAGAAGAGGGGAAATGAGTGTAAAAAATAAAGGAATATTACAGATGTATTTTTTAATAGATTCATAAAAAAACCGCCTATTTGGCGGTTTTTTTATGATAATAGATTACTAAAATTACTCTACATATTTGCTAGCAACACCTTGTAGTTCAATCCCCCAAGCCTGCCCAATAGACATTCCTTTTTGAGATAAAACCATTGTTTTATTAGCCATTTTCTTTCCTGTCGGAGTCGCATAAAAAGCCAATAAATCTTTCACTTCTTCATGTGTAAACTCTTCCATATAAACTACGGCTAATTTGTCAATCACACCGCCTAAAGTTAAGTTCGCTTCTTCGGTAAATGCCTCTTTTTTATCCGAACTTACCATTGCACCCATTTGATTGATTACATCAGCAAATGCAGACACACTTGTAATCTTCATTAATTCCTTAGTATCAGCAGTAAACGCATCATCTTGTGCAAATCCAGTATATAATAAACTTACACTTAAAAATACGGTTAGGATTCCTTTTTTCATTTTATTCAATTTTTAAATTAATTACATTTTAAATAATGGTCTATGCCCCATTAACTCTTCTACTTTTTGAGCAACTTGTTCTAGAACCTCTTCATTGTCGTGATTCATAATTACTTCATCTACCAAGGCAACCACTGCTTCCATTTCATCCTCTACCATTCCTCTTGAAGTAATCGCCGCAGATCCAATTCTAATTCCGCTTGTTACAAATGGTGATTTATCATCAAAAGGAACCATATTCTTATTTACGGTAATATCTGCTTTCACCAATGCTTGTTCTGCATCTTTTCCAGAAATACCTTTATTGCGCAAATCGATCAACATCATATGGTTATCAGTTCCACCAGAAATTAAGTGATACCCTCTATCAACCAACGCTTTTGCTAGTGCTGCTGCGTTCTTCTTTAATTGTACTTGATAGTGTAGAAACTCATCGGTTAAAGCCTCTCCAAAAGCAATCGCTTTCGCAGCAATAACGTGTTCTAGCGGTCCTCCTTGCATTCCTGGGAATACTGCAGAATTCATAATTGTGGACATCATTTTTGGTTTTCCACTCTTTAAGGTCAGCCCCCAAGGATTTGGAAAATCTTTTCCTAGCATAATCATACCTCCTCTTGGTCCTCTTAAAGTTTTATGAGTAGTTGTCGTAACAATATGGCAATGCGGCATCGGGTCATTTAAAATACCTTTTGCAATTAACCCTGCTGGATGTGAAATATCTGCCATTAAAAGTGCACCTACACTATCTGCAATTTCTCTAAACTTTGCGAAATCTATATCTCTAGAATATGACGAGGCCCCAGCAATAATCAATTGAGGCTTCTCAGCAGAAGCAGTTTCTTGAATTTTATCATAATTCAAAACTCCTGTTTCCTTCTCTACTCCATAAAAAGAAGTTTTGTATAACTTACCAGAAAAATTTACCGGAGAACCATGTGTTAAATGACCACCATGAGACAAATCAAATCCTAAAATTTTATCTCCTGGCTTTAAAATTGCATGATATACCGCTGCATTCGCCTGACTTCCAGAATGTGGCTGTACATTAACATATTCTGCTCCAAACAATTCCTTTGCTCTGTCAATAGCAATTTGCTCTACAACATCTACTACTTCACATCCTCCATAATATCTTTTACCCGGATATCCTTCTGCATATTTATTTGTTAAAACAGAGCCCATAGCCTCCATTACTTGTTCGCTCACGAAGTTTTCTGAAGCGATTAGTTCTATTCCGTTTAATTGTCTGCTTTTTTCATCTTGAATCAAGTCAAAAATCAATTGATCTCTTTCCATGTTGTTTTGCTATTAAAGTGATTAAAAAATTCGTAGCTAAAGTAATCAATTCATTAATCAAAAAACAAGAATCGAACCCGTTTATGATAAATAAAAAAAAACAGGTAAATATTGATTAAATTCCTATTTTAGCATCAAAAATTGCTCACTAATTATATTATCTTAAATATTGCCCAAAATGGAAATTACCGCTAATAATCCTCAAATGAAATCATGGCTGAAAGTCGATTCAAATTCTGATTTTCCAATTCAAAATATTCCTTTTGGCGTTTTCATTACGAAAGATGACATCATTACAATTGGAACAAGAATTGGAAATTACGCAATAGATTTATGTGCTTTGCAACAGTTAGGTTACTTCGATGACTTGCATTTATCAGAGGATTTATTTATGCAAGACACTTTGAATGACTTTATCTCTTTGGGAAGAAATGTCACAAGACAGGTAAGAAACAGAATTGGAGAGATTTTTGATATTCAGAATACTACTTTGCAAAATAATGTTTCGCAAAAAGAGACTGTTATTTTTAATATTGATGATGTAGAAATGCAATTGCCTGTTGCTATTGGAGACTATACCGATTTTTATTCTAGTAAAGAACATGCAACTAATGTTGGAACCATGTTTAGAGATCCTGAAAACGCATTATTACCAAATTGGTTACACATACCAGTTGGCTATCATGGGCGTTCTTCATCTATTATTGTTTCTGGAACAGAAATAAAAAGACCTCAAGGTCAAACGTTGCCAGCTGACGCTAAAAGTCCCGTTTTTGGACCATCAAGATTGGTCGATTTTGAATTAGAAATGGCATTTATTACTACAGATGCCAATGATTTAGGAGAACCAGTAACTATAGAAAATGCAGAAGAGCATATTTTTGGAATGGTGTTATTCAATGACTGGAGTGCACGTGATATTCAGAAATGGGAGTACGTTCCTTTAGGACCTTTCCTTGCTAAGAACTTTGCTTCTACAATATCACCATGGATAGTTACTATGGATGCATTAGAGCCTTATAGAACTACAAACACAGAACAAAGCCCTGAACCTCTACCCTATTTACAACAAGAAGAAAACAATAATTTTGATATAAAATTACAAGTTGCGATTCAGCCTGAAAATACTGAGGAAACAGTTGTTACAAATAGTAATTTTAAGCATATGTATTGGACCATGATTCAACAATTAACACATCATACGGTTAACGGTTGCAATGTCCGTGCTGGTGATATGCTTGGTAGTGGAACAATTTCTGGACCAACTTCTGACTCATACGGGTCTATGTTAGAATTGGCATGGAAAGGAACCAAACCAATTCAAATGAATGATGGTTCTGAACGTAAATTTATCAACGACAATGATACTGTAATATTACGTGGTCATTGCGACAACGGTTCAGTAAGAATCGGATTTGGCGAATGTAAAGGGAAAATTCTTCCAGCTTAAATATATTTTTCTAATTCAATTTCTGAAATAGCACTATGCGACGCATAGGTTTGTACCTTATTAGCTTTCAATACAATTAATTGAGGAGATTCATGCCTTATGTTAAACCTATCGGTTATCTCGTTAGAGATATTTCTATATGTAATTAAATCTAGATAATACATTTCAATAGTATCATCTAAATCGAAACTACTTTCAAGTTGCTTTTTAGCCATACTACTTACAATACAACGTGTAGAATGTTTAAAAATGGCGATTGCACTATTTGAAGAAGTTAATTCATCTAGTTGTTCAATTGAAGTTAAAGGAATCCAATTCAACCTATTTTCACTTTTCTGCTCTGGTTCTCCAAAAATCTTTTTTAATATGCTCATAATTCAGAATCTGTCGGCAAAAGTACGCGAATCTTTCAAAACAGACAAAATGGCTTGAAACCCTCGTAAAATATAGACAAATTGACACCTGTTCTGCCAGAAATTTAATTGGAATACAATTTGAAATAAAGAATTCGAACATTTAAAAAGAAATAAAATGAATTTTAATAATTTCACAATAAAATCGCAGGAGGCCATTCAAAAGGCACAACAAATTGCTCAAGGTAGCGAGCATCCTCAAATTGAAAATGCACATATATTAAAAGGTGTTTTCGATGTTGATGAAAACGTTGTTCCTTTTATTTTAAACAAATTCGGCGTTAATTTAGATACCTTTGAAAAAGCGCTTAATAGCATTTTAAGTAGTTTCTCAAAAGTAAACAACGCTCAACTCATGCTTTCTAGAACGGCAAACTCCATGTTAATTGACACGGAGAATATTGCCAAAAGGATGGGTGATGAATTTGTATCCATTGAACATATTTTAATAGCACTCTTAAAATCTAAAGATGTGGTCTCTCAATTAATGAAAGACAACGGCATCAATGAGAAAGATTTAAAAAGAGCCATCACTGAATTAAGGAAAGGTAGTAATGTAACTTCTCAAAGTGCAGAAGAGACTTATAATAGTCTTAATAAGTATGCTAAAAATTTAAATCAGCTAGCAAAAGACGGTAAACTAGATCCGGTAATTGGTCGTGATGAAGAAATTCGACGCATTCTACAAATACTATCGCGAAGAACTAAGAACAACCCTATTTTAGTTGGGGAGCCAGGTACTGGTAAAACCGCCATTGCTGAAGGTCTTGCACATAGAATAATAAGAGGTGATGTACCTGAAAACTTAAAAAGTAAAGTTGTTTACTCTTTGGATATGGGTGCCTTAATTGCAGGGGCTAAATTTAAAGGAGAATTTGAAGAACGCTTAAAGTCCGTTGTAAAAGAAGTTATTTCTGCCGGTGGAGATATCGTATTGTTTATTGACGAAATCCATACGCTTGTTGGTGCCGGAGGTGGACAAGGAGCCATGGATGCAGCCAATATTTTAAAACCTGCATTGGCACGTGGAGAATTGAGAGCAATCGGTGCTACTACGTTAGATGAGTATCAAAAATTCTTTGAAAACGATAAAGCACTCGAAAGAAGATTCCAAAAAGTTTTGGTTGATGAACCAGATACCGAAAGTGCAATTTCAATTTTAAGAGGTATTAAAGATAAATATGAAACGCATCATAAGGTTCGAATTAAAGATGATGCAATTATTGCCGCTGTAGAATTATCACAGCGTTATATAACGAATCGATTTTTACCAGATAAAGCCATTGATTTGATGGATGAAGCTGCCTCAAAATTACGTATGGAAATCAATTCAAAACCGGAGGAACTAGATGTGCTAGATCGAAAAATAATGCAACTAGAAATTGAAATTGAAGCCATTAAAAGAGAAAAAGATGCTGTTAAATTAAAATCTCTTAAAGAGAATTTAGCAAACTTTAAAGAGGATCGAAATGCTATCAATGCAAAATGGGTAAGTGAAAAAGAAATAGTTGATAAGATTCAATCTGCGAAGGAAGCGATAGAACAATTTAAACTTGAAGCAGATAAGGCAGAAAGAGAAGGTAACTATGGCTTGGTTGCAGAAATAAGATATGGTAAGATTAAATCTGAAGAAGAGAACTTGGTGAAATTCCAACAAGAAATGGCTAAAATTCAAGATACAGCGCTTATCAAAGAAGAAGTGACCAGTGAAGACATTGCGGAAGTTATTGCAAAATGGACAGGTATTCCGGTTCAAAAAATGCTGCGAGGTGAGCGCGAAAAACTACTAAAACTTGAGGAGGAATTGCATAAAAAGGTAATCGGTCAAGAAGAAGGGATTGAAGCTGTTGCGGATGCCGTACGAAGATCTAGAGCAGGTTTGCAAGATGACAAAAAGCCAATTGGGACATTTCTGTTTTTAGGAACAACTGGTGTAGGTAAAACTGAGTTAGCAAAAGCATTGGCTACTTACTTGTTTGATGACGAAAATGCACTTACTAGAATAGACATGAGTGAATACCAGGAAAGGCATGCAGTGAGTAGACTAGTTGGAGCACCTCCGGGCTACGTTGGTTATGACGAAGGTGGGCAGTTGACAGAAGCCGTTAGAAGAAAGCCCTATTCTATTGTTTTATTAGATGAAATCGAAAAGGCGCATCCTGATACATTTAATATCTTATTGCAAGTGTTAGATGAAGGAAGATTAACAGATAATAAAGGTCGTGTTGCGGATTTCAAAAACGCCATAATAATTATGACTTCTAATATGGGTGCGCATATTATTCAAGAGCGCTTTGAAGATATAGACATGTCTAATCGCGACGACATCACAAATAGAACAAAGGATGAAGTTGTAGAGTTATTAAAACAAACGGTTCGTCCGGAATTCTTAAACAGAATAGACGAAATAATCATGTTTACACCTTTAAATAAAAAGGAAATTGGTCAAATTGTTAAATTACAATTGAACCACTTAAAAAAGATGCTCGATGAAAAAGGAATCGCTTTTGACGCAACTGACGAAGCAATAGAAGCTTTAAGTGAAAAGGGGTACGACCCTCAATTTGGAGCAAGGCCTGTTAAAAGAGTCATTCAGCGCGAGATATTAAATCAATTGTCAAAAGAAATTTTGGCGGGAAAAATTAATGCTGAAAGCTCTATTTTATTAGATGCTTTCGATGGTAAATTTGTGTTTAGAAACAAATAATCATAATTATTTGTACATTAGAACTTTAAAATTCTGACCAAAACATATTATGAAAAAAATACTTTTACTAGGAATAAGCGCATGTTTATTTTTAAGTTGTTCCAATTCTGAAGACAGCGATAATGTTAAAGTCGTAAACGGAATATATGAGTCGCTAGATGCGGGAGATATTGATGCTTTCAAAGCACAATTAGTTCCAGAAGTAGAATGGAATGAAGCAGAAAACTTTTTATACGATGATGGCAACCCATATATTGGAGCAGATGCCGTTTTAGAAGGAGTTATGGAGCGCATAGGTGCTGATTGGAATGACTTTATTGTAGATGGAAGAACAACCTACGGTATGCATAATAATAAAGTTTTAGTCACTGGTCGTTACAAAGCCACTCATAAAACTACAGGTAAGAAAGTAAATGCTCAAGTAGCGCATTTATGGTCCTTAAAAGATGGTAAAATAATTAGCTTTCAGCAGTACACGGATACAAAGCAATTCGCTGATGCTGTGAAATAAGTTCGTTAAAATATATTTTAAAGCACTTAGATATAATCTAGGTGTTTTTTTGTTTTATAGATTCTACCAAAATACTCAAGTGTTATATTTGCACTTATGAGTAAAGTAGTTGTAGAAAGTCCAAATAAAAAATTAAACGCGACCATTGATGCGGGTGAGTTAGTCAGTTTTATATGCAATTCGGAAGAAATTATGCATCAAAAAGGAAATCCAGGTTGGCGCAATGTAGATACTGAAATGTTTCCAATAATTGGAGCAACATCTCCTAACAACTTCAAAGTTTCAACACCTAGAGGTACTTGTATTCAAGATCAGCATGGCTTGTTACGAGAATTGAAATACGACTTGATAGACCAAACAAAAAATAGTTTAACTTTTAGAAAAACATATCTAAAAAATACAGCCGTTAAAAATTCTAAATTTCCAGACAAATCCACCGAAAAAATCGTTTCATGGCCCTATAACTTCGAATTTATTAAAAATTTTGAGTTAACAAACGAGACCTTAAAAGTATCCTTTATTGTTAACGCAGAAAAAGGAATGCCTTATATGTTGGGATATCATCCGGCATTTAAATTAAATGGAGGTAAAAAAGAAATTGTAATAACAGAGAGTTTCGAAATATCAATAGATGATATATTAAATATTGGAGCATCTGCCTTCCCTGTTTTAAACACGCAAATGATTCATCTCATAAAGGACTCTAATTTAAACGTCAAAATTGATTTAAAAGGTTTCGAAAACTTTATGCTTTGGACCGAAGTTGATAATATGCTTTGTATGGAACCAATAACCTATTATCCAAATGCCTCTTCAGATTGCCTAACAGTAGAAATGTTCAATGCAGCAAATGGTCAAGAAAAATTTGAAGTATGCATAACGCCCTATTCTTAAGAATAACTATTTATTAAAGCCGTAATCTCTTTCAACTTTGCAAATTCTAAGTTGGTATTGAGCATACCACAACTCCCTTCCTAAATCTCTTGCTTTGGCATGATCGATTTGATGTTTCCATGTTTTTATTGATTCTAAATCTCTCCAATAAGAAACAGTTATTCCAACATCATTTCTCGCAGATTCAATTCCTAAATAACCAGGCTGCTCTTTGGCTAAAGTTTCCATTTTTTCAGCCATTTCTAAATAACCCTTATCAACATCGGTACGTAATGTTGTAAAAATCACCGCATAATAAGGTGTTTCCGGAGTTTTTGCTATCATAATTTTAATTTATACTTCCGTTCTAATTGATCTATATCTTCTGCGAAAGAATCTTTTTCATATACAAAATCATTCTGTTCTATAATTTTTAACGATGCTTTATTCTCATAAGCTGCATAAGCCACTATTTCAGATATTCCCAATTTTCGACAATGCTCAATTAGCGCTGGGACTATTTCTTTTCCAAACCCATTTCCCCATAATCTCTCAATAAAACGATATCCTATTTCTTCTTCTCCATCCATTTTTACCAACGCAACTGTACCTATAAGATTTTGAGTATTCTTTAGTATGACAGCATAAATCTGAAACTCATTTCCAGGTTTATCGTAAAACTGAATCAATCTATCTAACTCTAATTTATTCTCATTGAAATCTCCAACCTTCGAATTCACAAATCGCATTACATTCGGATTCCCTTGCAATTCATGAAACGCCTTCAAATCAGTCAATATCAGTTTTCTAACAATTAATCTTTGCGTTTCAAAAAGAACTCCTTCAGTCATTTAAATAATAATAAAATTGTAAATTTGCACCGCATAAAAATACAAGAATGAGTGCACAAAAAAAAGTAGCGTTTTACACTTTAGGATGTAAATTAAATTTTTCTGAAACTTCTACTATTGCTCGAAATTTTCAAAACGAAGGTTTTGAGAGAGTTGAGTTTGAAGAAATTGCAGATATCTATGTAATCAATACATGTTCGGTTACTGATAATGCGGATAAGCGATTTAAATCTATTGTAAAATCTGCATTAAAGAAGAATGAAAATGCTTTTTTAATTGCAATTGGATGTTATGCTCAATTAAAACCAGAAGAATTAGCGGCTGTTGACGGTGTTGATTTGGTTTTAGGAGCTACCGAAAAATTCAAAGTAACAGATTACATCAACGACCTATCTAAAAACGATATGGGTGAGGTTCATTCTTGTGAGATTGAAGATGCTGATTTTTATGTAGGCTCCTACTCTATTGGAGATCGCACCCGCGCATTCTTAAAAGTGCAAGACGGTTGTGATTATAAATGTACTTATTGTACCATTCCACTCGCACGAGGCATTTCTAGAAGTGACACACTTCAAAATGTTTTGAACAACGCCAAAGAAATTTCAGATAAGGGAATTAAAGAAATTGTCTTGACAGGAGTAAATATTGGCGACTATGGTAAAGGTGAGTTCGGAAATAAAAAACACGAACATACTTTTTTTGAGTTAGTGCAGGCATTGGATAAAGTGGATGGAATTCATAGACTAAGAATCTCTTCAATAGAACCTAACTTGCTGAAGAATGAAACCATAGATTTTGTAGCAAGTTCAAATAGTTTTGTTCCTCACTTTCACATTCCACTGCAATCTGGAAGTGATGTACTACTAAAACTAATGAAACGTAGATATATGAGCAAAGTGTACACAGATCGTGTATCACAAATTAAGGCGGCAATGCCTAATGCTTGTATAGGAGTAGATGTTATTGTTGGTTTTCCGGGTGAAACCGATGAATTGTTTTTAGAGACCTATAATTACTTAAACGAACTAGATATTTCATACTTACATGTTTTCACTTATTCTGAAAGACCAAATACAGAAGCGGTTGAAATGGATGGAGTTGTTCCTAAAAATAAAAGAGCAAAACGAAGTAAAATGTTGAGGGGACTATCTGTCAAAAAACGACGTGCTTTTTATGAAAGTCAGATTGGAAATACCTTAACTGTACTTTTTGAAAGTGAAAATAAAGAAGGCTATATTCATGGATTCACTGAAAATTATGTAAAAGTTAAAACACCTTGGAATCCTGAATTGGTGAATACTTTACAAAAGGTAACGTTAACTGAAATTGATGAGGACGGCTTAGTTAGATTCAATTTTATAGCTAAACAAGCGAGCGCCTAATACAATTGGTATTTTATTGTATTTTTGAGAAACAATTTATAACATTGTCTTTTGAAAACACATGTATACCTGATGCCAGGCCTTGGTGCCAGTTCAAAAATTTTCGATTATATCGCTCTTCCATCGGATACATATGTACTGCACTATTTAGAATGGGTCATACCAAAATCAGAAAACGAATCTATTCAAGAAATATCTGAAAGGCTCTGCGAATCGATTTCGGAGAAAAACTGTGTATTAATAGGTGTTTCTTTTGGTGGAATAATGGTACAAGAAATGAGTAGAATTGTAAATCCACAGAAGACTATTATCATTTCAAGCATAAAGAGTTCATTAGAATTACCCAAACGATTGCGAATTCCGAAAATAACAAAGGCTTATAAGTTATTCCCAGATAAAACAATTAGCGCAATTGCTAATTTCATAGAAAATACATTTCCAACTATTGCGAAGAAAAAAGTAGAACAATTCAATATGTATCTTTCCGTTAGAGACCCCTTATATTTAAGATGGGCGGTTTACAATGTTCTACATTGGACAGAATCTGAACCTGTTTCTAACTTGTATCATATTCACGGCACTAATGATGAAATATTTCCAAGCAAGCACATTTCAAATTATATAAAAATTAAAAATGGTACACATGCCATGATTTTAAATAAGGCAAAAAAAATAAATGAAATATTGCTAAAAATCCTTTCTGAATCTGTTTAAAAGTTTGTTAAAAACACCTTAACCATACGTGTTATACCCTATATTTTTCCGTATCTTACATCCGATATTTTACAATCGGTAGAATCGATTGAGGAATAACTAACTTTATGCTGAACCCTACTAAAATTTAAACTTTTGAATCGATGAACAAGTTAACACGAATCCTTACTATTTTTTGCATTGTACTTTTAAGCGGAGTGCTTATTAATGCAAAATTCAACCCAACAAATGAAGAAGTTTCCGATAAATTAACTGAAGAGAAATCTGATGATACCTACAAAATTAAAGCACTAAAAATTCCTGATGGAGTTAACTTTGCAGGTGAACTAGTTCCTATTGATATCCCTGATATTAGAGAACGAATGGATCGCGAATTATTGGTGAATACTTATTGGCAATCTAATAGTTTATTAATGATGAAACGCGCTCATAAATATTTTCCAATAATTGAGCCGATTTTGAAAAAAAATGGTATCCCGGACGACTTTAAATATTTAGCACTCATTGAAAGCGGGTTTCTGCAAGTTACATCCCATGCGGGAGCAAGAGGATTTTGGCAAATAATGAAAGGAACCGCTAAAGAGAACGGTTTGGAAGTAAATAGTAATGTAGATGAGCGTTACCATATCGAAATGTCGACCGAAGTTGCTTGTAAATATTTAAAAAAGGCATACGAACGATTTGATTCATGGACATTGGCGGCTGCCGCCTATAATGGCGGTAACTATGGAATGGCAAGACGTCTTAAAAGTCAACGTGTAGATAATTACTACGACTTGTTATTAGGTCAAGAAACGGGTCGTTATGTTTTTAGAATTGTTGCCGTTAAAGAAATTTTAAAAAACCCTCAAAACTTTGGATTTAAGTACGACCAAGAAGATTTATACAAATTAGAAAAAACAAAATTGGTAAAAGTAGATACTGCTATTACAGATATTGCCTTGTTTGCTAAGAATTTTGGAACAAATTATAAAGAATTAAAAATTCATAATCCTTGGTTAAGAGAGAATCATTTAAACAACAAGTCAAGAAAACTTTACCATATCAAACTACCTGAATAAACAAATGAAAATGACGTTATCAACTATTTTAATTCTTGTTATAATTGGTCTGTGCGCAGGTATTTTAAGTGGATTGGTCGGCGTTGGTGGCGGTGTAATAATGGTTCCATTATTCGTGTTATTACTTGGATTAACACAGCACAACGCCCAAGGTATGAGTTTAGCCGTAATGCTGCCTCCTGTTACTTTTTTAGCCGTATATAACTACCATAAAGCAGGAGAAGTTAATTGGAAACTAGCACTTATTGCGTCCGCAGTCTTTATAGTAGGTGGTTTTTTGGGATCTAAACTAGCGCTCAAAATAGATCAATTATTACTTAAGAAAATCTTTGGTGTTTTTATGTTAATTATTGCCATAAAATTGATCTTCTTTAGCAAATAATATTTATTATATTTGAGTAATTAAATTAATTAAATATGAAAAAGATAACTTTCCTTCTTGCAGTTGCAATTGCATTCTCTACAATTTCCAATTCATATGCCCAAGATGTAAGGCGTGTTGCGTTCGACATTAGAGGTGGTTTACCTGGTGTAATCGGTTTAAATGCAGAATATGTTACAGGTGCACTCGATAATAGATTATCATTTTTCGCAAACTATAATGGGTTTGCAACTGATGTTAGAGTTGAAGGCGTAGATGAGTCATTATCATATTTTGAAATCGGTTCGAATGTATATTTAGGAACAAAAGGAAAAGGATTATATGGGTCTATTGGTTATGGTAACATTAATATAGACGCAACGTATTATGATGTTAGTGACGACGGAAATAATTATGCTAAGGCAACTGGAGATTTCACGGCAGGAACCTTAAATGTTAAAGCAGGAATTAAACTTGGTGGAATATTATTCTTTAGAGGAGAAATTGGTTATGGTTTTGGAGATATTCCATCGGAAGTCGAAGTTACAGGAGAAACGAGTACCATAAGCGACACTTTTTTAATAGAAAGACCTGAATTTCCAGGAATGAGTGATTCTGGTTATGTAATTGCAAATATTGGATTTGGAATAGCATTTTAGAAAATTGAATTTATATAAAAAACGGCTTCCATTTGGAAGCCGTTTTTTATATACTCTTTTTTACATCTTCATACTCTTCAACTAATTCCTTTATAATTTCTGACACTGGTTTTATATCATGAATAAGCCCAGCAATCTGCCCGATTTCCAATTCACCATCTACCAAATCACCTTCTAACATTCCTTTTTTAGCCCTACCTCTTCCTAATAACTCTTTTAATTGTTCTTTGGTTGGGTTTTCTTTATATAACTCCTGAACTTCATCAAAAAATTGATTCTTTATAAGCCTAACAGGAGCCAATTCTTTCAATGTTAACTGAGTACCTCCTTCTTTTGTGTCTACAACTCTTTGTTTGAAATTATCATGTGCTGATGATTCCGTACTTGCAGCGAACCTACTTCCAATTTGCACTCCGTCCGCTCCTAAAACCATTGCCGCTAACATTCCTCTTCCGGTTGCAATTCCACCTGCAGCAAGTAATGGAATATTTATCTGTTCTTTTACCATCGGAATCAAGGTGAAAGTAGTAGTCTCTTCTCTTCCATTATGACCTCCTGCCTCAAAACCTTCAGCAACCACAGCATCTACTCCGGCATCTTGTGCTTTTAATGCAAACTTTACACTGCTTACCACATGCACTACTGTAATTCCTTTATCCTTTAAAAAAGTAGTCCATGACTTAGGATTCCCGGCAGAAGTAAACACAATTTTAATATCCTCCTTCACAATAATATCCATTATTTCCTCAATATTTGGATACAATAATGGAACGTTCACTCCAAAAGGGTTCCCTGTAGATTTCTTGCATTTCTGAATGTGCTCTCTTAAAACCTCAGGATACATACTTCCGGCCCCAATTAGTCCTAGACCTCCAGCAATACTAACAGCAGATGCCAAGCGCCAACCACTGTTCCATACCATTCCACCTTGAATAATTGGATATTTAATTTTGAAAAGTTCTGTGATACTATTTTGCATAGTACGAAGTTAAGAAATAACTCCCGAACCTAATAATTCTTCATTCACATACCAAGCAACAAACTGTCCTTCTGTAATAGCCGATTGTGCATTTTTAAATGAGACGTACAAACCATCTTCAAACTTATATAAAATTGCATTCTCTAGTTGTTGTCTATAACGAATTCGAGCTTGAACAGGCATTGATTCGCCATTGGCGAGTTCTAAATCTTCACGAACCCAATGGATCTCTTCATTATTAACATGTAAAACATGACGATATAATCCTGGATGCTGTTTACCTTCACCCGCATAAATAACATTCTCATTTACATCCGTTTCAATTACGTAAAGCCCTTCTTTGGTTCCACCAACATTTAACCCTTTACGTTGTCCTTTGGTAAAATAATGCGCTCCTTGATGCGTACCCACAACTTTTCCATCTTGTTGGTTATAGATAAACTTTGTAGCCTTAAACTTTAATTCATCCTCAAAGGAATTAAATACGGGTTTTTCCGCATTAAACACATTCGACTCTTTTGGAACTTGAACAATTACACCTTGTTTAGGTTGTAATTGCTGTTGCAAAAATTCTGGCAAACGAACTTTTCCAATAAAGCAAAGTCCTTGTGAATCTTTCTTTTCGGCAGTTACAAGGTTTTGCTCCGCTGCAATGGCTCTTACTTCTGGCTTCGTTAATTCACCTATCGGGAATAACGATTTTTTCAATTGCTCTTGAGATAGTTGACATAAAAAATACGATTGATCTTTATTACCATCTACTCCTGCTTTTAACTGATATATCTTCTCTCCGTCTTTTTCAATTTCACCTTTTCGACAATAATGACCAGTTGCAACAAAATCGGCTCCTAAATCAAGCGCAATTTTCATAAAAACATCAAATTTTATCTCTCTGTTACAAAGTACATCTGGATTCGGAGTACGTCCCATTTCATACTCACGGAACATATAATTAACAATCTTTTCTTTGTATTGTTCACTTAAATCAACAACTTGAAACGGTATTCCCAATTTTTCTGCAACTAACATAGCATCATTACTATCCTCTAACCATGGGCATTCATTAGAAATAGTAACTGAATCATCATGCCAATTCTTCATAAATAGGCCTATAACTTCATACCCTTGCTGCTGCAATAAATAAGCAGTTACACTACTATCTACACCTCCAGAAAGACCAACTATTACTCGTTTCATTATCAAAAATTTAAGATTGCAAATATACGTCTTTTTTTAAGTTTTTGATGTACAAAATGAACTCGTCCAAAACACTATAATTTATGCAATTCTTAAGTCGGTAATTTTTTAAGGATGTTTCACAGTTCTTTAACTTTTAACATCATAATTATTAGTATACTTGCACTATGATTAAAAAATTACTCCTCATAGCCATTTTATCTTGCTCTTTTGTTGGTATTGCTCAAGAACAAGCAAAAGACACTGTATCTGAAGTTAGTGATGAAATAATTGAACTTACTGGAAAAATAGTAAGTGGTGATGATAAAAAACCATTGGCAGGTGCTCATGTTTTTAACATGAATACTATTAGAGGAGCCATTAGTGATAGCGAAGGAAACTTTACGATTCCGGTAAAAGCAAATGATACTATATTTTTATCCCATTTAGGATATCAATCATTAAAAGTTAAAATTACCAACGATTTAACTAAAGGAAACCCATTAGATATATCTCTGTATGAACAAGCGGAGCTAATTGAAGAAGTACAAGTACAAACGATTCAATTGGTCGGTGTTTTAGAAATCGATTCTAAAAATGTACCTACTGACAAATACACGAGGATTCATATTAATGGATTACCTCAAACCTACGAAGTAGGTAAACCTAAAAAGAAAACATACTCTTCTCCAGTTGATGCAATTTTCCATCCCGTTGACTTTGTATATAACCTATTTGGCTCTAAGCCAAAGCAGTTAAAAAAGTTGAAGCAAATGCGCGAAGAAAATGAAGTAAGAGACATGTTGAATTCAAAGGTTAACAGAGAGTTAATGCTCGAATACTTAGAAATGAGCAGACAGGAGTTAAATGAATTGCTTGATGAATGCAACTACTCGGAATACTTTGTGAAAAATGCAAGTGACATTCAAGTTATCGAAGCAGTAATTGAGTGCTACGAAAATTATCGCGCTGTTAAAAAAGGAACTACTAAAAAAGATTAAATCACATTTTTTTTGATACTTTTGAGACGCTCTCAAAAAAAATATAAAAGATTCCAAATTCCTTAACATGAGCTCTGAATCTTTCATTTTAAAATTCTAATCATGAAAATAAAATTACTTTTAACTGCTGCACTCGTTTGCTGTGCAACTCTTATTTATGCTCAACCTCAGGCTACTTCTTCTTCTAAAATTCAAGAAGCATTAAAACTTAAGAATGAAATGGCTAATACTTCATTGGTCAAAAATATCGAGTTTACAAATATAGGTCCAACGGTTATGAGCGGTCGTGTAGTAGATTTGGCCGTAAATCCTGTTGAACCTACTGAATTTTATGTAGCCTATGCCTCTGGAGGTGTTTGGCATACAACAAATAATGGAACAACCTTTACCCCTATTATAGACAATGCGGACACTCAAAATATAGCTGATATAGATGTGCATTGGGCAAGCAGAACAATCTGGGTAGGTACTGGAGAGAACAATGCTTCTCGCTCGACTTATGCTGGAATTGGTTTATTAAAATCTGACGACAATGGAGAAACATGGGCAAATGTAGGTTTACACGATTCTCACCACATTGCACGAATTCTAATCAATCCAAAAGATAAAAATGAAGTAGTTGTTGGAGTTACAGGACATTTGTATTCTACTAATAAAGAGCGTGGAATGTACAAAACTACAGATGGCGGTAAAACATGGAAACAATCCTTATTTGTTGATGAAGCCTCTGGAATAATTGATGTTCAAGTAAATCCGAATGACTATAATTTAATGTTTGCCTCATCTTGGACTAAAGACAGAAAAGCCTGGAATTTTAGTGGGAATGGAAATAATTCGGGAATTTACAAAAGTACTGACGCAGGGGAATCATGGGTCAAAGTTTCTACGGAAAAAAGCGGGTTCCCAACTGGTGATGGCGTTGGTAGAATAGGATTGGCAATTTACGACAGCAATACAATATACGCTATTCATGACAGTCAATTCAGAAGACCGGAAGAAACTTCTAAAGATACGTCGAAAGAAATGCTAGTTAAAGATGATTTTAAAACTATGTCTAAGGACGATTTTATGGCATTGGACAATTCTAAATTAAATGCTTTTTTAAAGCAAAACGGATTTCAAGAAAAGTATCGTGCTGAGAATGTAAAACAACTTGTTTCAAGTGGTTCTGTGCAACCAATTGACATTGCTAACTATTTAGAAGATGCTAATTCCTTATTATTTGACACTCCAGTAATAGGAGCTGAAGTTTATAAAAGTACAGACGGAGGAACTACTTGGAACAAAACACATGAAGACTATTTAGAAGGCTTGTATTTTAGTTATGGTTATTATTTCGGCCATATTTATGTTTCACCTCATAACGCTGAACACATTTATATTTATGGAGTTCCAATTGTTAAATCTAAAGATGGAGGTAAAACGTATTCATCCATTAGCGCTAGTAATGTACATTCTGATCATCACGCTCTTTGGATCAACCCAGAAAATGCAAACCACTTAATAAATGGTAATGACGGGGGAGTTAATATTACTTATGACGATGGTGAAAATTGGATTAAGAATAATTCTCCTTCAGTTGGTCAATTCTACGCCATAAATATAGACCACGAGAAAAATTACAATGTATATGGAGGACTTCAAGACAATGGTGTTTGGGTTGGACCTCATAATGCAACGGAAAGCACAAGATGGCACGGTAGCGGGGATTACCCATGGAAAGGAATTATGGGTGGAGATGGAATGCAAATCCAAATTGATAATAGAAATTCGGATATCGTATATACCGGATTCCAATTTGGAAATTATTTTAGAATTGATAGAGCAAAAAATAAAAACACCTACATACAACCTAAACATACTTTAGGAGAAAATCCATATCGTTTCAACTGGCAAACTCCAATTCTACTTTCTCCTCACAATCAAGATATCTTGTATTTAGGAGGAAATAAATTAATGCGATCTATGAATAAAGGAGATGATTGGGAAGCTATAAGCGATGACTTAACCAATGGTGGTAAAAAAGGAAATGTTGCTTATGGAACACTAACAACAATAGACGAGTCTCCTTTTCAGTTTGGTCTGATATATACTGGAAGCGATGATGGACTTGTTCATGTAACCAAAAACGGTGGTGGAACTTGGGAGCATATTTCAACATCATTACCAAAGGATTTATGGGTATCTAGAGTAATAGCCTCTAAGCATAAAAAGGAGCGTGTGTATCTTACCTTAAATGGTTATAGATGGGATGATTTTAATGTGTATGTTTATAAGAGTGATGATTATGGTAAAACATGGAAAACTATTAGTTCCAACATACCAACGGCTGCCGTAAACGTAATTAGAGAAGATACAGAAAACGAAAACATACTTTATGTTGGAACAGATAATGGCACCTATATTTCTTTTAACCAAGGGGAATCTTGGGAATTGTTTTCTAAAGGATTAAATGCTGCAGCAGTTCATGATATTGTTATTCAACCAGAGGCAAAGCATTTATTAATCGGAACCCATGGTAGAAGTATCTATAAAACTTCAATTGCAAACATTCAGCAGATGAATGAAAAGAAATTGACTTCTGATTTAACATTATTCGATGTATCTTCGATAAGAGCATCATCAAGATGGGGGGCTAAGAGAGGGTCTTGGGGAATTCCATATGAACCATCTAAACAAATTGAATTTTATTCCGCAAAAACGAATGAAGTTTTGATACAAATTTTAGATACTGAAGATAATATTATAAACGAGTTTAAATCAAACACAGATAAAGGTTTCAATGCTGCAAATTATGATTTAACGTATTCTAAAAAAGCGGTTAATGCCTATAACAAAAAGAATAAAGAGAAGCCTTTAAAGCCAGCAGATAATGGAAAGTATTATTTAAAGAAAGGCACCTATACTGTTAAAATTGGTGACGAAAAGACCAAACTGGAAATAAAATAAATTTGATCTAAAAAATTAAAAGGCAACTAGTTAAAAGCAGTTGCCTTTTTTTATTTCAAATGATTATGTTAAAATGAAATAATCGTTATTTACAATCGTTCTAATTGCCATAATTTTGTTTTTATATTTTAGACATTGCTAATGAAAAAAATAACATTCCTATTTCTACTTATTTCAACTACAATTTTCGCACAAGAAAATTATACCATCAGTGGAATTGTTAAAGATCAACTAAATGGAGAAACCATATATGGGGCCACTATTTATTTAAACGGAACTACCATAGGTGCACAAAGTAACGAGTATGGATTTTACTCTATCTCAGCACCAAAAGGTACTTACACCTTAACAATTTCATTTATTGGATACTCAGAACAGTCGCAGGAGATTGTTTTAGATAAAGATCAGAAGATCGATTTTGAAGTAATTGAAGAAACCGAACAATTAGACGAGGTTGTCATTGAATCTACGGAATCTGAATCAGTGAACATAAGAACGCCTCAGATGTCAGTTACCAAAGTACAAATGGCTTCTATTAAAAAAATTCCTGTTGTATTAGGAGAAATTGATATTATAAAATCAATTCAACTTTTACCCGGAATTACAAATAGCGGAGAAGGTTCCAGCGGCTTTAATGTGCGTGGTGGTGCAGTAGATCAAAACTTAGTTTTACTAGATGAAGCCATTATTTATAATACCTCTCACCTACTTGGATTTTTCTCTGTCTTTAATGCCGATGCCATTAAAGACATTACATTATATAAAGGAAATATTCCTGCAAAATATGGTGGACGTGTTTCATCTGTTCTAGATGTACGTCAAAAAGATGGAAACAATAAGGATTTCCATTTAACTGGTGGAATTGGTAGTATTTCTAGTAGACTTGCTGCTGAAGGTCCTATAGTCAAGGATAAAGGTTCGTTTTTAGTCGCCGGTAGAGGCTCTTATGCACATCTATTTTTAAAAGCCGCAGGAGAAGAAAATAGCGCTAGTTTTTATGATTTAAACTTAAAAGCAAATTATGCTTTGGGCGAAAAAAACAAATTATTCCTCTCTGGATATTTTGGAAGAGATGATTTTAATTTTTCAGGAGCCTTTGAAAACAGTTACGGTAATGCATCAGCCAACCTAAGATGGAATCATATTTTTAATGATCAATTGTTTTCTAACGCTTCTTTAATTTACAGCAAATACGATTATGATCTAACCTTAAACCTTTTCGAATTTGATTGGGTCTCCTCTATTAAAAATTTTAATGCCAAATATGACTTAAAATATTACGCAAGCGATTCTTTTAAATTAGATTTTGGAGTTAACGGTATTTATTATGATTTTGATCCAGGTCAAATCAATCCGACAACCGACGATTCAGCAATTAACTTTTTACAATTAGATCAAAAAAGGGCTTTTGAAAGCGGCGTTTATATCAATGCAGAACATAAACTAACAGACAAAATTACAGCCAATTATGGCTTTAGATATAGTTACTTTAACAGATTAGGTGGTCAATCTATGGTGCTTTATGAAAATGATCAACCTGTAGTTTATAATGAAGCACTTGGCATTTATGAATCAGGAAACCCTATTGGCGAAACCGAATATGGAAAAAGCGAGTCTATAAAAAACTTCGGGAATTTTGAACCGAGAGCTGGCATTTCGTATCAAGTTTCAGAGTCTTCATCAATTAAAGCAGGTTATTCTCGCGTAGCACAATACATACACTTGCTATCTAATACAACTTCTGTTACGCCTTTAGATGTTTGGACACCTAGTGGTCAATATGTACAACCTCAATTATCAGATCAATATGCTTTAGGATACTTCAGAAACTTTAACAACAAACAATTAAGTTTAGAAGTTGAAGGATATTATAAAACTGTAAATAATCGCTTAGATTATATAGATGGTTCGAATCTAATTGGGCAGAATACCATTGAAACGGAAGTATTGAATGGAGAGTCTAGAGCTTACGGATTGGAGATGTTATTAAGAAAAACAAAAGGTAGATTTACGGGCTGGTTCGCTTATACAATTTCTAAGACTGAGCAGAGAACTCCTGGTGGATCGGCAGGTGGACCTGGAATTAATGATGGAGATTGGTATTATTCTGGGTACGATCGAACTCACGATTTTTCGGTAACTGGAAGTTATAAGCAAAATGACAAATGGACATTTGGTGCAAATTTCATTTATCAAACAGGAAGACCTGTTACCTACCCAGACGGTCAATATACCTATGAAGATTTGCAAATAGCGAGTTACGCTCCTCGTAATTCAAACAGATTACCAAGTTATCATCGTATTGATATTTCCGCTACTTATGTTCCCAATAAAAGACCTCAAAATAAATGGAAAGGAGAATGGATATTTGGAATTTACAACGTGTACAACCGCAAAAATGCTGCGGCCATATCCTTCGGTCAGAATAGAGAAACAGGCGCAAATGAGGCTACTAGAACGGCTATTTTCGGAATAGTACCTTCAGTTACGTACAACTTTAAATTTTAAGCATGAAAAAGATTATATATATATTATTAGTAACGCTCTCGTTTATTTCTTGCACAGATGTAATTGATGTTGATGTTCCAATTGCAGAACCAAGATTGGTTATTGAAGCTTCTATAGACTGGGAAAAGAACACAATCGGAAATGAACAATTGGTTAAATTGAGTTTATCTACTCCGTATTTCGATGAAAATAATATGCCAATGGTCACTGGGGCTGATGTTCGAGTTACCAATGAAAACACCAATGATGTTTTTATTTTTGATGATCAAAACGATGGAACCTATACAACTAGTACCTTTATCCCAATATTAAACAATACATATCGGTTGGAAGTTATTCAAAATGGAGAAACCTATATTGCTCATGAAACAATGACTTCTGTATCAGATATTGATGACATTTATCAATCTACAGAAAATGGATTTGATGAAGACGCGCTTGAGGTTAATGTGCAGTATACCGATGTTGCCAACATCGAAAATTTTTATCTATTCAAGTTTCAAAAAGAAGGAGACTTACTGCCTGATTTAATCGATATGGCAGATGAATTTACGGATGGAAATCAAATAACCATGTTTTATGAGCGCTTAGAAGATGAAGATATCAATCAAGTTGAATTTGCTCCTGGAGATGTTGTTGATATCCATTTTTATGGAATTTCTAAGCAATATCATAGATTTATGCAATTGCTAATTGCACAAACTGATAGTGGTGGCCCTTTTGGTGCTACACCTGTTGCTCTGAGAGGAAATTGCACCAATCCAAATAACCCAGACAACTACGCTTTTGGATACTTTAGATGTTCGGAAGTAGTAATAGATAGTTATACGTTTCAGTAAACTGAACCTATAAATTAAAATTCTTTAAGGGTTGTAATCCGACTTCCATTTTATGGGATACATAAAGAATGGCCGTTTTGGTTTCGTTATGAATTTTATTAATTAAGGAGACTAATAAATGAACGGATTTATCATCTAGACCTGCAGTAGGCTCATCTAAAATTAGCAACGGTGGATGTTTAATCATTGCTCTTGCAATTAAGACCGAACGTTGTTCTGCTGCGGTTAGAAATATGAAGTTTTTCTTTCTCATTTCATAAAACCCTAGCAATTTTAACCATTGCACCATTATTTCAATTTGAATCTTTGTAGGCTTATCATACAATCCAATAGAATCATAAAACCCAGAAAGAATCATATTTTCAAGACTAGTCTTCCGTGCAAACCCCATTTTCATGTCTGATGAAAAATAACCGATTTTTCGTTTATGCTCCCAAACACTTTCACCGCTACCCTTTTTAATTCCAAACAGTGTAATATCTTGACCATAGCCCTTAACGCTATCTCCTGTAATTAATGATAACAACGTACTTTTACCTGCTCCATTCTTGCCAGTAATTTGCCAAAACTCATGCTTTTTTATTTGTAGAGAAATATTTTCCAACACCGCCACGCCATTGAAAGAAACATTCACGTTTCTCATATCCACCAATACTTCATTTGCAATATTCATGGTTTCATAAGGCTTTGGAATTGACTCCACAAACGGTTCATCAACATTCAATGATTCGATGGTATCTAACAATTCCCAATTCTCATTATTCAGACAATAAACAGCATCTATAAAATCTAGAATTTCATTTTTTCTATGCGCAATCTGAATCAATATAATTCGATTAGAAATAGTTTCAAATCTATCTTTTAATATCAATTGAGAACTTGCATCTAAATTATCATAAGGGTTGTCTAAAATTAAGACATCTGGTTCTTTGGCCAATAAAAACTCCAACAATGTTTTTTTTCGTTCCCCTTCAGAATACTTAAGTAAACTCTGTTTTAAAGCATCTTTTTTTACAACAAAATCGCCATGCCTTTTTTCTTCAGCAATAAATTGATTTAAAGTTACCTCTGAGAATACTTCAATTTGTTTTTCTTCTATATGTTTAAAAACAGCTCCGTCTTTGATTTTTTGAATCAAATTCTTTTTTGAAACAGAATTAGAAATATAAAATGCGCTGTGTGGTAAACTCAATGGTTCCTATTTTAAATTTATAAAACAAAAATAGGATACAAATTTTTCAAATCCACTGAATCCTATTCCTTTTTAAAGAACTAATCGGAATTCAATTATATTTGCTTAAGCAATGTATTGCGCTATCCACATGTTATGAAGAAAATAAATTTCCCAACCGCACACACAATTCTATTATTAATTGCAGCATTTGTAGCCGTATTAACTTGGATTGTACCCGCTGGGACCTATGATACTTTAATGTACAGTACGGATGATAACAATTTTGTAATTTCTAATTTGGATTCTACATATACAATAGGTGCAACACAAGAATCATTGGCGGAATTAAACATAAAGATTCCCTTAAATAATTTTACATCTGGCGCTATTTACAAGCCCATAAATATTCCAAAAACCTACCAACAAATCGAAGCCAAACCACAAGGGATTGTTGCACTAATTATGGCGCCTCTAAAAGGAATAGAGGCAACTATTGATATCATTTTGTTAGTTTTAATAATTGGGGGTCTTATCGGAATTGTAAATGCTACAGGGGCTTTTGAGGCAGGAATTTCTTGGCTCGCAAATGCATTAAAAGGAAGAGAATTTATATTAATAATATTAGTTACTTCTCTAATTGCTTTAGGAGGAACAACGTTTGGACTGGCCGAAGAAACCATAGCCTTCTACCCTATTTTAATACCAATTTTTTTAGCCGCAAAATATGACGCTTTGGTTGCAACTGCTTGTATTTACATAGGGTCTACAATAGGAACTATGATTGCTACTACAAACCCATTTAGTGTAATAATAGCATCTAATGCAGCGGGTATAAACTGGACAACTGGCTTAGCAGGAAGAATTGTTATGTTATTAGTCGGATTGGTTATCTGTTTAATTTACATTTTAAGATATGCTCAAAAAGTAAAAAAGGATCCCTCCAAATCTATTATATATGATCAATATGAGCAGATTGCAAAAATGTTTCCTGTTAATTTAAACTCGGATAAAAAACTAACTTATCGGTTAAAACTAGTTTTATTAATTTTTGGAACTTGCTTTGTGATAATGGTATATGGTGTTATGCAACTAGAATGGTGGTTCATGGAAATGACGACCGTATTTTTTGTAGGTGCCTTATTAATCGGGTTTATAACCAAGTTCAAGGAATCAGAATTTGTGGATGTCTTTATGAAAGGGGCGGGAGAATTACTAAGTGTTGCCTTCATTATTGGCATTGCACGTGGAGTAACTGTTTTAATGGACGATGGAAACATTAGTGATACTTTACTTTATTATGCAAGTAATGCTACTGAAGGCATGCATAAAGGGCTCTTTGCAAATACAATGCTTTTTATTTACAGTGGTTTATCTTTTTTCATTCCGTCATCTTCTGGTATGGCCGTATTAACCATGCCAATCATGTCTCCGTTAGCCGATGGCGTTGGTGTTGGTCGTGAAATTGTTATTAATGCGTATTTATTCGGAATGGGCTTATTTGCTTTTATAAATCCGACTGGAATTATATTGGCCTCCTTAGCAATTGTTAAAGTAGGATTTGATAAATGGTTAAAATTTGTAACGCCATTGGTTATAATACTTGCAGTTGTATTTATGGTTGCAATTACTATTTCAGTTTATCTATAAATAAAAAACCCATCCTTTCGGATGGGCTCATTTCTATATTTAAGAAGTCCTAAAACTCTTCTATTGTCTTTTTAATAATAGAGACACAATCTAACAATTGCTCTTCATTCATTACCAACGGAGGTGCAAAACGAATGATATTACCATGAGTTGGTTTTGCCAACAAACCATTGTCTCTTAACTTCATACATATATCCCATGCTGTAGAACTATCTTCAGTATCATTAATTAAGATGGCATTTAGTAAACCTTTACCTCTAACCATTTTCACTAAATCATTTGTTTCTGCAAAACTTGATAATTCTTTTCTAAACAATTGACCTAAGTATTCTGCATTTTCTGCTAACGCTTCTTCATTAACTACTTCTAATGCAGCAATCGCAACCGCTGCTGCTATTGGATTTCCTCCAAAAGTTGAACCATGTTGTCCTGGTTTGATCACATTCATTACCGAATCATTTGCCAAAACCGCGCTTACTGGATATGCGCCACCCGATAATGCCTTTCCTAAAATTAGAATATCAGGATTCACATTTTCATGGTTTACCGCCAACAATTGACCCGTTCTAGCAATTCCAGTTTGCACTTCATCAGCAATAAAAAGTACATTGTGCTTCGCACACAACTCCTTTGCTTGCGCTAAATAGCCCTCGGACGGAACATAAACGCCTGCTTCTCCTTGAATTGGTTCAACTAAAAATCCTGCAACATTCTCTGTATTTTCAAGAGCATGTTGTAACGCCACTAAATTATTGTATTCAATTTTCTCAAAACCTGCTGTATAGGGTCCAAAATTCTTACGCGCAACTTCATCATTAGAAAAAGAAATGATTGTTGTAGTACGACCATGGAAGTTATTTTCACAAACAATAATCTGGGCTTCATTTTCTGGAATTCCTTTTACTTCATAAGCCCATTTTCTACACAACTTAATTGCGGTTTCAACAGCCTCTGCTCCAGTGTTCATCGGCAAAATCTTATCAAAGCCAAAATACTCTGACATGTACTTTTCGTATTTCCCGAGGACGTCATTATAAAATGCCCTAGACGTTAAAGTCAATGTTTTTGCTTGATTCATCATTGCTCCTACAATTTTAGGATGACAATGCCCTTGATTTACGGCAGAATAGGCCGATAAAAAATCATAATACTTTTTGCCTTCTACGTCCCAAACATAAACGCCTTCACCTTTACTTAATACAACAGGAAGTGGGTGGTAATTGTGCGCACCGTACTTATTTTCTAAGTCGATCGCTTCTTGAGATGATGCTATTATTTCTACCATCATTATAAATTTAAAATATTAAAAATCTACAATTCCTGCTTTTTCAAATATTCTTGAATTGAACGGAGAGAAATCATCGCTATAAGTGCTTGCAAGTTACAATAAATTCCTCAAATTCAATCTAAAAAACACCCATCAACAATGCTTTAATTAATTTTAAAATGTGAAAAGTAGTCATCCTTTAAAATCCTTAAACAAATTGCAATACGAAATTGATTTCGTTAAATATTTTCTTCTTTATTTACTTTTTTTAAATAGATTTGTGAAAACAATATTTAATTCAATTATCATGAAAAAAGTAGCAGCATTATTTATAGCCTCATTCTTCTTTTTAGTGAGCTGTGCAGATAATAAAAAAGACGCAGCACCAAAGAAAGAAAAAGTAAAAACTGAAAAGAAAAGTACCGCAAAAGCAGATCCGGTTAAAGGAAAGGAATTATTTGGATCAAAAGGATGTACTGCTTGTCATCATGAAACAACAAAAATAATCGGACCTGCAGTTAAAGATTTGGCTTCGGTTTATGCAGAAAAAGGAGGAGACATCTTAAAATTTTTAAAAGGACAATCTGAAGCTATTGTAGATACAGACCCTACACAAGTTTCAATTATGAAAAATAATTTAGACACAATGGTAAAAGAAATTTCAGATGCTGATCTTACTAATATCGTTGCATATATTAATAGTGTAAAATAAAATACACCAAAAAACATACAGTAAAGAACATCCCTTTTTAGGGATGTTTTTTTTTGTATAAAACTGTACCTTTGCACTCATGGGAAGAAAAAAAAAGAAGAATTACATTTTTGAAGAGGTAGAAGTAATTGATGCTGGTGCCAGAGGTAAGACTGTTGCAAAGGCGCCAGATGGTAGAGTTATTTTCTTAACCAATACGGTACCTGGTGATGTTGTAGATATTAGAACTGGAAAGAAAAGAAAAGCCTATTTTGAAGGAACAGCAATAAAATTTCACAAAAAATCTGATAAAAGAACGGATCCTGTTTGCGATCATTTTGAGCATTGTGGTGGATGTAAATGGCAACACATGGGTTATGAACATCAACTCTTTTACAAACAAAAGGAGGTTACCAATAATTTAATTCGAATTGGACATTTAGATTTACCCGAAGTTACTCCAATATTAGGCTGCAAAGAGCAATACAACTACAGAAATAAAATGGAGTTTTCTTTCTCTAGTAGCCGTTGGTTAACTTTTGAAGAAATCAACTCTGAAGAAGAAATCGACAACAAAAATGCATGCGGGTTTCATATTTCAGGCATGTGGGATAAAATTTTAGATGTATATAAATGTCATTTACAAGAAGAACCTTCCAATGCTATTAGAAATTTTATAAAGGAATTTGGAATTAAAAATGATATACCATTTTTTAATCCGCGTGAGCAAAACGGAATGCTTAGAACACTAATGCTACGAATTGCTTCTACAGGAGAGATAATGTTGGTAATTCAATTCTATAAAGAAGACGTTGAAAAACGAACATTGCTAATGGATGCCATTATGGAAGCGTTTCCTCAAATTACCTCTTTGCAATATGTCATCAATGGTAAAGCAAACGATACTATATATGATCAGGATATCATACTTTATAGTGGTCGAGATCATATTTTTGAGGAAATGGAAGGGTTGAAATTTAAAATTGGCCCAAAATCTTTTTACCAGACAAATTCTGAACAAGCATATGAGTTATATAAAATCACAAGAGATTTTGCCGGATTAACCGGAAATGAATTGGTGTATGACTTATATACAGGAACTGGAACAATAGCGCAGTTTGTAGCAAAAAAAGCAAAAAAGGTAATTGGTGTTGAAGCGGTTCCAGATGCAATTAAAGACGCCAAATTAAATGCTTCGGTTAATAATATTGAAAATACAGAATTCTTTGCAGGTGATATGAAAGACGTTTTTAATGATACGTTTATAAATACACACGGAAGACCTGATGTAATCATTACCGATCCTCCTAGAGATGGCATGCACAAAAACGTTGTGTCTAAAATTTTAGAGATTGCTCCTAAAAAAATAGTGTATGTAAGTTGCAATTCTGCCACACAAGCGCGAGATTTGGCATTAATGAAGGAACAGTATAAAATTACAAAGACGCAAGCAGTAGATATGTTTCCTCAAACGCACCATGTAGAAAATGTGGTGCTATTAGAAAAATTGTAATATGAGAAAAAGTGCAATCGCAACCCTAATTGCGTTATTCATTTTAATTATTAGTTGTCAAAGAGATGATATTTGTGTTGAACCAATTACTCCTTATTTGGTAATTCGGTTTTATGACACCGATAATCCGAATACTTTCAGAAATGTTAATGGATTAACGGTGAAAGCTGCTGGTAAAGGTATATTTGAATCATATGACAATGTTACTACTGATTCTATCGCGCTTCAATTAGATCCTGCAGAAAATTTCACCACATACCATTTGACTTCAGAAAATGGCGAAGATGTAATTACTATAGATTACCTTAGAAATGAAGTGTTTGTTTCAAGGTCATGCGGCTATAAATACAATTATTCAGAATTAGACTTAAGCAATGTAAGCAACAATTGGATAGATAATACCGAAATAACCCAAGAAAACGTTACAGATGAAACGGAACATATTAAGATTTACCACTAGTCTTTTTCTTGTTATCGCTGTTTCATTAAACGCGATTGCCCAAGAACCATCAGACTCGATTGCGACTGGAGTTGAAACACCAATTGACACCATTCAAAAGAAAAAAGACAAATATGGTTTAAGAGTTGGTATTGACCTTTTTAAACCAATATTATCAATGGTGAATGATGATATTCAAGGATTTGAAATTGTTGCAGATTATAGATTAAAAAAGAATATATACATCGCAACAGAATTCGGGTTTACCGATAAAACAGGAGAAGAAGATTTTTTAATTTACAACGCAAAAGGTTCTTACATAAAACTTGGAGGAAATTATAACCTCTATAAGAATTGGTTAGATATGAATAATGAAATTTATATCGGTATTAGATATGGTTTTAGTAGTTATTCTCAGACTTTAGTTGAATACACTCCAAATTATTACGGAACTTATTTTGATATCCCAACGTTTAATCCTGACACCACTGTTGATGGGTTAACAGCGCATTGGGGAGAGTTTGTAATTGGGTTAAAAGTAGAAATCTTCAATAACCTTTACATGGGTGGCAGTATTGCTATGAAAAAACTCTTTAGTCAAGATGAGCCAGATAATTTTGGTAACATGTATATACCTGGTTACGAACGTGTATTTATGAACAATACTGGTTTTAGTTTTAATTATACTTTGTCATATACCATCCCATTTTTCAAAAAATAAAACTGTTTGATTTTTATAAACCAAACAAGAAACACTTCTTCAAAAATATAAATTCATAAATTTTAAGTAACTTTAAAAGTTCAATAATAGAAAGAGATTATGGAAAAAATACCAAGTGTAGATTTATCTGATTTCATATCAGGAGACGCTGAAAGAAAGCAAAAATTCGTCAATGAAATTGGTAAAGCTTATGAAGAAATTGGCTTTGTGGCTCTTAAAGGTCATTTTTTAGGAGATGATTTAATTGAAAACCTATACAAAGAAGTTAAAAACTTTTTTGATCTTTCTACCGAAACTAAATCTAAATATGAGATTGAAGGCATCGGTGGACAACGTGGATATACTTCTTTTGGAAAAGAAAAAGCAAAAGGTTTTAAGCAAGGAGATTTAAAAGAGTTTTGGCATTTTGGTCAATATGTGGAAGACAATCCTCAACTTGAGGCGGAATATCCTCCAAACGTAATTGTTGAAGAATTAGCCAAATTTAACGAGGTTGGTAAAACAACATACAAAATGTTAGAAAAAACGGCACAATACGTTTTGCGTGCTTTGGCATTACATTTAGGCTTAGAAGAAACCTATTTCGATTTCCCAATTAAAAACGGAAATTCTATTCTAAGACCTATCCACTACCCTCCAATTGAGAATGAGCCTAAAGATGCAGTCCGTGCTGCGGCACATGGGGATATTAACCTCATCACTTTATTAATGGGGGCTCAAGGAAAAGGATTGCAAGTACAAGATCATAATGGTAATTGGATTGATGCCATTGCCCAAGATGATGAGTTAATGATAAATGTAGGCGATATGTTATCACGCCACACAAACAACAAATTAAAATCTACCATTCATAGAGTTGTAAATCCACCGAGAGAACTTTGGAAAACATCTCGATATTCTATTCCGTTTTTCATGCATCCAAAAAGTGATATGAAACTAAATGTACTTAAAAGTTGTATCGATGAAAACCACCCTAAACAATTTGAAGACATTACCGCTGGTGAATATTTAAATGAAAGGTTAATAGAATTGGGATTGATAAAAGGGTAAAATGGATTTACAAGATCAATTAAAAAATCTATTTCCAGATCATACCCCAGATCCTGAGGAAACAAAAATGGAAGATGTAAATGCTATTTGGATGCAAGATGATCCAATCATTTGCAAATACGAAAAGCGTAAAGGAAAACCAATTACTATTCTAGAAGGATATACCGGTGCGGATTCTGATTTTAAAAAATTGGCAAAAGAATTGAAGACAAAATTGAGTGTTGGTGGCAGTTTTAAGAATGATCAGATAATTATTCAAGGAGATTACAGAGATCAAATTATGAAAATTCTTATGGAAAAAGGATTTAAGGTTAAACGTGTAGGTGGCTAAAAAAATAGTACTATGAAAAAAATTGCAGCATCAGAATTAATCTTGAATCCGGATGGTAGTATTTACCATTTAAATTTAAAACCAGAGCACATTTCTAATAATATCATTTTTGTTGGAGACCAAAATAGAGTTCCAAAAGTTTCGAAACATTTTGACACGATAGAATTCGACATTCAAAAAAGAGAATTTAGAACTATAACGGGAACTTATAAAGGAAAAAGATTAACAGTTATTTCAACAGGAATTGGTCCAGATAATATAGATATCGTAATTAATGAGTTAGATGCATTGGTAAATATCGATCTAGAAAAAAGAACTATTAAAGAAAATTTAAAACAATTAAATATTGTGCGTATTGGAACATCAGGTTCTTTACAAAAAGATGTTCCGGTAGATAGTTTTGTAATGGGTAGATATGGTCTAGGGTTAGATGGATTATTACACTCATACGTCTCCGATTCTATTTTTGAAACTGAAATAGAAAATGCATTTATTTCTCAAACCAATTGGAGTCCCAATAAAGCAAGGCCCTATATAATTAAAGGTTCCGAGTCATTAGCACAAAAATTAAAAGGTGAACAAGTGTATGAAGGTTTTACAGCTACGGCACCAGGTTTTTACGGGCCACAAGGAAGAGTATTGCGTTTGGCAATTCAAGATCCGGAATTGAATTCTAAAATAGACAAGTTCAATTACAATGGAATTAGAGCCACAAATTTAGAAATGGAAACTTCTGCCATTTATGGACTGTCAAAACTACTAGGGCATAATGCGCTTTCTATGAATGCCATTATTGCGAATAGAGCAAATGGGGCTTTTAGTGATACTCCTTATGATACTGTAGAAAAACTAATTATTTATACACTGAATAAATTAGTTGAATAATTATTTTTCTTATCATATTTAATCTATGCCAATTTAAAATTTATCATTTCATTAGAAAAATAAAGTTATATTTGAATTGAAGACTAAAAATCTGCTCAATATGACTGAACTTACCATTGGAGGCGTACCAGAACATTTTAACTTGCCATGGCATTTGGCAATTGACAACAATGAATTTACAAAAGAAGGAGTCTCTTTAAATTGGAGAGATTTTCCTGGAGGAACTGGAGCTATGTGTAAAGGTTTGAGAGATGGAAGCCTTGATATTGCGGTATTACTTACGGAAGGAATCATTAAAGACATCACCAACGGAAATAAGTCAAAAATTGTACAGACCTATGTCAATTCCCCTTTACTGTGGGGCGTACATGTAGCTGCTGAATCAAATTATTTTGACATGAGTGATTTGACCGGTAAAATTGCAGCAATCAGTCGCTACGATTCAGGGTCACATCTTTTAGCTATTGTCAACGCTAAAAATAATGGATGGGACACGAACAAAATGGAATTCGAAGTTGTACAAAATTTGAATGGTGGAATTGATGCACTAACCAATGGTGCTGCTGATTATTTTCTTTGGGAACACTTTACTACCAAACCATTGGTAGATAATGGTACTTTTAGAAGAATTGAGAACTGTCCTTCTCCCTGGCCGTGTTTTGTGATAGCAGTGCGAAATGAAGTACTAGAACAGGAACCTGATGCCATAGAAAAGGTTTTACGCGTTATAAATAACGGATTAAAAAAACTATCCACTTTTGCTAAAAAAGAACGTTATATAGACCTTTTCGCACAGCAATACAATCTAGAACGAGAAGATGTAAAAAACTGGTTAATAATTACAGAATGGAATCAAGGAAAACCTATTTCTAGATCTTTGATCAAATCCATACAAAATAAATTATTCGATTTAAACGTTATTGAATCATCTATTGATATAGACAAATTGGTCAAAAAAATATATCTTTGATTTTTAAACCCTTTTAACCATGAAAAAAATAGCCATCTTATTAGTGTTCGTATTTGCTGCTGCAATGATTACTTCTTGCAAATCTTCTAAAGGTTGTGGACTTACAGGTTCTTTAAACACTACTCCTACAACAATTACGTACAAGGCATAATTCTTGTCTAAAGCCTTTTTTTTTTAATCGTTTTATGTAATTTAGGGCGATATATCGAAATGTCAAAAAATTAACGTTGACATAAGTACTAACATTCTTAATTCAAATAATGAAAACAACTAGCAACCTCTTGTTAGCCTTAGCGCTAACAGGAACAACAATGTTTGCTCAAAATGAAAAATCAACCGACCCAGTTGTTGATGGAATCATTAAAGAAGCAACAGAAAATTCACAATTAAAAGAACTTGGCTTCCACCTTTTAGATGTAATTGGGCCCAGATTAACCGGAACACCAGAAATGAAGGCATCTCATGATTGGATTGTAAAAACTTACCAAGATTGGGGTATTGAAGCAGAAAACCAGAAATGGGGTGAATGGCGTGGATGGCAAAGAGGTCATTCCCATATCTCTATGATTTCTCCAAGAGTACAGTCTTTAGACGGAACACAATTGGCATGGAATCCGAGTACTTCGGCAGAAGGTGTAACTGCAGAAATCATTATTTTACCTACAGTTGCTAACGAAACTGAATTTAACAATTGGTTACCAAGTGTAAAAGGTAAAATTGTCTTGGTTTCTCAAAAACAAGAATCTGGAAGACCTGATTACAATTGGGAAGAATGGGCAACTCCAGAATCTTTCGAAAAAATGAAAGAAGAGCGTTCTGCTGCTAGTAAAGCATGGAGAGCTAATCTAAAAAATACAGGACTGACAAGTAGAACAATAATTCCTGCATTAGAAGAAGCAGGCGCAGTTGGAATTGTATCATCATATTGGTCAAAAGGATTTGGTGTAAACAAAATATTCAGTGCACGAACAAAGGCTATTCCACAAGTTGATATGGAACTAGAAGATTATGCCATGCTATACAGAATGGCTGAGCATGAAGTGAAAACTGAAATCAATATCGTTGCTGAATCCAAAGAATTGGGTAGAGTTCCAACATTTAACACCGTTGGTAAAATTACAGGAACTGAAAAGCCGAACGAATATGTAATTCTATCAGCTCATCTTGATTCTTGGGATGGTGGAACAGGTGCTACAGATAATGGAACAGGTACACTTGTTATGATGGAAGCAATGCGTATTTTAAAGAAAATGTATCCAAATCCAAAAAGAACAATTCTTGTTGGACATTGGGGAAGTGAAGAACAAGGTTTAAACGGTTCTAGAGCATTTGTAGAAGATCATCCGGAAATTGTTGAAGGTGTGCAAGCTGTTTTCAATCAAGATAACGGAACGGGTCGTGCTGTAAACATTCAAGGTGCAGGTTTTATGCATTCTTATGATTTCATTACAGATTGGTTAACTGCAGTTCCAAGAAATATCTCTAAACATATTGAGACTAGTTTTCCTGGCTCTCCATCTGGAGGTGGATCAGATAACGCTTCATTTGTTGCAGCAGGTGCTCCGGCATTTAACTTATCTGCTTTAAGTTGGGACTATTGGAATTATACTTGGCATACAAATAGAGATACCTATGACAAAATTGTTTGGGATGATGTACAAAGCAACGCTATTCTAGCCGCTATTATGGCTTATAAGGCTAGTGAAGATGAAACAAAAACATCTAGAGAGCGTATTGTATTACCTTTAAGCAAAAGAACAGGAAAACAACAAACTTGGCCAAAACAAAGATCTCCAAATCGAGAAGGAGGAAAATAATTTGCAATTTGAATTCGATCAGAATATCAACTAAAAAAGGCACTCAATTGAGTGCCTTTTCTATTATATTATATGCTATTCCAGATTTTTCAAAACTCTCCGAGGTTTTTGTAAACCCTTTTTTCAAATAAAACTCCAATTTATCCTTTCTAGCGTTACACCAAATTTTATGAACTCCTTTACTCTTAGCTTGCTCAAATATATGTCGTAAAATTAAAGAAGCATACCCTTTCCCCTGCTCCGATGGCAAAGTGGCTAATTTTCGAAACTGCGCCTTCTTCCCATCAATAAATAAAGAGACTATGGTAACCAATTCCTTATTTAAGAACAAACCAAAATGAGTTCCTTTATCATCAGTTAGAATTTTTACAAAATCTATCGATTTATTTGGCCACATCACTTTATGGCGTAACTCCCACGTATCTTCTGCTTTTATTTCTTTAATTATTTCCATAAAAAAAGCCACGATTAACGAGGCTTATATCTATTTATCCTAATGAGGCTAAACTCGATTTCAATGTTTCAATTTTAGAAAGTGCATCCGCTTCTTTCTTACGCTCGTTGGTAATAACTTGTTCTGGTGCATTGTTCACAAAACGCTCATTACTTAACTTCTTTTGAACTGATTTCAAGAAACCTTCGGTATATTTTAACTCTTCTTCTATCTTCGCTTTTTCTGCTTCAACATCAATTTCATCTCCTGCAGGAATAAAATACTCATTAGACTTCACTCTAAAACTCAAAGCACCATCCACCTTGTTTTCCACATAATTCAATTCAGAAATATTACCCATTTTAGCAATAACAGAATCAAATCTATTCGAAGAATTATCATTATTTAAAACAGAAAATTCAATTGCATCCTTAAAAGCAATATTCTTATCTTTTCTAATAGTTCTAATACCAGAAATAACTTCAGAAGCAACTTTAAATTCTGAGATTATTTGTTCATCAACTTTGTCTGTTTTTGGATATTCTGAAACAATTAATGCTTCTTCGGGAGTTCTATCAGAAATATATTGCCAAATCTCTTCCGTAATAAATGGCATATATGGATGTAGAACTTTAAGATTGTTCTCAAAGAATTCAATTACACTTTTATAAGTAATAGCATCTATAGGCTGCTGATATCCTGGCTTCACCATTTCTAAGAACCAAGAAGAAAAATCATCCCAAACCAATTTGTAAAGACTCATTAAAGCCTCACTAATTCTATATTGCTCAAATGATTTTTCAATCTCCTGCAATGTTTGATTGAATTTAGATTGATACCATTCAATAGCAACTTTAGAAGAAGTTGGTTGCTCTATTTTATCAGAAACTTCCCATCCTTGAACTAGGCGGAATGAATTCCATATTTTATTGGAAAAATTACGTCCTTGTGCACATAACTCTTCATCGAACAATAAATCATTTCCTGCAGCAGAGCACAAAAGCATACCAACTCTAACACCATCTGCTCCGTATTTCTCCATCAATTCAATTGGATCTGGAGAATTACCTAAAGACTTAGACATTTTTCTACGTTGCTTATCTCTTACAATTCCAGTAAAATACACATTACTAAATGGCTTGGTATCCATAAATTCGTAACCGGCAAAAACCATCCGAGCTACCCAAAAGAAAATAATATCTGGTCCTGTAACTAAATCGTTTGTTGGATAATAATAGTTAATTTCGTCATTACCTGGATTCTTAATTCCATCAAATAACGAAATTGGCCATAACCATGCAGAGAACCATGTATCTAACACATCATCGTCCTGTTTAAGGTCAGAAACCGAAAGAGAATTATTGCCAGATTTCTCTATAGCCAATTCCAATGCCTCTTCTTTTGAAGTAGCAACTACAAAATCCTCTACTCCTTCTCCGTAGAAATACGCTGGAATTTGGTGCCCCCACCATAACTGACGAGAGATATTCCAATCTCTAATATTCTCTAACCAATGACGGTAGGTATTATTATAATGTTTAGGAAAGAATTTGATATCTTCATCTTCCAAAACCGCTTTTAAAGCCGGCTTTACAATATCTTCCATTTTTAAGAACCACTGTGCAGAAATTTTCGGCTCAATTACAGCCTTTGTTCTTTCTGAAGTTCCTACTTTATGCATGTGTTGCTCTATCTTAACCAAACAACCTAATTCTTCAAGTTCTTTTGTAATTTCTTTACGTACAACAAATCGATCCTTACCTTCATAATGCATTCCACCAGTATTTAGTGTGGCGTCATCATTAAAAATATCAATCACTTCAAGTTTATGCTTATCTCCTAAAACTTTATCATTTTGATCATGTGCAGGAGTTACTTTTAAACATCCCGTTCCAAATTCTACATCAACATATTCATCTTCAATAATTGGAATAGATCGATTTGCAATCGGTACTATGGCCTTTTTCCCTTTTAAATGTGAGAAACGATCGTCATTTGGATTGATACAGATTGCAGTATCTCCTAAAATTGTTTCTGGTCGTGTCGTTGCAATTGTTAAAACATCGTCAGACCCTTCAATTTTATAATTTACATAATAAAGATTTCCAGGTTTCTCTTCAAAAATTACCTCTTCATCAGAAAGTGTTGTTTGCGCTTCTGGATCCCAATTTACCATGCGATATCCTCGATAAATCAATCCTTTTTTATATAAATCTTGAAATACCTGAATCACAGATTCTGAACGCACTTCATCCATTGTAAATGATGTTCTTTCCCAATCACAAGAAGCTCCTAACTTTTTTAATTGCTCAAGAATAATTCCACCATGTTTCTCTGTCCAATCCCAAGCATGTCCTAAAAACTCATCACGTGTTAAATCAGACTTATCTATTCCTTCATCCTTTAATTTAGCAACCACTTTTGCTTCTGTTGCAATAGAAGCATGATCTGTTCCTGGTACCCAACAAGCATTGTATCCTTTTAACCGTGCTCGGCGAATTAATACATCTTGAATTGTATTATTCAGCATATGCCCCATATGTAAAACGCCCGTAACATTTGGTGGTGGAATAACAATAGTATAGGCCTCTTTTTCATTTGGTTCTGAATGAAAATAATCGTGTTTCATCCAGTAATCATACCACTTCTTCTCTACTTCAATTGGACTATATTTTGTTGGAATATTCATATAAAATTGTCTTATCTTTTTAGAAGTTGCAAATGTACGATTCTGCCTAATCATTGTAAAATATTTTGAAAACAAAAAAAAAGTGGTAGTTTTACCTCTTAAACAGTTTTAAATTATGAAAAAATTAGCATTAGTATTGTTCTTATCGGTATTCACAATTTCACTGAATGCGCAAGATAGTTCAACGGAAAAGCAAGATGGCCCCGCATTTAAATTTGAGCATGAGACCATTGATTATGGAAAAATTGTAAAAGGATCTAATGGAGAGCGCTCGTTTGTTTTTACAAACGTAGGTAACGCTCCACTTGTAATAGAAAGAGTTCAAGGAAGTTGTGGATGTACTGTTCCAACAAAACCAGAAAAACCAATTTTACCAGGAGAAAAAGGTGAAATAAAAGTAAAATACGACACCAACAGAACAGGTGGTTTCTCTAAAACGGTTACAATCATTTCAAATGCTACGGAAGCTAGAAAAGTTGTAAGAATTAAAGGTCTAGTTGAAAAACCTTCAACTGCAAGTGTTATAGAAAAAGAAAAATCAGTTTTATCTAATAACTAATTTTTTCTCTTAATAAAATAAGTATGAACCCGTTAGTCTTCTATCGGGTTTTTCTTTGCCTTTCTGCTACCTGCATACATGTCATAGCGTACAAATCTACAGTCTAAATCTCCGTTTTTAAGTGGAATTCTTCTCGAGGTTTTCAATCCAACATATTTTAGAGCTTGAATATCTGAGGTAATAAACCAAACTTTAGAATCTGGATATCCATGTTTTAAAGTATCCCCTATTTTCTTATAAAATTCTTCAGTATCAATATTCAAACGTTCTCCGTAAGGTGGATTGAACAAAATCGTAGTTGAACCAAATACTTCTTTTACAGAATTAAAAAAGTTAACATGATGAACTGCTACAAACTCCGATAAATTTGCACTCTTAATATTATCATTCGCTTTTCTTACTGCTGATGGTGCTTTATCAAATCCCATTATTTTAAATTGTGGATTCACAATTTTCTTCAACAATGAATCTTGAATTTTAAAATAAAGATCCTCATCATAATCATCCCATTTTTCAAACCCAAACTCAGGGCGATTGATATTTGCAGGTATATTACAAGCAATCATGGTTGCTTCTATTAAAATAGTTCCAGAACCGCACATAGGGTCTATAAAGTTACTATGCCCATCATAGCCAGATAATAACACCAAACCTGCTGCTAACACCTCATTAATAGGGGCAATATTAGTCGAAGTTCTATATCCTCTCTTATGCAACGAATCTCCTGAAGAATCTAACGATATCGTGCATGTTTCCTTTTGAATATGTACATGGATTCTAACATCTGGATGTTTCACGTCTACATTCGGTCTCTTATGGTATTTATGACGGAAATAATCTGCAATACTATCTTTAGACTTTAAACTTATGTAATGCGAATTGGTTGTGAAAAATTTTGAATTTACAACGGCTCCAATAGCAAATGTACTATCAGCACTCATGTATTTTTCCCAATTAATTTTTTGTAAACCTTCATACAAATCCTCTTCATCAAAAACTTTAAATGTCTTAATAGGTTTTAATATTCTAATGGCTGTTCTCAGCGCAATATTTGCCTTATACATAAACCCTTTATCACCTCTAAAAGACACATTTCTAACACCTGGCTTAACCTCTTGCGCTCCTAAATTTTTAAGTTCAGTTTCTAGGGCTTCTTCTAAGCCAAACATGGTTGTTGCAACCATTTTAAAGTTTTCATTCATCTACAAAAATTTGTTGCAAAGATAGTGTATTTTTGCTTCCACATTATTTTTATATGAATACTTCAACAGATTGGTTTGCATCGTGGTTTGACACCCCTTATTATCACATTTTATACAAAAATCGTGACCAAAAGGAAGCACGGCTATTTATGGCTAATCTAGTAGCCTTCTTAAAATTAAAGAAAAATGATCGTGTGTTAGATTTGGCATGTGGAAAAGGAAGGCATTCACTATTTCTAAACTCACTCGGATTTGATACCATTGGTGCAGATTTATCGCAGAATAGTGTTGATTATGCAAATGAATTTGCCAATGAAACCTTAAGGTTTGTTCAACGAGACATGAGAGATCCTTTAAATTTAAAATATGATGCCATTTTTAATTTATTTACAAGTTTTGGGTATTTCGAAAATGATGCTGACGACTTAAAGGTTTTAAACAATATTAAAAATGGATTAAAAAGCGAAGAAAGTATTGCTGTAATCGATTTTTTAAATGTTAAAAAAGCGGTAAAAACATTGGTTAAAAAGGAGACAATTATAAGGAATGATCTCAAATTTGGCATAAAAAGAAAATTCGAAAATAATTTTATCGTTAAAGAAATTACATTGGCAACAGAAAACGAAACGCATAAATTCTTTGAACGAATAAAATATCTAGATCTGGAAAAAATAGAGCAATATTTGAAAACCGTGGGCTTAAATTTAAAGCATACCTTTGGCGATTATGACCTACAGGCTTATGATGAGGAAAACTCAAACCGTCTAATACTAATTTTATCTAAATGAGTTTACTAGTTCTATTTCTTTCCGTTATTGTCGGAATTGTAATTGTTTTTGCATTCAATCCGAGTAAAAAGATTACCCAACTCCTGCTTTCATTTAGTGGTGCATATTTACTCGCCATTACCATAACACACTTGTTACCTGAAGTGTTTAGTAGCAGCATCAACAACATAGGTTTGTTTATTATTCTAGGTCTTCTGGTACAATTAATTATGGATTATTTCTCTAAAGGAGCAGAACATGGCCATATTCATGCACATGGAAATAACTTACCTGTTATTCTATTCGTTAGTTTGTGTTTACATGCTTTTATTGAAGGCATTCCTGTACATGACCACAACCATGAAGAACTACTTTGGGCTATTGTAATTCATAAAATTCCAATTACCATAGTATTAGGAAGTTTCTTGGTTTATGCAAAGACATCAATAGCAAAAAGTTTGGCTATTCTTATTCTGTTTGCTCTTATGAGCCCTTTAGGAAGTTTAGCAGGTGAACATATTCCACTACTTATAAATTATAAGGCGCAAATCACTGCTATAATTGTTGGAATCTTTTTACATATCTCAACCATTATAATTTTTGAAAGTTCAGAGAATCATAAATTTAATAGGGCCAAGTTTATTGCTATCGTAGTTGGATTTGCAGTTGCAGCGCTGATTTAATTAGCGACTTCACTAATAAACTTAATACGCATTAATCGAAGTTCATCTTGGTCGTAATCACCATCAAATTCAGTTAACGCTTCTTCAATTACATCAGTTTCTGCTTCCATAAAGTAGTCATAGATCTCTTCTTGCTGATCTTCATCCAATATTTCATCAATATGGTAACTAATATTTAATTTAGTTCCCATAAACACAATACGCTGCATTTCTTTGATTAATTCTTCAAACTCTAATCCTTTTGATCTTGCAATATCTTCTAATGGAATCTTTTTATCTGTATTCTGAATAATTGATAATTTTAACGAAGAATTTACCCCGGTACTTTTAACTACTAAATCATCTGGTCTTAAAATATTATTTTCATCAACATACTCCTTAATCATGGCAATAAAGTCCTTTCCAAACTTTCTTGCTTTTCCTTCTCCTACTCCATGTACATTTGATAATTCCTCAATACTAATAGGGTATTTAAGTGTAATATCCTCTAATGATGGGTCTTGAAAAACTGCAAATGGTGGAACACCTTGTCGTTTTGCTACACGTTTACGCAGATCCTTTAACATCCCCATCAATTTTTCATCAGTAGAAACACCTGAACTCTTTGTATTGGTAATTATACTTCCATCATCATCTACTTCATAAATATGATCTTCAGACATCATAAAAGAAGATGGCTTTTTAATAAATTCCTTACCTGCATCGGTAATCTTCACCACCCCATATTCTTCAATTTCTTTACGAATCAAATTTGCGACTAAAACCTGTCTTAATAAAGCCATCCAATAAAGTCCTTCTTTATCTTTTCCAACACCAAAAAACGGTTGCAAATGAGTTCTATGCGAAGTAAGCATTGCATTCTCTTTTCCAATTAAGGTATTTACAATTTCTTTTGGTTTGTATTTCTCTTTAGTAGAAACTACTATTTCCAATAGTATCTTCACGTGCTCCTTTGCTTCAATTTTCTTTTTAGGATTACGCACATTGTCATCCATATCACCACCTAAACCAGTAGTTTCGTCAAAGTCTTCACCAAAATAATGCAATAAATATTTACGACGGCTCATAGAAGTTTCTGCATAACCAACAACCTCCTGTAACAGTGCATGACCAACCTCTTGTTCGGCCACAGGTTTACCCGCCATAAATTTCTCTAACTTTTCAATATCTTTATAAGAGTAAAAGGCCAAGCAATAACCTTCTCCGTCATCTCTACCAGCTCTACCCGTTTCTTGATAATAACTTTCTAAACTTTTAGGAATGTCATGATGAATAACAAAACGAACATCAGGTTTGTCAATACCCATACCAAATGCAATGGTAGCAACCACTACATCGGCGTCTTCCATTAAAAACATATCTTGGTGCTTTGCTCTTGTTTTAGCATCTAAGCCAGCATGATATGGTATTGCTTTTAATCCGTTTACTTGTAAAACCTGTGCTACTTCCTCAACTTTTTTACGACTCAAACAATAAATAATCCCAGATTTTCCTTCGCGTTGCTTCACAAAGCGAATAATGTCTGCATTTACATTATTTGTTTTAGGCCTTACCTCATAAAACAAATTAGGTCTATTAAAGGATGCTTTAAATGTCTTAGCATCGCTCATTCCTAAAGTCTTTAAAATATCTTCTTGAACTTTCGGCGTGGCAGTAGCTGTTAAACCTATAATTGGAACGTCATCAATTTTTCCAATAATATTTCTAAGGTTTCTATATTCTGGTCTAAAATCATGACCCCATTCAGATATACAGTGGGCCTCATCAATCGCAACAAATGAAATCTTTTGTGCTTTCAAAAAATCTACATATTCTTCTTTTATCAAGGACTCCGGAGCAACATATAACAGCTTGGTAATACCGTTTTCAATATCTGATTTTACCGAGGCAACTTCCCCTCTGTTTAAAGATGAATTTAAAACGTGGGCAATGCCATTATTAGAAGAGATACCTCTAATGGCATCTACTTGATTCTTCATCAAAGCAATTAATGGTGAAACCACTATAGCAGTTCCTTCTTGCATTAATGCAGGTAATTGATAACAAATGGATTTTCCACCACCTGTAGGCATAATCGCAAATGTATTATATCCTGCTAGTAAACTAGTAATAACCTGTTCTTGCAAACCTTTAAACTGAGAAAATCCAAAATATTTTTTCAGCGCTACATGTAAATCATTTTCCTTCACAAACTAATATGTTATTAATCTATTTTTAAATACATTTGCAACTAAAGGTATAACTTTTTTTTGAATTCAAAAAACACGTCTTGAAAACAAATCAATCAATTATTTCACTTGCTAAGCAAACCATTTCTACCGAAAGTGCGGCTATTGCGAATTTAATCAATTTTGTGGATGAAGCATTTGAAAATGCTGTTAAACTTATTCACAATTCTAACGGTCGGGTAATTATTACGGGGATTGGAAAAAGCGCTATTGTGGCTCAAAAAATAGTTGCAACGATGAACTCAACCGGTACGCCAGCAATCTTTATGCATGCCGCAGATGCCATTCATGGTGATTTAGGAAATATTCAAAATGATGATACTGTAGTTTGTATTTCTAATAGTGGAAACACTCCAGAAATTAAAGTATTGGTTCCTTTAATGAAAAATTATGGAAATAATATTGTTGCTATTACAGGGAACCCAAATTCATTTTTAGGGCAAGAAGCAAACTTTGTTTTGAATAGCCATGTTGATAAAGAGGCTTGTCCAAATAATTTAGCCCCTACATCTAGTACAACGGCTCAGATGGTTATTGGAGATGCGTTGGCAGTATGCTTGTTGGAGTTGAACGATTTTGGAAGTAAAGATTTTGCCAAATACCACCCAGGCGGTTCACTTGGTAAAAAATTATATTTACGAGTAAGCGATTTGGTTGCCAACAATGAAAAGCCAGAAGTGAGTCCGTCTAGTCCTATAAAAGACGTTCTAATGGAAATATCTAAAAAGAGATTAGGTGCAACTGCAGTTTTAGAAAATAATGAAATAGTAGGTATTATTACTGACGGAGATATAAGACGTATGTTAAATACAACTGTCGATTTTTCGAATTTAGCGGCACATGATATTATGAGTTTAAATCCTAAAACAATTGATATCAACTCGATGGCTGTAGATACATTAGAAACTATGGAGTCAAATAATATATCTCAAATACTAGTGAAAGACAATGGCGTATATGCTGGAGTTGTACATTTACACGATTTAATAAAAGAAGGAATTTTTTAGCATGAGTGAATCTTCTAATGAGATGTCTTTTCTAGACCATCTTGAACAGTTACGTTGGCACTTAATCCGTGCTACTTTAGCCATATTTATAGTTGCAATAGTGATTTTTACTTTTGCCGAAATAGTATATGATCAATTTTTATTTGCGCATTTAGATGGCGATTTCCCAACGTATACATTACTTTGTCAAGGTGCACAGTACATTGGAATTGAAAGTGACTTTTGCAATATGGATTTGACCAACAATATGCAGAGTTTAGGGCCTACCAAACAATTAATGAATCTAATTTGGACCTCACTTATTCTTGGTTTAATTGTATCATTCCCATATGTACTTTGGGAAATGTGGCGTTTTATCAGTCCCGGATTACATAAAAAAGAGCAGAAGAAATCTAGAATGTTTATGTTCTATGCATCCGTTTTGTTTTTTATCGGTGTGTTATTTAGCTATTATGTAATAGCACCATTGTCGGTTGCTTTTTTCTATAATTTCCAAATTTCTGATTTAATCGAAAACAAATTTGATTTCACAACGCACATAACACTTATCACCAACACGTTACTTGGAGTTTCTTTGATGTTTGAATTACCCGTTCTAATTTTCTTTTTAACAAAAATGGGATTGGTAACACCAGACTTTTTAAAAAAATACAGAAAGGTTGCTTTGGTATTGGTTTTAACATTATCAGCAATTATTACGCCTCCGGATATAGCGAGTCAAGTAATTGTTACCATTCCAATAATGGTGCTTTATGAAATAAGTATTTTAATATCTAAACGTGTTGTAAAACAAGAATCAAAAGCTTTAAGAAATGTCTAATAACATTGAAGAATTTAATGACTATCGTCAAAAGATGAACGAAAAAATCTTAGGGGATAACAATAAAGTAATCAAGAGGATTTTTAACCTAGATACCAATGCATTTAAAGAAGGAAGTTTAGATGTTAAAACAAAAGAATTATTAGGTCTTGTAGCCTCTGCAGTATTACGTTGTGATGATTGTGTTAAATATCATCTTGAAAAATGCCATAAAGAAGGCTTGACAAAGGATCAAATTATTGAAGCCTTATCCATAGCCACATTAATTGGAGGGACAATTGTAATTCCACATTTGCGTAGAGCATATGAATATTTAGACGAACTGATAATAAATGATTAATATTGTTGTGTGTACAACAAATTACAACTAGTGTTGTTTATAGCATATAAACTATGATTTTAAGAGCAGATAATATTCAAAAAAAATATGGTAGCCGAACGGTTGTTAAAGGAATTTCCCTTCAAGTAGAGCAAGGTGAGATTATTGGATTGCTCGGACCTAATGGTGCAGGTAAAACAACATCATTTTATATGATTGTTGGAATGATACAACCCAATGCTGGAAATATCTATTTAGATGATGAAGATATTACCAAAGCAGCCATGTACAAGCGTGCTCAAAAAGGAATTGGTTATTTAGCTCAAGAAGCTTCAGTATTTAGAAAATTATCAGTTGAAGATAATATCCTTTCTGTTTTACAGTTTTCGAAATTATCGAAAATGGAGCAACGCAAAAAAATGGAATCGCTTATTGAAGAGTTTAGTTTAGGTCACGTTCGCAAGAACCGAGGAGATTTGTTATCAGGTGGTGAGCGAAGAAGAACTGAAATTGCACGTTGCTTAGCTTCAGATCCAAAATTTATATTATTAGACGAACCATTTGCGGGTGTTGATCCTATTGCAGTTGAAGATATTCAAGGAATTGTAGCGCAGTTAAAAAATAGAAATATTGGTATTCTTATCACGGATCACGATGTACAAGCCACACTTTCTATAACAGATAAGACCTATTTAATGTTTGAGGGTGGAATTTTAAAAGAAGGAACTCCGGAAGAATTAGCACAGGATGAAACCGTTAGACGTGTATATTTAGGGAAAGACTTTGAATTGAAACGAAAAAAATTCGATTAATTCGAATTTGCTTTTTTACTATTTTCTAAAAGCGAAAGCAGTACATACAATATTATAATTAACGGAACTGCAACAAATTGTAGGAGCACTATCATAAGTACGGACAATCCGAGAAAGCTATATTTAATTCCATTATTCTTTAACGAATAATCTTTAAATTTTAACGAAAATAGCGGAATGTCGGCATTCATTAAATAACTTCCTATAAGTGTTACGGCAATTAAAAACCATTTGTTTAAAATAATATCATTGATAAAGTCATTCGAACCGTATGACAATATAAATGGCAATGAAATTACAAAAATGGTATTCGCAGGAGTTGGAACTCCTATAAATGAACTCGATTGTCTTGTATCTATATTAAAGTTTGCCAACCTATAAGCTGACGCTAGCGAAATAACAAACCCTAGAAAAGGCAAAAAAGAATACCCTTCTTGTAAAAATATACTTGGCATTAGACTAATACCATCCCAACCTCCAATACTCGTTTTTAATAATTGAAACATTACAATTCCTGGTACTACCCCACTTGTAACAACATCAGCCAAAGAATCTAATTGCTTGCCTAACTCTCCTTGAACTCCCAATAATCTGGCTACAAATCCGTCAAAAAAATCAAAGAAAATACCCAAAAGAACTAGAATACCAGCCGGAATTAAATATCCTTCAACGGCAAAAATTACAGCAATTATACCAGCTAATAAATTTAACAGCGTAAGTAGGTTTGGGATATGTTTTCTCATTTTCTAAGTTTGAGTAAATATATGTATTTTTGAATAAGTATAATGACTCTTTACTCGTATAAATGCCCATACTAAAATCTACTTACAATCCTAAATTCCCTTTCACAAACACGCACTTCAACACTATTTTCAGGACGTTTTTTACGAACCCAAAAGTGAATTACAAAAGGGAACGGCTAGAATTAGCGGATGGAGATTTTATGGATTTAGACTATTCAAAAAATGGTTCAGAGACTATAGTAATTGCCTTACACGGACTAGAAGGCAGTTCAAGTTCTAGATACATTCTAAGTATGGTCGAACATTTGAAACAGCAAAAAATTGATGTAGTAGCGGTAAATTTTAGAGGATGTAGTGGGCATGACAATCGTCTTTTCTCATCGTATCATAGCGGTAAATCTGAAGATCTCGAAGCGGTTATTCATTATATTGAAAAACAGCAACAGTATAAAAACATACTTCTTTTAGGGTATAGCCTTGGAGGAAATATGACCTTAAAATATCTCGGTGAAAAAGGCAGAGATATACCTCCTCAAATAAAATGCGCCATTGCAATCTCTCCACCCTGTGATTTAGCATCGTCCTCAGCAGAGTTGGCTAAAAAATCGAACTATATTTACATGCAACGATTTTTGAAAACCCTAAAATCTAAAACATTGTCTAAATTAGAAACCTATCCAACGTCAATTCTAACCAAAGAAACAATTGAATCTGCTAAGAACTTCTACGACTACGACAACCTTTATACGGCACCAGCACATGGATTTAAAAATGCTGAAGACTATTGGCAAAAAGCAAGCAGTAAACAATTCTTAAATAATATCAGCGTACCTACCTTGCTGATAAGCAGCTATGACGACACATTTTTATCTCATGCTTGTATTCCTTCAGAAATTGCGCAAAATCATGAATTTTTAAACCTTGAAGCAACAAAATTTGGAGGCCATGTTGGCTATAATTCAAAATTGACCAATAAAAACGGAAATTGGCTTGAAAAAAGGATCATTCAGTTTCTTAAAAAGAATACTTCTCAATAATATATCACCTTAATCAATTATTAAAGCATCCAAAAAACACAATAACTTAAGGTAAATAAGGTTAATTAAGTTATAAAATAAGATATTTGCATTGTACAAAATTATTGGCTTGAAAAAATTACTTCTTCTATTTATTTTATGTTTCACAATCACTGGGAACAGTCAACAAACTTCAACCAATTTTATAAGCTTAAGTAATAAAGCCGAAATAAGTGTAATTACATGTGGTCCTGGCGACGAAGTTTATGCTGCTTTCGGCCATTCGGCATTTAGAATTGAAGATAAAAAAAATGGAATAGACCGTGTTTACAATTACGGAACATTTAATTTTAATACACCAAACTTTTACGGAAAATTTGCACAAGGCAACTTATTATACCTTTTAAGCGCCTATGATTTTAATCGATTTGTAGGTTCCTATTATAAAGAAGGAAGATGGGTAAAAGCCCAAGTTCTAGATTTAAAACCAAGTGAAGTACAAGCCTGTTTTGAGTTTTTAGAAAACAATGCATTGCCAGAGAACAGCCCTTATTTGTATGATTATTTTTTCGATAATTGCTCTACGCGTTTATATGATGTAATTGATGAGGTTGTTGGTGAAAAATTAGTAATACCGGAAACCTTCAAAAATTCAAAGGGTACACATCGAAGTTTAATTCAACCTTATTTAGTTGATAAACCATGGGGTGACTTCGGTATAGACATCGCCCTAGGATCTGTAATAGATAGAGCGGTTTCTATGGAAGAATTTCTTTTTTTACCTGAAAATGTTTTCACTTTTTTTGATCAACTAAAAATTAATGAAAACGGTGTTGAAAAGAATATTGTGAAACGAACAGATACAATATTAAAGGCACAGGAAAAGGATTCTAATAGTTCCTTTTTCTCTCCTTTCATTTTATTTTCAGTTTTTTCCATCTTCGTAGTGCTAATAACAGGCAAAGACAAAAGAAAAAAGCAGCGAACTAAATGGTTAGATTTTACGCTATTCTTTGGAATTGGCTTGCTTGGTTTAATGCTTTCATTAATAAGTTTTGCTACAAATCATGCATCAGCGGCGAATAACTTTAATCTATTATGGGCTTTTGCTCCTAATTTATTGGTAAGTTTTGTTCTACTAAAAAAAGAGTTACCCATGTGGATCCATACTTATTGTTTAGGCCTTTTAATTTTAATGGGATTACTTCTTTTGATATGGCTTTTACAAATACAGATTTTTTCAAATGCCGTTATTCCAATACTACTTCTGCTTGGGTACCGCTATTATTATTTATGGAAGTTGAAGCCTAGGAGTTAGGTGATGGTTGATAAACTAAATACATTCTCAACCAACACGTAATTCAAAAAACATTATTGTCCTCTAAAAAACAGAACGGTCGTAATCGTTTTTACAATTATCTTAAAGTCAAGTAAAAGGTTCCGTTCTTTTATGTAATACAAATCATACCTAAGTTTAAGTTCTTGATCTTCTATTGAACTCGCGTAAGGGTGCATAACTTGTGCCCAACCCGTTAAACCCGGCTTAATAACGTGCCTGATGGCGTAAAAAGGTAATTTATTTTGTAAATCCCATACAAATTCAGGTCTTTCGGGTCTTGGACCAATTAAAGACATTTCTCCTTTTAAAATATTTAAAAACTGAGGAACTTCATCCAAACGAGTTAATCGCAAAAACTTACCAAATTTTGTAACTCTAACATCATTTCTCTTAGCCCATTCCGCACCATTCTTCTCTGCGTTTTTAACCATTGTCCTTAATTTAATAATCTCAAATCTTTCTCCCTTTGCTCCTACTCTTATCTGATAATAAAATAAACGTCCTCTATTTCCTAATACATTTCCTATTATAAAAAATGGAAGCATTAGGCTCATGAAAAAAACGCCAATCAATGAAACTACAATGTCAAATATTCGTAAGAAAACCAAATACATTCTATTTTGATGATTGCTACTAAAAGTCATCACGTCATAAAACGGATCGTTAAAACTCATTTCTGGCATCATTGCCGCCTCGCGCTCCTTAAACTTTTTAGCACTGATTATAACCTCTCCTTGTTCAAATAAATGAATGAGTTGCGTGTGTACCTGCTTGTGTTTTTTAGTATCGTAATCTGCTACTACTATCTCAGAAATCACTTTTCCTTCTAAAATTTCTTCAATATTAGCTGTCGCCAGATCATAGCAATCCATAACCATTTCCTCGCAATCTTCCGAAGAGATACAACATGCAACTTGATTGGTAGTTGCTTTTGACTTCACAAAATTCAAAACACGCTTTACTTCTGAAGCATTACCAATTATTAATATCGTTTTAAAGTATTTGGGAGAAAAAACAAATATTATATAAATAATTCTCCACAAAAATAATGGAGAGGAAATAGCCAAAAACAAATACAATATTTGCAATCTATTTAACGGAAGTTCTGGTGAAATATAAGGAGTAAAAACGTATAACGCCGTCGTTAAAAATGCGGTTACTACAATACTTCTAAAAATAGCAAAATAATCATCTGCCACCTTTAAACTATACATTTCAAAAATTTGCGAAAAAATACTGAGGTAAATTATTAATGTTAAAAACCAAGTGAAAATCTGTGAACTCTCTAAATTGAAATAGTAAAAATTTTCAAAACTAGCCGCAAAAACTATTCCCGCTACCACCGCCAAAATATCGAAAATTCGTAAGAAAAATTTTCTTTCAGAGATGGTGAAATTTGATTTTTTAGACACTAAAATAGCTTTAAGTATTGATTACTCAGGTATTCAAAATTATGGTATTTTTTAACATATTGCTTTCCAAGCCTTCCAAACTTATTCAATTCTTCTGTTGATAAGTTAGATAATCTTTGAATTCCATCTACAATAGCCTGTGCTGATTCTGGTGCTACAGTTATACCACAACCCGATAATTCAACAGGATCTTTAATTAAATTAGAAGAAACCAAAACTGGTTTACATGCAAGCATATAGTCAAAGTACTTATTTGATGATACTCCATGATCAAAAAGCGGTGTATTATTTCTTCCAATAAAACAGACATCAAAATTAGATAATAGGGCCTGAACTTGATTTTTCTTCACCTTTGGTAAAAAACTTATATTCTTTTGATTATTGGTTTGAACTAGCAATCCTTCTTTTAAATACCCGTCACCAACCAACACAAAATGTATTCTTTCTTCATGTTGCATTAAAGTACTTGCGGCAACAAAATATTCTAGGGCATTTGCCATTCCCATTGTTCCTGCATAACCAATGATAAATTTATTATTTGGAAATTGAGAAATCATCTCGTTAGAAATAGATTCATGATCCAACAAATCTTCATCAATTCCATTCGGAATCCAATGAAACTTATTTGCATCTTTAGAAATTGCATTAATATAAGTCGCGGCATTGGGTAATAATGAAACAATGGCATCCGATTGTTTATATGCAAACTTTTCAAACCAACCTACAATTTTAATTAATGGATGATTCTTAGAATACCCCAACAAATACATCGGGGTTAATGGCCATAGATCACGGATTTCAGTAATTAATTTCTTTGCCTTAAATTTCCTTCTTAATAAGTATCCATTTAAAATAGGGAAAATGGGCATAGAGGATACAATAATATAATTGGGTCTGCTTAATTTTGAAAAAGGAAGAAAAAATAACCGAAACATAAATACCATATTACTCCAAAATTTTCGAACTCCGCCATCAAAATATGGAGGTGTTTTAACCCAGCAAAACGAGAGTTTTTCATCAATCCTTTCAAGTGTGAAGGGCTTTTTACCAATTTCAGGTTGCGTATGAAATAAATGGTTGTAGGAGCCCGATATAATCATAACATCATATCCTTTTTCAATCCATTTTTGTGCAAAATAATAATGACGTTCTCCCCAACCTGATGTTGGTTTACCGGCGGTTTGATTTAAGACCCAAATTGTTTTTTTACTCATACTAATTCGATAATTCTGAAATAACGGCTCTTATTTTACCATTCTTATTTTTTGGAATTTCTTCCACGTAATTAAAGTACACTTTTACTTTCCCAAGTTGATTTTGAACCCGCTCTTCCATTTCGCTTTCATCATTTGTACTAAATTGGGTGTTCACCATTAGATTCAAATGGATTTCATCTATTTTCTTTTGAACCAATTGTCCCGCAACAAGACCATTTATATCAATAAATACCGAATGAAAACGAACCATTCTACGTCCATCATTAGTTAGTACAACATCTTCTATTCTACCATCAATAGATTCAATTATTGGCATTTCAATTCCAGATTTTGTTTTTTGGTTCTTCGCTTTAGTTACCCTATCTCCAATTCTATACCTTATCAATGGTTGATCAAAATTTAACAAACCGGTTGCAATTACCTCGCCTGATTCTCCGTCATTAACTTCATTTCCCTCCGAGTCTAAGACTTCCATTATACCCGTATCAGGGCTAAATAGTAATTCGCCATCCATATTTTCAGAAATCAATCCACAGGCCTCTACCCCACTATAAGCATCAAACACCTTACATTGAAAGGCCTTTTCAATTTCTAACCTCATTTGACGCGTCAATTTCTCACTCGATGTTAATACGCCCTTTAATTTTGGTGCATCTAATTTTAATTTATTGATGTTTTCTGCCAAAAAGTAAATGCTCATGGCATACCCTACAAGGTATTCCACTTTATGCTTTACCAAGCCATCGATATAATCTGGTGTGTTCTTTTCGTTGATATAATAGGTTGAAAAATAGGTTTGATTTTCTATTCTATTAAATCTGTAAAATGGTTTTTTTGGTCTATTCGGATTTAATATTCTTCTTCCACCAATCATACCTCGAGCCAAAGATGAGTTTACACCTGCCCAATTTCTTAATCGTGATTCATAAGCCGCATTCCATTTTTGATGCATTCGTTTTGACAAATAAATACTAACTGGAGTTCCTGTACTTCCACTACTTGCAACATAGGTCCCTTTCTCTTTTTTTTGAGACAATAAAGTAGATTTTCCGAATTTTCTAAGATCCTCTTTTTCTAAATAGGGCAATTTGTTTAAATCTTTTAATTCAAATCGCTCAAAATCTTCTAAGCTAAATCCATGTCCTTTATATAATTCATAATAAAATGGAACAGTTGTAAAAGCATGTATCAATAATTTTCTCAACTCTTGCGTCTGATATTCATCCCATTGCTGTTTAGAAAAATGTTCTCTTGACTTGAACTCTTTTAAATATTTTTTAAAATTTCCACCAAGCCTTCTTCGCTTCCAATAAATTCCATAAGCAGATACCAATAAATTTTGGACAAATAGAGGGCTGCTGTCATATAATGTATCAACCAATCCCTTTTTTTGTGGTTTTTCATTTAATAATTTGATCCAAGCCTGTCTAACAACATTCCAATCAAATTGTTCTACTTTACAACGCGCATTTTTTACAACAGGCTCAATTGCAATCTGGTTCGAAACAATCTCTACAATTTTATCAGCCATGGCCACACTATCATTATTTGGAACTAAAAATGCATCTTTTCCATCCTCTAACAAATAAGGAATACCTCCCACATTTGTAGAAATTACAGGAATTCCCATTGCCATGGCCTCCATTACACTTACAGGGGTATTATCGATTGTTGTGGTATTGATAAATATGTCATACTCTTCAGAAACTTTGTGCCAATCACTTTTAGATAAAACCCCTGTATATTTAATACTGTCTACCAAACCTAATTCACGAGCTAATTGTTTCGTTTGTTCAAATGAGTCATCCATTGGTGGGCCTATCATACAAAGTGATGCCTTCGGAAACTTTTTTTGAACCTTATGGAGCACTCGTACCGCCATGGTTGGATTGTATATTTGATGAAATGCCCGAACATATAAAATTTTAGGTTGAAATTCCTTTCTATTTTTAAATGGATATATACTAATATCAATTACATTAGGAATAACCTCTGCCGAGTACCCATATTGGTTAAGTGCGGCTTTTAAATAACCTGACGGTGCTATATTCTTATAAGAGTATAGAAATAATAATTTTGAAAAATATGGATTTTCCTTAAGTTTTAAAGGTAAATTTCCTCCACGTAACACAGGTACATAAGGTAAACCTAAAAGTCTCGCCCATTGAGATATAAAAACGGCTGAATAAAAATTTGACGTACCAAATGTATCAATTATTACAAAAGAAGTTCTACTACGATTTTTTAAGAGCGTCCACAGCATATCCACTACCCTTTTGAATTTATTTAAATATTTGGAAGAGATTATAATAGCAAACCCTTCTGTTTTCAATAAGTCCGTTAAGGTTTTTAATTGAGGGGTATATTTGGTTTTATGCGTAATATTATTACCTATGTAAATTACTTTTTTTTTCAAGGATTAATTCTTTCTAAAATAATTGTTTTCTTATTTGAAATAGTCATTAATGATAGGCCATACAAAAACGCAGGCATAGCAAGCCTCATAGCAGAATGGTTGATGGTTAAAAACCAGAAGATCAGAAAAGCACTTAAATAGGCTCTATCTTCTAGCGGCTGTTTATACATATTAAGCAATGGTACTACTAATAGCAGAAAAATGATGAAAAGTCCTATTAAACCATGTTCGCCCAATAGTCTACTCATTTCGTTATGTGAAGCCACTCGATAACCTAGCTCATCAATTCGCTTATATTTTCCTGTTCCTACACCCATTCCAAAAAATGGATTTTCAAAAAAACCTTCCAATTCATTTTTAAAAATTGTGACTCTGCCTGCCGAAATATCTGTTTTTGCAACACCTCTTGCATTCTTATTGGTATATCTATTTAGTAGCATTCCACCCGTCACATTTGAGGTATATAAAAAGAGTGGAATAGCTGCTCCTAATAATAATATAAAATACTTTAAAACATGGTAAATCGTATTTTTTCTACTTAATAAATAAAATACAGCAAAAACTGTGATGGCAAAAACTCCAGTTATTAGTCCACCTCTAGAAAGGGTAACTAACCCTCTATAACTTATATAAATCAAAATAATAACATCCAATATCAAAAATCCTGAAAACTTTTTAGATACTAAAAGATAAATTGAAAAAATGAATACTCCAATTCCTAATATCGAAGCTACTTGATTTGGTCCATACCCTCCCGATGCTGCTCTGTTAGAGACTCCTCCAAAAACAATTTCTTGTAAGTCTGGTGTTTTAAAAAAAATGTAAGCCACCATAGAAATAATGGGTAAACCCATATATTTTAAAATGTTTAACATCGTTGCCTTAGAAATTTTTCGATGGTACATATACAACCCACAAATCCCTAACAAAATTGGACCAGAAAGATTAAAAACTATATTGGTTCGTATAGACTCAGGATAAGGAATATCTGAGAAAGTTATGCCAATTAATAATAGTAAAATATAAATAATATAAACTGGAGAAACTCCATGACGTTTCTTTTCAACTATCAAACCAGTTATTAAAAAAATTAGCACCATGTATTTTGGAAATTCATAAAACAACAACCCTTTAGACATTCGAAACAATACTTCAGAACCTACAACATATGCCGACCATAAAACGGCCTCTTGGTTTTTATTCTTCGTAATTATTATGGACGTAAAAGCTATTACAAATAAAGTAATATTCAATGTCTTCGAAATTGTTCTATTAAGCAATAGAATTCCCAAAGCCATATGTAAGGCTACCAAAAGTAAATTTATGTTAAGTAGATACTTTTTAGATGTCATAAATTACCTTTTCGACTAATTGATCATTATAATATTGATATGTAAATTTTTGTACCTGTACGTAATTGCTTAAAATCATTTTTTTGCATATTGCATGATCTAAATTGATAACATATTCCAATAACTCAGTTAATTTATCTACAGTATTTGGCGCTATCAAAAAACCATTTTTCATATTCGTAATATATTGACTTATACAAGAAACATCTGAAACTATTGGAATGCAACCATAATTCATTGCCTCTCCAATAACTTTAGGAAACCCTTCATTATCTGAAGGTAGCACTATAAATTGACAATTCTTATAAATTTCAATAATTTCATCCTTATTTAAAAACCCCGTAAAATTAATGGTACATTTTACATCTTTTAAACCGAATTTATACTTTTGAATTTGATTCCCTCCACCCACAAAATAAAATGTATCAATATACTTGCAATCTATACCATTCAATACTTCAATAATTTTATCAACACCCTTTTTTTCGTTTAAAGCCCCTACAAAACAAAAATTCACCTTTTTTGAATCCCATTTTTTTTCTTCAATAACTTTTTTTCCTTTTACTCTATCTTCTTCAGTTAAGCAAGGGTTTTCAAAAGAAATACAATGTCTATGCTGATTATTCCATGCACCATTTATGGTAACTTTTCTTCTTTGATTTTTTAAGAACCAGCGCTGAAAAGCAAATCCAAAAGCTGGATTTATTTCCTTCCAATTCCCTGCATATTTAAACCATCCTTTTTTTGAACAAAAAAAAGTAAGATACGGAATTAAGTATACTCCCATTCCTGTTGGTGCTCTAAATTGAAAAACATCTACTTTTTTAAAAACTTGATTTACTTTTGATATTACTTCAGGTATTTGCCAAATAATATCCAATTTATCTTTTAAATTTTTACCTCCTACTCTATTAATGGGAACAAATACAACTTTTTCATTGATATATGGAATTGAACTAGTTGGTATTTCTGTCTCAACTAAAGCCGCAATATGGTAAATCTCTTCAAAAATAGTAGTCAAGTGATTAATTTCAGTAACAGTAGCCCCCCAGCCTTCAATGGTTCCATCAGGTCTTTTATAATGTTGTGTATGTGATATTATGGCTAATTTCAAGACTCTATCAACTTTATATATTTGTTAATTATATAATGCCAATCATGTTCTAAAGCCCAAATTCTTGCTTCCTGGGCATACAAATTATGGTCTTGCTTAATCATTTTTACTGCTTCTAATAGTTGATTTGCATCTTTAGGATCTATCAATAGCCCTGACTTATAATTTAAAATAGACGATTCAATTCCACTGTTTATTGAACCAATTGCAGGAATGCCCAATGCATTTGCTTCTAATATTGCAATTCCAAATCCTTCTATTTCTCCATCAGATGATTCTTCACTTAACATTACAAATATATCACTATCCTCTAATAATTGAATTAATCTCTTTTGGGAAACCACTCCATAGATTGCTATTTGCTTTTCAACCCCTAACTTTTTTGCTTGAGCCAATAATCGATCTCTATCTGATGGAATACCGACAATATGATAACTAATATCTGGATATTGCTTCTTTAAAGAAGGCAAAGCATTTATTACATTATGCTGCCCTTTTCGTTGACTTAAGGCACCTACTGTTATCAATTGTAATTCTTTTGAATTCTTTCTTTTATATGTAAACTTAAAATCCTTTATTTCAATTCCATTTGGAATTATTGTAACTTCTTTATTTATGTTTGAAATCAGTTTCTTTGTATAAGCCGAAACCGCTATAATTTTATCAAATTTTTTAAGTGCTTTATTTGTAAATGAGCGATGAAATTTATTCTTTAGATTCACCTCTGAACCATGAACAATTCCTAAGATTTCTTTTTTATGAAAAAAAATAGTTAGACCCACCAACCAAAGTGAAAATCTACCTGATGCCACTATTTTATCTGGTTTTTCACGCTGGAAAGTTCTAAAAAAATACAAGATTCTTTTAAAATATGTTAAGAACCCTAGTTTGGATCTATTGATACGGATGGTTTTAAATATTTGCCTTGTATCAAAAGACATTTCTTCGGCAATACTCTCTTTTGATCTATTATTTGTATAAACCACAACTTCTTTTCCTTGTTCCGTTAATTTTTTTGACAAGTTGTAGGCATGATTTCCAATCCCACCGGGTTGAGGAGGGAATTCAGAACTGACAATCAATATTTTTTTAGAGTCTTTCAATTCGAGGACCTTCTTTTAATTTTTCACTAGATAAACTCCAGGAACGAACTACTTGAATACCAATCAGCGGTAATACTAACACGGAAATAAAAACGCCAACCAACAACATTTTTTTATTTCGCTTAAAGCGATACGGCATAATCGAAGGTGGAATTGATTTTAACAAGGCATAAATAGAAAGTTTCGCTCCAAAATACTTCCTATACAAATACAGAACACTTGGAACTGGCCTAGGAGCAAACCACTTGGAAGGTCTAAAAGCATCCCAAGAACCCAACTCTCTCAAACCTCCTGTAGGTGCTTTAACATCAACACAAGACGCAAAAGGATTAGAAACACTTTTCATATTTTCCAAATAGCACCGTAAACCGAACTCACCATCGCCCATTCGCTGACCTTCAAATTGTCGATCAAATAAACCTACTTTTTCAAATACCTTCTTACTTAATAACGCATTCCCAGTGGCAAATTGCTTTGCTGCTGCATAAAAAGATCTATTTTTAGGAATACTTCCACCTTCAGGATAAAATACTCCTGCTGAGATATCAGCTTCAAAAGCATCAATACACTTCAAATGCTCTTCAATCCAATTTTCATTAATTCGTACATCATCCTCAGACAGGGCAATAAAACTCCCCTGTGCTTCTCGAATGGCCGTATTTCTAGCTAACCATAAAGCTTTTTCTTGTTGTCTAATTAAATTTATGTTTAAATCAAACATGTTATAAAACTCAGGATTATAATCATCAGATTGATCAACAACTACTATTTCAAATTCATTATAGGTTTGTTTTTCAAAATCTCTTAGCACTTTTTCCAAATGGTTATATCTATTTAAAGTAGGAATAACCACAGTCACCAAAGGTCTCGATTTTATCAACTTAGAATCATACGCTTTCAAATCTCCCTTATTTACCAGTGGGTTTTCATTAGTATACTTATCAAACTTCTTTGAATTAGAAAATGCTCTAAACTCTTTGAATGGATTATGAAAAGTAGCAATCCTAATCAATAAACAATATATTACCCATACACTTTGAAAATACTTTCTTACAAACCGATATTCATCTTCCAAAGGCAAATCTGGAAATGAATTCAAACGTTCCGTGTTTTCTAAATATCCTTTATTAATCACTTGCCAAGAAAGATCTAACTCCTTTGCTGCACTAGTAGAGTACGATTCATCCATATCTAAATCCCCTATAATATCTTTAGAAATATTTGAGACTTTTGGGTATTCAAACCAACCATTATACTTCTTTAGATTAAAATAATTTGTTGGTTGTACGTATTTTAAAAACTGAAAAATCATTCGGTATAAAATGTTACAAACTCTTGTTGCTGCTTTTTTAAATTAAACTCTTTCTTAACTCTATCCATGGCAAAATCAGTTATCTTTTTCTTTAAGTTTTTTTCCAATTCAATAATTTCTGCAATTTTAGTTGCTAATTTTTCTGGGCTTCGTTTTGGCACAACCCAACCACTTTTATTATGCAGCACATTCTCTGACAATCCCTCTGCATCCGAAACGACGCATAATAAGCCCATTGCTTGGGCTTCTATAACAGCATTACAAAATCCTTCCGAAATACTGTATTGTACATAAATATCATGAGCAACTAATAACTCCTTAATAGTGCTATGAGGCACTTTTCCTATAAGTTGAACTTCTTTTTCCAATCCCAATTGATAGCGGATATACATTAACTTTTCATATTCAGTTCCTTCACCAATAATTGTATATTGAAAATCAATTCCTTTATCCTTTAGTAATTTTAAGGCTTGTAGTGTATAAGTCAAGCCCTTCTTCCAATGCAAACGTGCTACGGTCATTATTTTAATCGTGTCACTACTCTTTTGATGGTCTGCATCTGCTCTATTAAAATTATTGACATCAATGGCTGGTGTAATTTTTTGAAATGGAATTTCACTATTCAACCCATTAGTTAAGGCCAATTGATATAAATCATTGGAAATGGTATGCACCTTATCCACCTGCTCCCATAAAACCTTATAACAATTGGGATACTTGATAGGATATATAGCCATATCAAACCCACGAAAACTCACCGCCATTTTTGCTTTGATAGCTTTGGCAACATGTTCCTTCCCTAATGCCATGGTAGCAAATCCAAAATGTAACCAATCTAATTTTTTTGTGAGTATATGCATGTTTACATATACCTTTTTAATAACTCCAATCCAACCAGTTCCATACACCCGTTCAGTTTGCATAAACCTAAGACAAACTTGAAAGTGGCGTATAAAAAGTAAAAACACTTTTAAAACGTAATACAGTTGCTTAACAATGTTTCGCCTATAAATTGGTAATGCTGTATTAACTGTACATAAATCAAAGGCTTCTTCTCCAGATTGCACAAATAAAATGACTTCATGACCATGCCGCTGTAACCCCTTGATCTTAGAAACAAAAAAGGTCTCCGAATAACTGGGTGGTTTTGAAAGTACAATACCTATTTTCATCGAACAGATTGAATATAAAGTTCTTCGTGTCTTTTAACACACTTATCAATTGTAAAGTTTTCTAAAACCACCTCACGCATTTTCATCTGTAATAATTCCTTTTCTTTTTTTGGCAATTGCCTAATCATTAAAATCTTTTCTTTCAACTCAACTGTATTTGATGGCTTAAATAAATGCTCAGAAAAAGAGGCTAATATATCCTTTATACCTGAAATATCAGACCCTATAACTATGCGCTCTGAAGACATCGCTTCCAATGGAGCCATTGGCATTCCCTCTTTTCTTCCTTCATTCTTTGTAGGAATCACAAAAACATCTGCAATCGTCAAGTAAGGACGAATATCGTTTTGTTTTCCAACAAAATAGGTAAATTCATTTTCAAAAGTTGATTTCAACTCAATACCATAGTCGTTTTCATTTTCTCCTATTATTATCACTTTTATACTGGAATCTTCCAATTCTTTAACGGCTTGTAACAAAATCTCTACGCCTTTAACTGGAACTAAATTTGCTATTGAAACAACTACAAAATCATCTTTCTCAATATGGATAGCATTAATATTTTCTTTTAACCTTTCTTCTGGCTTATAAAATTCCGTATCTACACCTAAAGGCATATAGAATGATTTTTCCGTCATATGAAGAAAAAACTGACTCTCCATATCCCTATTGATATAAATGATACCATTGCTAAATTTTGAACGTAATTTCCATAATTTATTCCCCCAACTCATAGCCTTTTTGGTATAGATATAAAACACACCTGCCAATCGTGCGGCTAGTGGCTCCGAAAAATCCGAACTCCAGTGCCATGAATGCACTATATCGAAGTTATGTTTTTTAAAAAAACGCACAATCTTCAACAATCGAAAAGGAAACGACCAAAATGGTCTATATGCAACCGTAAACCGAACAATATGAATGGGAACTTGTAGGTTTTCAACTTCTTTAAAAAAAGCCCCTCTAGTATGAAAGCAAGCAATATGCGGTTCAAATAAATTCTTATCCAATTTACTAACCAAATCATACACCACCTTCCCACTACCCGCAGTATCAAAGTTAGGAATGGTATATAATATTTTGACCTTTTTTTTGCTCATAAATCGAACTTAAAAATACTTGAAATTCCCTTTTTAACAATGCTATGTATAAATACTTATTCACAATGTTATTGGAAACTTAATGACCGATTTGATCATCTAGAATTTGAAACTTGTAATTTGAGATTTACACTTATTTTCAGATAGATTCTTCACTCCACTGCGTTTCGTTCAGAATGACATCATATGAAACAAACATGGACTTAAAATGGAAGCGATTTAACTTTGTTGAACCTTCGGTTGCTCGTCGACCATAATGGTCTCTTTCGAAATGACTGTATAAAGGTAAAAGTATACTTATAATATCTAACTTCTGTCTATCGTCTTCACGCAACCAACTCAACACAACAATACTAAATATTTAACACTCATCTTCCTTCACCCACTTCTCACTTCTCGCTTCTCGCTTCTAACATAGTACTTCCTCCATCCGTCTCCCGTCTTCCGTCAACTGCCAAACTTCTTATTAAAAACCGCCAAAGTCAACAACATATTCACTGAATGCGAATACCAAACAGCATCTTTCATCTTAAAATTAGTATAAAACTCTTGAATCACCTCTTTAGAAACTAACTTATCAAAACCCGATTCAAACAACCAACCTTGTAATTGCTGATCATTTTCCTTTCCTAAAAACTGTAACTCCCAATTTCTAGCAACATGTGGTCTTCCCACCACTGCTCTTAATTCTCGTTCGATTTTACTAATTACCCGATAAGGCAAATTATAAGGCGTTCTATTCCAATGATAATTATTTAAATTAAATGGCTTTTGCTGATGCCAAGTAATATTAGCTACCTTTTTTGATTTACGCTGTATATAAGCAATTTGTAATTTTCGATCTTTTAGATATTCTTCTGGTATAGTGCAAATAAATTCACACATCCTATTATCATAGTATGGCAATGTGATTGGCGCTACACTTTCAAACACGCCTAAATTCACAGAAGTCCATCGCGGTGCCCAATAGAGTGACTTAAAGGCGCGTAATTTGGCACTCGTATTATCTATATCAATATTGGATAACAACCCTTTGATTCGCTCCATAAAATAAGATTCAAAATCACCATCTAACCCCCAAGATTCCCATAGACGTGTTGCCAATTCCATACCTCCTTTTTTAACCACCTTTTTCAACACCCAATTCAATTCCTCTTCAGTCGTCCATTGCACATCTTCACCCATTCCATCAAACAATACATCCCCCCAATGTCCAAGGGAGAATACTTCGCCAATTTCAGCATATTGATCCACAAAGGCCATTTGCCTTGGATTACAAAAATCAGAATAACATTGATTGATTTCCGCCAAGTCTTCAATAGCATCCCATAAATACCCCTTAGGAACCTCCATAGATGTAAATGGAACTCCTAACGCATTTGCTATCCTTTTTGAAATACGACTCTCAGGATACCCATTTTTAAATGAATAACTATAGGTTTGTAAATGGGAATGTTTTGCCAATGCCACTGCTTGCGTTCTGCTATCTAATCCTCCTGATAAAGGTAATATAACCTTTTTCCCTTTGGTTTGCTCACTAATAATAGTTTCAAAAAGATGTTCAAATTCATCCAAGGCCTGTTCAAAAGAAATGATTCTTGGATTATAATGCCATTGAAAATAAGGTGTTTTATTTTTAACTTGTCCCTGCGAGTCAAACTCATAATCTGTAGCAGGTTTTAATACTTTTTGATGTTTCCAAAAGGTGTCATCTTCTAAAAAGAAACCTGTAGCAGCATAACAACAGATAGCCTTTAAATCCAATCCTCGACTTGTTTGGACCTTATAATAATGTTGCTTCTCAGGAATAATCCCTGTCTTTATATAAGTACTTCCTTTCATTTTCTAGATTGCATTATATGATGATACATCTCTAAAAAAAGTGCACCATTTTTAACAGCATCAAATTTTTCTAAGACTAACTTACGAGCATTAGAAATCATAACTCGTTTAATCTTATCTGAAACATTTAAATAACTTCTTAAACTTTTTGCTATCTCCTCTGAATCAAGTGTTGGTACAATCCACCCTGTCTCGAGAGAAATTACAACCTCTTCCATTCCTCCACAATCCGTACTAATAACAGGGAGCCCCATTGCCATTGCTTCTAAAACAACATTAGCAATCCCTTCCTCATAACTTGGCAATAAGAGCACATCACTGTTTTTCATAGATTGAAACACTTCTTGTTGTGGCAAACTGATTTTAAATTGTACTTCTTTCAACAACCCTAACTCATGACGTTGAACTAGTAATTCTTCTAGCACGATTCCACCTGCGATAATAGTATATGTAAAAGACACCCCTTCATCCTTTAGTAGTTTACAAGCATCTAATGCAGTTGTAAAGCCCTTTTTCCAATGGTGCCTCCCCACTGAAAGTATATTAATATGTTTCGAATCCTTTTCTTTAGGTAATGTAAACAAATCAAATGTGTTTTCTGGTAATAAAGAATGTATTACATGTATCTTTTCTTGACCTATAACATATTTTTGCACTTCTTTAGCAATAGCTTCCGATACAGCATGAAAAGCATCAACTTTAGGAAAAATTCGTTCATATGAATTAGCTAAGGTTTTATTGGCAATCGGTGAATAATTGATATGCGCCCCTCGCAAACTAACAACAACTTTTACACCTAATGCTTGTAAAAACAACCATTGCTCTGTTTCCTTTGCCCATTGTATGTGAAATATATCAGGTAGATATAACAAAATGGGGGTTATCTTAAACCAAGCCTGTCGCTTTTTATAAATCGATCCCTGTTTTCGGATCTGAGTAAATAAGGTCTTCAACCGCTTCGGGAAACGAATAGCTAATAATAAGGTTCGTATACTCGTTAATAAAATATTTTGAAAAGTAGATGTCCCATAAGCATATTCTCGAATAACACTTTCTCTCTCCTTCTCTAATGTCTCATTAACCTCACCTGAGTGTTTCCCTTTTGAAAATACCGATTTGGAATTTGTTTTTTGGAGTTTGTTTTTTGGAACTTGATATTTTTTAGTTTTTCTCCCAAATAACAATACCTGATGATGCTGTGATACACTCGAAATCAATTGTTCAATAAAGGTGGTACTCGGGATATTCCCCGAATATATTGCTATTTTTAACTTCTTAGCCATTTTAAATTAGTTCTTCTGATATCGCCCATTTTTGCCAAGCATAGATATGCCAAACACCCCATGCCTGATGATGTTTATCTATCAAAAAATCATGTACATATTCGTGCATCAATAGTATGCTTTCATCCGAAACCCCATATATAGGTTTTTTCAATACTGCTTCAGTCACATCCTCTAGTAATTCATTCCGTAACCAATCTTCAACAGGCACAGAAAACCCCTTTTTTTTCTGTGATATCAAAGTATTTGGATAATAGACCCTCATCATCTTTTTTAAGACTTCTTTCAACCTAAACTTACCATTTTTGAATTTAGGCAAATATTTCCATGCCGTTCGTATTGTTTTCAATTCTAAAAAAGGCACACGCACTTCTAAACCATGTGCCATACTCATTCGATCAACTTTAATCAAAACACGTTGCATATGCCCATAAAATTCATTCCAACGCAATTGATGCAATAATTGCTTTTTAGAACCTTTCTGAAATGTATACAACTCTTTAAATTCCTCCGAAAATGACGTGTTTGGAAATAAGTTGTTTAGCGATTTAAACGGGATATGTAATTGTTTAGATAAAATAAATGCCTGAAGACTTTTATTTGTATAGGGCGCCCAAGAATGATAAATCTTCATTTTAATCAACAAGCGAACCAGAGGCTTTCTAATAAAAAAAGGAATCGAAAACCACCATTGCCTTTGAAGTACGTCGGTCATTCTTGGATATCCAAAAAACAATTCATCTCCTCCATCACCCGATAACATCACTGTATGTCTTTTCCTCGCCTGCTCTGAAATTAAATAAGTCGGAATACTAGAATAATCACCAAAGGGCTCGGTAAAATGCTTAAAATGAGTATTAATTGATGACAACACCATTTGCACTTCTAAGACTTCCTCTTGATGTTCTGTACCAATATGTTTGGCGTAAGCACGCGCAGCTTCACGTTCATCATATTTTTCCGAATCGACACCCAATGTAAACGAAACAATTGTTTTTTCATGTTCCCTTGCCATTGCACTTATCAGTGGACTGTCAATACCTCCACTTAAAAATGTAGCCAAAGATACATCGCTCATCATCTGGCTTTTTATACTTTCATTTAATTTGGCATGTAAACGCGTTTCAAAACTTTCAGACGCCTCCCTAGAATATGACTCATAATCTTTATTAAATGTGATCAATTGTTTTTGCTGGATGTTTCCGTCACCATTTATGAATAGCAATTCACCTGGATTTACTTGATAGATATCCTTATAAATGGTATTTGGTGCCTGCATATAACCAACTCCAAAATACTCCTTCACTATGTCTTGGCGTAAAACCTTTACATCCTTAAAAAACGGATGTTTCCAAATTTGATTAAACTGAGAAGCAAATACAACCCCATGTTTTGAGACTCCATAAAAATGAGGCTTAATCCCGGCAAAATCACGTGTTAAAAACAACATATTGGTATGTGTATCTAGAATTGCAATAGCAAACATCCCATTTAAACAAAGAATTGTCTGTTCAACTCCCAATTGATCTAACATATGAACCAAAACCTCTGAATCTGAAGTTGACCGAAGCCCTGTTATATTATGGATATCAATCAACTCCTTAAAATTATAGATTTCACCATTAATCACACATAAGTAACGTCCAGACGGACTACACTTTGGTTGATTCCCGTTTACCGAGGTATCCAATACCGCCAAACGATTAAAACCAAATTGATAATTATCGCTTCTTTCAATAATGGTAGTGTCCGGTCCTCGTTGTTTGGATAGTGACAACAAAATTTCAAATTCATTAGACTTCATTGGTGCAGTCCCATTTATCAAAAATTCTCCTAAAAATCCACACATTCTATTCTCTATTATTTTAAAAGTCTAATCATCCGTAAATAAGAGCTACACTTAGTTCTAACCTTATTGAAGTTTAATAGAGCGTTTTTCAAATTGTCTTTATATCGTTTCAATATATTCTTTCTCAAAGATTTTGCCAACTCAGTTGAAAAATACTTTTTACACATTCTATAAGTATGTGCATCTAGCATCATAGAGCGCTCCCCTATTTCTCTCGCCCCACCATAAGGTACCTCCGCGTGCAATAACTTAGCTGACGAATTATACCAGATAGCATAGCCTTGTATATAAAGTTTTAACGCCATATCCCGATCTTCTCCTGCACCAGTCGGATCAAAGGACTCATCGAACCCATTAACATTTTCAAAAACAACTTTCTTTATGGCCGAACAACCGGCAGGGAAGGACAAAGTAATTCTAGAACTAGGAGAATCTGGATTTCTTGTAAGCACTTTAATAAAATTAATCCCGTATGCTTTTAACATATCACTGTCCTTCCTTTTAAAATTACCTTCCTGATCACATACTGCCCCAGCAACCCCATCAAATCGATCATGGATAATCGGATTTGTTATTTCTCGTATAAAATCTGGATATATTCGTGCATCATCATCTAAAAAAACTAAAACCTCTCCTTTGGCCTCTTTTGCACCAATATTACGAGACACACAAGGACCTAAGGTTTTGGAAATAAAATGCGCACAGCCATCTATATTCTCAGGTATATCAGATTGATCCACCACAATTACCTCAAAATTAGAAACATCTTGATTTTTAAGATCTTCTAACATTAAACGAATGTAGTCATAACGATTCCGTGTAGGAATAATCACACTTATCAAAGGCTGTTTTTTTACCAAAAATTTTATTTTATTCTTTTATTAAATCCTGAACTTATTTCAGGACTCTTCATTCTTTTAACAAACATTATCAGAATCCAGTCATCACCAATTTACCGTCATCTACCTTTTGTATTCTGTCATTCAATAACTTAACAATTCTACGACTTAACCTATTCACAAATAATGCCTTCCCATATTCTTATTCACCTCTCTACTCCTCAAAATCTTATTAAATCTTCGCTCAAATATCAGGTATTTTTTTAAATATCCGAAGACATTTTTGAAGTGACCTTTTCTCAAATTTCGTAGTGTAACTTTTAATTGTTGTAATCTTAAGTTATTTCTTTCTTTCAACGCAAAATTTTTATTAATATCGGCTGCTTGAACATATAATTGCTTGATTTCTTGATTAAAATATGCTTCAGAAAACAATGGCGCCTTATTTCCTTTTCGAACAGTACTATCGTGATATATACAGGCATCTGATACCACCCCAATCTTTAAACCATGAAATATTACGCGCTGACAATAATTATTATCTTCACCATAATGATAAAACATAGGGTCAAAACCACCGATGGCTTCCAATGTTTTCTTTGGTAGCAGCCATGCAGCTGCGTTCACAAACGACACCTCAAACATTCCTCCCTCTTGATTTTTAAGTGCAGTTACTAAATCTGAATTGGACTTTGAAAACAAATCAAAATAATACTCCAAGTTATCGCCATTCCAATTATAATGCACTGGACTAATAATTCCATATTCAGAATTCAAATCAGAGTATTCTAACAACCGTTTAAGCGTATGCTTTTCTACTTTTGCATCTTGATTTAACAATAACACCAAATCCGCTCCTGCATCTAATGCATAAGATATCCCAATATTATTGGCCTTGCCAAAACCTAAATTTTCAGATTGTTCTAATAAATAAACTTTTGAAAAATATTGCTGAATCAAATCTACTGTTCCATCTGTACTTGAATTATCCACCACAACTACTTTTTGGGGCATGGAACTCGATGCCAATGAATCTAAACATGCTTTAATCCACTTTTCACCATTATATGTTACAATAATCACATAAATCATGAACTTTTATGCTTTTTAATTTTCAATATATCATATCGAAAATAACGATATAACTTTATCAATAAATTGAATCTCATTATCAAAAGCCATTTAAAATTAACATGTAAATACCAAAAATAGTCTCGATACAATAGCCTATAAAACAACTCCTTATCATTACTTTTGTTACGATGGTTCACAAAAGACGCTTGATCTTGATGTAAGCGAAAACGAACTAAACTTTTTTTTAAGAAAGCAACGTCATACTTTTTAAAAATACGCAGACAAAATTCATAATCTACCAACTGAAACATCTCCTTATGAAAACCACCTATGGTGTTGAAAGACTCTTTCGAAAACATATAACAAGAAGGTTCTCCTATTATATTAATTGGTTTTAATTTAAAGTTAGGTGATTTTAATAACGATCTTCCTTTTCTTACGACTATATCTTTATCCGGTAAATCAAGATTCACCTGTAAATCATGAAAATTTGAAATCCATCCTTCTGTAAACCTATTCGACAAATCCGAAATAATACTTCGCTTTGAAGTAACCAATCCAACACCTGCATTTTCTTCAAAAACCTCCACCATTTCCTCCACACAACTAGGTTCAAATACATCATCCTGAAACAACAACTTAATGTATTTCCCTTTTGACTTTTCAATACTATAATTCCAGTTTGCCGCAATACCCCGTGGCTTATGATGAAATATATGAATTGGAAATTTACTTTGTGGTTTGAACTCCGCTATCTTTTGTAATGTTCCATCGCTTGAATTGTCATCCGACACCACAATCTCTATATGATCATAGGTTTGTTGATTCAAAGAATCAAGTGCTTCCAAAATAAATTGGGCACCATTATAGGTTGGTATACAAACAGAAACCAATGGGGTATTATGTAAACTTTCCTCTTTAATAATTTTAACTATTTCTTTTAAACATTCGTCTTAACTGCAATCCTAATTGAAAAAGAGAAGAATTTAGAATACGTTCGGCTTTTTTATAATTTGCTGAATGAACCTTGCTATACAAGGCTCGACGTTCTCGCTCCAAATCAATTGGGTTTCCAAAAACACTAATATAAGTATCCATATGGTTTTGATACAATTGCCCCATACTTTCTTCGTAAAGTTCTTTTTCTGTATCCAATAAATTAGTAATAGAATTGGACGTATGTGTTCTATAATAATACACCACTTCTGGTATCTGAAACACTTTCCCGTCTGGCTTTAATATTTTGATCCAAATATCCCAATCTTCGAATCGATTACCCTCTGTATAACCTCCAACCCGATCAAAATCAGATCGCTTATACATGGAGGAATTAAACAGCATATTATAAATCAGAAAAAGTTTAAATGAATAGGGCGGCAAATTCCATTTTCCAGTTTTATCTCCAATTAATTCCGCTTGTCCATACACCAGTTTTAAATTAGAATTATTTTCAAAACAAGCCACTGCCTTTTCCATATAATTTGAATTTACTATATCATCCGAATCCAAAGGTAAAATATAAACTCCTTCTGATCTTTGAATCCCGTAATTTCGTGCAGCAGCAGCTCCACCATTGGCTTTATAATAGTATTGAAATCGATCGTCCTTTTTTAAATACTCATTTACAACTGATTTGATAGCATCAATGGATCCATCATCAACAATGATACACTCCCAGTTATCATAAGATTGCCTTAACACTGAATCTAAGGATTCAGAGATTAAATGTGCCCGATTATAAACCGGCATTATCACAGAAACTAACGGACTATTCATATTATAAAACATTAGATTTGAATGCCTTTTTCAAAAAACCTAAGGCTAGTTTTACTTTTAGCATCCAAAGCAAATGTACAATAATCAATGTAGAATTTTTCAAGGTATAGTTTTTAGTTTTATCAACTAAATACACCAATTCTTTGAGAAGTTCTTCCCGAAATGAATGTTTAAACCTAAAAGGGTATCTTCCTAATAATTTTCTGTAAAAAGCCACACTTGCCTTTCGTTTCAAGCGGAAATTGTCCGATTGACCCGAAATATTCACTGAAGATAACCGTATCATTGCCTTACAATTTGAAAGTGTATAGATAGTTCCAAAATTTGAGAATGTTAACCATGCTAAATCATCACTATGCCAAGCCAATGGAAAATCGAAAAATCCAAATCTCTCATAAACATTTCTTGAAAAAACGTACTCAGACAAGGAACTTCGACTTTGTTTATAAAACACCTTTTCGAACGAACCAATACTACTTTCAATTGTCGGATGCTCATATACTTCGCTTATAGCACCTCCAGAATCATCTATCAATTGACTCCGCAATCGTACAACTGCTACCCCCTTTTTTTTTACCAATTCAAACTGACTGTAGAATTCGTCCACAACCGTTGATGACAACATATCATCATCTCCCAAAATACAAACCCAGTCTTCATTTGATAATAAGCTCATACATCGATTCCAATGACTTACCAACGATACCGCTCCTAAATTATCTGGGAAATTTCGATAGTGAATTTCAATATGTTCATTATAAAACGATATTAATTCGCTAAGATCACTCATGCTACCATCGTTTCCAATGTACACCCTAAAGTTTTGATTGGTTTGATTTTTCAATGAATCCAGCGTTTCTTTAAAAAAATCAATATTATAAAATGGGATTACTATGGCCAGCATCTAGTTTTTATTTAATAAAAGATTTAATTTTCTCTTTTAATCTTTCATAAAATGATTTCTTTAATGATAAATACTTTAATTGTAATTTTTGATACTTAATTTCTAATTCTTTATTCCTATGCAATTGAGTTATTGGATTGTCAAAATGTCTTGCATATAACTTTCTGTTAAAATAAAACAAATCAAATAGGTTCACATTATTCTCTAATGCATTAGAAAACTGATCACTCATGGAATTACCGCTATGTTTTCTATAAAAAAACAATTCCTCTGGAATCTTAATTACTATACTTTCCTCATCTAGATACCTTAACCACAAATCCCAATCCTCTCTTCCAAACCTGAACTTTTCGTTATATTTCCCTACATTTAAAAACTTCTCTTTTTTAAATATTGCAGAGCAAAATATCATATTATCCAACAATAAGTGTTTAAAAGAATAATCTCCCATCTTCCATTCACCTTTCTCTGCACCAAATAAAGCTGCTTTTGAATATACAAGAGAAACCTCTGATCTTTGAGTAAAAATATTTACTGCTTTTGAAACATACGTTTCATGAATTTTATCATCCGAATCTAATGGTAATATTAATTCTCCATTTGATTTATCAATACCAAAATTTCTGGCACTAGCCAAACCTCCATTTTCTTTTTTAAAAAATGAAACACTTTCAGTTAAAAATTGTTTTACAACAGAATGAACATCTTCTGTAGAACCGTCATCTACAATAATTATTTCAATATTACTATAATCCTGATTTAAAGCACTTTGAACCGACTCTTCAATAAATTCCGTTACATTAAAACAAGGGATAATAATAGACACTAATGGATTCTTCATCTTTAATTTCGTATTATTTTAGATATTCTATGATACCCTATCCCTTTCACATTTTGAACTCCAATACTTTGATAAATCATTATCATCAATAAATTATAATAAGAATAAAAATCTAAAATATTAAATTTAAAAGAAACTCTCAGCATACTTAAAAACAGCATCCATTTTTTATGAGGTAATATAAAGGTTTTAAAAACATCTATATACCCGCGTTTTACACTTTTTCTCAACTCATCTTTTGTTAAAAAATTATCCCCATACTTGAAGACATTATTTAATAACCTACAATAAGATTTTACAACCTTTTTAATAAACCCCTTATTATTAACTCTGCTCAAGGAATCTTCAGTTACTCTATAATAACAATCTGGAGTAATGTCTTTAAACAAATGATATTGCAATCTACCTAGTATTAACTTAATCGAATAGTCTACATCTTGAAATCGCTTTAATCCTTCATCAAATGTTACTTTTACATTATTACTTACCAACAAAGATGTAATTGGCCAAGCAGGGCTATTGGATAGAAACTGAGCCAAATAATTTTCTTGTTTGGAATTGTGATATTTGTTAACCAATACATCTGGATTGTTTAAATATGCCATATTAAAAACATAAAAATCTCTAGAAGGAAACTTTTCAATTGTTTTTAATCGATCTTCTAAACAAAAACTTGCTAAAACATCGTCTGAATCTAAGAATACTAAAAAATCTCCTTTCGCTCTTTCTATTCCTATATTACGGCAAGCATTAGCCCCTTTCCTTTTATGCTCTGGTCTAAGTAACAAACTTATTCGACTGTCCTGAGAAATTAGTGCTTTTATAATTTCAAGTTCTTCCTTTTCTGATCCATCATCTACTATAATACATTCCCAATTACTATATGTTTGCATTTTAATAGATTCTAGAGTTAACTTAAAAAACTCGATCCTACCAAAAACTGGGATTATTATTGAAACTAGAGTTTTTTTCATTGAATTCTTCTTATAGCAAAACTTGGTGGAATAGATTGTTCTATTGTTAAAAATACAATTTCCCAATTATTGGTTACACAAAATTCGTGAACTGCTTCAATCACGCCATATTTGTACATTTTCACCCAATTTCCAATAAAATAATCATGACCACAAATAATACCATTGATTTTCACTTTTCTTGAAGCCACTTCTAACTCTTTTTTTGTAGTTGAATAAGAATGGTCAGTATCAATATATACCCAATCAAAATAATGATCATCAAATTTCTCTAGAACCTCAGTTGAATACCCCAGATTTATTTCCACAATACCCTTTTCAATATGCTTTTTATATTTTTCATAAACCAATTCTTTCTTTGCACTATCATACCTTTCTGTATCCCAAACATCAATTAAATGCAATTTACGAGGTTTCGCCTTATCTATTATACACTGCGAGAATTCACCTTTATCAACGCCTATTTCAGCAATAATTGCATTCTTTGGTAGTAAATCAATCATTTCAATACGATTTAATTGAACTTTCAAATTAGAAATATGATATTCTTTTAAATCAAATTTAGGTATACTCTCAGATAATTTCCTTTTTTTCTCTAAATCCTTTAATTTGGCATCAATGATGGTCTTTTTAAAGTTATAAGGAATTAATTTTATTATAAAATCAAACATATTCATTAACAAATTTTAAGCAGTAAATAGATTTGATTTGACTATTCTATTTAAACTTTGAACTTTTTTCAAAACCTTTTCAAACGAATACAAATCTTCCAACACCAATCGATTTTTCTTTTTAATATTTTCTTCTAACTCGGCATTTAATAAAACAATATTAAGGTCGTCTATAGTGTAATGTATAAATTCATTGTCCTTTAAAAATTTATGCACTGGACTTTTCTTATTTATAAATAATGTCGCCCCCATATAACCTAATGTTATTATGTTTCCCATGGCTTGTTGTCTGATATGATTAAAAAATACTATTCTACAGGATAATAAAATTTTATTATACTCCTCTAACTCAATAAAGTTCAATATAGGACTAAAGTTAGCCCCTAATAACTCTTTGCCTTTTAACAATACATAAGTTATATAATCCTCACTTCCTGAATAGCTTAGCGGCACTATTACTTTTCTGTTTTTTAAATTAATTTTAGAGAGTTTAATAAAAACTTCAACATGATTATTAGTTGGATTTGCAGAATTTCCTACTAATATGTTATCTCCTAAACTATAATTAAATACTTCAAAATTCTCCTTATTCAAAAATTCTCTTAAAGTACCATAAGCAAATGGACTAAATTTAAATTCATTATTCAATTGATGGAGGTAGGTCATCTCAGTTTCCAATACAGGAACTACAATTTTCACCTTATTAAAACAATCCTGATACCTTTTAGGGTGGCATTCATATATTTTTTTTAAAAACCAGTTATTTCTTTTATTATTCTTATAATCAGTTTTTCTGAGCCAGTTGTAAATTACACTATTTTGGATTACTTTATTTAAAACTTTTCTTTTAATTGGTTCATGCCTATGAATGTATTTGAACGTTTCTTTTTCATAAATTCTTTGTTTAAACGGAAACCATTGCTGATATAAATCATAGCCCCAACAGTACCAAACAATTAGAACTTCTGGATTAAGCAATTCAATGATTTCAAATTTTCGTTGATTTAATACATGAATATGCACCACTTGTATTTTTTCTTTATGTATGTTTTGAACAAAATTTTTTGAAGCTTTCTCTTCTGATAAATCAAGAGGAATTGCTAAACTCGAATTAACGTATCCGAATGTATTAGAATTTCCTATAACGAAGTATTTATAAACAAAATTAGAAGTATTACTTGCCTCAAATAACTTTATTGCATAATCTACAAACTTGTCATCATCAAAAATATGAATTGCCTTAATCACTCCTTTTTAATTAATTCTCTTAATTATTTTTCCTGGAACTCCAACAACCATGACACTATCTGGAATACTTTTTGTAATTACACTACCCGCACCTATAACAACGTTGTTACCAATTACAATATCTGGTAAAATAGTTGTATTTGCTCCAATAGAACAATTGTTCCCAATTATCACCCTTCCTAAAACAGTGACATTCGGAGCAATTTCTACAAATGCTCCTATTTTACAATCGTGTGTTATAACTACATTATAATAAATCAAGCTCCCTTTACCAATACATACACTATTTGAAATTCGAGCACCGGGTAATATATTAATTCCATTTTTTAATTCAATATCAAAAGACCCCACAGTAATATTAGCACTAATTACTGATGTAAAAACACCTCCTTTAGATGAAAATTTATCATACATCTTTTTTCTAAGTTCTGGATTACCAATTCCTATTGTAAATCTATTATCTACCTTATCAAAAAATTCTTCAACTTGTTTTACTGTATTTAAAATGGAGAATTCATTAAAGAGTTTCTTTTTATTTCTATTAATATCGTCATAAAAAACCAATTTCTTTAAATCATCTTGTTCCATTATAACCTCAAGTACTTCTTTTGCAAAACCTTTTGCACCAACAACTAACATAACTGCTTATTTATTAATGAGACAATAGTACTTAATATTTTTTCATTTAGACCAACATATAATGGTAGGCATAAAACTCTTGTACTTATACTTTCGGCATTTGGCATTGAATACGAATTAATATAGGGAAGTCTATTTAACGAAGGGTAAAAATAACGTCTTGGAAAAATATTATTCTTATTCAACACGTTTTTTACTTTTAGTAGAGTTTCTTCAGATTCTAAAATAATTGGGTAATAACTGTAATTCCATTCCGTATGATTTCTAGTTTTTAACGTTTTCAATTTTTCAAAATTCAATTGCTTATTATAAAATTGAACAACCTTTTTACGCTCTGAGATTATCGTTTCAAAATAAGGTAATACAGAAAGGCCCATAGCTGCTTGCAATTCACTCATTTTTGCATTGGTTCCCAAGCCAAAAAAATTTTCAGCGCCATCATGTCCAAAATTATGATGATAATACATTTTATGAAACAAATCATCCGAACAAAACAAGGCACCTCCTTCACCAGTATGAAACACTTTTGTTGCGTGAAAACTACAGGTGCTCACATCTCCAAAATTAAAAATAGATTGTCCATCATACTTAACTCCAAAACAATGTGCAGCATCATAAATTACTCTTAAATTGTGTTTTTTTGCTATACGGTCTATTGCTACAACATTACATGGGTTCCCAAAAACATGTGTGGCCAAAATAGCAGAAGTATTTTTAGTTATTACGCTTTCTATTTTAGTTTCATTTATCGTTAAGAATTCAGGATGAATATCAACAAACACAGGAGTGCAACCTTCCCAAACAATGCTTGAAGTCGTTGCTACATAAGAAAAAGGAGTGGTAATAATTTCACCTTTTAATCCTAATCCCTTTATAGCAATATGTAATGGTAGGGTACCATTTGCTGTTGCAATTATGTTCTTTGTTGAAAGATAACTCTTTAATTCATTTTCCAATTTAACTACCAATTCCCCTCTGTTTGTTATCCAATTCTCATTCCAAGCATTTTCAAGTTTGGTATTAAACTCAATTTGAGGTGGAAGAAATGTCTTCGTAACGTTTATTTTTGTCTTTCCCATTTAAATTGAGGTTTAATATATCCTGGCTCTCTTCCTTGATAAGTTCCTAATTCTCTTTTCCTTTCCATAACAGAAAAAGTTACAATATTTTTTTTTGCAAAAATTGACTTTTCATGATTATAAACAATGTATAAGGCTATTCCAAAGTTACCCGATTGAAAAAACTCTTTGTAAAAAGAACATTTAATTTGATTCACACCTTCAACAAAGTTTATACTTTTTAAATCATAAAATGAAAAAATGGATTCTCCAAGTTCATCTAATAAATGATATGTAATATGATACTTCTCTGGTTCTTTATAAAAATTGATATTTAAATTTAACTCGATTTCTTCATCCTCAATTATGGGGTCATCATAACTTTTACCGGTATTTCTTATTCCAATTTCGTTAATCTTAAAGATGTCCTTTTTGTGTTCATCATCAAATTTTGCATAGTTTTTTGAATTAAAATTATCAGTACTCAAGTATTGATTTATTACATCATCAACTTCTCCCTCCTTAACTATACAGCCTTTCTCCATTAAAATTGCCTTTGTGCATAGATTTTTTACAGATTGCATATTATGACTTACGAATAAAACTGTTCTTCCTAATTCGCCCCTAGAAATATCTTTCATTTTTCCAATGGCTTTTTTTTGAAATTCTGCATCCCCTACCGCTAGTACTTCGTCAATTATTAAAATATCTGGTTCTAGAAAAGCTGCTACTGCAAATGCTAAACGTACCGTCATTCCGCTGCTGTAGCGTTTTACTGGAGTATCTATATAACCATCACAACCTGAGAACTCAATTATTTCGTCCATTTTATTAGAAATCTCTTGTTTTGTCATTCCTAAAATGGCTCCGTTCAAATAAATGTTTTCTCTTCCTGTTAATTCACCATGAAATCCTGTTCCTACTTCTAACAAGGAAGCAATACGGCCCTTAAATTTAACAGTACCAGCTGTAGGAGAAGTGATTTTTGAAAGAATCTTTAACAAAGTCGACTTCCCTGCTCCATTTGCTCCAATAATACCTAAAACTTCTCCTTTTCTAACTTCTAGATTTATGTTATTCAATGCTAATACATAATCTGACAAATTAGATGTTGTTCTATCATTTAACTCTCCAACCATTAAATAGGGGTCCTCTTTCCCCATTGCCTTATACCAAAGTTTTTTTATATCCTCTTTAATCGTAGCATTACCTACAACTCCCAACCTATATTGTTTGGAAAGATTTGCGACTTTTAGAATAACTTCTTCTTGTTCCGGATTCATTATTAGTTTAATTGACTGTTTTCTTTTTGCACTCTTCTGTAAAGGTAATTCTATTTCTGTGGATAAGCATCATATGCCGTATATTTAGTCAAACCAAAGTGATCAAATATTCGCTGTATTTTATTTAAGTAATCTAAATCATACTCCTTTAAAAATCCTTCTAGATGTTCATTACTATTACTGTTATAATTTCCTTTAAAGTCTGATGAACTTGGTCTTCTAAAATTAATACTTGAAATTATTTCGAGACTTGACTTTATTTTTAATTCTTTCAAAATTTTGCTGAGTTCGTCTTGAGGATTTATTACCAAATCCTCATAAAAAATTGTTAACCATTTATGACTTAGTTTGTGATTTAATATTTCCACATTATTTATACACCACATAGCAATTTGACGTTCTAATCTAGTAGGCAAGGAATTAATATATTCAGCATTTTTAGCATACCTATCATTGTTTTTACCAACTGGTATTCGAAATTTATAACTTTGATCTAGTTCTTCTATTAATTGCTGTGTTTCAAACTTTCCAAAATTTATTAATTGAGATTTACTAGTAGTTATTGGATGCCGCAATAAATAAATTGGTTTACGATTAAAATCAAAAGTTGTTGTCAACCAGGGCAAAATTTGATTTGCTCTAACAAATTTTGTAATTACCAATTTTGAAGAAATCAATTGCTTTAATGAGATATACCTAATAGTCCAATCTGAATATACCGTTAGCTTAAATATATTCTTAAACAATTCAAATTCAGCTCTATTTTGAGAACTTTCTTTAATTTTGGGACGCCACCCAAAACCTAATTGTAAAGGCACAACACCAAAATCAATATGTAAAGGTTCCCAATTAATTACTGTTCTTGGAACTTTTCCTATTAACTCCATAAGCCAAGTACTACCTCCTCTAGGCTCACTAGAAATAATTATTGAATCGTTTAATTGATATCTTTTAAATTGAAGGATTATTTTTATTAAAATAATCCTAATTTTCTTTTTAAACATCATAACTATAATTGATTAATAACTTTTTGATATGATGACATTCCTCTTTGTGCAAACAAATACGAAACTGAAATTACTAATAATAATATTAAATGTGGTAAATAATTAAACTTGGTAATTTTAAATACTTTTATGAATTCAAAATAGAAATCCTTAGATCTATTAATATACAGTAAGTATTTTATGGATTTCAAATACATCTTTAAAGCCCCCTTGAGAGTTTCACTATTTAGTTTCATCTTGTAAACCTGATTAAGAATGTAATATCGTACTTTAATTTCATCATTAATCAAATCAATTTTTCTATTTTTAAAAGCATCAGTTAATGAACTATCGTGTTTTCTAACATAAACAAGAACTTTATCGAAAATGGTAAAAGTGAAATTTGTTCTAATTACTTCTTTAAATATAAACTCAATATCTTCTGCATAACTAAGTTTTTCATTAAATTTTCCTTCCCTTAAAAAAGTTCTATCCCATAGTATTGATTGCAAGTTTATTGTAATTAATCCCGAAACAATACCTTGCTGCAAACTATTATTATTGAAATTGTTAAATGGTTTTATTTGATAATCCTTATTATTCAGATTCCCTCGGAAATAGGAAAAATTACTGATAACACATTTATAACTACCATGTTCTAATATTCTTACCATAACCTCAATCCTATTGGGATGCATTAAATCATCCGAATCGAACCATTGTATTAAAACTCCCTTCGCAATTTCTAATCCGTAATTCCTACAAGAATTAACCCCTTTAGGTCTTTTTTTTGGTCTTTTAACATATAAAATTCGATCATCATTATTAAAAGACTCTAACAATTCATGGGTATTATCTGTAGACCCATCATCAACGATAATACATTCCCAATTATGATAGGATTGATCTATGATTGAATTTAAAGTCTCAGTAATTAAATGAGCCCTGTTATAAGTTGGAATTATGATTGATACTAAATTGCTCTGCATTAAACTCTTTTTAACACTCTAAGTAATAATCTCTTCGAAAAATTAGTATTTAACTTAAACTTAATAATACACCTTTTCGATAATTTATAAAAAAACCATTTTCTAGAATTAATCTTTTTTAACAAATTCTCAAACTCTATCAAATCTTGATTAGAAGCATTATGACTAAGTATTTTTAGCAGAAGACTACTCAAACTATTTAAAACAATTTGAATATTTTCACTATCTCCTGAATCTAAAAAAAACTTTAGAAGTTTATTCCTAGCTCTTAAATAATTTGGGTTTCTTTTCTTAACTACCAAAGTATTACTAATAGATGATGTGTCAGATCTCCGAATAAATGACAAAACTTTATTTGAAAAAATAAAAGATTCTATACCCAGACTATACACTTGTTTACAATGAAATAACCATTCTTGTGCCGCAAGCAAATCTTCATCGAAAGGTTTGCTAGGTAATAATTCTCTTAACCACAAACATGAAGTTGTTTGCCATCCAATGTCAAATCTAATCATTCCAACCATTGAAAGATTTTCTTTTTTATTTTCTTTCCAAAGTCGCCCTTTATTTAATTCTTTCTCATTATAAAAAAAAGAAGATTGAGTTACTGTAATTTTACCTTCATTTCCCTTCATTAAATTTAAATGAAATTGTAACATGTTTGGATGCCATAAATCATCAGAGTCTAACCAATTAATATATTCTCCATTACTTTTTTCAAAACCAAAATTTCGACAAGAATTAGCACCTTTTTGTCGATCTGAAGGTCTAAAATAAACTTTTATTCTTTCATCAATTTGATGGTATTCCTTCAACACTTCTATTGTTTCATCAGAAGAACCATCATCCACAACCAAACACTCCCAATTTTCATAGGACTGCGCTATAACTGAATCAAGAGTAGTCCTAATTACATGTGCACGATTAAAAGTTGGAATAATAACAGAAATTAATGGTTTACTCATCTTACTATTTAATAAGGTCAATTATCATATCGTATCTATAAAGCTTTTTTCCGTTTTATTAAATATTAAAATTCCTATAAATAGGACAACCAAAGTAACTAAAGCGGTATAAACCAATCCACTCATTACAACATTTCCATCCGACAATATCATATATCTAGCTGCCTCTATTACATATGCCATAGGATTGTACTCTACCAACCAAGCGAACTTGGGTAATTTTTCTTGTACCAAACTGATGGGATACATCACAGCCGAAACGTACATTAGTAATTGTACTCCAAAATTTAATAAAAACTTTAAATCGCGATATTTAGTAATCATAGAAGAAATAATCATACCTAAGCCAAGTCCAAGAAGTCCCATTAAAATAATTAATACCGGAAACAATAAACTATAACTATTTAAACTAATTGACGCTCCATTATAAAAATAATACAAATAAAATCCAGAAAGGATTAATAACTGAATTCCAAATCGGAACAAATTGGTGATGACAGTCACCAGTGGCATAATCATTCTGGGGAAATACACTTTGCTAAAAATCCCTGCATTGCCCTTAAATGTATCTGAAGTCCCTGTTAAACAAGACTTAAAATAACCCCAAGTAGTAATTCCTACCATATTGAATAAAAACGGAGGTACAGAGCCTGTATCGATATTGGCGATTTTATTAAAAATTAATGTAAAGGTTAAGGCCGTGAGAACAGGTTGAATTAGATACCAAAGAGGTCCTAATATTGTTTGCTTATAGGTTGTTATTATATTGCGTTTTACAAACAGAAAAAGCAAATCTCGATACTGCCAAACTTCCTTTAGATTTAGACTGAAAAGACTGTTTTTAGGTGTGATTTCATACAACCATTCTTCTTTTGGGGACTCCTCGTTCATGATTGCAAGTTATGATATTCTCTGTAAAACTCCACAAACTTCTTGATGCCTTCTTCTACTTTCGTTTCTGGTTTAAAATCTATATACTCAAATAGGCTTTCTACATTGGCATACGTTCTGGTAACATCTCCTGGTTGTAAAGGTTTAAACACAATCTTTCCTTTTACACCCAATTCCTTTTCTATGGCATGTACATAATCCATTAACTGCACTGGTGCATTGTTTCCAATATTAAAGATTTGATAGGTTGCTTTACTTTTTGATGGCGTTGGTTTTTCGGCATCAAAATTAGGATTGTTTTTTTGAGGAGGCTTTGGTAATAAACGCTTGATACTTTCTACAATATCAGCAACATAGGTAAAATCTCGACTCATATCTCCATTGTTAAACACTTCAAATTCTTTCCCCTCTGTCATTGCTTTTGTAAAAATGTACAATGCCATGTCTGGTCTACCCCATGGCCCATACACTGTAAAGAATCTTAAGCCCGTACTTGGTACATTAAACAGATGTGCATAGGAATGTGCCATCATTTCATTGGCCTTTTTACTCGCAGCATAAATAGCCAAAGGATGATCGGTAGAATCATCTTCATTAAAAGGTATGGCTTCGCTTAAGCCATATACAGAACTTGAGGATGCAAATACTAAATGCGCTATTGGGTATGCTCTGCAGCACTCTAAAACATTTAAAAACCCTGTTATATTATTGTCAACATAATCTTGAGGGTGCGTTAATGAATGTCGTACGCCTGCTTGCGCCGCTAGATTCACAACAAAATCAAATCTTTCGTTTTCAAACAGTTGAATCATGGATTCTTTATCTTGTAAATCCATTTTAACAAATGAAACCAGCCCTTCTCTTCGATCTAAATCATTAAGGTCCGCCGTATCAACATCTAATTCCTGTAAACGTGTTAATTTTAAATTTGGATCGTAATAATCATTTAAATTATCAATACCAACAACATCTAGTCCTTCAGCAACTAATTTCTTTGCTAAATGGAATCCGATGAACCCAGCCACTCCGGTAATCAATACCTTTTTATTTTTCTTCATATCTTTTTAAGACCTGCTTCGACAGGCTCAGCATGATAATTATTTATTACAATCTTAAATGTGATTTTTCCTTAGGCAACATAGATTTCACATCAAAAATCACATGCGAATCCTCTAAATATTCCTCTAACTTAATTTCTTTAAACTCATCATGTGCCACTGCAATAATTACGGCTTCATATTTCTTCTTTATATCGCTTAAAGATGATATTAAATCAATTCCGTATTCATGCTTAACTGCGGAAACGGTAGCCCATGGATCGTAAACATCTACATTTATATCGTATGATTTAATTTCTTCTATAATATCTATGGCGCGCGAATTTCTAATATCTGGGCAGTTTTCTTTAAATGCAATTCCTAATACCAACACATCGGCGTTTTTAACAGGAATATCCTTCTTTACCATCAACTTTACAGTCTCTACGGCAACAAAGGCTCCCATACTATCATTCAATCTTCTACCTGATAATATGATCTCTGGATTGTATCCTAAACTAATCGCCTTTTGCGCCAAGTAATAAGGGTCTACTCCTATACAATGCCCACCAACCAATCCGGGTTTAAATGGTAAAAAGTTCCATTTTGTACCTGCTGCCTCTAACACTTCGTTGGTATCAATATCCATTAATCTGAATATTTTTGACAATTCATTTACAAAGGCAATGTTAATATCTCGTTGTGCATTTTCGATCACTTTTGCAGCCTCAGCCACTTTAATCGATTCTGCTTTATGCGTGCCAGCTTCTATTATTGAACCGTATAATTTATCTACAAAATCTGCAATTTCAGGTGTGGAACCAGAAGTCACTTTTAATATTTTACTAACAGTACGCTCCTTATCACCCGGATTAATTCTTTCCGGAGAATAACCTGCAAAAAAATATTTGTTAAAAACCAAGCCCGAATGCTTCTCGAGGATAGGCACACATTCTTCTTCAGTTGCTCCAGGATATACAGTTGATTCATAAATAACCACATCATTTTTTTGCAACACCTTCCCAACTGTTTTACTTGCTTTATACAAAGGATTTAAATCTGGTTTTTTATTTTCATCTATAGGAGTTGGTACTGTTATGATGTAAACAGATGCTCTAGACAATTCATCTAATTCATTGGTTAAATAAAGTCCTTTCATAGCACTATCAGCCACCAAAACATGCTGTAAATCACTTTTTGAAATTTCCAATGTATGGTCCTTTCCTGTTTTTAACTCATCTATTCTAGATGCGTTGATATCAAAACCGATTACTTTATATTTCTTTGCAAATTCTACCGCTAAAGGCAAGCCTACATAACCAAGGCCAATAATTGCAATCTTTATATTCTTCATTGTAATTGAATCTACACAAATTTAAAATTTATTCAAGAAAATGATTCAAATCTGCTTTATAATTTCCCGAAGTTGTAAACAGATTATTAAGTTTTTAAAATTTAAACATAAGCATTGATACTAAACTTCAATCTTCTTATTTTTGAAGGAAATAACTTTAGCATGAACAAGCAACTAATAGAATGTGTACCAAATATAAGTGAAGGTAGAGATCCTGAAAAGATTCAACTTATTGCTGATACTGTAGAAACTATAGAGGGCGTAAAACTTCTAGATATTGATCCTGGTAAGGCTACAAATAGAACGGTAATTACTTTTGTTGGCGAACCTGAAAAGGTGATAGAAGCGGCTTTTAGATTGATTAAGAAGGCATCCGAACTAATTGATATGAGCAAACAAACCGGAGAACATCCGCGTTTTGGTGCAACTGATGTGTGTCCATTAGTTCCTATCTCAGGAATAAGTTTGGAAGAAACTGCCATATATGCACATAAACTTGGAGAACGGGTGGGAAAAGAACTTGGAATTCCTGGTTATTTTTATGAAAATGCTGCTAAAGAAGAAAAACGAAAAAACCTAGCCAATTGCAGATCGGGTGAGTACGAAGGCTTAAAAGAAAAGTTTGAAGATGAAAGTTGGAAACCTGATTTTGGTCCAGCTAAGTTTAATGATGCTGTTGCAAAAACCGGAGCCATTGCTATTTCTGCAAGAGACTTTTTAATTGCATATAACATCAACTTAAATACTACTTCAACACGCAGAGCAAATGCCATTGCTTTTGACATAAGAGAAGGTGGGCGCGTAAAACGAGAAGGAAATCCTATTACTGGAAAAAAAGTTTTAGACGCGAACGGAGAACCAGTTCGGATTCCGGGGAAATTAAAAGCCGTTAAAGGAATTGGTTGGTATATAGAAGAATATGGTATCGCTCAAATTTCATACAATCTCACAAATATCAGCATTACTTCAGTTCATGAAGCATTTGATGAAACGGTGAAAGCAGCAACAAGCAGGGGTCTTAGAGTTACTGGCTCTGAATTGATAGGTTTAATACCGTTAAAGGCAATGTTAGCAGCCGCAGATTATTTTTTAGAAAAGCAACAAAGATCCAAGGGGATTTCTGAAAGTGAAAAAATTAAAATCGCGGTGAAATCTCTTGGGCTAGATGATTTAAAGCCTTTCCATCCCAAGGAAAAAATCATTGAATATGTGATGGAAGAAGACTCTAAGAAATTGGTGGATTTATCTATTTCTGAATTTGCCGAAGAAACCGCAGGTGAATCAATGGCTCCTGGAGGTGGCTCTATTTCTGCATATGTTGGTACACTTGGCGTTTCTCTAGGGACTATGGTAGCCAATTTATCGGCACACAAAGCGGGATGGGATGACAATTGGGAGTTCTTTTCTACATGGGCTGAAAAAGGACAAGCTTATAAAAACAAACTACTGTTTCTAGTAGATGAAGATACCAATGCGTTTAATAAAATTATTGATGGCTTTAGAATGCCAAAATCTACCAACGAAGAAAAACAACTTAGAAAAACTGCCATTCAAGATGCTACAAAATACGCATCGGAAATTCCGTTTGAAGTAATGAAAACGGCGTTTGAATCTATGGAAGTAATGGAAGCCATGCTAGAACACGGACTGCAAAGTTCGTTGTCTGATGCCGGGGTTGGTGCAATTTGCGCTAGAACTGCTGTTCTTGGAGCGTATTTTAATGTACGTATAAACGTTAAAGATATAACTGACAGAGCTTATGCCGAAAGTTTATTAAAAAATGCCGCCGATATTTATACCAAGACTTTAGAAAGAGAAGCCAACATAATTGCCTTATTAGATTCAAAAATTTAATGGAGTTAGAAATAATAGCATATCAAGAAAAGTACAAACAACACTTTTACGACTTGAATATAGAATGGCTTGAAACTCACTTTTATGTGGAAGAACATGACAAAGAAGTACTAGAAAATCCGCAATCATATATTTTGGACAATGGAGGATTCATTTTTTTTGCTAAAATTGGTGCTGATATTGTTGGAACCTTTGCCTTAATGAATGAATCGGAAGGTTGGGAATTGAGTAAAATGGCTGTTTCTCCAAATTATAGAGGGCGTAAAATTGGGCAGCATATGATGGAATTCTGTATTGATTTTTCTAAGAAAAAAGGATGGAATGAAGTTTTATTGTATTCAAGTACCATTCTAAAAAATGCGCTCTATATCTACAGAAAATTTGGGTTTAAAGAAGTTGCTTTAGGAAATTCTCCCTACAGCCGTGGAGATATTAAAATGGTGTTGCATTTGGATGATTAGATAGTTGGATTATTTATTAGTAACTAAATCGGGGAAGGTGTTTTTTAACTGTATGGTAATCTGATATTTAACCTCTAGATGTTGATTTTTAGCTTTAATGTTTCGCCGAATGCTTATTAAGCTAAACCAGTTAATTTATTAATATTGAATTATGCGCTTATGCGTGTTCTAGTGTTCTGATTTTTAGTGTTTTAATAGGTGTGTTTTGAGTTTTAGCTTTAAAACTGAAGGATTGTATTTATTCAAATACCACCATCTTTAATTGAAAATAGATAACCTTATCAATTCAACACTTTGCTAACTAATAATTTAACGCATGAGTGCTTAAGGTTAGCTTTAACTTGTGGCTTAAGATCTAAATAAAACTTTGAATGCCTAAATCATAACTTTTCAAGCCAAATCCGGCAATAATTCCTTTTGCATTGGGTGCAATGTAAGAAACCTGTCTAAAATCTTCTCGTGCATGCACATTGGATATATGTACTTCAATTACTGGTGTTTCAATCCCTTTAATTGCATCACCTAATCCAACAGATGTATGTGTATAGGCGCCTGCATTAAATACCACTCCGTCATAAGAAAAGCCAACTTCGTGTAACTTATCAATCAACGCTCCTTCAATATTTGATTGATAATACGAAAGGTCAATGCCCGGAAATCTTTCTTTCAACTCTTCAAAATAGTCTTCAAAAGTTTTAGAACCATAAATTTCAGGTTCACGCTTCCCTAGTAGGTTTAAATTCGGTCCGTTAAGAATAATTATTTTCATAATTCAAAAATAGAATAAATTCAATGAATTATTTATTTCGTTCTAAAAATATTCAGATAAGTTTATCTTTACCCTAATGAAATGGAATCACGCCTTAAAAGATTATCAATTATATCTCAAGATTGAAAGGGGTCTTTCTGAAAACTCTTTAGACGGATACACAAGAGACATCAACAAATTAATTCAGTATTTAGACGAAAACACAGACGCCTCTAGTCCCATTAATATTTCTTTTGAGAAGGTGCAGCGGTTTATTTATGAAGCATCTAAATCTATTGAGGCAAGATCTCAAGCACGCCTTATTTCTAGTTTGCGGAGTTTTTTCGATTACTTAATATTTGAAAACTACCGAACCGACAATCCGACCGACTTAATAGAATCTCCAAAATTAGGAAGGAAACTGCCCGACACTTTAGCCATTGAAGATATTGATACACTTATTCAGTCAATAGATTTAAGCAAACCTCAAGGAGAACGCAATAGAACAATTTTAGAAACTTTGTATAGCTGCGGACTTCGGGTAACAGAATTAATTACGCTACAGTTGTCTGATTTATTCTTTGAGGAAGGCTTTATTCGAGTAATAGGAAAAGGAGACAAACAACGATTTGTCCCTATTAACCAACAAACCCAAAAATACATTCAGTTTTATATTGAGAACATTCGAAAACTTATTGATGTAAAAAAAGGATTTGAAGACACCTTGTTTCTAAACAGAAGAGGAAAACAATTAACTCGGAATATGATATTTACTATTGTAAAAAATACGGCTGTAAGTGCAGGAATTAAAAAGAAAATCAGTCCGCATACGTTTCGTCATTCATTTGCAACGCACTTGCTCGAACGAGGTGCCGATTTACGGGCAATACAACAAATGTTAGGGCATGAAAGCATTACTACAACAGAAATATACATGCATTTAGACCGAAGTCATTTGCAAAATGTAATGGAGCAATATCATCCTAGGAGTTAGAGCTACATTTAAAATTTTCTTACAAAAAATTCATAAAAAAAGCGCCCATATTGGGCGCTTTTTTTTACACTAAATTATTACTATTTCGCAATATTCACAGCTCTCGTTTCACGGATTACCGTAACTCTTACTTGCCCCGGATAAGTCATATCATTCTGTATTTTTTGAGAAATACTAAATGACAATTCCGCAGCCTTCAAATCGTTTACTTTTTCACTTTGTACAATTACACGTAATTCACGTCCCGCCTGAATGGCATACGCCTTTTCCACACCAGAGAATCCAAATGCAACATCTTCTAGATCTTTTAATCTTTGAATATAAGAATCCAATACTTGACGTCTTGCTCCTGGTCTTGCTCCTGATATAGCATCACACACTTGAACAATTGGTGCAATTAATGTTTTCATTTCAACCTCGTCATGGTGCGCTCCAATAGCATTGCAAACGTCTGGTTTTTCACCATATTTCTGGGCCCATTCCATTCCTAACAATGCATGTGGTAATTCAGACTCTGTATCTGGCACTTTACCAATGTCATGCAACAAACCAGCACGTTTAGCAACTTTAGCATTTAAACCTAATTCTGCAGCCATTAAGCCACAAAGGTTTGCAACTTCTCTAGAGTGCTGTAATAAATTCTGCCCATAAGAAGAACGGAATTTCATTCTTCCAACCGTTTTAATCAATTCTGGATGCAATCCATGAATTCCTAAATCGATTACAGTTCGTTTTCCAACTTCAATAATTTCTTGATTGATTTTCTTTTCTGTCTTACGAACAACCTCTTCAATTCTTGCAGGGTGAATTCTTCCGTCCGTTACTAAGTTATGCAGGGACAATCTTGCAACTTCTCTACGAACGGGGTCGAAACAAGAAAGGATGATTGCTTCGGGAGTATCATCAACTATAATTTCTACACCAGTGGCCGCTTCTAACGCTCGAATGTTTCTTCCTTCACGGCCAATGATACGACCTTTAACATCATCAGACTCTAAATTAAATACAGACACACAGTTTTCTACCGTTTGCTCTACTCCTACACGTTGTATTGTATTTAAAATAACCTTTCGCGCATCTTGGTCTGCCGTTAACTTCGCTTCTTCTAGAGTTTCTTGTATAAATGCCATTGCGTCAGATTTAGCCTCTTCTTTAAGAGACTCTACCAATTGCTTTTTAGCATCCTCAGCAGACAACCCAGAAATTACTTCTAAGTTTTCAATTTGTTTTTTATGAACCTTTTCAAGTTCATTTTCCTTTCGTTCAACAAACTCTAATTTATGATCAAAATCAGAACTTTTCTGCTCTAAATTTTTCTCCAACTTTTTATTCTTATCGAGCAATTGAGAAACCTGAGATTCCTTATCTCTTATTCGTTTCTCGGTTTCATTCATCTTTTTATCTCTTGATAAAATGACCTTTTCGTGTTCCGATTTTAATTCAATAAATTTTTCTTTTGCTTGTAGTATTTTTTCTTTTTTAATCCCTTCAGCATCCATTTTTGCCTCTTTTAAAATTGAGGCTGCACTTTTATTGGCGCGTTTTATGGTTCCAGAAGCTTTATTTTTCTCTAAAGATTTTGCAATTAAATAGCCAATTGCCAATCCTATAAGTAAACCAATAACAATTGGTATGATCATTTCTTCCATTTTGGTTAATTATTAGATATAAAAAAGCCCACATTAGTGAAGTTTCTACAAACTCCAATTTATACAAATATAGGACTAACGAGATGGTCAAGGATCCGATCTAGTTTCTGAATGAACAGTACTTACGGCTTGCTTTTACAACTACGACTCATCCTTCAGAATTAATTCCTGTTGAGTTCGACGAACAATGACTAATGTAGGCAGTATTATTATTTATTTTAAAGAACTTATTTTAAATGACTTGAAACCAACTGATTTAAAGTCTCTATTTTTTTTGTTGCTTCCTCTAAATCGGAATCCTTGTTAATGGTTTGTATTTCTAACGCAGCAGCAAATTGCAAGGCACACATTGCCAATACATCTTGTTTGTCACTTACCGCATAGTTTTGTTCAAATTTTTGAATCAAATCGTTAATTTTCTTAGCCGCTTTTCGCATACCTTCCTCTTCATTAGCACTATTAACGCTTAAAGGGTATACACGACCACCAATTGTGATTTTAATTTTGAGCTTATCCATTTACAAAGAACTTATTCGCTTATTTGAACGATACATTTGTCAATTTCGCGAATTAGAGCATTTATTTTGAGTTTTGTTTCTCTTGTACTTTCATTACTGCCTTCGATAGTTTTGGCAATTTTCAACAATTGATATGACGCTTCTTTTGCTTCCAATTGTTCTTTATTCTCTGCTAGTTGATTTTCTAATAATACCAATCTAGAATGTAGTAACTCATTTTCTTCCTTTAAAAAGGTATATGTTTCTAAAAGTTTTTCGAGTTTATCTTCCAGTAAATTAGCAACTTCAATTATTTTACTCATCTATTTTCAGAGATATCAAAACTATGTTTCAAATGTAGCATTCTTATCGCAATTTAACAACTATTTAACCTTTTTAAAATGAAAAATAATTAATATACTAACTGGCAAATGCTTAGGTTTTTATAACGTATTAAATAATTTATTTATTACTTTAGCACAAATTAGTTCCATTGAAAATTCACAGTTTTTATTTTTTCCTATTTATTGTGATTGCTGGTTTTTCACAGCAAAAATATCCACAAAATTATTTTCAAAATCCATTGGATATTCCTTTGTATTTATCCGGCACTTTCGGAGAATTAAGAACCAATCATTTCCATTCAGGATTAGATTTAAAAACGCAACAAAGAGAAGGTCTTAATGTTTTTGCTTCTGCTGAAGGATATGTTTCAAGAATTAAAGTTTCTCATTGGGGATATGGCAAAGCACTTTATATTACGCACCCAAATGGATATACTACAGTTTATGCTCATTTAAAGAAGTTTAGTCCAAAAATTGAATCCTATTTAAAACAGAAACAATATCAAAAAGAAAGTTTCGAAATACAATTGTACCCTAAATCCGATGAATTGCAAATTGCGAAGGGAGAAATTGTCGCTTTTTCAGGAAGTACTGGCGGGTTTGTAGGTCCACATTTACATTTTGAAATTAGAGATGGGAAATCTAATCCCATTAACCCTCTTCTTTTTGGCATCAAAGTAAAAGACGATAAAAGACCAAGTATAAATACCTTAGTGGCATACCCCCTTGATAGTTTATCGCAAATAAACACTTCAAATATTCCTTTAAAAATTGGTTTTAGAACTCAAAAAGAAGGTGTTCTGTTATCGGACAAAATTACCGCTTTTGGAAAAATTGGATTTGGAGTTTACAGCTATGATCGCTTAACAGGAGCTGCTAATAAAAATGGAATTTATAGTTTAGAGATGAATGTTAACGGGTCTCGAATTTACTATCATGATGTTGAAACCTTTTCTTTTGCAGAAACCAAACATCTAAATTTATTAATTGATTATGATAGATATATTGAGCTGGGTGAAAAAATTCAACGATGCTTTGTTGTAGAGGAGAATCCATTAAGTTTATACAAGAACGTTAAAAACAGAGGGGAACTAGATATTAAAGATAACAATTCCTATACCATAGAGATTATTGCGAAAGATTTTAAGGGCAATCAAAAGAAAATGCTTGTACCCATTCAAGGTAAAAAGGATTCCATTTTAATTCGATCAGAAGAAGAGGTAACGGATTACAAAATTTCAGCAAAGGAGTTTAATAAATTTACCAAACAAGGTGTTACCATTGCTTTTCCTAAAAACACATTTTATAAAGATCTTTATTTAAAATTTAAGGTTGAAGACGGAAAAGCCTCTATTCATTCGAATCAAGTGTTACTAAAAAATAGTTACACCCTTACTTTTGATGTTGATCAATACACTGCTTCAGAAAAAAAGCAACTTTTTATAGCAAACTATAGTAGTAAAGGTTATCCAAACTATGTCGATACTAAAAAAAAGGATAAAACTTTTTACACAAAAACTAAAAGCTTAGGTAAGTTTAAATTGTTAAAAGATTCTATTCCTCCTAAATTAAGATTACACAATATTAAAGATAAACAATGGGTAACTAATTTTAAACGTTTGGTTCTAAAAGTATCAGACGATTTATCTGGCCTAAAATCCTATAGAGGTGAAGTTGATGGGGACTGGATTTTATTGGAATACAGTCCAAAACATGGAACACTTACCTATGACTTTGCCGATATTAAATTCAATACGGCAGAACACAAACTAAAAGTAATTGTTGAGGACAACGTTGGGAACACTAAAACTTTAGAATCCACATTTTACAGGAAAAAATAATTCATAGTTCGCTCATTTGAAAACTAACTTAACCTTTCTGTTTATATTAATATTTGTAGCCACCACTTTTTCACAAACTGGAATGGTTGCTGGTGTTATTAAAGATCAAAATGGAAACCCTATTGAGAATGTTTCTGTTTTGGCCGGTCCAGAAGGAACAACAAGTGATAAAAACGGTAATTATGTATTAAAAATACCTGCTAAAAAAGAAATTTCGATTGTCTTCAGTCATATTTCTTTTATCAATTATTCGAAAACTTTAACCGTTCCTGAAGGAAGAACCATTCGCTTTTCTCCTCGACTAAAATTAAAAACTGAAGAATTAACCGAAGTTGATGTTAAAAATAGAAATAAGGATGCTCAAGGCATAATTTCAATAGATGCCGCAAAAGTTAAAAAAATTCCTGGAGCTAATGCCGGAGTTGAAAATGTATTAATGACCTTGCCTGGCGTAAACAACAACAATGAATTAAGTACACAATACAATGTACGAGGAGGGAATTTTGATGAAAATTTGGTATACGTAAATGGTATCGAAGTTTATAGACCCTTTTTAGTGAGATCCGGTCAACAAGAAGGTTTGAGTTTTGTGAATTCTGACATGACTCAAAATGTAAATTTCTCTGCGGGTGGGTTTCAAGCAAAATATGGAGATCGGTTATCCTCAGTTTTAGATATTACTTATAGAACTCCTTCTGAGTTTGGAGCAGCAGTTAATTTAAGTTTACTTGGTGGAAGTGCTACTGTTGAGGGAAAAATTTTAAACAATAAACTGTCTGCATTGGTAGGTGTTCGTTACAGAGACAACAGTCTTTTTGTAAATAGTAAAGATGTTGAAACCAATTACAAACCAAAATTCGCCGATGTTCAAACATTCTTATCATATCAAATAAATGAGCGTCTAAAAATTGATTTTTTAGGAAATTTCTCTAAAAACGAATACAACTACACCCCTATTTCTAGAAGGACTAAGTTTGGAACATTAGCGGAGCCTTTAGAATTAATTGTGTATTATAACGGACAGGAACAAGACGACTACACCACTGCATTTGGAGCACTTAAAGGAACTTATTTAGTTAACGACAAATTGCAACTAAGTTTAACTACGTCAACGTACAATACGCAAGAAGCTGAACATTATGATATTTTAGCCTCGTATAATTTAGGTGAAGTTGATTCAAATTTAGGTTCTGAAAATTTTGGTGAAGTATCGTTTTCTAAAGGAATTGGCTCACAGTTAAATCATGCTAGAAACAATCTAGACGCACTAATAAGTAATGTCCAATTAAAAGGCACATACATTTCAAATGGCAATAATTTTCAATTCGGTGCAAAATACCAAATAGAAGATATTCGAGATCGTTTGATAGAATGGGAAGTAATAGACTCCGCTGGTTTTTCAATTCGACCACCAAATCATACTCTTAATAACCAGCCATATGAGCCCTACGAAGGTAAAATTATTCCTTATCAAAATATAAGAGCATATAATGATGTTCAAATTAAGCGTATATCTGGCTTTGCACAATGGAGTAAAAAAGAGGAATGGGGTACCAATGAGGTCTGGTATAATCTAGGAATCCGTGCTCAGAATTGGAATGTTTCGGGTGCAACTATTTCTGGAAACAGCACCCAATCTACGATTAGTCCTAGAGGACAATTCGCTATTAAACCGGATTGGAAAAACGACATGTTGTTCCGTTTTTCAACAGGCTTCTACCATCAACCTCCATTTTATAAGGAATTAAGAGACTCTATTGGAGAAGTTCAAAAAGATGTAAAAGCACAAAAATCAATTCACTTTGTTTTGGGAAATGATTATAGTTTTGATTTATGGAACCGTCCATTTAAATTAATTTCAGAAGTATATTATAAACACTTAACGGATGTTAATCCGTATACGATTAACAATGTTAGAATAAGATACGAAGCCAAAAATAATGCTGTTGCGTATGCTACTGGTATAGATTTAAGGTTGAACGGAGAATTTGTTCCTGGAACAGAAAGTTGGATTAGCATGGGCTTTATGACCACTAAGGAAAATATAGATGACAAAGGATATATTCCAAGACCAACTGATCAAAGGTTTAAATTTGCCATGCTTTTTCAAGATTATGTTCCTACAATTCCTGATTTAAAGGCCTATCTAAATCTTGTGTTTAATACTGGATTACCGGGAGGCTCTCCTTCTTATGCAGACCCGTATCAATATCAAAATAAATTAAACTCATATAAAAGAGCAGACATTGGCATATCATATGTGTTCGTAGATCAAAACAAGCAATTTAATTCAGGTTTGTTAAGTAATTTTAGAGAATTGACTTTCGGTGTAGAAATTTTTAATATGTTCGATGTACAAAATTCTATAACAAATACTTGGGTTAGAGATGTCTATTCGAAACAATCCTATGGAATTCCAAATTATATGACTGGACGTGTCTTTAATGTAAAACTTGGTATGTTATTTTAACCTTGGTATACTTATGGAGAAATCAGTTCGTTATAAATAAAAATTAAAAAAATGATTAAAAAACTTATTCTATTTACAAGTATTATAATGTGTATGTCCTTTACAAAAGGTACAAACACGCCAAGTAATAATAGATATATTAAAAGTGGCGAAAACCTAACCTTTACTGCATCTTATAGCATGTCTGGAATTATGACTGATATTGCTGAGGTTAAAATGGTAACATCAACAATTAAAACAAAAACAAGAGAATTACTGAGGTTAAAATGTACTGCATCTACATATACAAATTGGGATAGTTTCTTTAAAGTTCGTGATTTATACGAATCTTATGTAGACCCTAATTCTTTAAAGCCTTCCCTATATAAAAGAAGTATTGAAGAAGGAACATATAAAAAAGAACTAAAATATTTATTCAAGAGAAAATCCGGAATTGCCGTTTCAACCTTAAATAAAAAAGGATATAAAGATTATAAGGTAGATGTTCCAATTGATAGTAAAACCTTAGATATCGTTTCTTCAATCTACAATGCTCGCATTTTAGATTATGAATCAATGCCTAAAGGAGCAACTTCAGTTCTTGATGTAATTGTAGATTCTGAAGTACAAACAGTATCCATTAAATATTTAGGAAAAGAGTCAGTTCAAGTAGCTAAAGATGGTAAAAAAGAGTGTTATAAACTTTCTTTAGCGTTTGGAGGAAAAGAAATAGAAGATATTAAAGGTGGTAAATACATTTGGATTACCGCTGATAATGATAGATTACCAGCTTTAATTAAGGCTGACATTCCTGTAGGATCAATTCAAATAAGATTAAGTAATTACACTAAATAAATCAACCAAAATTATATACCAATGAACAAGTCAATTATAAAACTTTTTGCAATTTTAGGAATTATCGGAGCAATTTTAGGTCTCATATTTTCTTTTTTACCAATATCAAATTTGGCAATTTTTCCTGCTGCTGTCGGTTTAATTTTAGGTTTTATTGCCTTTAACAGTGCTAAAAAACAAGGTCAAAATTTTAATTTCCCAAGAATAGTGGTAATACTTGCCTTGTTTGCAATTATTATATCGGTTGGAAAACAACTATTCACGGATAATAAAGTAGAAATAGATACCGAGTTTATTGAAAAAGAAAAGCAGTCAGAAGAAGATGCAGTTAAGGAATTAGAAGAGGAACTCGATGAGTTGGAAGAATTGGAATAATCCACTTCAAAAAGAATAAAAAAAGCGCTATAATTAGCGCTTTTTTTTATTTCAAAATCTGACTTGTATGTTCTTTTGTTTTTACTTTAAGAATAACATCTTCAATTATCCCATTCTCATCGATTACAAAAGTTGTTCTATGGATACCGTCATATTCTCTACCCATAAACTTTTTTGGTCCCCAAACTCCAAAAGCATTGATCACTACCTTAGATTCATCTGCCAATAACGGATAAGGAAATTCGTGTTTATTTCTAAAATTCTGCTGTCTTTTCTCAGAATCTGCACTAACCCCTAAAATATCATATCCTTTAGATACAAATGTTTGATAATTATCTCTAAGATTACAAGCCTCTACCGTACAGCCTGGTGTGCTAGCCTTTGGGTAAAAAAATACAACCAATTTTTTACCACTATAATCTGATAAAGAAACTGAATTTCCATCTTGATCTTTACTGCTAAAATTTGGTGCCTTATCCCCTACTTTTAATGTATTCATAATTCTTATTTTTGTGTTGTAAAATTACTAAAAATGACGAAGAAAGAAAAGGTACAATTTGTTATCGATACATTAGAGGAATTGTATCCTAAAACACCGGTGCCATTAGACCATAAAGACCCGTACACATTGCTCGTTGCTGTATTACTTTCGGCGCAAAGCACTGACAAAGGCGTAAATAAGATTACACCTATTCTTTTTGCAAAAGCTGATAATCCATATGATATGGTAAAACTTTCTGTTAATGAAATTAGAGAGATCATTAAACCAGTAGGACTATCGCCAATGAAATCAAAAGGAATTCATGGACTTTCCAAAATATTAATTAAAGAGCATAATGGAGAAGTTCCAAAGGATTTGGACGCATTAGAAAAACTTCCAGCTGTTGGTCATAAAACTGCGAGTGTTGTGGTAAGTCAAGCATTTAATATCCCTGCTTTTCCTGTAGACACACATATTCAACGACTGATGTTTAGATGGAACTTAAGTAACGGAAAAAACGTAAAACAAACGGAAAAAGATGCAAAAAGACTTTTCCCTAAAGAATTATGGAATAAATTGCATTTACAAATCATTTTTTATGGAAGAGAGTACTCACCTGCGCGTGGTTGGAAGGTAGAAAATGATCCTATTTTCAAAAAAATTGGAAGGAAATCAATTAAAGTATAAAAAAAAGACTCAAACTTAAAAGTTTGAGTCTTTCCTCTCTTAATTCAAATGCAATTCAATGTGTTTTTTACTTCTCGTTTTTACTATTCTTAAAGATTTTGAATAGTTCAGTAAAAATTGAACTGTCTCTCTTTTAGGTTGCTTCTTAAAAGAAGACTTCTCAGTGTAAAGTTTCATCATATACCCCAAATTATTGTTTGTAATACTAAAGTAAACGATGAATTTTTAACTTTATTGTTAATTCACTAAAATAACATTGTATTTGTCAATTAGCTTACGCATATTAATTAATGAATAACGCATTCTTCCTAGTGCCGTATTGATACTAACACCAGTACTTTCTGATATTTCTTTAAAACTCATATCCTTATACATACGCATCAATAATACCTCTTTCTGATCTTCGGGAAGTTCATCAACCAATTTACGAACGTCAGATAAAATTTGTTCTTTTATCAGTTGCTTCTCCGCATTCAATTCTCCATCACCTAATACAGAAAAAATATCAAATTCATCTGTATTTTTAAACGTTGGCATTCTATTCGATTTTCTAAAATGATCGATAATTAAATTATGTGCAATTCGCATTACCCAAGGTAAAAATTTTCCTTCTTCATTATATTTACCTCTTTTCAATGTATTTATCACCTTAATAAAGGTATCCTGAAAGATATCTTCGGTAATATCTCGATCCAATACTTTCGAAAAAATAAAATTGTAAACTCTTTGTTTGTGTCTTTTGATAAGAATCTCAAAAGATTTTTCGTTCCCTGCTAAGTAATTTTTAACAAGTTCACCATCTAATACTTTTAGTTTGTCCATAACCATTAATTTTTAATACAACTGAATTTCGGTAGTAAGTAAGCCTTAATTCAACAATAAATTTTAAAAAGTAATAGTATGTAATAAGCAGTTGGGTTTAGTTAAGTCAGAGACAAATATTAAATATTTTTTTTAATTCACCAAATTCTTCGCATTTTTTTTAGGTTTTTATTGCTTATTAGATAATTGAATAGTCGATTAGTTCTCAACATGTTTAGTTTTGATAAATCTTTATTTTACCTTTGCCTTTATTCCTTTTTAAAATAAAAATGACCAAAAATTTAGCCTCTTTAAGTCCAAAAGAAAATATTTTAATAAAAGGTGCCAAGTTGCACAATTTAAAAAATATTGATGTTGCTATTCCAAGAAACAAACTTGTTGTAATAACTGGATTATCTGGATCGGGTAAATCTAGTTTGGCGTTTGACACGTTGTATGCTGAAGGACAAAGAAGATATGTTGAAAGTCTTTCGTCATATGCAAGGCAATTTTTAGGTCGCTTAAATAAACCAAATGTAGATTATATAAAAGGAATTGCTCCCGCAATAGCAATTGAGCAAAAAGTAAATAGTACAAATCCAAGATCTACAGTTGGCACATCTACAGAAATTTACGACTATCTTAAATTATTATTCGCCAGAATTGGCAGAACTTACTCCCCTATCTCTGGTGATGAGGTTAGAAAAGATACGGTTTCTGATGTTGTAAATTATATTAAAAAATTAGAGGAAGGCACTAAATTATTACTGCTTGCCTCTGTGCATATACCCGAAGAAAGAAGTGTTGAGAAATCGCTAACTATTCTTTCTCAACAGGGATATGCTCGGATAAAACACGATGGAAAAATTATTCGTATCGAAGAATTTTCAAAAACAGCTAAGGTAAGTCCTATAGAGTTTGGACATGATTTTGAATTGGTGGTAGACCGTGTTATTGTAAAACAAAACGAAGATTTTTACAATCGTTTAGGAGATGCAGTTCAAATCGCCTTTTATGAAGGAAAAGGAAAATGCTCCTTAGAAAACATAAATGATAATTCTATTACAAATTTTAGTAATGAGTTTGAATTAGACGGAATGCAGTTCTTAGAACCAAATACCCATCTATTTAGTTTTAACAATCCATACGGAGCCTGCCCATCTTGCGAAGGATATGGGAATATTATAGGAATTGATCGTGACTTAGTTATTCCAAATACTGGATTATCAATTTTTGAAGATGCTATAATTCCATGGAAATCGGATTCTTTTAGAGAATATAAAGATGCCCTAATAGACAATGCATATAAATTCGACTTTCCAATTCATAGACCTTATTTTGAATTAAGTGAAGAACAAAAAGAATTGGTTTGGAATGGAAATGAATATTTTGACGGCTTACACGCTTTTTTTAAACATTTAGAAGCAAAGAGTTATAAAATCCAGTACCGCGTAATGCTATCGCGTTATAGAGGCAAAACAAAGTGCTCAACCTGTGATGGTAGACGACTTAGAAAAGAAACAGATTTTATCAAAATTAGCAACTTAACCATTTCAGAAATGGTTGAAATGCCATTAGATGAATTGAAACAGTTCTTTTCAAACTTAAGTTTATCAGAAAATGACCAAGAAATTGCGAAAAGACTATTAACAGAAATTAATAATCGTTTAACGTTTTTAACCAATGTTGGTTTGAGTTATTTAACATTAAATAGAACTTCCAATACGCTTTCAGGTGGAGAGAGCCAACGTATAAATTTAGCAACTTCTCTAGGCAGTAGTTTAGTAGGCTCAATGTATATATTAGATGAACCAAGTATTGGATTGCATCCAAAAGATACGGAACGATTGATAAATGTACTTCTTAATTTACGTGATCTAGGGAATACGGTTATTGTAGTTGAGCATGACGAGGATATAATGAAAGCCGCGAATGTAATTATAGACATAGGGCCTGAAGCCGGTACATTTGGAGGAGAAGTTGTCGCGGAAGGATCCTATAAAAATATTCTTAGTTCTGATTCTTTAACGTCCAAATATTTAAATGGAACTTTAGAAATTACCGTTCCTGAAAAAAGAAGAAAATCCAAAAAGTTTATCGAAATTATTGGGGCGCGTCAAAACAATCTAAAAAACATTGATGTAAAATTCCCATTAAATACACTTAGTGTTATTACAGGGGTGTCTGGTAGTGGAAAAAGTACATTAGTACGGAAAATATTATATCCTGCTCTACAGAAGAAAATAGGTGGATTTGGAGAAAAAGCAGGACAGTTTACAGAAATTAAAGGAGACTTTAATGAGTTGGAACATATAGAGTTTATTGATCAAAACCCTATTGGTCGTTCAAGTAGGTCAAATCCGGTTACGTATATAAAAGTTTATGATGACATCAGAAGTTTATTTGCTGAGCAAAAAATTGCAACCATTAGAAATTACAAACCCAAACATTTCTCTTTTAATGTAGAGGGTGGTCGTTGTGAAACATGTAAAGGTGATGGCGAAGTAACGATAGAAATGCAATTTATGGCAGATGTTCACCTAGAATGTGAAGTATGTAAAGGAAAACGGTTCAAAAAAGAGATTTTAGAAGTTAAAATAGACGGTAATTCCATAAGTGACATACTAAACATGACGATTGATGATGCCATTTCTTTCTTTACTGAAAAACAGGAAAAAAGAATTGCTCGAAAATTACAACCTTTACAAGATGTAGGCTTAGGTTATGTAACTTTAGGTCAGTCTTCTTCAACACTTTCAGGTGGAGAGGCACAACGTATTAAATTGGCTTCGTTCCTTGTAAAAGGAACACGACAAAGTAAATCCTTATTTATATTTGACGAACCAACAACTGGCCTTCATTTTCATGATATCAAGAAATTACTAACTTCTTTCAACGCTCTAATTAATAATGGTCATAGCATTGTGGTAATTGAGCATAATATAGAATTAATAAAATGTGCCGACTATATTATTGACCTTGGCCTGGAAGGTGGTAAAAAAGGTGGAGAATTATTATTTCAGGGTATACCTGAAAAATTAATGAGCAATAAAAATAGTTTCACTGCTCATTACTTAAAAGGAAAACTAAGGTAGTTCTCTATTGTTCGTTTAATTTATCCAATTGGCTTTTTGCTAAAACAAAACCCGGAAAAAACTGCTCTGCGCGTTCAAAAGCTACAATTGCTTCCGTTTTTTTCTCTTGAGTCACAGCGATTAAACCTTCTAAATAAGCGATAGCAGCTCTTAAATTCACATCTTGTGTGTAGTTTGCATTTACAGCGAAAGAAACTTTGACATTAGGTTCTTCTGGTAATTGTGCCGCTTTCTTAATAGAAGTATTCGCATCATCAAACTTGTTCATTCCGAATTGCAATCCAGCAATTTTATAGGCATGAAATGCTCTGTTTGATGTTGCTAATAATTTTTCATAACCTTCCAGGGCTTTTTCCATCGCTCCAATTGATTCCAATGAAATTGCATTCATTTCTAATATCTCTAAGTTATTAGGACTTCTTTCCAATATATCATTGGTTACAAGAAAACAAGAAAGAAAGTTTCTTTTATTAAAATAAAGATACGCTAATGTATCTTTATACGTACTTGTTTCTCCTTGCATTGTAATAATATTATACAATGCTCCTTTCGCTACATCTTTATCTCCAAATTTTAAGGCTTGCTTCATTTTTGCTTCTTCCAAAGCCACTCCTGTAACATTCTGTGCCATTGCTGTAGCCGAAATTAATAGAGCAAAGGCAATTATACTTTTCTTCATTTTATAAATATTAAATTGTAAGGGCGCTAAAATATTAATTTCTACAGGAATAATCTCCTAAATCTATCTTAAAGATTATGAAATAAAAAAGGCTTCCTTAAAATTAAGAAAGCCTTTTTGGGTGGAAGACCGGATTCGAACCGGCGACCCTCGGTACCACAAACCGATGCTCTAACCAACTGAGCTACAACCACCGTGTAACTTGCGGGTGCAAATTTAAGTTTTTTCTTAATTATTACAAGCCTTTTTTAAATAAAATTTAAATTAAATCATCTAATTTATTTATGGCAACAAATCGTTCTACCGTAAACCCTTCTGCATGAGCAACTCCAATTAACCTTCCTAAATCTTGAGCCCTATATGTAATACTTTCTAAGAAGTTCATGCTAGAAATTGGAGAACTTGGCTCCTTACTATTAGCATCAAAAAATTGAGAACTATAGGCCATAACAGATTCCACTTTTTTATCGATAAAACCAGAAACATCTATCACAAAATCAGGTTCAATATTTTTCCATTGAATATAATGATATACTTGCTTTGGCCTCCAGGACTCTTGTTTTGTATTATCTAACACTGTTTCAATCTTTCTTAAACCAGATAAAAAACAGGCATCTGAAACCAATCTACTTCCTTTCCCATGATCTATGTGTCTATCATCAATAGCATTACAAAGCACTACAGTAGGTTTGTATTTTCGTAAAACTTCGATTATCTTTAATTGATTCTCTTTGCTATTTTGAAAAAACCCATCTGCCAAACCTAAATTCTCTCTTACCTCAATACCTAAAATTCTTGCAGAATTCCCTGCCTCCGCATCTCTAATTTCAGCAGAACCCCTCGTACCTAATTCTCCTCGGGTCAAATCTAAAACTCCAACCTTTTTCCCAAGAGAAATTTCTTTTGCTATGGTAGCTCCACATCCTAATTCAACATCATCTGGATGTGCCCCAATAGCCAAAATATCTAATTTCATATAATTGATTTAATACAAAGGTAATAAAAATAGACTTTAAAATAATTTGCGAAAAAATTGAATAAATGGTACTAAAACTCAAACAAATGGTAATTTTTTTCTAATAAAATTTGCACAGTTCTATTTTTTAGTATAGTTTAGCTGAGCAATTTAGTTAGAATTTAACCCTTAATCCCCACGAAAATGAAAACTAAAGTCCTACTATCAATACTGTTTTTAACAGTTTCAAACATTACATTTGCTTTGGTATCTAATTCTGAAAAGGATGCATTAATTGATTTATATAATGCAACAGACGGAGCCAATTGGAATCTGAAATGGGATTTAGAAAGTCCAATTTCTACTTGGCATGGTGTTACTTTGGAAGAAAATAAAGTTGTTGCGCTAGATCTAAGTTTTAACAATTTAAAAGGAAACCTACCAATTAACCTTGGTAATCTTACATCTTTAAAAACTATTAATTTTCACATGAATAAATTAACTGGAGCAATTCCGGTTAGTTTAGGTAATTTATCAGAACTAGAGTCTCTAAACATGTCATTCAATCAATTAAATGGTGGAATTCCTAAGACCATAGGCAAATTGAGTTCATTAAATGATTTGATATTGTTTATGAATAGATTGGAAGGTTCTATCCCTCAGGAAATAGGGCAATTAAAAAATTTAAAAAAATTAGTTCTTTATAGCAACAACTTAAATGGTTCAATTCCAACTACTATTGGAAATATGGATAGTTTAGAAGAATTACATTTAAGCAGCAACAGAATTAGTGGTGTTATACCAAATGAGGTGTCCAATTTAGTCCAGTTAAAGACTTTAAGTTTATTCGACAATCTAATGATCGGATTTATTCCAATTGAAATTGGAAACCTTAAGAATTTAGAAGAGTTATCCTTGGCTAACAATTCATTAGAAGGAGAAGTTCCTTTAGAAATAGCACAACTAACTAAACTTGAAACATTAATGCTGAATAATAACTTCTTTGAAGCGAATATCGATTCAAGGATTACTGAAATTGCAACATTAAAAAACTTTAAATTTATCTCAACCCCGAGAGACACGAAAGGAATTCAGAATGTAATTGTTTTTGATTAATTTTTATTGAATTCAAAAAATGCCATCCTTGTGGATGGCATTTTTTTTTTAAATTTTTTCAATACTACTTCTCAATCCACTCGATTATTTCCGCATCATTTGGTAATGTTCTAGGGCTTTTAGACCCAACTAAATACCCATCTTCATCAATCAAATATTTTTGAAAATTCCATGCTACTTCTGAATCTTGAACACCATTTCTAGATGCCAACGTTAAAAATTTGTAGAGATCATGCATATCATCACCTTTCACTGAAATTTTATTCATCATTGGAAAGGTAACACCATAATTTTCTTTACAAAAAGCCGCTATTTCAACAACCGTCCCTGGCTCCTGCCCTCCAAAATTATTAGCCGGAAATCCAACTATTACAAAATTTTTATCTTTATAAGTATCAAACAATTCTTGTAATAATTCATATTGTGGTGTTAATCCACACTTAGAAGCTGTATTTACAAGCATTACTTTTTTCCCCTTTAATTGAGAAAAATCGAATTCATCTCCATATAAATCCTCCATCTTAAACTGATGTAAACTTTCTTTTTTAACATTCATTTCTTCACTGTTAATTTTTTTCATAAATGCATTCATATAAACCCCTCCTGCACAAAATGTAATCACTAAAATTATTATTTTTTTTTTCATTTTAAATATGTTTAATATCGGCAATTTACAAAATTATAGAATCGTTTATTTAAAATTACCAATAATAAGTATCTTCGCATTATGATTGAAATAATAGTAATTGGATATGGAAATGTAGGAAGTCATTTAATCGAAGTACTACTTTCGAATACATCTATAAACCTTAAACAAGTTTATAACAGAAGTATCGAAAAAATTGAACATCTTTTATCTAAATGCCCTATTACTAACAGTTTTGATGAAATTTTAGAAGCCGATGTGTACATAATTGCCGTTTCCGACGATGAAATCAGTACTGTTTCTAAAGCACTCAAAATAGATAACAAGTTAGTTGTGCACACCTCAGGAAGTGTAGATATGAATATATTAAATTCCAATAGAAAAGGTGTCTTCTATCCTTTGCAAACTTTCACTAAGAATAAATCAATCGATTTTAGCAACATCCCATTGTGTATCGAAGCCAACAACGACTCCGATCTTATTTTACTAGAAAAATTGGCATCAAAAATCTCGAATAACTCTTTTATTTTAGATTCTTGTCAAAGAAAAAAAATGCATCTAGCTGCTGTTTTTGTAAATAACTTTGCAAATCATCTGTATCATATTGGATATACTATATGTGAAGAAAACACAGTTCCATTTGAAATTTTACACCCACTTATGGAAGAGACGTTGAACAAAATTAAGGGAATTCCTCCATTAGATTCACAAACTGGACCTGCCAAAAGAAATGATCAAAAAACGATAACTTTGCAACTAGGGCAGCTTAGTGAAGCACAACAAAAAATATATATGAGTTTAACAAACTCAATAATTAACACCTATAAAAATCATGGATAAGAGTTATAAAGAAATATTACCCCAAATAGACACATTAATTTTCGACGTTGACGGCGTTTTAACCGATGGTGGTGTTCACGTTTTTGAAAACGGTGAATTGATAAGAAAAATGAATGTGAAAGATGGCTACGCGTTAAAATGTGCTGTTGATGCAGGATTGCGTGTTTGTATTATTTCTGGAGGAAGCAGTGAAGGCGTTAGATCTCGATTAAAAGGATTGGGTATTACAGATATTTATTTAGGTGCACATAATAAAATTGAGCAATATCAAGAACTACAAGATATGTATGATTTAAAATCAGAAAATGTACTTTATATGGGTGATGACATTCCTGATTATCCTGTTATGTCACTGGTGGGACTTGCATGTTGTCCAAAAGATGCTGCTCCTGAAATACAACAGGTCTCTCAATACATATCACATAAAAAAGGAGGATCTGGCTGCGTTAGAGATGTAGTACAGCAAGTTTTAAAAGTACAGGGAAAATGGAATGATAAATTTGATGCAAAATATGATTAATTGGTTTTATTTTTAAATAATTTAGTTTATTGAAGATATTACAGCACACAAAACTTACTTGTACTTCACTTCTTTCAAAAAAGAAATAATTTAATTTAATTATTTTTTATTACATTTGAGAGATTCAAAAAAATTGCCTTGTTAAATCTAATTTTAGTTAGATTTATTAAAGGCATTTTTATTTTTTACGATTATAAAATTTTTTAAATGAACTCCAAAGTCACCCTGAAAAAATTCATAATCCCCACATTTATTTTAGCATTTACTGCTATTGGATACTCTCAAAAAGTCCCAGTAATTAAACATTTAGATGAAGAAACCATCGATGAGATTAAAATCGACTTCGACAAAGACGGCGATTTAGATGTTATTGTTGCAGGCGTTTTTGTTAAAAAAAATCAAGGCAGAGTCTATATGGTTAAAAATAACAGCTTTGGCTACTCTAAACCAGAATATCTTTTTTCTTTTCCTACTATCGGGAGAAAACAAGAGATTTCAATTAATCAGAGTGGCGATTTAACTAAAATTACGGTTCTAGGTACATCTCCTACTGGCAAGCAAAATGAGTTTAATGCTACATTGTTAAAAGGAAGATTTGAAGGTGTAACAATACCCGCAATTCCAATATCAATTGACCACTAGTTATTTAATTAGACTATTCTATTTTTTGTTTTGCTTCAGAAATGAATAACAATGCTTAAATTTGAATTTAAATGAAATTTCTAAATTCATGCAACAAAATATTCATATTTTAAATGGTGATGCACTGCTGACTCAGTTTCCTCAAGAAATTTTAGGCGAACGAATTGTTTTTAGAGAATGCCTAGTTGACGGTCCAGTTGACAGCAACAGTTTAGAAGATTTATATAAATTTCGGGCTAAATTTTTAAATAAAAACTATCCAACTATTTCAATAGATGACTACTTTAACAAATCCGCTAAGGAAATTGACAGAATCAATGCAATTCCAGAAAATTCCGTAATAAATTTATGGTTCGAAGATGATTTGTTTTGCCAAGTAAATTTCTGGTTCATACTGTATTTACTAAAAGATAAAGGTTGTGAAACATTTTTAGTCCGACCAAAAAAGCATACGCAATTTGGGTTTGGAAGTTATAATTCAGGTGAACTAATTGAATTGTTAAAAACCAAAACAAGCATTTCCTTAAACCAAGACTTGGTTGGATTATGGGCATCCTATAAACAAAATAAAGTTAAGAATCTAATAACTCATGCCACTACATTAAAACAAGTATTTCCATTTATACTAAATGCTGTTATAGCACATGTAGAAAGGCTACCTACTAAATCATCTAAAGGTAGACCTGCAGCATCTTTAATTAATATAATGAATGACTTAAATCCGACAGAATTTTCTAGTGTGTTTAAGGAGTTCTGTAAAAGAGAACCAAACTATGGCTTTGGTGATCTTCAAGTAAAGAGAATTTATAACGAAATTTTAAATATCTAAATGTATTATGAAAATTATAATGTTTTGCTTTATTGCAATTTTAACAACGGCTAGTTTTAGTCAGAAGGATAAAACAATTAGTACAATAGATTTTGTACAAATAGTAGATAATAATTATGATGAACTCATTTACTATTATGAAAATAATTGGAAAGTACTACGAGAAATGGCTGTTAAAAAAGGATATATTCAAACGTATCAAGTTATGGAATCTCCAACTGCTGATTCGACTGGTTTTGATATTATTTTGGTTACTACCTATGAAAATGACCAACAGTATGAAAAACGAGAAACGCATTTTCAAGAACTTATAAAGGAAAAAGGGGCTTTAAAATTGTTAAATGATAAAAAACCAGGTGACTTTAGAAAAGTCATTTATAACAAGGAAAATGTGAAGCAATGGAAGTAAAACTTTAAAACATGAGTTCTAAACATTCAATATATCACGATTTAGTTGTGGATGCTACCATAAATAAAGTTTTCAATGTGATTTCAAATCCTAATGAACTTATGTATTGGTGGCCATTAAAATGTCAAGGTGTCCCCGAATTAAATAATACCTATAATTTTTACTTTTCGGAAGAATTTAACTGGTTTGGAAAAGTAGTTAGTATTGAAAAAAATAAGCAATTCTTTATTAAAATGACCACTGCTGATTCAGATTGGGTAGACACAACATTCGGTTTTGAATTAATTAAAAATGGGAATTCGACACAATTGTCATTCTCTCATTTAAATTGGTCAAAATGTAACACGCACTTTAAAACATCTTCTTTTTGCTGGGCTATGCTTTTAAACGGACTAAAAAACTATGTAGAGAAAGGGATCATTATTCCTTTTGAAGAAAGAACCTAAACAAAAAAGCCTCAACATTATTGTTAAGGCTTTTTGTGATCGCGAAAGGATTCGAACCTTTGACCGTCTGCTTAGAAGGCAGATGCTCTATCCAGCTGAGCTACGCGACCATTTCAAATCTTTCGATTCGAAGTACATTTAAATAAGTTCTCTGTCGGGGTGGCAGGATTCGAACCTGCGACCTCCTCGTCCCAAACGAGGCGCGATAACCGGGCTACGCTACACCCCGAGAACAGTTTTTAAACTGAATTATAAAAAATAATGCGGAGAGGAAGGGATTCGAACCCCCGGTACCCGTAAAGGTACAACTCCTTAGCAGGGAGCCCCGATCGACCACTCTGGCACCTCTCCATTAATTTTATTGCAATGAACTTATTTTTGCGAGTGCAAATGTAAGATTATACTTATTATTTCACAACATTTTTTTAATTATTTTAGAATAAAATTAGTCATTACTCTGGATAGTCGATTCTTACATGATAAATATTCTTAACTTTCTTTTTTAATACCTTTTTAACAACTACAATATCTTTAAATGTAATATCGGCATTCATAAATTGCCCATCTTCCATTTGCTTTGATATTATTTTTTCTATTAAATTATCAATGGCTTGTGCAGTTGGTTCTTTTAAACTCTTAGATGCCGCTTCTGCAGCGTCACACATCATCAGTATCGCCGTTTCTTTTGAAAAAGGATTTGGTCCCGGATATCTAAACTTTTCAATTGCTACTTGCTCTGGATTTTCATTCTTTTCTTGCATATAAAAATAATACACCAAACTAGTACCATGATGTGTTCTAATAAAATCTATAATCCTATCTGGCAAACGATTTTTTTTAGCCAACTCAATACCTTCAATAACATGGTTAATAATTATTCCTGCACTGTCGACATTTGATAAATCCGAATGTGGATTCACATTCGTAGATTGGTTCTCGGTAAAATACATTGGGTTATTCATTTTACCAATGTCATGATACAAGGCCCCAGTTCTAACTAACATTGCATTTGCACCTATTTCATTGGCCGCTGCTTCTGCTAAATTTGCAACTTGCATCGAATGCTGAAAAGTTCCTGGTGCTTTTTCTGCCAACATGCGCAATAAAGTAGAATTGGTATTCGATAATTCTAATAAGGATACATCGGAAACCAAACCAAAGACCTTTTCATATAAAAATATAAGGAATGGAACTAAAAAAGCCAATACTCCGTTAAAAGCAAACAATCTAAAATAGAACCAGTTCAACTCTTCAATATTCCCTTCTTGAATTATAGTGAATGCGATATAAGCAATCATATAAATCATCGTAATCTGGCCAATAGAAATAAATAAATTCACTCTTCTATACAATTCAGAAACCGTCAAAATAGTGACAATACCCGCAATTATTTGAAGAAATATAAACTCAAAACTGTTCGGCACAATAAACCCAAGTAATAAAACCGTTAATACATGCGCAAACAGTCCAAGCCTTGCATCAAAAAAAGCTTTTAAAATAATTGGTAAAATACAAAGAGGAACGGCATATACATACTTAACATCAATCTTTACAACTACAGTCACCAAAAACACCATAAGTGCTATATTGAGAAATATAAGCGTCGTTTTGGTACTATTCTCATAAATATCATTCCTATATTTTCTTAAAAACAATAATAACATTAACAATGCTAATGCTACTAAAACCGAATACCCGAATACCACCCAATTGTAATTGGACTCTGACCACACTTGCGATTCTAATTCCCTTCGAATAGAGTTCAGCGCCTCCAATTTCTTACCCTCTACAATATCACCTTTTAGTATAACCAACTCACTTTCAGCAACAAAACCAGTAGTGTATGATAAATTCTTAATCCTTTCTTCCTTTGCCTTCTCTGTAAATTCTTCATCGAAATGGATGTTAGCGCGAATAACTTCTGAAAGAATATTTAACATTGATGAACGCAATTCTACCGGGGCAGAATTGGCCAGGCTACTACTTATAAATTGCAGCAGTTCTGTAGAAGTAATAAACTTATCAGGAGGAATATTGAATGCCAAATTCCCTTTTCGCAACGTAATTTCTAATGTCTCACTTGTTAATTTTGATTCTGACTGTGAGTCAATAAAACCAAAATCGTAAATGGAAGAAATAATTTTTTGACCGATTGGTAATATTTCCTCAACAATTTCTGACGTATAATTTTCTTGTCGAATTCGTTCATCAAAATTAGAACGAACATCTTGTACTAGTGCTTCATCGAACTTAAAATACAAGGTTGAATTCTTTTCTATTTCTAAAATTTCAGCATCAATCGTTTCCTGAGATTTTTGAATGGCAAAATTAAATGGGGCGTAATAATTTTCATACAACCAAGGTTTTCCTTTAAAATAATCATATTTAAACTTTCCTCCTTTCGGAAAAAGAAATACAATTAGTACTACGGTCAAAACATATAATATGAGTTTGTAAATTAAGGAATGTTGCTGCAGTACTTTGTTCAGGAAATTCTTCATGATTCAAAAATAGGAAAATAAAACTGATAACAATAGAGAATTTATAGTGTTTCAAAAGGAGATAATTCTCATCAAAAATGATTAAATTCGCAGCATAAATTAACTCAAAAACTATGTTGAAAGAAGTTGTAATTGTTTCGATGGCAAGGACTCCTATTGGAAGTTTCTTAGGATCATTAGCAAGTATTCCTGCTCCAAAATTAGGGGCTACTGCAATTAAAGGTGCATTGGAAAAGATTAATTTAGATCCGAGCCTTGTGGATGAAGTATTTATGGGAAATGTAATTTCTGCTGGACTAAAACAGGCTCCTGCTAAGCAAGCAGCCATATTTGCCGGAATTCCAGATACAGTTCCGTGTACTACCATAAATAAAGTATGTTCTTCAGGAATGAAATCTGTAATGTTGGCAGCACAATCCATTCAATGTGGAGATGCTGATGTAGCGATTGCTGGAGGAATGGAGAGCATGAGTAGAGTTCCCCATTACTTAAATGGACGTTCTGGTGTTAAGTTAGGAACTATCAAATCTGAAGACGGGTTATTAATTGATGGATTAACTGACGTTTACGACCAAAAACATATGGGAACATGTGCCGATTTATGCGCTACTGAACATCAGTTTTCAAGAGAAGATCAAGATAATTTCGCCATTGAATCTTACAAAAGAACAGCAAAAGCTTGGGGAGAATCAAAATTTAAAAACGAAGTAGTTCCTGTTGAAATACCTCAACGAAAAGGTGATCCAATTATTTTTTCAGAAGACGAAGAATACAAAAATGTGAAGATGGATAAAATTCCTAATTTACGTCCTGTGTTTTCTGCAGATGGAACTGTTACAGCAGCCAATGCATCCACGCTAAACGATGGAGCTGCAGCGTTATTACTTATGAGTAAGGAAAAAGCAGACGAATTAAACTTAAAACCACTGGCAAAGATTGTTTCTTATGCAGATGCATCACATGAACCAAAATGGTTTACAACTGCGCCTGCAAAAGCTGTCCCAAAAGCTTTAGATAAAGCAAATTTAACGCTAGATAAAATTGACTATTTCGAATTAAATGAAGCATTCTCAGTTGTAGGTTTAGCAAACATAAAACTTTTAGACATAAAGCCAGAAACCGTTAATGTAAATGGTGGAGCAGTTTCTATTGGTCATCCATTAGGAATGTCAGGCTCTAGAATAATTATGTCATTAATTTCTGTTCTTAAACAAAACAAAGGTGTATTAGGTGCAGCGGGAATATGTAACGGCGGCGGAGGTGCTTCGGCAATGGTCATCGAAAACCTATAATATTAAAGACTAAAACAACCTCATGCTTTACGGAATTTGTAATTTAAGTATCGTTTCACTTCGTTTGGAGCCTAGTGATCAAAGCGAACTAATATCTCAAGTTTTGTTTGGTGAGTTTTTTAAGGTATTAGAAAGAAGGACTCATTGGAGCAAGGTTAGACTTGCTTTTGACAAGTTTGAAGGATGGATAGATAATAAACAATTCATAGAAATAACTAACGAAGAATACGACGAACTCTCAAATTCAGAAATTAAAACCTCTAATGAACTCATAAATTTTATTTCAGATTCAGATCAAAACTTGACTCCAATTCCGTTGGGGGCCTCTTTACCTTATTTAAATAAAAATATTTTAAAAATTGGGACTACAGACTTTAGTTTTGAAGGTGATGTAACCGTTGGAATAAAGCATAAGTCAAAAATTATAGAATTGGCATTTATGTACTTAAACTCACCCTATTTATGGGGTGGTAAAACACCATTTGGAATTGATTGTTCTGGACTTACTCAAATGGTTTACAAACTATGTGGTTATAAATTATTACGTGGAGCTGCAGAGCAAGCAACACAAGGTGAAGTTTTAAGTTTTATTGAAGAAAGTGAACCTGGTGATTTGGCCTTTTTTGATGATAGAGATGGAAATATAGTTCATGTAGGTCTTATTATGAGAGACAACTATATTATTCATGCCCATGGAAAGGTAAGAATAGATCGAATTGATCATAGTGGAATTTATAATATCGATACAAAACGGCACACGCATAAACTACGCGTTATTAAAAAAGTGATATAAAAAAATCCCGATTAAAATCGGGATTTTTTTATAATTGAATTCTAAATACATTTTCTTACTCTGCTCTCTTTTCCATTCCAAGAGTTTCGTAAATACTATTCAATTGATTTTTAACATCATCTGATGGATTTAATCCATATGCTTTTTCTATAAATGGCAACATTTTCTTTAATATTGGATCATATTTTTCAGCCTTAATTTTATCATATTTTGCAAAATTTGTAGCATTGGCATTCATCTCATCCTCAATTGGCTTTAATTCTTTAAAAAATACTGCGCCCATATTTAAATATGCATTTGAATGTTTAGGATCTAATTCTATTGCCTTCTCTAAGTGCTCCTTTGCCTTGTCTAAATTCTCCTCAGACTCTAAAATAATAGTCCCAATTACATAGTGTAATTCTGCCTCATCCGGCTTAATTTGCACCGCTTCCTCCAATTTCTCCATGTATTTCTGATTATCTCCCATTTTAAAGTAGATCGTACCTTCTTCAATAATTAAATTATAATCTGTTGGATTCTCAGCACGAGCCTGTCTAATAAATTCAAGAGCTTTTTCATTGTTATCTAATGCCAAATAATTTGATCCGATTGCTTTAATCATATCCATATACTTAGATTTCGTTATCTCAGTTTTAGGATCTTTAGCAATTTTTAATTTTACTTGCCCCATCATATCTCCATAAGAACTGTAATTCAAAACCTCATTGTTTACAGTACTTTTTGCAGTATAGATTGTTGTAATTCCTGTATATCCTAAATCTAATAACTCTTGGTATTGGCTAATCGCCATTTCATGATTTTTGCCTACTGAATTGACTAATGCAGCATTATACAAAAATGACGTGTCCTGAGGCATTAATCTATATATTTTATCATACCCAACAGCAGCTTCTCCGTATTTGTCCATCTCGCCATTCAAACCAGCTTGATACGCAGCAAAAGATTCTGTATTAATTTTTTCGATAATTGTAGTAATTATTCCCGATACCTCAATTGAATATTTAGAAACACCACTTGCCTCTTCTGCAGCCTTTAAAGCATTAAAAGATGTAATCACATCATCAATATTTCCCGTATCACTACCCTCTGCATATAAGGCCATTCCCTTTATGTAATAGTACTTTGCTTTCGACTTATCATCTGCATTCGAAATTAATCCATCTGCCTTAGAAATTTCTGTTAAGGCTGTTGCATAATCTTTCTTTTTTAAGGCTTTTTCTGCCGCCTTAATTTCATTCTTTTGTGCTATTGTTGACAATGTCATTAACATCGATACTGCCAACGTTGCGATCTTTGTATTCATTATTATAGTAGTTTAAATTTATTCTTGATTTTCTTCTGAATTGTTCTCAGTAGTATCCGTTCCTTTAGAAATTTCTCCTTCGGCCCCTTCAACTATTTCTTCATTTTCTTCATCTTCTTCGTGCATTACTTTTGCAACCGCAGCGATAGAATCTGAATCTTTTATATTTATTAATTTTACTCCTTGTGTTGCCCTTCCCATTACACGTAAGTCAGAGACTGCCATTCTAATGGTGATTCCAGATTTATTAATTATCATTAAATCATCGTCATCTGTCACATTTTTAATCGCAACTAATCCACCCGTTTTATCGGTTACATTAATGGTTTTCACACCCTTACCTCCACGGTTGGTAATTCTATAATCATCTAGACTAGAACGTTTTCCATACCCATTTTCTGAAACCACTAACACATTGCTCTCTTCGTCATTTACAGCAATCATGCCAATCACCTCGTCTTTAGAATCTTTTAACGTAATTCCTCTAACTCCAGAAGCATTTCTACCCATTGGTCTCGTTTTACTTTCCTCAAATCTGATACATTTTCCTGATTTAAGAGCAAGCATAACTTGACTATCTCCAGTTGTTAATTTTGCTTCTAACAACTCATCATTATCTCTAATAGTTATGGCATTAATACCATTTGTTCTTGGTCTAGAATATTGCTCTAAAGACGTCTTTTTAACCTGACCATTTTTCGTAGCCATAATAACAAAATGACTATTGATATAATCCTCATCCTTTAAGTCTTTCGTAACTAAGAACGCCTTAACTTTATCATCTTGCTCAATGTTTATAAGATTTTGAATTGCTCTTCCTTTAGAAGTTTTACCTCCTTCAGGAATTTCATAAACACGCATCCAGAAAACTTTTCCTTTTTGCGTAAAGAATAGCATATATTGGTGATTCGTTCCTACAAATAGGTGTTCTAAGAAATCCTCATTTCTAGTTGCCACACCTTTTTGTCCTCGTCCTCCTCTATTTTGCACCTTATATTCATCTAAATTTGTACGCTTTACATAACCTGCATGTGAAATAGTAACTACAACTTTAGAATCTGGAATCATATCTTCAATACTCAAGTCACCTCCAGCATACTCTATTTCTGAACGCCTATCATCGCCATACTTATCTCTAATTGCAATTAATTCTTCCTTAATAATATTGTAGCGTCTTGGTTCGTTTGCTAAAATATCTTTTAAATCTGCAATTCGAATCATTATTTCATCATACTCAGCACGTAACTTATTTTGCTCTAGTCCAGTTAATTGACGCAAACGCATTTCTACTATGGCCTTGGCTTGAATTTCAGTTAATTCAAAACGCTCCATTAAACTTGCTCTAGCCTCATCAGGATTCGAAGATGCTCTAATAATTTTAATTACTTCATCAATATTATCTGAAGCAATGATTAAGCCTTCTAAAATATGTGCTCTTGCTTCAGCTTTTTTAAGATCGAAACGCGTTCTTCTTAAAATTACATCATGTCTATGCTCAACAAAATGATGAATTAATTCTTTTAAGTTTAATTGCTCTGGTCTACCATTGACTAAGGCAATATTGTTTACACTAAAGGAGGTTTGTAACGCGGTATATTTGAATAATTTATTCAATACTACATTCGGAATCGCATCACGTTTTAACACATAAACAATTCGCATTCCTTTACGGTCAGATTCATCGCGAATATTAGCTATACCATCTAATTTCTTTTCATTAACCAAGTCCGCAGTTTTCTTAATCATATCTGCTTTATTCACTTGGAATGGAATTTCGGTAACGATAATACATTCACGCCCCTTAACTTCCTCTATGGTCGCCTTTGCACGCATAACAATACGCCCTCGACCAGTATGAAATGCACTTTTGACACCGTCATATCCGTAAATAATACCTCCCGTTGGGAAATCTGGCGCCTTGATATGCTGCATTAATTCATCAATCTCAATAGCATTATTATCTATGTAAGCAACTGTTCCATTTATGACTTCAGTTAAATTATGAGGTGCCATATTCGTTGCCATACCAACAGCAATCCCAGATGCTCCATTTACTAATAAATTCGGAATTCGTGTTGGAAGTACAGTTGGCTCATATAATGTATCATCAAAATTTAAACGCTGATCTACTGTATCCTTTTCAATATCTGACAACATATCTTCAGATATTTTCTGCATTCTAACCTCAGTATAACGCATTGCGGCCGGGCTATCTCCATCAACAGAACCAAAGTTCCCTTGCCCATCTACCATCATATACCTAACACTCCAATTTTGAGCCATACGTACCATTGAGTCGTATACAGAGGTATCACCATGTGGGTGATACTTTCCTAAAACTTCTCCAACAATTCTTGCAGACTTTTTGTATGATCCCGTTGCTTTAATACCCAGTTCATGCATTCCAAACAATACTCTTCTATGAACAGGTTTAAGTCCATCTCGTACATCCGGCAATGCTCTAGAAACAATTACAGACATCGAATAATCGATGTAAGCAGATTTCATTTCATCTTCTATATTAATCGGTATCAGTTTTTCTCCGTCAGTCATATATAAAGTTTTGTTTTTTAATTCAAAATTACAGAACAGCAAGATACACTTTTTAGCATTTTTAGCGAATAAAATTGAATCACTTTTTAGGAATAGTTATCAACAATATGACAGGAGAAATCAACAACCCTACACCCTTGATTTACAAAGGGTTCCGAGGACTTCACTGACATAATTTCAGTACCTAACTAAAAGCGGAATTGTTTTTGCAATAATTAAATAAAAAAATCTATTAAATTTACAATAAAATCGAGGGTATATGGATGATAATTTTTCACAAAAGGTTAAAGATGTAATTGCATACAGCAAGGAAGAAGCATTAAGGTTGGGACATGATTTTATAGGAACAGAACATCTTGTTTTAGGACTGTTAAGAAAACGTGATGGAAAGGCCATTGATATTCTTAATTCTCTTGGTGTTAATTTGGAACATTTAAGAAATAAAATAGAGTTGTTAAGTCCGGCTAATCCAATAGTACCATCTGGCAACGAAAAAAAGAACTTGCATTTAACAAAGCAAGCAGAAAAAGCATTAAAAACTACATTTCTTGAAGCCAAATTATATAAAAGTGACGCTATAAACACGGCGCATTTATTATTGTGTATTTTAAGAAACGAGAATGACCCAACAACAAAATTACTTCAAAAATTTGAAGTAGATTATGAAGAAGTCAAAGCACTTTTTCAACAATTATTTTTAGATGAAACTTTACCGGATATACCAATAGCTGAAACTCCTTCTGATGACGAGTTTGAAGAAGAAAAATCAAATCCATTTGAACAGCAACCGAAAGAGAAAGCCAAAGCCAAGTCCAAAACACCTGTTCTCGATAATTTTGGACGTGATTTAACGCGCTTAGCCGAAGAAAACAAGTTAGACCCCGTAGTTGGCAGACAAAAGGAAATAGAGCGTGTTTCTCAAATTTTAAGTCGACGTAAAAAAAATAACCCAATGCTTATTGGAGAGCCAGGAGTTGGAAAATCTGCAATTGCTGAAGGATTGGCTTTGAGAATTGTGCAACGTAAGGTTTCTAGAATACTATTTAACAAACGATTAGTTTCTCTAGATTTAGCCAGCTTGGTAGCAGGTACAAAATACAGAGGCCAGTTCGAAGAACGCATGAAAGCCTTAATGAATGAATTGGAAAAAAATTCTGACATCATTTTATTTATTGATGAGATTCATACCATTGTTGGGGCTGGAGGTGCAACTGGTTCACTCGATGCGTCTAACATGTTGAAACCAGCATTGGCTCGAGGTGAGATTCAGTGTATTGGTGCTACAACATTAGATGAATTTAGAACAAATATTGAAAAAGATGGAGCTTTAGAAAGACGTTTCCAAAAGGTAATTGTCGAACCTACATCTGTTGAAGAAACTGTAGAAATCCTTCACAATATAAAAGACAAATACGAAGCACATCATAATGTTGATTATACAGATGATGCAATTGAGGCATGTGTTAAGTTAACAAATAGATATATGACAGACCGTTATTTACCGGACAAGGCCATAGATGCCTTAGATGAAGCTGGGTCTCGAATTCATATCACCAACATTGTTGTCCCTAAAGATGTGCTTGAATTAGAAAGTCAGTTAGAACAAGTTCGTTTAGATAAAACGAGTGCTGTAACCGGACAAAAATATGAAGAAGCCGCGAAGTTAAGAGACGATGAAAAGCGTATCGAAACTACTTTACAAAAGGCGCAAAAAGAATGGGAGGAAGCCTCTAAACTGAACAGAGAAATTGTAACTGAAGATAATGTTGCAGAGGTTGTTTCAATGATGACGGGTATTCCCGTTAATAGAGTGGCTGAAGCAGAAAGTTCTCGTTTAAGCGAATTGCCTAATCTTATTAAAGGGAAGGTTATTGGACAAGATGAGGCCGTGGCAAAAGTCGTAAAAGCAATTCAACGAAATAGAGTTGGTCTAAAAGATCCAAATAAACCAATTGGCTCGTTTATTTTCTTAGGACAAACAGGAGTTGGAAAGACACAATTGGCAAAAATTTTAGCAAGAGAATTATTCGATAGTGATGATGCTTTAGTTAGAATTGACATGAGTGAATATATGGAGAAGTTTGCGATTTCTAGGTTAATTGGTGCACCTCCAGGTTATGTAGGATACGAAGAGGGAGGACAATTAACTGAAAAAATAAGACGCAAGCCTTATGCTGTTGTTCTTTTAGATGAGATTGAAAAGGCGCATCCAGATGTATTTAACATGCTTTTACAAGTTTTGGATGATGGTTACATTACCGATAGCCTTGGAAGAAAAATTGATTTTAGGAACACCATTATAATTATGACCTCAAACATTGGTTCACGCCAATTAAAAGACTTTGGTTCTGGTGTAGGTTTTGGAACAGCATCGAAGAAAGAGCAAGCAGATGCTCATGCAAAGAGTGTTATTGAAAACGCGTTAAAGAAATCGTTTGCTCCTGAGTTTTTAAATAGAATTGATGATGTAATTGTATTCAATGCTTTAGAGAAAAATGACATTCATGCCATTATCGATATTGAATTGGAAAAATTATTAAAACGAATTTCAGGTCTTGGTTATACGCTGAATCTATCTGACAAGGCGAAAGACTTTATTGCAGATAAAGGATTTGACAAACAGTACGGGGCACGCCCTCTTAATAGAGCAATTCAGAAATATATAGAAGATGCTTTGGCACAAGAAATAGTAAATTCTAAACTTTCTGAAGGTGATATTATTTCTATGGAGTTGGACGAAAAGAGCAATGAACTTTCCATAAAAATTAAAAAAGGTAAGAACCCTGTGGAATAAAAACGTGATCATAAACGAATAATGGCCTTCTGATTTAATTAGAAGGCTTTTTTATGCCATAAACTTTCACTTTTTATGATTAACTTAGTGTCGTCCAAAATATTAACAAATGAAATACACGATAGAAATCGAAATAAACCTTCCAAGAAAAAGAGTTATAGATCTTTTTGACAATCCAGAAAACATGAAGCACTGGCAAGAAGGTTTTATAAGTTTTACACCATTAGACGGAGTGCCAGGAGAAGTCGGGTCAACAGCAGAACTTAAATATAAAACCGGGAAAAGAGCATTTGAACTTGTCGAAACTATTATTGTTAATAATTTCCCAGATGAATTTTCTGCATCATATAAAACAACAGGAATGACAAATTATATTAACAACTATTTTATTGAAGTTGATGAAAATACAACAAGGTGGATTTCAGAAAACAAATGCTATGCCAGAGGAATCGTAAAGTTAATGACACTTATTATGCCAGGAACCTTTAAAAAATATTCAATGAAATTCCTGAAGGACTTCAAGAATTTTGCAGAATCTAAAAACTAAATTCAATTGAAATAAAAAAAAGGCTCGCATTTGCGAGCCTTTTTTTTATTATTATTTTTCAATATTAGTTATTCTTCAATAACCGCTTTTTCTGTTTTCTTCAATTTCCACTCTTCTCTTAAATAACCTATAATCCAATATGGAATTACAAAAGTTAATAAGAAAATCATTAGCCAAAATCCCATCGTGAAAATGCCTAAAAAAAGTAAAAATCCTGAATATTGAGAAAAGTCCATTTGTTTCGTTTTTATGATGCGTCAAAATTACTATTTATTTTTTATTTAATCCAATAGATTTTTACAATTTTTTAATTCCAATATCCTTAAATTTGCATCACAATTTTTTAGTATAATTAAGATGGAATACAGAATAGAAAAAGACACAATGGGAACCGTAAATGTTCCTGCTAATAAGTATTGGGGCGCACAAACTGAACGTTCTAGAAACAATTTTAAAATCGGTGCAGAAGCATCTATGCCTTTAGAGGTAGTGTATGGTTTCGCCTTTTTAAAGAAAGCTGCGGCCTATACAAATTGTGATCTTGGTGTATTACCATCAGAAAAAAGAGATTTAATCGCGGCAGTTTGTGACGAAATATTAGAAGGTAAACATGACAATCAGTTTCCTTTAGTGATTTGGCAAACTGGTTCTGGAACACAAAGTAACATGAATGTTAATGAAGTTGTTGCCAACAGAGCACATGAAATTGTTGGTAAAGTTATTGGTGAAGGAGAAAAAACCATTCAACCTAATGATGATGTGAATAAATCTCAATCGTCTAATGACACCTTCCCTACCGGAATGCATATTGCTTGTTACAAAATGGTGGTTGAAACTACGATTCCTGGAGTAGAAAAATTACGTGATACTTTTAAAGAAAAAGCAGAAGCATTTAAAGATGTAGTGAAAATTGGAAGAACTCATTTAATGGATGCAACACCATTAACTGTTGGACAAGAGTTTTCTGGCTATGTATCACAACTAAATCACGGGCTAAAAGCGTTAAATAACACACTTGAGCATTTATCAGAATTAGCATTAGGTGGTACGGCTGTTGGAACTGGTTTAAATACTCCAGCCGGTTATGATGTGTTAGTTGCAAAATACATTGCAGAATTTACGGGGCAACCTTTTATAACTGCAGAAAACAAATTTGAAGCCTTAGCGGCACACGATGCAATTGTAGAAACGCATGGTGCATTAAAACAATTGGCAGTTTCACTAAATAAGATTGCTAACGATATTAGAATGATGGCATCAGGGCCTAGATCTGGAATTGGAGAGTTAATTATTCCGGCAAACGAACCAGGATCTTCAATTATGCCTGGAAAAGTAAACCCAACTCAATGTGAAGCATTAACGATGGTTTGTGCACAAGTAATGGGGAATGACGTTGCTGTTACTGTTGGCGGTACTCAAGGCCATTATGAACTAAACGTATTTAAACCAATGATGGCGGCTAATCTTTTACAATCTGCTCGATTAATTGGAGATGCTTGTGTTTCTTTTAGTGATAATTGCGCTATTGGAATAGAACCAAATCACAAAGTAATTAAAGAGTTATTGAATAATTCACTAATGCTCGTTACTGCATTAAACACCAAAATTGGATATTATAAAGCTGCAGAAATTGCAAATACCGCACACGAGAATGGCACTACTTTAAAAGAAGAAGCCATTAGATTAGGTTATGTTTCTGCCGAAGACTATGATGCATGGGTAAAACCAGAAGGCATGACCGGAGGTCTTAAATAAAAGACTTCAATTCAAATCTTAATCAAAGGCGTAATGAATATTCATTGCGCCTTTTTTGTACTTTTGAACAAACAATTTTCTATGATAACATTAATAATTAACATCAAAGAACTTTTACAGGTTAGAGCATCTAATATATCTAAAGTTTCAGGAGCAGAAATGAAAATTTTGCCAACTATTAAAAATGCTTTTATCCTGATAAAAGATGGACGCATTTCAGATTTTGGACTTATGGAAAGTCTTCCTAAAATAAACGCAGATAAAATTATTGATGCTACCGGAAAAATAGTACTGCCATCTTGGTGCGATTCTCATACTCATATTGTGTATGCCGGAAATAGAGAGCAAGAGTTTGTTGCAAGGGTTAACGGAGCTACATATGAAGAAATTGCCGCTTCGGGAGGCGGAATTTTAAATTCCGCGAAAACTTTACAAGCTACTTCTGAAGAAGAATTATACAAACAATCGGCTAAAAGGTTAGAGGAAGTAATTCAACTAGGGACAGGAGCAGTTGAAATAAAATCGGGCTATGGCTTAACTATAGAGGCTGAATTAAAAATGCTCCGTGTCATTCAAAAATTGAATGATAATTATCCTGTTGAAATTAAAGCAACTTATTTGGCAGCACATGCTATTCCTAAAAATTACAATGGAAATTCCGAAGCATATATCGATGACGTAATTTCAAAATTTTTACCAGTTGTTGCTAAAGAAAAATTAGCAGAATTTATTGATGTATTTTGTGAAACTGGCTATTTCAGTGTCGATGACACCAATAAATTACTCAAAGAAGCTAAAGCCTATAACTTAACTCCAAAAATTCATGTAAACCAATTTACTGCAATTGGAGGTGTGCAAGCAGGTGTGAACAATAACGCATTATCCGTAGATCACTTGGAAATATTAAATGATGAAGATATACAGAGTTTAAAAAATTCGAAAACGATGCCCGTGGCCTTGCCACTTTGCTCCCATTTTCTGAGTATACCTTATACTCCCGTTAAAAAATTGATAGCATCTGGATTACCGGTTGCACTCGCAACAGATTACAATCCTGGATCGACGCCTTCTGGAAATATGAATCAAGTAGTTTCAGAAGCTTGCATAAAAATGAATTTAACTCCAGAAGAAGCAATTAACGCGGCAACGATTAATGGTGCATATGCGATGGGCATACAAGAAACTCACGGAAGTATCGTCATAGGCAAACATGCAAACATTATTATTACAAAAGAAATTCCGAGTTATGGCTTTCTTCCATATGCCTTTGGAAGTAATTTAATTGACACCGTTTTGGTTAATGGAGTAATTGTTTAATTGTAAACCAAAGATATCGTAGATCTTTCATAAAACTCCAATGTCTAACATAGTCAAGATTTATTTCCACTTTTTGAGGCCATATCACCGTATCATTATAATCTAATGGATTTTCTTGCCTAGACAACAACGCTTCTTCATTAGAAAACTTAATTGTTGCAGGACCAGTTAATCCAGGCCTTACAGAAAGTATTATTCTATCTTCATCTTGTAACTTGTCCGCATAACCAACAATATCTGGCCTTGGACCTACAAAGCTCATGTCTCCAATAATAATATTGAATATTTGAGGTAACTCATCTAATTTACTTCTACGTAAAAATTTTCCAAAATTAGATATTACTAATGTAGAATCTGGAAGTAGTCGCATCGTTTTTAGTTTGAACAAAGTAAACAACTTCGCATTCTTCCCTACTCTCTCTTGTCGAAAGATTCCGAATGAACTCGCATCCAATGAAGTAAAAACAAACAATAGAATTAATGGAAAAACTACAATAGGAACGAGAACTATTGCTAGCAAAATATCAAAAACACGTTTAAGTATTTGTTGCTTTGCAGATAACATTATTTGGTACTTTGATACATGCGCTCAATAATATCAACAATTTTCATTCCTTCTAAAGCATTGGTAGTAATTGCTTTTTTATTTTGAAGTACATCAATTACATTCTGAATAACAAAGTGATGATTTTGAGCAGATCCTTTATAGGTACCGTAATCATTTCCAGGGTTTGTTTCCTCTAAGTTCGGCATATCATAATCTTTAATATGACAATACTCAACTTCATTCATATACTGACCGCCAATTTTCACGGCTCCTTTTTCACCAATTATAGTCATAGAGCTCTCCATGTTTTTATTCCAAACTGCTGTTGAAAAATTAAAACTTCCTACACCTCCATTTACAAATTCAAAGTTCACAATACCAGTATCTTCAAAATCTGTCATATTTTGATGCTTAAAATCACGCATCACGGAATTAATATTTGTGACATCTCCAAATAACCAATACATAATATCAATAAAGTGAGAAAATTGAGTAAACAGTGATCCCCCATCTAGTCTCTTGTCTCCATGCCAAGACTCCTTCGTATAATAGCGTTCGTCTCTATTCCAAAAACTATTGATATGCACGGAATAAATTGCACCAAGTCGTTTTTGATCCATCACCTCTTTTATCCATACAGAAGGTGGAGAATATCTATTTTGCATTACGGCAAACACTTGTTTACCTAAATGAAGTGCCTTAAAAATTACTTTTTCAGCATCCGCCTTTGTTAGAGCTATGGGTTTTTCTATTACTACATGATTTCCTGCTTCCAAAACTTTAATAGCCTGACTAGCATGATGTCCATTTGGAGTAGCAATTGTTACAACATCTACCTCAACATCATTATCCAAAAAATCTTCTAAACTCGAAAAAAAAGGAACTTCAAACTGATCAATTTTTAATTTGTCTTTTGACTCAACATCTACTAAAGCAACCAATTCTGCCCCCACATTTCGATCAATCATTTCCGCATGTCGCTTTCCAATATGTCCACAACCAACTACTGCAAATTTTACTTTATCACTCAATTTCTAAGCTTTTTTAAAAATTCTTTTATACCAAGGTAATTTATCATCTACATGGTAACCGTAACCGTAGCCATTTCCGTAACCGTAGCCATATCCGTAGCCGTAGCCGTAGCCATATTTCGACTTTACCTTAAAATTATTCAATATAACACTAATGTTTGGAACCTCTACCTTTCCATATTTATCATTAATCATTTTCAACATACCTTTCTGAGTTACACCTTGCCTTACCACATACAAAGTAGCATCCGCATGTTTCACCAATTCAAAGGCATCCGCTACTAAACCAACCGGAGGTGTATCTAAAATAATATAATCGTAATTCTTTTTTAAATACTCCATCAATTCATCCGTAGCCGAATTCATAATCAATTCAGAAGGATTTGGAGGAACTGGTCCAGATGTAATTATGTCCAAATTTTCTATTTTAGTATTTAAAATAATTTCTTCCTTTGTCTTCTGTCCAATTAAATAATTTACAACCCCTTCATCATTATCAATATCAAAATCCCCAAAAATTTTAGGTTTCCTTAAATCTAACCCCACCAAAATTGTTTTCTTTCCACTCAAGGCAAAAACTGTAGCCATATTAATAGAAACGTATGTTTTCCCTTCACCGCTAATGGAAGAAGTAATCATAACTGTTTTGGATTCATTCACTTTTTCTCTATCAAATAAAAAGTGAATATTAGAACGTAATGCCCTAAATGATTCCGACACAGCCGATTTTGGCTTTAAGAATACAGATAAATTATTCTTGGCTGTATTTCTACCTACCACTCCTAAAATTGGAATTGGAGATATCCGTTCAATGTCCTCCACAGTTTGCACTTTCGTATCTAAAATCTCAATCGCAATAATTACAAAAAGCGGAAATAGAGTACCCAATAAAATTCCAACCATATAATTAAACGATTTTCTTGGTTTTGTAGAAACTTGCCCAGTATCCTTCGCTCTATCCAATATTGTAATATCGGAGACACTCGCAGCGATTGCAATATCCGCCTCATATCTCTTCTGCATTAAATACATATAATTTGCCTCTGTCATAGCGTATTTTCTGCTATAGTTAAGCAATTGCTGTTCCTTTTCTGGCAACTTTTTAAGTTCCGCAGAATAAGTCACCATGCGTTTTCTATTATTTGATCTACTTAATTCTAATACTTTTTTTAAGGATGAAATATTTTCGAATAAAATAACCTTTGTATTCTCAATTTCTCTAATCAGAGCTAATAATGTTGGGTGATTTGGAGTCACTTGCGACTGCAGTGTTTCTCTTTCTGATACCAACCTTGTAAGATTAGCTACACTTTGACTAATGGCAGCATCTTCCACATTAATAATCGCAGGTGCCGGAATATTCTCAAGATCTTCACTGTTTTTAAGATATATCTCTAGATTTGAATAGTATTCCAATCTATCATCTATATCTTTTTGCATTTGATCTAAACTTGTAGTTCGTTCAAATATCTTCGACCCCTCTGCTGAAAGGTCATAAATACCTTTATCCTCCTTATATTGACCTATATTGTTTTCAATAAGACTCAGACTGTCTTGTGTATTTTTAAATTGCTGCTCAATAAAACTAAGAGTCTGCCTTGCATAATTGGTTTTTAAATTTAACTGATCTTCCGCCAAAACTTCTACTGTTCTATTCAAATAATCTACCAACCTAGCTTTGTTTGCCCCCATTAAGGTAACATTCAATAGCGATGTATTAGGCACCGAATTAGCTCTTACAGATCGATACCTTCCCACGACTGCATCAAGAGACTCAAACCTTATTAAAAATGACTTTCCTGCACTGTTACCCAACCCTTCTATTGGATCTAATGTTAAATTTAAAAACGGTAAACTAATTGCTTCTCCTAATTTAAATTGCTTACTAAATTGTTGTGACACAACATCATGAACATACACCAGTTCGTCATCATAATTTACAATTTTTACCTGAGTTTTTTCCTCAAAATCTACAGATAGCCTAAATGTATCATTATCTAAAAAATCAATATTTATTAAAGTATTTAACAATTGAAACTGATTCGGCTTCAGTTTAACTTTAAATGGCGTAGCGCCATATGTATCTTCTATTCGAAATCGTCCTTCTTTTAGATAACTAATATAAAATTCTAACTCCTTAACCACTTTTTCATTGTGTGATCTAGAAGACAATAATCTTCTTATTGACTCTACTTTATCACTAACACCCCCCCAATTAAAAGCAATATTAGTACCTGTAGAAAATAAGGAATTTTGCTTCTCTTTAACAGCAATTGTCGCGTGCAAACCATAGATTCGCTCCGTAGATAAATTTACATAATAAGCAACAACTAATGCAATTGGAATTGTGACCAAAAACCATTTCCAATTAGACAATACTCTAAATACATACCCTTTTATATCCGATAAGTTTTCTCGGATATTTTCAGTTTGAGTATTTAAAATTTTAAACTCCTGATCCATACCATTACAAATTATCGATTAAAAGAATAGTACTCGTTAAAACAGCAAATATGGAAGCAATTGTTGTAAAGGTAGATAAACCTGTTGTTCCAATCCCCCAATTCTTTCGTTGTAAAGGAGGTACGTAAATAATATCATTTGGCTTTATATAGTAATGTTCAGAGTCAAATATTGCAACATCAGTTAAATCAACAGTATACCGCTCTACACCATTTAATGTTTTCCTATATATTTGAACTTCTTGCCTATTTCCAAAGTCTGCAATTTCTCCAGCACTGGCAATCGCATCAATTATTGAAACTTGATTCTGCATCAGATTTATCGTTCCAGGTGAATTGACTTCTCCATTAACTAAAAACTGAATTCCTGATAATTTAACTTTTACAAAAAATGTTTCTGCGTTTTTAATAAACTTTTTTAATTCCATCTCAATCTTTTCTCGTATCTCCTTTTCAGTATACCCCAATACATTGACTTCATTTATATACGGAATTCGAATATTCCCATGTCTATCAACCGTATAACCATCAAAATATAAATTCCCACCAGATCCTTCTTCACTAGTTCCAAATAGTGAAACTAAGTCTGGGTTTTCAGAAACAATTTCTACAGATAAAACATCATTCACTTGAACCCTATATGGCTCATTATTGAACTTATACATTTCAGATTTTTCGGAAGGTTCACCTTGAAAGTATGTTGTCTTTTTTAAAGACAAACAAGAAGACAAACTCATAATTATCAACAGATAAACTATATTTTTCTTCATTAAATTTGAGTTAATTAATAGGGTTTTAATCGATTAACTAAAATTACATTAATCTCAGTTAATGGCAAATATAATTTTTTAAGAACTATAAAAATAATTTTTACCTTAATTTCGCCATGAAATAAATCACATGCTTTTTCAAATAAAATCTTTCCTCAAATTTCTATCAAAATCTACCAATCAACATGGGGTGCACTCTCCCTTTGTTTTTGATTTAACTACAAAGTGCTTTTATACCAAAACAACGTCTCATATTAAAGATAAAATTTCAATTTATCGAAAAGAATTAGATTCAAATACATGCATTATTTCAGTCACGGATTTTGGAAAAGGTTCTCGGGTATTTAAATCAAACAAAAGAGCAGTTAACAAAATTGCCAAAGTGGCTGGAATCTCAAAAAAAAGATCGGAATTATTGATTCGATTTACAGAATATTTTAAACCGAAGAACATTCTAGAAATTGGGACTTCTTTAGGAATAGGTACTGCAAGTCTAGCACTTGGTAAAAATAACGCCAATATCATTAGTTTAGAAGGTTGCCCAAGTACGGCCAATGTCGCAATTCAGCAATTAAAAAAACATAACTTTCATAACGTAGAAGTAAAAATTGGAGATTTTAAAAACACTTTAAAAGATACCTTAAATCAAAAGAATTTTGACTTAATTTACTTCGACGGAAACCATCAAAAAGAGCCCACCATTCTATATTTTGAAGAATGCCTAGGTAACGTTCATAACGAATCTGTTTTTATTTTTGATGACATTCATTGGTCTGAAGAAATGCAAGAGGCATGGGAATATATAAAGAACCACCCCAAAGTTACAGTGACTATCGATAGTTATTTTTGGGGATTCGTATTTTTTAGAAAAGAACAAGTTAAGGAACACTTTGTAATAAGAATTTAGTAATTTCACTTTATGAAAATTTACACCAAAACTGGCGATAAAGGTAGCACAGGACTTTATGGAGGAACAAGGGTATCAAAGTATGACCTTAGAATTGAAGCTTATGGAACCATTGATGAATTAAATGCTCATCTAGGACTTTTAAAAGCCCAAATAATTGATGAGTTAGTTTTACTGGAACTACTGAAGATTCAGAATGACTTATTTACCTTAGGTGCAATGCTTGCGACTCCAAAAGAAAAAGAAATTCTTAAAAGCGGTAAAGAACGCCTCAATATTCCAAAAATTACTTTGGATGATGTTCTTTTATTAGAAGCATCTATGGATCAAATGAATGAATCCATTCCAGAAATGAAATATTTTGTTTTACCAGGCGGATCTGTGCTGGTGTCAAATTGTCACATTGCTCGTTGTGTTTGCAGAAGAGCAGAACGTATTAGTGTAGCATTAAGTGAAAGAGAAGAGATAGATCCGATTGTTTTAACCTATCAAAACAGACTTTCTGACTATTTATTTGTGCTGGCACGGAAATTGACTTATGAAAACAACATTGAGGAAACCCCATGGATTCCCTCAAAAAAATCATAAGTTCTTTATATTATTGAAAAAAAATAACAAAACGCTTGACTTTATAAGTAAAAAAATTATTTTTGCAAAAAAATAAAACCACTTTTATATGTACTGGACTTTAGAATTAGCATCTTATTTAGCAGATGCACCGTGGCCAGCAACTAAGGACGAACTAATTGATTATGCAATTAGAACTGGAGCTCCTTTAGAAGTTGCAGAAAATCTTCAAGATATTGAGGATGAAGGAGATTCTTACGATTCTATTATTGAAATTTGGCCTGATTATCCAACCGAAGAAGATTATCTTTGGAATGAGGAAGAATACTAAATTTTCGATTAAAATTAACATATAAAAGTCTCATTAGAGGCTTTTTTTTTGCTTAAATTTGAGCGCATAAAACACACCATAAAATTATGAGTATATTAAATTCTGTTTTAAAGATTTTTGTAGGAGATAAAAGCAAGAAGGATCTTAAAACATTACTCCCTATAGTAGAAAAAGTAGTTGCGTTTGAAAGCAGTATAAAAGCGCTTTCAAATGATGAATTACGTTCTAAAACTTTAGAATTTAAGCAAAGAATTAAAGATGGAACACAATCCATTAGTGATAAAATTTCTGAATTAAACACAGAAATTGAAGCAGCAAATATAGACCGTAAAGAAGAAATTTATAAGGAAATTGATTCCTTAAGAGATGATGAATACAATGCATCGGAAAAAGTATTGCAAGAAATACTTCCTGAAGCATTTGCCTTGGTCAAAGAAACTGCAAGACGATTTACCTTGAATGAAACAATTTCTGTAATTGCGACTTCATACGATAGAGAATTATCTGGTTTAAAAGATAATGTTGAGTTGGATGGAGATAAAGCAATCTATTATAATTCTTGGGATGCTACTGGTAAACAAATCACCTGGGACATGATTCATTATGATGTGCAGTTAATTGGTGGTTCTGTATTGCACCAAGGTAAAATTGCAGAAATGATGACTGGGGAAGGAAAAACCTTAGTTGCAACACTTCCAATTTATTTAAATGCTTTGACCGGTAACGGAGTGCATGTTGTAACAGTAAACGATTATTTAGCAAAACGTGATGCCGCATGGATGGCTCCAATATTTGAGTTCCATGGATTCTCTATAGATTGCATCGATTATCACCAGCCAAATTCAGATGCCAGAAGAAAAGCATACAATGCGGATATTACTTATGGAACAAATAATGAATTTGGTTTTGATTATTTGCGTGATAACATGGCACACTCGCCTAAAGATTTGGTACAACGCCCGCATAACTATGCAATTGTAGATGAGGTCGATTCTGTATTGATTGATGATGCAAGAACACCGTTAATTATTTCCGGTGCTACGCCACAAGGAGATCGTCATGAATTTAATGAATTAAAACCTAGTGTAGATAAAATTGTAGAAATTCAACGCAAGTATTTGGTTGGGGTTTTATCAGAAGCAAAAAAGTTAATCGCTGCAGGAGACACTAAAGAAGGTGGATTCCAATTACTACGAGTATACAGAGGTTTGCCAAAAAATAAGGCTCTTATAAAATTTTTAAGTCAAGAAGGTGTAAAGCAAATTCTTCAAAAAACGGAGAATACTTATATGGCAGACAACAACCGTGAAATGCCAAAGGTTGATGAAGTTTTATATTTTACCATCGATGAAAAAAACAATCAGATTGAATTAACAGAGAAAGGGATAGCCCATTTATCTTCAGACCATAATGATGAAGAATTCTTTGTGATGCCAGATATTGGTATGGAAGTTGGGAAACTAGAATCTGAAGATTTATCAAAGGAAGAATTAACCAAACGCAAAGAAATTTTATACCAAGATTTTGGTGTTAAGAGTGAGCGAATTCACACCATGAACCAGTTATTGAAAGCCTATACCCTTTTCGAAAAGGATGTAGAGTATGTGGTAATGAACGATAAGATCATGATTGTTGATGAGCAAACTGGTCGTATTATGGATGGTCGTCGTTATTCTGATGGGTTACACCAAGCGTTAGAAGCAAAAGAGAATGTAAAAATTGAAGCCGCTACACAAACATACGCTACGGTTACATTACAGAACTACTTTAGAATGTATCGTAAACTGTCTGGTATGACGGGTACCGCAATTACAGAGGCGGGTGAGTTTTGGGAAATCTATAAATTAGATGTTATTGAAATTCCTACAAACAAACCTTTAGCTAGAGATGATAGAGATGACAAAGTTTATAAAACCGCTCGTGAAAAATACAATGCTGTAATTGATGAAGTTACAAACTTAGTAGCAGACGGAAGACCTGTACTTGTCGGTACAACTTCAGTTGAAATTTCTGAGTTATTAGGTCGTATGTTAGCAATGCGTAAGATTAAGCATAATGTATTGAATGCAAAACTGCATAAAAAAGAAGCAGATATTGTAGCAGAAGCAGGAAACCCAGGAGTTGTAACTATTGCCACAAACATGGCCGGTCGTGGAACCGATATTAAATTAAGTGATGACGTTTTAGCCGCAGGAGGTTTAGCCATTATTGGTACAGAACGTCATGATTCTCGTCGTGTAGACAGACAGTTAAGAGGTCGTGCTGGTCGTCAAGGAGATGTTGGTTCATCGCAATTCTATGTTTCTTTAGAAGACAACTTAATGCGTTTATTTAACAGTGAACGTGTAGCCAAGATGATGGATAGAATGGGATTAGGTGAAGGCGAAGTGATTCAGCATTCTATGATTTCAAAATCTATTGAAAGAGCGCAAAAGAAGGTAGAAGAAAACAACTTTGGAGTTCGTAAGAACTTGTTAGAATATGATGATGTAATGAATTCTCAGCGTGAGGTTGTGTATAAAAGACGTCGTCATGCCTTGTACGGAGAGCGTTTACAAGTAGATATTGTGAACATGGTCTTTGATACATGCGCAAATTTAATCGCTGAAAACAAACCGAATAACGATTACAATAATTTTGAGTTTGAGTTGATTCGTTTTTCTTCGATGTCATCACCATTTACAGAAGAAGAATTTAAGAGCAAAACCGCTGAAGAATTAACTGATGGCTTATTTGATACCGTTTACAAAAACTATCAAAATAAAATTGAGCGTAGCGCAGCTGCCACTTATCCGGTTATTAAGGATGTATATGAAAAGCAAAGCGAACAATACGAACGAATAGTTGTTCCATTTACAAACGGCGTAAAAACGATTCAAGTAGTTACCAATTTAAAAGATGCCTACGAATCTAAAGGAAAAGTCTTAGTCCAAGATTTTGAAAAAAATGTTGCACTGGCAATTATTGATGATACTTGGAAAGATCATTTACGACAAATGGATGAATTAAAACAATCCGTTAGAAATGCGCAATATGAGCAAAAGGATCCGTTATTAATTTACAAATTCGAGTCGTTTGAGTTGTTTAACAAAATGTTGAACAAGGTTAATAAAGAGGTGTTATCATTCTTATTTAAAGGAGATTTACCATCTAGAAATGCAAACGAAGTTTCTCAAGCAAGAGAGCGTAAAAGAGAAAATGTTCAGTTAACCAAAGAGGATTATAGCGATGGTCAAGAAACTAGTACTAACCAAACTCAAGCGCGAAAACCAGTTGAAACTTTTGTAAGAACAGAACGTAAAATAGGCAGAAACGATAGAGTTACGATTAAAAACGTAATGAGTGGAGAGAACAAACAAGTGAAGTACAAACAGGCCATACCTTTAATAGAAAAAGGAGAATGGGTCCTTACTGAGGATTAGTACTAATTAGATATTAAAAAAGGCTCAACTAACGTTGAGCCTTTTTAGTTAATCTATTTAAAACTATATTTTTAATTGTTCGAATGCAACGCTATACGATTTCCTTCAGAATCTATAAAAAGAGCCATATAACCTATTTCTTCTGAAATTAATGTTTTCTCTTGCAATACCTTTCCTCCAGCGTCTTCTATTCTACTAACTTCTATGGATACGTCTTCCGAATTAAAATAGACTAAAGAACCTTCAGTAGAAGGTTTGTAAAACTCTTCGTTATATACCAAAGCGCCACCAGCACCAAACTTTTTATCGTCATGCGGGAACCAACCCATTAACATTGGTCCGAATTGCTCCACATGAACATTAAGACCAAAGACAGTTTCATAAAATTTTACTGCACGCTCCATACTCGATACTGGTATTTCAAACCAGCCAACTAAATTAGTTTTCATATAAATTTATTTTTCTAGTGTTCTCTTCAACTTATTTAAACCAAATTCAAAGTCACCTCCTACAGCTTTATCCATATTCATAAACAACATCATAATACTAATAGGAAACTTATTATTACCGCTAAACCCCCAAACGACCTCAGTACCTTCTTTTATTTCAGAAACTCTTAAATAAGCATCAGAAGTAGATTTCCAAGGCTTTAGAAAACGTAATTGACTTGATACTTCTAAATTTTCTTTTAAACCAGTAATCTCTTGTTCTCCTGAACCAACATCCTTGTTTCCGACCCAGGCAGAAATAAAACCTACTTCTCCATCCGTTCCAGTATATGTTTTCTCCATATTTGGATCTTTCTCAGCCCAAGGACTCCATTCATGTTGCTTTTCGAGAAACCTTAAGTAATTATAAACTTCGGCCAAAGGCTTATTTATAACAATACTTCTACTAACATCATAGCTTTTTGGTGCAATTACCGACAAAACGAATATCAAAGCTACTATACCAATAATTATGTATAAAACGGTATTCATCTTTTCTAGTTTTTAAGTTATTAACTAAATTCTATTTATACAGATAAACTCTGCCCTATCTCTAACAGGTTTAATTTTTTACCAGCTTTTTCAAATTTTGAAATCGCCTGTTCATGATCAATTTTAATAAATCCAAACGTATCATAATGATACCCTAAAATATTGTTACAACCCACAAATTCTGAAGCAATAATAGCACTATCAATCCCCATAGTAAAATTATCACCAATTGGTAAAACTGCCATATCAATTGCGCATTGCATCGGTATTAGTTTCATATCCATCGTAAGTGCTGTATCTCCAGCTATGTACAAATTACCTGAATCTGATTCTATGATAAACCCACCAGGTTGCCCTCCATAAGAACCGTCTGGAAAAGAACTGGTATGAATAGCATTGGTATAGGTAACCTTACCAAAATCGAACAGCCAAGTACCTCCATGGTTCATAGGATGGCCTTCAAAACCCTTGTTGCCATAATGCGTCACAATTTCATAATTAGAAACTATTTTGGCATCCGTATTTTTTGCAATAGTTTCAACATCTAAAACATGGTCTTGGTGGGCATGAGTTATTAATATATAATCTGCCTTTAATGCATTTACATCTACAGTACTCGCCAACTCGTTACCGCTTATAAACGGATCAACTATTAAAATTTTATTGGCTATTTCAATCTGTAAACAAGCATGTCCTAAAAAGGTAACTTTCATAATCTGTAATTCTTTTTGATGTGTCATTGCAAGTTACAAAAAAATTAAATTGAAAACTTCCAACATTTTGCGACTAAACTATAGGTGTTTTTGTAAATTTACTTTAAAGAAAAATTATGAATCCAATTTCAAAATTAATCCACACAATTTCAGAAAAAGAACTTTGGACCGATGAAATTGAACTTGGCCGTAATGAATACTTAAAAACTGCCGGCAGTATTGATACGAATATTTATTTAGTAATTGAAGGAAGTGTTCGAATTTTTGTAATCGATGCAAATGAAGAACACACTATCCGTTTTGGATATGTCAACAATTTAATTGCTTCGCTAGATTCATTTTTAAATGAACAACCCTCAAATTTCTATATGCAAGCGCTAAAGAGAACCAAACTTAAGGTCATCTCCAAAGAAGCATTTTTTCACCTCATAAATAGTTCTTCTGAGTATAAGGAAACTTATACATTACTCCTCGAAAATTTTGTATTACAACAAATGGAACGAGAAAGAGATATTTTAACAAACTCTCCTGTTGAAAGATATCAAAGAGTTTTGGAAAGGAGTCCTCAACTTTTTCAGGAAATACCGAACAAATATATTGCGTCTTATTTAAGAATGACTCCTGAAACTTTATCTAGAATTAAAAAATCTTAATTTGAATCAATGTTTTTATTCAATTACAGCATCATATTTGTATTTTAATTAACAACTAATATGAACGCAACAGATCTCTTAAAAGAACTCGAAAAAATTACATTGAACAATATTACAGAAGTTGAAGCATTTCAAAAATTACCACTAACAAAATTGAATTGGAAATCCGATCCGAAATCATGGAGTATACTAGAATGCATTGAGCATTTAAATCTTTATGGTGATTTTTATTTGCCTGAAATAGAGAAACAACTCTCTAGTTCTGAATCAATATTTGAAAACAATTTTAGATCAGGTCTTATCGGAAACTATTTTGCGAAATTAATGCTGCCAAGACAACCACTAAATAAAATGAAAACGTTAAAAGATAAGAATCCTTTAGGCAGTGCTTTAGAACATAATTGTTTAGAAAAATTTTTAATCCAACAGCAAGAACTGTTAAAAATTCTTGATTTAGTTAAACACAAAAGTCTAAATAAAATAAAAACCAGCATCAGTATAAGCAAATGGTTAAAACTTAAACTTGGAGACACCTTAAGAGTGGTTATTTATCATAACTTTAGACATGTTCTTCAAGCGAACAACGCTTTAAAAGCAAGCATATAAAAAATTGTTTTGTTAAATTTACCCAACAAATTAATTTGCAATGAATCAATCCTTTCTATTTTTTATTTTATTTACCGTTGGACTAAGCGCAATAGCGCAACACAAAACAATTTCTGAAGAATTTAATATTCAATTCGAATCAACAGAATATTTACCTTCTTATACCACCGAATCTGAAGATGTAATTGGCTATCAAAACAATAATTTTGCTGTTGATATTCAAAAAATAGATGTTACCAAGGCTCCAAAGGGAGTGTTAGAAGATTTAAAAGCATTGTCTAAAAAAGTTGCTTTGGATTTCGGTTTTACAGATTTAGGTGCTGGTAACACCATGCCAGACCAACCAAACTCCAACTATATTAGAGGATATGACAAGGAAGATGGACGAAAAATCCCTGTTTATGTTGGCTTAATCTACGTGAAAGAAAAAAATCTAGTATATCAAATTACAGTTGATTGTTACAATAGTGATTTGAGAGAGGGCACAAAAATTACACGAAGTTTTAAATTGTTGAAATAATTTCAAAACGATATATCAGTTTTTGAGTTCTAAAGAAACTCCACCTTTAAATACAACTATGTCAACTATAAGAAAAGAATTCATTTGGGTTATTACTACTTTGTCTTTTTCAATTTTAATTGATTCCGTTTTTCTAAAAAAGATTCTAGATAGTCCCGACTCTTTTTATTCTATTAATATATACGACACTTATTTTACCGTATTTAAATATTATTATTTACTATTCTATTTTAGTTTCTTCTTATTTATTATTTACCTGTTCAGAATGATTTATTGGAATTTAAAAAACAAAATAGCCAATGGCATATTTCTAGTTTCCAATTTCATGATGATAATAATATTTGCCTTCATAATTTACTTTTTTAAAAACTTAAATCAAGTTGAAACCATAGATAACCATTTTTCAGATACTATTAATTCAATCGTTAACATTGTGATTTCAATTGAAGTTCTTCTAATGCTAACATTTTTATTAATCGGTATATTTCTGGTAAAAAGAAAAACTGAATAAATAATAATTATCATTTTTCACAAGACAAAACCTAACCCTAACAATAGCGCAAAAATAAAAGTCGATAGCGCTAACTTTTTCAATTCAGGATCTAAATCTTTAGGCTCATTATTCTTATAAACTGTGAATAAATGTCTGAAAATTGGAACATAGGCAATCAAAAATAAAAACTGAATTGCAGAGGTAAACTTTATGGTTACAAACAATAAAGCAAACAAAAAAGAACCTGTAATTAAGTAGTAATGATAATATTTTGCAAACTCCGCCCCTATTTTAACCACCAACGTATTTTTACCTGATTTCGCATCAGATTCACGATCTCGCATGTTATTTAAGTTCAGCACTCCTGCACTTAACATTCCTATAGAAGCCGCTGGTAAAAAAAGTGAAATTGGTAATTGCTTCGCAAATAAAAAGTACGAACCACAAACACTTAATAAGCCAAAAAATAAAAACACAAATACATCTCCTAATCCGCTATATCCATAAGCATTTTTACCCATGGTGTATTTTATTGCGGCTATAATACTGGCTATTCCTAATGCAAAAAACAACAAAGAATGCCCAAAGTTTTCACTACCAAATGATACATAGATTAACAAAGTTGCAATAATAAGCGTTATTACCCCTGTAATTTTAATTGCTAATAACATTTGTTTCGGAAATATGGCTCCACTTTGTAATGCGCGTTCAGGTCCTATTCTATCTTCATTATCTGTACCTTTTACACCATCTCCGTAATCATTTGCAAAATTAGAGAGTACTTGTAAGCCAACAGTGGTAAACAAGGCCAAAACACAAATTTTCCAATTAAAAATATTTTCACAAGCTGCTAAAAAACAACCCAATATTATTCCTGAAAGTGAAAGTGGCAACGTTCTTAAACGCGCCGCTTGAATGAAACTTTTAAACATTTATAATATTTCTTTGAACGATGAAGTTAAAAAAGAGATCAATTTCTTAAATGGGTTCAGAATGATTAGGATTTAAAGATTTTCTGAATTCGTTATTAATTCAGCAATATCCAAGACCTCAACGCTTTCTTCTTTGTTTTCTGCTTTCACTCCATCTGTCATCATAGTGTTGCAATATGGACAACCCGTTGCAATGATTTTAGGATTTGTTTTTAGAGCATCTCTAGTTCTTAATACATTCACATCTAAATCACCTTTTTCAGGTTCTTTAAACATTTGGGCACCACCTGCCCCACAGCAAAGCGCATTTCTTTTATTGCGTTTCATCTCAACTAAATTTACGCCCAACCTTTTAATCAATTCTCTAGGTGATTCGTATTCATCATTCGCTCTTCCTAAATAACAAGGGTCATGAAAAGTAACCCGTTCATTATCCATAGAACCATTTAATTCTAGTCTTCCTTCAGAAATTAATTGTTGAATATATTGGGTGTGATGATAGACTTTGTAAGTTCCTCCTAATTCTGGATATTCGTTTTTTAAAGTATTAAATGAATGAGGATCACATGTCACGATTTTCTTTATTTCATATGCATTTAAAATCTCAATGTTTGTCATTGCCTGCATTTGAAAAACCATTTCATTCCCAGCTCTTTTAGCAGCATCTCCTGTCGAACTCTCCTCAGTTCCTAAAACAGCAAAATCGACATTTGCTTTGTTAAGTATCTTAACAAAAGCACGTGTAATTTTCTTAGCTCTATCGTCATAACTTCCCGCAGATCCTACCCAAAACAACACTTCTGGTTGTTTGCCTTGAGCCATCATTTCTGCCATTGTTGGTACGTTCATTTTCTCCAAGTTTTTCTAATAAAAAATAAGTTCTCGACTCCGCTCGAACAGACATTTACAAATCTATTCATCTTTCCAATTCAATCTATCCATTTGGTTGTACTGCCAAGGTGCCCCATTATTTTCAATATTGGTCATCATCATATTCAATTCCTGAGGTGCAGCGGACTGTTCCATTACCAAATAGCGTCTCATATCCATAATAATAGACAATGGATCTATACTTACCGGGCACTCTTCTACACAAGCATTACAACTGGTACAAGCCCAAAGTTCTTCAGGTGTAATATAATCGTTTAATAACTGCTTGCCATCATCTTTAAACTCCCCACCATTAGCATCTATATTTTTTCCTACTTCTTCCAAACGATCTCTCGTTTTCATCATTATAGCTCTTGGTGATAATTCCTTTCCGGTTAAATTTGCAGGGCAAGAAGAAGTACATCTACCGCATTCTGTACAGGTATATGCATTGAGCAATTGCACCCAATTTAAATCGGTAACATCGCTTGCACCGAACTTTTCCGGCTCTCCTTCATCTTCACCTTCTGGTGGTGCTGCAAACGGATCAGCATCTGGGTCCATCATTAACTTCACCTCTTTCATAACCGTTGCATCATTTGTAAATTGTCCTTTCGGATTCAAGTTTGCAAAAAATGTATTAGGAAAGGCTAGTAGAATATGCAAGTGCTTTGAATAATATAAATAGTTTAAGAATATTAATATACCTCCAATATGCAACCACCAAAACGTGCGTTCCATATAATGCAAAACTATAGGTGGATTTTCTAATACAAAAGGGTACAAATATTGACTAATAACATTCCCGTTCTTTGCTAATTGAAATTGATGATCTGTAGCATTCATGAACAAGAACAAAGTCATTAAAACCATTTCAAAATAAAGAATATACAATCCGTCGTTCTTTGGAAACCCTTTCATCTCCTTATTCCAAAACCTTGGAATTCTTAGCACCATTCTACGAATCCAAAAAACGATTACCGAAACTAGAACTAAGACCGCTAATACTTCAAAAGTTCCGATTAGAAAGCCATAAAAACCTCCCATAAAACTTAAAACTCTATGCGTACCAAACAAGCCATCAATAATAATTTCTAATACCTCTATATTAATAATGACAAACCCTACATACACAATAATATGAAGTAAACCAGAAACAGGTCTACGGGTCATTTTACCTTGCCCTAAAGCAATGCGAAACATATTATTCCAACGCTCTTTTTTGCGATCAGAACGATCTATATCTTTTCCTAAATCAATGTTTCGTTTTAACTTTTTTACGTTTCGAACAAAAAAAGCAATACCAGCAAAAAGCAGTATGGCAAAAATGATATTATCTATATATTCCATAATTTATTGATGATTCCAATTATCTTCATCTGCACTATCATTAGGCGACAAACCAATGATATCTCCCTCAGAAGAAATACCCAATCCTAAAACCGTTCTATTTGCATAATTAAAATAGGCCGTAACTTGATTTATTTCAAGAATTTCTCCGTCAGTCAAATTTAACGTTTTCAACAATAAAATATCTGACTCAGAAACCTTTTCTTTTAATTGAGTTAATTTTTTAGCATATTTCAACCCTTCAACAAATTTAACTTCCAACAACTCATTAAATTTATTTATTTCCAACCCTTTTTTCAATGTAAGAGCCTTTTCTTTATCATTTAGCAAACGAGTTAAACCTGCAAAATGATGATCTATGCAATACGGACAATTATTTAAAAGGCTAACATAAACTCCAATGCTTTCTAGATACCATTTTGGCAGGGTGTTATTACTATTGTGAAGCACATTTTTATACAAAGCCATATGTCCAGTCATTGTATGCGGTCTTAGACTATGTGCCATCATAATGTTATCTACATTATTATTTGGCCCAGTAACCTTTTTGTATAACTTTAATAAGCGACCTGTGGCTTCTTGAAAAGGAATGGTTTTAATCCAGGTCATGGCAATTTATTCTTTCTCTTCTGATTGATATCCTTTGTCTTTTTTACCGAAAATAGAAAAATGAACAAAACGTTTTGGATGTTCTTTCATTTCACGCAGCAACTCTTCCATTTCCTTCGCCGCGTTTTCTAAATTCGTATACAAGGCTTCATCTTTCAACAATTTACCCAAAGATCCTTCTCCATTTTCCATTCCGGTTAAAATGGCATTAAATGAATTAACTGTAGTTTCTAACTTGGCCATAGTCTCACCGAGGTTAGCATTGGCTAACGAGTCTGAAATTTTTGCAAAATTGGTAGTAATTGTTTCTACATTAGAAAGAGATATATTTAATTTCTCTTTGTTTTCATCTAAAATTTCATCTAAAGAATCTGAAGCCGTTTTAAAATTAGCCACCGTTTTATTTAAACCTGAAAATGTTTCTTGTAAATCTTTACGAGCCTCTGCATTTAAAACCTGATTCAACCCAAGTAATAAAGAGTCCGCATTTACCAAAACACTTTCAACTTTTGCCTGAACTGGCCCTAACGTTTCGCTTAAAGAAGCAAACATATCTAATTCCGTATCTCCTTTTAAATATGATCCAGATTTTGCAATTTCTCCTTCATAAGAAGGCACAAGTGCTAAGGCTTTACCACCCATTAAACTTGTGCTATAAATTTTAACAATGCTCTTATCTGAGAATTCAAAATCATTATCCACACCAAATTCAACAATTAATTGTCCTCGGTTATTTGGATCTTTATCAAAAGTGATTTCCAAAACTTTACCTACTGGTAATCCATTTATAGTAACGTTGCTCGCCGTATTTAGTCCATCTACATTAGCATACTTTGCAAAATAAGTTCTTGGCGCTGTGTTAAAAAGGTTTTGACCTTTCATAAAATTATAGCCCCAAATAAAAACACCAATTATAGCAACTGATACAAATCCGGTTTTAAATTCTCTTGTTAATTTCAAAATAGCAATATCTAGTTTAGTATAAATTTTTAGTATTCAATTCTTAGAAGTAAAAATACTATTTTACTCCGTTTTTAGCGCTTCTTCTACACTAATTTTCTCTCCATTTTTAAAGGCTACAACAAATGCGGACTTATATCCTTTCTTTTTTGCCAATTGATGGTCCTTTTTAATTTGCGTAAAATCGGATGTTTTTCCTAAATAATACTTGTAAGATTTCCCTACGGCAACACGCTCAACACCGGCAAGACCATTAAAGTTATACGATTTTGTTTCAAGTTTTCTTCTACCAGAAGCAATCTGAACTTTAAACACAATATCTGAATTGATTCTTACATCATCTTGCGAATTTTGAATAACCACATCTTCTTTAGCAACCGAATTATAGTCTATTTGCTTTACATAATTAGCAACTCCTTTTGCAATTGACTTCGCATAATTAGATTGTCCATTTTTAGTGTTCAAGTATTTACCTTCAGCCGTATTTGTAACAAATCCTGTTTCTATTAAAATACTTGGCATATATGTCTGATGCAGTACTATGAAGGCTGCCTGTTTCACTCCCCTATCTTTTCGTTTCACATCTTTAATCATGCTTTTTTGAACAATATTCGCTAAATCTAAACTTTGATCTAAATACTCTTCTTGCATTAATGTAATACCAATAATTGTTTCTGGAGAACTAGGGTCAAACCCCTTATAGTTTTCTTTGTAATTATCTTCTAACAAAATTACCTCATTCTCCTTTTTTGCAACTTCTAAGTTTTGTTTGTTGGCATGCAAACCTAACACCCAAGTTTCTGTTCCTGATGCCTGTGTATGATGTGCATTACAATGTATAGATACAAATAAATTCGCATCAGCCTTATTGGCAATTCTACCTCGTTCGTATAAATCTACAAACACATCTTTTTTTCGAGTATAAATAACATTGATGTTTCCCTCTTTTTCAAGAATCTTACCAACCTCTAATGTAATGTTTAAGGCTATCTCTTTTTCATAATAATGCTTACTGCGTACACTTTTACCTGGATCATGCCCTCCATGCCCAGCATCTAATACAACCGTATACACTTTAGATTGACCAAATAAATTAGTGTTACCAAAAATAAAAAACAAGAAAAATACGAAAACTAGAAGTGCATTCGTTTTGGTATTAAATTTGTGAAACATCTGTAAGTACATCAATATATTTTAGTTATTTTTGGCATCTTATAGAAGGGGCTGCAATTAATGAGCCAACCCTAATACTAATGATTAAAATTTGATACTGAAACACATCAGCGAAATTAACAAAAATGGTGAGTTTCATAACAATTTAACCTATTATTTTAAATAAAACGATAAAGTATTTAAAGCATTGCAATTAAATTTACCAAAAATACTTTTTACTCTGTTCTTTATCAGTTTTGCAGGACAATTTGCTTCAGCGCAAAACACCCCTCCTATTACAACTTCAAGTACCGATACCATTGGAAAAAACGAAAAAAGTTTAGTCCAACCAAAAGATTCGGTTCAGTTAGATAGCGTTATAAGACCAAAAGGAGCAATTGAAGCTATTGTTTCTCATAGCGCCGACAGTACACAAAGTTATAACTTAGATAGGAGTTTAATGACTTTATACTATAACGCCGAAGTAGATTATGGCAACATCAATATTAAGGCCGGAATAATAACAATTAACAGCGAGACGAATATGGTCATGGCTCGTGGTATAATAGATAGTACAGGGTATATTCAAAGACCTATTGTAGTTCAGGACGGTCAAGAATCTACTCACGATTCTATTAAACTGAACACAAAAACCGAAAAAGCCTTGGCTTGGGGTACACTTTCAGAAATTACTGGCCTAGATACAAAAACTGGGATAATGAAGAAAGTAAATGATTCAACCATTTATGTTTCTAACATTTCCATAACCACCTCTAAAAAACCGATTCCTGATTATGAAATTAGGGTTGACAAGGGTAAGTTAGTCCCAGACAAAAAAATTGTTGGAGGTAAATCTCAATTTATTATTGCAGAAGTACCTACTCCTTTAATTCTACCTTTTTCCTATTTTCCGCTGACACAAGGTAGAACATCCGGAATAATTATGCCTTCGTATGGTAGCACAAGAGAACAAGGGTTTTATTTACAAAATGGAGGATATTACTTAGCGTTAAATGAATATTTTGACTTAGCCTTAATGGGAGATGTATATACCAACGGAAGTTGGGGTATTAATGCCCAAAGTAATTATAAAGTTCGCTATAAATTTAACGGTAGTTTTGGCTTTAGATATGAAAACCTTTACAACGGTATTAGAGGTTTAGATGACTACAATAGAAGTTCTAATTACAATATTAGATGGAGTCATAGTCAAGATGGAAAATCAAACCCGAACGCTAGATTCAGTGCTTCCGTAAACCTTGGTAGTAGTACATATTACAGACAATCCCTGAACGAATACAACAGTAATTCATTTTTAAATAATACATTGAGTTCTTCCATCTCTTATCAAAGGCGATTTGTCGGTACCCCATTTAATTTGACGTCTTCCATGACGCACTCACAAAATACCAATACAGAAAGTATTATAATGTCGCTTCCTTCACTTCAAGTAAGTATGGATAGGATTTATCCTTTTGCTCCTAAAATTGGTGCTAAAAAAGGAATGCTTCAAAATTTAGGAACTACTTATAATTTTAAAGGAGACTATAGAATTAATACTACCGACGAGTTTTTCTTTAAAAGTGAAATGTTTGAAACGGCACAAACGGGTATGCAACATGATGCCAATTTGAGTACAAGCACGAAACTTTTTAAGCATTTTACGCTATCTCCAAATGCTCGCTATAAAGAAGTTTGGTATTTTGACAAAGTAAACAAGTACTATGATGATACCACTGACGAAGTTGTTACAGATACAATAAAAGGATTTAACGCTTTTAGAGAGTATAATGCTGGAGCATCTATTTCTACTACTATTTATGGTGATTTCGTCTTTAAAAAAGGCAGTAAAATAGAAGCGATTAGGCATACAATGCGTCCTTCTGTTTCTTATAGCTACAGACCAGATTTCCCTCAATATTACGAGGAATATCAATATAGTGATGACCCAACAGATATTAGAGAATATTCCCCTTTGGAAAATGGAATTTATGGAGGTCCATCGAGAGGTATATCTAATAGTTTAGGATTATCTGTAAATAATATTTTTGAAGCAAAGGTTAGATCTAAAGATTCCACCGAAACAGAAGCACAAAAAATAAGTTTATTAAAGACACTAAGCCTTAGCACTAATTATAATATGGCGGCAGACACTTTAAAATGGAGCCCCTTAAATATGAGTGCCGGAACTGCGTTTTTTAAAGATAAAATGGCGGTAAATTTAAGAGCAACAATGGATCCTTATGGGTTAGATGTGAACGGCAGAAGAATAGATCGTTTTAATATTGACAATGGTGGTAGTCTATTTAGGCTTACCAATGCCGGTTTAACTATGAATTATTCAATTAAGAGTAAATCTTCAAAAAATGAATCGAACCAAAATAATAGTGCGGCAAGAGATGACACTGGCTCTGATGGAATTTTTGGAGAGGATTTAAGAGCTACTAACGACCCACGAAATCAAGATAATAGCGAAGAAAATAAAACTTCTAAAATTTATAACTCTACAATGCCTTGGAGTGTTCGATTTGCTTATGCAATGAATTATTCCAATACAATAGGTCAAAATGAAATTACGTCGCATTCTTTAATGTTTTCTGGAGATATAGAATTAACTCCTAAATGGCAGATGGGTTTTAGTTCCGGATACGATTTTAAAAATCATGGATTTACATATACTCAATTACGTTTTAATAGAGATTTAGATAGTTGGCGCATGAGTTTTAACTGGGTACCATTCGGACCAAGAACTACATATAATTTTTATATAGGTATTAAATCGGGTGTCTTTAGCGATGTTAAATACGACAAACGTAAACAACCAGATAGAAGACTATTCTAACATTTCATAATTCAATTTCTATGAAAAAAATAATTAACACTTCAAATGCACCTGCTCCAATCGGGCCATATAATCAAGCGACTTTAGTTGGAAATATTTTGTATACTTCTGGTCAAATTGCCATAAATCCTAAGACTGATGAATTAGTGCTCGATTCAATTAAATCGGAAACTGAACAAGTAATGCAAAACTTACAAGCAGTTTTGAACGCGGCGGATATGAACTTTGAAAATGTTTTTAAAACGACCATTTTCATTTCGGATATGCATAATTTTTCAGAAATAAATGAAGTCTATAGCTCTTATTTCAACCCAGAAACGGCTCCGGCCAGAGAAACAGTTGAAGTGGCTAATTTACCAAAGTTTGTGAATGTAGAGATTTCGGTCATCGCGGCTATCTAATCAATTAGTTTGCTACTATTTTTTAAAACCAACCACTGACTTTTTAACAGTGATACTATCTTTCTTTATTGAAGCTAAAGAATCTTTCTTTGCTTGGGATTTCTTCAGTCCTAATCGCTCTAAAAACTCAGAACCTGTATTAAAATCAAATTGATACGTAAGCCCGACACCTTGCGTATAACCTTCCTCTTCTTCAGAATATTGAATCTCATTTTGTCTATTAAACACACTAGATCTTAAAGTTCCTTCTTCATTTAATAAAAATTCTATTTCAACTTCTCCTACTAATCCAGATTGATTATTCGAACCAACAGGTACCCCTAATTTACCATCAATTAAAATTCGATCGTTTATTTGGGTAGCTACTGTAAATCCAAGTTGGTCATCCGTTTCAAGATTTTGAATATCAGAGGTAGGACTTCCAATGTCATAGGTAACACCAATCTTTACATTGTTATTATTAGAATTAATAATATTGGTTAGAGCACTCGACAAAAACTCTTCACTTATACCTGCAATTAACATCCTACTATTATCTCCTAAAGTACTTTCATCACTATAAAAAGAACCAAATATTAAAAGCGATCCAAAATTGTTCATCTTGGTATTAAAATCATTACTACCATTCAATTTAAAATCTAATTCCGCTTTAATTTCAGAATCTGCATCTGGCATTAAAATGTCATACTCTTGTTTAGAATTAAACAATTCACCTGAGAATCTTGCTACTAAATCAACAGCAATATCCCTACTTGTATAAACATTTTCCAATAAATATTTAGGGTTTGCATATACTCTAAAAATTGTTTCAATGTCAATATCCGCTTCATAAGGATTTCCGTTCCATGAAATTCGTCCACCTCTAGTTGCAGTAAATTCTTTATTAATAACATCTTTAAAGTTAAAGTTATACAAGCCCTTATCAATAATAAAATCACCGTACATATTAAACATACCATTCATATCAATGGCTATTTGCAAATCTCCTGTACCACTTCCTTTTAGCATACTTCCGGTTACATTGTCTAACACCATTTCAATTTCGGCATCCTTGGTCACTTGGAGGTTAAAGTTCAACTTCAATCCTTTTAACCTTTCAAACAACACTTCATCAGGTATTTCTCTTTCCTCTCCTTGTTGAATACCTGTTGTAAACGTTACAATACCAGTATTATCAACCGTACTCGAAGAACTCATTGGAATTACAAAACGAGTTCCCTTATTGGTTTTTCCATTTACATCAATTGTTAAGTTATCGGTAAAACCTTCTATTCTAGCACTTCCATCGATGTATCCTTGACCGTAATACAATGACTCTTCGGTTTGCTCTGTATTTAATACTAATAAATTATCTGTATTTAAATTCAAATCCAACTTCCAATCTGTAAAATAGTCATGTGATATAGATCCTAATAAAGTTCCTCTTGTTCCTTTTACATCATCTTTTAATGTCAAATCAATTATCTCAAAAGTTTGACCATGTAAATTAACAATAGTAGTCCCTTCAAAATCATAATTCACATTTAAATAAGGCATCGCCAATCCGGCATCAAATAAATAAAATTCCCCATCCATATCCGGATTTGCTAATAAGCCTGAAAGTCGAGCATTTCCATATATATGACCTCTCATGTCTTCAAAGTTTTCATCTCCAATTGGACTCAAAATATCCAACTTAAACTTCTCGAATTCAAAAGCAACATCTACTGTTGGTTCTTCCGGTGCAAAATCTAAAACTCCGTTTGCAAATAAGGAATCAAAATCATTATGCCCTAAAGAAAGATTAATATTGAAGGTTTCGCTTGAATTTCGTCCTCTCATACTTACGTCTAGGTCTCCTTGATAAGAATCGTTAACAATAAAATTTTCGATGGTCACATTCGCAATTGGCAACACACCATTTTCATTTATAGTATAATTTATATTCCCATCTATCAACCCCTCAAACTGCCAATCTTCTAAATCTGGAGTAATACCTTCTAATTTAACATTGTCCATTACTAAAGTAAAATTCTTATCACTAGGACCATAGGAATGCCCCTTAAATTCAACGCTCTGGTTCTCTGACTCCATTTCAAAATCCAAAACTTCGAATTTCTTAAATTGATTATCAAAAACCATTTTATTTTGCTTGTCTGACTCCGGATTCAACATCCATTTAGTGTCTCTATAATCAATTTCCGACGTATTCAAACCTACAACTGAATTGTTATCTTCATCAATAGTATGATAAAAACCTAAATCATATTTATCTCTTCCTTTTTTACCGCCATAAAATTCTGTTCTAAAAAATAATGTGTCATTAAGAGTTACATTTACTAGATTTAATTGCGAAATATTATAATTCTTAGAGGAGATTTTATCAATGGTTAATTGCGTATTAAAAAGTGGATTTTTATTATCTATTTGTAATTTAATATCATCCACAATACTCTCATAAGCCTCAATTTTAGCCGATTTTAAGTTTAATTTAAAGTCGGCATCATCTGAATTAACAAACCCACTTATGAGTGTGTTTTTTGATAAAATAATTTCAGGAAAAAACACTTCTACAATTTTGTTCTTGATATCAAATTCAAAATCTAAAAACTGACCCGAAGTAACCTTGTTAGGACTATAATTCGTATATATACTCCCTAAGGCATTTTGAGTAAGGTATGGTAATTCAATAAATTTAAAATTACCGCGAATTTCTCCGTTAATAATATCTGTAGAGTTAATCTTCACAACTTTAATAGTATCAACAAACTCAGATGTAATATTAAAATCTTCGAAATAATAATTCCCAATTTCATTTGTATAGGAAGATTCTTTAAAACTGATAGAGCCAACAACATTATCAAAAGAATTTCCTTGTAAATCTATATCAATATCTCCTTTTAAAATTGCAACAGAATCTCTAGTAAACAAGTTCAATTGATTAAAGTCAGCATGCCCTACTGTAGTTCTAAAATCAAATTTGTAAATCTCTTTAGATAAATCTGCCAACCCATTAAATTTTAATTGCAAATTCTCATCGCTTACAATTAATTCTCCTTCAAATTTTTTGTTTTGAAAACGACCATTTACGTCAATATTATTATACGAATATCCTTTGTAATTATGCTCATATACTTCTCCTACAACTACCGTATTTAAGTTTTCAAAAGTAAATCCATAACCATCAATATCTGCATCTAATGAAATTTTACCAATTAAAGAATCATTGGCAATTTTACCCAAATCAAATTCTATAATTTTAAGATTTCCTTTGTAACTCGCATTATCTATATTGTTTATTTCGGTCAGATGCAAATCGGTAATAATAGACCCCAAATCTGTATTTATTTCGATATCAGTATTTATTTCAGAATTAGAAATAAAGGAAGTACCACTTATTCCAAATCTACCCAAATCTTTAAACGAAGTTGGAACTGATTTTGAAAGAATATTTGGAAGTAAATTTTTAAGGTTATCATATTCTGAAACCAAATTATTTAAATCGGCATAGATAGAAAATCCTTTTTCTGATTCGAACGCATTCTTTACATGAAAATCTCCTACTATTATTGTTCTTAAATCCGATTCTAACTGGAATCCTCTTGTTTTAAAATCGTTTAAAGTACCTTCTAATTTTGTTTTAAAATGCAACACATTGTTATGACCAAATTCTCCATAAAACTTTCGTAAATCTTCTAATGACAAGTCTGCCGATTTTATGTCTCCTTTAAATTTCACCTTATTATTAAAATCTTCAAAAGAGCCATCTCTAAAAAATACAATATCTGCCGATACCTTAGAGGTTTTTGTTGATAGTTCCGTTTGGAACAAACTCATCTTTTCTCTAGTATAAGAAAAATCCGAGATTAAACTTTTTACTTCAATTTCATGGTTTTCTACAAAACTTAATCCTCTTATATCACCATTAAATTTTGGACCATTAATTTTAAAGTTTTCAATAGGTCCTGTCACATTTTTGAATGTAACCGGAACTTCATCCAATTTATTCTCATCGTAAATCTTAAGATTAAAATCTTCTAAAATAACCGAATCTGCAGTTAACAGAAAGTTTGATGGAATAGAGTCTGTTTTTTCTTTGTCAAAACTTTCAACAAATTGAACAAATGCATCTCTTTCCTCACCTTTATGCGTTCTAATTAAAAAATTAACACCTTCAAGTTCAATATCACTGAACTCAAACTTGTTTTTTAAAATATTCCGATAACTAAAAATTGAAGTTGTCAATTTTTTAACAAAAATCATAGAATCTAAATGGTGATCTAAAATTTCAATTTCTTTTAAATCTACATCTCCAAAAAGCGATAATTTTACTTTGTTTACTGTTATATTGGTATTGTAATCTTCATTTAAAATATTGGTTGCTAATTTCCCCAACTTTGTTTGAACAGCAGGAATGGCCAATAAAATGGAAATCAACACAAACAAAACCGCAAACCAGCGGAAAATTCGAAGTGCTATTTTTTTTGTTCGTTTGATATGTTTTAACTTTGCAATTTAACGGCAATTTTCATGCCTTAATTTTTATAATGAGTAACTCATCAGTTTATATTTTAGGAATTGAATCATCTTGCGATGATACAAGTGCTGCCGTATTATGCAACGGAAAAGTTTTATCGAATGTTGTAGCAAATCAGGAAATACACGCTGCTTATGGCGGGGTTGTTCCAGAATTGGCTTCACGAGCGCATCAACAAAATATCATTCCAGTAGTTCAGCAGGCAATCCAAAGAGCAAATATCGACAAAAAACAATTAAATGCCATAGCATTTACACGCGGACCTGGATTAATGGGTTCTTTACTTGTTGGGACGTCATTTGCCAAGTCTTTTGCACAAGGCTTAAACATACCATTGATAGGTGTAAACCATATGCAAGGTCATATTTTAGCGCATTTTATAGATGATGAAAATCAGCAAAAACCAACTTTTCCATTTTTGTGTTTAACCATAAGTGGAGGTCATACGCAGATTGTAAAAGTGAATGATTATTTTGATATGGAAATTTTAGGAGAGACACTTGACGATGCCGTTGGAGAGGCATTTGACAAGTCTGGTAAAATCCTAGGTTTACCCTACCCTGCCGGACCTTATATAGATAAATATGCTAAACAAGGAAACCCAAAAGCGTTTACTTTTACTAAACCAAAAGTTGGAAAACTTGAATTTAGTTTTAGTGGGTTAAAAACAGGCATTCTGAGATTTATACAGAAAAACACTAAGGGAAATCCGAATTTTATTGAAGAAAATCTAAATGATATTTGCGCTAGTATTCAATATACAATCGTCCAAATTCTATTAGAAAAACTTAAAAACGCGGTGAAACTTACAGGCATAAAACAAATTGCAATTGCCGGAGGCGTAAGTGCCAATTCTGAGATTCGGAAAATGATTAAAGACGGAGAGCAAAAATACGGATGGACTACCTATATCCCAAAATTTGAATACACAACAGATAATGCAGCCATGATTGGAGTTTCTGGATATTTAAGTTACCAACAAGGGACATATTCTAAAATTGACGTTAAGGCCACTGCAAGACTTAAAGTCACTGAATGAAAAAACCAATAACTAAATTAGTTATTGGTTCTTCATGATTAAACTGCACTACCAGTTTATCGATTAGGCTTTTTTTACATTGTTAGGTAAAATTATTTTACCCTCCTTAGTATCAACATCTACTTTAGCTCCTTTAGGAATTTTGATGGTGATTTTCTTTTTCATTTTATCCATTTTCGCCTGCTTTGCCTCTATTTGTTTTTCTAGTTCTTTAGCCTGCTTTTCAATTTTCTTTTCCTTCACTTCCATTTCTTCTTCAAACTTTTTCAACTTAGGCTCAATTCTTTCTTCAAAATCCTTCTCCCATTTTTCCATTTCAGCCTCATACTCCTTCATTTTTGGCTCGTATTTTTTCTCAAATTCTTCAGCCCACTTTTCCATTTCCTTTTCGTATTGCTCCATCATTGGTTCATACTTCTCTTCTATTTCCTTCTCCCATTTTTCTTGTTCTTTTTCCCACTTTTTCAAGTAACCTTCTTTATCTTTTTCATAGGCCTTTTGATCCCATTCAATCTTTTTCAAGACTTCCATAGCAACTGCAGGCATTTCAGGAGGCGCAGGATAATTCAAAGAGTCAAATTTTAACGCATATGCAATTACCGGTTCAAAATCGAATTCAAAATTCATTTCAGGAATGTCAATATCAAAATCTCCAAAATCCATATCAAAAGCAATCCCGTTAAAGTCTGGCTTCGAATAAATAATTACTTTATTAGAATTCCCTAAAGCTTCAATCTCCCAACTATCAAAATATTCATCTGCTTCTTCTTCTGAAACACCGTCTATAGATAAAATTGCTTCTACATGCACTTCGTTTCTGTCCCAATGTTCTACTTTAATATCGCTGTCATGTGCATTAATTTCCACGATAACATCATCTTTCACTTTAAATGCTTCTGTTATTTTTTTAGTTCTTGTTTGGGAGAACCCTACAGTTGCACACAATAAAAGTGCAATGAATAAATTATGCTTTGTTGCTTTCATCTTGTTGTTTGTTTAAATTGTCTAATTTCTTTAATTGTGCTTTTAACTTATACATCAGTTTTAATCGCGATTGTAAATTACCTATTAAGGCATCTATAGTTTCTTCACTTATTTCTTCTTCTGTATCAATTGTTGCTATTACTTTTTTATACGATTCTTGTAAAGTTCCTAACTCATCAAAATAGGCATCCAAAAACGCTCTGTTTTCATCTGTAATCTTAATTTTAGAAAACTGATAATTGATATGTGTTAAATAATAATCCTCAACTTTTTTAAGATCTGGAGAAATATCCGCCATCGAATTAATCTGAGATGTGTTACTTTCAATTGTATTAAAGTAATAATACCCACTTAATCCTAAACTTACCACCAATGCAATAGATGCTGCGATTTTCATAAAGAAAAAGGTTGGTTTCTTTTTTGGAAACTCTTCATCTAATCTTGCTTCAAATCTATTTTTGTGACCTTTCGGAATTTTTCTTGAAACCATTTCAGGAGCTTCTTCAAAAAGTTTTCTAATATCCTGTCCCATTACTAGTTTGTTTTAACGATTCTTTTAATTTCTTTTTACCTCTTAATAATTGAGTTCTTGAGTTCACTTCTGATATATCTAATATTGAGGAAATCTCTGAATGATCATATCCTTCAATTAAAAATAACGAGAGTACCAGTTCGTATTTTTGTGGTAATTGAGCAATCGCTGATTTAATTTCTTCAATCGAGATTCCATCTTCAATTTCCCAATCATCATCACTAACCACATTCAAATAATTATCGTCTACATCAGCAAATTTTAATTTTGCTGACTTTAACATATCAATACTCGTATGAATCACTATCTTTTTTAACCATGCGCCAAAGGTCACTTCACCTTTATATGAATCAATTTTTTTGAATGCCTTAATAAAGGCTTCCTGCATTGCATCCTCAGCGTCCTGAGAGTTTTTCATAAATCGGTATGCCACGTTATACATTGCATCACAATATTGATTGTACAGTTTCAATTGTGCTCTTCGATCGTGCTTCTTGCACTTCTCTATGATTCCTAAATGGTGAATTTTCACGTTGCGCTTGATCAGTTAGTGTTTCTATTATTAAAGACGAGACATAATTTGTGATGTTGCAAATTAGTGTGATTTTTTCAAATTCTTTTTTTATAGCATAAAAAAACCTCCAAATTTGGAGGTTTTCTTCTTCATATGATCTAGACTTTAAAATGCTGCATTTACATCCCAAGCCTCTAAGTATTCTTTTATGTGTTTAATGAACATTCCACCTAAAGCTCCGTTTACAACTCTATGGTCATAAGAATGAGATAAGTACATTTTTTGACGAATCCCAATAAAATCTCCTTCTGAAGTTTCTATAACAGCCGGCATCTTTCTAATGGCACCTAATGCCAAAATACCTACTTGCGGCTGATTGATAATTGGTGTACCCATTACACTACCAAATCCACCTACATTTGTAACAGTATATGTACCTCCTTGAATATCGTCAGGACTTAATGAATTTGTTCTGGCTTTATTTGCCAAAGCATTTACAGCTTTTGCCATCCCTACTAAATTAAGTTGATCTGCGTTCTTTATAACGGGTACAATCAAATTACCATCAGGCAATGCAGTGGCCATTCCTAAATTGATATTCTTTTTCTTTACAACTGTCTCTCCATCCGTTGAGATGTTGATTAATGGGAATTGCTTTAAAGCCTGGGCAACTGCCTGCATAAAGATTGGAGTAAAGGTTAACTTTTCTCCTTCTCTTGCCAAGAATTGATCTTTTACTTTTGTTCTCCATTTCGCTACATTGGTAACATCTACCTCTATAAAAGATTGTACATGCGCCGCTGTCTGAATAGAATCTACCATATGCTTCGCAATCAATTTACCCATACGGCTCATTTCTATGATTTCATCTTCTCCACTTACAACTAAAGGAGTAGTTTGTTTAGGTGCAGTTATTGGTTTTGAAGCAGTTTGACCACTCGACTCCGATTGAGGTGACTCAACTGTTTTTGGAGCGCTAGATCTTTTCTCAATATATCCTAAAATATCTGCTTTTGTTACTCGGCCATCTTTACCAGAACCTGCTAAAGATTCTAGTTCTTCCATAGATACACCTTCTGCTTCAGCAATGTTTCTAACTAATGGAGAATAGAATTTTCCTGACTCCCCCGTTTTGTCGATAGGAGTTGTAACAGTTTCCTTTGCAACTTCAACTGTCTTTTCAATTTCTTGAGCCGCCTCCACGACCGGTGAAGATTGTACTACCTTTGTAGTATCTTCTCCTACTTCACCTTCAGTTTCAATAATGGCAATAGTCTCACCAACCTGGACGACATCATCTTTTTCAAATCGTTTTTCTAACAAAACACCTTCTACTTCACTCGGAACTTCTGAATCTACCTTATCCGTTGCGATTTCAACCACGGAATCATCCAATTCTATAGTGTCACCAACTTCTTTAAGCCAAGCGGTTATGGTTGCTTCCGCAACACTTTCGCCCATCTTAGGTAATTTCAATTCAAATTTTGCCATTGCGTTGATTTTTTTGATGCACAAATGTACAAAATTCTAACCTTTACTCATTATTGAAAGTCAATAAAAAGCGAATTGAAATTGCATTATTATCAATAAACTTTAGAATTATTAAATTATAAAGATAATACCTTAATAAAAATGATTATTTACTAATAATTACTCAATTAAATGGTTTTCGAGAAAATTCTTGTAGTTGGTTTATTTTCTCGTAATCTTAAATCAAAAGCCATACATACATTTCGTACAAACATACGGCCTTCTTCTTTCACCTTGAGTTTGTTACCTTCAAATATCAAAAATCCATCCTTCTTAATTTCGGCCAATTGATTTATAATTTCGATTTTCACTTCTTTTGATAATTCGTCATTAAATGTAGTTTCTAAATTACACATTAAATCCAAAATGTGCTTACGAATAGTTAAGTCGATATCTGTTAATAAATGCCCTCTAAAAATTGGAATCTCTCCTTTATTTACTCGTTCCTGATAATCTTCAACGTGTTTTTCATTCTGCGCAAAAGCATACCACGAATCGGAAATAGAAGACATTCCTAAACCTATCATCAATTGGGTTTTACCTGCGGTATAACCCATAAAATTTCTATGTAATTTATTGGATTCCATCGCTAAACTCAAGGAATCAGTAGGTAAAGCAAAATGATCCATTCCTATTTCTACATAGCCATTGTCAAAAAACAACTGCTTCCCTAATTCATATAGATAGCGCTTTTCTACATCCTCTGGTAAGTCTTTTTCATCAAAACCACGTTGCCCAACACCTTTTATCCATGGTACATGTGCGTAACTATAATAGGCAATCCTATCTGGTTTTAATTCAATGGTTTTTTTAATAGTATCTCTAATACTCTCTTCTGTTTGAAAAGGAAGGCCGAAAATTAAATCGTGACTAATAGATGTATATCCAATTTCTCTAGACCAATCATTTACTTGTTTTACCTGCTCAAAACTCTGCACTCTATGAATTGCTTTTTGAACTATAGGATCGTAATCTTGGATCCCGAAACTATTTCGTTTGGCTCCTAAATCAAATAAAGTTTGTAGTTGTTCCTTAGATGTATGATTTGGATGTCCTTCATAACTAAATTCAAAATCGGAATGTTTATCCGCCAACTCAAAAATACCATTTAGTAGTATGCTTAAATTTTCTGATGAAAAGAATGTTGGTGTTCCACCTCCTAAATGAATCTCGCGTATAATAGGCCTCGCATCGAATAAATCGAAATACAATTTCCATTCTTTCAATACCGTTTCTAAATAAGGTTCCTCTACCTCATGTCGTTTTGTTATTCTTTTATGACAGGCACAAAAAGTACAAAGGCTTTCACAAAATGGTAAATGAATGTAAATACTAATACCTTCTGTGGCATTGCTCTCATTAAAGGATTTGATGGTTGTTTGTTTCCAATCTTTGATATCAATTCCTTCTTTATTCCAATACGGAACGGTTGGATAACTGGTATATCTCGGGCCTGGAATATTATATTTCTGAATAAGTTCTGAGTTCATCCTGCAAAAATAATCTCAATTATAAGGTGATTATATGATATCTATCATATTTAACCACTACACCCAGTCTTTTGGATTTTTTAACACCTCTAACAATTTTGCCTCTTCACTTCCTTCATCCGGAATATGATTGTAGTGCCATTGCACATGTGGTGGCAAACTCATTAAAATACTTTCAATGCGACCATTTGTTTTCAAACCGAACAATGTCCCTTTATCATGAATTAAATTAAATTCCACATAACGACCTCTTCTCACCTCCTGCCAATCTCTTTGCTCTTTGGTATATGCTAAATCCTTTCTTTTTTCTACAATTGGAACATACGCCTCTAAGAAACTATCCCCAACTTGGGTTACAAAATCATACCAATTCTGCATAGTCATTTCCTCCGTTTCTGAACAGCGATCAAAAAACAATCCTCCAATACCTCTACCCTCATTTCTATGAGCATTGTGAAAGTAGGTGTCACATTGTTTCTTATACTTTGGATAAAAACTTGGATTGTGCTTATCGCAGGCCGTTTTACAAACGGTGTGGAAATGAACCGCATCCTTATCGAACAAATAATATGGCGTTAAATCTTGACCACCTCCAAACCAAGAGGTTACTGTTTTTCCAGATTTATCATACATCTCAAAATAGCGCCAATTGGCATGTACTGTTGGCACCATCGGGTTTTTAGGATGCAGCACCAAACTCAAACCACATGCAAAAAAATCACAATCTTCTACTCCAAAATACTTTTGCATTGCTGGCGCCAAAGGACCATGAACTGCAGAAATATTTACGCCTCCTTTTTCAAAAACTGTACCGTCTGAGATAACGCGTGTTCTACCTCCACCACCTTCGGATCGACTCCATAAATCCTCTTGAAATTTGGCTGTTTCATCTATGGCTTCTAACTTAGAAGTAATGGTGTCTTGTAATTGTAATATATAATTGTAAAATTTATCTTTCATCATATCTATACCATGGTTTTATTACAATAAGATGCTTTTTCAAAATCTCTAATATTCATAGAAATGATTGGAACATTTGGAAACATCTCCTTTAATTTGCTAACTACTCTTTTCGACAAATCTGCTTTTTGAGCATCTGTTCTTCCTTCCATTATATTTCCAAAAACGTGAATAAAATCTGAGTCACCGCCTTGTACCAATGAGTGTTGAAAAGAGTTCAAACGAACTTTTATATCGTTTCGTTCGAATAAGCCAGTTTCAAAAGCAGTTTCAAAAACTTCTTGTAAAATTTCTCGCGGTTCTCGGACCTTTAATATTTGCTCAGTACAATCTAAAATAAAATGTGGCATTCTTAATTTTTAAAACGTTCGTATAATTCCATATCCATTTCCTTATATTCTTTTGATAAGGTTTTCTGCCATGTAAAACTACAATTTTCGGCGACCTTTAAACTCGCCAAATTTGTTTTATGTACTACAATCTGCAGTCTATTTAAATTAAGATTTTCAAATGCGTAATTTGTCAACTCAGAAACCGCTTTACTCACAATTCCTTGACCTTCGTAATTGTAATCAATACAATAAGCGAATTCTCCTTGTCCTTCAAATTTATGTAACTCCTTAATATAAATTAATCCAACAACTTTTTTTGAATGCTCACCTTTTAAAGTAAACAAATACTCTTCTTTGTTTTTAAATTGTTTATACTTTAATTGTGTAAATATTCTAGATAATTCTGGATTTAAATTTTGCTCCAAGGTTTTTGGAAAGAATTGTTGTAATCTACTTTCATTGGATACCGCAAAGTCACAAATACTCCAAGCGTCCTTTTCTTGTATTTCACAAATGTGAATTACCTCCTTAGGTTTAGATTTTATTTTTAAAACAGAATTAGTCATTAGTCTTCCAAATATACCAATTCATTGGTTGTACATGTGATTTCTTTTATAGTCGAAACCTTAACAGAAGTCTTTTGTAATTCAAATAAGTGTCGATGTATGAAATCACGTGAATCTTCATTATTAATATAAAAAAATGATCTTCCAATTTCATTGTTATGAATATCCATGGCTCTTGATAAAGGATCGTTTACAAATAACTCTTCATGCCAATCCGTTACATCTTTCGTCCAATTCAATATCTTTTCGATATTATTCGAATACCTACTACAGGACTTTGCAATTAATGCATTCCATATTGCATGTCTAAAAGCGTTTGCTTTATTATGTTTTCCATGAATTTTAGGAAACTCCTTTTCAGCAATTTTATAAGTCTTTACAGTAGCAAAAAAGGTTGCCATTGCAAATAACGGGTGTCTTATAAAAAAACGAAAGAAGCCAAACAATTGTTTGGCTTTTATTTGCTTTAAGACAGTTCTTAGTGCCATTTACGCTTCGTACTCTTTCACCGCATCAATAAATGCTTTTGCATTGTCTAATCCAATATTTGGCAGTATACCATGACCTAAATTAACAATATACTTGTCCTTACCGAAATCGTTAATCATGTCCGTCACCAATCTTTTAATTTCTGCTGGTGGAGAGAATAAACGAGTCGGATCAAAATTACCTTGAAGCGTAATTTTATTTTCAGTAAACTTACGTGCCATTTGTGGTGTAATTGTCCAATCTACACCCAAAGCTGAGGCGTTTGAATTTGCCATTTCCTCTAAGGCAAACCAACATCCTTTTCCGAATGCAATAACCGGAGCATCATCTTTTAAGGCCTCAATTATCTGATTAATGTACTTCCAAGAAAACTCTTGATAATCAACTGGAGATAACATACCACCCCATGAGTCGAATATTTGAACAGCATTTACACCAGCTTTTACTTTTTCTTTTAAGTAGGCAATGGTAGTATCAGTAATTTTTTGCAATAAGGTATGCGCTGCGATTGGTTGTGTAAAACAAAATTCTTTTGCTTTGTCAAAGTTTTTTGACCCTTGACCTTGTATACAATAACACAAGATTGTCCAAGGAGAACCAGCAAAACCAATCAACGGAATGTCATCATTCAACATTTCTTTGGTTAGTTTAATGGCATCCATTACATAACCCAAAGTTTCATCGATATCTGGTACTATAGTTTTATTCACATCTTCCATAGAACGAATAGGATTTGGTAACCATGGACCAATTCCGTTTTTCATTTCTACCTCAATATTCATCGCTTGAGGAATCACCAAAATATCTGAAAATAAGATAGCGGCATCCATTCCATATCTACGAATTGGCTGCACTGTAATCTCTGCCGCTAATTCTGGAGTTTGACAACGTGTAAAGAAATCATACTTCGCTTTGATTTCCATAAATTCTGGAAGATATCTCCCCGCTTGACGCATCATCCAAACTGGAGGTCTTTCAACAACTTCTCCTTTTAATGCCCTTAAATATAAATCGTTTTTTATCATTTTATTTGTCATTCTTTCATCATGCTTAATGAAACGAAGTATTCAAAGATTCCTCATTTCGTTCGGGATGACATATTACATTTCAGATACCTTTTTAATTGAAGCATCAATTGCTTTTTCAATTTTCTCTATATCACTTTCGCTCAAAGCAGAAGATAAAAACCATGCTTCAAATTGTGATGGTGGTAAAAACACACCATTTTTAATCATTTCCCAAAAGAAAACACCAAACTTATCGGTATCACTTTTTTGTGCTGATGAAAAATCAGTCACTTCATCCTTAGTAAAAAACGGATTGATCATAGATCCAAATCGGTTTACCACTAAATCAACATTATATTTTTTTCCTGATTTTAATAATGAAGATTTAATCTTCTCAGCAACCACATTAAAGTTTGCATATGGGTCTTGCTTTTTCAATTCAGACAATGTTGCAATACCAGATGCCATTGCTATGGGGTTACCGCTTAGCGTTCCTGCCTGATACATTCCTCCTAGAGGCGCTACCATTTCCATAATTTCATTACGTGCTCCATAAGCTCCAACAGGAAACCCTCCACCAATAACTTTTCCTAAACATGTAATATCGGCTTCTACATTAAATAATTCTTGCGCACCCCCAAACTTAGAACGGAAACCAGTCATAACCTCATCAGCAATTAATAAAATTCCATTGGCGTTACACAACTCTTTTAGTTTCACTAAAAAGTCATCTTGAGGAATTACTACTCCCATATTACCGCCAACTGGCTCTAAAATTACCGCTGCAATATCTTTGTTCTCATCTATATGCTTCTGAACAGAATCTAAATTATTGTACTCAGCAATCAACGTATTTTTAACCGCTTCATCTGGAACCCCTTTACTCCCTGGCAAACTCAACGTTGCTAAACCAGAACCTGCGGCCACCAATAAGGCATCCATATGACCGTGGTAACAACCAGAAAATTTAATGATTTTACTTTTTGAAGTATAGGCACGTGCCAATCGAACTGCACTTAAAACCGCCTCAGTTCCAGAATTTACAAAACGCACTTTATCCATGCCCGGAAAAGCATCACAAACTATTTTTGCCAGTTTTATTTCATCCTTAGTTGATGCTCCAAAAGAGTACCCTTTTTTTGTAGCCTTGGTAATTGCTTTTTGCACTTTTTTATGACGATGTCCTAAAATCATAGGTCCATAGGATAATACTAAATCAATATATTCATTAGCATCAACATCGGTAATTTTACTTCCTTTGGCTTTATCAATAAACAATGGATTTCCTCCAACAGATGCAAAGGCTCTAACAGGAGAATTCACGGCACCTACCAAATGTTCTAATCCTTGTTGGTACAGTTTTTCTGATTTTTTTGTTTTCATACTATATTTTTAATCTGAGCAAAGAAAATAATCTAAAGGCTCTTCGACAGGCTCAGAGTGACAGTTTTACTTTAACAATTTTGCTACTTCTTTGGCAAAATAGGTGATGATAATATTTGCTCCTGCTCTTTTCATAGATAACAAGGTTTCCATCATAACTTTTTCTCCATCAATCCAACCCTTTTCTGCGGCCGCCTTAATCATAGCATACTCACCACTGACATTATAACAAGCAATGGGTCTATCAAAATTATTCTTTAAATCTCTTACAATATCTAAATAAGACAAGGCTGGTTTTACCATTAAAATATCTGCTCCTTCTTGATCATCAAAAGTTGCTTTTCTAATTGCTTCATCCCTATTGGCAGCATCCATTTGATAGGTTCTTCTATCTCCAAAACTTGGTGCAGAATCTGCTGCATCTCTAAAAGGCCCGTAATATGAACTTGAGTATTTTACAGAATATGCCATAATTGGAATGTCTGCAAAACCTGTGTTATCTAATGATTCACGCACCATAGCCACAGTTCCATCCATCATTCCAGATGGTGCTATCATATCCGCTCCTGCTTTTGCATGAGAGATTGCTTGCTTACCAATATTAACTAAGGTGCTATCATTCACTACATCATTATCGTGGATGATTCCACAATGGCCATGAGAAGTATATTCACAAAAACACACATCTGTTATTACATATAAGCTTGGATAATTCTCTTTAATGAATCGAACTGCTTGTTGAATAATTCCATTATCATCCCAAGTAGAAGTTCCTACATCATCTTTATCCTTCGGAATACCAAATAACAAAACGGCTGGGATATCTAAAGCTATAACCTCATCTAATTCCTTTGAAATCGTATCTAAAGAAAATCTATTGATTCCTGGCATGGAAACAATTTCTTTTTCTATTCCAGTACCTTCTTCAATAAACAATGGGTAAATTAAATCATCAATTGATAACTTCGTTTCTTGAACCAATCTTCTGATGTTTTCCGATTTGCGTAATCTTCTAGTTCTGTTCATACTTTTTTATTTGTCATTCTGAAAGCAGTGAAGTTTTTATAGACTCTTCGACAGGCTCAGCGTGACATTTATTTATAATATTCGTTTACCGTTTTAATTACATTCTCAATAGAAGGTAATTTTGCAACTTCCACATTATCAAAATGCTTTTTTGCCTCTTCTGCCGTTGTTTCTCCTATACAAAATGCAACTGCCGATTTATTATCATTATCTGCAATATAACTTTGCACACCCGTTGGGCTATAAAATAATACTCCATCAAAAGTATCGTTGAACTTGCGCTCGTTTAATATGGTTCTATACACCTCAATTTCATCAACTTCAATTGCATTCAGAGATAGCACATCAATCAAATCATCCCTACGTTTATCTCCGCATAAAAAAGTAACTGATTCGATTTCTTTATTATTTGCAATTGTTTTTGCCAACTCTTCTGCAGTATTTTCGACAGCAGTAACTTTACCTATCTTCTTTTCAATAAGGCGTTTTGTTCTGCGCCCAACACAATAGATATTTTTAAAATCCAATTCCATCGGAGAGAAATTATGCAATAAGGCTTCTACTCCATTTTGACTGGTAATTACCAAATGTTCTTTAATCGACTTTAAAATTGTTGGCTTTATTCTATTGTAACGAATGGCGATAAAATCGCTCATTTTTATACCAAACTTATCATCAAATAATTCTGTTTGATTTTCAGACAATTGCTTTGTAGATAAAATTTTCTTGGCTTTTGGCCCACTTGCCATCTCTACCATTAATTTTTTTCCACCACGTTGCAAGATGTCTTCAGCACATTTTTTCCCTAGATCTTTATGGTCTACCATATAACCTAGTTTATCAACTTCAATTTTTTTCTTCCCATCTAGACTGAACAAGGCACCTTTAAAAATCAATCGTTCTTCTTTAAAAAATGCCAAAGCCCCAATTGGTGCAGTACAACCACCTTCTAATGTATTAAGAAACTGCCGTTCTATATGTGCACAGATTTCGGTTTCGAAATGATTAATTTCCTTACACACCTCTAATAATTCTGGATTAGAATCTAAGGCTGTTATCATTACAATCCCTTGTGCAGGAGCAGGAATCATCCAATCTAATTTAACATGATTTTTGGGTAATAATTTTACACGTTGTAATCCTGCTTGTGCGAATATGGCTCCGTTCCAATTACTGTCTTCCAATTTTTGCATACGTGTATTTACATTTCCACGTAAACCTTCTATTGTATGTGTTGGATATTGATGTAACCACTGTGCTTTTCTTCTTAAACTACCTGTAGCAATAACTGCTTCCTTTTGATGAAAAAAGTCTTCATTATCTTTAAACACACAAACATCTAAAGAACCAGCACGTTTTAAAACTGCGGCCTGAACAATATTTTCTGGTAAGACAGTTGGTACATCTTTCATAGAATGTACAGCAATATCAATAGTCCCATTTAACAAAGCTATATCTAGATTCTTTGTAAAAACACCTGTAATTCCCATTTCATACAATGGTTTTTTCAAGTCTAAATCACCTTGAGAATCTATTTTTACAATTTCTGTTTCATGCCCTAAATGATTCAATTGATGAGCCACGGTATTTGCTTGCCAAAGTGCTAATTCACTTGAGCGTGTACCAATTCTAATAATTTTCTCCATTAACTTTTTTCTGATTTCAAACTAAACACTTTTTGCATTACTTCGATGCTTTGAACATGTTGCGTGTTTTCGTCTTTGAGATGTTTTACAAACTTAGTTGTAATTTTTTGTATAAAACGTGAAGTTATAATTTCTGCTTGTTCTACATCAAAATCTTTGATCTTTTTTCTGTGAAAATCAATTTCACTTATTTGAATAACTTCCAAAGATTCTTTTAGCGCAGTTACCGCCGGTGTAAATCTTCTATGATTTAACCACTCTGTAAACTCATCTTTATAAATATCGATGATTAATTCTGCTTTTGGAATTTCATTTTTTCTAATTTCTAAAGTCTTATCAGTAATTGCCGACAATTCATCTACATCTACCAATGCAATTTCTTTTCTGTTATTCAACTCTTCAGAAACATTCTTAGGCATGGATAAGTCCAATATCAACAACTCTTTTCCTTCCGCTACATGTTTAAATGTAACTGTTGGCTCTGACGCTCCTGTAGAAACAATTAAAATATCTGCTTTTGCAATTTCTTCAGTTAAAGTTGAAAACTGTGCGTAACGAATTCCTTCGTGCTCATTAGCAAATAATTCTGCCTTCGCATCTGTTCTATTAATTAAACAAACGTTCTTGTTATTGGTATATTCACTTAAGTTCTTACAGGTATACTTACCCATTTTACCTAAACCATAAACTAAAATGTTTTTTGTGTCGGATGCTGGAATATTTTCAATAATATATTGAATAGCTGCATAAGAAACCGAAGTAGTACCAGAACTTAACTTGGTTTTATTCTTAACACGTTTACTTGCCTGAATAACCAAATTTATTAAACGTTCTAAATAAGAGTTCACCGTTCCTTGTTCCTTCGCTACTTTAAAAGATTGCTTTAATTGTCCAACAATTTCATAATCTCCAAGAATTTGACTAGAAAGTCCCGTTGCTAATTTAAAAACATGTTCTATTGCTTCATGTCCTTTATGTACCGAAGAAAATTGCACAAACTCATCAACAGTACCATGAGAATATTGACATAATAATTTTATCAATTGAAATGGATGATCCGCGAATCCTGTAATTTCAGTTCTGTTACAGGTAGATAAAACAAATATACCATCTATCCCTTGGGCCTTGGCATCTTGCAATAACAAAACTTGATTTTCTTTTGAAATACTAAACTTACCACGAGTCTGCACATCTGCTTTCTTATAACTCAATCCTACATTATAGAATTTTCGTGGTGAATTGTTTTGTTGCATAAGTTAAGTTGTCAAATAAATATCGCCAAAAGTACCAACATCATTTTTGTAAAAACATCGATAAAAGGACTAATAGTATCGAAATGAGTGACTTCTATTAATTTATATTCGTTTTAAATAAGAGTGCAATCTCTTTATTATCAGTAGAAACAAGCCTAAATCATGATGAAATAGCACCTTCTAAAATTCAATCTCTAGTCAAAAATATTACATTTAGAACAACAAATACAACTATAAAATACTGTATTTTTGCATTAATTATGGATAAAACCACGCTAAAAGTACAATATGCATTTTAAAGGTATTGAACGACAAAACAACGACAAAAGTCCGGAAATATTCCACAAAGAAAGTGGACACTTTTCTATACTACATATTAAAAATGAAAGCAGCGAAGAAGAGCGTTACTTTCAACATTTAGAGCATAACTACATACAACTCTATTTTTGTTTAGAAGAGACTTGTACTGTTGCCTTTAATATGGAACATTGTAAAATTGAATTACACGAAGATGAATCCGGTTTGATTTATTATAAGGAGTTGAATTCAAACCTGCTTTTTACCATGGAACCACATTCTGAATTGGCTATCATTATGATACCTTTAAAGCATTTTCATTCGTTATTTTCTGAAGATGATAATTTGTTTTTCAATTTTGAAAACATGAAGTTGGGAAAACCTATTATTGAAACAAAACCAACTGGAAATTTTGTAAAAAGCATCTTGCATCAAATCTTTCAACAAAAGGTTAACAATTCACTAAAGACCCTTTATATAAAAGGAAAAATATATGAATTACTAAGCATGTATTTTAACATGAATGATGAGAGCGATGCGGAGAGATGTCCTTTCATGGCGAATGAAGATACGGTCCAAAAAATTAAACAAGCAAAAGATATTATTACCTCAGAAATGGCATCACCACCTAGTTTAGAAGAACTTTCTAAAATGGTGGGGCTGAATATTAAAAAATTAAAAATGGGCTTTAAAGAATTGTACGGAATGCCTGTATTTACTTTTTTATTCCATTACAAAATGGAGCACGCCAAAAAATTATTATCGGAAAATGGACACAATGTAAATGAAGTTGCTTTGCAAGTTGGTTATTCAACATCTAGCCATTTTATCGTTGCTTTTAAAAAGAAATTTGGCATCACCCCAAAACAATTTACCAAACAAGAAATTAATTAAATGAAAGGAGTATTACTTGTAAATCTGGGATCACCAGATAGCACTAGCACAAAAGATGTACGCAAATATTTAGACGAATTCCTAATGGATGAACGTGTAATTGATATGGCTTATTGGAAACGTTTTTTACTAGTAAAAGGAATTATATTAAATACACGACCAAAAAAATCGGGGGCAGCATATAAAAAAATATGGTGGGACGAAGGTTCTCCATTGATTGTGCTTTCAGAACGCTTTACTGAAAAGTTTAAACAGAAAGTAAAAATACCGGTTGCCTTAGGAATGCGCTACGGGAGTATGAGTATTCAAAAAGGAATTAACGAATTACATGAACAAGGTGTTACTGAAATATTTATGGTTCCATTATACCCTCACTACGCCATGTCTAGTTATGAAACTGTGGTTGTTAAAGCGGAAGAGGTTATAGCAAAAGACTTTCCATCTATAAAATTAGAAACGTTTCCTGTTTTTTACAATGATAAAGAATACATAAACACAATGGTAGAGAGTATTCAAAGGCATTTGGAAGGAATTGATTACGAGCACATCTTATTCTCTTACCATGGTATTCCAGAGCGTCATATTAGAATTTCGGACACTACAAAGTCACATTGTCAACTTGATGGATCTTGCTGTAATAAGCCATCAGAAGCACACAAAACGTGTTATAGACATCAATGTTTTGAAACTACTAAAGAGATTGTTAAACAATTAAATTTAGAAGGAAAAACATATAGTAACTCATTCCAATCTCGATTATTGAAAGATCCTTGGTTAAAACCATATACTGATTTTGAACTGGAAGCATTCCCCGAAAAAGGAAAAAAGAAAATTGCGGTTATAACTCCGGCTTTTGTTACCGATTGCCTTGAAACACTAGAGGAAATTGCAATGGAAGGAAAGGAGCAATTTTTAGAAGCAGGTGGCGAAAAATATTTTCATGTCCCATGCTTAAATGATGATGACAAATGGGTAGATACCGTTGTAAAATGGACCAAGAACTGGGAGAATAATAAAAATTAGTAAAAATCAATTTCTGCATCTGAATAAAATATCCTTATTTTTGATTTAACTAAACGCGCCAAACTATGGAATTTTTATATTTAAAGTCACTTCATATCATTTTTGTAATTACTTGGTTTGCTGGTCTCTTTTATATTGTAAGGCTGTTCATTTATCATACTGAGGCTGAATCTAAATCTAGTCCTGAAAAAGAAATTCTGCAAAAGCAATACAAATTAATGAGTAAGCGCTTATGGTATATTATTACTTGGCCATCAGCAATTCTAGCAACAGGCTTTGCTATTTGGATGTTAGTGCAAAACCCCGCTTATTTAACCATGAGTTGGATGCTTATTAAAATTGGATTTGTTGGGTTGTTAATTTTATATCATTTGGTTTGCCAACGTATTTATTCTCAATTGCAAAATGACATTATAAAATCTTCGTCTTTTAAACTACGCATGTTTAACGAAGTGGCTACAATACTTTTATTTGCCATTGTATTTTTAGTAGTATTAAAAAGCACTATTAATTGGATTTGGGGTGTTGTTGGCATCGTAGCAGTTGGTCTGCTTTTAATGGGAGGAATACAACTTTATAAAAAAGTTAGAATTAAAAATGAGGAAGAATAGTTAATTCTGAAGGGAGTTTTCGAATGGAATTCGGTTAATAATACTTCTTCCTAAAGTTACTTCATCAGCATATTCCAATTCATCTCCTACAGAAATCCCTCTTGCAATTGTAGACATGGTTACACCCAACCCTTCCAATTGCCTGTATATATAAAAATTAGTGGTGTCTCCTTCCATAGTAGAACTTAATGCAAAGATTACCTCTTTAATTGAACCCGATTTGGCTTTTCCTACCAAACTTTCTATAGTCAAATTCTGAGGACCAACACCTTCCATCGGTGATATTTTTCCACCTAAAACATGATAAACGCCTTTAAATTGTGCTGTACTTTCAATTGCCATTACGTCTCTAATGTCTTCTACAACACAAACAATTTCTTCATTTCTATTGTTACTAGCACAAATTTCACACAATTCGACATCAGAAATATTATGGCATTTTTTACAGTTTTTTATCGAATCAACCATTTCATTCAAGGCACTAGCCAATTGATGCGTTTGCTCATTTGGTCGCCTAAGTAAATGTAATACTAATCGCAGTGCAGTTCTTCTACCAATTCCAGGCAATTGAGACACTTCATTTACGGCATTCTCTAAAAGTTTCGATGAAAAATTCATTCAACAAAAGTAAGAATTCAATGCAACAAATAAAGTTATTTTTAGTTTCTTTGATAAAATTCTGTTTATGCAACCTATTCACATAATCCTATTGATTGCAGCCTATTTTGGGCTTTTAATTTTTATTTCATTTTTAACCGGAAAAAACGAAAGTAACGATGCTTTTTTTAAGGCGAATAGACAATCGCCTTGGTATGTTGTTGCATTTGGAATGATTGGCGCCTCACTTTCTGGGGTCACTTTTATATCTGTACCAGGATGGGTAGAAGGACAACAATTTTCTTATATGCAAATGGTTTTGGGGTATATTGTTGGGTATGCAGTAATAGGACTTGTTTTAATGCCGCTCTACTACCGCTTAAACCTCACCTCAATCTATACGTATTTGCGTGATAGATTCGGAGATAAAAGTTATAAAACGGGAGCGTCCTTTTTTCTTATCTCTAGAATTGTTGGGGCATCCTTTAGGTTATTTTTGGTAGCAAATGTGTTGCAACTTATTCTTTTTGACAGTTATAATATTCCGTTTTGGGTAACTGTTGTTATCACTATTCTATTGATTTGGCTATACACTTTTAGAGGCGGCATAAAAACCATTGTTTGGACAGATACGCTACAGACTTTATTTATGCTTTTGGCTGTTGGAATTTGCATTTATTCCATTTCAGATTCGCTACAAATTGAAAATTTATTCTCTTATGTAGCCGATAGTAACCTCTCAAAAACTTTCTTTTTTGACGATGTTAATGCAGGTAATTATTTTTGGAAACAATTCTTTTCAGGTGCTTTTATTGCCATTGTAATGACTGGTTTAGATCAAGACATGATGCAAAAAAACTTAACTTGTAAAACAGTAAAAGATGCTCAGAAAAACATTTTTTGGTTTACCATCGTTTTGGTTATTGTAAATTTCTTCTTCTTAGCATTAGGTATTTTACTAACCGATTACGCCGCTAGTGCAGGAATTGATGCTCACAAAGACGATTTATTCCCTTCCATTGCTATGCTAGGAGATTTAGGTATTGGTGTTTCCTTGTTTTTCTTACTCGGTTTAATTGCGGCAGCCTATTCTAGTGCTGACAGTGCCTTAACATCATTAACAACATCATTCAGCATTGATATACTAGAAATTGACCAAAAAAATTCTGAAGAAGAACAAATTAGAATTAGAAAAAGGGTTCATATTGCATTTTCATTAGTTCTTATTGTTACGATTTTAGTGTTTAAATATTTTATAGCAAATGAAAGCGTCATTGCAAAAATATTCCAATTTGCTGGCTATACTTATGGTCCATTGCTAGGACTTTATGCATTCGGCTTATTTACCAAGCAAAAGGTGAATGACAACGCCGTACCATATATTGCTATTTTAGCACCTGTTTTAACCATTCTAATTAGTATCTATTCCAAAAAATCATTCGGATTTGATTTTGGGTTTTTCGTCCTTGTCTTAAATGGGTTTTTAACTTATTTAGGCCTATTCTTATTCAGAAAGAAGAAGTAAATTTGCAGTATGGAAAAAGATTTAAGCAACCATCGGAAAACATATCAAAAAAAGGGTTTATCCATAGATTCTGTTCCTGAAAACCCAATGGAATTATTTCAGAAATGGTATTATGAAGTTGAAGAATTTGGTAGCACCACAGAAGAAGCAAACGCTATGACTTTAGCGACCATTGGAGTAGACGGCTTTCCTAAAAGCAGAGTTGTTTTATTAAAAAAATATACTTGGGAAGGTTTTATTTTCTACACGAACTACAACAGTGAAAAAGGAAAAGCTATAAAAGCAAACCCTCATATCTGCCTCTCTTTCTTTTGGCATGATATGGAGCAACAAATTATCATAAAAGGTGTGGCTGAAAAAACTTCGGAAAACATCTCCGACGGTTATTTCGAATCGAGACCCGACGGCTCCAAATTGGGCGCATGGGCATCAAATCAAAGTTCAGTTGTTAAAAATCGAGAAATACTAGATAGCAAATTGGACGAACTTGAAAAACACTACGAAGGAAAAGAAATCCCTAGACCAGCGCATTGGGGCGGGTTTTTAATAAAACCAATTTCAATGGAATTTTGGCAAGGGAGACCCAACAGAATGCATGACAGAATTAGATATACTTTACAAGAAGATTTTAATTGGAAAATTGAACGATTAGCCCCATAATTTTTATATTTGACTCTGTTAAATTGAATCTATGAAAACCATATATATTGTTAGACATGCCAAATCGTCTTGGACATACGAAGGGATTGATGACGCTGATAGACCCCTAAAGAAAAGAGGTATTAATGATGCGCACCTCATGTCAAAAATTTTAATGGACAAAATTGACCGTCCAGATGTGTTTGTTTCCAGTAGTGCTAATAGAGCCCTGCATACCGGTGTTATTTTTGCAAAGAAATTTAAATACCCTATGGCTAACTTAAAAATTAGCAATTCGCTGTATAGTTTTAGCGACGGTTATTTAGTAAAAACTATAAAAGCTTTAGATAACGGATTCGACTCTGCGATTATATTTAGCCACAACCATGGCATTAACGATTTCGTAAATGCCTATGGAAATAAATTTATAGACAACGTTCCGACTTGCGGAATTGTAGGAATTCAGTTTGACACCAAGCATTGGAAAAGTATTAAAAGAGGAAAAACACTGCTAGCTGATTTTCCAAAGGAATTCAAATAACATTTAAACGCAATTATTTTGAAAATAAAAAAATACGGAGCTATCGATATTGGATCTAATGCAATTAGACTGTTGGTGGCGAATGTTATTTCCAAGAAAAATAGCGAACCGCAAATCAAAAAATCATCATTGGTAAGGGTACCAATTCGTTTAGGGGCCGATGTTTTTGTTAAGGGAAAAATTTCTAAAGCAAATGAAAAAAGGATGATAGATGCTATGAACGCATTTCAATTATTAATGAATGTTCATGGGGTAGAAAATTATAGAGCCTGTGCAACATCTGCAATGAGAGAGGCGTCTAACGGAAATGAAGTTATTGATTCTGTTTTAGACAAAACAGGTATTCAAATAGATTTGATTGATGGAAAAACGGAAGCTGAAATCATTTTCTCCACAGATTTAGCCGATGTTATTAAAGAAGACAAATCGTACTTATATGTTGATGTTGGTGGTGGTAGTACAGAATTTACAGTATTTTCTAATGGCAAGTTAATCAATTCAAAATCCTTTAAAATTGGTACCGTTCGTTTACTTAACAAAGTGGTCGATAAGAAAAAACTGTGGCCAGAAATTAAAGATTGGATCAAATCCAATACGCAAGGCATGCGAAAAGTTACAGTTATAGGATCTGGTGGAAATATTAATAAAATATTTAAAATGTCAGGGAGACAGCCTGGTAAGCCTTTATCATTCATTTATTTAAGTGCACATTATCAATTCTTAAAACAGATGAGTTATGATGAACGTGTTACAGAATTAAGTTTAAATCCAGATAGAGCCGATGTAATTATACCTGCAACTAAGATTTATTTAAATGCAATGAAATGGAGTAATTCCAATAAGATTATTGTTCCAAAAATTGGATTATCTGATGGAATCATAAAAACATTACATCAAAGCGAAATCTAAATTTAGTTTACGGCAATAAACTCAGTTACCAATTTACACACGGTTTTTTCGGCAATTTTGGCGACTTCTTGAACTTCTTCATGAGAAACCTCGACTACCTGCCCTTCTACCCCTAAATCGGTAATTACTGAAATTCCGGCACAAGTCATACCCATATGTTTAGCCACAATAACTTCAGGAACAGTAGACATACCTACTGTATCGGCTCCTACAACTTTTACCATTACATATTCCGCAGGCGTTTCAAATGTAGGCCCTTGCAGGGCTAAATAGACTCCTTTTTGAACTGGTATATCTAACTTTTCAGCAACACTTTCCATAGACGCAATCATATCTAAACTATACGGTTCGTGCATGTCAACAAAACGAGGTCCGAATCGTTCATCATTTGGGCCACGCAAAGGATGTTCTGGCATAAAGTTTATATGATCAGAAATTAGCATTATATCTCCAACACTAAAATCAGGATTTACACCCCCAGAAGCGTTCGAAACTATAAGTTTTTCAATACCTAAATATTTCATTACTCTAATAGGAAAAACTACTTGCTGTATATCGTAGCCTTCATAATAATGAAACCGCCCACGCATTGCCAAAACCAACTTACCTCCTAGTTCTCCGTAAATCAACTCTCCTTGATGTCCTTTTACAGTAGAAACAGGGAAATGAGGAATCTCTTCATAAGATATTCTTACATGCGCTTTAATATCATTCGCTAAATTTCCGAGGCCTGTACCTAAAACAATACCAAAGGCTGGATTAGAAATCCCCTTTTCTTTTAAATATTGAACTGTTTCTTGTACTTTATCCCACATAGCCTTTTACTAAATTGTCAAACATTTTTCCATCACTTAAAAAAGCAACTTCAATTTCGATATAATAAACATCCAATCTGCTTTTTAAGCGCATAAAATCCTTTTCAGTTGTTAAAATTACCTTATTTTTTGATGTAATTTTCTCAAATCGATTTTTTAAATCAATAATTTCACCTTCACTAAAGTTATGATGATCTCCAAATTTTACATGCTCAACCTCTATTTTTTTACTTTTTAAATAGGAAACCAACGGTGTTGGGTTTGCAATACCTGTTACCAATAAAACTTTTGAATCTTCAATATCATCAAGTGAAATTTCTTTTTTTTCACTTTTCAAGATCTTTGAATACTGAATGGTTGTAAAAAACAAGTGCTGCTCTGTTGTTAGTTTCAATCTTAAACGAATCGCATCTTGCTCCTCCATAGATAAATCTCCAGGGCATTTTGTAACGACAACAACTGATGCTCTATTTGCACCTCTACTACCTTCTCTCAGATTACCTGCAGGCAGCACCAAGTCATCTATATATAAATCGTTATAAGGAGTTAATAAAACATTCGTTTTCCCATTCACTTTTCTATGTTGAAAAGCATCATCAAGCAAAATAAGATCAGGCGGGTTTTCTAAACTTTTCAGTTTATTTATTCCGTGGACTCTATCTTCATCTACTGCTACATAGATCTCCTTAAACTTATTAAAAAATTGAAAGGGCTCATCTCCAATTTCTTGAACTTTCGTATTATCGTTTCCGAGTAAAAACCCGGTAGATTTCCTTTTATATCCCCTACTTAAAACGGCTACTTTGCAATTCTTTTGCAACAGCCTAACTAGATATTCAATTTGAGGTGTTTTTCCAGTACCGCCAACACTTAAATTACCAACAACTATAACAGGAATATCGAACGCTGTAGAACGAAAAACACCCGTGTCGAATAATTTATTTCTAACAAAAGTAACTCCGTCATACAGGATTGAAAAAGGGAACAATAATTTTCTAAATACGCTCATTATTGCGAAAATACGAAACAATTATAATTATTCGAGTCAAAAGATTAACTTTGAATTTTAAGCCAAACAAGGGATGAAAATAAAAGATATAACAAATTGTATTGAAGAAATTGCACCGTTAACTCATGCTGAAGACTTCGATAATGTTGGGCTCTTAGTCGGGGCTTACGGCACCGATGTAACCGGTGTGCTAATTACATTAGACACCTTAGAATCTGTTGTTGATGAAGCTATTGAAAAAGACTGTAATCTCATTGTTAGTTTTCATCCAATAATTTTTGGGGGACTAAAAAAATTAAATGGGAATAATTATGTAGAGCGCGTAGTTTTAAAAGCGATAAAAAATGATATTGCTATCTACGCTATGCATACTGCTTTAGACAATTCTTTTGAAGGTGTAAATGCCAAAATATCAGAAGTACTTGGTTTATCAAACACAAAGATTCTAATTCCTAAAAAAGGATTGATTCGAAAATTAACAACATATGTACCTAGTGAAAATGCAGAAAATTTACGGTCAAAACTATTTGAAGCAGGTGCTGGAAACATAGGGAATTATGATTCGTGCAGTTTTAATGCAGAAGGCCATGGAACCTATAAAGGAAATGAAGACTCGAACCCCATTATTGGAACAAAAGGAGAATTACACATTGAAAAAGAAACACAAATCAGTGTCATTTTTGAGAAACAAAACGAAGGAAAAATTTTAAATGCCTTATTTAAAAATCATCCATATGAAGAAGTTGCTTATGACATTGTTTCGACGGAAAACAAACATCAGAAAATTGGCATGGGTATGATAGGTGAATTGGAAACTACTATGAGCGAAGAAAATTTCCTCAATCACCTAAAAAAAACCATGAAAACCGATTGTATTCGGCATTCTAAATTACTAAACAAACCGATTAAAAAAGTGGCCGTACTCGGTGGCTCTGGAAGTTTTGCTATTAATGCCGCTAAAGGGGCTGGAGCGGATATATTTGTTACTTCAGATTTAAAATACCACGAGTTTTTTAAAGCAGAGAATAAACTGGTTTTAGCCGATATTGGGCACTACGAAAGTGAGCAATTCACAAAAAACCTTTTAGTTGACTATCTTACAAAAAAAATTACTAATTTTGCACCTGCCTTACCAATAGGTAAGATCGTTTTATCAGAGAACAATACAAACCCGATATATTACAGATAATCATGGCAAAGAAAAAAGAAGTTACTGTTGAGGAAAAATTAAGAGCATTGTATGATTTACAATTAATTGATTCAAGAATTGACGAAATTCAAAGTGTTAGAGGAGAACTTCCTTTAGAAATTGAAGATTTAGAAGATGAGATTGCTGGATTGAATACAAGAATAACAAACCTTGACGAGGATGTTGCCAACTTAGAAACTGACATTAAAAACAAAAAAAATACAATTGTTGAGTCAGGTGAATTGGTGAAAAAATATGAAGATCAACAAAAAAATGTTCGTAATAACAGAGAATTTGACTCTTTAACTAAAGAAATCGAATATCAAGGATTGGAAGTTGAGTTGGCTGAAAAAAGAATCAACGAATACAAAGCAAAAATTGAGCAAAAGAAGGAAGTTATTAGCCAAAACAAAGAAAAGTTAGCGGCGAAAAACGATCACTTAAAGCACAAAAAAGCGGAGTTGAATGATATCATGACAGAGACTCAAAAAGAGGAAGAGTTATTACATAAAAAATCTGAAGAGTTCGGAGGCGTAATTGAAGAGCATTTATTAAGTGCTTACAAAAGAATCCGTTCTAACGCTAACAATGGCTTAGCAGTAGTATCTGTAGAAAGAGGTGCTTCTGGTGGTTCTTTCTTTACAATTCCACCACAAAGACAGGTTGAAATTGCAAACCGTAAGAAAATTATAACCGATGAGCATTCTGGAAGAATTCTAGTTGATGCTGCATTGGCTGCAGAAGAAAAAGAAAAAATGGAAAAATTATTTTCATAGTTTCCAAAGACACTATTTTACAAAGCCTCCTGAGAAATCAGGAGGTTTTTTTTTGCATTAAAATTATATCTTTATGCTATGCGAAGATATTGTTTACTCCTCTTCTTGATTGCTAGTTTCTTATCTCATTCACAAGAGGTTTATTTAGATCATGTCATTTACCAAGTATTTAATTTGGATTCAATTACAAATGATTATTATTCGCAGGGTTTTACCATAAAACCAGGTATAAGGCATAAAAATGGAATTGAAAATGCACATCTAAAATTTAATAATGGCTCTTCTCTAGAGTTTATTGCTCTATATAAAGATCCGACCGATGCTATTGCTAAGAACTATCAGCGCATTTTAAAATCTAAAATGGAAGTTGTTAAAATTGCTTTAACGGGTTTACCTTTAAAGCATATTTCTAAAACACTAAGAATCAATCAAATTAAACACCAGATTATTGAAGGCAAGCTTTGGTCCTATCTCACCTTTCCTGAAGAAACACCTTTGACTAATTTCTTTTTTATTGAATATCATCACACTTTTAATGAACATGAAAAATACACCAAACATAGAAATGGCATAAATTCGATAGAAATGATCTCTATGGAGTACAATCATGATATTAAAGCATTCTTATCTCTTTTTATAACAGAATCTAACTCTAATGATTTTAATACTAAAACTGGAAATATCCATTTAAATAGCAATTCCAAAAACTTGAAACAACCTATAGTAGTTCGTCTTAAATAATATTATATTTGGGTATATAATAAAATTAAACACACTAGTGAGTTTATCCAAATATTGTATGCAATATTACCCATCTGAACGAAAAATGTCATTGAAACTATGAGTAAAGAACTTAGACATTTAATAATTATATTACTGTTTTTTGGCTTTTTAAGCTCCTGTACATCGCGTGACAAAACCAAAATAAAAATAACTGATTTTTCAGAAAAAACAACACGGACTATTGAACCTTATAAAAATGATTCATACGCGATGATGAATGTTTGGGTAAACGGGTTCACAAAAGATACGATTCTAATAAAATTAGGAACTGATGAAAGTTTACCAATATTAAAATTGTCAGGTACAATAAGTCAAAGATGGTATACTGACTATTATGGTGGAGGGAATCGAACTTTGATTTTTGACCCTTACAAAGCAACTGAGGGTGATTTGGAAATTAAGTTTGAATTGAACTAGTGAATCTGTATCATAATATATAACAACGTGTATAGTTCATTTCGTCTGAAATTCCCTTATTAATTTCAGACGTAATGAACAATGGCTTTCTGTTTATTTACTAAATTAGTGGTTCCCACAACGAAATCATAGCCTAACCGTTGTGACACATTCAACCAATAATCTTAGTTAACTCCTATTCCGCTAATAAACCCGAAACAAATGTTTCAAATTCTGTTGTATAATCTGTGTATTTCTCACCAGTTCCTGGCCCATTAAAACCTGTATCAATTCTACGTACTTCCCCAAATTTATCAATGAAAATAGTTGTTGGATAAGAAATGATATGATTCAGTGCAGGTAATTTTTTCTGCATTTCAGATTTACTTCCAGAACCATATTGTGCCAAGAGAATTGGGTAAGTCATTCCTATTCGGTTGCGTAATCTTTTAATATTTTTAAAGGCTTCTTCCTCGGTTTTTTTAAATTCTACTGTTAATGCAACAACTTCAAATCCTTTGTTTTTATTTTCATTATGAAACTGAGCATAAAACACACTGCTATCTAAACAATTTGGACACCAAGTACCCATAATTTGTACTAATACAACTTTATCTTTAAATCGCTGGTCGCTTAATGAGATCATAGTACCGTTTTCATCTAGAAACGAAAAATCTAAAGTCTCATAGCCATCATTTAAATAGGTGAGTTCATCAATTTCTGGTAATTCAAACTCTGAATTTCGTTTCGCAACGAAAGGTTCTTTCCAATGATTTCCTGAATAAAATTGACCTTGCATAACCGAGTCATTCACAATAGCCTTAAATAAAAAAGCGTGTGCACCATCATAAGTAGATATTTTTAAAGTATCGGCATCTATAATACCTTCTAGATAACGATAATCTCCGGTAGTTGTTCTAAAAGTTCCCGTAACCTTTTTACCGTCTTGTTTAAAAATTGCTTTTGCAATATACTCGCCCCTTTCTCCTTTGCTAAAAACAGTCTCCCATACTCCAGAAACATCAAATTCAGCTGTTGCTTCCGTTAAAAATCTTAGATCATTATCATAAGTAGCGTTAAATGAAGTAATACGTTTACGCGTTTTATTTATGTATTTTCCAGATAAATTATCTCCATCGAACACTCCCGCAAAATAACTTTGAAAAACAGGTGTTTTAATGTATATAGAATCATTTACATAGCGAATTTCGTCAACATTAATACGTTCATCGGCATTAAAAATAGTAAGCGTACCATCTGAATTGGCCTCGAAAATAAATGGAATTTCTTCATTGTCTTGTGCGCCTAACACTACTCTATAAAATCCTGTTTTAAGTGTTTTTTGACCTTGCCCAGTTGTACAAGAAGTAACGAAGATTAGAGCCAAAAGAAGGTATAAATAACGCATGTGTAAATGTTTTGTTTAAAAGTTCGAAATAACGATAAATACATCGAATAAAAAAACTTGTGCCTATTTCTTCATTTTCAATCAGCACTACTTTTAATTTTTGAAATTAACGCTTCTTTTGATTCAACATCTTCTCCATGTACCCAATTCAGCACATTTTCATTCCAAATTTGGTCATATTGTGTTTGATTGATAATACCACGTTCTAGGGTTAAATCTAACAACTTTCCTGGGTACGAAGATTGTTTATCACTTTCCATTTCTCCTAATGGATAAGGGTCGTCTAAGCCCATTAAAATTTGGTCGCTTCCTTGCCTCTCAACCATTAATTTGAACGCGTCTGTATCATGTACTAAGGTGTCAAAATAAATATTCTTATGCCCTACTGCCTTTCTTGGATGTACCTTTTCATCGAATAAATCTGGCCTACCATCAAATCCTTGAATTCGACGACCTAAACTCATCTGCGCCAATTGACCTCCATGTGCAAAACAGGTTCTGATATTTGGATACCGTTCTTGATAGCCATTTATAGTATAGAAATGATACGCGTCACCACATTGTGCTAACATCCAAATTAAATGAAAACGCCAATTTTTATCTTCTAACTTAATCATTTTATTTCCATCATACGGATGGATTTCAATGGCCAACTTGTACTTATCTGCCAATTCAAAAATAGGATCGTTTACCTCATCAAATATCACTTTCCATGTTCCCGTGGTATCCATATAATGCGTAGGTAAGCACAAAACTTTCAATCCTAATTCTTCCACGCATCGCTCAATTTCCCATAATGCACCTCTTACAAAAGCAGGTTGTACTACAAACCCACATGTAAATTTTTTTGAATGCTCTGCCTGAATTTGCGCATTAAAATCATTTTGAAAACGCAAGGCATCCTTCATTATATCATACGTCAAGGCATTGCCATACAACTGTGAAAGGTTAAGTACCACCGCATGATCTATATTATTGCGTTCCATCCATTCTAATTTTTCATTTAAGAAAAAACTTGAATCTGTAACGGGTCGTTTCCAACCTTTCTGCAACATAAATCTACGTTCCTTATCTACCCAAAATATTTCCTTTTCGCGCATAAAAGCGGGAATCTGTTCTGGATATGGTAATAGATGCGAATGTCCGTTGATGCGTATTTTTTTCATATTTATTGTTTGTGTCATTTTGAACAATCCCGATACTAACTAGGAGAAGGATCTTTAAACAAATCCTCGTTGTGCCTTAATGCTCTGTCTAAATGACAATTGATCATATCATTTTGGTCGCTGCATAACAGTACCGCATTCTTTACAGGTTCTTTTTGATACATTGCCATAATAACTATCGAATATTACAGGCATATCTGTTTCAATATTATCTAGTGTAAATGGCTCTTCATGCAACTTGGCATCACAATTTTCGCAATACCATTGCAATCCATCTTGCACACCTTCTGGTCTTGGATATTCTATGACTAAACCTACGGTATTTGCACTTCGTTGTGGAGAATGTGGAACTTTGGCTGGTAACAAAAAGATTTCACCTTCATTAATAGGTATGTCTTTAGGTACTCCGTTATCAATCACCTTTAATATCATATTACCTTCTACTTGATAAAAGAATTCAGGTGTTTCATTATAATGATAATCTTTTCTACTATTAGGTCCACCAACCACCATCACAATAAACTCACCATCTTTCCAAACACATTTATTGCCTACTGGTGGCTTTAGTAAGTGTCGATTCTCATCAATCCACTTTTTAAAATTTAAGGGTGTAACTAAATTACTCATAACTCTTGAATTTTGTTCAATTTACAAAGATTTTGTTCTTCCTCCATCTACAGGAACGTTAATTCCGTTTATATAACTTGCTGCTTCACTTGATAAAAACACAATGGCATTTGCAACCTCTCCAGGAGCGGCAAATCGTTTCATAGGTACGCCATTTTTCATGGTATCGGAAACCTCTTCAATAGATTTACCCGATTTGTTGGCTTTGTTTTTTATAATTTCTGATAATCGCTCTGTGGATGTTGCTCCAGGTAGTACATTATTTACGGTTATATTAAACTGTCCTAATTCGTTCGCCAATGTCTTACTCCAATTACCAACTGCACCTCTAATTGTATTACTCACACCTAATCCGTCCAATGGCTGTTTTACTGAAGTAGAAATAACGTTTATAATTCTTCCGTATTTAAATAATTTCATTTCAGGAACTAGAGCTTGTACCAATATATGATTGCACTTTAAATGCTGTGTAAATGCTTTTTCAAATTCATCTATTTTCGCGCCATAAATAGGGCCACCCGCTGGACCACCTGTATTATTAATCAAAATATGAAATCCATCGTTATCAGTAAGATAAGCATCTAATTTAGATTTCAACTCTGTTGGATTTTGAAAATCGGCGACGATATAAGAATGGCCCTGGTTATTATTTGGCAAATCTGACAATACCAATTTTAATTTTTCCTCGTTCCTTGCAATTAACGTTACGTTTGCTCCTTCCAGTGCTAACCCTCTTGCTGTTGCTTTTCCAATTCCTTGAGTACTACCACATACCAAGGCATTTTTATTTTGTAAATTCAGTTCCATTTTTTACTAGCTATATTTTATACATATATTCTTAGATTCTGTAAAAAAACGCAAGGCTTCAAAACCTCCTTCTCTTCCTACACCTGAATCTTTTACTCCGCCAAACGGTGTTCTTAAATCACGCTGCATCCATGTGTTTACCCAAACAATTCCACTTTCTATTTTATTTGTCATACGCATGGTTCTATTTAAGTTGTTTGTCCATAAAGATGCAGACAGACCATATTTTACATCATTTGCCAAATGAAGTACTTCCGATTCTGATTTAAATGGCATAACGGTAACAATTGGGCCAAAAACTTCTTCTTTATTTATTCTACAGTCATTTAAAGTTAATTCGATGATTGTTGGTTCCATAAAATAACCATTTTCCAACCCATCAACATTTACTTTATTTCCTCCATGCAATAGAATTCCTCCTTCTTCCTTTGCTATAGAAACATAACTTAATACTTTTTCTTGATGTACTTTTGACACCAATGCTCCCACATTTGTACTTTCATCTAAAGGATTTCCAACTTTTAATTTAGATACCTTTTCAACAAAATCTACTTTGAATTTTTCAAAAATTGTTTCTTCTATATAAATACGACTACCACACAAACAAATTTGACCTTGATTGGCGAAAGAAGAACGTACTGTTGTTTCTAACATTTGATCATAATCGCAATCGTCAAATATGATGTTTGGATTTTTACCCCCTAACTCAAGCGATAATTTTTTGAACATAGGCGCGGCTACTTTTGCAATTTGCGCTCCGGTTTTGGTGCCACCAGTAAATGAAATCGCCTTAATATTTGGATGCGAAATAATGGCTTGTCCCGCAAATTCACCTAATCCATGTACTATATTTAAAACACCCTTTGGTAATCCTGCTTCCGCACAAATTTCACCTAGCAAGAAAGCTGTCATTGGTGTTACTTCGCTCGGTTTGGCAACAACGCAATTACCCGCGGCAATAGCAGGAGCAATTTTCCATGTAAATAAATACAACGGTAAATTCCAAGGAGATATACAACCGACAACTCCTATAGGCTTGCGTAGCGTATAATTCATTGCATTTTCTCCAACACTTTCATGACTTTCACTCGAAAACTGAGTTATAGCGTGTGCAAAAAACCTGAAATTTGACGCTGCTCGTGGAATATCAACAGCCTTTGCTAATGATAACGGCTTCCCATTGTCCTTACTTTCAGCCATTGCCAATTCATCCAACCGTTCTTCGATAATAGTTGCTATTTTTAATAATATCTTGGAACGTACTTCTGAGGTTGTTTGGGACCAAGAATCAAATGCATCCTTTGAAGATTTATAGGCTAATTCAACATCCTCCGCTGAAGAGTTCGGAATTTGTCCATATACTTCTCCTGTTGCTGGATTGTAATTGTCTAACCAACTATTGGTTTTGGGATTAATATAAGTTCCGTTTATGTAATTTTTAATGTTCATATTGGTTTATACGCCACTACTTTAATTTCTACTAACAAATCAGGATGTGGTAATTGATGCACGGCTACAGTTGTTCTAGTTGGGCCAGTTTCTTTATCAAAGAATTGCCCATATACTTTATTGTAACCTGCAAAATCATTCATGTTTACCAAAAATGTAGTCACATCTATGACATCTTTTAAAGAGGCATTAACTTGATTCAATAAACCATCAATGTTTTCTAATACTGCTTCCGTTTGTGTACCAATATCTAATTTCTTGGTGTTCATTTCATCTACCAATTCAACCCCAGCAATACTATTATCCGGTCTTCTTGAGGATGTTCCAGAGACAAAAATAAAATCGCCCACTCTTTTTACAAGTGGATAGGCGCCTCTCGGTGTTACTTCTTTATTATGCATCGTGTTTTATCTTATTAAAAATTGTGGCTAAATCTAATTTTTCTATTTCACTGTTTACAATCAATTCTAGCAATACCTTGTCTTGATAATTGCCCTTTTTCTTTGCTTCAGAATAAGAGATATCTTCTCTAAAGGTAACTAAAGAATATTTAGAATAGTAATCAAAAGATGTTTCGAGTTCCATTTCTATCTGTCGCTTCTTTTTAAAATCAGGATTCGCTACATGATCTCTCATTTCATAAAAGTTCTCAACAGCTAAATCTCCAATGGCGTCCGCATCTTTTTTACGCTCATTTTCATAAGCAGTAAATACTTTGTCCCAATCTCCTTCGTATTTCTCTATATATCCATCTAAAACATACACATCTTCAAATGAGGCATTCATTCCTTGACCATAAAACGGCACAACTGCATGCGCTGCATCACCAATCAGTAATGATTTACCTTTATATACCCAAGGTCTACATTTTATTGTTCCTAAATTTCCAACCGGATTTTCAAAATAATCATCTACCAAATTGGGCATTAGTTCTAAGGCATCTGCAAATTGTTCTCTAAAAAATGAAACTACTTTTTCTTTAGAATTTAATTCTTCAAAACTATATTTTGCTCCACTATGTTCTAAAAACAATGTTACCGTAAAGCTTCCATCTAAATTTGGCAATGCTATGAGCATATACTTTCCTCGCGGCCAAATATGTAAAGCCTTCTTCTCTGTTCTAAATCCACCAGTATCTAGAGCAGGTATCGTTAATTCTTTATAGCCATGTGCCAAAAAGTCTTGAGAATAACTAAACAACATTTCTCTTTGGTTAAAAAACTCTTTTCTAAGAACTGAACCAACACCATCTGCACCAAAAATTACGTTGGCATGAAAACCTTCTATTGTATCATCAACTTTAAAAGTCGCTTTATTCTGTTCTAATTCTATTCCTGTACAAGGGCTATTAAAAACAATGTTTACATTTTCAAACTTTTCAACTTCATCAAGCAACAAAGCATTTAGTTCGCCTCGAGAGACTGAATTGATATATTCTCCCGGCCTGCCACTATAAGAAGATAAAAATGTTTCACCTTCAATACTATGAATCATTCTTCCGTTCATTGGAATACACAAAGGAAAAACTTTGTCTACCACTCCGGCCAATTTTAAAGCTTTGATACCCCTATCTGAAAATGCTAGGTTAATCGATTTTCCTGCACTAATATCCGTTTTTCTTAGATCAGATCGTTCTTCTCTTAATTCAATTTGATACCCTCTTTGCGCTAACCGCAAGGCTAATAAAGAACCACATAGACCTGCTCCAATGATTAGTATTTTTTCTTTACTAGTATCCATTCATCTCCTCCTTTAAAATTTGTACAAATCGAAACACATCCTCAAAACTATTGTATAATGGAACCGGTGCTACTCTTATAACATCAGGCTCTCTCCAATCTGTTATCACATTTCTATTTGATAATTTTTTATGTAACTCTTTATTTGCATTCTTAACTTGAATAGACAATTGGCATCCTCTTTCCTCAGCATTTTTTGGCGAAATAATTCGAATAACATTTTCTCCCAATTCCAAAACCAACTCCTCTAAATAACCTGTCAAATCTTTTGATTTTTTTCTGATTGCCACCATGCCAACTTCATTAAAAATAGCTAGTGATGCTTTAATGGCTGCCATCGACAAAATTGGAGGGTTACTTAACTGCCATCCTTCTGCTCCCTCAATTGGATCAAATGGTTGCCTCATATTAAAACGTGTATCTTTATTATGACCCCACCAACCCGTTAATCGTTTCAACTCTTTATTCTTGGCATATTTCTCATGTACAAACAAGCCTCCTAAACTTCCCGGTCCAGAATTCAAATATTTATACGTACACCAGACAGCAAAATCTACATTCGAAGCATGTAATTCAGGTTGTATATTCCCAACACCATGCGCTAAATCAATTCCCACTTTAGCTCCGTGCTTATGACCTAATTCTGTAATTCGTTTTAAATCAAAAAACTGACCCGTGTAGTAATTAACCCCTCCTATCAAAAGCAAAGAAACCTCATCTTTATGATCATCTAACAAAGATTCTAAATCCTCATAGTTCAAAAGTTCTTCTCCTTCTCTAGGTTTCCATTCTAACAAATGATCATCCGGATTTAAATTGTGAAATTTTAATTGTGATTCCACTGCATATCTATCAGAAGGAAATGCATCACTTTCTATAATTATTTTGGTCCTATTCTCATTGGTTTCAAAAAAAGAAACCATAGCCAAATGTAAGTTAGTTGTTAAGGTATTCATAACTACAACTTCAGTAGGTTTCGCACCAACTATTTTAGCCATTGCATCGGACAAGAATTCATGATAAGGCATCCAAGGATTCTTCGCCTCAAAATGGCCTTCAACTCCTAAATTGGCCCAATCTTTTAATTCTTGTTGAATATTCTCTGCTGTAGATTTGGGCTGTAAGCCTAATGAATTTCCACAAAAATACAACCAGGGCATATCGTTATTATCTGTAGGTATATGAAATTTTTCTCGATATCTTCTTAACGGATCCTCTCGATCTAAATTACGAGCAAAGTCTAATGAATTTTTCAATTTTATATCAAATTTGTGCTTCTCACAAATTTAAAAATTTAAACCCAATAATAGTAGCAACCAAAAAATAGGAATAGCTTCTACCCAAAATGCGCTATAATATTTTGATTGCTCTTTTCTACTAAAAAGCAGCAATACAAAAGATAAAGAGCAGATAGTCAGCAAAATGAACATTTCATTAAATTCTTTACCAAAGATAAAGAGCTCAATTGTGAAGATTCCTAAAATTAGGATTAAGCCTAACAATTTTGTAGTAAAATGTCCAAATTGTTGCGGAATTGTTCTTAATTGATCACTATCAAAATCAACATCACGGATATCAAATGGTAAGGTTATTAAAATCACAAAAAACATTCGTTGAAGAAAAAACCACCAGATAATTACGTCAATGTCAATTTCGTTTTGAACCAATGGAAATAAAACCGTTACTCCGGCAAAACAAAATGCAATTAAAAAAATCTTTAAACCAGGGACCCTGCGCAGTGTAACCAACTTTCGTGGAAGTTTCATACCGTAGAACAATGTCAATATAAAAAACGGCAATAAAATCATTAAAGATTCTATTCTAAAACTAAAGGATAAATACAGAACGATTATAGCCGAAATAAATGAAATAATGACCAATAATGACTTATGATTTCTATACCAGTTAGAGAGCCAATCTTTTTCAAACGATTCATTTAAAAACCGTATAAAATTATAACTCAAAATTGTGGAGAAAAAACAAAATAACGCCGTAATATTTTCTTCTACACCAAAGTTTTTCAAGGTTAATTTTACAAAACAAAATACGCCTAGAGCAACATGAATACTACTAAAAATGTAAAAGTTGAAAAGACGCTTTATAGTTTGCATTAAACAAATGTAAACAAACTAAGAATGATTTCTTACCCATTTAAAATTATCCGTACATAATAGAATATTATCCTTATTAAAGGATTCATAATTTCACACCAAAATTCAATTTAAAATTTAGGAATTTTCAGTAATTTTGCACTTTTAATTACATACATAAAAATGAGAACAGATTCTTTCGTATTACGACATGTAGGGCCACGCCAGTCCGAAGTTGATCAAATGCTTAAAAAAGTTGGTGTAAACTCTTTAGATGAATTAATTCATCAGACTATTCCAGATGATATTCTACTTAAAAAATCATTGAATTTACCTAAGGCTTTGGATGAGTCAGAATTTGTTACTCATATTAAAGGTTTAGCCGCCAAAAACAAACAATTTGCTACCTACATTGGATTAGGTTATCATGGAACAATTACACCCCCTGTAATTCAAAGAAATATTTTTGAAAACCCAAGTTGGTACACTTCATATACTCCTTACCAAGCTGAAATTTCTCAAGGTAGATTAGAAGCATTGTTAAATTACCAAACAATGATTGGCGATTTAACTGGATTTGAGTTGGTAAATTCTTCTTTATTAGATGAAGGTACTGCTGCTGGTGAGGCAATGATTATGTTACACAATAACAGGTCTAGAGCTCAAAAGAAATCAAATGCTAATGTATTCTTTGTTTCTGAGGATGTTTTACCTCAAACAATGGATATTCTAAAAACTAGAGCCTTACCATTGGGAATTGAATTGCAATTTGGAAATCATGAAACATTGGAGTTAAATGATACCATATTTGGCGCAATTGTGCAATATCCTGGTAAGCATGGTAATATTGTTGACTATACTGATTTCATTTCAAAAGCGAAAGAAAATGAAACCAAAGTCGTTGTTGCAGCAGATTTATTAAGTTTAACTTTATTAAAGAATCCTTCTGAAATGGGTGCTGCAGTTGCGGTTGGAACTACTCAACGATTTGGTGTTCCATTAGGATATGGAGGACCACACGCTGGTTATTTTGCCACTTCATCTGACTTTAAGCGTTCTATACCTGGTAGAATTATTGGAGTAACCGTTGATGCTGATGAGAACCGTGCGTTGAGAATGGCATTACAAACTCGTGAACAACATATTAAACGTGAAAAAGCAACTTCTAACATCTGTACCGCTCAAGTTTTATTGGCAGTAATGGCTGGAATGTATGCAGTATATCACGGACCTGACGGATTGAAATACATCGCAAACAAAATTCATGGGTTTACTAAATCATTAGATGCAACATTACAAAAACTAGGGTTTACACAAGAAAACGAGGTGTATTTTGATACATTAAAAGTAAAAGTTGAAAATGCATTTAAAGTTCAATCTGCTGCAGAGGCAAATGAAATCAACTTCTTAATTATTGATAAAAACACAATTGGAATTTCAATTAATGAAACTACAACGGAAAGTGCCGTTGCAAAAATTATTAAAGTTCTCTGCGAGGCTGAAGTGAAAAATTCGATCGAATTGACTTCAAATGATGCAACTATAATTCCTTCTAATTTAGAGCGTACTTCTTCTTATATGACGCATGAGGTATTTAACTCATATCATTCTGAAACAGAAATGATGCGTTATATCAAGAGATTAGAGCGTAAAGATATTTCGTTAACAGATTCAATGATTTCTTTAGGGTCGTGTACTATGAAGTTGAATGCGGCATCAGAAATGTTACCGTTGAGCTATGGAAGTTGGAACAACATTCATCCATTTGTACCTGTTGGTCAAGCACAAGGGTATCAAGAATTATTCAAAGGATTGGAAGCTTCATTAAATGAAATTACAGGATTTGCAGCGACTTCTTTACAACCAAATTCTGGAGCACAAGGAGAATATGCTGGTTTGTTAACTATTAGAGCATACCATAATTCAAGAGGAGATGATCATAGAAACATTTGTTTAATTCCTTCATCTGCGCATGGAACAAATCCTGCATCTGCTGTCATGGCGGGGATGAAAGTAGTTGTAACAAAATCGCTTGACAATGGTAACATTGATGTAGACGATTTACGTGAAAAAGCAGAATTGCATAAAGACAATCTCGCTGCTTTAATGGTTACATATCCATCTACTCATGGTGTATTTGAATCTGCTATTAGAGAAATTACTGAAATCATTCATACTAATGGTGGTCAAGTATATATGGATGGTGCAAATATGAACGCTCAAGTTGGATTGACAAATCCAGCAACTATTGGTGCAGATGTTTGTCACTTGAACTTGCATAAAACATTCGCTATTCCGCATGGAGGTGGTGGACCAGGGGTTGGACCAATCTGTGTTGCGGCACACTTGGCTCCGTTTTTACCATCGAACCCAATAATAAAAACTGGAGGAGAAAATGCTATTACTGCGGTTTCTTCTGCACCTTGGGGTTCTGCCTTGGTAGATATTATCTCTTATGCATATATTAAAATGTTGGGTGCTGAGGGCTTAACTCAGTCTACCAAAATTGCCATTTTAAATGCCAATTACCTAAAAACAGAATTAGAGCAGCACTACTCTATTTTGTATGCTGGTGAAAAAGGAAGAGCGGCACATGAGATGATCGTTGACTTTAGAGAATTTAAAGAAAAAGGAATTGAGGTTGTAGATATTGCTAAGAGATTGATGGACTTTGGTTTCCACGCTCCTACTTTGTCGTTCCCGGTTGCTGGAACATTAATGATTGAACCAACAGAAAGTGAAAACAAAGCAGAATTAGATCGTTTTATTTCGGCTATGGCGACAATTAAAGAAGAGATTGATGCTTATAAAGCAGATGAGGATTCAGTATTGAAAAATGCGCCTCACACACAAGCAATGATTACAGCTGACGAGTGGAATTTCGCCTATTCTAGACAGAAAGCGGCATTTCCATTAGAGTACATCAAAGAGAATAAGTATTGGCCATCTGTAAGAAGGGTGAACGATGCTTATGGTGATAGAAATTTAATCTGTTCTTGTAACCCAATTGAGGATTATATGTAGGAATAGATTGTTAGACTTTTGGATTTCTAGATGTTTAGAATTTAGTAGTTTCATTAAGTCTTAAAATAAATTTTACAAAAGTGGTTTTTAGTTTATCTTCGAAACTTTAAACCACTTTTTTTTATGAACCCTAAAGTTCGAAATATTCGCACACAATTGTTATCAGACAATTGGTACACTTTAAATAAAATTATTTTTGATTATTTAAACGATAAAGGGGTTTGGGAGACCCAAGAACGGGAATCTTATGATCGTGGAAATGGTGCCGCTATATTACTGTACAATAAAGAAAAGAAGACCATTATTCTGACGCGTCAATTTAGAATGCCTACCTATTTAAATGGTAATAAAGACGGAATGAGTATTGAGGTTTGTGCTGGTTTATTAGATGGTGACGAGCCCGAAGTCTGTGCAATAAAGGAAGCCGAAGAAGAATCTGGATATCGGGTAAAAAATATTGAACGTGTTTTAGAGGCCTATATGTCACCCGGCGCAGTGACCGAAATTGTTTATTTATTTATTGCTGAATATACCGACGAAATGAAAGTAAGCGAAGGCGGTGGGTTAGATGATGAACACGAAAATATTGAGGTGTTAGAAGTTAATTTCAACGAAGCCCTTGACATGGTAAAACGTAAAGAAATTCACGATGGAAAAACCATCATGCTCTTGCAATACGCCCAAATTCATAATTTAGTAGAATAATAAAAATTTATAATCAACAAAAAAGCCTCGCAAATTGCGAGGCTTTTTATATATCTAAGAATCTAAAGATAATCTAAACTGATTATTTCTCTTCTTCTACTTCTTCAAAATCTACATCTTGAACATCGTCTTCAGCACCGGCTCCTGCGTCCTGTGCTCCTTCAGCACCTGCTGCTCCAGCCTGTGCTTCTTGTTCTGCTTTGTACATTTCTTCAGATGCATTTTTCCAAGCCTCATTGATTTTCTCCATTGCGGCATCAATCTGCTCTAAGTCTTGTGTTCCATGAGCAGCTTTTAATTCAGTCAATGCTGCTTCAATTGGTGCTTTTTTATCATCAGATAATTTCTCACCAAATTCTTTCAATTGCTTTTCTGTTTGGAAAATCATTGAATCTGCACCATTGATTTTTTCAGCCTTTTCTTTCGCTAACTTATCAGCCTCTTCATTTGCTTCAGCTTCTTGCTTCATCTTTTGGATTTCTTCTTCAGATAATCCAGAAGAAGCCTCGATACGAATGTTGTGCTCTTTTCCAGTTCCTTTATCTTTTGCTCCAACGTTGATAATACCATTAGCGTCAATATCAAAAGTTACTTCAATTTGAGGGATACCTCTGCCTGCTGGTGGAATTCCGTCTAAGTGGAAACGACCAATAGTATTGTTATCCGCTGCCATAGCACGCTCACCTTGTAATACGTGAATCTCTACTGATGGTTGGTTATCTACTGCTGTTGAGAATACTTGTGATTTCTTAGTAGGAATCGTCGTATTTGCCTCAATTAACTTTGTAAATACGTTCCCCATAGTTTCGATACCTAATGATAATGGAGTAACGTCTAATAACAATACATCCTTAACATCACCAGTTAAAACTCCACCTTGAATTGCTGCACCAACTGCAACAACCTCATCTGGATTTACACCTTTAGAAGGCTTCTTTCCGAAGAATTTTTCAACTGCTTCCTGTACTGCAGGAATACGAGTAGATCCACCTACTAAAATAACCTCATCAATATCGCTCTTTGATAAACCAGCCGCTTTTAATGCTGCTTCACATGGCTTGATTGTTCTTTTTACTAAATCGTCGATTAACTGCTCAAATTTTGCTTTTGTTAATGTTCTAACCAAGTGCTTTGGTCCACTAGCAGTAGCCGTAATATATGGCAAGTTAATTTCTGTTTGTGCAGAAGAAGATAATTCAATTTTCGCTTTTTCAGCCGCTTCTTTTAAACGTTGTAAAGCCATTGGGTCTTGTGTAAGATCCATGTTCTCTTCAGATTTGAACTCATCTGCTAACCAGTTAATGATTTTTCCATCAACATCATCACCACCTAAATGTGTATCACCATCAGTAGCCAATACTTCAAATACACCATCACCTAATTCTAAGATGGAAACATCATGTGTTCCACCTCCAAAATCAAATACAACAATTTTTTGATCATCGTTTTTCTTGTCCATTCCGTAAGCCAATGCTGCTGCAGTAGGCTCGTTGATGATACGAGAAACTTTTAAACCAGCAATTTCACCTGCTTCCTTTGTTGCTTGTCTTTGTGCATCATTAAAATATGCCGGTACAGTAACAACCGCTTCAGATACTTCTTGACCTAAATAGTCTTCTGCCGTTTTCTTCATTTTTTGAAGTGTCATAGCAGAAATTTCTTGTGGTGTATATAAACGACCATCAATATCTACACGTGGTGTATCGTTATCTCCCTTTACAACTTTATAAGGTACACGCTTAATTTCTTTTGCACATTCAGAGAATTTATTTCCCATAAAACGCTTAATCGAATAAACCGTTTTTAACGGATTCGTTACTGCTTGTCTTTTTGCTGGGTCACCAACTTTTCTATCGCCACCTTCAATAAAAGCAACAATAGAAGGCGTTGTGCGTTTACCTTCTGCATTAGGAATTACTACAGGCTCATTTCCTTCCATTACGGAAACACATGAGTTCGTTGTTCCTAAATCGATTCCAATTATTTTACTCATAATATTTATTTTATAATTTTATTCTAATTTTTATAACTGTTCACCATAGGTCAAGTTTTGTGCCATTGGATTTTTTATGTCATCTTGTCATAAGTTAAAATTAGATGAATTCTTTTTGTCAACTTTCTTTTACAAAATCATACATTTTGACATATTATTTTTACCAATCTCATATATTTGCCTACCTAAAAAATAGAATTCTATAAAATGGAGTGTATTTCAGTTTTTGACATGTTAAAAATCGGTATCGGGCCTTCCAGTTCACATACATTGGGCCCTTGGCGCGCTGCTGAACAATGGTTAGCCCACTTACAATCTAAGGGTTTGTTAACCACTGTTACTAAATTGAAAGTCGATTTATTCGGCTCATTGTCTTTAACAGGAACAGGACATGCAACAGATTTAGCCGTTTTATTAGGTTTAACCGGTGCAGATCCAGAAACTATTCCCGTTGATGAGATTCAACCGACTATTGATGATATCAATATCAATCATTCATTAAAGTTAAATGGGTTGATTCCTATACAATTCAATCCGAGAATTGACATTGTTTTTAATCGTGATTTTCTGCCCTTTCATGCCAATGGACTTACTTTTACAGCCTATCAAAATGAAAATGAATTAGATGCATCTACTTATTATTCCATTGGTGGAGGATTTGTAGTTCAAGAAGAACATACCGGCGAAGAGGAGAAAGCCGCAATCTATAAAACATTCCCTTATCCGATTCAGACTGCAAAAGAATTGGAAACCTATTGTAAGAAAGAAGGCGTGAAAATTTCTGAACTCGTTTTACGAAATGAGCTTTCTCAAAAAAGTGAACCTGAAATTGATAAAGAGATTCATCGTATTTGGGATACGATGTTAGAATGCATGTATATTGGTTGCCATACCGAAGGGACTTTACCTGGCGGGTTGAATGTAAGAAGACGTGCATTTGATATGCATCAAAAATTACAAGGAGACACACCATATACCAATCCGAAAGAATGGATTACTTCAATAAGAAATACTGAAGTCAAATTTAGACAAATATTAAAATGGGTTAGTTGTTTTGCGTTAAGTGTTAACGAAGTAAACGCATCACTTGGAAGAGTTGTAACGGCTCCAACGAATGGAAGTGCTGGAGTTATACCTGCTGTTTTGATGTATTATTTAGTAATTGAAGATCATAAAGCCGATTTTAAAGATATCAAACAATTCTTATTAGTTGCTGGAGAAATTGGAAGCATCGTAAAAAAAGGTGCGACTATCTCTGCCGCTATGGGAGGTTGTCAAGCAGAAATTGGAGTTTCTAGCGCCATGGCTGCAGGAGCATTAACTGAACTATTAGGTGGAACTCCGGAACAAGTATTAATGGCAAGTGAAATTGCTATGGAGCATCATTTAGGATTAACTTGCGACCCAATTGGAGGGTTGGTTCAAATTCCTTGTATTGAACGCAACGCAATGGGTGCAATTAAAGCAATTAATGCCGCTGAGTTAGCCTTAGATACGGACAGTACACAGGCCAAAGTTCCTTTTGACAAGGTAATTGCTAGCATGTGGGAAACCGCAAAAGATATGCATTCTAATTACAAAGAAACTTCTGAAGGAGGCTTAGCAGTGAGTGTTAATATTGCAGATTGTTAACAATCTATGCTATCATTTATTAATAGCATAGAAAGTATTGCCTAAAAATTACCCATTAGTCAAAATAGGTAATATTGATGTTTATTTAATGGTTAAATTTTCAATCTTTATTTCCAATATTGAAGGAAAAAACTCTTTGATCCCTCTCAAAATGTATTGAATCAGAATTTTCATTTTTAAAAAGTAAATCACCTTTTTTTAAGACACCCATTAAAAATTTAGACTCTAAAAGAGGATAAGAGTCATTTTTAATATCTTCCAACTTTATCCATTTATTTTTGTTTGACAAATGTATATAGTAAGACCTCTTTTGACTATTAATATCTTCAATTTCCCCATTAAAACTTGATTCAAACCTTAATTGTTCTGAATTGGAATCAACATAAATATTATATATTCCTTCTGACAATAGAAAAAAGAATAAAACTGCTGTGCCTACGTAAAAAGGCATTAAAAACCATGGTTTGTCTTTATATATTGTAATAAAATCTTTACTCATAACGAAGATGACATGTAACTACCTAGTAAACACCAATTCGGTCTCAGTCGATAAATTAGCGTCAAAACCATAACCTTCGGTATCAAAACCTTTTAAACCATCTATGGTTTCAATATTGTTGTCGATAATATAACGCACCATCATACCACGAGCTTTTTTGGCAAAGAATCCAATCATTTTTAATTGCCCGTTTTTGTAATCTTTAAAAACCGGAGTAATCACTTTCGACTTTAACACCTTCGGTTTTACTGCTTTGAAATACTCATTGCTGGCTAAATTCACAAACAACTCACCTTCTTCCATTTCTTCATTTAAGGAATTGCTAATAGAATCACCCCAAAACTGATACAAATTATCTTTGCGGCCCAATTTCAATTTAGTTCCCATTTCTAATCGATATGGCTGCATTAAATCCAGTGGTTTTAATAATCCGTATTGACCTGATAAAATGCGTAATTTATCTTGAAGTTCTGGTAGTTTACTTTCGTCAATTGTCTCTGCATCCAGCCCAATATAAACATCTCCTTTAAATGCATATACCGCCTGTTTTGCATTTTCTAAATCAAATGGCAAACTCCATTTTTGATTTCGCTCATAGTTCAATTCACCCAATGCTGGAGATATTTTCATCAATTTTGAAAGCACACGTGCCGACTTTTTCTTTAACACTTTGCTTATACGCTCAGCCTGCTGTAAAAATACACCTTGTGTAAATTCAGAAGTAGGCGCTTTTTCTTCGAATGATAACGACTTAGCAGGGGAAATCACAATTTTCATATAATCAGTATTTAGAAAGTAAAAATACATTCATTTAAAGAACTATCAAACGTTTAAATTAGGAAAAATGTCGTTCATCGATTTAGTACTAAACACTTTTATTTTTTTTTATATCTTCCAATAAAATATTCTATTATGGCTAATCAACGACGCGACTTTATCAAAACAACAGGTTTAGGAATAATGGCACTTGGAGTCCCAAGTTTCGCTACCAATAGTTTCAATCAATCGAAATCGATTAACATTGGAGTGATCGGTTGCAACGGAATGGGATGGTCTAACACCAAGTCTATTTTAAAAAATGAAGGAGTAAATCTGGTTGGGATTTGCGATGTGGATAAAAACGTGATTTCAAAACGATTGAAAGAAAAGAATAATGACTCGAGAATTACTTCTTATAGTGATTACAGGGAATTATTAAAAAATAAAAATATAGATGCCGTTATAATCGGTACTCCTGATCATTGGCATTGTAAAATGATGGTGGATGCTTGTAAAGCTGGGAAAGCTGTTTATGTTGAAAAACCGATTGCCAATACCATTGAAGAATGCCATATTATGGTCAATGTGGCTAAAAAATACAATAGCATAGTTCAAGTTGGTCAATGGCAACGTAGTGGAACACATTATAAGACCGCCATCGATTTTGTTAGATCGGGTAAACTAGGAAATATTAGGCTCGTAAAAGTCTGGGCATATCAAGGATGGATGAAACCTGTTCCTATAAAACCAGATTCAAAAGCACCAAAAGGTGTAGATTATACTTCTTGGTTAGGACCTGCTCCTACCCGTCCATTCAATGAAAATAGATTTCATTTTAATTTTAGATGGTTTTGGGATTATGCAGGTGGCCTAATGACCGATTGGGGTGTTCATGAAATTGACATCGCATTGTATGCCATGGGAGCGACAACACCAAAATCTGTCATGGCAAGTGGAGGTAAACTGGCATATCCCGATGATGCTTCAGAAACTCCAGACACATTGCAAACCGTATTTGAGTATGACGATTTTAATATGCTATGGGAACATGCAACAGGTATTGACAGTGGACCTTACGGAAGAACTGAGGGTATCGCATTTATTGGTAATAATGGAACATTAGTTGTAAACCGTGGTGGTTATGAAATCATTCCTGAAAAGAATTCGAATATTGAAGCTGTTAAAATAGCTAGACCAGAAGGTGTTTCTTATTTAGATTTACACACAAAGAATTTTATTGAGGCCATTAGAGCAAAAGACAATTCTATTTTGAATACACCAATTGAATCTGGTAGCCAAGCGGCTATTAATGCTCAAATGGGGAATATTGCTTATAAAACAAGGTCAAAAATTTATTGGGATGCTTCAAAAAATAAATTTAAAAATAATGATAAAGCTAATAAGCTTGTAAATGCAACTTATCATAACAACTGGAAAAAACCAACATTATAATCAATCAAAAACTACCATGAACAAATATATTCTTCTAATCGCTCTTAGTATCAGTCTTTTTTCTTGCAAAGAAAATTCTACAAATCTGAAAAAAAAATTACCAAAAATCGCAATTGCAGGTATAGCCATTGAATCGAGTACCTTTTCCCCTGCAAAATCACATATAGAAGCATTTCATCCTGTAACTGGAGAGGTTATATTCAATTCATATCCATTTTTTTCAAAAGATTCTGTAAATCGAAATAGAGCTGATTGGTATCCAACATTAAGAGGACGTTCCCTACCTGGTGGCATAACTACTCGAGAGGCTTATGAAGAAATGGTAGAAAAAACACTTAAAATGTTAAAAGAAAATTTACCCTATGACGGTTTGTTTTTTGACATTCATGGAGCAATGAGTGTTGTTGGTGTTGATGACCCTGAAGGAGATTTTATTCAACGAATAAGAGAGATTATTGGTAACGAAACCCTCATTTCTACTTCAATGGATTTACATGGAAACGTATCAGAGCGTTTGGCACATCATTCCGATTTAATTACTTGTTATAGAATGGCACCTCATGAGGATGCTCTTGAATCTAAAAAGCGTGCTGTTGATAATCTTTTAGAAAGGCTAGAAAGCGGCAAAGGGAAACCTAAATACAAAGCATGGATTCCTGTTCCAATCTTATTGCCAGGTGAAAAAACGAGTACACGAATAGAGCCAGGAAAAAGTTTATATGCCAAAGTGGATCCTTTAACCAAAAAAGAAGGTGTAGTTGATGCTGCTATTTGGATAGGATATGCTTGGGCAGATGAGCCTAGAAACCATGCGGCAATAGTTGTTACTGGTGATGATAAAAATGAAGTGTCTGAAAGCGCTGAATATTTGGCTAAAAGCATGTGGGATGTTCGCAATCAATTTGATTTTGTTGCCCCAACAACTAATTATAAGCAAGCGATCTCTAAAGCTATTAAAAGCGACAAAAAACCATTTATGATAAGTGATATGGGAGATAATCCTACAGCTGGAGGCGCTGGAGATGTAACTTGGACCATTTCGGAACTTCTTAAAAACAAAGCATTGATTAATTCTAACAAACAATTAATATACGCCTCAATTCCAGGACCAAATTTTGTAGCAAAAGCAATTGAAATTGGAGTTGGAGGAACTATTAATGAAGTTGCAGGTGCATTGGTAGACAACAGATATGCACCTCCGGTTAGATTAAATGGAACCATTACGGCAATTAAACATGGTGATAAACATGCCGAAACCGAAGTAGTGGTTAAGGTTGGTAATATTTCTGTAATAGTTACTAAAAAAAGAAAGCCATATCATCGTAAAAGTGACTTTACAAATTTAAATTTAGATCCTAACAATGCAGATATAGTGGTTGTAAAAATTGGATATTTAGTACCCGAATTATATGATATGCGAGGAGATTGGATCATGGCGTTGACACCGGGTGGCGTAGATCAAGACTTAGATCGTTTAGGGCATAAAAGCATTAAAAGACCTATGTTTCCAATTGATGCAAACATGAAAGATCCTAATTTATCAACTCGGTTTATTCCTTTGTCTCATCAACAAAAAAATTATTAAATGAAATTTTCCATAAACTTAAAACTTCTAATTTTAGCAGTACTAGTTGCAAACCCATTTTTATCATGTAATACTACTGAAAAGGATGCATTTGCTGTAATGGCATATTATGTCCCTTCGAATAACTACTCTCTAAAAGAGATTCCTTTCAATAAACTAACGCATATTATCTTTTCCTTTACCGAAGTAATTGACAACAAAATGCAATTTAAACGAGAAAGTTCTTCTCAAAAGTTAAAGGATTTAGTCGCCTACAAAAAACAACATCCACAATTAAAAGTAATGATTGCCTGCGGTGGATGGGGAGGTAGTGGTAGATTTTCAGACATGGCAAATGACCCCAAATTGAGAGCACAATTTGTTGAAAGCACTATTGATTTTATAAAAGAATACAACTTAGACGGAGCAGATATGGATTGGGAATATCCAGGAATGAAAGGAGCAGGAAATCCATTTATGCCAGAGGACAAAGAGAACTTTACTGCTTTGATGAAAGAACTCCGTGAAGGAATGGATGCTACTGGTAAAGATTTAACATTGACATTTGCTGCTGCCGGTTGGGAGCGCTATTTCGATCATATAGAGACTTTTGAAGTGATGAAGTATGCTGATTATCTAAACATAATGTCTTATGATTTAGTGGGTGGCGGGACACCGTTTACAGCCCATCACACAAATTTAGGAGCATTTACTTATTCAGATATTTCAAACACTCCGGCTGATAATATCCTAGCAGAGAGTGGCCGAATAATGAAACCTAGATCTGTTCAAAGTATGATTAATTACCTCACAGAATTAGGGGTAAAACAGGAACAGCTAATTATTGGAGGTGCATTTTATGGAAAAGGCTGGAAAGGAGTTTCTCCAGAAAACAATGGGTTATATCAAAAAAATAAAGGTGCCTATACTACTCATATTTATGCAACTTTAAAAGATAAGTACGAGAACAAGAATGGATTTACTAAGCATTGGGATTCTATTGCACAGGCTCCTTATTTATATAATGCTAAGGACAGTATATTCATAACTTATGATGACACGGAGTCTATTGCTTTAAAAACAACCTATGCTATGAAAGAAAAGTTAGGCGGAATCATGTTTTGGCAATTAACTGGAGATACAACAGAAAATGGTTTATTGGATGCAATTTATAGTGCAACAAAAAATTAACTTTTCATCAATCTATTTTGAATCAATTTTCCAAATTGTTTGGTAAATGGTAAAATCAAAATAGTGATTATTAAATTAAAAACGAGATGTGCCAATGCTACTTCAAATGCAATTCCGACATTAAAACTATCAATAAGGTTTTTATACGGTACCGCTAATGGCAAATAAATTAAAACGCCAATAATATTGAATATTAAATTGGCTAAAGCTGTTTGCTTAGCCGTTTTATCTAATTTCATGGCCGCAATAAATGCGGTAGAAGTTGTGCCAATATTGGAACCTACGATAATGGCGATGGCCGAATCTAACCCTAATAATTGTTGACTGCACAAAATAATTGTCAATCCAATAGTTACAGAACTAGACTGACAAATAGCCGTTACCAAAGCACCTAATAAAACACCTATTATGGGTTTAGCTGCATAACTTAAATAATGAATTAATTCTTCACTATTTTTAATCGGTTCTAAAAAATGGCCAATCATATCTAAACTGAAAAGTATCAGACCTAAATAAAAAATGGGTTTTGAAATAAGGGCCAGTTTTCCTTTAAAATATCCCAGAATAAATCCTAAGGCTAAAAACGTAATTCCTAAGGCCTCAATTTTAAATGAAACTAACCAAGCGGTTATCGTAGTTCCTAAATTACTTCCTAATAATATAGGCAATGAATTATGAAAAGAAATGATTCCAGAATCTACAAATGAAACGGTAATTGCCACTACTGCACTGCTACTTTGTATAATACCAGTACCTACGAAACCGGTTAACAATCCTTTAAACTTTGAATCTGTAAAACGTTTAATAGCCAATTGCATTTTATCATTGGCATGTTCTTTTAAGTTATTAGAAAAACTTTCTAGACTATGCGTAAATAATCCGATTGCAGCAATAATCGATATGAGGATACTTAACGTATCCATTTACTCTTTTTGATTTACTGTATAGGTTCTCCACTTGTCTAAACATTCAGCAATATCTTCTGGAACATCAGAATTGAATCGCATAAACTCTCCTGTAGTAGGATGTGCAAAACCTAAAGTTTTGGCATGTAAGGCTTGCCTTGGCAATACTTTAAAACAATTATCAACAAACTGTTTGTATTTAGTAAATGTCGTCCCCTTTAAAATCTGATCTCCACCATAACGTTCATCATTAAATAGTGTATGACCAATATACTTCATATGCGCACGGATCTGATGTGTTCTACCAGTTTCCAATTTACATTGTACCAAAGTAACATAACTGAAACGCTCTAAAACCTTGTAATGAGTAACGGCATGTTTTCCAAATTCACCTTCAGGAAAAATATCCATTTGTAAGCGGTTTTTTAAACTTCGTCCAATATGTCCTTTAACAGTCCCTTCCTCTTCTTCAATATTCCCCCAAACCAAGGCAACATATTTACGTTCCGTGGTTCTATCGAAAAACTGCTTAGACAAATGCGCCATGGCATATTCAGTTTTGGCAACCACCAATAAACCACTAGTATCTTTATCAATTCTGTGTACTAAACCAGGGCGCTCGTTACTGTTCGTTGGTAAATTTTCTATATGATGAATCAACCCATTTACCAATGTTCCAGAATAATTTCCATGACCTGGATGTACGACCATTCCCGCAGGTTTATTCACAACAATCAAAACATCATCCTCGTAAACAATGTCAATTGGAATATCTTCCGCAACCAACAAATTTTCATGTGGTGGATGTGCCAAAACAACACGAACAACATCGTTTGGTTTTACCTTGTAATTAGATTTAACCGGATTATCATTAACCAAAACATTACCTGCTTTAGCCGCTTGCTGAATCTTATTTCGCGTAGCATTTTCAATAAAATTCATTAAAAATTTATCTACACGTAAAGGTTCTTGACCAACATGAGCAACATACTTAAAATGCTCATACAATTCTTCGCTTTCTATTTCTTGTGATTCGCTCATTAACGTCTTGCTCTTCCTTTACCGTCGCCTAATTTTAAATTTACAACTGAATTTTTTGGCAACTTATCCCCAACTTTAATTTCTTTTCCTTTATAAATGATTCCTCTAACAACGTCTAGTGCAATATCTTTTACATATTCAGGACTATCCCCCACTCTTAATCCAACTGCTTTTAAAGTCACTTCCGCATTTCTCCGAGTTTTCTGTAACACATTTGGCATTTCTATATCTTTATAGGTCGCTCTATTAATTTTTAAATATATACGTCTCTTTTCTTTTACAAAATCCCCAGCCTCAGGGTTTTGTTCTATAATCGACAAAGGTGGGTAAGAAGGATTATAATTTGAAGAATCAATAATTTCCAATCTTAAATTCAATTCTTTCAATTGCATCTCAGCTTGCGAAATCGACATTTTCGACAATTCTGGCACTTGAATTTTCTGATCGTGATTGGTGCTAATATTTAACCATTTTATTAGTACAAAAATCAATATAATTGACGCAATTCCTGCAAATATCAATTGCTTAATGAAGGTTTTGCTTTTTATAAAATTTAATAAACTCATGCGTATATTTTAATAGGAACAAATATATAAAACGTAGCTCTTAAGAAATAATTATATGTTAACAATGTAGTATCTTTATAAAATATGGAACGTGTATTAATTACTGGTATTGGATTAGTTGGAGTTGAATTGGCTACCTTATTAACTGAGAAGGGGTATAAAGTTTCTTTTTTGTCAAGATCTATTCGACCTCATTTCAAGTTCAAAACATATAAATGGGACATTGAAAACCGTTTTATTGAATTGGACGCCCTAAAGTCTTGTGATTATATTGTTCATTTGGCAGGCTCTAACATTTCAGAAGGAAGGTGGACTAAGAAAAGAAAAATTGAGCTCAGAAATAGTAGAGTCTTATCAACTAAATTGCTCTTTAATACAATTAAGGAAAACAATATTGTCCTTAAAGGATATATAGGAGCCTCAGCAATTGGGTACTATGGAGCATGTACTAACGAATTTATTTATTCTGAAGACATGCCTGCATCGAATGACTTTATTGGAAGTCTATGTAATGAATGGGAAACCGCACACTTAAAATTTAACGAATTTAAAATCCCTTTAAACATTATAAGAATTGGCGTTGTACTGAGCAATAAGGGTGGTGCATTCATCAAAATACTAAAACCAATAAAATCGAATCTAGGTGCCGTAATAGGTAATGGAAATCAATATATGCCATGGATACATATACATGATTTATGTAAAATTATTCTTGTATTGCTAAATTCTAAAAATTCTAAAATTTACAATGCTGTAGCGACAGAACATATAACAAATAAAGAATTGACTAATAAAATTTATAAATTCTTAAACAAAAAACTTCTATTGCCCAAAATTCCAAAATTTGTTATGAAATTATTGTTCGGTGAAATGTCAGTAATTCTGTTAGAAGGTAGTAGAATTTCAAATAAAAAAATAAAGTCAAACTTAAATTTCAAATTTAAATTCGACTCAACTAGCAAAGCCTTAAATGAATTATTATAAGTTAATCAGAAAACTTAATTCCCTTTAACCTTTCGATTAGATGATCAGGGCCACCAATATATTCAAAATTTCCAGGAGCGCCTTCCATATTAAAATTACCAGAAATAAAAATAGGCAAATTCATAGCGCCAAAATACTTCATGAATCTATCTCTTGAATCTTCAGTCATTGGTGTAACGAACATCGTTAACAATACATCTGCAAAGGCTTTTTCATTCACATCTTCTATATTCAACATCGGAACATTTTGACCAAGATAATAAACTCTAAATCCAAGATCTCTTGCTATATAATTTGCTAAAAGCAATCCTATTTCGTGGTTTTCGTTTTCTGGTAAAAACATAACAACCACACTACTATCTTCCTTCGCAGGAGGTATCATATCTATTGCTGTTATTACCTTTTGACGAATTAAATTAGAAACAAAATGTTCTTGTGCTGGAATAGATTTATTGGCTGACCATAAAATCCCAACATGATTTAGAAAAGGGTATAATAAATTAATTACAGTTGATAATAAACCGTTTCTTGTTACGTGACGCTGAAAAATGCCATTAAAAGAATCCTCATCAAACTCTAACATAGACAACACCAACCTATTTAAGTCATCATCGAATTTAGCCGATGACGCCGAATTAACTTCAAGAACTAAATCATGTACCTGATCCTCATTCATCTTGTCAATCTTAGACACTCTATACCCATTACTAATAAGTATATTAATATTGAGTAATTTTCGAATTTCGGAATCACTATAGAATCGAATATTCGTATTTGTACGTTTTGGTTTAAGAAAACTATACCTTCTTTCCCACACACGTAATGTATGTCCTTTAATACCAGTTAATGTCTCAACCTGAGCCATCGAGTACGTGTTCATATTCAAATTATTTGCTGCTAATATAGACAAAACATTAAAATTTTAGAGAGTTATTACGCTACAAATATAATATTTTTATTCTTTTGTTCAACTTTTTTTACATTTTTCTTGGACAGTAATTATTTTTTTACATATCTTTGTCTAACTTTAATGACTAAAATATTGAACAATGAAAAATTTAACTCGCCATTTAATCGAAAAAACAAACAAGTTCATGGCACTTGTAATTATGTTAACTTTACCATTTTTTGTAATCAGTTGTGACGACGACGATGATGATATTGCAATGGATAAACCAACAATGAACATTGTTGAAATTGCACAATCCACTCCTGAACTAAGCACCTTAACCTCTGCAATTGTTGCAGCCGGATTGGACGGTGCCTTAAGTGGAGATACTCCTTACACAGTTTTTGCTCCAACAAATGCAGCATTTGAAAAACTTGATCCTACGACCCTAAATACTATTATTTCAACCCCATCACTCCTTACAAACCTTTTACAATATCATGTAGTTAATGGTACAGTTAATTCTGGAGATTTGACTACAGGACCAGTTGGAACATTATTATCTGGACAAAACATTAATGTAGATACTTCTAATGGAGTAGTACTTAATGGGTCTTCTAATGTAACAACTGCAGATATTGAAGCTACAAATGGAGTAATACATATAATAGACGAAGTATTATTACCTGAAATGTTTGTTGCTGAAACGATAACTCAAATTGCGGCTTCAAACCCTGATTTCTCAACTTTGGTATCCATTTTACTCATGCCTGAAATGGCTGACATCCTAGCCGCTGCAAGTGATATCACTCAAGATTTAACTGTATTTGCTCCAACAAACCAAGCATTTACAGACTTGCTTGCGGCCTTAGGAAAAAACGATTTAAGCGAATTACCAATTGGATTGGTAAGAGAAATTGTACAGTATCATTTATTGGGAATGTCTGTTATGTCTAGCGAATTAACGGATGGACAAATGGTGGAAACTTTATTACCTGGAGAATCGGTTACTGTTGATTTATCAAACGGTGTTATGATTAACAATGCAACCGTTATTGCTGCTGATGTAAAAGCTGTTAACGGTGTTATACATGGAATAGATGCAGTACTTGTACCTAGTTATGCAGCACAAACTGTAGGTTCTATCGCTGAGATTATTATGTTTAACCCTGACTATACAATTTTAGTAGAAGCCTTAAAAACTGCTGAATTATTAGAAACAGTTTCTACAGCGCCAGCGTTAACTTTATTTGCTCCTAATAACGCTGCATTCATTGCAGCAGGAATCACATCCTTAGATGGATTGACTAAAGATGATTTAACACCAATATTATTATACCATGTGTTAGGTGCTAAAGTAATGTCTGGAGATTTACCGGCAGACGGGATGGCAATGACATTAAATAATGATGAGAAGATTTATTTAGGTTATTTAACAAATAGCGTTTTGATTAATGGATTAACTACAATTACTGAAGTAGATATGGAAAAAGACAATGGAGTAGTACATACCATTAACAGAACCCTAGTTCCTCCAGCAATCGATGTATTAGATATTGCCGTTGCAATGTCAGAAATGGAAGAAGGTGCTGAATTTACTGTATTAGTATCGTTGTTATCATCTGAACCATATGCAGATATCGCTCAAGCTATTAAAGATGCTGAAAACATTACAATATTTGCACCAACCGATGCCGCTTTTGGAGATATCTCGGCTGTAATTCCAACGCTAACAGAAGATCAAATCAGAAACGTGTTATTATATCATGCAGCACTTGGAAGGGTATTTAGCAGTAGTTTACAAGATGGACAAGTAATTGGAATGTTAAACATGGAAACAGTTACAGTAAATGTAAGTGGTGAAGGTGCAGTTACTTTGACAGACATGTCAATGGGAGCAGACGCAAATGTAATAGAAGTAAATGTACATGGTAGCAATGGAGTAATTCATGTAGTAGATAAAGTTTTACTACCTACCTTATAATAATATCTACAAGATAATTTCAATTGGTTATTTGAGGTTAATTTTGGTTGACTAGCGGTTTTAATTATTTAAGACCGTTAGTTTTTTCATATCTTTCTTACATATTTATATTTTGAAAAAGCAAAAAATTATCATTATAGGAGCTGGATTCGCTTCACTATCAGCTGCAAGTTACCTTGCCAAATCTGGCTATGACGTAACAATTCTCGAAAAAAATGAGACTGTAGGCGGCAGAGCTAGGCAATATAAAAAGGACGGCTTTACATTTGATATTGGTCCAACTTTTTATTGGATGCCCGATGTATTTGAAAATTATTTTAAAGACTTTGATAAGAACTTAAAGGACTATTATTCTCTTAAAAGATTGGATCCTGCATATGAAGTCTTCTTTGATGACAAAACTTCATTAAAGATTGGAGGCTCATATGATGAAATTAAAAACACTTTTAAATCAATTGAAACAAACGGGGATCAAAAATTAGACGCGTTTATTTCCAATGCGGAGTCTAATTACAAAATTGCAATTCAAGATTTAGTTTACAATCCTGGTGAATCTTTATTAGAAATAGTAAGCCTTAAGACCTTTTTAAAACTCAAACTTTTCTTTCAATCTATTAAAGGGCAAGTTCGCTCTAAATTTAAAAATGAGAAGCTTCGAAAAATTTTAGAATTTCCTGTGCTGTTTTTAGGTGCAAAGCCATCTACAACACCAGCTTTCTATAATTTTATGAATTATGCCGACTTAAAACTTGGTACTTGGCATCCTGAAGGCGGAATGTATGAAGTAGTTAAGTCCATGGAAAAACTCAACAATGAATTAAATGTAGAAATAATAACCAACTGTTCAGTTGAAAAAATAAATATAGAAGGCAAAACTGTTAAGTCTGTTAATACAATTAAAGGTGAGTTTAAATGTGATATTTTATTAAGTGGCGCTGATTATGCTTTTACAGAAACGCTTCTACCAATGAGGCTTAGACAATATTCAGAGAACTACTGGAACAGTAAAACATTTGCACCTTCTGCCCTACTATTCTTTGTTGGTTTCAATAAAAAAATAGATAATGTTTCACACCATTCACTATTTTTCGATACTGATTTTGAAGAGCATGCTTCAACAATTTATGATTCAAAAACATGGCCAGAAAAACCATTATTCTATGCAAGTTTCCCAAGTATAACAGATAAAACTGCAGCTCCTAAAGCATATGAAGCTGGAATTTTCCTTATTCCAATTGCACCAGGTCTAGAAGACACTGAAACGAAAAGAGAAAAGTGCTTTAAAATTATTATGGAACGTTTAGAATCATTTACGGATCAAAATTTACAAGATGCTGTTTTATTTAAAAAATCTTATTCTGTCAATGATTTTATCAGCGATTACAATTCATACAAAGGAAATGCTTATGGCCTAGCAAACACCTTAACACAAACGCATATACTACGACCAAAATTAAAAACTAAAAAATTAACAAACTTGTATTTTACAGGACAATTAACTGTGCCGGGACCAGGAGTACCACCCAGTTTAATTTCTGGTAAAGTTGTAAGTGAATTAATACAAAAATACCATTCATGAAAAAATTATTTGACAACTCGAGTTTTAAATGCAGTAAGTTAATAACCAACACCTACAGCACATCTTTTTCTCTTGGAATAAAATTGTTTCATCCAAATGTGCAAAACTCAATTTATAAAATCTACGCCTTTGTAAGGTATGCGGATGAAATTGTGGATAGTTTCCATAAGTATGATAGAGAAGAATTATTTATTGAATTTGAAAAGGATTATGAAAAATCTTTAAGAAGACGAATAAGTTTGAACCCCATTCTAAATGCGTTTCAAGAAGTTGTTTTAAAATTTGAATTACAAGACTTAGTACAAGATTTTATGCGCAGCATGAAGGCCGACCTATATGAGAGCGATTATACCTCAACATTATCTTATGAGGAATATATACATGGCTCTGCAAATGTAGTAGGGTTAATGTGTTTAAAAGTTTTCGTAGAAGGAGATATTGAAGAATACAATCGTTTAAAGTCTTACGCAATGAAATTGGGGTCTGCATTTCAAAAAGTTAACTTTTTAAGAGATTTAAAAGATGACTATGAAATTTTAGGAAGGTCTTATTTCCCCGAGTTAAGCCTTGGCAACTTAGATGCGGATAGCAAACTTAAAATTATTGAAGATATAGAAGAGGATTTTCATGAAGCATATAAAGGCATTGTATTATTACCTAAAAAATGTAAACTAGGTGTTTATGTTGCCTTTACGTATTACCGAATTCTTCTTAGGAAATTGAAAAAGAAAAACGTAAATTACATACTTAATGAACGGACAAGAATATCCAACCCGGTAAAGGTATCCTTGTTGTGTACCTCATATATTCGGTACAAGTTGAATGTTTTATAAATGACAAGGTTTATTGCAATACTATTATTTGTTTTTTCTTATACAAATTGTTCAGAAATTGCTGTTATCAGAAAAAACTTCCATGAAATTGACTCAAAAGAGCAACTTTATGAATTTATAGATTTTACAGAAAAAAATTATTGTTTAGAAGTGGAACCTTATTTAGCCTCTGCCATTATGATGAAAGCCCAATATGTTTTTTTTCCTCATACAAAAATGAAATATTTTAAAAATGGTAAAAAAAGGCTTGAAACATTTATAACTGAAAACCCTGACAATTTAGAAGCTAAATATATGCGCTTACTAATCCAGTCTGAGATTCCGTCATTTTTAAATTATAATGATAATATTGAATCTGATTTTAATCAAATTAATCAAGACATTCAAGGTTCAACATTACCAGAAGTATATAAAAACGTAATAATAACTAATATAAATAAAATTAATCCATGATTGTTCTATTATACATTTTAACAACTATAGCCACTTTTACCATAATGGAAATTGTAACTTGGTTTACACATAAATATATAATGCATGGTTTTTTATGGTACCTGCATAAAGATCATCATCAACCAAAATATCAGCAAATATTTGAAAAAAATGATGCGTTCTTCTTAATTTTTGCCATACCAAGTATTGCGTTATTTTATTTCGGGTCTTTTCCTGAATTAAACTTTTTATTTTTTATTGCTTTGGGAATCTTGCTATACGGAATCACCTATTTTTTAATACATGATGTCCTCATTCATCAAAGATTTAAATGGTTTAAAAAAACCAAGTCAAAATTTTTAATTGGATTAAGAAAAGCGCATAAAGTCCATCACAAACATCTAGGAAAAGAAGATGGTGAATGTTTTGGAATGTTAAATGTTCCAAACAAATATCATCATATGTAATTATGGGCCAATATATTTACTTAGCAGTAAACTTTGGATGTATTCTTATACCATTCCTTTTTAGTTTTCATAAAAAATATCCTTTTTACAAAAAATGGAAGTCTTTTTTTTATGCCAACTTTATAGTCGCTCTTCTATTTATAATTTGGGATATTCAATTCACTAAAATGGGTATTTGGGGCTTTAATCCAGATTACTTAATCGGGATTAATATTACCAATTTACCTCTTGAAGAAATTCTCTTTTTTATATGTATCCCTTATGCCTGTGTATTTACTTATTTTGCTCTATCGAGCTTATTTAGTTTCAGTTTAAAAATTAAAACTCAAAAAATTATTTCAATTCTATTTGGCTTTATATGTTTAGTCATTGCAATTTACTTCTATAATAAATGGTATACATTTTCAGCATTTATGCTTAGTTCTTTAATTCTATTATATTCCTATTTTAAAAAGACAGAAATGTCATTTTTATACATTAGTTATCTCTTAATAATTCCTTTCTTTTTATTGAGTAATGGAATTTTAACTGGAATGTTAACTGAAAACCCAATCGTATGGTATGATGGTATTAACAATACAGAATTTAGAGTAATTACAATACCTATTGAGGATTTCTTCTATGGTTTTTCGTTAATAGCCTTAAACATTTTATTTTTTCAGTATTTCGATAAACGATTTACTGTTTAACATTCATTTTTCACAAATAAAATGCGTTTTATCACAATAACATTACTTCTAATTTTAAGCATAACCAACGTCGCTGGTCAAACTGGTGCTATTTCTGGAAGAGTGTTTGACGAACTTAACAATGAACCAATTCCATTTGCAAACATAATTATAGAAAACTCCGATTTAGGCTCAGTTACAGATGATCAAGGGAATTATACAATAACTAATTTAAAACCTGGAACCTACAACCTTTATGCAAGTTTTATAGGGTTCAAAAGAGAATTAAAACAAGAAATACTTGTTTTTGCATCTAAAACCACCACCATTGATTTTGCCTTAATAAAAGATGAAGCATTGTTAGATGAAGTAGTTTTGCAGACTTCACCTTTTAAAAGGCAAACATCTTCTCCTGTTAGTAAAAATAGAATTAGTGCTTCAGAAATCTATAGAAACCCGGGAGGCAATAGAGATATATCAAAAGTAGTGCAAGTATTACCAGGTGTTGCTACAACCATTTCATTCAGAAATGATATTATAGTAAGAGGAGGTGCTCCAAATGAAAATAGGTTTTTCTTAGATGGAATTGAAGTACCGAATATTAACCATTTCGCAACACAAGGTGCATCGGGTGGACCAGTCGGTATGATCAACGTTAATCTAATAAAAAATGTTGATTTTTATGCCGGTGCATTTCCTGCAAATAGGGGTAATACAATGAGTTCGGTCATGGAGTTTGAACAAATTAGCGGTAACAAAGATAAACTCTCGGGGACTTTTAACATTGGCTCTTCAGATATTGGAATTACTTTGGACGGACCAACCGGTGAAAATTCCTCTTTTATTTTTTCAGCAAGGAGATCTTACTTACAATTCTTGTTTGAGGCATTAAAGTTACCTTTTTCACCTACATACAATGATTTTCAATACAAACATGATTTTAAAATCGATGATAAAAATGAATTGACAATTCTTGGTCTAGCCGCAATTGATGAATTTGTGTTAAATGAAGATGTTAATGATGGAGTAACGGATGAAGATGACATCAATAGAAACAATTATATTCTTGCCAATATACCAATCAACAATCAGTGGAATTATACTATTGGAGCTAATTGGAAACATTATTCAAAAAATAGTAATCAAAGTTTTATTATTAGCAGAAACCATTTAAATAATGAGGCCATTAAATACTTAGATAACTTAGAGGATCCTAATAATCTACTACTAGACTATAATTCTCAAGAAATTGAAAACAAATTACGTTTTGAACATAATTTCAGAAGTAATGGATGGAAGTGGAATGTAGGTACAGGCATAGAATTTATAAAATATACGAATGCAACTTTTCAAAAAACTGAAATAAATGGCTCAGTCGAAACTATCGATTTCAACTCTGAACTTAACTTTTCTAAATATGCTCTATTTGCTCAGACTACCAAGTCTTTTTTAGATGATAGACTTGCTTTAACTTTTGGAATCAGAACTGATTTTAATAGTTATTCGGATGATATGTCAAACCCTTTAGAGCAAATTTCTCCAAGACTTTCTGCTTCTTATGCATTTAACCCAAAATGGGTACTAGGTTTTAATGTTGGAAGATATTATCAACTACCTGCTTATACAGTGATGGGATTCAGAGACAATAATGGATTCTTAGTAAATAAAGAAAATGACATTAGCCATATTAGTTCGGATCATGTTGTTACAGGAATTGAATTTAAACCAACAAATTACTCTAAAATAAGCTTAGAAGGTTTTTATAAAAAATATAGCGATTACCCATTTTTATTGAATGATGAAATTTCACTTGCAAATTTAGGTGGTGATTTTGGAGTTATTGGGAATGAACCTGCCAATTCAACCTCAAAAGGAAGAAGTTATGGTGTTGAATTATTATTACAACAAAAATTAAGTTCTACAGTATATGGCCTAATTTCCTATACATGGGTAACAAGTGAATTCCAAGATAAGAATAATATATATGTTCCTTCATCTTGGGATAATGGCCATATTCTAAATATTGTTGCTGGCAAAAAACTAGCAAAAAACTGGGAAATTGGTGCGAAATTTAGATTACTAGGTGGTGCGCCATATACGCCTTTTGACATTGAATTATCTTCGCAAAAAGAAATTTGGGATGTAACACAAAGAGGGATAAATGACTGGGATCTATTAAATTCAGAAAGAACGGGTTTGCTACACCAAATGGATGTTCGAGTTGATAAAAAATGGTATTTTAATAAATGGTGGTTAAACGCATATTTAGATATTCAAAATATTTATAATTCAGAAACAGATGTACCACCATATTTGGATGTGCGTCGAGATTCTCAAGGAAGCCCGATTGAAAATCCAAATAACCCAAATGCATACGACACCTATTTAATTGATGATAGTAGCGGTAATGTATTACCATCGATTGGAATAATGGTTGGATTTTAGGTAGTATTATACTTCATATAATGCTTGATTTTTACTTACATTTGTTTTTGAAAACAATTGTAAATGCAGAAAAACATAGCCGTTGTAATGGGAGGGTATTCTTCAGAATACTTGATTTCACTTAAAAGTGGTTCCGTAGTTATGAATCATTTGAACAAAACTTTATATAATGCTTATGAAGTTCATATTTTCAAAGAAAAATGGGTCTTGCTATTCGACAACAAAGAATTTGAAATTGATAGGCATAATTTTTCTACAAACGTAAACGGTAACAAAATTCAATTCGACTGTGTATTCAATGCAATTCATGGAACGCCAGGTGAGGATGGACAATTTCTTTCGTATTTAGAATTAATTGGTATTCCTCATACCTCTGCCCCATCATATCAAATGGCATTAACATTTAATAAGAGAGATTGTTTAAGCGTGGTTAAACCATACGGAATTAAAACTGCAGAATCTTACTATTTAAATTTAGGAGACCCCATCATTACGAGTGAAATAGTAGAAAAAGTAGGTCTTCCATGTTTTGTAAAAGCCAATAAAGCTGGTAGTAGTTTTGGAATTTCAAAAGTTTATAAGACCGAAGAGTTAGAGTATGCCATTGAAAATTCATTTAAAGAAGATGATGAAATTATAATTGAGTCTTTTTTAGATGGAAAAGAAGTTTCAGTGGGAGTAATTAATTATAAAGGTGAAACAAAGGTGCTACCAATAACCGAAATTGTTTCAGAAAACGATTTCTTCGATTATGAAGCAAAATATCAAGGTGCTTCTCAAGAAATTACACCGGCAAGACTAACAAAAGATGAACAACAGAAAGTTGAAGCGATTGCTAAAAAAGCTTATGAAATTTTGCGTATGTCAGGCTTTTCTAGAAGTGAGTTTATTTTTAAAAACGGTGAACCTCATATGTTAGAAATGAATACTGTTCCAGGTTTAACCGAAGAAAGTATTCTACCTCAACAAGCGACGGAGGCAGGAATTAGCCTCGAAGATTTATTCGGAAATGCCATAGAGATGGCGTTAAAAAATTAAACTATTATGAAAAGAGCAGTTTTCCCAGGGTCATTTGACCCAATTACTTTAGGACATGTCGATATCATTAAAAGAGCCATTCCGTTATTTGATGAAATTATTATTGCTATTGGCATAAACGCCGATAAAAAATACATGTTTGAAACCGAAGAACGAAAAAGTTTCATCGAAATTGCTTTTAAAGATGAACCTAAAATAAAAACGGGAACCTATACAGGGCTAACAGTAGATTACTGCAAAAAAATAGATGCCAATTTTATACTACGAGGACTCAGGAATCCTGCAGATTTTGAATTTGAAAAAGCCATTGCACAAACCAACCGAAAATTATCCGGAATTGAAACCGTCTTTTTATTAACCAGTGCTGAAACATCTTATATAAGTTCTAGTATTGTTCGCGACATTTTACGCAATAATGGAGATGTTTCTGTGTTAGTACCAACATCCGTACTTAAATAACAATCAACAATGAATAAATCCCAATTTTATAGTTTTTTAATCGTTCTTTTTTTAACAATTAATTCTATTGCTCAAACTGAAGAAGTTGTAAATGATTCCATTCCTTCAAATCCTTTTGAAACGGCGTTTGAACAAAGTGGTGGAACACAAACTGCAACGTATGAGCAAACCATTTTGTTCTATGAAAACCTAGCAAATAAATATCCTGAAATTACAATTCGAAAAATAGGCAAGACAGATTCAGGGCATCCATTACTCCTAATTATATTTGATAACGGACAAGTTTTCAACCCAATAGACACGGAGAAAACAGTGGTGTTAATTAATAATGGAATTCACCCAGGAGAACCTGATGGAATTGATGCATCTATGATGGCTTTGCGTGATATTGCTGAAAATGACCAATTAAAATATACCTATAATAACATCATGATTTGTGTAATTCCTATTTACAATGTAGGTGGAAGTTTAAATCGCAATTCTGGAACAAGAGCCAATCAAAATGGACCAGAATCCTATGGTTTTAGAGGAAACGCGTTGAACTATGACTTAAATAGAGATTTTGTAAAAAATGATACTAAAAATTCTCAAGCCTTTACAAAATTATTTCACTTGGTCAACCCAGATATTTTTGTGGATAATCATGTCAGTAACGGCGCAGATTATCAATACACTCTTACACATCTTTTTACACAACATAACAAATTGGGCGGTAAAATTGGCGACTATTTACATCATAAAATGATGCCAGATATTGAAGAGAAACTGATTCAGAAGGGGCATGCAATTACGCCTTATGTAAATGTATTTAACAGTGTTCCGGAAAAAGGCTTTTCTCAATTTTTTGACTCTCCAAGATACTCTACTGGTTATACAACACTATTTAACACCTTTGGGCTTATGGTTGAAACACATATGTTAAAACCATACAAACAAAGAGTCGAAGGCACTTATGATTTAATGTTTTCTGTATTCGATTTTGCTATAGAAAGTGGTGAGTCAATTAAATATTTACGTAGTACTGCTGCGGACGATATTCTTTCTAATGGAACTTATCCAGTTCAATGGAAACTGGATTCTACAAAAACACGAACATTAAGTTTTGAAGGATATGAAGGGTCTTTTATAAAGAGCGAAATAACAGGGCAAAAAAGATTGAAATATGATAGCTCTCAACCTTTTACAAAACCTGTAACTTATTATGATAATTTTAAGGCAACGAAAGAAGTTTTAATTCCAAAATATTATGTGGTTCCAAAAGTCCTTACACGCGTTGTTGAAAGATTAAAACTTAATAATATTGAAATGCATCCATTGAAATCTGATATTGCGATTGAAGTGGAGTCCTATAAAATAAAAGATTACGAAACTGGTAGACGCCCATATGAAGGACACTATCTTCATAAAAATACGGAGATTGAAAGTACTATAAGGCATCAAAAATTCAATGCTGGAGATTTTTTAATCCCGACTAATCAACCTGGAATAAGATATTTAATTGAGGTGCTAGAACCTGAAGCAACCGATTCATTTTTTAATTGGAATTTCTTCGATGTTATTCTGCAACAGAAAGAGCATTTTTCACCATATGTTTTTGAAGACCTAGCCTTGAAAATTTTAGAGGACAATCAGCAATTAAAAACCGCTTTTGAATTAAAGAAAGAGCATGATGAAAAATTTGCAAGTAATTGGTATGCTCAACTTAATTACATCTATGAAAACTCTAACCATGCAGAAAAAAGCTATTTACAGTATCCAATTTATAGAATTCTAGAATAACTTTATTGACACTTCGTTTTTTTAATATTCTGTTAAAAAGAATATCATTCTTAAAAAACTGCTTAAAAAATCATTAACTTGGAGCTTTCTAATCAAAAAACTACTTACCAAGTTATGACTACACTAAATGTTAATGGGAAAAAACATTCGATTGATGTCGACCCAGATATGCCTCTTTTATGGGCTATTAGAGATATTATTGGATATACTGGAACCAAATATGGATGCGGAAAAGGACTTTGTGGTTCGTGCATGGTATTGATGGACGGACAGGCCATTAACTCATGTCAAATGAAAGCTACGGCAGCAGAAGGTAAAAAAATAATTACCATTGAAGGTGAAAACAAAAATTTACAATTACTGCAAGAGTCTTGGGTAAAGCACAACGTACCGCAATGCGGATTTTGTCAACCTGGACAGTTAATTACAGCGACTGCTTTGTTAAACTCAAACGACAACCCTTCTGAAAAGGATATCGAAAATGCAATGTCTCGGAACATTTGTAGATGTGGTACTTACCAGCGAATTAAGAGTGCTATTGTTGAAACAGTTGAACTTAAAAATTCGTAATTATGGGAGCAGTTAGAAACATTAGTAGAAGAAGTTTTATCAAAGGAATTGGGTTGGCTTCAGGTGGATTAATTATTGCATGTAACAGCAATCCTTTTGCTTCAGAGCCGAAAGATTTGATTGAATTCAATCCGAATTTATTTGTGCAGTTAAATTCTGATGGAAGTTTGGTTTTAGTAGCTTCACGTTCGGAAATGGGAAATGGTGTCCGCACCTCTCTTACTTCCGTAATTGCAGATGAAATGGAGGCTGATTGGAAAAGAGTAAGTATAAAACAAGCAACTGGAGATGCTAAATATGGCGACCAAAATACTGACGGTTCAAGAAGTATACGGTATTTATATGAAACCATGCGTAAGATGGGCGCAACAACTAGAACAATGTTAGAACAATCAGCAGCAAAGAAATGGGAAGTTTCGGTTGAAGAATGTTCGGCAAAAGATCACTTTGTACATCATACCAGTGGTAAGAAAATTGCGTTTGGAGATTTAGTAGAAATTGCAAAAACACTAGAAGTTCCGGAAGAAGTTACATTTAAATCAAAAGACAAGTTCAAATACATTGGATCTTATTTAAAAGGAATAGATGTTCCTAACTACGCAAACGGAAGTGCTGTTTTTGGATTAGACAAAAGGGTAGACAATATGAAATTTGTTGCCATTAAAAGATGTCCATCTACTTTTGGTACTGCAAAATCTTTCGACGGCTCTGAGGCATTAAAAATAAAAGGTGTTGAAAAGGTAGTACAATTAGACCGAGTTCCGAGACCTTTCGGTGCTTTGGGTGGTGTTGCCGTTGTAGCAAACAATACTTGGGCAGCATTTCAAGGTAAAGATGCATTAAAGGTAGATTGGGATTTAGGAGCAAATGGCGCATACGATTCTGATGAGTACATGGAATTATTGACCAAAAACGTACATAAAAAAGGGACAGTTGCTAAGGAAAGTGGAAATGTAAATAAAGCATTTAGAAAAGCAACTAAAATAGTCGAAAGTACTTTTAAAGCGCCGCATTTAGTTCATGCTCCTATGGAAGTGCCAAACGCCGTAGCCGTTGTTAATGGAGATACTTGTGAAGTTTGGGCTCCAACTCAAGATCCGCAAACAGCAAGAACTGAAGTGGCTGAGTTTTTAGGAGTTGAAAAAGAAAATGTAACAATTAACATAACCTTTTTAGGGGGTGGTTTCGGTCGTAAATCCAAACCAGATTATATTATTGAAGCCGTTGCAATGGCAAAACAACTTAATAGTCCTGTACAGATTATATGGTCTAGAGAAGATGACATCCAACAAAGTTATTTCCACACCGTTTCATCGCAATACATGAAAGCAGGAATTGATGCTGATGGTAATGTTTCAGGATGGCTACATCGCTATGCCTTCCCTTCTATAATGTCAACATTTGACCCTTCGACTGACGGACCTGCAGGCTGGGAAAATGGTAGTGCCACAAACATGCCTTATTTAATTCCAGACATGCGCGTTGAAACTGGTAAAGCTCCGGCACATGTTCGAATTGGGTGGTTACGCTCTGTAATAAATATCCCTCATGGCTTTTCAGTGAATGTATTTATTGATGAATTAGCGCATGCAGCAGGAAAAGACCCTCTTGATTTCCGATTGAATATGATTGGAAAAGAGTTTAGAAAAGAAGGTGGAAAGGGTAAATACAAATGGAATACTAAACGTTTTAAACATGTTTTAAAACAAGTTGCTAAAAATGCAGATTGGGGTAAGAAATTACCTGAAGGGCATGCGCAAGGTATAGCCGTTCAATATAGTTTTTTATCATATGTTGCCTCTGTAGTTGAAGTTTCTGTGAAAGATGGAAAGGTAAAAGTTCATAAAGTCCACACCGTAGTAGATTGTGGAGTAGCGATTAACAAAAATACGGTAGAATCTCAAATGGAAGGTGCTGCTGTTTTTGGATTGTCTTTGGCGTTGTACGGAAAAATCACTGCTAAAGATGGTGCTATTGAACAAAGTAATTTCCACGATTATCAGATGGTTCGTATGCACGAGGCTCCAGAAATTCATGTAGAAATAGTTGATAGTGATGAAAAACCTACTGGTGTTGGAGAACCGGGTGTACCAGTTATTGCACCAGCTATTGTAAATGCTGTTTTCAAAGCCACAGGAAAACGATATCACAGTTTGCCTTTATCAGATCATAATTTAGTATAACCTATGCAATTATGGATTGAAAAACTACTGGAATTTAAAAAACAAAAGATTCCAGTAGCACTAGTAACTATTACCAAAATTAAAGGGTCTACGCCTTGTAAGGTAGGTGCAAGAATGTTAGTTACTCTAGACAAAACCATTCATGGCACAGTTGGCGGTGGTAAATTAGAATTTCAAATTATTGACAAAGCAGCGGAAGCAATTCAATCAAACGTTATACTTGAATTTTCATACACACTTGGCCCAGAATTTGAACAATGCTGTGGCGGAATAGTTGAATTAATTATTGAACCCATGAATTTAGAACCAAATTTATATCTATTCGGCGCTGGTCATATAGGTCAAGAAATTTGTAATATTTTAAAAGACACTCCTTTTAAAATTCATTTAATGGATACAAGAAAAGGATGGGAAAATGAGATAAACATTGGAGAACACGTCAACTATTCAAATCTTGACTTCGACTTGTACAAGTCTCATATTCAATGGGGCTCAAATTGCTATATGGTTATAATGACACATGACCACAAATTAGATTACGAAATTACCGCCTTGGCCCTAGATGAACAAACCAAATATATTGGTCTTATTGGAAGCAAAACAAAAAAGGTGAAATTTCATAATATGCTGAAAAATGAATTGGGTTTTGAAAACGGAATTGAACCGGTTAATTGCCCCGTTGGATTAGATATTGGCGGAATTACACCGAATGAAATTGCTATTAGTGTAGCAGCAGAATTATTGAAAGTCCATTATGGAAAATAACACTGTCGCTATTCTTCTTGCTGGAGGTAAGTCAGAACGAATGGGAGTTGCTAAAGGTTTATTGAAATATGGTAAAACCTTTTGGATTCTTGAACAAATCAACAGAATTGGAAAAAGCGGAATCCAAAAAGTTTATATTGGATTGGGCTATGATGCAGAACATTATTTCTGGGCTATCGATTGGTTTGAGCAAGCCACGAAGCAGTTTGTTCAATTTATGGGAGTCGCCGTAAAGGTTATTCTAAATCCGAGGCCAGAAATTGGCCCTTTTTCCACTTTGCAAACAGTTTTAAACTCAATTGATTTAAAAACAAACGTAATTTTGAATCCTATAGATGTTCCAATCTTAAACCAAAAAGAACTACCTCTTATCATTAGAGGTGAAAACCTCGTTACTATGCCATCTTACTTAGGTAAAAATGGACATCCAATAAAATTAAATTCCTCATTCTGGTATTCATTACTAAAACTAGATGTAGAAAGTAATTTGGCTCGACTGGATCTTCAAATCAAAAACTTACAATCACACCAAATTACTGTGATTCCTGTTAATGACAATTCAATTAAAAAAAACTTAAACACTCCTGCCGAGTGGAAACAATTTTTAAAGGATAGTTAAGTCAATTGTTGTATGTTTACAAAAAGTATACCTCGTCTTTAGAGATCACAGATAACTTTAAAAACCATTACCAAACTAACCAATGAATAACGAACATAAGATTCCTGCTACTGGGTTTAAAGGATTAAAAGAAAATTGGAGAAGCGACCTAACAGCAGCATTAAGTGTATCTTTAGTTGCCTTACCTCTGGCATTAGGCGTCGCTGTAGCATCTGGCGTTACTCCAATGGCCGGATTAATGTCTTCTATCATTGCAGGAGTTGTAACCACATTTTTTAGAGGAAGTAATTTAGCTATTAACGGTCCTGCTGCCGGCTTAATTGCCGCCATTTTAGGTGGACTTGCTGTTTTGGACGGCAATATCAATTATGTATTAGCTGCCATTGTTGTTTCCGGCGCAATTCAGGTGTTGTTTGGATTGTTAAAAATGGGGCGCTATGCAAAACTATTGCCATCATCCGTTTTACATGGAATATTAGCTGCAATAGGGGTCATTATTTTTGCGAAACAAATTCATTTTGCACTAGGCACAAAAACTGAGGCGGATACCATCATTAACATTTTAATAGATGCCGTTTCTAAAATACCTGAATTGAATCCATTTGTGTTCATTATTTCTTTATTAGGCGTATTGGTGCTCGTCTTTTATAAAAGAATAAACATCAAATTTATAAGAGTTATTCCCGCTCCTATGTGGGTATTAGTATTAGCACTTCCAATCGTCTTCGGCTTTGATTTCTTTCATGCACATGGAATTGAATTGTTTGGACACACGTACAATGTTAGTCCTGAATTGCTGATTAGCATTCCAGAAAATCCATTAGACAGCATCATGCATCCAGATTTTAGTAGAATCGGCACTTGGCCATTTTGGACTACCGTACTTTCAATTACTGCTATCGGAACTGTAATTACCATGGCAAGCGCAAGAGCCGTAGATAAATTAGACCCATACAAAAGAACCACAAACCTAAATAAAGATTTATTGGGTGTTGGATTAAGCACGATGGTTTCTGGAGCATTAGGAGGGTTGCCAATTATAAACGTAATCGTAAGAAGTACAGTAAACGTAAATAACAATGCAAAAACCAAATGGTCTAATTTTTATCATGGACTTTTCTTAATATTATTCGTGGTCCTATTAGCCCCAGTTTTAAGAAGTATTCCTTTAGCTGCTTTAGCTGCCATTTTGGTACATACCGGATTTAAATTAGCGTCTCCAAAAGTATTCAAAAGCACATATGACCAAGGTGTAGAACAATTATTGTTCTTATCTTCTACCCTAATCATCACATTATACACAAGTCTTTTATATGGAATTATTGGTGGAATTTTAATTACCTTAACACTACACATTTTATTGGCTAAAGTTGGATTCCGTAACTTTTTTAAAATGATTTACAATTCAGGATCTAAAGTGTATCAACTAGAAAACGGTACTTATGATGTAAAATTAAAAGGTGTTGCCAACTTTTTATATGCTTTAAGGCTAGATAAGTTATTAGAAGATATTCCAACTGGGTCAACCATTAAAATTGACATGTCCCAAACTAGATTGGTTGATTTATCGATCATGGAAAATTTGATTGAATTTAAACGTACTCATGATAATAATGGTGGTAATGTGCAATTAATGGGATTAGACAATCACACCTCTTCAACCAGCCATAATAGAGCTTTAAAAGTTGTTACAGGAAGACGTAAAAAACGAATTACCAAACGTCAGATTCGTTTACAAAAAATGGCAATTGCAAACCACTGGTCATTCCAAAGAGAAGTCGATTGGAATACATCCTATTTAAGAAATTTCGATTTCTTTAAATCCAGACCTATTGAAATGAAAAACAATTCATTACAAGGTATGGATACTGAAAATAATACACATTGGGAAATTGCAGACATCATATTTGACGAAGGTGCCATGTTAGCATTAGAAGTCTATCAAACAACCGTTCAAATAGTTCGTTTACCAGTTCGTATTCCAGACTTTATCATAGATAAAGAAGGACCTTTTGATAAGATTTTTGACAAAGTTAAAGTGCTTTCTGGAGGAAAAGGCGACATAGACTTTGTTAAATCGCCTGAATTCTCGAATAAGTTTTTATTAAGTGGATCAGACGAAGTAGCCATACGAAAATTCTTCTCACCAGAATTAATCAAGTTCTTAGAAGAAAATGAAATTCATCATATTGAAAGTAATGGTGAAGCTTTAATGATATTTAAATACTTACACATTGCCAGAACGGATGAAGTTCAAAATATGTTAGAGTTTTCTAATAACTTATTAAAGCATATGAGCTTGAAATAATGGGTTAAACTAAAGTTTACATGTATCAGAAACGAATTCCTTGGTATTTCTTATTACTGCTAATTTTAGCTGGTGAATCTGTTTTTATTTTGCCATTTGTTTTAGCACGTGTTTTTAGACCAACTGTTCTCGATGCCTTTGGATTGGATAATTTACAACTAGGCTATTGTTTTTCCACTTACGGAATAGTCGCGCTATTGTCGTATGTATTTGGGGGACCTTTAGCAGACAAATACCCACCGCGTAAGTTAATCGCAGTAGCACTTTGGATGACTGCCTTAGGTGGTTTGGTGTATGCAACTTTCCCTGATTACTTAACACTTAGAATTTTGTATGGATATTGGGGATTTACCACAATATTTTTGTTTTGGGCTCCAATGATTAAAGCCACTAGAGTTTGGGGAGGATCGAGTTCACAAGGAAAAGCATTTGGTTTTTTAGATGGAGGACGTGGTCTAGTAGGGGCATTATTTGGAGCCATGGGATTATTGATATTTTCCATTTTTATAAATTCACATCTATCCGAAATTTCTATTGAAGAAACAAAAACTGCATTTAAAAATGTTGTGATTACCTCAACAATAATTGTTGCATTTGTAGGTCTTTTGGTTTGGTTTTTTATGAAATTAGATAAGCAAATTGAGAAGGAAATTATTATAGAAAAAATCACTCTTTCTGAAATTAAAGAAGTTTTAAAATTGCCTTCAGTTCTACTTTTGATGGTAATCATATTATGTGCTTATGTCGGTTATAAAATTACAGATGTATTTTCTTTGTATGCCCAAGATGTAATGAAATACAACCAAGTAGAAGCCGCTAAAGTGGGCACTTTCCTTCTATTTGTTCGCCCTATTGTCGGAGTTGCTATTGGATTTTTAGCAGATCGTTCTCAAACAACTTATTGGCTTATAATTGGGTTTATCGTTGCCATAGCAGGCTCGCTATGCTTTGCATTAGGAATAATTTCTGATAGCACAACTTTATTATTTTTTATTTCTACTTTTATTGTTGCTATAGGTGTTTACGCCGCACGTTCGCTCTATTTTGCAGTAATGCAGAAAGGTCAAATTCCATTAGTTTTAACGGGAACTGCTGTTGGACTTATATCTATAATTGGCTATGCCCCAGATATTTTTGCAAGCCCTATGATGGGATACTTATTAGAAAATTCTCCAGGTGAACAAGGACATCAACATGTATTTTGGATGCTTATTTTCTTTTTTACAATTGGCCTAATAGCTGCATTGTATTATCATAAATTATACGGTAGAAAATGAAACTAATAAAGTTTATCTTTATTCAATTTTAACTTTTTTTATTTCATGCTCTTCAAAGACAGATATTAATTACAGTGAAGTAGTTTTAGATGAAATATTCTTGGAATTAATTGATGATATTTACATGGACATGAGAATATTAGAACCTATCCCTCCGTTTCAATTTGAAGGAATTTCGGATTCTATTCATCAATCCAACTTAAAAAATTATGATCAAATTTTAAAAGATTACAAATTAAGGGAATCAGCCATTGGAATAGACACTTCGCGAACAGTTCTTGTTATTCATGATTCAATTAAACTTCCGCATAAACCTAACCTCAAATATTTAAAAAATCATTTCTGCAGCTATCAGATTAAAACTGATTCCTTAATTCAATCAAGTGTTTATAAAATTGATTTAAATAAATTTAAAAGCGCCAAATTTAATTTTATGTCTAGTGCCAGTTTCCCACAAAATTCGGAAATATGGAATATAGAACATCCTTTTCATATTGGGGCTGCAATTTCATTTACTACAATTACATTTGATACTAATCGCAAATTTGGAGTTTTAGAAGGCGGAATAGTATATGGACGTTTGAATGGTCACGGATTTAGAATTTACATTAAAAAAGAAAACAACGATTGGATAATTGATTTTATAGAAGAAACTTGGATTTCATAAAAAAAGGAGCACTTCCGTGCTCCTTTTTTTATATCTTTTTTAATATCTATTTATCAAGCACATTATACTCTGCCAATCCCTTTGTAAAACGTTCAGGATCTTCTGCCAAATGATAACGCGGATCATCCACATCTTCAACAATGATCTCATTAAACTTAGCATCTGCCTTATATAATAAATCTTTACAATCTTGACTTAAATGTTTTAAATGTACCGTTTTCCCAACAGCCTCATATTTCTTAACTAAATTCAAAATCGCTTCAAATGCCGAGTGATCACTAACTCTAGACTCAACAAAATCAATTTCTACTTTTTCCGGGTCTCCTTTCACATCAAACTTTTCATTAAAAGCAGTAATTGAACCAAAGAATAATGGACCCCAAATTTCGTAGATTTTTGTACCGTCTTCTTTCATACGTTTTCTAGCTCTAATTTTCTTTGCATTTTCCCATGCAAATACCAAAGCAGAAATAATTACCCCAACAAATACCGCTATTGCCAAATCAAATAATACCGTAACAACAGAAACAATAATCAGCACAAAAGCATCAGACATTGGAATCTTTTTCAAAATTCTAAAACTAGACCATGCAAATGTTTCAATTACCATCATAAACATAACCCCAATCAATGCAGCGATTGGAACTTGTTCAATGTACTTGTCGGTAAATAAAATAAATGACAATAAGGTTACAGCCATTACAATACCTGAAAGTCTTCCTCTACCTCCTGCGTTAATATTAATAACTGTTTGTCCAATCATTCCACATCCTCCTGTTCCTCCGAACAGACCACTTACAACATTTCCAGCCCCCTGAGCAACACATTCTCTATTTCCATTACCTCTTGTTTCAGTCAATTCATCAACCAAATTCATTGTCATCAACGATTCAATTAAACCAACCGATGCTGCTAAAAATGCATAGGGTAAAATAAACATAAAGGTATCTAAGTTAATCGGTAAATTTTGCCACAATTCCTTATTTGGTGTTGGAAATTCACCTTTTAACCCTTCACCTCCACCTTCAATAATATATGAGCCAACAGTAGTTACATCCAATCCTCCAAATATCACAATTGCAGTAGTTACCAAAATTGCGGTTAACGCTGCAGGTATTTTCTTTGTTAGTTTTGGCAATAACCAAATTATAGCCATGGTTAATCCAACTAATCCCAGCATAAGATACAATTCGCTCCCTTGCATTGGAATATTTAAATAAGACTTAACGCCTTCTTCAGACACCGATAATTCTTTATGAGAGAACATTTTTACCTGAGCGATAAAAATCACAATTGCCAATCCATTAACAAACCCCATCATTACTGGGTGTGGAATCAACCTTACAAATTTTCCTAATTTTAATAGTCCTGCTCCAATTTGAAAACAACCCATTAAAATAACAGCACCGAGCAAATAATAATACCCCATATTATCAATGGGTGTATCCATGAGCATCCCTTTTTCATGCCCTTGAGCAATCATAGCAACAAAAATTACAGCAACAGCCCCAGCTGCACCAGAAATTAATCCTGGTCTACCACCAAAAATAGCCGTAATTAATCCAATAATAAAAGCACCTGAAAGCGCCACCAAAGGATCTATCTGCGCCACAAAAGCGAATGCTACTACTTCTGGAATCATTGCCAAAGACACCGTAATACCCGCAAAAGTATCATCTCTGAAACTCCAAGTTCTCTCTTTAATCGATTTAAACATAATTATTCACTTTCTAAAAAGCGGCAAAAATACAGTTTTTAGCCAAGTATAGACGAACTATTCTAATTAATTGAACAACAACTGAATGTTTCCGTACGTATTTTGCAATGCTTCCGCAATTTCATCTTTATTTTTAAAAACCACATCGGTTATTCCTTCTTCTTCTTGAGCAGTCAATTCACCATTGAATTTAGTTTTCATGGCATACCAATAGGTAATTTTTAACGTCTCTCTTCCATTTCTTTGAAAAACGTGATACGTTTTTGGAAGTTTCTCAATAATTTCAAGTCCAGATATACCACACTCCTCTTCTACCTCTCTTATCGCTGCCTCTTTTTTCTTTTCTCTCTTCTCAATTTTCCCCTTAGGTAAATCCCATTTATCGAATCTATAAATAAATAAAATTTCTCCTTTCTCATTGTTTACCTTACCTCCCGCCGCTTTTTCAATTTTAAAAAACCATTTAAACTCTTTCCATAATTCTTTCAAATCATTATGGTATAAATAAATAGACGAAACAGTTTTAGATTTTGCTAATTTCAGTAGGTTTTCTATGGTTATTTCGTCCTTGGAGTAAAAGTTATTTTTAGATGAAAAATCTATATTTTCAGTTAAATAAATTGGGATATCCTCAATAAAAATTGTGTACATTTGCAGCATGATTATGAACAAAGATACTGCAAAAAAAACTGCTGAAAGTTTATTGCAAATTAAAGCAATAAAACTGCAACCAAATGATCCCTTTACATGGGCATCAGGATGGAAATCACCAATATATTGTGACAATAGGACAACATTGTCGTTTCCAAAAATACGAACCTATTTACGTCAGGAATTGGCAAAAATAGTGTTGGATAAGTATGGAAAGCCTGATGTAATTGCTGGTGTTGCAACAGGTGCAATTGCCATTGGCGTTTTGGTTGCCGAAGAATTAGGAGTTCCATTTATTTATGTGAGACCAGAGGCAAAAAAACACGGACGTCAAAATCAGGTTGAGGGCTTTTTAGAAAGCGGCTCTAACGTTGTTGTAATCGAAGATTTAATCAGTACTGGTAAGAGTAGTTTAAATGCAGTAAAAGCACTTAAAAAAGAAAATGTAACCGTAAAAGGTATGATTGCCATTTTTACTTACGGTTTTGTTGTAGCCGATGAAAATTTTGAAAAAGCAAAAGTTGAATTAACCACATTAAGCAATTACGACGCTTTACTTGAACAAGCAAATGACACAAATTATATATCTGAAAAAGATTTAGATACTCTACAAGATTGGAGAACCAATCCTAGTGAGTGGAATCAATAATCAGCATAAAAGCATAAAAGCATAAATAATAATGAACTTAGAAACTCCAAAAATAACCGTATCAAAATCACAAGAAGAGTTATTCAATTTTGTAACGAACCTTGATAATTTTGAACAATTAATGCCGGAAAATAAAGAGAAATTTGAAGTAGATGGTGACTCTTTTATTTTCGCTCTGAAAGGAATGCCAGAAATTAGATTGGTATTAAAAGAAAAAAATGAATTTGACTCTGTAGTTTTAGGTGCTGCAAGCAGTAAATTATCTTTTACACTAACAACTAATATCCAATCAATTTCAGATAGTTCTTCTGAAGTTCAGTTAAAATTTCAAGGAGATTTTAACCCAATGATGGCAATGATGGTTAAAAAACCATTGCAAAAATTCATTGATACATTATCTGACAATATTAGCAAGCTTTAATTAGTTTCTCTACAAAATTCAAAGCGCACCAATTCGGTGCGCTTTTTTTGTATATTCGTTTTTTCCTCAAAACAAGTAACATGATTCAGTCCTACAAAAAGAAATATCAATTAGCCGATTCTTACGACGCCATTATAATTGGAACTGGAATGGGGAGTTTAACCACAGGCGCACTTTTAGCAAAAGAAGGAAAAAGAGTATTACTGCTAGAAAAACATTACACTGCCGGTGGCTTTACGCATGTATTTAAACGAAAGGGGTACGAATGGGATGTTGGTATTCATTATATAGGCGAAGTACAAAGACCAAATAGTCCTATTACAAAGATATTTGAATATATCTCCAACGGCAACTTAAAATGGGCCGATATGGGTGAAGTTTATGACAAAATCATTATAGGGGAAAAGGAGTATAATCTGGTAAAGGGAGTTGAAAATTTCAAAAACCAGTTAAAAGAATATTTTCCAAGTGAACAAAATGCAATTGATCAATATGTGGATCATATTTTCGCTGCTAATAAGGCCATGACTAAGTTTTATGCTGCCAAGGCTATTCCTGTTTTACTAGGTAAATTACTAGGGAATTTTATGCAGAAGGATTACTTGAAATATGCAGACAAAACTACCTATGAAGTCATTAGTTCCTTAACACAAAATGAAGACTTGATAAAGGTACTAACTGGGCAATACGGCGATTATGGATTGGCTCCTAAGAAAAGTAGTTTTGTTATGCACGCTGCCGTGGTAAAACATTATTTTTCAGGTGGAAGTTTTCCTATTGGAGGTTCCTCTCAAATTGTAGATACCATTGCTCCAGTAATCGCTCAAAATGGAGGAACTATACTTACAAATGCATCGGTAGAAGAAGTTATCATTAAAAACAATAAGGCGATTGGTGTAAAAATGGCTGATGGTAAAGAATTCTTTGCAAAAACTATTATTAGTGGTGCTGGCGTTATTAACACCTATAAAAAATTACTTCCAACAGCAATTGCCGAGAAACATAAATTACTGGACAAATTGCAAAAAGTAAATCCGTCTGTGGCTCATGTTAGTTTGTATATTGGATTAAACGGCTCACCTGAAGAATTAGAATTACCTAAAACAAATTTATGGGTGTATCCAGGACAGCATGATCATGATACTTGTGTTGAGAATTATTTAAATGACTTAGATAGTGAGTTCCCAGTTGTATATGTATCTTTCCCTTCTGCCAAAGACCCAGATTGGTCTAATAGATATCCTGGAAAAAGTACTATTGATATTATTACCCTCGTACCTTATGAATTATTTGAACCTTGGAAAGATTCTAAATGGATGAAAAGAGGTGAATCTTATGATGATTTAAAAGAATCTATTGCGCAACGATTATTTGAGGTTTTATTTAAACAATTGCCATATCTTAAAGATAAAATTGATTGTTATGAATTGTCATCGCCGTTGAGCACCTCTCACTTTGTAAATTATGACAAAGGTGAAATTTATGGGTTAGATCATACCCCAGAAAGGTTCCGTCAAAAATTCTTACAACCAAGAACACCTATTAAAGGATTGTATTTAACTGGTCAAGATATTGTAACCGCAGGGGTTGGCGGCGCACTTTTTGCTGGATTAATTACAGCATCTGCAATTACTGGAAAGAATTTTATGAAGAAAATTTACAAAACCTACTAATTATAATAATTAGCCCTAAATAAACTTTAATTCTTTAATTTCGAATTCTTCCCGCTCTTTAGATTCTAATTCTAATTGTAGTTTCCCAATTCTTGAAACCCCAATTATTTTCCCTTTAATTAAGTTCCCATTCAAATCTGCGTAATTTGAAATTTGATCAAACCTGTATAATTCATTTAAATATTCCGCATCAATTTCCGTTAGTTTTCTGTTTTCAAGAAAATACATGTGTGATTTAATTGAATCTACAATAGCAGCCAAAACAACATCAAGATCCCAATGCGAGCAACTCAAGTTTTTCATTGAAATTGCATTAATCTGTTTTGGAAATTGCTCCTGATTTACATTAAGTCCTATTCCAACAATTGAATGTGACACAATACCATTTTTCAGACCGTTTTCTATAAGAATTCCGGCAATTTTCTTGTCATCTGCCAATATGTCGTTTGGCCATTTAACCGTAATCTTATTTGGCAAAAATTTAACAAGAACTTGCTTTACTGCAAGTGATATTATTTTACTAATGTAAAATTGATCTTTAACAAATAAACTATCAAATTTAAGCAACACGCTAAAAGTAAGATTCTTACCCCCTTCAGAAAACCAAGAAGCATTGTATTGCCCTCGACCTTTTGTTTGTTCTTTTGCACAAACAACAGTGTAATTTTCAGCATCATTTTTTCGAATGTACTCCTTTAAAAAAGTATTAGTTGATTCGGTGGCATTAAGTTTGATTAAATGCATAAAAATATTATATTACAATCTTATTTATTAATATGGCATTAACCATAAAAATCAATAACTTTGTAGCAAAACTAAACATTTTTTAATGACTAAAAATAAAGTTAGTGCCGATCAATTAATAACGGTAATTATCAAAGGTATTGAAGAAGTAAAAGGAGAAGATATTCAACTATTTGATTTACGAGAAATTGACAATACAGTTACCGATTACTTCATAATTTGCACAGGAAACTCAAACACACAAGTCGGCGCTATTTCAGGTTCCATTCAAAAAATGGTAAGTAAAGAGTTACAAGACAAACCTTGGCATGTTGAAGGCGAAGCAAATGCCGAGTGGATTTTAATGGATTATGTAAATGTTGTCGTTCATGTTTTCCAAAAATCGGTTCGCGAGTTTTATGATATTGAAGGACTTTGGGGTGATGCCACGATCACAACAATTACTACAGCCTAATTAAAAAATTGAATTACATCCTATTTAACTTATATAGATGAGTAAGAAAAACGAAAAAAAAGACGCTAAAGAGCAAGGCAAATTACCAAAATTTAACTCCTATTGGGTTTATGCAATTATTTTTGCACTAATTTTAGGTTACCAATTAATGAGAGGCGTTAGTAACGTTTCTGATGATCTATCTAAGAACGATTTTAAGGTGATGCTTGCCGACAATGATATTGAAAAAATCACTATTGTAAATAAGGATGTTGCCCAAATAATATTGAAGCCAGAGGCACTTACTAAAGAAAAATACAAAGACATCGGAAAGCCTTCTTTGCTAAAAGACCCAGGTGCACCGCATTACACATATGATTTTGGAGATTTACAAAATTTCGAAAATGACTTAAATTCTAAAAGATCTGAATTAAACTTAGATTTTGACACTGCGAATAAAAGTCAAGGAGACTTAATGTCTCAGCTTATTGGTTGGTTACCACTTATTGTTTTGGTAGCAATTTGGATTTTCTTTATGAAAAGAATGTCTGGAGGTGCCGGCGGAGGTGCTGGAGGTCAAATTTTTAGTATTGGAAAATCGAAGGCAAAATTATTTGATAAAGATCAAAAAGTAAAAGCAACTTTTAAAGATGTTGCTGGTTTAGAAGGAGCAAAAGAAGAAGTACAAGAAATTGTAGATTTCCTGAAGAATCCAGAAAAGTACACCTCTTTAGGAGGGAAAATTCCAAAAGGAGCATTATTGGTAGGCCCTCCAGGAACAGGTAAAACGTTATTGGCAAAAGCAGTTGCTGGTGAAGCAGACGTACCGTTTTTCTCACTTTCCGGATCTGATTTTGTTGAAATGTTTGTGGGTGTTGGTGCATCTCGTGTAAGAGACTTGTTTAAGCAGGCTGCTCAAAAAGCTCCATCTATCATATTTATTGATGAAATTGATGCAATTGGAAGAGCACGTGGAAAAAGTAATATGACTGGTGGTAATGATGAACGTGAAAACACATTAAACCAATTACTAACAGAAATGGATGGTTTTGGAACCGATGTTAACGTTATCGTTATTGCTGCAACCAACCGTGCCGATGTTTTAGACAAAGCCTTAATGCGTGCTGGTAGATTTGACCGTCAAATTTATGTTGATTTACCAGATTTAAATGAGCGAAAAGAAATATTCAAAGTTCATATCAAACCATTAAAACTTGGTAAAGATGTTGATCTAGAGTTTTTAGCGCAACAAACTCCAGGGTTTTCTGGTGCTGATATTGCAAATATGTGTAATGAATCTGCATTGATTGCTGCTAGAAAAAGTAAAAAATCTGTCGGACACCAAGACTTTTTGGATGCTGTTGATAGAATTATTGGCGGATTGGAAAAAAAGAATAAAATCATTACTCCTGGCGAAAAAGAAACGATTGCTTATCACGAAGCTGGGCACGCAACTGCTAGTTGGTTCTTAGAGCATGCGGCACCTTTAGTTAAGGTTACAATAGTCCCAAGAGGGCAGTCATTAGGTGCTGCTTGGTATTTACCAGAAGAACGCATGATTGTTCGTACAGAGCAAATGTTAGATGAAATGTGTGCTACCCTAGCAGGTAGAGCTGCTGAAAAATTAATTTTCAATAAAATTTCTACAGGAGCTTTAAACGATTTAGAAAAAATCACACGTCAAGCTAGAGCAATGGTAACAGTTTATGGCTTAAACGAAAACTTAGGTAACATAACATATTACGATTCATCTGGTCAAAACGAATACGGTTTTACAAAACCATATAGTGAAGAAACTGCAAAGTTAATTGATAAGGAAATTTCGAAAATTATTGAAACTCAGTATGAGCGTGCAATTGCAATTTTAACTGAACATAAAGAACAGTTAGTAGAATTAGCTAAAATTTTATTGGAGAAAGAGGTGATTTTCAAAACCAATTTAGAAGAAATTTTTGGTAAACGCCCTTTTGAAAAAGAAGAAAAAGTTGCATTGGAATCAAAATCTAATAATGAGATAAAAGCTGAATCAACGATAGTAGATACTAAAGTTGAGGATAAAGAAATTGATGAAGAACCAGTTTCTGAAAACTAAAACACAATTATTTTTTAATGAGTTTTTTTAAAAAAATATTTAAAAAAAATAAGGCATTCTCTGAGGAAGAAATTAAAGAACAGAGAGTTACGCTTTCTTTAGATGATTCATTTGTACATAACTTCATTAAATTGGGCGGTAAATTTTTGTATTGCCTAAAAAATCAGGATGTAACAAATAACATTCAAAATATTTTAGAAGAAAACGATTGGGACACCATTTCAGTGAGAGATGCTGATCTAAACAAATATATCTCATCCGTAAAGGTTCATACTGATGATGGCTTTAATAAGAACATTCCTTTTTTCACTTCTTGTGAGTCACTTATTTCAGAAAATGGAAATATACTTTTTTGTGAACGCCAATTAAACGATAAAAAATTAGCAACCTTATCTAACGACTTTATTGTTTTTGCTACTACTAGTCAGATAGTTAAAAGTAAAGGAGAAAGTCTAACAGGTATAAAATTAAAATATAAAAAAAATATTCCTGGTAATATCAGTCCAATAAAAAACTATGGAGCTAAAATTAGCAACGATGATTTTATGAATTATGGCACTACTAATTCAAAAAACTTATATTTGTTGCTATTAGAAGATCTTTAAGGAATGAACAACTTTACCAAACGAATTTTATCTGGAATAGTATATGTAGCTGTTTTAATATTCTCAATACTATTTCATAAAATCTCTTTCTTAGTACTCTTTTTTATAGTGATGCTGTTTTGTTTGTATGAATTTTTAAAAATGATACAATTAAAAAGTGTTTTCCCTTATTTAATAGGAATTTCGGCGTTTATTTTTGGTAACATTCTTAACGTTGAAGATGTGCCTTCTAAAATGATTCTAAGATATGCAGGTGTAGCCCTGTTCCTTACTATTTTCTCTTCATTTGTTTGGATTCTATTTGCCAAGAAGGAAGAAATTGTAAATCATTTAGGTAAAATATTTTTATCTGTTATCTATATAGTAATCCCGTTTATATTAATTGCACAGATTCCATTTCTTAATAATGACCCACAATATGCTAGCAATGCAATTTTAGGCGTATTTCTATTAATTTGGTGCAATGATACCTTTGCCTATTTGGTGGGGAAAAATTTTGGAAAAGTAAAGCTTCTAAAACATATTTCTCCTAACAAAACCGTAGAAGGGTTTATTGGAGGACTTGTGGCATGTCTTATTGGTGGCTTTATAATTGCTCAATACTTTACAGAACTAACTACCATTCAGTGGGTTGTAATATCATTATTGGTTAGCACATTTGGTGTTCTTGGTGACTTAATTGAATCTATGTTTAAGAGGCAAGCAGGTATAAAAGACAGTAGTAATCTTATTCCGGGGCATGGTGGTTTTCTAGATCGGTTCGATAGTGTTATCTTTGCAGCACCTTTTATTTTTATTTATTTACAATTTATTTAATATGTTTCACAAAGAAGGGTTTAAAATTATAAGTATTGCTACAGTAATTCTTTTAATTGCAATATTAAGTATTGATTCTTTAATCGATATAGCATGGCTTGCCATGTCAATTCAATCCGTTTTTATCATTTTATATATATTGGTTTTACAATTCTTCAGAAATCCTGCTAGAAATACTGTTGTAAATGATGCAAATGTCATTGCCCCTGTAGACGGTAAAGTCGTTGTTATTGAAGAAGTTGAAGAAACTGAATTTTTTAAGGATAAAAGATTGCAAGTATCTATCTTTATGTCTCCGTTAAATGTACATGTTACAAGATACCCAATTAGCGGCTCAGTTAAATACAGTAAATACCATCCAGGTAAATATTTGGTTGCGTGGCACCCAAAGGCTTCAACTGAAAATGAACGCACAACAATAGTAGTCGAGAATGAAACTTTCGGACCTGTACTTTATCGACAAATTGCAGGTGCCGTAGCTAAAAGAATTGTAAATTATGCTGTTGAAGATACTAATGTAACCCAAGGTACAGACGCCGGATTTATTAAATTCGGTTCAAGAGTAGATTTATTTTTACCATTAGGAACAAAAATTAATGTTTCTTTAAATGATAAGGTAAAGGGTGGAGTACAAATAGTTGCATCCGTTTAACAAATAGCGGAGGAATAAACATATGAAAAAGGATCTTAACTCTAGGTTTAATGATGCCTATCAACAGGCATCGAACACTTCGGAAAAACTTCCGCAGGATGTGATGTTGCAATTTTATGCCTACTATAAACAAGCTACTAGAGGAAACAACTATGAACAACCATCTGGAAATATTGAATTGCGAAATGCTTTTAAAATAAATGCTTGGTTTCAACTAAACCATCTTACTGAAGATGAAGCCAAATTAGAATATATTAAACTTGTCAAAAAATATTTAAAATGAAAAAAAACATTCTATCACTAACCATTTTATTTGTATTACTTATTTCTGTTTCTTGTAAAAAAGAGGTTAAATCAGAAAACAATAAAACATCGGAATTTTCATATACATTGGATTCTAAGTCTGCAAAAATTGGTTGGACAGCCTATAAAACAACAGAAAAATTAGCCGTAAAAGGAGAGTTTAAAGATTTAAACCTTAAAATAGGAAAGGATGCCTCAAACGCTGCTGAACTGATCAATAGTACAGAATTTAATATTCCTGTTAGTAGCATCTTTACAAATAACGATGATAGAGATTCTAAATTGAAGCAATTCTTTTTTGGTGCTATGAAAAACACAACGGCATTAACGGGGAAACTAAATATTAATGAGGACAAAACAGGGACCTTAACTGTTACTATGAACGGCGTTTCAAATGAAGTTCCTATTACCTATACTCTAGAGAATAATGTATTTATTCTAACCGGTACAATGGACTTAAATAATTGGGATGGTCAAGAAGCAATTGCGAGTATTAACAAGGCTTGTTTTGACTTACATAAAGGTGCCGATGGCGTTAGTAAAACATGGAATGATGTTCAGATTGATGCAAGCATAAACCTAGTTAAAAAGTAAATTACACTTGATTTATAAGAATAAAAAACGCTCCAGATGGAGCGTTTTTTTTATTCGTAATATATCCTTATCAATATTTTTTAATAATCTAACTGAGACAAATAAGTCAATTTCAGTTTAAATCCGGCCAACTTCTTTTCAATTAAGGCAATATTCTTTTGCACATTCTTTAACAATGGGTTGTCAGATTTTGCATTTGCAAAGAAATTGATATTATTTTCAAGCTGTTGTTTCTCACGTATCAACTCGTCAATTTTCTTTCTTAAATACAACTGTTCTCCATCTAATTTTCTAAAATTATTCTGCGCTAAAAAGCCCTCAATCTGGTTCTTAAAACGCATCATTTCCAACTCGTTAGGATCAATTGATAATTGTCCAAAAACTTTATCAATTAATTTAGAAAACTTTGATTCTACATGTCGCATACTATAAGGTACCTTTCCTAGAGAATGCCATTCTTTGATCAGTTCTTTTAGCGCCTCAATTTCAACTTTCTCAATATCTTGAGTTTGTGTTTTTATCAACTCTAATAAGGCTTTTTTCTTATTTAGAATTTCTTGTTCTTCTTTGCTCCCTTCATTTTTGTATTCATGAAAACGATCAAAATAGTGGTTACAAGCATTTCTAAATTGATTCCATATTTTATCAGAATACTTTCTTGGAACATGCCCTATTTTTTTCCATTCAAACTGAATTTTCTTCATTAATTCAGTTGTCTCCTCCCAATTCTCGCTGTCTTTGGCAGCCTCGGCTCGTTCAATTAATTTTAGTTTTTTATCTAAATTTTGTTGTTGCTCACCTTTTATATTCTTGTAAAAGTTATTCTTTTCTTTATTAAACTTTTTTGTTGCTCCTTTAAACTTATCCCATATTTTATCACTTTCTGATTTAGGAACACGTCCAATTTTAAAGAATTGATCTCTTAAACTTTCAATTTTCTTTATACTCCCTTGCCAATCGTTGTGAGAATTATTTTTAGAAGTATCTACTTCTTCAATTTGTTTAATTACAATAAGTTTTTTTTCGATATTTTCTTCGTACTTCCCTTTTAAACCTCTGAAATAATCATGTCGCTTATCATGAATTTTCTTTGTTGCAGCACTAAACTTACCCCAAACCTCTTCTCTAATATCTCTTGCTACTGGACCAATGTCCTCTTTCCACATTTTATGAATTACCTGTAATTGCTTAAAGGCTGCATTTACGTCTGGCATTTCTGCCAATTCCTCCACCTTTTTTACAAGTTTTAGTTTTTCATCTAAATTATGCTGAAAATCAAGATCCCTAAAATCATTACTTAAATGTAATAAGTCATAAAAACGCTCTACATGATGATGATAAGTTCTCCAAGTGTCATTATACTTTTCTCTTGCAACGGGACCGATTCGTTTCCAACGTTCCTGCAACCCTTTAAATTGAGTGTACATTGTTTTAGAATCTCCATTCTTAATCAAATCTTTTAATTGCTCTATAACGCTTAAACGCAGATCTAGATTTCCACTTAATTCGGTCTCAAGATTCTTATAATACTTATCTCGTTTTTCCTTGAAATCCTTTACCAAAGTATTATAGCTGGTCTTTAAAGGATTAGAATATTTAAAATCTATACTTTCTCCACCCTCCGCTAAAAATTGTGCTTTCTTTTCTGCAAGTATTTTAGAGAACTTAGAATTAAACACATTTTTAATACTATTTACCTGCTTGTTTATCTTTTGAACCTCATTGTTATTAATAATTTTCTCCAATTCAACCACGAGTTCCTCCAACTCCATAGTCTCATAGTTCACCTCTTCCTCTTCATTTTGTTCCTCTTCCTTTTCCGAAGTTTCTGCTATCTGATCATCTATTTCATTTACAACTTGTTCTTCTGTCATATCAGAAGAAGCATTGTCATTCTTATTTTCCGGTTTATTATTTTCAGATTCAGAATTGATTTCTTCTGATTCATTGGGAAGGTTTTCATTTGTAGCGTCTAACATTTTCTATAATGTTTAAAGGTCCATAATAAGTCAGGAATAAAACTGAAACCCACTCTTAAAGCTCAGTGTACCTGACATTGTTTCTACAAACATACTTAAAAAAATTCGTAAGTATTAAGGCGTGGATTATTTATTCCATATCTCCCAAGATTTCTCTGCCTGAAGTTCTAGCATTTCATGTCCATTTTTAATAGAGGCACCTACATTTTTACCATTAGTTAAAAACTTTGTTTGAGATGGGTTGTAAATTAAATCAAACAAATAATGTTTATCAGATAAATGTTCATAAGGAATACTAGGGCAGTCTTGAATATTAGGATGCGTACCAACTGGAGAACAATTAATGATTAAAGTATGGCTTTCCATAATCTCTTTGGTAACCTCTTTGTAAGACAATTCATTTTCATTTGAAGGGTTTCTAGAAACAAATACAAATGCTATCTCTAATTTTTTCAGCACAAAAGCAATAGCTTTTGAAGCACCTCCTGTACCCAAAATCAATGCTTTTTTATGATGATCTTTTAATTGAGGTTTCAGTGAGTTTTCAAAACCATAGATATCAGTATTATATCCGATTAACTGATTATCTTCAGTAATTTTTATCGTATTTACAGCACCAATCTCCTTGGCTTCATCATCTATATCTGAAAGGTATTTTATTATGGATTCTTTATAAGGTATAGTAACATTAAATCCACCAAACTCCTCTTCTTTATGATAAACTAAAAATGGAAATTCAAATATTTCTGGAAGATCAAAATTTTGATACGAAACATTTTCAATCTTTTCTTTTTTAAACTTATCTGTAAAATATCCTTGAGAAAACGAATAGGAAATGTTCTTTCCTATCAATCCAAATTTTTTATGCATTTTCATTGATCTTATTTCTTTTTGAATAATAATCTAAAAACAGAATAACCCCTATCCCTAAAACAATATAGCCCACTGCAATCCAAGATTCTGACGTATTCATTTCCGGAATGTACCGCTTGTAATTTTGTATAATATAGTCACCATTCATATCCGTTAATAATTGATCTCCATTTTTCTTATACACAGCCTTTTTCCATGGCCAAACATTACCTAAAGAACCTGTTATAAATCCTAAAATCACTGCAGTAACAATATGATTCCAACGCTTTAAAACATAACTTAGAATATGTGAAATAGAAACCAATCCAAATACTGAACCTGCTGTAAAAACTCCTACAATTTTAAGATATCTAATTCTATTCGGGTCATTTATAAATTCCCAGTTCCATGTAAAAATATCGGTAATGGTCTTATATAACATGGTAACAGAATCTACCAGTAACAATACATAATTCCCCATTAATATAAGAATAAAAGAACCTGAAAGACCCGGTAAGGTCATACCGGACACACCAATTATTCCACAGAAGAACACAAACCACAAGTTGTCATTTTCCGTAGCTGGACTCATAAAACTAATCGCAATTCCAACAGTCATTCCTAATGCGATGGAGACAATTCTAATTACAGTCCATTTATTAAAGTCTTTTCCTATGTAGTATATTGAACCTAGAATCATCCCAAAAAACCAGCTCCAAACGTATAGTTCATAGTGTCTTATTAAATAATCTAATAAAATGGAAACACTAAAATATGAAAATACGCTTCCTCCCATTATTAAAAGTAAAAAACGACCATTAATATATCTATAGAAAGGTTTAAATCCTCTATTAACTAATAATTTAAAAGCTTTAAGATTTATTTTCTGGAATGAATATATTAACTCTTCATAAAAATCTAATACAAAAGCTACCATACCACCAGATACACCTGGAACTTTATTCGCTGCACCCATAGACAATCCCTTTAAAAAGAGAAAAAATTTATCTATAGACGAGCGATTATTAGGCATCCTTTACTGCTATTTTTTCCATTAAAATTATTGATACAAAACCAATAATGGCCAATATCAAGGCAAATACAAATTGATTCTCTCCTTCAAAATTAAACGGAGAAACACTTTGCTCTTTTAAAATGATTAATTTGTCTTCTATCATTTTTGACTTGATAACTTTTTTCCATGGCCAAATTTTGTTCAAAGAGCCAAGTACAAAACCTGTTAAAACAGCAAGGGTAAGATCCTTAAATTTAATAAACATCCACTTTAAGATTTTAGAAAACGATAATAATCCAACAACCGCTCCAAGACCTACTGTTATAATTATTTTAAAATCTCTATTATGAACTGCTTCTAAAACTGTTTTATACGCACCTAACAATACCAAAATAAAGGCTCCTGAAATACCCGGTAAAATCATAGCGCAAATGGCTAAAGAGCCTGCTATAAATAAATATAACAGAGATGAACTGTCTGAAATAAGTGGCTGTAACGTTGAAATATAATAGGCCAATATCGTACCTAATAAAAAGACAACAATTGTTCGTACGTTCCATTTCGAAATGCTTTTACCAATAAATAACACACTGGCTAAAACTAGACCAAAAAAGAAAGACCATAACAATACAGGTTCATTGTCTAACAACCAAGAAAGCACCTTAGCTAAAGACACAACACTAATTCCGATACCTACCAAGAGTGCTAACAAAAAATTTCCGTTAACGTGGTTCCAAACAGATTTTATTCCTTCGGTTTTAAGCTTTCCTATTAAACTAATTTTTATAGAGCTTATTGAAGACAATAATTCTTCGTAAATACCAGAAATAAAGGCAATTGTACCTCCAGAAACACCTGGAACTACATCTGCAGCCCCCATGGCTATACCTTTTAAACTTATAATTAAATATTGCTTAAATGAGCGATTTTGCATTGATTGTTTTTTTGTAAAACAAATGTAATGCTTTAAACAGAAAGAATCCTGTTCTTTTTTTTAATAAAATAGTTGAAAAATAAATTTGATCTATATCGATTTTCTATACCTAAGAATTTCTTCTTTTACCCTTTCTAAATCAAACACTCCAGGGAATAACTCCTTAAAAATTGTATGGTATTCAAAATCAGATTCAAGCCCCTTACGTAGGAACTTAAGTCCTTTTTCATCATCTCCTAAAATTAAATTTAGGCATCCAATTCTGTATTCAATTTCAGCATGAATAGGATATTCTCTCATGGCCGTGATTAATACCTTTAAAGCATCTTCAAAATCACCAATAAAGTTCAGCACATCAGATAAACCAACAAAAATGTCTAGACTTTTATCATTGTACTCAATGCAATTTTTAAATGCTTTGATTACTTCTTCATAGAAATCTAGTTTTAAGTTAATCTCTGCATATTTTCTCCAATACAAAGTATTAGATTCGTCTATTGCAATCGCTTTATTTATAAAATATAACGCTTTTTGGTATCGTTTTTCTTCACAATACAAATTGGTTAGTGCAATCCATCCTTTATCCAATAATGGATCTTCACGAACGGTTTTCTTAAAATATTTTAGCGCTAAATCTCTATTACCCAATTTATAATTACATTCTCCTACTCTGCAATAAGCAAATGCTGTTGGATCATCTAACTCTATAGTTATTAAGTAATTTTCAATAGCTTCCTCGTATTGTTTTAATTGTTCTAAGGTTTTTGCCTTTTCTAAATATGCACCAACAAAACTTTCATCTATAACAACTGCATAATCAAATGCTCTTAAGGCAGACACATATTCTTCTAAAATAAAATGCTGTCTTCCCAATTGATGCCAGGCTACTTCTGAAAATGGTTCTCTATCAATAAATGAAGTTAAATAAGTAATTGCTTCAGCATGTTGATTTTGCATATCGAAACAGTAAATAACATTATATAAAGAGGAATAATCTTCGTAATCAACTTCCAAACATTTCGCAAAATTCAGTCTGGCCGAATCAAAATTATCTAAGTACAAATACTCAACACCTATCATAGCTAAAATATCCGATTGCTCATCGGTAAATGCCAAGGCAATTTTCAAAGAATCAATTGCTTTATGATGTTCTTTACGTTTTGATAAAATTGTCGCCTTCTGCACATAAATCTCTTCATTGTTAGGCTCTATAGCGTGTAATTCGGTCAAAATTCTATCCGCTTCTTCTAACTTATCTTCATAAATCAAGAGTTCAGCATGTAATAATTTTAAATTAATAGAAGTAGGATGTTGGTCTAGTCCCAACTTTATTGCTTTATGAGCTAAAGATTGTCTTCCAACGTCAAGATAATACTGTATGATACCTTCGAATTCTGTCGAATCAAAAAAGTAAACACTATTCGTCTTCAACATAGATTCGAATTTCGAAAGAGATAACTTTTTATTCTGATTGGAGTTATGAAGCATAAACGTCAATTCATTTACAGTTTAAAAGTAGTCTAAGAACTTGTTGATATTAGAAAATACTGTTTTTGTTTTTAACAATTTAATTAACAATATGTATATTTGTACTCCGAACAGCGTTTGGAAAAACATCTTATGAGTCACAAAAATTTACTTAACTCAACAGAAATTCACATCATTTTAAATCGATTGGCGTGTCAGTTAATTGAAAACCACAACGACTTCTCAAATACCGTATTGATTGGACTTCAACCCCGTGGTGTTCATTTAGCAAATAGGCTAAAGAAAATGTTGAAAGAAGATTATAAAATTGACAACATCAATTCTGGTGATTTAGATATCACTTTTTATCGCGATGATTTTAGGAGAAGAGATGCCCCACTAGAAGCGAACAAAACACATTTAACCTGTGAAATTGAAAATAAGAATATTGTATTTATAGACGATGTCCTATATTCTGGAAGAAGTATAAGAGCGGCCCTGTCGGCAATTCAAGCATTTGGCAGGCCTAACAAAATAGAACTTTTGGTCTTAATTGATAGAAGATTTAGTAGACACTTACCTATTCAACCTAATTATAGAGGTAGGCAAATAGATGCAATTAACAATGAAAAGGTTGTGGTACAATGGAAAGAGCAAGATGGAAAAGACGCAATTTACCTAATAAAAAACGACTAAAATGAGTCAATTAAGCGTAGAGCATTTACTTGGAATAAAATACTTGCAAAAAAGTGATATTGATTTAATTTTTAAAACTGCCGACCATTTTAAAGAGGTAATCAATAGACCTATCAAAAAGGTTCCTTCATTAAGAGATATCACCATTGCAAATCTTTTTTTTGAAAACAGTACAAGGACAAAACTCTCATTTGAACTTGCCGAAAAAAGATTATCGGCAGACATTATTAATTTTTCCGCTGGCCAATCTTCCGTAAAAAAAGGAGAAACATTAATTGATACGGTAAACAATATTTTATCTATGAAGGTAGATATTGTTGTAATGCGTCATCCAAATGTTGGTGCAGGTGTGTTTTTATCACAACATGTAGATGCGAAAATAATAAACGCAGGCGATGGAACGCATGAACATCCTACTCAGGCGCTCTTAGACTCCTACTCTATTAGAGAAAAGTTAGGAGATGTAAAAGGAAAAAAAGTAGTCATTGTTGGGGATATATTACATTCTAGAGTTGCTCTATCTAACATTTTTGCCTTAAAACTACAAGGTGCTGAAGTAAAGGTTTGCGGACCTACTACATTAATTCCAAAATATATTACAAGTTTAGGCGTAGAAGTTGAAACAAATCTAAGAAAAGCATTAGAATGGTGTGATGTGGCGAATATGTTACGCGTTCAAAATGAACGGATGGATGTAAGTTATTTTCCTTCGACAAGAGAATATACGCAGTTATTCGGAGTTAATAAAGATCTTTTAGATTCTATAGATAAAGATATAGTAATTATGCACCCTGGACCTATTAATAGAGGTGTAGAAATTACAAGTGATGTGGCAGATGCTAAACAATCAATTATTTTAAATCAGGTTGAAAATGGTGTAGCCGTAAGAATGGCTGTAATCTATTTATTGGCACAACAGATAAAAAGATAAACGAATGGATTTGCAAAAAAAAGACAATTACACCCTCGTTAAACCAACCGAAATTTCGATAGAAGAATTTTATAGTTCTTTCTTAGAGGAAGTTAAAAATTTTAAAAAAGAACATCTTGTCCTGCATTTTTCTGAAACATTTAACACAACTATTCAAGAAATCCTACTATTTTTGAATATCGCTAATGATTTTCGAGAAAATGGCATATCATTTGTGATAATTTGTAAAGGGATTGATATTGATGATGTTCCTGATGAAATTAATATCGTTCCTACATTGGCAGAAGCGATAGATATTTTAGAATTAGATGCTATTGAACGCGATTTAATGAATATTTAAAAAGTAATAGGCTTATTGATGAAAAAAATACTTTATATACTTCTTTTAAGTATAACACCCCTGATTTCAGCAAACAACCTTCATTTAAATGAAGCCCCTAATGTTTTTCAAGAGAAAAATATTGATAAGTTGTCTGCCTACCCAAACCCTTTAACTGCAAAAACAACAATCACTTTTTTTAGTGACAGTACACAATTTGCAGTATTCACAGTTAAAAATTTATTAGGCAAAACCGTTTATATAAACAGAGTTTTAGCAAATCCCGGTAAAAATGACTTTATCTTCTTTAAAGAAAAGTTAGATGCAGGAATGTATATTTACTCTATACAGACCGATTCTGGTATTATATCTAAGCGACTTATAATAAAATAAGAATGAAACTTACAATATTAGGCTGTCATAGTGCTACTCCAAAAACGACAACGCATCCAACAGCTCAAATATTAGAAATAAAGAACCATTCCTTTTTAATTGATTGCGGAGAAGGCACGCAAGTGCAAATGCGAAAATACAAAGTAAAATTCTCTAAGATCAAACGTATTTTTATCTCACATTTACATGGAGACCATGTATTTGGTCTTATCGGTCTTATTTCAACTTTTCGCCTTTTAAACAGGGAAACTGAACTAACAGTTTACGGACCAAAAGGAATTAAAGAGTTAATTGTTACCCAACTAAGGTTATCCGAATCTTTTGCTGGATACCCCATCAAATTTCATGAACTGTCAACTAAGAAAAGTGAGTTGATTTTTGAGGATAAAAAAGTAGCAGTATATACAATACCTCTTAAACATAGAATATACACAAACGGGTTTCTATTTAAAGAAAAGTTAGGAGAACGTAAATTAAACATGACAGAGATTTCAAAATATGCTGAAATTGAAATTTGCGATTATCAAAACTTAAAAAACGGGAAGGATTACAAGTTAGGTAATGGAGAAATAATTCAAAACAAAAATCTCACATCAGACCCAAACAAACCGCTGAGTTATGCTTTTTGTAGTGATACCATGTATCATGAGCCTATTGTTCCAATCATCCAAGAAGTAGATTTGTTATACCACGAAGCCACATTTTTAAAAGACAAAGAAGATTTGGCTTTAAAAACGAAGCATAGCACTGCACAGCAAGCGGCTATGATTGCAAAAAAGGCTAATGTTGCAAAACTTATTTTGGGTCATTTCTCGAATCGTTATAAAGATTTAAATGAATTTAAAATCGAAGCAACGAAAGAGTTTATAAATACTTATTTAGCAGAAGAAGGTAAAACATTCTCAATCGGATAGTTCTTTTTTCAAAGGAGGTCTTTACTCAAAATCAATTAATAAGGATACGATAAAAATCGTAAAGTCAAATTAATAGAAGCCAAAATAACCCCAATTCAATTATATATTTTCTGTTTTGTTAAAGTACTGTTAAACCTATTTAGAAAGGGTAACAGTAAATGATTAGCGTCGTCATATAAGCAACCAAATAGACTAAAAAACTAATCATGAAAAACATTATATGCCTTTTGGCATTAACTTTAAGTATTGCTTTTAATGCCAACGCCACGAATGACGAATCTGCTAAAACCGGGACAATTTCAGGAAAAATTACCGATGCAGAAACCAATGAATCATTACCATATGTAAATATTGTAATTAAAAATGCAGCCAATGAAATTTTAACTGGTGGAATTACGGACGATCAAGGAGAATTCGAAATCAAAAAGATTCCATTAGGGCAAAATATAGTCGAAGTTCAATTTATTGGATTTAAAACAGAAGCTCGCACTATTAATTTCACTAAAGACGATGCCGTGCATTCAATAGGGACCGTTGCTTTAATTGTAGATGCTGCTCAATTAGACGAAGTAGAGATCGTTGCAGAAGTGTCTACAGTTGTTCAAAAAATCGATCGAAAAGTAATTAATGTAGGTAAGGATTTAACCGCCGCTGGAACTACGGCATCTGAACTTTTAAACAATGTGCAATCTGTTAGTGTTGATTCGCAAACTGGGCAAATTAGTTTAAGAGGAAATGAAAATGTACGAATCCTTGTAGATGGAAAGCCTACGAATGTGAGTGCCGCTCAATTACTGCAACAGATTCCATCAACTTCTATAAAACAAGTGGAATTAATTACAAATCCTTCTGCAAAATACAACCCAGAAGGAATGAGTGGAATTATTAACATCGTACTTCATAAAAGTGCAAATCAAGGGTTTAATGGTACTGTTAACACTGGAGTTACACAAGGAGAAAATACCCGTTTTAACGGTTCATTAGATATGAATTACAAGACAGGAAAGGTAAATTTCTTTGCAAACTATGGTCATAACAATGGAAAAAATGACAACTATGGTTATGTTCATAGAGAAGACAATAATTCATTGCAAGAATTTGATTTTGAAATGGACAACAAATCAAATGTGTTGAAAGCCGGAGCCGATGTTTATTTAAATGAAAAAAACACTTTCTCATTTTACACAACACAAAATCAATTTGATAGTGATAATTCAGGTACTCAAAAAATCACTGATGATGGAACTCTTGTTATAGATGGCTTTAATACTGCGGTTAGCGATACCAAAAACGCATCCTATAACTTCAATTATAAATTAGATTTCGAAAAAGAAGGACATAATATTGAGTTCGACGCCTCAATTGCCAATTTCAAAGGCCCTGAGGATGCCGAAAATGGAGACTATTTAAATCCGGATGATGTTTTTAACAATTACGTTGCTAACATTGACAACAAGCGTGAAAGTCATTTATACAACCTAGATTATACAAACCCATTAACCGAAACTAGTAAATTAGAAATAGGACTGGAAGTTCGCGGAAGCCACTCAGAAAATTTCCAAACCACTACGCAACACGAATTTGTATTGGATGATAATGGAGATAGGATTCCTGATCCTGCAAATCCAGGAGAGTATTTAACTCAAGTTACGCCAGATTCTAGTTTTGATTATGTTAGGGATATTTATTCTGGTTATGTTAATTACATGCAGCAATGGGATAAATTAACCATGCAAATTGGTGCTAGATTAGAGCAATATGAAATTGTAGGAACTTTTAACAAAGGTGAAACGCAAACCGTTGAAGATCAAATTTTTTCAATTTACCCGTCTGCATTTTTTACTTATAATCCTAGTGAGAAAAACCAATTTCAAGTTAGTTATAGTCGAAGAGTAGACAGGCCTTCTCTTCAACAAATAAATCCGATTAGAGAATGGAGTACTCCTCGTATAACTTCTGTAGGTAATCCTGCTTTAAATCCACAGTTCACAGATTCTTACGAATTAAACTATACGCGTCAATTAGAAAAAGGATCAGTTACATTTGGTACTTTTTACAGACAAGTACATGACAATATTACACGTATTTTAAATGTTGACCCATTAGATGAAGATAAAGTATTATTGTCATTTACAAATACCGATAGTAATAGTAGATATGGATTTGAAGCTTCATTTAATTATGCCGTTACAACTTGGTGGAGAGCTAATGCAAGTGCCGATTTATATGTACAGAATGAGACAGGTACCGCAAATGGAGATGAATTAGAAGTAACAAATAATGCATTTAACGCTAGAGTTAGTAACAATTTTACTTTAAACAAAGACCTTAGACTACAAATGTTTGCAATGTATAGAGGCGGTGGACAAAGTATTCAGTTTAAAACAGATCCGATGTGGATGATTAATTTAGGTGCTAGTTACAATGTTTTGAAAGGAAAAGGAACCTTAACATTTAGAGTAAACGACATTTTCCAAGGAATGAAGTTCAAATTCGAATCTGAAAACCCTTACCCTTCAGCAGGGCAATTTAATTGGGAAAGTAGAACCGCATATTTAGGCTTTAACTACCGATTTGGAGGTGGAAAAAACAAAGAAAGAAGAAGAAAAAATAGAGACGATAATGAATCCCAAGGTGGTGGCGGGTTTTTATAGAAGTCTTTTATAAAAATGTATTGGAATAAAAGGCTCGCAAATTTGCGAGCCTTTTATATTTTCTATTCACGGTTTTCCGTGATATCGAATCACGGTTTTCCGTGATGCTAAAAATTCACGGATTTTGGGGATACCGCAGCATGTATTTATCATTTATCTTTGTCTTAACTTTATTTCAGTTAATAATAGTTATTTTAAAAAATGATTTGGAGTATTTGGGGTTCTTTAAATTATTTGACAAAAAAAAATCCAAGTCCCCACGACTTGGATTTTTATTTTATACACTAAATAATTACCATCTCATTATTACACTTCCCCAAGTAAATCCGCTACCAAAGGCGGCTAATACTACTAAATCTCCATCTTTAATTTTCCCTTTATCAAATGCCTCTGTTAAGGCTATAATTACTGATGCAGCTGTTGTATTACCATACTTCATAATATTATTAAAAACTTGACTATCTTCAAGTCTAAATTTCTTTTGAATAAACTGTGCAATTCTCAAATTTGCCTGATGCGGTATTAACATATCAATATCTGTTGGCTGTAACTTGTTTTTTGCCAAGCCTTCCATAATTACTTCAGAAAAACGAACTACCGCATGCTTAAACACAAAAGTTCCATTCATATATGGGTAGTACGAAGTATCATCAGGATCATTTCGTTCTAATATAGCCGGTACCCAGTTAGCAATACTTGGTCCATCAACTGTTAATTCTCTTGCATGTTTCCCTTCAGAATGTAAATGAGACGATAATATACCTTTAGTGTTGTCTTCCGTTCTACTTAAAATAGCCGCTCCAGCTCCATCTCCAAATATTACAGACACTCCTCTACCTCTAGTCGTTTTATCCAATCCTCCTGAATGATACTCAGAGCCTATTACCAAAACATTTTTATACATTCCTGTCTTAATAAATTGATCGGCAACCGATAGCGCATAGACAAATCCGGAACATTGATTTCGGACATCTAAAGCACCTATCGTTGGCATATCTAACATATCTTGAATTTGAACTCCGCAACCAGGGAAATACATATCTGGGCTTAAAGTTGCAAAAACTATAAAATCTATATCATCTTTGGTTAGCCCTGCTTTTTCAATTGCTATTCTGGCAGCCTTTGCTCCCATAGTTGCCGAAGTTTCTCCACTACCTTCCTTTATCCAGCGTCTTTCTTTTATTCCTGTTCTTTCTTGTATCCATTCATCATTAGTATCCATCATTTTTGATAGATCATCATTGGTTACCACATTGTCAGGAACAAAATGCCCCATTCCAGTTATTATCGAATTGTACATAATCTTCTATTTTATTTCAATCAAAGTTAGCAAATTAATTTTTGTTATGCGCAGCATAAGAACTGAAAATGACATCTTGTCACAAACTTTGATTTGGTATTTTTTTTGTCAAGTAACAAGTATAAAACATTAAAAAATATATTTAATATGGCAACTGGAAACATTAATGTAACAGCAGAAAATATTTTCCCTATTATAAAAAAGTTCTTGTACTCAGATCATGAGATTTTCTTAAGAGAACTTATATCAAATGCAACTGATGCAACTTTAAAGTTAAAACACCTTTCTACTTTAGGTGAGGTTAAAGGTGATATTGGTGAACCGAGATTAGAGGTTATCGTTGACAAAGACAACAAACAAATCAGAATTATTGATCAAGGAATTGGTATGACTGGTGAAGAAGTTGAAAAATACATAAATCAAGTAGCCTTTTCTGGTGCAGAAGAGTTTGTAGAAAAATACAAGGACAAAGTTCCTGATAGTGGAATTATTGGGCATTTTGGTCTTGGATTCTACTCTGCTTTTATGGTCGCTGAGAAGGTTGAGATTTATACAAAATCGTACAAAGAGGACTCAAAAGCTGTTCGTTGGGAGTGTGACGGAAGTCCACAATATACATTAGAGGAAACCGACAGAACGGAAAGAGGAACAGAAATTGTTTTACATATTGCTGAAGATTCTGAGGAGTTTTTAGATGAGGCTAAAATTGGAGGATTACTTTCTAAGTACAACAAGTTTATGCCTATTCCGATTAAGTTTGGAACAAAAGAAGTAAATGATCCTTCGCATACTCCAGAAACTACAACGGACAAAGATGGTAAAGAAACGACTGAACCACATAGACAAATTACTGTTGATTCAATTATCAATAATCCAAATCCGGCTTGGACAAAACAACCTAGTGAATTAGAGGAAGAAGATTACAAATCTTTCTACAGAGAATTGTATCCAATGCAGTTTGAAGAGCCTTTATTTAATATTCACTTAAATGTAGATTATCCATTTAACTTAACAGGAATTTTATACTTCCCTAAGTTAACGCAGAACATGGATCCTCAAAAAGATAAAATTCAATTATACCAAAACCAAGTATTTGTAACGGATAATGTAGAGGGAATCGTGCCTGATTTCTTACAAATGTTACGTGGGGTAATTGATTCACCGGACATTCCGTTAAATGTATCTAGAAGTTATTTACAAGCCGATGGCGCTGTGAAGAAGATCTCTAGCTACATTACACGTAAGGTGGCTGACAAACTAGCAAGCTTGTTCAAAAATGACAGAAAAGCATTCGAAGAAAAATGGAATGATATTAAAATCATTATTGAATACGGAATGTTATCTGAAGATAAATTTTTTGAAAAAGCAGACAAATTTGCACTATATCCAACTGTTGGAGGTGAGCATTTTATCTGGAATGAATTAGTTGAAAAAATCAAAGATGCACAGACTGATAAAGACGGTAAAACGATTGTTTTATATGCCTCTGACGCAAAGGCACAACACAGCTATATTGAAGATGCAAAAGCAAAGGGATATGAAGTATTATTATTAGACTCTCCAATTGTTTCTCATTTAATTCAGAAGTTAGAAACTAGTAAAGAGAATATTTCGTTTGTGCGTGTAGACGGAGATCACATTGACAACCTTATAAAAAAGGATGACAACAAAATCTCAAAATTAAGTGAAGATGAGCAAACTAAATTAAAGGAAGTACTAGAAGGATCAATTCCAAAAGAAACGTATACTGTACAATTAGAAGCGATGGACTCTTCCGCCAATCCTTTTATAATTACGCAACCAGAATTTATGCGTAGAATGAAAGAGATGCAAGCAACTGGTGGAGGCGGTATGATGGGTATGGGTAACTTCCCAGACATGTACAACTTAGTTGTAAATACAAACAGCGATTTAGTTGGTGAGATTCTGAACACTAAAACCGCTAAAAAACAAGAACGTTTAATTAAGCAAACGTTTGATTTAGCCAAGTTGTCTCAAAACCTATTACATGGTGAAGAGTTGACCAACTTTATTAAACGTAGTTACGAATTGATTAAATAATCTAGACTATAAATAATTGAAACCCGCTTATAAGCGGGTTTTTTTGTACCTTTATTTTTCGATGCAATTCAAAATTGAAATACCTAAGCCCTGCCATGAAAAATGGAATGAGATGTCCACAACCGAAAGAGGAAGGTATTGCGCTTCTTGTAAAAAGGAAGTTTTCGATTTTCGATTTACTACTAAACAGGAGTTAGGCTTACTCGTGAAATCTAATTCCGAAATTTGCGGTAGATTTAACCAAAATCAAATAAATCAAAAACTCAGTATACGTGAAAAACCGAAGTTTGGAAGACTGGCGTTACTTTTAAGTATTCCAACATTTTTGACTTTAAACTCTCCAATATTTTCCCAAAAGAATGAAAATCAAATTGAATTTAATGAAACAAAAAATTCAACTGAAAATTTAATTCTTAACGATTCCATTGTTATCTCAGGTAATATTAAAGGTTTGAATGGACCACTACCAGGTGCCAATATTTCAATCGATAGAATAAAAAAAGGTGCCACGACTGACTGGCATGGAAACTTTGAATTAATATTAAATCGTTCAGAAGTCAAATTAAATGAAATTATAACTGTTTCTTTTATCGGATTTGAGGTAATCAAACAGAAAATTATGTTAAATACTAATCATATAACAATAAATGAAGTAATGACTGATTCCAATTTCTTAATAGGCGAAGTCGTAATTACTTCATATGAAAAACCTTCAATTTTTCGACGAATTGGAAATTTGTTTAAGAAAAAATATGAATGCACTAACGAAAACCATAAACATTAATCATGAAATACATACTATCACTTTTTATTCTAAGTTTTTTAATTTCTTGTCAAAATCAAAAAAATACAATTTCAATTAATTCTGAAAAATTACTTCTTAATTTAAAAGCCATTGCCCACGATTCTACTGAAGGTCGTTTTTTTGGAACTGAAGGCAATAAGAAAACTCAAATTTACTTAGCTAAAGAATTTGAAAAATTAGGTGCTATACCCGCTTTTGAAAATAATTACATACAAGAATATCCTTATACTTTTAAAGGTAAAAGAAGACAACGAATATATCCAATTGCAAACCCAAATGAAGATTTTAGTAATGTGCCAGACACAACTGTTATTGGAGGAAATGTTGCAGCCTATTTAAAAGGTAAAACGGATAAGACAATTGTTATTACAGGTCATTTAGACCACCTAGGTATAAGAAACGATAAAATATATAACGGTGCAGATGATGATGCATCAGGAACTGCCGCATTGCTTGCAATGGTCGAATATTTTAAAAATAAACAAATGAAGCACTCCTTGGTGTTTGCTGCAGTTGATGCAGAAGAAATCGGTTCTTTAGGAGCGGACTATTTATTAAAGAATTTTCCAATGGATACTGCCAAAATAGCCATGAATATAAATATGGATATGATTGCGCATAGCGATTCAACAATTTACGCATCTGGGCTTTATCATTACCCAAAACTAAAAAAACCATTAGACGATCTAAATACACACTTAGTACTTAAATATGGACATGACGATCCGAATAATGATGACTTAGATGATTGGACAAATTCTTCTGATCATAGAATTTTTCATAGAGCAGGTATTCCATTTATTTACTTTGGTGTAGAAGACCATAAAGATTATCATAAGCACACAGACACCTTCGAGACCATAAATCAAGAATTTTATGTTGATGCCGTTGAAATGATTATTCAGGCAATAGAAAATTATGATGCTTTCTTAGACTAAATGATCTTTAGAGTTATTTAAGGCTATTTTACCCGATAAAATATCGAAGTACATTTTAAAATCTGACTTTAAACTCCATAATGGGTACTTAAAAGTTGCTGGTTGATTTTGCTCAAAGAAAAAATGACCAACCCAGGCAAAACCATAACCTGCTAACGGCACCAAAATTAACAATTTAGGTTCTCCGTGATATATTGCAGTTAATGTTAGCGCTAATACTATTGTGGTACCTAGAACATGTAAGAATCTACAAACAGTATTACTGTGCTGCTTTAAATAAAACTTATAAAACTCTTCGTATGATTGGATTCTTTCTTCCATAAAAAATTTCAATTTATCTTTTAGTTATTACAAAGTTAAGTAATAAACAGAACATAAATTTAAGTAATAAAAAAAGCACCAATCTTTCGATTGGTGCTTTTTAATTTATGCTTCACCTGTCGGTCCAAAATTAATTGGAATTGGAGGTTGCTCATAATCTTTAATTTCGCCATGGGCTTTCTCAAACCTTTTAACATTATCAGCTAATGCTTTTGCCAACCTTTTTGCATGTTGTGGAGTTAAGATCATTCTTGACTTCACTTTTGCTTTAGGTGTACCGGGCATTATATTGATAAAATCTACGATAAATTCTGATACAGAATGATTGATAATTGCTAGGTTCGAATACGTTCCTTCAGCAACTTTCTCATCCAATTCAATATTTAATTTACCGTCTTTTTGTGGTTTTTGATCTGCCATGGATTAAAAATTAGAACTTTCCATTTCCTCTTTTGAGCCAACGATAAGTTTATCATATTCTCTTAATCCTGTTCCTGCAGGAATACGCTTACCAACAATTACATTCTCCTTTAATCCTTCTAAAGTATCGATCTTACCATTAACGGCAGCCTCATTTAACACTTTCGTAGTTTCTTGGAACGAAGCAGCAGAAATAAACGATTTCGTTTGTAACGATGCTCTTGTAATTCCCTGTAATATTTGCTCAGCAGTAGCAGGTTGTGCATCACGCGCAACAACTAAAGCCTTGTCTTCTCTCTTTAAAAGTGAATTTTCATCTCTTAAATCACGTGGCGAAATAATTTGCCCTGCTTTTAAGTTTTCAGAATCTCCAGCTTCTTCAACAACTTTCATTCCATAAATCTTATCATTATCAGTAATGAAATCATTTTTATGAACTAAGTCATTTTCTAAGAATAACGTATCTCCAGAATCGATAATCTTAACTTTACGCATCATTTGACGTACGACTACCTCAAAGTGCTTATCGTTAATTTTTACCCCTTGTAAACGGTACACTTCTTGAATCTCATTTACTAAGAATTCTTGAACCGCTGTTGGGCCTAATATACTTAAGATATCCGCTGGAGTCGTTGCACCATCAGATAATGGCATACCTGCTTTCACAAAATCGTTCTCTTGAACTAAAATTTGATTCGACAATTTCACCAAGTATTTCTTGATATCTCCGTATTTAGATTCGATAATAATCTCTCTATTACCTCTCTTAATCTTACCGAAAGAAACCACACCATCAATTGCAGAAACTACTGCTGGGTTAGATGGGTTACGTGCTTCGAATAACTCCGTAACACGTGGTAAACCTCCTGTAATATCTCCTGCTTTACCAGACTTACGAGGGATTTTAACTAACGTTTGACCTGTTTGAATAGCATCACCATCATTTACGATTAAGTGTGCACCTACAGGTAAACTATAAGATCTTAAAACCTCTCCATCTTTACCTTCAATTAAAATTGTTGGTATTACTTTCTTATTCTTAGATTCAGTAATTACTTTTTCTTGGAATCCAGTTTGCTCATCAATCTCTACAGAATAATTTACATCCTTCTCTAAGTTTTCGTAAATAACTTTTCCTGCAAATTCAGAAACAATTACACCGTTAAATGGATCCCACTGACAAATAACATCACCTTTCTTGATTGTCTTTTTATCTTTAATAAAGATAAATGAACCATAAGGAATGTTCTGAGTACTTAGGTTAATTCCAGTTTTCTTATCAGTTATCTTAATTTCTGATGTTCTAGAGATTACAATGTCAACTTCATTACCTTGACCATCATCACCTTTTACAGTTCTTAAGTCTTCAATAGTTATATTACCGTCAAATTTACTTTCTAACTTATTATCTTCAGAAATGTTCCCAGCAACACCACCAACGTGGAACGTTCTTAATGTTAACTGAGTACCAGGTTCTCCAATTGATTGTGCAGCGATAACACCAACAGCCTCACCTTTTTGAACCATTTTTCTTGTTGATAAACTATGTCCGTAACATTTTGCACAGATACCACGTTTAGCCTCACATGTTAATGCTGAACGAACTTCAACAGTATCTATTGGTGATGCCTCAATGCTCTCCGCAATTAACTCGGTAATTTCTTCACCAGCAGAAACATATTTCTCACTAGTTAAAGGATCAACTACATCATGTAAAGAAACACGTCCAACAATACGCTCACTTAATTTTTCAACTACTTCCTCATTTTTCTTTAAAGGAGCAATCTCTAAACCTCTTAACGTACCACAATCAACTTCATTTACAATTACATCTTGCGAAACATCAACCAAACGACGTGTTAAGTAACCCGCATCTGCCGTTTTCAAGGCAGTATCTGCAAGTCCCTTACGCGCACCGTGCGTAGAGATAAAGTATTCAAGAATTGAAAGACCTTCTTTAAAGTTAGAAAGAATCGGATTTTCAATAATTTCACCACCACCTGCAGTAGATTTTTTAGGCTTTGCCATTAATCCACGCATACCAGTTAACTGACGAATTTGCTCTTTAGATCCCCTTGCTCCAGAATCTAACATCATAAATACTGAGTTAAATCCTTGTTGATCTTCACGTAAACGTTTCATAGATAATTCTGTCAAACGGTTGTTTGCAGAACCCCAAATATCAATAACTTGGTTGTAACGTTCCTTGTTTGTAAGCATACCCATGTTATAGTTGTTTCTAATAGAATCAACCTGCTCATTGGCATCAGAAATCATCTTTGTTTTTTCAGCTGGAATAATAATATCACCTAAACTAAATGAAAGACCTCCTTGGAATGCAAATTTGTATCCCATATCTTTAATTTCATCTAAGAAACTTCCAATTGCTGGAATACTAGTTACTTTTAGAATCTCACCAATAATATCTCTTAAAGATTTTTTAGTTAAGACTTCATTAATATATCCTGCTTCTTTAGGAACAACTTCGTTAAATAAAACTCTACCTACAGTAGTTTTGATTAATTTCTTAACCTGCTCACCATTTTCATCTACATCAAACGTTCTAACCGTAATTGATGCATTCAAATCAACGCGCTTTTCATTGAAAGCAATCGTAACCTCTTCTGGCGAATAGAAAGTTAACCCTTCTCCTTTCACTTTAAAGTCTGGAGTAGATAACCTTTCTTTAGTCATATAATATAACCCAAGTACCATATCCTGAGAAGGTACAGTAATTGGTGCACCATTGGCTGGATTCAATACAGAGTGAGATGCTAATAATAACAACTGTGCCTCTAATATTGCTTCTGGTCCCAATGGTAAGTGAACCGCCATTTGATCCCCATCAAAATCGGCATTAAAGGCCGTACATACTAATGGGTGTAATTGAATTGCTTTTCCTTCAATTAATTTTGGCTGGAACGCTTGGATACCTAGACGGTGTAACGTAGGGGCACGATTCAGTAATACTGGGTGTCCTTTCAATACATTCTCTAAGATATCCCAAACAACTGGTTCTCTTTTGTCTATAATTTTCTTTGCCGATTTTACAGTCTTAACAATTCCTCTCTCAATCAATTTACGGATAATGAAAGGCTTGTATAATTCTGCTGCCATTCCTTTTGGCAATCCACATTCGTATAATTTTAATGTTGGTCCAACAACAATTACGGAACGCGCAGAATAATCAACACGCTTACCTAACAAGTTTTGACGGAAACGTCCTTGTTTACCTTTTAATGAATCTGATAAAGATTTTAAAGGTCTGTTAGATTCTGTTTTTACTGCTGATGATTTACGTGTGTTATCAAACAATGAATCTACAGATTCTTGTAACATACGCTTCTCATTTCTAAGAATTACCTCAGGAGCTTTAATTTCAACTAAACGCTTTAAACGATTGTTACGGATAATTACCCTTCTATATAAATCATTTAAATCAGACGTTGCAAAACGACCTCCATCTAGTGGCACTAACGGACGTAATTCTGGTGGAATTACAGGAACCGCCTTCATAATCATCCACTCTGGTTTATTCTCTCTATTTTTATTTGAATCACGGAATGCTTCAACAACATTCAAACGCTTTAAAGCCTCTGTTTTACGTTGTTTAGAAGTTTCTGTGTTTGCTTTATGACGTAATTCATAAGACAACGCATCTAAATCGATACGAGCTAATAAATCAATTAAACATTCAGCACCCATCTTAGCGATGAATTTTTCCGGATCATTATCGTCTAAATATTGATTCTCGATTGGGAAAGATTCCTGAATATCTAAATATTCTTCTTCTGTTAAGAAGTCCATTTTCTGCAATGGTTCTCCTTCAGCATTTTTTGCACCTGCAGGTTGAATTACCACGTAACGTTCGTAGTAAATAATCATATCTAACTTTTTAGATGGCAAACCTAAAAGGTATCCCATTTTGTTAGGTAATGATCTAAAGTACCAAATATGAGCAACAGGGACTACCAAGTTAATGTGTCCAACTCTATCTCTACGTACTTTCTTTTCTGTTACTTCAACACCACAACGATCACAAACGATACCGCGGTAACGAATTCTCTTGTACTTACCACAAGCACATTCGAAATCTTTTATTGGGCCAAAAATTCGCTCACAAAACAATCCATCTCTTTCAGGTTTATGTGTACGGTAATTAATGGTTTCTGGTTTTAACACTTCACCTTTAGAGTCTCCTAAAATTTTCTCAGGTGATGCTAAACCAATTGATATTTTATTGAATTTTTTTACAGTGTATTTATCGTTTCTTTTTGCCATGATAATGGTTTCGAATTTTATGTAAAAATTAAATAAAGTAGTTAGGAGTTTTAAAACTCCTAACTACAAGTTTTTATTATTCCTCTAATCTAACGTCTAAGCCTAAACCTTTCAGTTCGTGCATTAATACGTTAAATGATTCTGGTAAACCTGGTTCAGGCATAGTATCTCCTTTTACGATTGCCTCGTAAGTTTTTGCTCTACCTAAAACATCATCCGATTTAACTGTTAAGATTTCTCTTAAGATACTAGATGCTCCATAAGCCTCTAATGCCCAAACTTCCATCTCTCCAAAACGCTGACCTCCAAATTGCGCTTTACCACCTAATGGTTGCTGCGTAATTAATGAGTATGGTCCAATAGAACGTGCGTGCATTTTATCATCAATCATATGACCTAATTTAATCATATAAATGATACCAACCGTTGCAGGTTGATCAAAACGCTCTCCAGTTCCACCATCATACAAGTAAGTATGACCATATCTTGGTACTCCTGCCTCATCAGTTAATGCATTGATTTCATCAATATTTGCACCGTCAAAAATAGGAGTAGCATACTTGGTATCTAATTTCTCTCCAGCCCATCCAAGAACTGTTTCATAAATCTGCCCAATATTCATACGAGAAGGTACCCCAAGTGGATTTAATACGATATCTACTGGTGTTCCATCTTCTAAGAATGGCATATCCTCTTGACGAACGATACGTGCAACAATACCTTTGTTACCGTGACGACCCGCCATTTTATCACCTACTTTAAGTTTACGCTTTTTAGCAATATAAACCTTCGCTAATTTTACAATTCCTGCAGGTAATTCATCTCCTACAGAGATCGTAAATTTCTCACGACGTAATGATCCTTGAAGATCGTTTAATTTAATTTTATAGTTGTGAATTAATTCAGCAACATGTCCATTTAAGTCCTTATCAGTTGTCCAAGAACCTCTAGTTAAATGTGCATAATCTTCAACAGAGTTTAACATTTTTTGAGTGTATTTCTTACCTTTTGGTAATACTTCTTCACCCAAATCATTTTTCACTCCTTGAGAAGTTTTTCCATTTACCAATGCAAATAACTTATCAACTAATTGAGCTTTCAACTCATCAAACTTCACCGTGAACTCCGCTTCTAAACGAGCGATATCTTCCTTATCTCTAGCTCTCTTTGTCTTATCTTTAACTGCTCTTTTAAACAATTTTTTATCGATAACAACACCGCTTAATGATGGAGATGCCTTTAATGAAGCATCTTTTACATCACCCGCTTTATCACCAAAGATGGCTCTTAATAATTTTTCCTCTGGTGTTGGATCAGACTCACCTTTTGGTGTAATCTTACCAATTAAAATATCTCCAGGATTTACCTCCGCTCCGATTCGAATCATTCCATTCTCGTCTAAGTCTTTGGTTGCCTCCTCAGAAACGTTTGGAATATCGTTTGTCAATTCCTCTGCTCCTAATTTTGTATCTCTCACATCTAATGAATACTCATCAATATGAATAGATGTAAAGATATCTTCTTTTACTACTTTTTCAGAAATTACAATCGCATCCTCAAAGTTATACCCTTTCCAAGGCATAAAGGCCACTTTCATATTTCTACCTAAGGCTAATTCACCTTTTTGAGTAGCATATCCTTCACAAAGAACTTGTCCTTCTTCAACTCTATCACCTTTCTTAACAATTGGCTTTAAGTTAATTGATGTTCCTTGATTCGTCTTTCTAAACTTAATAAGTTTGTATGTTTTCTCATCCACATCAAAACTTACTTTACGCTCTTCATCAGTTCTATCATATTTGATAGTAATGATTTGAGAATCTACATATTCTACAACCCCTGCTCCTTCAGCATTGATTAAGATACGAGAATCTTTTGCAACTCTACGCTCTAAACCAGTACCTACAATTGGAGACTCTGGACGTAATAATGGAACTGCTTGACGCATCATGTTCGATCCCATCAATGCACGGTTCGCATCATCATGCTCCAAGAATGGAATTAGCGATGCAGATATAGATGCAATTTGGTTTGGTGCAACATCCATAAAGTTCACCTCAGTTGGCTCAACTACTGGATAATCCGCCTCAACACGCGTAATTACTCTATCAGCTTCAAATTTACCTTCAGCATCTAAAGGTAAGTTTGACTGGGCAAACTTCATTCCTTCTTCTTCCTCTGCTGATAAATAGATTGGTTCATCTGTAGTATTTACAACTCCATCTTCAACCTTTCTATAAGCCGTCTCAATAAATCCTAAGTTATTTACTTTAGCAAATACAGCTAAAGAAGAAATCAAACCAATGTTTGGTCCCTCAGGAGTTTCAATTGGACATAAACGACCATAATGAGTATAGTGAACATCACGAACCTCGAATCCTGCTCTTTCTCTAGATAAACCTCCAGGTCCTAATGCTGATAAACGACGTTTGTGTGTAATCTCTGCCAATGGATTTGTTTGATCCATAAACTGAGATAATTGGTTTGTACCAAAAAATGAATTAATTACAGAAGACAAGGTCTTTGCATTAATCAAATCAATTGGAGTAAACACCTCATTATCACGAACGTTCATACGCTCACGAATAGTACGTGCCATACGAGAAAGTCCTACTCCAAACTGAGAAGCTAATTGTTCACCAACTGTACGTACACGACGGTTAGATAAGTGATCAATATCATCAACTTCAGCTTTAGAGTTCACCAAGTTAATTAAGTTCTTGATGATGGTAATAATGTCTTCTTTTGTTAAAACTTTAATGTCCATATCAACATTAAGTTCTAATTTTTTATTCATTCTAAAACGACCTACTTCACCTAAGTTGTAACGTTGTTCTGAGAAGAATAATTTATCAATAATACCTTTTGCCGTCTCATAATCTGGCGGCTCAGCATTACGTAATTGTCTATAAATATGTTCAACAGCCTCTTTTTCAGAGTTTGTTGGATCTTTTTGTAACGTATTATGAATAATTGCATAATCAGCCATCTGATTATCCTCTTTATGCAAAAGAATAGTCTTTGAACCTGATTCTACAATTTCGTCTATATGTTCTTTTTCTAAAATAGTATCACGGTCAAATACAATTTCGTTACGTTCAATAGATACTACCTCTCCAGTATCTTCATCAACGAAATCCTCGAACCATGTTTTTAATATACGCGCAGCTGTTTTACGTCCTAAAACTCTTTTTAAACCGCTTTTAGAAACTTTTACTTCCTCTGCTAAATCAAAAATCTCTAAGATATCTTTATCTCTTTCGAAACCGATAGCACGGAAAAGTGTCGTAACTGGTAATTTTTTCTTTCTATCAATATAAGCATACATTACTTGATTGATATCTGTTGCAAACTCTATCCAAGAACCTTTAAAAGGAATTACCCTTGCTGAATATAATTTAGTTCCGTTTGCGTGGAACGATTGTCCGAAGAATACCCCTGGAGAACGGTGTAATTGAGAAACTACTACACGTTCTGCTCCATTAATAACGAAAGTTCCACTTTCAGTCATATATGGAATGGTTCCTAAATAAACATCTTGTACAATTGTTTCAAAATCCTCATGCTCTGGATCAGTACAATACAATTTAAGACGTGCTTTTAAAGGCACACTATGAGTTAATCCTCTTTCTATACATTCTCTAATGGAATATCTTGGAGGATCTACAAAGTAGTCTAGAAATTCTAAAACGAATTGATTTCTAGTATCAGTGATTGGGAAGTTGTCGGTGAAAGTTTTATATAAACCTTCGGCACTTCTTTCGTCAGCTTTTGTTTTTAATTGAAAGAAATCTTGGAAAGATTTTATCTGAATATCTAAAAAATCTGGATATTCAGTAGTCAATTTTGCTGATGAGAAGTTAATTCTTTCGGTATTAATTTTCGTTGCCAATGGACACATTTTTTAATTAAAAGTCAGTTAAAAATATAAGAACGAATATATACGCAAAATGGTTTAGGTCTATTTGGTTACCCAAAGACCTAAACCTTTATTTGTGTAAAAAGGAGATGCTTACTTAAGCTCTACCTCAGCTCCAGCCTCTTCTAAAGATTTTACAAGACCTTCAGCCTCGTCTTTAGAGATACCTTCTTTGATTGGCGCTGGTGCGCTATCAACAATTCCTTTAGCTTCTTTCAATCCTAAACCAGTTAATTCTTTAACTAATTTTACAACTGCTAATTTAGAAGCTCCTGCTGCTTTTAAGATAACATCGAATTCAGTTTGCTCATCTGCTGCATCTGCTCCACCTGCTGCTGGACCTGCTACTGCTACTGCAGCTGCTGCTGGCTCAATTCCATATTCATCTTTTAAAATAGCTGCTAATTCATTAACTTCTTTTACTGTTAAGTTAACTAATTGTTCTGCGAAATCTTTTAATTCTGCCATTTTCTTTTGTTTTAAAAATTTGTATTTAGTATTATATTTAGTGCTTATTCTTTTTCTGATAATGTCTTAACAATTCCAGACAATGTCGTTCCTCCTGATTTTAATGCAGAAATAACATTCTTCGCTGGTGATTGTAAGATTCCAATAATTTCTCCAATTACCTCTTCTTTAGACTTAATGCTTACAAGTGCATCTAATTGGTCATCTCCAACATAGATTGCTTCTTCAACATACGCTCCTTTTAAGATAGGTTTGTCAGAATTCTTACGGAACTCTTTAATTACTTTAGCCGGTGCATTACCAACTTCAGCAATCATAATAGATGTATTACCTTTTAATGTTTCAGGTAATTCACCAAATTCTTTATCAGATTTTTCCATCGCTTTTGACAGCAATGTATTTTTAACAACTGCTAATTTTACATCTGCTTTAAAACAAGCGCGACGTAAGTTAGAAGTACTCAATGCATCCAATCCTGAAATATCAGCCAAATAAATGATATTTCCATCAGCTAATTGAGTTGTTAAATCTTCTATTACTTGTGATTTTTCTTCTCTTGTCATAATATAAAATTTACGAAACTGATTTAATATCAATAGCAACTGAAGGGCTCATAGTAGAAGACATGTAAATGCTCTTAATATAAGTTCCTTTTGATGCTGTTGGCTTCAATTTAATAATCGTTTGAATTAACTCATTTGCATTTTCTGCAAGTTTATCAGTGTCGAAAGATGATTTTCCAATCGCAGCATGTACAATTCCAGTTTTATCAACTTTAAAGTCAATCTTACCAGCCTTTACATCTTTAACCGCTTTTGCAACATCCATTGTTACTGTACCAGTCTTTGGGTTAGGCATTAATCCTCTCGGTCCTAAAACACGTCCTAAAGGTCCTAATTTACCCATTACACTTGGCATAGTGATAATTACGTCAACATCTGTCCAACCTCCTTTAATCTTTTGAAGGTACTCATCTAAACCAACATAATCAGCCCCTGCTTCTTTAGCATCTGCTTCTTTATCTGGTGTTACCAATGCCAATACTTTTACATCTTTTCCAGTTCCGTGAGGTAATGTTACAACCCCTCTAACCATTTGATTAGCTTTACGTGGATCTACACCCAAACGAATTGCTAAATCAACCGATGCGTCAAATTTCACATTCGTAATTTCTTTAATCAATGCAGATGCATCACTCACGTTTAACGATTGTGATCTATCCACTTTAGCTACAGCCTCTTTTTGATTTTTAGTTAATTTTGCCATTTCTTAAAAATTTTTAAAGTTTAACTGGAGCTGTTCCTTTCACCTTGATACCCATAGATCTAGCAGTACCTGCCATCATTAGCATAGCTGATTCAACAGTAAATGCATTCAAATCAGGCATTTTGTCTTCTGCTATAACTTTTAATTGATCCCAAGTAACGGTAGCTACTTTGTTTCTATTTGGTTCTCCTGAACCTTTTTTAATCTTTGCTGCTTCTAAAATTTGCACTGCAGCTGGTGGAGTTTTCACAACAAAATCAAAAGACTTGTCTTTATACACAGTAATTGCTACTGGTAAAACTTTCCCTTGTTTGTCTTGAGTTCTAGCATTAAATTGCTTACAGAACTCCATAATGTTAACTCCGGCAGCACCTAAAGCTGGTCCAACTGGTGGTGAAGGGTTTGCAGCTCCTCCACGCACTTGTAATTTTACAACCTTGCTTATTTCTTTTGCCATCTTTTAACTTAATTAGGTTAGATATTTCAATTTTGTTGGAAGCTAAAACGAAATATCAATAAATATTAATGTAACAATTATGAAATTTTTTCTACTTGCATGTAACTTAGTTCCAATGGTGTTTTTCTTCCGAAAATCTTTACCATTACTTCTAATTTCCTCTTCTCTTCATTTATCTTCTCGATAGAACCGTCGAATCCATTAAAAGGACCATCAACAACTTTTACCGTTTCACCAACCATATAAGGAATCGCTACATTTTCATTTTGAATCGCTAGTTCATCAACTTTACCTAGCATTCTATTTACTTCAGATCTTCTTAACGGCACAGGATCTCCTCCTTTAACTTCACCTAAAAATCCAATTACTCCTGGAACCGCCTTCACAATATGAGGAATCTCTCCACTCAAATTTGCTTGAATCATGATGTAACCAGGAAAATAAACTCTTTCTTTGTTTATTTTCTTTCCATCACGCACTTGAATAACCTTTTCTGTTGGAACAAGAACTTGATCGATGTAATCACCAATATTCAAACGAGTGATTTCATTTTCGATATAGTTTTTAACTTTATTTTCTTGCCCACCAATAGCTCTCACTACATACCATTTCTTAACAGAATCAGCCATAACAATTTATCGAATTAAAATAGTTTAAAATACTCGCCAAGAACCGATTGAAATGCTTTATCTACTACAAACACAGCCAATGCAAAAATTATAGTAAAAATCGCAACTACTACTGTTGACTTTTGAGCTTCCGAAAATGGAATCCAAGTCATTTTTGTACTTAACTCTTCATAAGAGTCTTTAATATATTTAATAAATTTCATATTCGTATTCTATATTTTGCACGGGCGGAGAGGCTCGAACTCCCGACACCTGGTTTTGGAGACCAGTGCTCTACCAACTGAGCTACACCCGTAAATGGAAGCTGCTTTCTCTAAATTAGAGAAGCAGCTTTCATAACTTTTAATAGGGTGTGGTTAATTAAAGAATTTCTGTAACCTGACCAGCACCTACTGTTCTTCCACCTTCACGTATTGCAAAACGTAAACCTATGTTCATTGCAATTGGTTGGTGTAATTCAACAGTTATCGTTAAGTTATCACCTGGCATTACCATTTCAACTCCATCAGGCAAGTTAATAGTACCTGTTACATCTGTAGTTCTTACGTAGAACTGTGGACGGTAGTTGTTATGGAATGGTGTGTGACGACCACCTTCTTCTTTCTTAAGTACGTATACCTCAGCTTTAAATTTAGCATGTGGAGTTACAGAACCTGGCTTACAGATTACCATTCCTCTTTTGATATCAGACTTTTCAATTCCTCTTAATAAGATACCTACGTTATCTCCTGCTTCACCTCTATCAAGGATCTTACGGAACATTTCAACACCTGTAATAGTAGAAGCCAATTTCTCAGCACCCATACCAATGATATCTACTGCGTCTCCTGTATTAGCAACTCCTGTTTCGATACGACCTGTAGCAACAGTTCCACGACCAGTAATAGTAAATACGTCCTCGATTGGCATTAAGAAATCTTTATCAACTTCACGAGTTGGTAATTCAATCCAAGAATCAACAGCATCCATTAATTCCATAATAGTATCAACCCACTTTGGCTCAGCATTCAATCCACCTAATGCAGATCCAGCAATTACCGGTGTGTTATCACCATCATACTCATAGAAGTCTAATAATTCTCTAACTTCCATTTCAACCAATTCTAATAATTCCTCATCATCAACCATATCCACTTTGTTCATGAATACAACCATTCTAGGAATACCTACTTGGCGACCTAATAAGATGTGCTCTCTAGTTTGTGGCATTGGACCATCAGTAGCAGCAACAACTAAAATAGCACCGTCCATTTGAGCAGCACCAGTTACCATGTTCTTTACGTAATCGGCGTGACCTGGACAGTCAACGTGTGCGTAGTGACGAGTAGCAGTTTGATACTCTACGTGAGAAGTGTTAATAGTAATACCTCTTTCTTTTTCTTCTGGAGCGTTATCAATCTGATCGAAATCTCTTACTTCAGAAAGTCCTTTATCAGCTAATACCTTAGTAATCGCTGCAGTTAAAGTAGTTTTACCGTGATCTACGTGTCCAATAGTACCTATATTAAGGTGTGATTTGGAGCGGTCAAAATGTTCTTTTGCCATGATTATTAATTTTTAATTCTTAGTTATATATATAATTTAGTGTTCAAACTTTACATATTTGAGCCAATGACGGGAATTGAACCCGTGACCTCTTCCTTACCAAGGAAACGCTCTACCTCTGAGCTACACCGGCTAAAAAATTTGAGCGAAAGACCGGGTTCGAACCGGCGACATTCAGCTTGGAAGGCTGACGCTCTACCAACTGAGCTACTTTCGCTTTTTTTTATCCAATCCTCCAAAGGATTCTGACTAAAATATTGTGGTGAGAGAAGGATTCGAACCTTCGAAGCTTGCGCAGCAGATTTACAGTCTGCCCTCGTTGGCCACTTGAGTATCTCACCATTATTTTCAAAGAACAAAATTGAATACAATATTCAATTTCTTTTCAAAAAAATTAAGCCCTTTTTGTGGAGCTTAATCTCTAATTTTAGAGCCGATGGAGGGACTCGAACCCACGACCTGCTGATTACAAATCAGCTGCTCTAGCCAGCTGAGCTACATCGGCTTTTTCTGCTAAAAAAACAGCCCGCTATTTCTAACGGACTGCAAAGGTATAAAGTTTTCTTTTTTACGCAAAACTTTTTTCGTTTTTTTTTACTTTTTTTACACGTGATGTGCACGTTGTTTTTCTTTACGCTTGTTTAACTGCCTTTTAAGGGTATCTGTACATAAAGAAATTCCTTCTTCAAATGTTTTACAAACCTTTTTTACGATTATATCGTCACCTGGCACATTAATTTTAACATCTACTGTTTTATTTTCTTTTTCACTTGTTTGCTGTACTTTTAAAAACACTTCTGCATCTACAATTCTATCATAATACTTTTCTAATGTTGAAACCTTCTTCTCTACAAATTCTACCAAATCTTTGTCAGCATTAAAATTTACTGACTGAACAAATACCTTCATAAATAATCATTTTTTTGCGCTCCTAGGATGAGCTCGGTTATACACTTCTTTTAACGTACCCAAACTACTATGGGTATATACCTGTGTTGAAGCTAAACTAGAGTGCCCCAACAGTTCTTTCACTGAATTTAAATCTGCACCCTCATTTAACAAATGAGTTGCAAAAGAATGCCGAAGAACGTGAGGGCTTTTTTTAACCTTCGTTGACACCGTACTAAAATACTCATTTATTATTCTATAAACAAGTGTGGGATACAATTTATTTTGTTTATCTGTAAAAAAAAGATAGTCAATTGGAGGGTTCAATTCCGACCTTATCAATATATATTCTTGCAGAGAGTTTTGAACAGATTTTAATAAAGGAATAAATCGTTCTTTATTTCTCTTACCCAATACTTTTAAATTGCCATTTGACAAATCCACATCACTTAATTTAATCTGAATCAATTCGTTTCTTCGCATTCCTGTTGAATATAGTAACTCAACAATTAATCGATCACGAACAGACTTGTAATCATTTCCCGAATTCAACAAGGCAATAACTTCTTTGATTTCCTTCTCAGAAAACGGAACCTGCACTCTTTTAGCAACTTTTAGAGCTTGATGTTTTGCAATCGGGTTTTCTTTAACCTGTTGAATCTTTTGTAAAAACTTATAAAAGGATTTTAGGCTACTTACCTTCCTATTAATAGACCTGTTCGAAACGCCTGAATCCACAAGACTCACAATCCAAGATCTTACTTGGGAGTAGTTTACTTCAACAATGTTTAAATTATCAAACTCTTTATTGCAAAATTGCTGAAAGGAAGATAAATCGTTTTTATAGGCGGTTATAGTGTGTGTCGAATATTTTTTTTCGAATGATAAATATTCTAAAAACGATTTTATAGGCATAAAAAAATCCGTTAGAAAACAAATTTACAAATTCTAACGGATTAATTTTTATATGAAAGAAACATTATCCTTGCTCTTCTTGTGTTCTTAATCTCTGAACATAAGCTGCTTTAATGTTTTGCGCTCTTTTCTCTACAGAAGGCTTTGTGAAATGCTTTCTATTACGCAAATTCTTCATTGTCTTTGTACGGTCAAATTTTCTCTTAAAACGTTTTAACGCTCTATCTATGTTCTCTCCGTCTTTTACTGGTATTATCAACATAACTTGGTTCCTCCTTTCTTAGTTCTCCTATTTTTTTAGGGTGGCGCAAAGATAAAAACTATTTAACAACTAGCAATTAAATTTTATAAAATTATTTACGTTGCTGGTTTATACTCTTTTTTATCTATAATCATTTTTGCAATTACCTCTTTTAATATTTCAGAAGTACCGCCACCTATTGGACCTAATCTGCTATCGCGCAGCATCCTAGCCATTGGATAATCTTCAATATATCCATATCCTCCTAAAATCTGCAAACAATTATAGATTACTTTATCTGCCAATTTTGTCGAATTTAATTTAGACATACTTGCCTCTTTTACGACATACTGCCCAAGCTCCATTCTTTTGGTTATTGAATAATTAAACTCTTTATTCATTTCTATTTCACTAGCCATTTCTGCTACCGAATGCCTCAAAGCTTGAAATTTATCTAATGATTGTCCAAAGGCATGCCTTTCCTCCATGTAATTTACTGCGTACTCCAGGGCAAATTCTGCTCTCGCATGCCCGTTTACACCCATTACTAATCGCTCTAATGCAAAATGCTGCATTATATAAGGAAATCCTTTATCCTCTTCACCTAATAAATTACTTGCAGGGATTACAACATTATCAAATGCTATTTCTCCAGTATCTGATGCTTTCCACCCTAGTTTATCTAATTTAGTTGCAGACAAACCAGGTGTATTTCTATCCACCACAAAAAGACTAATTCCTTTACCTTTCAACTCAGGACTCGTTTTTGCAGCAACCACTAAATAATCAGAATACACACCATTAGTAATAAACGTTTTTGATCCATTTAATACGTAGGTGTCATCAACTTTTACAGCGGTCGTTCTCATTCCTGAAACATCAGATCCAGCAAAAGGTTCAGTAATACACAAACATCCTATTTTATCTCCTTCTATACTTGGAGTCAAATAATTTCTCTTAATCTCTTCAGACCCTTCCTTACTAATATGAGTCATTGCTAAAAAAACATGGGCCCACATTGCTGCAGCAAATCCACCCGAGTTAATCTTCTGTAATTCTTCTAAAAAAATAACAGTATAAAACAAATCTAAATTCAACCCTCCATAAGCCTCTGGATAATTCACACCGAAATAGCCCATCTCTCCAAACTTCTTCCAAATGAACCTATCTATAGTTCCTGTTTTTTCCCATTTATCAATATGCGGAACGACCTCTTTCTGCAAGAAATTCTTAAAACTTTGCCTAAAGACATTATGTTCTTCCGTAAAATACATGCTATTCATTTTCAATTTTCATCATTTATTTAGCTTCCAAATATACGGCGATTCTATCGAACAACTCCAAAGGAAATCCCTCTATATTTTTCAACTCATCCAAAGATTGAATTTCTGCAACCTCATCTCTATAATCAAATATTAGTTTGGTCAATTCATAATCTATATATGGAAGTCGCAATATTTCCTTAAAAGTTGCCGTATTAATGTTTAGAGGCTCAATTACTGGTTTTGAAAGTACCGTGTACTTTTTTAAAACTTCCAACACTACTTCAGGTTTTAAACCATAAACTTCACTAAGTTGATCATCGTTTATAAACCCACCTATAGAATTTCTGAATTTTACAATTCTACTAGATAAGGTTTCCCCTATACCATAAATTTTAATAAAATCTTCTTCTGTTGCTACATTCAAATCTTGCTTAACAATTGGCAGGTTAACTTCATACTTTGTTACACTTGGTCTATCCCTCTTTTGTGATTTCTGCTTATTTACCCATTCCGGAAATTTAAAATATGGAGAAATCTCTGCCAATAAACTATCTGAAATTTTAGTTACTTCCTGAAACTGCTCCGTTGAATTTATGTATTCTCCTTTAGCCCTAAAAGCCAAAAGGCGATCAATCTCATCGGTTGACATCCCTAATTGATATCCTTTAAAATCAGTAATAAAACTTGGATTGAATGGAAAAATTTTAGGCTTTGATGCTGCAATAGATTCCTTTTCTAAAGAATCTAATTCCTTCTGAAACTTTTCAATATTTACTTGATCCGAATGAGATACTTCATAAGTTTTAGAGCCTATATAATTAGGAAACCAAAACCAATAAAAAAATTGAACAACAACGATTAATAACAACAAAAAGAAAATCCCATTTCGTTGGCGTTTATTATACCAAAAATGGGATTTTAATTTTTTCATAAAAATGAATTGGTTTATGCTTTCATACCTTTGATAGCATCTACATATTTAACCATTTCTTCTCTAACTTTAGGGAATAAGAAGAACAGTCCAATCATATTAGGGAATACCAATGCTAAAATCATGGCATCTGAAAATTTAATAACAGCATCTAAAGTTGCTCCTGCCCCAATAACTATAAATATCAAGAATAAGATCTTATAGGTCATATCAGCTTTCTTTCCTTTACCAAATAAATACTTCCAAGATTGTAATCCGTAGTAAGACCAAGAAATCATCGTCGAAAACGCAAATAATACAATTGCAATTGTTAATATATATGAGAATCCAGGAATAACAGAATCAAAAGCTTGAGAAGTTAAATCAACTCCTCCAATAGCTTCTCCGGTAGCGTTTAAAATTACATTGCTATTTCCATCTCCTCCATAAGCAAACACACTCTGCATATCCGTTCCGTTAATATTAAAGAAAATAATAACCAATGCTGTCATTGTACAAATTACAACAGTATCAATAAATGGCTCTAATAAAGCAACTACTCCTTCAGATGCCGGATATTTAGTTTTAACTGCTGAATGCGCAATTGCCGCAGAACCTGCACCTGCTTCGTTCGAAAATGCTGCTCTTTGAAAACCAACAATCAACACTCCAACAAAGCCTCCAAGACCCGCCATAGGAGTAAATGCTCCATTCATAATCAATCCGAAAGCATCACCTATGTAATTTATATTAGCAAAAATAATTATTAAAGAAGCTAATACATAAATTCCAGCCATAAACGGAACAATTTTCTCCGTAATTTTTGCAATTCTTTTAATACCTCCAATAATTACAATTGCAACTAAAACTGCCATTATAACACCGATGATTACCCCAGTAGAACCACCTTCCAAATTCATTAAAGAACTTAGTTGCACTGCTGCTTGATTAGATTGAAATGCATTACCTCCACCAAAAGAAGCTCCAACACATAATACTGCAAAAACAATTCCCAAAACTTTTCCAAGTCTAGTGAACCCACGTTCTTTTAATCCTTTGCTTAAATAATACATTGGACCTCCATGAACCGTTCCATCAGCATCTACATCTCTGTATTTTACACCTAATGTACATTCAACAAATTTTGTAGCCATTCCAAGCAAACCACAAACAATCATCCAGAATGTCGCTCCAGGACCTCCTAAGGCGATTGCTACAGCTACACCGGCAATATTTCCTAAACCAACGGTTCCAGAAACTGCTGTTGCCAATGCTTGAAAATGCGAAACTTCTCCTTCTTGACTTTCATCTTTAATTGTACCAATAACATCACCATCAATTGACATACCTGTATGGTCGTCACCAGACTCATGATGATCTAATTCATCATATTTTCCTCTGACCGTATTAATAGCCATAGGAAATTTAGTAATGTTGGGGAACTTAAAGTAAATTGTAAAAAACAAAGCTCCTGCCACTAATAAAATTACCACAAATGGAATATTATAACTCCCAATTGGCACAGTAGCTAATACAAACCCTTCCCATGCAGTTGCAATTGGCATGAACCAATCATTAATTTTTTCATCTAATCCTTTATCTTGAGCAAAAATAAGAGTCGGTGCTACTGCAAAAAGTAGCGTAAAAAGTTTTTTATACATAATATTTAAATGGAAATTATAATTTCGTTAGTAATTGCTCGCAATATCCTAAAATTTTAAGGTATCATCAAAATATTTTAACAAATACTTAATACAGCGATTTTAATTTTTCTACTTGTTCAGGTCTACCAAGCACAATTAATTTAGAACCTTTATCAAGAGTTATGTCTGCTTCGGGATTAACGATATAATCATTATTCCCATTTTTAAATCCAATAACAGAACAACCCGTTTTTTTTCTTAAGTCTAAATCTCTAATTGATTTCTTAAGATAACTCGATGGAAGATTATCTACCAATACTTCTTGTAGGTTAGCCGACAACTCTCCTTCCATTGAGAGCATATCAACAAATTCTATAATATCTGGTGTTACCACTAATGATGCCATATGATCTCCACCTAATTTGTCCGGCATAATTACATTATCTGCACCCGCAATTTTTAATTTTTTATATGTAGACTCTTCGGATGCCCTACTAATTATTGTTATCTTTTTATTTAATTGCCTAGCAGACAAAACAACAAATAAGTTGTCTGCGTCTGAAGGTAAAGCCACAATTAAACATTTTGCTTTCTCTATTCCCGATGCCTCTAAAACATCATCATCAGTAGCATCTCCTTTTAAATATAAAATTTCCTCCTGCTCTAACTGTAAAAGTTTATCATCACCTTGCTCTATAACTACACATGTTTGATTAAACTTTTTCAATTTTGTAACAGCCTGCTGCCCATTTCTACCATACCCACAAACAACTGTATGCCCAACTAAATTGTCAATTTTCTTTTGCATGTTTTTATGTTTTAATTCTTTAAAAAAAGTACCAATTGCTATGTTTTCTGAAATCACTTTTAAAACATATCCATACAAGAATACGCTTAAAAATATAAGAACGATTGTGAAAATTTTTGCCTCTATAGATAACGGGTGAATCAACCCAAAACCTACAGTAGAAACCGTAATTACAGTCATGTACAAGGCATCTATAAAATTATCTCCAGAGATAATCATATACCCCGAAACCCCTATTGATAGCACAATAAATAAAAGCCCTACTGCCGCATAAAGTTTCTTTTTTACATCCATATATTACAAATCAAAAACAGAACTTCTTTTGGTATAAATCATATCTTTTAATTTCAATAAAAATGCCAATGTTAGGTACAAGGCAAATGATAAACCCACTGTTACAAAGGAAATGTAAATAAAAAACAAACGCACATTGGTTGCTCGCATTCCTAGTTTATCAGCAAATCTTGAAGAGACAGCGAATCCATGGCGTTCGAAAAAATGTCGAATAGAATTAATCAATTTCAATTATAAGATATTTGAAGGCAAGGTACTAGAATTATCAGCAAAATCAAATAAGCTATTCAACTATTGCATCCACAATATATTGCTGAATTTCGGTTCTTATATTTTCCTCACCTAATTTATTATTATCCATGGTAGGATATACTCTGTTTGAAAGAAATACATACACCAGTTGTGTTTTAGGATCCGCCCAAGCATAAGTACCGGTAAATCCACTATGTCCAAAACTTTTATCAGACATACAACCACAGGTTGCCATACTTTCATCATCTAACTGCGGTTTATCAAAACCCAATCCTCGCCGAACATCTTCATCTAAAAAATGACGTGTATTAAAAACCTCAATTGTTTCAGGACTTAAAAAACGATCTCCACCATAATAGCCTTTCTGCAAATACATCTGCATCATTTTTGCAACATCTATTGAATTACCGAACAAGCCAGCATTACCGCTAACTCCATTAAACATAGCAGCTCCCATATCATGTACATAACCATGAAGTGTATCTCGTCTAAAGTAATTATCAACTTCAGAAGGAACAATTCTATCCAAATCTATGTTATTGACTGGATTATAATCTAGTGTCGAAGCACCCAATCGATCATAAAAATTTGCATTATTCAATTCATCCATTCCTTTTCCGTAGGTATCTTTTAGATACCTTTTAAATAGGTAAAAAACCAATCCACTGTACTTATAGCCCGACTTCTCTCTTAAATCTGATTCATAAATTCTTTTATAAATGGTGTCAGTAAATGAATTTCTTAAATATAAATCTTTGCTTACTTGAATAGAATAATCTTTTGATTTTTCAGAGCTATACAATTCAACCAATGGATCTTTAGAAATACTATCCAAAGTTTCTACATAATAAGGAATCCAGGCTTGTAAGCGCGCATTGTGAGAGAGCACTTCTCTCATTGTTAAACTGTCCTTATTTGAACCTTTTAAATAAGGAAGTAATTCGCCCAATTCTGAATCTAATTGAAACAAGTCATCTTCATAACTTTTCATTATCATTGGCAAGCCACCTAATATTTTAGTGAGTGACGCCAAATCATACACATCCGTTAATTCAACCTCTTTTTTTTTTGAATAGGTATGAAAGCCAAAATTTTTATGATATAGTACTTTCCCAAATCTAGCAACTAAAACTTGACCTCCTGGAGCCATTTCTTCGTCAATTACTAATTTAAAAATAGAATCTATTCTTTTCAATTTTTCAGAATTCATTCCAACCTTTTCAGGCATGGCATAACCTAAACGCAATAAATTTGAAGAAAATAAACCATCACCTTCTTTGAACTCATTTTTTATTGAAACGGGTATTTTCCCTTTTGCCGAAAGTGCGCCAAAAATCATCTGTGCAGATATTTCCTGAGACACCTCACTATTTTGATATGACAACAAAACACTTTCAATATTTCTAAAATCCTTTATTTGCAACAAACTATAAGGGCTTGCGAAAACATCTAAAATAACTTTATTATTTTTAGATATCTCTTCTAACCATTCTAATTCTTTCTCACTAAACTTAAAACTTTTCCAAGGATTTACATTTGATTTATGATATCCTACAATGACAAGATCGTAGGGTTTTAGACCTTCAATTAAACTCGAAATATCTTCAGATTTAGCCACATCAACATTTGTATACTTCTTCAGATATTTTATAAAAGTAGCATTATCACTATCGCCTAATTTTACGTATGCTATTTTTTGTTTTTCTAAACTCCTAATTGGAAAAATTTCATCGTCATTCTTTAAAAGAGTCATTGAACTTTCAACCAAATCTCTAAATAAAACTTCATTTTCTGAAGTATTTAAATCTTTGAGTAGTCCTTCAATTTTAATAGGCTCATACTTATGTAAACCCGCCCAATATTTCGTTTTTAAAATTTTTCGAACAGAATGTTCTAATCTTTCTAAAGTTAATTCTCCAGATTCTAAAGCTTTATGAAATCTTTTAAATGTACCAGGTACATCTAAGGGCACGTCTAACAAGTCATTCCCCGCAAGTATGGCACCCAGATTTACATCTGCAGAAGATGCAAAATTTGCAGAACCTTTCATATTTAGAGCGTCTGTAATAATTAATCCTTTAAAGCCTAATTCATCTTGAAGTAAGTCAGTCACAACATTTTTAGATAAAGAAGAAGGAATTTCTTCTTGCGGCTCTAAAATTGGAATACTTAAATGCGCCACCATAATACTGGCTATTCCTTCGTCAATAATTTTTCTATAAGGGTATAATTCTACCTCATCCAAACGTTTTCTGTTAAAATCTAATAAAGGTAGGGTATGATGTGAATCCGCTGCTGTATCTCCATGACCCGGAAAATGCTTCGCACTCGCCACAACATTCATGCTCTGCATACCTTTGGTAAAGGCAATAGACTTTTGAGCAACATTTTCCTGATTCTCACCAAAAGAACGATTGCCAATAATAGGGTTTTTTGGATTGGTATTCACATCTACAACAGGTGCAAAATTCATGTGAATTCCTAATCTGTTACAATGCTCACCAACCTGCTTTCCAAATTCTTCTATTAATTTATTATCCTGAACGGCTCCCAATGTCATATTCCAAGGGTATCGAAATGTTTTTTTCAAACGCATATTCAATCCCCATTCTCCGTCTATTCCAATTAGCATCGGAATTTTAGATTTGGCTTGATATTTATTTGTTAACTCTGCCTGTTTAACGGGTAAATCTTGAAAAAAGATTAGTGATCCTAAGTGATACTTTTCAATTAATTCTAAAATCTGTTTTTCATGCTTTTCATCCTTATTAGAATAGGCCGCAACCATAAACAATTGACCTATTTTCTGATCCAATGTCATCGTGTTTAAAACACTATCCACCCATTTTTTCTGACTTTCCACATCAACGGTTTGCAATGGATCTTTTTGTTGAGAAAAAGAGATTAAGAAACTAAATAAAAAAGTTGCGACTAAAAAATGCTTCATTCTATACTTAGGATTTTATTAGATTCAAAAATCGATTATGCCAGCTTTTATGAATAGGAACTTCCCAATTTAAATTTAATTCTTCTTTGGATTGAACCATATTATTAAAAACGATTGTTTCTGAATTGATCTTACCTTCTTTTAAATAATTTTGAAAATCCATCATGGAAACGGTATTGATATTCTCTCCAATTCTGAAAGCAATATTTAATTTATTCATTAAGTCTAAATTAAACTCATCCTCAAGAAACTTTATTGCTCTTACGGATGAATCAATAGAACAACCGGAAGCCTCATTCACATTCTCATCTACTGCTAATACAATAAATTGATTGTATTTAACCCTAAAGGACGCGTTCAAATCTTCACCATGACGTTGCCAAGTATTTACAAATGTCATTAAACTTTCATTAATTTTCTCAGATTCAATCTTGGAAAACTCGCGATTAGATTGGTATACCCATACACGTGCATTGTTCGGAAGTGATTCAAATGTTACAAACATTCTAAAATAATTTATTGTTAAAACTTCTTAATTTAATAGATGTCAAAACTTTCTTTGTATACAAAGGAAAATCTGATTTTTGAATCCACCCATAATATCCTTGGTCTTTTTCTAACACCTCGGCTACTTTCTTTCCTTTGTATTTCCCAAAGGTAAATATCTCATCTTCATCCTCATCAAACATAATAAAACCTGCAAAATCAGCTCTCTTTTTATGTGTTGAGTATTCACTTAATGACTTCACATCATTTTCTAGATCTTCATACTTTTCAAGTTGTGCCAATAAAATTTCATACGTCGCTTTCGTATCCGCCTCTGCAGAATGCGCATCGGTTAATTCCTTGTCGCAATAAAATTTATATCCGGCACTGAGTGTTCTTTGCTCCTTTTTATGAAATATTACTTGAACATCTACAGCTACCCTATTTTTCATATCAAAATCTACACCAGCCCTTAACATTTCTTCTGCCAATAAAGGAATATCAAATCTATTAGAATTGAATCCTGCCAGATCACAACCTTTAATCATCTCACTTACCTTTATCGCTAGCTCCTTAAAAGTTGGCTCTGTCACAACACGTTCATTAGTTATACCGTGAATATCTGAGGCTTCTTTTGGAATTTCAATTTCAGGATTTACCAACCAAGTACTGCTTTCCTTATTTCCATTTGGCATTACTTTTAAAATCGAAATTTCTACAATTCTATCATTTGCAATGTTGATTCCTGTTGTTTCTAAATCAAAAAACACCATCGGTTTTTTGAGGTTTAATTTTGTCATATTTTCTGTTGATATATTGATGCTAAAAGTACGGATAAATTCGCGTTTTCATAGTTATTAAATTGCTAAAAGTTTTAATAATATCATCATTTTTTTTAATTAAATAATCAATATTAACAATGCCATTATTTTTGAAATATTCTTAATAATTTATCCATTTGTGGTATAATCCAAAAGCATTTATGAAAAATACCGTCATCATTCAAGCCAGTTCACGAAGCAATGGAGATTCCTTTAAAATTTCCGAACAACTCTTAAAACTAAAGGGAATCGATTTTATAGATTTAAATACTTTATCTATCAATCATTACGACTATGACTACCAAAATAAAAACGATGATTTTAACCCATTAGCGACAAAAATTGCAGATAAATATGACAACATCATTTTCATAACACCAATATACTGGTACACTATGAGTGGATTGTTAAAAGTATTTCTAGATCGATTTTCGGATCTAATTAGAATTCATAAAGATACTGGTCGAAAATTCAGAGGTAAAAATGTTGGTCTTATCAGTGTAAATAATTCCGATGCCTATCTCAAAAATTTCTCAGAGCCAATAGATTTATCATGCCAATATTTGGGTATGAACTTTAAAAAATACTTACATGTCCCTGTCATAGATGAAACTATATCAAATAAGAGTATAGAAGAACTAAATCAGTTTTACAATCTTTTTTAAAATACTATTTACTTGCAAATAAAGAGACATCTGTTTTAGAAATTTCCGATTCACCTAAAATCAACAAGCGTTCGACTACATTTCTTAATTCTCTAATATTTCCAGTCCAATCGTACTGTTGTAATAAATCCATCGCTTCTTTAGAAAATGTTTTTACAGCCACACCTTGTTCTTCTGATATTTTATTCGCAAAAAACTGAATTAGCAAAGGAATATCTTCTCTTCTTTCATTTAATGCTGGGACCTTTATAAGTATAACTGCCAATCTATGGTATAAATCTTCTCTAAAACGACCTTCTGAAATTTCTTTTTTTAAGTCTTTATTCGTAGCCGCTACTACTCTAACATCTACTTTTATATCTTTATCACTACCTACCCTACTTATTTTATTTTCTTGCAAGGCTCTAAGAACTTTTGCCTGAGCAGACAAACTCATATCTCCAATCTCATCTAAAAAAACAGTACCCCCATTTGCGGCTTCAAATTTACCAGCTCGGTCTTTATTTGCTCCTGTAAAAGAACCTTTCACGTGTCCAAACAATTCACTCTCAATCAACTCAGAAGGAATAGCAGCACAGTTCACTTCAATCATAGGTGCTTTTGTTCTATTACTCTTTTCATGTAACCAATGTGCAACCAATTCTTTCCCTGTACCGTTTGGACCAGTAATTAATACACGGGCATCTGTGATTGCGACTTTTTCGATGATACTCTTTATATGAACAATTGCATCACTCTCGCCAACCATTTCATATTTCTTACTAACTTTCTTTTTAAGCCGCTTGTTTTCTACAACCAATTCTTTTCTATCCAAAGCATTTCTAACCGTGTTTAGTAAACGGTTTAAATCTGGTGGCTTAGAAATATAGTCAAATGCCCCCAAACGCATTGTATTGACAGCCAATTCCAAATCTCCATGACCAGAAATCATTACAATTGGAATTTCAGGTTTTACTTTCTTAATTTTTTCGAGTACCTCCATTCCATCCATTTTGGGCATTTTAATATCACATAAAATTAAATCGAAATCCTCTTTTTGGACTTTTTCAATTCCTTCTAATCCATCTTCTGCTTCATCTACTAAATATGTGTCACTCTCTTCAGAAATAATCTTCTTTAACACCCGTCTAATGGCTGATTCGTCTTCTATAATTAATATTTTTGACATCCTTTGCTTCTTTTAACAATTAATATTAATACCGCATCCATTTATACAATTCTTTGTACGTAGGTTTCTTACCATACATCAAAATTCCAATTCGATATATTTTAGCGGCAAACCAAACGATAATCAAAAACGTTGCCAATAATAACACGAGTGAAATTAAAATTTCCCACCACGCTACACCAAATGGAATTCTCATTAGCATAACGATTGGAGAAGTAAACGGAATCATAGAAAAGACTGTTGAAATTGGGCCATGTGGATCACTAATTACCGCGGCAAAACCCACATAAACACCTAACATTAAAGGTATTAACACAGGTAACATAAATTGCTGCGTATCAGTCTCATTATCTACCGCAGCACCAATAGCCGCATAAATTGAACTATACAACAAATACCCTCCAATAAAATATATAATAAAAGAAATGAACATTGTAACCAATGGCAATTTCATAATTTCAGCAAAAATTAGTTGAGCCTCATTACTTGCCACTTCTTTCATAACCTCACTTTGTTCTACCGGAACATTTACCCCTTCTAAATTCACGGGTTCTACACCAAAAATAGACGAAGCAACAACTCCAATAATTACTAAAAGTATGCCCCAAATTGTAAACTGAAGTAAGCCCGCTAAAGCAGTTCCAACAATTTTACCCATCATTAACTCAAATGGCTTTACTGATGATATAATTACCTCTATTATTCTACTTGTCTTCTCTTCAATGACACTACGCATTACCATGGCTCCATAAATAATTATGAACATCATGATCATATATCCAGCAGACATACCAATTCCAATCTTCATACCATTGATCAATTTAGAAGATTTCTCACCTAAAAAGTCAGATAACTGAATGGAGGCAGAGACTTTTGAATTATTTAATTTCTTAATATCTAAGCCCAATTGCTTCATTCTTTCCTCTTCTAGCCTACCTTCTACCAAACTCTCTAAGGTGGACACCATTATTATATTGGGTGATTTCTTGGAGTAAAATTGGACGTTTGAAGCAATGTCGACAATACTATCTTTTCTTGGTATATAAAGGAGCCCATAAAACTCATTTGACTCAACCTTAGATTTTGCAATTTCAAAACTGTCACCAGAAAAATTCTCGTAAAGTACCGATGGAGAACTTTGAAAATCGCTTTCTAGAAAATATCCAGACTCATCTAAATACGCGATAGTTTTAACACTATCTTGATTTAATTTTGTTAAGAACCCTATTAAAACACCTAAGCCAATTACAATTAATGGACTTAATATGGTCATAACCAAAAATGTTTTATTTCTAACCTTAGAAATAAATTCTCGCTTAATTATCAATTTTAATTTATCCATTTCGATGAGAATTTACAGCTTTAATAAAAATATCATTTACACTAGGAATCATTTCAACAAAATGACGTAATTCTCCTTTAGAACTTAAGAAAGTTAACAAATCATTAGAAGTGTCATTTTTATTAATCTTTATTTTTATTGCCAATTCTTTGTCATTAATTGCAAGATTTGAGGGCTGGGTCGTGAACTTATTTTCAATCTCTTTTTGTAATTGTTTTGGTTGCTCAACCTTTAAAACCACTTCATATAGATTTGATTTAAACTGTTGTTTAACAACGTTTAATTTCCCGTCTAAAATCTTTTCAGAATTATTAATTAATGCAATATGCTCACACAATTCCTCTACTGATTCCATTCTATGGGTTGAAAAAATTACTGTGGCCCCTTCATCTCTTAATTGCAATATTTCATCTTTTATTAGATTGGCATTAATAGGATCAAAACCGCTAAACGGCTCGTCAAATATTAACAACTTAGGACGATGCATCACCGTTACAATAAACTGTACTTTTTGAGCCATCCCTTTAGAAAGTTCTTGCACTTTCTTATTCCACCAATCTCCAATTTCAAATTTATCGAACCAATATTTTAACTGGGCTTTAGCTTCATTTTTAGGCATCCCTTTTAATTGCGCCAAATACAAGGCTTGTTCGCCAACTTTCATGCTTTTATAAAGCCCTCTCTCCTCTGGTAAGTATCCAATTAAATGAACGTCCTCCGGAACCAGTTCTTTTCCATTAAAAAAAATAGACCCGCTATCTGGTAAAATAATTTGGTTAATTATTCTGATGAGGGATGTTTTACCGGCTCCATTTGGACCAAGCAACCCAAATACACCTCCCTGCGGAACATTTATAGATACATTTTTTAGAGCGGTATAATCTCCATATTGCTTTACCAACTCTCGTACCTCAAGTAAATTACTCATTTATATGATTTGTTTTTTCAAATATACTCAATTAGTATTCTAGAACAATTGAAAATATTTTTTCAATTTACTATGCATGCATAATATATTTTTATATATTTGAAACATGATTAAAGAAAAATCAATTGACCATCATTTAAGAGCAACCTGGCAAGCAGTTGCAAAAATGTACAATGAGCAAGCCACTAAACACGATAGTACAATGGCTGTTGCTTTTGTTCTATTGAACATAGATTATGAAAACGGAACGCCATCCACAGCACTTGGCCCGCAAATGGGTATGGAAGCGACAAGTCTTTCAAGAATACTAAAAAGTATGGAAGAGAAAGGTGCTATTTACAGAGAAAAGAATCCTAAGGACGGACGAAGCGTTTTGATAAAACTTACTGAATTAGGAAAAGAGAAAAGAGAAGTTTCCAAATTATCGGTGATCCGATTTAATGAGGTTATCAGAAATAATATTTCACAAGAAAAATTGGATAACTTTTTTGAAGTTACCGAAACCATAAACAGATTAATATCAAATAGAGATATTTTCTAATAAAGATTAATGAACAATGAAAAGACGAATTAAAAAAGTAGCAATTATCGGATCCGGAATTATGGGATCTGGTATTGCTTGTCATTTTGCAAATATTGGAATTGAAGTCCTGTTATTAGACATCGTTCCTAGAGAGTTAAATGATCTTCAGAAAAAGAAAGGCCTAACTTTAGAGAGCAAAATTGTTAGAAATAGTATTGTAAATGCTGCATTAACGACCTCTTTAAAATCGAAGCCATCTCCAATTTACGATCAAAAATTTGCCAGCAGAATTACTACGGGTAATGTCGATGACGATCTAAATAAAATTGCAGATGTAGATTGGGTAATGGAAGTTGTAGTTGAACGCTTAGACATTAAACAGCAAGTTTTTGAAAAAGTAGAACAATACCGTAAACCTGGTACTTTAATTACCTCCAATACTTCCGGTATTCCAATTAAATTTATGAATGAAGGGCGTAGCGAAGACTTTCAAAAGCACTTTGCGGTAACTCACTTTTTTAATCCGCCTAGATACCTAAAATTATTTGAAGTTGTACCTGGACCAAATTGTAAACAAGAAGTCACCGATTTCTTAATGATGTATGGAGAAAAGTTCTTAGGTAAAACTTCGGTTTTAGCAAAAGACACTCCTGCGTTTATTGGAAATAGAATTGGAATATTCGGCATTATGAGTTTATTCCATCAAGTAAAAGAATTAGGATTAACCATTGAAGAAGTCGATAAACTTACGGGCCCTGTAATTGGACGACCTAAGTCGGCAACATTTAGAACTGTTGATGTGGTCGGTTTAGACACTTTGGTTCATGTAGCAAATGGTTTGTATGAAAACTGTCCGAATGATGAAGCCCATGAGTTGTTCAAACTTCCAGGGTTCATCAACACAATGATGGAGAATAAATGGTTGGGTAGTAAAACAAAACAAGGATTCTATAAAAAGGTGGTGAATGATGGCAAGAAAGAGATCCTTTCTTTAGATTTAAATTCATTGGAGTATCGTTCCAAACAAAAGGCCAAATTTGCCACCTTAGAATTGACGAAAACGGTTGACAAAGTAATTGATCGATTTAAAATTTTAGTAAAAGGAAAAGACAAAGCAGGAGAATTCTACAGAAAGAATTTTGCAGCGATGTTTGCTTATGTCCAAAACCGAATTCCGGAAATTTCTGATGAATTATATCGTATAGATGATGCAATGAAAGCTGGGTTTGGCTGGGAACACGGCCCATTTGAAATATGGGATGCCATTGGTGTAGAAAAAGGAATTGAGTTATTGCAATCCGAAGGATTTGAACCTGCTCCATGGATAACAAAAATGTTAGCCTCAGGAAATACAAGTTTTTATTCAGTTAGTGAAGGTGCTAAAAATTACTATGCAATTCCAGATAAAAAACAGGTGAAAGTACCGGGTCAAGATTCCTTTATTATTTTAGATAACATCAGAGAGTCAAAAACAATTTGGTCTAACAGCGGAGCATCTATCCAACATTTAGGAGATGGAGTTTTAAACGTTGAATTCCAGTCAAAAATGAATACGCTTGGTGGTGAAGTTTTGGCCGCAATCAATAAAGGAATTGATTTAGCAGAAACTGAATATGACGCAGTAATTTTAGGAAATCAAGGTCCTAATTTTTCTGTTGGCGCCAATTTAGGTATGGTATTTATGATGGCTGTAGAACAGGAATATGATGAATTAAATTTCTCTGTAAAATATTTCCAAGACACGGTTATGAGATTAAGATATTCTTCTTGCCCAACAATAGTTGCACCACATGGTTACGCTTTTGGTGGAGCATGTGAAATGTCTTTACATGCCGATAAAGTTATTGCAGCCGCAGAAACATATATGGGATTGGTAGAATTTGGAGTAGGGATTATTCCTGGTGGTGCTGGTTCTAAAGAAATGGCGGTAAGAGCTGGTGAAGGTCTTCTAAAAGACGATGTTAAATTGAATAAACTAAGAGATTATTTTATAAATGTAGCTATGGCTAAAGTCGCTACATCGGCTTATGAGGCTTATGATTTAGGATTCTTAAAACCACACAAAGATTTGGTAGTGGTAAATAAAGAACGACAAATAGCAACTGCAAAAAGACATGCAATTCAGATGTTAGAAGATGGTTATTCACAACCAACTCCGAAACAAGTAAAAGTATTAGGACAACAAGCATTAGGTATGTTCTTAGTTGGAACCGATAGTTTAGAAAAAGGTCATTATGCATCAGAGCATGACAAAAAAATGGCAAATAAACTAGGTTACGTTATGGCCGGAGGAGACTTATCAGAACCGACAATAGTATCAGAACAATACTTATTAGATTTAGAAAGGGAAGCCTTTATGAGTTTATGTACTGAACGTAAAACTTTAGAGCGAATAGAGCATATGTTAAAGACAGGTAAACCGCTTCGTAATTAAAAAGATAAGAAATGAAAACAGCATATATAGTAACAGGATACAGAACAGCAGTTGGAAAAGCTCCGAAAGGTGTTTTTAGGTTTAAAAGACCTGATGAATTGGCTGCGGAAACTATTGAGCGTCTTTTAAAAGATGTGCCTCAATTAGATAAAACCAGAATAGATGACGTCATAGTTGGTAATGCTATGCCAGAAGCAGAACAAGGATTAAACGTAGGTAGATTAATCTCTTTAATGGGATTAAAGATTGACGATGTACCTGGCATGACCGTAAATAGATACTGTGCCTCAGGATTAGAAACAATTAGTATTGCCGCAGCTAAAATTCAGTCTGGAATGGCAGATTGTATCATTGCAGGTGGTGCAGAGAGTATGAGTTATATCCCGATGGGTGGATACAGACCTGTTCCAAATTACAAGGCGGCGAAAGAAGGAAACGAAGAATATTATTGGGGAATGGGATTAACTGCTGAAGCAGTGGCCCAACAATATAAAGTATCAAGAGAAGATCAAGATGCATTTGCTTTTAATTCACACAAAAAAGCACTTGCCGGTTTAGACAATGGAATTTTTAAAGACGATATCGTTCCAATTGATGTAGAGCACATTTTTATTAATGATCAAGGAAAGAAAGAAACTAAAAACTATACAGTAGCACAAGATGAAGGACCGCGTAGAGGAACTTCTATAGAAGCATTGGCAAAATTACGTGCGGTATTTGCGCAAGGCGGAAGTGTAACTGCTGGTAATTCTTCTCAGATGAGTGATGGTGCGGCATTTGTTATGGTAATGAGCGAAGAAATGGTAAAAGAATTAAAAATCGAACCAATTGCAAGAATGGTTTCTTACGCTGCTATGGGTGTTGAACCTAGAATTATGGGTATTGGCCCAGTCGCAGCAGTTCCAAAAGCATTAAAGCAAGCAGGACTGTCATTAAATGATATTGATTTATTTGAACTCAATGAAGCATTTGCTTCACAGTCAATTGCCGTTATTAGAGAATTGGATTTAAATCCAGATATCGTTAACGTAAATGGTGGTGCTATTGCTTTAGGACATCCTTTAGGGTGCACTGGTGCAAAACTATCGGTGCAATTATTTAATGAAATGAGAAGAAGAAAAAATAAATATGGAATAGTAACTATGTGTGTTGGAACCGGTCAAGGTGCCGCAGGTGTTTACGAACTTTTAACTTAATAACAATGAATACAATAAAAGGAGGAGAATTTTTAATTAAAGAAATTAAAGCCGAAGATGTTTTTATTACGGAAGAATTTACCGAAGAACAACAGATGATGAAGGATGCGGTTATTGAATTTATTGACCGTGAAGTATGGCCTCACAAGGAACGTTTTGAAAATAAGGATTACGATCTTACCGAAGAAGTAATGCGTAAGATTGGAGAAATGGGCTTTTTAGGTGTTTCAATTCCTGAACAATATGGCGGAATCGGAATGGGCTTTGTTTCTACTATGTTAGTGACTGATTATATGTCGGCTGCAACAGGATCTATAGGAACTGCTTACGGAGCACATACCGGTATTGGTACAATGCCTATATTCTTGTATGGGACTGAAGAGCAAAAAATGAAGTATTTACCGGCCTTAACTTCGGGTGAAAAATTTGGAGCTTATTGTTTAACTGAACCCGGTGCAGGTAGTGATGCTAATTCAGGGAAAACAACCGCTGAATTGACTGAAGATAGTAAACATTATAAAATTAACGGGCAAAAAATGTGGATCTCAAATGCCGGGTTTGCCGAAGTTTTTATCGTATTTGCTAGAATTGAAGATGATAAGAACATTACTGCTTTTGTATTAGATTATGACAAGGACAACCCTAATGGAATTACCTTAGGAGAAGAAGAAGATAAATTAGGTATTATCTCCTCTTCTACTCGTCAGGTATTCTTTAATGATACAATTGTTCCTATAGATGCAATGTTGTCTGAAAGAAACAAAGGGTTTAAGATTGCTTTAAATTCCTTAAATGTTGGAAGAATTAAATTAGGTGCTGCCTGTTTAGATGCTGGAAGAAGAATTATCACAGAGTCCACAAAATATGCAAACGAACGAATTCAATTTAAAACACCAATTTCTAGTTTTGGAGCTATTCAGAAGAAATTGGCAGATATGAGCACTCGAATTTTTGCAAGTGATGCTGCATCATATCGTGCAGCAAAAGATATCCAAAATATGATTGATGCAAAATTGGCCGAAGGTAAAACACACGAACAAGCAGAATTGGATGCATTCCAAGAGTATGCCATTGAATGTGCAATTATTAAGGTATTTGCATCAGAGTCTTCTCAGATGGTATCGGATGAAGGAATACAAATTTTTGGTGGAATGGGATTCTCTAAAGAAACACCCATGGAAAGTGCTTGGAGAGATGCCAGAATTACCAGAATTTACGAAGGAACAAATGAGATTAATAGACTATTAACCGTGGGAATGTTGCTTAAAAAAGCTATGAAAGGGTCAATTGATTTAATTACACCTGCTATGGAAGTTGGTAATAGTCTAATGGCAATTCCTTCATTCGACACACCTGATTTCTCTGAAGTGCTTTCAGAAGAAAAGGCTATGATTGAAAAATTAAAGAAATTATTTCTGATGGTTTCTGGTAAAGCCGTTCAGACATATGGAATGGATTTAGACTCTCATCAGCAATTAATTCTATGTGCTGCCGAAATTATGATTGAAATCTACGTGGCTGAAAGTGCCGTTTTAAAAGCTGAAAAAGTGGCTAAATTGACATCTGAGAAAGAAGCAGAAGGACAAATTGCAATGGCAAAATTAAATCTTTACAACGCTGTAGAGAAAATGAATACAGTAGGTAAAGAAGGTATCGTATACTTCGCCGAAGGTGATGAACAACGTATGATGTTAATGGGACTTAAAAGATTTACAAAGTATGTAAATCAACCAAACGTAATTGAATTACGTAAAACCGTTGCATCGAAAGTTATTGCTAAAAACGAATACTGTTTTTAGCAGTTTGGTTAGTTGGTTAAAAATCTCATCTAAATTAGATGAGATTTTTTTTTACCTTTGAGTAATTAACCTTCAAACCAATTCTTCATGAAATATGCAACAATTCTCTTAACCCTAGTTGCTTTATCTAGTTACGCTCAAAATACAGAAGTCTATATTTTTGACATTAGTATTGAACAAGAATTTGTAATGATTTCTAATGGAAAAAATGTTTCTAATAATCCTGGATATGATAGCCAGCCCTCTTTTATCGATAATAATACACTTGTTTTTTCTTCAACCAATAATGACCAGACAGATATTGCCTTGTACAATATTAAAAAAGACAAAAAAAGATGGGTTCAGGAGACTCAGAGCAGTGAATTCTCTCCTACAAAAGTAATAAATGAAGATGCCATATCATTAATAAAACAAGGACTAGATAATACTCAAAAGTTGTATAAATATGGTATAAATGATTCTACTCAAATTGCTTTAGTTGAAGACCTTATCGTGGGTTATCATACTTGGATCAATGGTGAAACTGCAGCCTTGGCCATTTTAGAAAACAATGGATTATCATTAAACATATACAATACTAAGACTAAAGAAAACGAGACTGTGGTTACAAATATTGGTCGTTCACTTCATAAAATTCCAAAAAGCGATTTAATTAGTTATATCGACAAATCTGAACCCCAATGGAAAATAATGTCATTCAATACAACCTCTAAGAGTTCTGATTTTATTATTAATGTAATTGAATCCTCTGAAGATGTGTTTTGGACATCAAAAGGGATACTGGTTACAGGTGTTGATAATAAAATTTACAAATTTGAACCTAACAAAGATGAAGACTGGGTAAAAATTGGTACGCTTAAAGATGAATCATTAACAAATATTACAAGAATCAGCATTAACAACGACACTTCAAAATTAGCTATTGTCGTAGATAATAAATAATTACAAACTACATTACTTTACTCATGAAAAAAATTATTTCATTGGCAATGCTGCTCAGCGTTGCTTTTATATCGGCTCAAGAACTATCAATGGACCTTCTTAAAAATATGAAACCTAGAAGTATCGGTCCTGGAGGAATGTCTGGACGTGTTACTGCCATAGATGTTGTTTTAAACAATCCAGATATTATGTATGTTGGAACGGCTTCTGGTGGACTTTGGAAATCTAACTCAGGTGGTATTAATTGGGAACCTATTTTCGAAAAAGAATTAACCGCTTCTATAGGTGCTGTTGCAATTCAACAATCCAATCCAAGCGTTATTTGGGTAGGAACCGGAGAAGGGAATCCTAGAAACAGTTTAAATGGCGGGTTTGGGGTTTATAGATCTTTAGATGGCGGAAAGAATTGGCAGGCGATGGGATTGGAAAAAACCAGACATATCCATAGAATTATTATAGACCCATCAGATCCAAATACAATTTATGTGGCAGCAATAGGTTCTCCTTGGGGAGAGCACTCAGAGCGTGGTATTTATAAAACCACGGATGCTGGTAAAACTTGGAATCAAGTATTATTTGCAAACAATAAAACTGGAGCTGCGGATTTGGTAATGGACCCGTCGAATCCGAATAAATTAATCGCTGCCATGTGGGAACATAAAAGAGATCCTTGGTTTTTTAATTCAGGTGGAGAAGGTTCTGGACTACATATAACTTATGATGGCGGTGAAACTTGGAAAAAAATAACCGATGAGGACGGGTTTCCAAAAGGAAATTTAGGACGAATAGGTATTGCAATAGCCCCTAATAAACCTAATACCATTTATGCATTGGTTGAGGCCAAAAAAAATGCCTTATATAAAAGTACCGATGGAGGCTTTAAATGGAAAATGGTGAATGACAATTCAGTAGGAAGAGGAAATACCGGTATTGGAAACAGACCATTTTATTATTCTGAGATTTACGTAGACCCAACTAATGAGAATAGAGTTTATACAATTTACACCTATGTAAATGTAAGCCAAGATGGCGGAAAATCTTTTAAACAATTAATGCCTGCCTATGGAGTAGATAACGGTGTACATCCAGATCATCATGCTTGGTGGATTCATCCAACTAACGGCGATTTTATGATTGACGGTAATGATGGTGGCTTGAATATTACCAAGGACGGTGGCAAAAACTGGAGATTTATAGGAAATATTCCAGTTGCTCAATTTTATCATATAAATGTTGATAATGAATACCCGTATAATGTTTATGGAGGAATGCAAGATAATGGTTCATGGCGCGGACCTGCTTACGTTTGGCGTGCTCAAGGAATACGAAACTCCTATTGGCAAGAGATTAGTTTTGGAGATGGTTTTGATGTTGTGCCTGATAGAGATGATTCTCGTTATGGTTGGTCTATGAGTCAGCAAGGATCGGTTAGTAGGTATGATTGGCAAACTGGAAACAATTACTCCGTTAAACCAACTCATCCAGATCCTAACGTGAAATTACGTTTCAATTGGAACTCTGCTATTAATATAGATCCGAATGAAAATAATATCATTTATTTTGGTAGTCAGTTTGTACATAAATCTACCGATAAAGGAGAAACCTGGGAAATAATATCACCAGATTTAACAACCGATGATAAAGAAAAACAAAAGCAAAGTGAAAGTGGTGGTTTAACAATGGATGCAACTGGAGCTGAAAATCATTGTACAATTTTAGTAATAGAACCTGCCCCAATAGAACCAAATACGTTATGGGTCGGAACTGATGATGGCAAGGTCCATGTATCCCAAAACGGGGGTACAGACTGGAATGATGTATCTAAAAACTTGAAAGGATTACCAGAAGGGAGTTGGATTGCTCAAATAAAAGCATCCAACAAAAATAAAGGGGAAGCATTATTAGTAGCAAATGATTATAGACGCTTTAATTATGAGCCCTATGTTTATAGAACTACAAACTATGGTAAATCATGGAATCGAATTGTAGACAGTGAAGATGTTCAGAGTTATGCTTTATCAATTATTGAAGATTTAGAAGAACCTAACCTTTTATTTCTAGGAACAGACGATGGTTTATATATATCCATTAATGCCGGAGAATCTTGGACCAAATGGACTGAAGGCTTCCCAACTGTTTCGGTAAAAGATTTAGTCATTCATCCTAGAGAACATGATTTAATTATTGGAACATTTGGGCGAGCTGCATGGGTGTTAGATGATATTAGACCACTTAGAGCAATTGCAGCAAACACTGAGGTATTAGAAAAAAGTATCGAATTATTTAATCCCCCTACTGGTTATCATGCTTCTTACAAACAACCCACTGGCAGTCGATTTGGTGCGGATGCAATGTACCAAGGAACTAACAGAAGCTCCGGTGCTCATTTTACATATCTTTTCAATAAAAAAGAGGCTCAATCTGATTCTACCAAAGTTAAATGGGATTCAATTCAAATGAATATTTATGACGGAGAACGATTGATTAGGACTTTAAAAAAGAAGACTCCTAAAGAAAACGGAATTCAAAAATGGACTTGGTATATGGATGAAAAAGGAGGTGACAGACCTTCTAGAACAATTTCAAAAAGAAAAACTGAATCAGGTGGGGTTAAAGTAAAACCTGGAACTTACAAAGCCGTTTTGAGTTATGGAAATCAAGCATCAGAAACGACAATTCGTATTGAGAATGATCCAAGGATTGAAAAACTACCTCAAGCAATTTCTGAAGTTTATGATGCGCTAAAAGATATTCAAAATCTCCAACAGATTGAAGCTGATGCGGTAAAGCAATTGGTTGAGAGTAAAAATATAGCAGGTGCATACAGTAAATCTTTAACTAACCTAGATAAGAAAAAATTTAAATCAGAAATTTCATCATCTAAAAAAATTATTAAGAAAGTTGATTCGGTTATAGCATTATATATTGGTAAAATTGATAAAAGACAAGGTATCACAAGTGATACTATTGTGAATGTAAACCAACGTATAGGTAGTGCAAGTAGATATGTTCGATCACGTCAAAATGGAATTACAAAAACAGAAACTATTTTAATTGATCAAGCTAAAGAAGCTCTTTCAAATGCTTTAGATGAAACCAATGCATTTTTTAATGATGAATGGAAGACTTATAAAACGAAAATGGAAAGTTTAGAACTTTCTCCGTTCAAAGAAACTGAAGCATTTAAATTAGATTAGTTTTTGTAACTCATTTGATTTTTAACCTTAAAAAGCCAATTAATTTTTGATTGAATTACCGAATATATCCACAGAAAAAATCGCTTTTAAACTAAAACCATCTGCGGAAAATTTGGTTAAAAAGGGCCATCCTTGGGTTTTTGAAAACAGCATTCTGAAACAAAATAAGGAAGGCAAATCGGGTGATTTGGCGGTGATATTTGACAACAGAAGGAATAAATTTTTAGCTGTAGGTTTTTATGACCCTAACTCCCCTATCCGGATTAAAATATTACATGCCAATAAAGCCGCTAATATTGACACTAAATGGTTCGAAAACAAAATAAAGGAAGCCTTTGATAAAAGGCTTCCTTTATTAAAAACCGAAACCAATAGCTATAGATTGATTTTTGGAGAAAATGATCATCTTCCATCTTTAATCGCAGATGTTTATAGCGAAGTTTTAGTTGTAAAACTTTACGCATCATTTTGGTTTCCATATTTAAAGCAGGTATTACCCATATTAATTAAAACAAGTCAGGCAAAAACTACCGTTTTAAGATTAAGTAGAAATGTTCAAAAAGAAAAGAATTTACTTAATCTAAAGGATGGGCAAGTTTTGGATGGCTCTTTAAAGAATGAAGTAATTATTTTTAAAGAACACGGTATCAACTTTTCAGCAAATGTAATACACGGACATAAAACGGGTTATTTCTTAGACCATAGAGCTAATAGAAAACGTGTAGGTGAAATCTCTAAAGGAAAATCAGTATTGGATGTTTTCTCTTACGCTGGAGGTTTTTCTGTGCATGCATTGGCAGGAGGAGCAAAATCTGTAACTAGTTTAGATATTAGCAAACCCGCACTTGAAATTGCGAAAAGTAATGCGAGACTTAATTCTTTTAACGGTATTCATAAAACTATTGCAGGTGATGCTTTTGAAGAACTTGAAAAACTTGCAACTAAAAAAACATCCTTCGATATTGTAGTAATCGACCCTCCTTCTTTTGCAAAAAGCGCTGCTGAAGTTAATAAAGCTTTAACTAGTTATAAAAAACTGACAAACCTAGGTTTACGTCTTGTCAAAAACGGCGGAACGCTAGTTTTAGCCTCTTGTAGCAGTAGAGTTACTCCTGATGAATTTTATGCATTGGTTGAAGAAACACTTCAAAGAAAAAAACATAATTATACCATCTTGGATAAAACAAAACATGATATAGACCATCCAATTGGTTTTAAGGAAGGCGCCTACTTAAAATGTATTTACATCCAAATTCACTAGAATATTCGATATTTGTTAGTTTTTAAAATAGTTTACGTCCATTAGGGAAGTAAAACTTTAAAATTTAACAATGGGTAACTTGATTATTAGAATTGGGCTTGGATTATTATTTGTTTGGGGAGGAATGGAAAAATTCTTCGAAGGCTATTTTGGTGGTGTAGGATTGGAAAAAATGGCAGGTTCTTTACAGAGTATCGGTTTTGGATTTCTAGGAGAAACTGGAAATTATGTATTAGCCATTCTCTTAGCTGCAACAGAACTCATTGCTGGGCTTTTAATTTTGGCTAATAGAAAGTTGACTTGGGCCTACTACTATTGTGCCGTAATTATGTTGGTGGCATTAATTACAGTGTATTTTCCAAGGGTCAATTGGATGCAATCTATGATTCACATAGCCTTGCTGACTACATTTTTAGGTTTAGGAATTGAAGCAAATCAAAAAAAGAAAGCGTAAAACTTTCTTTTTTAATTATGAATGAACAGGTTCGGCGTATAAATCGTAATCCGCTGCTTCCGTTACTTTAATAGTAGTAAAATCTCCCGTTTTCAAATAATATTTAGAAGCATCAATTAGCACCTCATTATCTACGTCTGGTGAATCAAATTCAGTACGACCTACAAAATGATTCCCTTCTTTACGATCAACAACTACCTTGAACTCCTTCCCTATTTTCTCTTGGTTCAATTCCCATGAAATCTGAGATTGAATCTCCATAATTTCATTCGCCCGTTGTTGTTTTATTTCTTGTGGCACATCATCTTCTAAAGCGTATGCCCCCGTATTCTCTTCATGAGAATACGTAAAGCAACCTAACCGTTCAAAACGCATTTCCTCTACCCAAGATTTTAACGTTTGGTAATCTTCTTCCGTTTCTCCAGGATATCCAACAATTAATGTTGTTCTTATAGCCATACCAGGAACTGCCTCTCTAAATTGTTGTAACAACTTTGTTGTTTTTTCTTTAGTAGTTCCACGTTTCATACTCTTTAAAATGGGGTCTGAAATGTGCTGTAATGGAATATCAATATAATTACAAATCTTCGGTTCGTTTCGCATTATTTCTAAGACATCCATCGGGAATCCAGTTGGGAATGCATAATGCAAACGAATCCATTCTATTCCTTCAACCTTAACTAAAGCTTGTAATAACTCCCCTAAATTTCTCTTTTTATATAAATCTAATCCGTAGTAAGTTAAATCTTGAGCTATTAATATTAACTCCTTAACTCCTTTAGTGGCTAATTTCTGAGCCTCTATAACTACTTCTTCAATGGGAGTAGATTTATGCTTTCCTCTCATTAACGGAATAGCACAAAAACTACATGGTCTATCACAACCTTCTGCTATTTTTAAATAGGCGTAGTTTTTAGGGGTGGTCGTAAGACGCTCTCCAATTAATTCATGCTTATAATCAGCGCCTAACACCTTTAGCAATCCAGGTAATTCCGTAGTGCCAAAATATTGATCAACAGCCGGAATTTCCTTCTGTAAATCTGGCTTATAACGTTCACTTAAACAACCCGTAACAAAAACTTTATCTACATCTCCTTCCTCTTTTTTACGCACATAGTCTAATATGGTATTAACACTTTCTTCTTTAGCGTTATCTATAAATCCACAAGTATTTATTACAACTACATTCCCTTCTTCTTCATGGGCCACTTCTTTGCCATTGGCTTTTAATTGTCCCATCAACACTTCAGAATCATAAACGTTTTTTGAACAACCTAAAGTAACAACGTTTATTTTATTTTTTTTGAGTGATTTCGTACGCATATCATTCTAATTTTTGGACTGCAAAAGTACGGAATTATATTGGTTGAGACTGCCTAAGTCAATATGTTATTCGTATCCAATCGGAACTTTTCTGTGCTTCGTAACTTGCTCATATCCATATGCCCACTGCAATAATTCTCGTTCTCCTTTTGGTGAAATAAAGGTCAACCCATAAGGTTTGTTGTATTTATCATAACCCATAGGAACGGTAATAGCCGGATATATTGCAACAGCCGCAAAACCTGCATGGTAATTATTGATAGATAAAATCCCATCCAAATTATTCGCTTTCATAGGTACATCAAAAAATTGTTTCCCTTTTATTTTTAAAGAGTCCTTTAAAGCAACAAAGTCTTCATCTGAAATAGGATCATTAACAATTCCGTAAAATAATTTTTGCCCGTAAGGCATGGTTACCAGCGAATCTGATTTATTAAATTTTATAACATCCGACACCGATGAAACCGAAATACTTTCATTTGTAAGGTGCGATAAATACTTTGGCAAATCGTTTCGCATATCAATATTCAATAAGGTCAAAAATCCATTTAATTGAGGCCTTTCGGGTTCAATTTCAACAAGGACTGCACCACTATTCTCCAATGTATTTACTGCTTGCCTATACAAAGGATTTTCTAATAACGATTTTATAAGCCCAAATCGTTTTCCTTTTATAAATTCCACGGGATCTTTCATCAGCGCTTCTCCATTGAATGCCAAAGTATCTGTTTTAAAACTTAGCGCATCCTTAACGTCATAACCTTTCATTGCATCCAATAAAATGGCATTGTCTATAACATTTTTTGTCATCGGGCCGGGAGTGTCTAATGTACTCGAAATTGGAACAATTCCAGAACGGCTTAGAAAACCAATTGTTGGTTTCAACCCAACAATAGAATTTTGACTGGATGGCGACAATATTGAGCCCGAAGTTTCAGAACCAACAGTCGCTACTGCAAAATTGACCGATGTTGCAACCCCACTTCCAGAGCTAGAACCACCGGTATCTAAAACTGCTCTTCCATATGCATTCAGTGTTTGCCCTCCAACTGCACTATAACCACTTGGACAATCACCACAGAAAAAATAGGCCCACTCGCTTAAATTCGACTTCCCTAAAATAAGTGCTCCTCTATTCTTTAATTGTGCTGTTATAAAAGCATCGTCAGTTATGTTCTCAGCCAAAACAATTGCTCCTGCTGTTGCTGGCATTCCCTTAGCGTTGATATTGTCCTTTAGAAGAATTGGCATTCCAAAAATTGGATGCTTAATTCTATCATTATTCAATTCAATATCTTTTTGCTTCGCTTCTTCCACCACGTTTGGATTGAGCCCTATGACACTATTCAGAGATAAATCATTGTTTCTATCGTATTTCTTGATTCGAAACAAATAAAACAAAGTCAATTCTTCATAACTTATTTTACCATTGGAAATATTACGTTGAAGTGTTGGAATATTTTGTTCCCAAATAAATGGTTTTACACGATTATAATCTTCTTCAGTAAAATCATTCCAATATTTTTCAAATGGTTTCCATAATTCATCTACATTGATGTATTGAGAATCTAAAACTTTATAATCGTACGGAACTGGTGCCTCATCATTAGTTACATATTCTTTAGTTGCATCCTGTTTACAAGAAAATAGAATTACTAAAATAAACAGATAGATAAAATTGGTTTTCATAAAAATAGATTTAAAAAGCAAAATACAAAAAATTGAAATGCACAAGTACAGATACTTAATGAATTCAAATTTATTAGCTAATTTTATATTTGATTTGAAAACTAAAGTATCCATGGCTAATTACGAACGCGTATTTAAAATGAGTTTCGCAAGTGTTTATCCGCACTATGTAACCAAGGTTGAAAAAAAAGGAAAAACAATAGAAGAATTGCATACCGTTATTTTTTGGCTAACAGGTTATAATGAGCAAGGTTTACAATTGTTGATTGATGAAAAATGGGACTTTAGTACATTCTTTGAGAAAGCGCCACAGTTGAACCCAAATGTGGGCAAAATAAAAGGTCTAATCTGTGGCTATCGCGTAGAAGAAATTGAAGACCCATTAATGCAAAAAATTCGCTATCTCGACAAATTAATTGATGAATTGGCTAGGGGAAAAAAAATGGAAAGTATTTTGAGAAAATAAATGGTTAAAAAAATTACTACATCCACTTTGATTTCTTACGCAATCCCCTTAATAATTACGCTAGTTATTATTCTTGATTTTTCACTACCAGGAAAGGTTTACACTGAAGATGCTGTTAAAATAGAAAAAGAACTACAGCGATATTACAATGCCGGTGGTAATTTTCACTACTCGTATGAAGTAGTTACACCAGAACGTCGGTTTGCCGTTTCAGAAACTTTCGCAAATGAAGTTAGAGGAAAATCAATTAGTTATTCAGTTTCTTTAATTTTTAATCAAGTAAATAAGCATGGTTTAGCAAATTCTAATAAAACTAATATTCATTCCTTTCGAATTGCTTCTGGGTTGGTATATCCTCTTTTCGTAATTTTTATATTATTCATTCACTATAAGTACAATAAGAATTGGACCACCTTACTTTTTGTGCTGCAAGTTATTCTTTTAGCAGACCTGTTTTTAGTGATGAATTAACTTTCGAAAAAATATTTATAACTCATACCTGGCTCTAAATGTTATCAATCTAGGCTGAATGAAAATTCTAGATTCCGATACATATAATGTTGTAGAAGTATTTGTTAATTTAGAGTCAATATCTAATAAATTGGTTGCAACTAATTCAAATTCCCATTTTGCATCTCTATTTTTGCGATAAGCCAAGGATGCATTCCAAGTCTGAAAATCATCACTATTTCCATCTTTTAATCTCTGATTTGTATATGTATAATCAGTTTTTAATGTGACTGAATCCCATAAGTAAGCATCTATTTCTAATGAAGGTGCATTTGTGTAAAATGTTGTTGAATTAGTACCTTGATCCGTAGAATTTATTCTATAATAATATCGTAAATTAAAATTTGGAGCTTTTCTAAAATTGGAGCGCAAACTTGGTGTATAACTTTGATTAAAACTTCTAAAAATAGATCTACGTGTATCTACAAACTGATTACTTTTATTATAATTAAAACTAACATTTAGAGATGCTCTTAAAGCCCCAAAAGTTCGTTGAACTCTTCCAAAAGCCGTGGCACTCTCATCTGCAAAACTCGAATTAAAAAAAGTGTTTGTCGTAATCACATTTTCGAAAAATGTGATATTTCTAATACGATCAATATTTTTTGAATAGGACAAACGAGCAAAAACATTGGTGTAATTAAACAAGTTGAAACTAGAATATAACAAACTTAAATTATGAGCCAGAGCATTCTGCAATTCTGGTTCTCCAAATTGGATACTACTAAAGTTATTATATACAATACCTCTAGCCAATTTTGTTACATCGGTAAATTGATTTTGCATTGCATATCTAAACGTTAAACTCTCGTTATTCTTAATTTGAATTCTACTTTCGAAATCTGGTAATACTCTAAAAAAATCTTCTGAATAAGAAACTCCAAATTGCTCATTTTTATTTCCATAACTATGCAATGAAAACCCGGGAGTTATTGTAAACTTTCCAGTTCTAAACCTATAATGAGCCGCTAAATAATTGTCTCTAAAATTATATTCAATATTATTTGTCGCCAATCCGTCATTAAATGTTGGTGTTGGATTAAATTCAGAACCACCATCTAAAAATTGAAATAATCTTGAATCAAATTGTTGTTTGCTAAAAATTGTTCCCAATGTCAAGTTTAAATTACTTTTTGGATTTAGAATTAAATAATAATCTAATTTGGCATCTAACTGATTTGATTTGATTCGTCTGTCTTGTGCTACATTATAATTTTGTTGATTTTGGTCTAAACCTAAAGAGGCTGCCGTAGCATCATAACTATCCTTATCTTCTATTAAAGCGTTGTAAAATGGATCCTCATCTTTTAGTAAATGTTGAACCTCCAATGCAAATATATTGTCTTCATCCAGGGTATAATAGTAATTTAAGTTTTGGTTAATACTAAACGGAGTTCCCTCATCCTTTTGATACGTATTACCCAAAACAGAAGACATCAGATTTTGCACTTGTTTATCATTTGATACCCTTCCTAATATATCATAGTCTAATTGATTATTATAATTTGGCTTATACGCTGCACTTAATTTAATTAATCCTTGGTTAGAACGCTCTTCGCTTGTTTGTTCTGTTAGTTCATTTGGTATTCCCAAATCGGAATCGGTATACTGCTTTATTGTTCTTTGCTTGGAATTAAGCAACGTGGAGTTAAAAATTGCAAAACCACTTACGTCGAAAGTCGGGTTTACAGCCCAACTAAAATTGGATGCTGCAAGCGAATTCTCTATGGATATTGCATTGTTTTGACTAGTTAAAAAACTTAGACTATTATCGCCAAGATTTAAGTTAGTTCCACTACTACTGCTAGGTGCCCTAAAACCACCTCCAAAACCACGCAAATCTCTTGGTGTCAAAACTACTTCACCAATATTATTGATATCGCCAATAAAATTAAAAGTAAATTCAGGGTCATAATAAAATAGTTTGGGTTGAAACAAATACAATCCTTCTTCCGAACTTGCATAACCTGCACCGCCAGTAACGTTACCAAACCAAAAATTTTCTTTTCCTTCCTTTAGTTTGATATTTAAAGCTACATTATCACTGTTATTAGTCACGTTCCTTAATTGCCCAACCTCAGCATAATTCCGTAAAACTTGAATTTTATCTACCGCATTGGAAGGAATATTCTTCGTTGCTAGTTTAGTATCCCCATCAAAAAAATCTTTGCCATTTACCATTAGTTTATTAACTACTTTCCCTTCTACTTCTATCTGACCATCTTGATTTATCTCCACTCCAGGTAATTTCTCCAATACGTCTTCTAGTTTGCGCTCTGAACCATTTTTAAAAGAGTCAGCATTATAAACAATCGTATCTCCTTGCACTTGAACAGGCATTTCATATGTTATTTCAACTTCATCTAAGGCATTATCAGGTTTTAATGTATATTCTTTATAAATATTATCTTCTGCAGTTTTTATTTCATCATCTTCACCAGACATCCCGATATAACTCACCTGAATTGTATACGTTGTATTCTTTTCAAGAGTTAATTTAAACCTACCCTTATCATTGGTAAAACCATATGATTCCATAGATTGTGTAGCCTTATTCATGGCTACGACATTGGCCAACTCTAAAGGTGTTCCTACACTATCTTTTACTATTCCTTCGAAAGAAATTTGAGCAATACCAGTGTATCCAATAAAAATGAATAGTGCAATGATTAAACGTTTCATAAAGTTCAAATAAGTTAGGTTAGTATTGACTATTTAAACTAGTTACTCCTTCTACCACGTGTTCTGTTATTTCTCATTTCAACCATTTTATTAGAAATAATTTCTTGATACTCTGCTTTGGTAACTTCTTTTCCTTTTTCAGGAATTTTAATATTCGTTTTCTCATCTGGATTCATCACTATTTTTGAACATAGCATTGTTGTATTTCCAACATTTACTTCCAAAATTAAGCCCGGTAAACCCCAATACTCTAATGGCCCTTGATTTAATGGGATTTGAGGTGTATACCATGCAGTAACTTCTGTCATTGGCTCTTCCTTTTCCTCACCCTCATCATCGGTGTTCTGAAGTTGACCCCAAGAAAAATCATACCAATTCAAATCCTTACTTGGAATTACAGCTGTAGCTTTAATAGATAAGTAATTCCCTATTTTTTTAGTCTCTTTTCCTATTTTCCAATCAATTTCAAGTAATTTATCTTTTACTAGAAATTGCTTACCATAGAAATCTTGTTTTTGCAATAGAGATTTTGTTTTCACATTTTTATATTGCACACCTGGCGTAAAATTTTTCCCCCAAGTATCTGTAGCTCCAGAATAAGCATCAACCTTTTCATCCTCCTTAAATGTAGACCCCTCTTTATTAAATGTTAAAATGTAAGTCTGCTCCAACCTATTCTTTAATCTTTCAGCAATTTGTTTTTTCTGTGCTTCACTCATGGTTGCACCAAAACTCCCTAACTCCATTTTAGATTTTGAAAAATAATAAGCCTTCCCTTGAAAGTCCTGAGACATCATAAAAAGAGGTAGTAAAAGACCAATAACAAATGTAGGTTTAGATAAAATTGAACGTTTCATAACTATATATATTTTTTGTTCAACAAATATACAATAAAAGTTAAACAAAATAAGAATTATTAGATAAACTTCTCGAAACTATGCTACTTTCTGAAACAAAAAAGCGAGTCTCTTTTCAGAAACTCGCTTTACAAATTTTATCTTATGAAATTTATTTAAAAAAGGAATCTACAAACTCAACTTTATTAAATACTTGTAAATCGTCAATTCCTTCACCTACTCCAATATATTTAACAGGAATTTGGAATTGGTCAGATATCCCAATTACAACACCTCCTTTTGCCGTACCATCTAATTTGGTTACCGCAAGTGAAGTAACTTCTGTTGCTTTTGTAAATTGCTTTGCTTGTTCAAATGCGTTCTGACCGGTAGAACCATCTAATACCAACAATACGTCATGTGGCGCATCGCCAACCACTTTTTGCATAACACGTTTAATTTTCGTTAACTCATTCATTAAGTTCACCTTATTATGTAAACGTCCCGCTGTATCAATAATAATTACATCTGCATGTTGAGTCACTCCGGATTGCAAAGTGTCATAAGCAACTGAGGCTGGGTCTGAACCCATATCTTGCCTTACAATTGGCACATCCACTCTATCTGCCCATACCTGCAATTGATCAATTGCTGCCGCTCTAAACGTATCGGCTGCACCTAAAACAACCTTCTTACCTGATTTCTTAAATTGAGATGCCAACTTACCAATAGTAGTTGTTTTTCCAACACCATTTACACCCACCACCATTAAAACGTACGGCTTTTTATTTTCAGGAACAACAAACTCTGTTTCGTTACCTGTATTTGTTTCAGAAAGTAAACCCGCAATTTCTTCTCTTAATATCGAATTTAACTCATCTGTGCCTAAATATTTATCCTTCGCCACACGTGCTTCGATTCGGTCAATAACTTTTAAGGTTGTCTCTACACCAACATCAGATGAAATTAGAACTTCTTCTAAGTTATCCAATACATCATCATCTACTTTAGATTTCCCTGCTACTGCCTTCGATAATTTTGTTAAAAACGTTGCATTCGTTTTCTCCAATCCTTTATCTAAGGTTTCCTTCTTTTCTTTTGAAAATATTTTTTTAAAAAAACTCATTCTTCTTGGTTGTTAGTCGTCGATTTATTTTAAGAACACATAATAAGTTTCGGTGTTTTAAAATTATTAAACTGCAACAAATATAACATAAAAAAAGGCTATTTTCAATTGAAAATAGCCTTGTAATATTGAGTTGGTAAACGCTTACTTTTTGCTAAAAAAGTCGTTTACTGCTTTAGGATCCATAATAGCTTCAACAAATGTATAAGCACCAGTTTTAGGTGACTTTACCATTTTGATAGCTTTAGATAATCTCTTTGAACCTGTTTGTAACGATGCTACTGCTTTCTTTGCCATGACGTATCTATTTACTTGATTTCTTTATGAACAGTCATTTTCTTTAAGATTGGATTAAATTTCTTAATCTCTAATCTATCCGGAGTGTTCTTTTTGTTTTTAGTTGAAATATATCTTGAAGTACCTGGTTTACCAGAAGCTTTGTGCTCTGTACATTCCAAAATAACCTGAATTCTATTTCCTTTGCTCTTTGCCATCTTAATATACTTTTATTATTAGGAAATTACTTAGTTAAGAACCCTTTTGCTCTTGCTTCTTTAAGCACAGCAGAAATTCCTAATTTATTAATATTCTTTAAAGCAGCCGTAGATACTTTTAAAGTAACCCACTTATCTTCTTCAGGAATATAAAAACGCTTCGTAATTAAATTAGCGTTGAATTTTCTTTTAGTTCTATTCAATGCGTGAGAAACATTGTTCCCAACCATTGCTTTTTTTCCTGTAAGTTCACAAACTCTTGACATTTCTATACAGTTTTATTGTTATCTCAAAACGAGGTGCAAAAATAGAAACATTTTTACAAACTCACAAGACAAATTGAAGTAATTTTTATGAAGTTTCAAAAATATTTTTACCGACGCAAATTTACGATATAATTTAGACATGTAAACGCCCTACTTTTACCAAACACAGATAAGGATTTACCAGTAATTATCTTTTTAGTAGAGCACCTAATTTAAGCCCAAACCTTAACCCCTCAATTCATTCTTTAAAAGTTCCAATGCCATACTAGTTGTGCGCTCTATAACTTTTTGCCTTGGCTTTCCGAAATAATATTCCTTTGTAAAAACACCTTTTGGTGTTGCCAAGGCTATAAAAACAACTCCAACTGTTTTATCCGTATCATCTGAAGTTGGCCCGGCATTACCGGTAGTTGCGATGGCATAATCTACATTTAAACTTTTTTGAACACCCAATGCCATTTCTGTTGCCACTTCTGAACTTACCACTGAAAATTCATTAATTATTTCAGGATTAACCCCCAACAATTCTTCTTTTACAGCTGCATCATAAGCGACTATAGAACCCTTAAAGTAAGCTGACGCTCCAGGTATAGATGTTATCTTTTTAGCGATCGCTCCTCCGGTACAACTTTCGGCAGTAGCGATTGTAGCATTCTCCTTATTCAATAGCTCACCAATCAATTGCTCCATACTTGTTTCTCCTTCCAAACCGATAATGATATCACCAATTAATGCCTGTAATGTTAAAATTTCTTTTTCCAATCCTCTTTCCAATGTTTCTTTATCAAACCCTTTAGCGCTTAATCGCAATCGAACTTTTCCATATGAAGGTAAATAGGCTAGCTTTATATATGAAGGCAATGCATTTTCCCAATCTTCAATTTTTTCTGCAACCATGCTCTCTCCCATTCCATGAGTTAAAACTGTTTTATGTAAAATAAAAGGCAGGGTGTATTTTTCTTGAATCCTAGGCAATACCTTTTCTTTCATCAAACCTTTCATTTCATTTGGCACACCAGGCAATGAAACTACTACTTTCCCATTTGTTTCGAACCACATTCCAGATGCTGATCCATAGTTATTTTGCAACGGAACGCATTTTACAGGGAGCAACGCTTGCTGTCTATTTATTTCTGTAAAAGCATAATTTGCTTTCGAAAATAATTGACGAATATGCTCCTCTACCTCAACATTCATTTCCAATTCTGAATCGAAGTACTCGGCCAGAGTGTGTTTTGTTATATCATCTTTTGTAGGTCCTAGACCTCCTGTAACAATAATAATATCAGCGTGTGACTGTCCTTCAGCAATAGCTTCCAAAATATGCTGCTTATCATCCTGAATAGAAGTCATCTGAAAAACAGCAACACCAATTTTATTCAATTCCTCCGCAATCCATTTTGAATTAGTGTCAGTAATTTGACCAATTAAAATTTCGTCTCCTATGGTAATAATTTCTGCTTGCATACGTCTTCTTCTAAATAAATTTTTACAATATAACTTGAAAAGCAAAAATAATGAATGATTAAAATTCTATTATCATTATTTTTGAGTAAATATATTATCATGAAAAACATACATTTTACACTCTTATTGGTATTCCTATCAATTTCTATCTTCAGTCAAAAATCTACTGAGCAACTCCTTAGGCTTCCATATACTAGTACGCTCGACCAAGCAAATAGAGAATACTTTATATATCTACCTAAAGGATATGAAGATGAACCTTCAAAAGAATGGCCTGTTTTGTTATTTCTGCACGGAAATGGAGAAAGAGGTAATGGTATGGACGAATTGGATTATGTAATGATTCACGGACCTTTATATGAGGCATGGATTCAAAAAAGAGATTTACCATTTATTATGATTGTTCCACAATTACATATGATGGGATTGGATAAAACAACTTCCTACATTGCAGATAGAACACGCGATCAAATCCCGGTAAGACTAGAAGTAGGTGTTCCAGAACGCCCTGGTTTTTTTGGAACAAATGGGCCTATGAATGGGGTTATTCCCAGTAAAACAGTTTACAATATGAACAGAACTCCATCTGGATGGGATCATGTAGACCAAGACCTAATTCATATGCTAGATGAAACTTTGAAAAATTATAATGCAGACAACAAGCGAGTTTACATTTCTGGACTAAGTTATGGAGGGTTTGGTACATTTCATATGGCAAGTAAATTCCCAGAAAGGTTTGCAGCAATGAACCCAGTAGTTGGTTGGGGAACTCCAGAACAAATGGAATCTATTGCGAAAGCACAATTACCCATTTGGGTTTTTGCGGCCGGATATGACACGGCAGTTAAATGGGAAAACTTTTATGTTGGACTCAACAAATTAAAAGAATTAGGACATAAAGATGTGAAGTTTACAATTCATGAAGATCTAGGACATGATGCTTGGAAACGAATTTATGGCGGATGGGATATTTATGCTTGGCTACTAGAAAACAGTAAATAAAATTGTTTAATACTGTCCATTTAAAATCTTTATTTTTGCCATTAAAATTTAATCAATGAATTCCTTTTCTCATTTTTTCTACGACAAATTCACAGCATCTGGAATTGGAGATGAAACAGCTATGTTCCTGAACTTATTAGTACTTGTAGTTAGTCTCTTTATTATTCTTTATGTAATCGATTTCTTATTAAGAAAAATCATTATCAATGCCTTTAACCGATTTGCCGAAAAATCAAATACGAATTTCGACAATTTAATGGTTAAAAATAAAGCTCCTAGAAACATAGCGCATATCGTACCGGTAATTATTGCAGATAGTTTGATTCCCATTGCATTTATAGATTTTGAGAACGCTGGCAACTTTGTAAGTAAAGGACTTGAAGTCTTTGGGGTACTATTAACTCTATGGATTGTTCGAAGTTTACTAAATACATTTAAAGATTATTTCAAAACTTTACCTCGACTAAAGGATAAACCTATTGATAGTTACATTCAAGTGTTTATGATTTTCGCTTGGGCATTTGGATTTATAGTTGTTTTAGTGATCATTGCCGATATTCATATCCCTACATTTTTAGCAACAATGGGTGCGGCTTCTGCAGTAATCTTATTAATGTTTAAAGATACCATCATGGGATTTGTTGCAAGTATTCAAGTCGCAACAAATGATATGGTTAGAATTGGAGACTGGATTACTTTTGAAAAGTATGGAGCTGATGGAGACGTGATCGAAATAAATCTTACAACTGTTAAAGTGCAAAATTTTGATAAAACAATCACAACAATTCCTACGTATTCACTTATTTCTGATTCGGTAAAAAACTGGAGAGGCATGGAAGAAGCGGGTGGTAGAAGGATCAAACGCGCTTTAATTATTAAACAAGAAAGTGTAAAACACCTTTCAACAAACGATATTGATGAGTTAAAGAAAATTCAACTAATATCTGCATATATTGAAAAGCGTCAAGCGGATATTGAACAACATAATATTCAAAATGGCGCAGACAAATCATTATTGATAAACGGTCGAAACTTAACCAATATGGGCGTTTTTAGGAAATATATGGAAACCTATGTAGAAAATCATTCTGCAATTAACGATGAAATGACCGTCATGGTTCGTCAATTAGCTCCAACTTCTCAAGGAATCCCAATTGAGATCTATGCATTTAGCGCCGACAAGGTTTGGAAAAATTACGAATATATAATGGCCGATATTTTCGACCACCTTGTAGCATCTGTCGGTTATTTTAATTTGGAACTATTTGAATTACCAAGTAATACTACTTTTAAAACGAATTAAAAAAAGCCCTCTTTCGAGGGCTTTTTTATTACTTAATTTTTACACTAAAATTTTCATTTCCTTCCAACGTACCTGTAAGCACATCTTCTGACTTTACACTTCCCACTCCAGCGGGAGTTCCTGTAAATAATAGGTCACCCTTTTTTAAGGTGAAATATTGCGACACATAAGCTATCAATTCATCTATTTTCCAAAGCATTGCTTTTGACTCACCATCTTGAACTAACTCGCCGTTCTTATGTAGTTGGAAATTGATGTTTTCTAAATTGAATTGTTCCTTCGGAAAAAATTCACCTACAACAGCACTACCATCAAAACCTTTTGCTTTTTCCCAAGGCAATCCTTTGGCTTTTAACTTTGATTGCATGGCTCTATCCGTAAAATCGATTCCTAGACCAATCTCATCATAATATTTATGTGCAAATTTTTGATCTATGTATTTTCCAACCTTATTAATTTTCACCAAAACTTCAACTTCGTAATGAATTTCATCAGCGAAAGCAGGAATAAAGAATGGCATTTTTTTTGGTAATATAGCAGAATCCGGTTTCAAAAAGACCACTGGTTCAGTAGGTCTTTCATTCGCTAATTCCTCTATATGTTTGGCGTAATTTCGCCCTATGCAGATTATTTTCATGATAATTAACTATGAAATTATGGTAACCACTTTTTCTCAAAATTAGGCTTACGCTTTTCTAAAAATGCATTCCTACCTTCTTTTGCTTCTTCGGTCATATAAGCTAAGCGTGTAGCCTCACCTGCAAATACTTGTTGACCTACCATGCCATCATCAGTTAAATTCATGGCGAATTTCAACATTTTTATAGATGTAGGAGATTTTGCTAACACTTCTTGCGCCCATTCATATGCTGTATCTTCTAATTCATCATGAGGTACCACAGCATTTACCATTCCCATTTCAAAAGCTTCTTGCGCAGAATAATTTCTACCTAAGAAAAATATTTCTCGAGCTTTTTTCTGCCCAACCATTTTTGCCAAATATGCCGAACCATAACCACCGTCAAAACTTGTGACATCAGCATCTGTTTGTTTAAAAATGGCATGCTCCTTACTAGCCAACGTCATATCGCAAACCACATGTAAACTATGGCCTCCGCCAACTGCCCAACCAGGAACAACACAAATAACCGCTTTTGGCATAAAACGTATCATACGCTGTACCTCTAAAATATTTAAGCGATGTTGCCCATCTCTACCAACATATCCTTGATGGCCACGTGCTTTTTGATCGCCTCCACTACAAAACGAATATACTCCATCTTTTGTAGAAGGCCCCTCTGCAGACAATAAAACAACTCCTATTGAAGTGTCTTCTTGTGCATCATAAAATGCATCAATCAACTCTGAAGTTGTCGTTGGTCTAAACGCATTTCTGACATTTGGCCTATTAAAAGCAATACGTGCAACTCCGTTACATTTTTTATAGGTAATATCTTCAAATTCCTTAACGGTTTTCCAGTCTATTATACTCATTGATTCATTTATTTATCGAGTGTAAAAATAACTTATTTTAAATAAAAATTACCTCATAAAAATACACTTGACCTATATTGTAACTTACGTAACACTTTATCAAATTTTGAAAGTGTAAATTTGTACAAGAATTAGCGACAAAAACTCTGTCAACTAAAAAAACAATAAATGAAAATATTACCTGCACAATTCAATCAAGAATCTGAATCTCCATTAAGACTTAAATTAAGTTTTGAAGCAGTGTATGAGCATTTAGAGGATATTTCAAAAAATCCTGACCATGTTATTCATGAAGCTGCCGAAGGCTTATTGAATGAAATGAATCAATATCCGATATTAAGAGAAGGTTTTGAGGATTTTTCGGATTTAAAAAAATACAATACGCAAATTGATAAACTACTTGACATTCTTTTTCCTGAGTTGTTAACTACCAACGAAATTAAAGCCGCAAGTATTCCATTTCAATTTACAACTTTTAAGTTTTCAAAACGATTTAAAGAAATTATAGAAAATGCTGGTGAAGATTACGATTTTAAATTGAAAAATTTTGAGGACTCGAATATGTACATAATGACCTGTACGTTTATAATGGCCTTTGTTTATAATTTTAAAATTGATTTTCAGAGACCATTTTATTTCGAAATTCCAAATGTAAAAACCGGATTTACTAGACATTATCGCGCCTTGTTTAATGGAGACTTTTTTAAAGTTGCTCCTTTACAAAATGCACCAAAACTAACGGAAGAAGACCTACATGAATTGATTGACAATTATGATAATATTGATTTGTGGAAAGAAAAATTCCCTCCGAATAGTTATGAGTTTAAAGGCTTTGGGTTAATGAATTTAGTAGATGTAACATCTGACCAAATCATTTCAACAATAAAAGAAAAACTACTTAAAAAAGATCAAGAATCTGTTGATGAAGTAGAAAATAATGTGTCTTACCTATTTGGCTCAAAAAATATCCAATTTGAATTTTCTACGTATGCTATTGAGCATGATAAGTTGGTTTATAAACAAACCAATAAGCAGCGGAAATTTAAAATGTTTGAAGAAACAAAGGATAAATGCGAGGGACACTTCTGCGATAGAATTGTTGAGCGTGTTTTTAAAGACCGAGAAATCGTTGCTATTTCAGACATAGAAAAATACGCTGAAAGATCTGGGAATAATGGATTTTCAAAACTAATGCTTGAACAGGGTATTAAAAGCATCATATTTGCCCCAATAGATCTACGTGATGATTTGTTTGGTGTTATGGAATTGGTATCTCCAAACAAGTATGAATTAAATTCTGTAAACGTTGAAAAATTAAAAGATATAATTCCAATTTTTAAGTTGGCTGCGCAGCGCTATATGGAGGAGATGGATGATAGAATGGAATCAATTATTCAACAGTACTATACAGCAATTCATCCTTCTGTGAAATGGAAATTTTATGAAGCTGCAGAAGAATTTGCATTTGAAAATGACACAGAGATTTCATCGGCAACCTTAAAAGACATCCTATTTGAGGATGTAGTTCCTTTATATGGACAAAGTGATATTAAAGGATCATCTAAAGCAAGAAATAGTGCCATCCAAAAAGATTTAGTGTTCCAATTAAACTTGGCTTCGAACATTATGAATAAAGCCATGGAATCTTATCAATTACCAATATACGGGGATTTACAATTTAGAATTGATGAATATAAAAATAGTATCGCTAAAGAATTAGATTCTGGAGATGAAATGACGCTTTCATACTTCTTAAAACAAGAAATTTATCCAGTTTTCAATCATTTAAAAACCTTAAGTTCTGAACTGAATAAAGAGGTTGAGAACTACATGTTACATATTGATCCAAAATTGCATGTTGTTTATAACGAAAGAAAAAAATATGAGGAAAGCGTTAATTTTTTAAATGAGAAAATGACCGATTTCATTGACAAAAAACAAATCGAAGCTCAGCATATGTTCCCTCATTACTTTGAACGCTATAAAACCGATGGCGTGGATTACAACATGTATATTGGACAATCGCTATTAAAAACAAAGAAATACGACAAAATTTATCTTGATAATTTACGCCTTTGGCAATTGCAAATGATGTGTGAATTGGAAAATATAGTATTTAATCTTAAGGATGATTTAACTCATCCATTGCAAATTGCTTCTTTAATATTGGTGCACAGCACACCACTGACAATTAAATTTAGAATGGATGAAAAACGTTTTGATGTAGACGGTGCGTATAACATCCGTTATGAAATTCTGAAAAAGAGAATTGACAAAGCACATATTAAAAATACGTCCGAGCGGTTGACACAACCAGGTAAAATAGCAATTGTTTATAGTCAGGACCAAGAAGCAGATGAATATTTGAAATACATTAAACATTTACAAGCTAAAGGACTTCTTACAAAAAATATTGAACGTCTAGAAATTGAAGACTTACAAGGAACTACAGGATTACGAGCTTTAAGGGTTGAAATTAACTATTCAGAAATCAAAGATTCCAAAATTACCTTGAACGATTTAATGGATGTAATTCAAAGTAAAAATTAATCTAATTCTAGCATAGAAAATGAAATAATAAAGGCTAGAACAGAAATTACAATTCCAATCATAAAAACGGTATAGGCTATTCTTAATAGCCTATATTTTTTATTTAAGACAATCCCTAAAAAGTATAAGTCTTTCATTAGCGATTTGTACAAATAATCTCGGTCATTCATCATTTCCATCATTCCATTTTGGAAATCATTTAATTGCATTTTATGAAAATTTCCGAAGAATAATAAATTCACTTTTTTATTAGAGATATCCTCCTTTGTAAACTTACCTGAAGTAACTTTTGGTCTTGTAGATAAAATTGAAATCACCATAGTAACAACAGCTGTTAGAATAAATATTAAAGTAGGATAAATTAAATACGCATTATCTGCTTTATCTAATTTAGGAAATAAGGTAGACAAGGCTACAGACATAATAATAGCACTTACTGAAAGTAATATATTTGCCTTGGTATCAGCAATATCACTTAACTTAATATGGTTACGAAGTGTAACTCTAAACATGGTTTCTATTCCTCTTTCTGGCCTTTCTTCTTTACGTTTTTTCCTCTTTACTACTTCGCTTTTATTCTGAATCTTTAATTGCTGCTCTTCTTCTTTCGCCTTTAATTTCTTTAAATCTTTATTGATTTTTAAAAGATTTAATGCCTTTTGATCGTTCAATTTTTCAAAAGCATAATTCGTAAAAAACTTATGCTCATTGAAGAACTGAGTATTTTTTTCTGCCCATTCAATTTCAGTAAATGCCCTATCACAAAGTTGTTCCATTTCTGCACGCAACAAATTACTTTTTGCATTAAAATCTTCAGAACCCAAATGAAATAAATCTGCATCACAAATAATCTGACCCAATTTACTTTTTGGACTCTGTGGCATCTTAGTTGCATCAATAATAGCACACACTTCTTTTATTTTATCATCTCCAAAATTTAGGCTGCCTAAATATTCTTTGACGATCTCTTTACTTTTCTCTTCATGATTCTTAAAATCAATAATAAATCCAGAGTCATGAAACCATGCTGCTAACAACAATATTTCTAGTTCATTTTCCGTTAAGTTCTCAGCCTGACCAATTTCTAAACTAGCATTAACCACTCTAAGCGTATGACCAAAATTATGATAAACGGCCTCTGGCACTAATTCTGTTTTAAACAATTCAAAAACAAAGGTCTTTACAGCTTTAAAAAAAACATTTTCTAACATGGGAAAAATCTTTAGTATAAAATCAAAAATACATAATTTTATGTACTTTTAATCTTTATAAATTGCACAATGCACATGAGTCGATTTAAATGGACAAAACTTTCAATTTTAACACTACTAGCGCTTGTTACAAGTTGTGCAACTTATAACGAACAACATAAAGGTATTGGCAAAAACTGGGAAACTGAATTTCCAGAAAATAACATTTCTCCAATTCATACATTTTATTTTTTAGGAGATGGTGGACTAGCAACACCTGAATCATTTTCAAGAGATTTCAGCATTTTAAAACAAGAATTAGCAACCGCTACATCAAATACTACTTTACTTTTTTTAGGAGATAATATATATGATCATGGTATGCCTGAAAAATCGGACCCCGAAAGAAAAGGTGCAGAGAAAATCTTGGATACACAGATAGCATTAAGTGAAAATTTTAATGGTCAAACCATATTCATTCCTGGTAATCATGATTATTATAATAGTGGAGTAAAAGGGCTAAAAAGAGAGGCAGACTATATCACTAAGAAAATGGGAAACAAAAATGCTTTTCTTCCTAAAAATGGTTGCCCTATTAAAAAAGTTGAATTAAGCGAAGAACTCGAATTGATCATAATTGATTCTCAATGGTACTTAGAAGATTGGGATAAAAACCCAACAATGAATAGTGATTGTGATATTACAAACAGAGATGATTTTTTTGAAGAATTTGAAGGCTTGTTAAAAAAAGCTGAGAATAAAACTGTTTTAATTGCATTGCATCATCCAATGTTTTCTAACGGGCCACACGGGGGACAATTCACCTGGAAACAACAGCTATATCCCGTAGGCAACAATGTACCTCTTCCTATAGTTGGAACAGGAATAAATTTACTTAGAAAAACAAGTGGAGCGTCACCGCAAGACATTCAAAATCCAATTTATTTACAGTTTCAAAAAAGAATGATAACACTTGCTCAAAAGGCGCCTAAAGCCGTTTTTGTATCTGGGCATGAGCATAATTTACAGTACATAATAGAAGAGAATAAACCTCAGATCATAAGCGGCTCTGTTTCCAAAACTTCTGGAGCACGTATAGCACATAATGGGAAGTTTTCGGCAGGTTTACATGGTTACTCAAAAGTTGAAGTTTATGACGACGGTAGTTCTTGGGTGTTTTTTTATACCGAAGAAAATGGGCAGCAAAAATTATTATTTAAAAAAGAAATATTTCCTAGAACTCCTGAAGAAAAGGAATATGGTTATCCTGAAAATTTTCCTCCTACTGTAAAAACATCAATTTATACAAAAGGTGAAACTAAAAAAGGAATTACTTATAGAACACTTTGGGGAGAGCATTACAGAAGATATTATAGTACTGAAATTACTGTAAACACGGTAAACCTTGACACACTTTTTGGAGGGTTAACCCCTATTCGAAAAGGTGGAGGGCATCAATCTAGATCTATTAGATTGATTGATAAAGAGGGTCGCGAATATATAATGAGAGCCATGCGTAAAAGTGCTACTCAATATTTTCAGGAAGTAGCATTTAAGGATCAATATATAGAATCTCAATTTGATGACACATACACAGAAGACTTACTTCTTGATATTTATACCATGGCGCATCCCTATGCTTCTTTTGCAAACGCTACATTGGCTAACGCAGTTGATGTATTTCACACCAACCCGAAATTGTATTATATACCAAAACAAAATGCATTAAAAAAATACAATGAAGATTATGGAGATGAACTCTACATGATAGAAGAACGCCCTGCCAAAGGACACGAAGAAGTGAATAGTTTCGGAAATACGAACACTATTATTAACACTACAGATTTTTTACAAAAGCTTAGAAAATCCGACGATTATGTTTTGGATGAATCTAGTTACATCAGAGCACGCCTCTTTGATATGGCCATAGGAGATTGGGACAGACACGTAGACCAATGGCGTTGGGCGGAATTTAAAAAAGGTAAAAAAACAATATTCAAACCTGTACCGAGAGATAGAGATCAAGCTTTTTCTTCTGCCGATGGGTTTATGTTAGGATTCGCATCTAGAATCACTAGAGATTTAGCATTTATGCAGGTATACAAAGAAAACATGCGCAATGTAAAATACTTTAATGCCGCTGGATTTCCTTTAGACATTACCTTATTAAGCGAATCTGAATTAGTAGATTGGCTAGTTGAAGCAAAGCATATTCAAGATAACTTAACGGATGAAGTAATTAACAGTGCATTCCAAAATCTTCCAACCGAAGTTCAGGACGAAACTGTTGAAAAGATTAAGAAAATATTTAAAGGAAGAATTACGAATCTACAAGATATTGCAGAAGAATACTATAACAATATTCATAAAAATGCTATTGTTAAAGGAAACGACAAAGACAATTGGTTTGATATTGAAAGAAAACGCGGCGGAGAAACTGTTATAAAAATATATAATATCAAAGACGGTAAAAAAGGTTCTCAATTTTTTGAAAAAACTTTTAATTTAAAAGTTACGAAAGAGATTTGGATCTATGGTTTAGATGATGATGATGTTTTTGATGTACACGGTAGTAAAGCTAATAATACGCGGCTAAGAATTGTAGGTGGCCAAAACAACGATACTTATAATATTGTTAATGGTAAGAAAGTAACAGTTTATGATTATAAATCAAGTAATAACACTTTTGAAACCACGAAAGGAAAAATTCAACTAATAGATGATTACAAACTAAATTCACATGCATATAAACGCCTAAGATTTCAGCGCAATCAAGTCATTCCTTTATTAGGAATAAACCCTGATGATGGATTTAGAATTGGAGTTAAAAACATTTATTCAGTATACGGATTCAATGGCAATCCATTTACACAACAATACACATTAAATCTAAATTATTACTTTGAAACTCATGGGTTCGATGCTAAATACACCATGGAGTTTGCCAATATGATTCATGATTGGAACTTTAATTTAGAAGGACAATTTACAAGCCCAAATTATAGTATCAACTTTTTCGGAATTGGAAATGAATCAGAAAACCCCGATGAAGAACTAGGAAAAGATTATAACAGAGTTCGGATTGCAGCCCTTACTGCATACCCATCTTTCAAATGGACAGGAAGAATGGGCTCTGAAGTTAGTCTTGGAGGTTCATATGAAGGGGTTAATGTAGAAAAAACACCTGGGCGATTCATAGAAACACAACCTGACATTTCTGGAGATCAACAAGATTTTGTGGGTGTTTATGGTAAATTTTCCTATGAGAATTATGACAACGATGCTTTAAGGACATTAGGTATGCGCGCCGCAATAGACATCGGTTGGAAATCAAATTTAGGAGACAAAGAAGAAAACAACGGATATATTATTCCAGAATTAAGTCTAAACCATAAAATTGATGGCGAAGGTAAATGGGTAATCGCTACCAAAATGAAAGGGAAAATTATTATTGGGGACAATTTTGAATTTTACAATGGCGCAAGTATTGGTGCTAAAGATGGCTTAAGAGGTTATAGAGCTCAGCGATTTACAGGTAAAAAATCTTTTTATCAAAATACAGATTTAAGGCTAAATTTTCAACAATTAAAAACAAGATTACTTCCACTTAAACTCGGTGTTTTAGCAGGATTCGACTATGGTCGTGTTTGGGCACAAGGTGAAAACTCTAATAAATGGCATACTTCTTATGGTGTTGGTTTTTGGGTTGTAGGTGCAGAAATGATCAATTTAAACTTTTCAATATTTAACTCCACAGACGGAAACTATGCCAGGTTTGGCTTAGGCTTCGGTTTTTAATAATTAAACCATGAAAAAAATACTATTCCTTATTTGCATTTGTATAACTTCCATTATTCAAGGACAAAACACCATTACAACACATTTAGATTCTTATGAATTAGAAGAACAACGAGAAATAAAAATATATGTACCACCATCTTATGAAATAGACTCTACAAGATATTACCCCTTAACTATAGTATTTGACGCTGATTATATGTTTGATGTAGTTGTTGGCAACTCAATTTTATTTGCAAAAAAAGACAAAGCTCCAGAACAAATCGTAGTAGGAATTTCTCAGCCAGGTGACATAAGGTATCACGATTGTGCCTATGATAAACTGACAAGTTACCCTACAGGAAGAAGTGAATTTTTTTATAGGTTTGTACGTTCTGAATTAGCCAATTTTATGGAGCAAAACTATAGGATTTCTCCCTTTAAAACTATTGTTGGAAATACTATCACCGCAAATTTTGCAAATTATTTCTTTATCGAAGACGACCCTGATTTTAACGCATTTATTAGCATAAACCCTTATTTTGCGACTGATATGCCAACGCTTTTAGATGCGAATATCGCACAAATTAAGAACAATAATTATTACTATTATTTAAGTACTGGAGACTATAATTCTGAAAAGCGAAATACCGTTATCGAATCTGCTAACGCTGCACTTTCATCTAAAAACAATCCTAAATTTAATTACAAATTTGACAATCTAGCAGGGGCTACATTAACCTCATCTATTGGCCAATCTATACCAAGTGCTATGGCTTTCATTTTTGAAATGTATTCTTCAATATCAAAAAAAGAATTTGATGAAAGAATTAAAAACTTAAGTCCTCCAGATGCAATTGCGTATTTAGAAAACAAATATGTAGACATTGAATATTTATTCGGTACAAATTTAAAAATGAGAGAAAAAGACATTTATGCTATAGAATCTATTGTTATAGATAAAGAGAATGGAGAATATTTGCGTGACTTTGGAGAAATGATTTATAAATTATTTCCAGAATCCCATTTAGGCGATTATTATATTGGTTTGGATTTTGAATTTAGAGGACGATACAAGCAAGCACTACAAGCCTACAAAGAAGGTTATATGAAAATTACAAGTGGTATTGAAGATGCCGACAATTTTTATAAAAATGTAGAACGTGTTGTCGGTAAAATGAAATAAACCAATTAATTATCAAATTCTATTTAATATTTTAGCAAAAATTAAAATAACTACTTCATGAATAAATTTTTAACATTAGCGCTAACTTTTGCATGTGCATTTACATTTGCTCAGGACATAAATACTCCTAATCAAATAAATATTCTTCCTACAGAATCAAAGTATCAATTCAAAACAATTGTTGATATTGAAGCTTCTGATGTAAAGAGTCAAGGAAGAACAGGTACTTGCTGGAGTTTTTCAGCAACCTCTTTTATAGAGTCAGAAATTTATAGAAATTCTGGTGAACTGATTGATATTTCAGAAATTTACAACGTACGTGCTACCTATTCTAAAAAAGCCTGGAATTATGTAATGCGCCAAGGAAAAGCACAATTTAGCGAAGGTGGCTTAGCGCATGATGTAATGAACTCTATAAAAACGGATGGTTTAGTTCCAGAAAGTGCGTATTCAGGATTATTAAATGGAGAGATAAAGCATGACCATTCTACAATTGTTCCTGAATTAAAGGTTGTATTAGATGCATATATTAAAGATGGTGACAAATCCGAACATCCGAATTGGAAAAGGGACACAGAACAAATTTTAGATGAAAAATTAGGTGCAAAACCAGAAGAGTTCACTTATCAAGGAAAAGTTTATACACCAAAGGAGTTTTTAGAACTAACAGGAATTAACCCAAAAGATTATGTAACCATTACTTCTTTTAAGCACGCTCCATATTATGATAGTTTTGTATTAAACATTCCAGATAATTTCTCAAATGGTAGTTTTTACAATGTTCCCTTAGAAGAGTTTAATACAATTACGAAAGACATCCTTAACAAAGGGTATACTATAGAATGGGATGGTGATGTTTCAGAAAAGACATTTTCTTCTAAATATGGTGTTGCCGTTAGCCCAAAAGACGAAAGCAATAATAAAAAAGCGCTAACCGAAATTGTGCCTGAATTAGAAATTACACCTGAATTACGCCAACAAGAATTTAACAATTACAATACTACCGACGATCATTTAATGCATATTATTGGTTTGGTTGAAGACCAAAAAGGTAATTTATATTATAAAATTAAAAATTCTTGGGGTAACGGAGAAAATAGTGAAAGAGTGAATAATGGAGGTTATGTCTATATGAGTGAAGCCTTTTTTAAATTAAAATCGGTTTCTATTATGGTGCATAAAAATGCACTACCGCAAGATTTAAAAGAAAAGTTAGCCATTTAATAACTCAACAATCTTATACCATTATTGGGCTCTATAGCAATTAATTTATTTTTATAGAGTCCACCAATAGCACTTTTAAAAGCCTTCTTACTCATATTTAGTCCATACTTAATATCATCAGGACTACTCTTGTCATGAAATGGCAAAAAACCTTCTTCTGTTTTTTTAAGTGCATTCAAAATTCTAATTTCATTCTCCACCAAAGTCTTTTTAAACCCGATAGGCTGAAGACTTACATCTATTGCACCATCTTCACGTACCTTTTTTATATAACCTGCTCTGGTTTCTCCCTCCTCCAACTTTTCGAACAATTCATTCTTATAAAGTAAGCCTTCTACTTCTTTATTAATTAATACGGTAAACCCCAATCTAGAAATTCTACCAATTATCAATTCTACTTTTTCTCCTACTTTATAACTCATAACTTTTATTTTAATGATTTAAAATACGACTTTAAAATTAAGTCGTTTAATTGGCTCGGTGTACAAACCTCCAATATTTTTGGGTGCTCAGACCCCTTATAAAACTGTTCTAAAGATTTTTCTAATCCTATTACATCTTCCACTTTTTCATATTCAAATCCAAACATTTTTGCCAAATAACTTGCATCTAATCCATGAGGTGTTTCAAAATATGACAAGGCATTAGTTTCTTTAGGTCCGGGTATAAATTTAAATATACCTCCTCCATCATTATTGATGATAATAACCCTAAAATCTGATCGTATATCGTTATTCCATAAAGCATTGCTATCATATAGAAAACTTATATCACCTGTAACAAATACTGTCGACTCTTTATGAATTAATGATGCTCCAATAGCAGTGCTTGTACTTCCATCTATACCGCTAGTTCCTCTATTGCAAAATACTTTTAAAGAAGGATCTAAATCGAACAACTGCGTATATCTAATAATAGAACTATTACTTAATTGTAATTGTGCATTTTTTGGAATTGATTTTAGAACTGTTTCGAATACTTTTAAATCTGAAAACTCACATTCATCTATAAACTCCTTATGCTTTTCTATTCTTTCTCTTTTAATATTTAGCCATAGTCTCTGATAATTACTCTGAACATTTTGAGTTAAAAAGAAAAACTGGCTAAAAAACAATTGTGGAGAAATACCAAAATGTTTCGTTAAACTGAAATAGGTGTCGAACGCTTTTTTAGAATCGACATGCCAATGGTGTTTCGGTTTATGATTTCTAAGAAACTGTTTTACTTTTTTAGAAACAACCATTCCTCCAAAAGTTAATAATATTTCTGGTTTTAAATCCTCTAAATCTTCACTATTTAAAGGAAAGATTGCTCTATCTATTCCGTTTATATACTGTGAATTAACCAAATTTGAAGTTGTTTCTGTTAATACAATAACCGACTCATCCTCTATTATTTTGTTTAATTGAATTTGCAATAATTCATCTGGAAAAGAAGTTCCTACCAAAACCATTTTCTTTGCAGAACCATTCCAAATATCTGCATATTTCTGAAGTTCATCAACGTCTAACGGTGTTTCTTCAATTCTTAATTTCGCTTTATCTAAAACTTTTATAGTATTGGTTAATTCATACAAAGGTTCATCAAATGGAACATTGATATGGATCGGGCCATTTTCTAATATACATTGTTGCAATACCTTTACTAGGAGGTCTTTATTTTTTTCAAAATTCTCTTCAAGATTAGCACTACCTACTATATGATTGCTAAACACATTTTCTTGTCGCAACGTTTGGCCATCACCAATATCAATTAAATGATTTGGTCTGTCTGCTGAAATTACGACAAGTGGAATATCACTATAAAAGGCCTCTGCTATCGCAGGATAATAATTCAACAATGCCGATCCAGAAGTACAAACAAGGGCCACCGGTTTTCTTAATTGCTGTGCTAAACCTAAGGCAAAAAATGCTGCAGCACGCTCATCAACAATACTAAAAGTTTTAACCTCTTTATAATTTGCAAAACCAATTGTTAACGGGGCATTTCTAGAACCTGGTGATATTATGACATGTGCAATATCATGTGCCACACAAGAAGCTATTACAAGTTGCGCTAAATCGTTTTTAGGGTATTGTGGCATTCTGAATTATTATGAATGGGCAAAGGTACGCAATTTCAAAATTGAAAATAGGAAAGAACTAATTATAATACATTACGCATTACTTTGGCCTTGGCCACAGTTTCTAACCATTCTTTTTCTGAGTCGGAATCCTTTGTAACTCCTCCTCCAACAAAAATTGAGACCTTAGTCCCTTCAACTTTCATACATCGGAGATTAACGTATAAATCGGAAGTCCCAGGACGTAATTCTCCCAAAAATCCAGTATAGAATTCGCGATTAAAATTTTCATTATTTAAAATAAAATCTTTGGCCAATTCTTTTGGCAACCCACAAGTTGCTGGCGTTGGATGCAATCGATTTATTAAGGCTTCTAAACCTTCGGAATCTTTAGAAATCTCTCCTTCGATATCTGCTCTAAGGTGCAATAAACTACCCGCTTTAACCGTATAGGTTTTAGAAACTTCAATATTAAAATCGTTTATTTTATCCGAAATATAATCTACAACAAACTGGTGCTCTTCCCGCTCTTTTGTTCCCCAAGAAACTTCCAATGTATTTGTATATTCTTGGGTAGCTGCGAGCGCCATCACATCAAATTTATTATTTTTTAGCGCAATCAATCTCTCTGGAGTGGCTCCCATCCAAATATTGGAATTAGGATGATACCATAGATAAACAAAGGCGTTTGGGTATCTAGCACACATTTTTTGGAAAGTTATAAAAGGATCTAAATCTCCAACCTCTTTTTGTTCTTTTCTTGCTAGTACAACTTTTCTTAAATCTGAGCCCTTTATCGAATCAATACCCTTTCTTACCAAATTTACATGATACTCTCTTTCTGAAACAATGGTCTCTTCAACAATTTGTTTTTTCGATATTTCAAGATTAGTTTCCGTATCAAAAACTTCTTTCTTTGCATTTTGTAATAAAATACTTAAAGATTCATGCTCATTATTAAAAGGAGCAAATACAAAGCGAGGTGCATCCAATTCAAACGAACCTTCATTCTCTGGTTCTTTTTGGAAATATCCTATCCCTTTAGAATGCTCTCCTTTTCTGAACACCACAAAAGGAAGTTCTTTTTTTAGATTCTCATCAATAAAATTTGAAATTGACATTATGCTTCTATACTTTTTAACAATTCTTCCTTCACCTCTTCAAATCTCGACCAAATTAAATCATGACTTGCGCCTTTTAAGGTTTTCAATTCAAATTGATCTTTAGGAAAAATTTGCTGTAATTCTAAAGCGTTTTCATATGGTACAATCCAATCTTTATCGCCGTGAATTGTTTTAATCTTTGATGGATTTGCACCCCAATTTTGTTCCATAGACCTCAAATCGCTGGCGTGGCCTAACTTTTCCTTAGACGCCGTTTGCAACATTTCTGGAACTAACCATTTTGTAGCTCGCCATTTATAAAAACTTAAAAACCAAAACATCGGCTCTACTTCAGCTATAACAGCAGGAGCGCATAAAATTACTTCCTTATACTCACTTTTAACACCTAATGCAATTGGGCCTCCGTAGGAATAACCAACAATTATAGTTTTAGATGCAGACAATTCACTAATTAATTGCTCTAAAATTTGGACCTCACTTCGTATTGGTAATAATTCGTCATTGCTGCCGAAATTATATCCTACCCTATCATAAGTAATTAAATTTGCCTTTTTGGAGAGTTCTGTATCTTGTAAATATTTTTTAAAATCCATGCCTGAGCCTGGGCTACCGTGCACTAACACGACAGTTGGTTTAAGCGTATCAATTTCAAATTGAGATGCTAAAATTCGAATTGTTTTCCCGTCAATATCCTTATTACTAATATAAACTTCTTTCGAAGACTCTTTAAAATCAAATGAAATTTCTTCACTGGACTTAGGCTGAAAAAAATTATGAATCAATATCAAAAAGACAGTCAACAGTACAATAATTATTGCACTTACAACTTTAAATAATTTCATTAAGAATGGACGCATGTCTATTTCTTTTTTGGCAAGACAATGGTCGTCAACTTAACTAACGAAATTAAATCTCCTTGATCATTTTCAACTTTAACTTCCCATAAATGAGTAGTTTTTCCTTTATGAATGGGTTTTGCTGTTGCCGTTACCAATCCATTCTTCACACTTTTTAAATGATTGGCTGTAATCTCTAGCCCTTTTACATAATACTTTTCCAAATCTACAGATACATGAGATGCTAAACTCCCTACTGTTTCTGCCAAGGCAACTGTTGCTCCTCCATGTAACAAGGCATCTGGCTGATAAACTTTAGAATTTACAGGCATAGTTGCTACGACATAATCTTTACCAATCTCAACTACTTCAATTTCTAAAGTTGTCATAAGTGTATTTTTAAACACCTGATTATTTATATGGTCTAAGGTCTTTTTTACATCCATTTTAAACGGGTCGTTTGTAATTAAAGTATTCACAAAAATAGCATAATTAATTCTATATTATTGCTAATTTTGCAGCATTCTAACACAGAGGTATGGCAATAAAAATTAGAGCAATTTTAGATGTAGAAAAGGATGTAATTAGAGATTTAATTATCGATGATTCTTCTAATCTTGAACTTGTTCATAAAGAGATTGCCTCGGCATTTGGCTTCAACGGTCAAGAAATGGCCTCCTTCTATTTGTCAGATAGTGAATGGAATCAAGGTGAAGAATACCCATTGTTTGATATGGGAACTTCAAAACCAATGAAAGATACTTTGACTTCGGAAGTTTTCCAATCAAAATCTAGCCGATTAATTTATGTGTATGATTTCTTTTCAATGTGGACCTTTTTTATTGAAGTAATAGACACTAAAGCCACTACAAAAAATGACCTTCCTTTTGTTTCATTTGCTTTTGGAGAAACGCCTGATGAAGCTCCCGAAAAAGAATTCACTGCCGAAAAGACTTGTTTAGATTTTGACATGGATGAAGATGAAATGGATGGCTTTGGAGAATTTGAAAACTTAGACGATTACGATTTTTAATCGATTTAGAGCTACACAATATAATTCTATAATTTCTGTAACATTATTGTATCTTGGTCGTTTAACATATAACAACCAAACGCAACTAATCATTGGAAACAATCTTATCGCTTAAAAATCTAGACAAAAAATACGGCCCTGTTCATGCTGTTAATAATTTGTCGTTCGAAATTAAAAAAGGAAATGTTTACGGAATCTTAGGTCCTAACGGTAGTGGAAAATCTACAACTTTAGGGATTATCCTTAACGTCGTAAATCGTACTTCTGGAGAATTCAGTTGGTTCAATGGAAACCTTTCTACACATGAAGCCTTAAAAAAAGTTGGTGCAATAATAGAACGCCCAAATTTCTATCCGTACATGACAGCGGCTCAGAATTTAAAGTTAGTTTGTAAAATTAAAGGGGTTTCTCAGGACAATATCAATGAAAAATTAAAAACGGTCAATCTTTACGAACGAAGAGACAGCAAGTTCAAGACGTTTTCATTGGGAATGAAACAACGCTTGGCAATTGCCTCAGCCCTGTTAAACAATCCTGAGATTCTTATTTTGGACGAACCTACTAATGGTTTAGACCCTCAAGGAATTCATGAGATAAGACAAATCATTAAAAAAATTGCTTCGAACGGAACAACCATCCTTTTAGCTTCGCATTTACTAGATGAAGTTGAAAAAGTATGTTCTCATGTGGTGGTTATTAGAAAAGGTGTAAAATTATACGAGGGAAGAACTGATGAAATAACCGCTTCTCACGGATTCTTAGATTTAAATACAAAGGATCAGAATGAAGCGTTAATTGCAATTTTGAACGAATTTGATGGAGTTTCATCAGTTAAAACAGAATTAGATGGAATGTTGATTGCGACTTTAAATAGAAACGTGTCCGCATCAGAAATTAACAAATTTCTATTCGACAAAAACATTGTATTAACGCACTTGGTGAAGCGTAAGCCAAGTTTAGAGCAACAATTCCTTACCCTAACTAACGATAAATAATCATGTTCAGATTACTCAATATAGAATTTCACAAATTAAAACACAGTAGAGCAAGTAAGGTATTAATCATAACTTATTTTGTGCTTTTAACATCAACCGCTTTAATCGCTTCAATTAAATTTGATATAGGTGAAATAAAATTTCATTTAGCAGAATTAGGCATATTTAATTTTCCATACATCTGGCATTTAAACACGTTTTTATCCGCAACTATAAAGATTTTTTTATTATTGGTAATCGTATCAATGATGTCCAATGAATACAGTAACAAAACGTTAAAACAAAATCTAATTGATGGACTAAGCAAAAAAGAATTCATTCTTTCTAAGTTCTATACGGTAATAGTTTTTGCCTTAGTATCGACATTATTTGTTTTTTTAGTATCATTAATTTTAGGATTAATTTATTCAGATTTTACTGAACCTGCTATTATTTTTTCTGACCTAGAGTATATTTTTGCCTATTTCATTAAATTGGTTGGCTTCTTTTCTATGGGATTATTCCTTGGAATCTTAATTAAACGATCAGCCTTTGCTATTGGAGCTTTGATTGTATGGTTTATGATAGAAAGTTTCACTAAAGGTATGTTATATTGGAAACTTGAAGGTGCCGTAGATTTCATTATGCAGTTTTTACCGCTAGAAGCAATGTCCAACCTTATAAAAGAACCTTTCACTAGATTTTCTGCAGTAAAATCTGTAGCAAATCAAATTGGTGAAGATCTTAGCAAAGACTTTTCAGTTCACTTTAGTGATATATTAATAGTTCTAGCATGGACCGCAATATTTATTTACGGTTCGTACAGACTTTTAAAGCGTAGAGACTTATAGTGTTAAATAAAATCTATTTTTTATATAATTAAATATATACTTACTTTTGTTAGTTCCTATCTCTTATAGAAATTAATGAAAAAGAGTTTAATTATATTCATACTGCTATTATCGAATGCCGTGCTTGGCCAAGGCGAAGCCAATAATTGGTTTTTTGGCCATAACGCTGGAATTGAATTTGACTATACAAATGGTACTGTTACCAACATTTCTAATCCATTAGTAAGAATACGTACTGAAGAGGGTTGTTCTGCTTTTTCTGACCCCAACGGAAATTTATTATTTTACTCAGATGGAAGTACTGTTTGGAATAAAAACCACCTGATTATGGATGGAGGTTCTAACTTAAAGGGAAATCCTTCAAGTACTCAATCTGCTATGATAATTCCTAAACCTATGAGTTCAACTGAATTTTACATTTTTACAGTGGGAGCTTATTTTAACACCGAGGTTCCAGGTTTCAACTATTACACCATAGATATGTCCTTAAATGGAGGATTGGGAAAAGTAGTCGGTGGACCTACGGATTTATCAGGTCCTTTAAGTCTTCAATGGACAGAAAAAGTTGCTGCAGTGAAAGGTGCTCAATGTAACACTAATTGGGTTATTTCTTATGATGGCAATAACTTAAAAGCATATATGGTTGATCCGTCTGGAGTTAATACAACACCTGTTTCTAGCTTTGCTCCTGCTCCAACAGATGGGGATGATAGAAGAGGTTATTTAAAAGTATCTCCTGACGGAAAAAAAATAGCAATTGCACATTTTTTATATACTCAAGACAATCCAATAGGTAATAGTAGTGTTATTATCTATGATTTTGATGACTCAACTGGTAAAGCTTCAAATCCTGTTCGTGTTTTTAATGATCCTAGCAATTTTGAACACGCGTATGGACTAGAGTTTTCAAGGCAATCAACCAAACTCTACGCTTCTACTTTTGACGGAATAAACAATAGAGTATATCAATATGACTTGACAAATTCCGATGTTGCAAATTCCGCTATAATGGTTCAAAATCAAATTGGATATAGAGGTGCTCTACAATTAGGACCAGATGGTAAAATATATGCAACTGTACCTGTTGATTATTGGACAGGCACGCAGTTTTTAGATGTAATCAATGCTCCAGATGAATTAGGAATAAATTGTGATTACCAACAAGATGTCATTAATCTCGGTACAGGTATGGCTACTCAGGGTTTACCTCCATTTTTATCTTCTATTTTTTCTCCGATAGAAATTACAGGAAATGACGGTAGCGGAAACTCAATTGTTCTGAATGGTCAATTAGTAGATTTATGTTTAGGTGATGATTTAACAATAAGCCCTGAAACAATTTCAGGAACGGCAACATATGAATGGACTTTCAATGGGAATGTAGTTTCCACAACCGAAGACTTAGTTTTAACTAATATTCAATTAAGCAACATTGGAGATTATAATTTAGAAGTCACCTCTGTTGATGCTTGTGGAAGAACAAGTTTTAGAAATGGAAATTTTAGTATACAATCTGTTAATGAACCACCAATTGCATACCCAGTTACGACTCAAATAGTTTGCGACCCTCTATATACAGGAACCTTCGCATTCGATTTTGACACAATGTATTCTTCAGTTGTATTAAATGGTCAAGACCCGAATACATTTGAAGTGAAATATTTTAGTTCTCAAGCAGACGCGGATGCCAATACAAATGAATTACCAGTTCCCTTTGATTCTCCGAATATTTCAATTTTTGCTCGTATTCAGAATATAAATAACAATAATTGCTTCGACACCACTAGTTTCGATATCACTATTTATCAATCAGCATTACCTTTAAACGCCTCTAGCATCCCTCCGATGCAGAATTGTGATAATATATCATACGGAACACTTAACGATGGCATAAATATTACAGATTTAACGGTATATCAACCATTGATTTCTAATGGTCAGAACCCAACAGATTTCCCTTTAACGTACTATACCGATGCTGCTTATAGCATCTCTATCCCCGACCCTACAGCATTTCAAAATAGCGTAGTTGGTGGGCAAACAATTTATGTTAGATCTACTAACCAAATAGAACCAACTTGTTTTACAGATACACAATTTGAATTGGAAATATTCACTACTCCAACTCCAATTCAACCTTCAAACATGATTTTATGTGATGATGACAATAATGGCACTATGTCATTTGATTTAACATCACAAAATGCGCTTATAAATACAGAGTCTGGCATGGTTATTACCTATCATGCTTCTCAGAATGATGCGGATTTAAATTTGAATCCGATTATAAGCCCGCATGAAAGTGGTGTTACAACAATTTATGTCAGAGTTGAAAACACTCTACATCCAAGTTGTTATGATACAACTTCATTTGGCTTAGAAGTCTATGATTCTGCTTTTCCTTTAGATAGCGCGTCAATTACGTCTATTGCTTATTGTGATAATACTTCTGTAGGAACTGACACCGATGGTATTATTGTATTTGATTTAACGGAAAGGTCTATAGATATTTTAAATGGACAAGCGGCTTCGGAGTTTACCTTGACTTATTTTACGGCCTCTAATTATGACCCTACAAGTGAAATTTTGGATCCGATTAATTTTCAAAATACCGTAGTTGGCGGGCAAACTATATATGTTCGTATGACAAACAATTTAGAAAGTTCTTGTTATTCGGACACCTCCTTTACAATTGAGGTCTTTGAATTGCCTGTAATTCAACCTACCATGATATTTAAAAATTGTGATGAAGATGGAAATCCAGATGGTTTTACAGATTACAATTTAGAAGAAGCAAATGCTTATATCACGAATGGAGCAACAGACCTAACGGTAACCTATCATTTAAGCATGATAGATGCCGATACTGGCTCAAATGCTGTAAATCCATCACCATTTAACAATGTCACAGCTGCAACGGTTTATGCAAGAGTAGAAACTGTCGATGGCTGTCATAGGGTAAGTACAGTGTCTTTAGAAGTTTCAACAACTTCCTTCCCGGCTGGATATAGTTATACTTTAGAAACTTGTGATGATGATGATACCATAGATGGACTGCATTTATTTGACCTTACTCAAGCTTCATCTGATATGATTGCTCAGTTCCCATCCGGACAAAATCTTTCGGTGCATTATTATACAAACCAAAACGATGCACAGTTAGAACAGAATGAAATTGTTTCTCAAAGCGATTATATGAGTGAGACTCCTTTTAATCAAACTTTATATGTACGTGTAGAAAGCAATGACAATGGTGCTTGTTTTGGAGTAGGTCCTTTCTTAGAATTAATTGTGTACGAACGCCCAGAATTTGAAGTGATTCCAGAAGCCGTAGTTTGTTTAAACTTACCACCAATAATATTAGAAGTCTTTAATCCTAAAGATGTTTATACGTATGAGTGGACTGATGAGAATAACCAAGTTATTAGCACAGAAACAACAGTTGAAGTTTCAGTAGGAGGTGTATATACCGTTATTGCTACTTCTGGATTGAATTGTGAATCGTTTCCGCAGACTGTCACGGTAATAGAATCGGATATTGCAGTACTAGACCATGATGATGTCACCATTACAGATGATTCATCCAACAACACAATTACCATAAATAATGAAAATAACAATTTAGGATTAGGTGATTATGAATTTGCTTTAGACGATGAATTAGGGCCTTATCAAGATGAATCATTATTTGAACAAGTAATGCCGGGCCTGCACACCATTTATGTGCGAGATAAGAACGGTTGTGGATTAGCTATGTTAGAAGTATCCGTAATTGGATTTCCTAAATTCTTCACCCCCAATGACGATGGATTTAACGATACTTGGACCATCTTGGGCGTAAGTCGAGATTTTTATCCAACTTCATTAATCTATATCTATGATAGATTTGGAAAGATATTAGCAAAAGTAGATCCCTTAGGAGAGGGATGGAACGGATTCTATAACGGAACAGAACTCCCATCCGACGACTATTGGTTCTCGGTAGAATTAATCGATAAGAATGGTGAAACTAGAAACCGAAAAGGGAACTTCAGTTTAATAAGGCGCTAATCATTTAATACGATTGTATAAGTTTTAATTTTAACACAATTTGTTAAAATTGTTAATATTTCTAAACGAAATTTAACATTTAATTATCTAAATACAAACAACTTAACAAACTACATTTCAATAACTTTAACCTAAATAACTAATTCGCAAGTTTATTACCAAACTGAGCAAATTGACTATAGAAAAGTTGGAATGAAAGTTAAGTATTTCTTATTTATTTGTTTATTTATAACCACTCAACTAATTGCACAAAAAGAAGCTAGCAATTGGTTTTTTGGAGTAAATGCAGGACTTAATTTTAATTCTGGAGTGCCAACCAACAAAAACGGAAGTACTTTAATTTCAAACGAAGGTTGTGCTACAATTTCTGATAGAAACGGGAATTTACTTTTTTATAGCGATGGTAATACTATCTGGAATAGAAACCATGATGTATTATTAAACGGTGATAACTTACTGGGGCATCACTCTAGCACACAAGCAGCCTTAATTATCCCTAAGCCAGGAAGCCGAACACTTTATTATGTTCTTACAGTGGATAAACCGAATTATTACCTAACAGAAGACGACCCTATTTCTGGACTAAATTATAGTTTGGTAGATATGACACTGGATGGTGGATTGGGTGGAGTTATTACTAATCAAAAAAATCAACATCTATTAACATATAACCCAAACAATTTTTTAGAAAAAGAGTTCAAATGTTCTGAAAAAATCACGGCCGTATTACATGCAGACGGAATTTCCTATTGGGCTATTACACATTTTGTCGATAGATTTTACGCCTTTAAAATAGACGCCAATGGTATTCAACCAAATCCAACAATTTCAACGACAGGACAAACTATAAATCCTGCATTTGATGATGACGGTATTAACAAAACTGCCATTGGGTATTTAAAAGCATCACCTAACGGAGAAAAGTTGGCTATTGCTCATAGTTCTACAACTGCAGGAAGCCCAAGAACTGGTACTAAAAAAAGTGGAAAAGTGTTTTTATACAACTTTAATGCAACTACTGGTGCTGTCACCAGCGCCCAAAACTTAATTTCTAGTGAATATCCGTACGGAGTGGAATTCTCTCCTAAATCAGAAAAATTGTATATCACATCATCCATTTTTAACAAAGATGATATATTAGAAAAAAGTAATTTATATCAATTTAATTTATCCGCTAACGACGTAAAGTCTTCAAAAAAAATAATCAACACCTCAAGTGCAATTGCTGGAGCATTGCAATTAGCGATAGATGGAAAAATCTATAGAGCAACAAACACTACCAGCCTTTCAGTTATTAAAAATCCAGAGGAATTAGGTAATAATTGTAACTATATCCCCTACTCCCTTCAATTGGACAATAAATCAACACTTGGATTACCTCCCTTTATCCAATCCTTCTTCTTGTTTAATTTCAATTATGAATATCAATGTTATGGAGACACTACTAATTTTTACATTACATCAGATGAACCTTTTGATAGTGTTCTTTGGAACTTTGGAGATGGGCACACCTCTACTATTGAAGAACCTCAACACACTTATTCCAATTCCGGCACTTATGAAGTTTCGTTAACTAAATATATTGCGAACGAACCCTCCGATAAAATTATAAAACCAATTACTATTTTCGACACACCAAATGTTAATCCCAATACCTTTGAATTAATTCAATGTGATTCTCAAGACGCGAATAGTCAAGATGGCTTAAGCACTTTTAATTTAGAAGCGGCTATTGAACATATTACGTCGGAGCCAATAGAATTATTAGATTTTTATTTTTACACGGATAAAGCCCTTGCAGAAAATGATATCAATAATTTCAACTCAATAAGTAACATTTACTCAAACAATGCTCCAGAAGAAATTATATTTGCAAAACTCTTAAAAAAGGGATCTGATTGTTTTTCTATTGCAAGTATAAAACTAATCGCACATACTCCAATAGATATCTCAATTAGTCCATTTTATAGTTGCGAAATTGAAAATAATCAAGCGGAATTTAACCTTAGAAACCAGAAGGATTTTATTTCGCAAAATTTAGGCTTACCGCAAGCAACTACACAAATTACTTTTCATGAAACCGAGCAAAAGGCATCATTAATCATAGATCCGCTTCCTGATTTATATTTATCCTCTGAAAAAACCATTTATGCCAAAATTACCATTGGTGATATTTGTTATGGCATTGGCGCTATTGAACTCATTATTCACAATTTTCCTGAAATAGAAGAACATGAGATTATTAATAATTGCTTTAACAACTTTCCGTTAGAATTATCTAGTGAAATCGAAAATGTACAACAGAGTAATTTTAGTTTTAATTGGAATACGGGAAGTTCAGATCCAGAAATAACAGTCAATACGGCAGGAACATATACCGTTTTAATAACCCATTTATTAACTGGTTGTTCAAAAATTAAAGAAATCGAGGTTATCGAAATCCCTGCTGTACAAATAAAATCGATTACTATAGAAGAGCAAACGATAGGACACGAGGTAACTGTAATTTTAGAAAATAGAAATCAAACAACCACCTATGAGTTTGCAATGAATGATGTGAATAGCACCTTTCAAAACGCTCAAATATTCAATAATATCCCGGCCGGATATCATACCTTATATGTTAAGGATAATTTTAATTGTTCCATTGTAGAAAAAGATTTTTTTATTCTTGGGTATCCAAAATTTTTAACTCCTAATAACGATGGAGAAAATGATACCTGGCAAATACAAGGGTATGATAAAAATACTATGGAAGCTTCAGATATTTCTATTTTTGATCGTTACGGAAAATTAATTGTAGTTATAAATCCTTTAGGTAGTGGTTGGGATGGCTTATATAATGGAAAAAACCTTACAACCAATGAATTTTGGTTCAAAGTCGCATTGACGAATGAACGTGGAGAAACAATTATTTCTCGTGGTCACTTTAGTTTAATAAGACGTTAAATTAAATATAACAAGTTCTATTTTACCAACTCATAAATAATTGTATTTTTACAACGAATAACCTCAACAACTTTTATGGGAAAAATAATTGCAATTGCTAATCAAAAAGGTGGTGTTGGAAAAACTACAACATCTGTCAATCTTGCTGCATCTCTTGGTGTATTAGAGCAAAAAATACTTCTTATAGATGCAGATCCACAAGCAAATGCAAGTTCTGGATTAGGTATAGACATTGATGAAATTACAGCTGGGACCTATCAATTATTGGAACATACAATTTCAGTCAAAGATGCGATTGTTAAAACCAATTCGCCTAATGTAGACATTATTCCTGCACATATAGATTTGGTGGCTATAGAAATTGAATTAGTAGATAAGGAAGAAAGAGAATACATGCTAAAAAAGGCATTGAAAGAGATTAAAGAAGAATATGATTATATTCTAATCGATTGTGCTCCTTCTTTAGGACTGATTACTTTAAACTCTCTTGTTGCCGCCGATGCTGTAATCATTCCAATACAATGTGAATATTTTGCTTTAGAAGGTTTGGGTAAATTATTAAATACAATTAAAGGGGTTCAAAAAATTCACAATAGGGCTCTAGATATTGAAGGCTTGCTGCTTACGATGTATGATTCAAGGTTAAGATTGTCTAACCAGGTAGTAGACGAGGTTAAAAAACATTTTGACAATATGGTTTTCAACACCATTATTCAACGTAATGTTCGCCTGAGTGAAGCACCTAGTTACGGTGAAAGTATTATTAAATATGATGCTACAAGTAGAGGAGCCGAAAATTATATTAATTTAGCAAACGAAATCCTAAAAAGGAATAAATAAACATGGCAAAAGCAACAAAGAAACAGGCGTTAGGAAGAGGGCTTTCGGCGTTGTTAAAAGACAATAATTCCGACATCAATTCTGCTAGTGATACCAACGCTGACAAATTAGTAGGTAGTATTGTTGAACTCGACATCACCTCTATCAACGTAAACCCTTTTCAACCAAGAAGTTACTTTAATGAAGAAGCATTAAACGAACTTGCTAGTTCTATTAAAGAATTAGGAGTCATACAACCTATTACAGTTCGTAAACTTGAAGGAAATACATTTCAATTAGTTTCTGGTGAGCGAAGGTTTAGGGCTTCAAAACTTATAGGCAATAAATCCATCCCAGCTTATATTAGATTGGCAAATGACCAAGAAATGTTGGAAATGGCGTTGGTTGAGAATATCCAACGAAAAGATTTAGACCCGATAGAAATTGCTATGTCTTATCAACGAATGATTGACGAATTAAACTTGACTCAAGACAAAATGAGTCAACGTGTTGGTAAAAAAAGATCAACAGTTACCAATTATTTAAGGCTTTTAAAATTAGACCCTATCATTCAAACAGGAATGAGAGATGGATTTATTTCTATGGGGCATGGTCGTGCTTTGATTAATATTGAAAATCAGGATGATCAACTATCTGTATATGAGAAAATTCTAAAACAAAAACTTTCAGTTAGGCAAACAGAAGTACTAGTTAAAAACCATAAAGAAGGAATTGTAACTGAAAATTTAAATGAGAAGCCTGAATTGCCAAAATTTATTAAAAAAAGCATCAAGGAAATTAGCGAATATTTTGGTCATAAAATAGACATTAAAGTTTCAGGTAAAGACAAAGGGAAGATTGTGATTCCATTTCATTCTGAAGAAGATTTTAACAGAATTAAAAAGTTGCTACAATAGTGTTGAAACCAACATATATTTTTTCTATTGTTTGTTTTTTTTGTGTTCATTTAGCAGTTGCGCAAGAAGATGAATTAATTATCAGTGAATCGATTCAAGTTGTAGACGAAGAGAGTATTGATCCATTAGCTCCATCTAGAGCGGCATTCTATTCTACTATACTACCAGGACTTGGTCAAGTTTACAATAAAAAGTATTGGAAAGTTCCTATTGTGTACGCGGCATTGGGGACCTCTATTTATTTTTATATCGAAAACAACAATCAATACAATAGATATAGAGATGCATTTAAATTAGGTGAGAACGGGAAACCTCACGAATTTGATGGAGAAAATGGAAATTCTTTCTTAAGTAGAGATGCATTGATGCGCGCTCAAACACAATTTAAAGAGAGTAGAGATTTATCTCTACTAATTACCATTGGAATTTATGGTCTGCAAATAGTTGAGGCTAGTGTTAATGCGCATTTAATGCAGATGAACACCATAGATGACATCTCCTTTAATCCTAATATAACAATAGATCCTATCACAAATAAACTGATAGGTGGAATAGCATTATCTTACAATTTTTAAAACACATCATTTCATGAAAATAGCATTGATAGGATACGGACGCATGGGAAAAGCAATTGAAAAAATTGCTTTAGAAAGAGGACATGAAATTGTTTTAAAAATAGATGTTGAATCAAAAGATATTGACATTTCTACTGCAGATATTGCGATTGATTTTAGCGTTCCAAATTCTGCCTTCGGGAACATTACCAATTGCTTTGAAAATGGAGTCCCTGTGGTTTCTGGAACAACAGGTTGGCTTGATAAATATGAAGAAGCCGTGGAAATATGTAATTTAAATAAAGGCGGGTTTATTTCGGCTACAAATTTTAGTTTAGGAGTAAATATTTTCTTTGAATTGAACGATCGGTTAGCCAAAATGATGACAAATCTTTCTGATTATAATATCAGTATGGAAGAAATTCATCATACTAAAAAATTAGATGCCCCAAGTGGTACGGCTATAACATTAGCTGAAGGGATAATAAAAAATACTTCTAAAAGTAATTGGGCTTTAGATGTAACAAATACAGAAAACGAAATACCTATAGTTGCGAAACGAGTTCCTGATGTACCTGGAACACATTCCGTTTCTTATACATCTAGTATAGACACAATAGACATTAAACATACTGCACATAGCAGACAAGGTTTTGCCTTAGGGGCAGTTGTTGCTGCTGAATGGTTAGTCAATAAAGAAGGAGTCTTTACAATGAAAGATGTATTAGGACTATAAATTTTTAAAATAAAATTATGACATTAATTCAATTATGGTTGTTGTTTTTTGCAGCACTTCAAGTAATACATTTCGCTGGAACTTGGAAGTTATACGTTAAGGCAGGAAGAAAATCTTGGGAAGCGGCAATTCCAGTTTATAACGCTGTTATTTTGATGAAAATAATTAACCGACCTAAATGGTGGGTTATTTTACTTTTTATTCCAATTGTAAACTTATTAATGTTTCCAATTTTATGGATTGAAACTATTCGAAGTTTTGGAAAAAACTCTCGAATAGACACCACAGCCGTATTACTAACGTTCGGGCTTTATATTTACTATGTAAATTATGCTACCGATGTTAAATATAAGGAGGAACGCAGTTTGCAACCACAAAGTAGTTTGGGAGAATGGGTGAGTTCTATTGCCTTTGCCATAATTGCTGCAACATTGGTTCATACTTATTTTATGCGACCTTATACCATCCCAACCTCATCTTTAGAAAAATCTCTATTAATTGGAGATTATCTATTTGTAAGTAAATTTCATTATGGTGCAAGAATTCCAATGACTCCTTTGGCACTTCCAATGGTTCATGATTCCATTCCTTTAACAGATAAGGGATCTTACAATAAGCAAGTGCAATTGCCATACATGCGTTTACCTGGTCTTCAGAAAATAAAACGAAATGAAATTGTCGTGTTTAATTGGCCTGCAGATTCTTTAAAATGGATGTGGAATGACCGATCTGGGAAATTCACTTACAAACCTATTGATAAAAAAACAAATTATGTAAAAAGATGTGTTGCTATTGCTGGAGACTCCTTGCAAATAATCGATGGCGATATTTACATAAATGGAGAGCGTTCCGTTATGCCAGATAGAGCGAAGCCTCAATTTTATCATGAGGTTATTTTAAATGAAGGACAAAACCTTAGTAAAAGGAGTGTAGAAGTCCGATACAATGTAAGAGAATATGGAAGAAATAGAGCAGGAAACCTTGTATTAAACGTAACTGACGAAGAAGCTGCTTTAGTACGAAAAAATCCGGCAGTAAAGAGTATTACAAAATTGTTAGAACCAGCAGGAAATTTCGATAAAAGAGTATTTCCTCATGACTCTCAGTATCCTTGGACCCAAGATAATTTTGGACCTATTTATATTCCTAAAAAAGGAGAAACTGTTGTATTGGATCAAAAATCTATTCCTTTTTACAAACATTTAATTGAAGAATACGAACACCATGAAAATGTTACATTCAATGGTGATGAAGTTTATATAAATGGGGAAAGAGTAACCAATTACACATTCAAACAAGATTATTATTGGATGATGGGTGACAACAGACAAAGTTCTTTAGATGCTCGTTTTTGGGGATATGTTCCTTTTGACCATGTTGTTGGAAAACCCGTATTTATATGGATGAGTTGGGAAACCAATGGCGATGGCATTAAAAATAAAATTAGATGGGATCGTTTGTTTACTACCGTACATGGTGAAGGCAAACCACGCTCCTACTTTTACTTTTTCTTAGGCGGCTTGGCAATTTGGTTAATTTATAGCAATTTCATAAAAAAGAAAAAAGCGTAATCTGTGTTATTTCTTCCTACATATTTTGCACCAATTTCACAGTATATGGTCATCCTTCAAAACGATGCCATTGTTTTTGAAGTAGAAGATAATTTTCAAAAACAAACTTATAGAAACCGCTGTTACATTTATGCTTCTCTTGGCAAATTACAAATGAATGTCCCTATAATTCGAACTCATGATTCGATGATTAAGCAAAAAACTAAAGACACAAAAGTGGACAACGAATATGCTTGGCAGAAACGACAACTTAAAACACTACAAGCGGCTTATAGATCATCTCCATATTATGAATTTTACGAGGATGATATCATGCCAATCTTTGAAACAAAGCATAATTTTCTTCAAGATTTAAATATTAAGACCCACGAATTTATTTTAGACGCATTACAAGAGGAAATTTCATTTTCCAAAACAACAGAGTACCTTAAGGAGCCTATTATGAAGGACTCTCGAATTTTGGCTACGCCAAAATTTAAACCCTTGTTTAAATTTAAACAATACACCCAAGTCTTCGATGATAAATATGGTTTTATACCCAACTTAAGTATTTTGGACCTCATTTTTATGGAAGGACCTAATGCAATAAGTTATTTAAAAAACTAACGTTGTCTCTTTGTTTAAGATAAATTAATCATCTATAATTTCTTAATTCTATCGTTTGCCTTTACTACACCAGGAGTGATTACCTTCGCATTTACTCCTCTTAGGTTTAACAACTTTCCTTGTTTCGAATTTACAAATTTCATGGCATCCATTCCAAACCTTTCTACAAATTTTTTACATCCTAAATGTGGAATATTAGTCCTTTCGATAATAGCAGTACCAAGAGATAAACGAGTACCAGGTGGAATGTTTTCTTCACTTAAATCAAAGTCAACAAAAAACTGATCCCCTGCTAACGGCCATCTTACTTTCGTTTGTGCTAATAATTCAATCGTTCGTGAATTCATAAGGTTTAATTGCATAAGAGGGTGCCCAAAACCATCATTAGTTCTTGAACTCCCTCTTGTTTTCCAGTTATCACCTACTAAACCTAATTCTAGGTCTAATTGACCAACATCTAATACTTCGCGTTCATTCTCTTTGGGTCTTCGAACAATCATTTCTACACCTCCATTATCTTTTGGAGACTGTAAAATAATTTCTAGGCCCTCGATCAACTGCTCAGTTTTTAAATGCTGCATAAATTGTTATCTAATTAGCTTTTTGTATTTAATACGTTTTGGCATTAAATCACCACCCAAACGTTTCTTTTTATTCTCTTCGTATTCTGAGAATGATCCTTCAAAATAATATACTTGAGAATCTCCTTCAAATGCTAAAATGTGTGTACAAATACGATCTAAAAACCATCTATCGTGACTAATAACCACAGCACATCCAGCAAAGTTTTCTAGACCTTCTTCCAATGCTCGTAAAGTATTCACATCTAAATCATTCGTAGGCTCATCAAGCAACAATACGTTACCTTCTTCTTTTAACGTCATTGCCAAATGCAATCTATTTCGCTCCCCACCTGATAATGTACTTACCTTTTTGTTTTGCTCAGAACCAGCAAAATTAAATCGACTTAAATAGGCACGAGAATTTACCATTTTACCGCCCATCATCACCAAATCTTGTCCATCTGAAAAATTTTCCCAAATAGATTTGTCTGCGTCAATATTAGAATGTGATTGATCAACATAAGCCACCTTAGCGGTGTCACCAACTTTAAAGTCTCCTTTATCTGGCTGTTGCTCATCCATAATCATCTTAAAAATTGTGGTTTTACCAGCTCCATTCGGTCCAATAATTCCTACAATTCCATTTGGAGGTAAATTAAAATTCAAGTCCTCATAAAGCAATTTATCACCAAAGGCTTTTGACACATGTGTTGCATCAATAACATTCGTTCCAAGTCTCGGTCCATTAGGAATATAAATTTCCAACTTTTCTTCCACCTGCTTTTGATCTTGGCTCATTAATTTATCATAATTCGCCAAACGTGCCTTTGATTTAGACTGACGGCCTTTTGCTCCTTGTCTTACCCACTCTAACTCTCGCTCTAATGTTTTCTGACGCTTAGAAGCAGTTTTTTCCTCCTGAGCCAATCGTTTCGATTTTTGATCTAACCAAGATGAATAATTTCCTTTCCAAGGAATTCCTTCTCCTCTATCCAATTCTAATATCCAACCAGCAACATTATCCAAGAAATATCTATCGTGCGTCACAGCAATTACGGTTCCTTTATATTGTGATAAATGATGCTCTAACCAATGTACAGATTCTGCATCTAAATGGTTTGTAGGCTCGTCTAATAACAATACATCCGGTTGTTGCAGTAATAACCTACACAGTGCAACTCTTCTACGTTCTCCTCCAGACAATACACTAATTGGTGTATCTCCAGTTGGCGTTCTTAACGCATCCATCGCTATCTCTAATTTTGTATCTAATTCCCAAGCATCTAAAGCATCAATCTTATCTTGTAATTCTGCCTGTTGGTTCATTAACTTTTCCATTTTTTCTGGATCAGAATACACTTCTTCCAGACCAAACATATCGTTAATTTTATTGTATTCTTCCAAAACTGCAACAGTTTCTGCAGCTCCTTCTTTTACAATATCCATCACCGTTTTAGAATCATCTAATTCCGGTTCTTGTGATAAATATCCTACGGTATATCCCTGAGAAAAAGTAACATCTCCCTGGTAATTCTTTTCAATACCTGCAATAATTTTCATCAAAGTAGATTTACCAGAACCATTAAGACCTAAAATCCCAATTTTGGCTCCATAAAAGAAACTTAAATGAATATTCTTTAATACTTGTTTATTTGCTCCAGGGTATGTTTTGTTTACCCTTGTCATTGAAAATATAATCTTCTTATCGTCGCTCATTACACTCTCCCTTTTAAAGCGTTAAACACCCAGGCATTTGCAAAAAAACCAACACCAACTGCGGCAAAACCCCATCCGGCAACATCATCGTACCTAAAGGCTCCCAAACCAATGAGAACAACTCCTACAAATATCATTATAAACGTGGCCCAAGTAAGAACCGTATTTTTATTCATTGACATAATTCTAAATTTTATCGCGTTGAAAAACGCATGCTATGAATTACAAATATCGTGATTTTACATAAAAAAAGCATCCTAATTGGATGCTTAATTCTTAATTTGCTAAATAACCCATCTTCCCCATTTGATAATCTCGCATGGCTTCCATTATCTCCGTTTGCGTATTCATCACATAGGGACCATATTGTGCTATTTTCTCATTTATAGGTTCTCCAGAAAGGATTAAAACATTACTCTCTACAACCGAATTCAAATGAATTCTATTCCCATCTTGATTAAACGTTATCATTTGAGAGGCTCCTTTCTTAAGATTTACAGTGTCATTTATAATTATCTCACCATCCAATAGATAAATTAAGGTTTCATGAGAAGTTGGAATATTAATTTCCATTGCGCCTTTTCCTGTAGTCTTTACCATAAACACATTTACTTCGGTTTGCGTCTTAATTAATCCTAATTCGTTCACCTGCTTGCCAGCAACAACTTTTAATTCAATTGAATTATCCAGATTTGAAACAACTGGCATATCCTCACTTTTTATATGTTGATAATTTGCTGGCATCATTTTTTTATCGGCAGGCAAATTCAGCCATAATTGAATTCCCTCCAACTCTCCTCCTTTCATTACAAAATCTTTAGTAGGTCCTTCTGAATGAATTACACCCCTACCGGCAGTTGTCCATTGCACATCACCTGCTTTTACTAACATTTCATTTCCTAAGGAATCTCGATGTAGCTGTTCTCCTTTATATAGTAATGTAATTGGTTCAAAACCACGATGCGGATGCGGTCCTAAATCAAAGGGGTTATTAAACTCACTAATCGCATAAGGTCCATAATGATGCAATAAAATAAACGGATCTACCTTATCTATATCGCCATTTGGCAGTGGTTGTCGTAATCTTATTGGCCCCATACTTACCATAGGGCTATCTGTTATTTTTTGTATTGATTTTAATGTATTCATAACTTCTTCTTTTCTAATTAAATAATTTCATTCTCATTATTTTCCATGGAAAATAAATTGACAAATTTTTACCTCATTTTATCCAACAATTCATTCAATTTCTTTGCTTCAGATTCGGTCAAAGTATTCCACAAATTTGAATCTTCCTTCGCTACAATTTCTTGAACTAGATCCAATCCTTTTTGATTAATTTCTACATAAACCACACGACGATCACTATCACAATTGAATCTTCTAATCAGTTCTTTAGCACATAACTTATCCATTAGTCTGGTGGCATTTGGTGCTCGTTCAATCATTCTTTCTTTAATCGTTTGAACTTTTAGCGGTTCACCGGCCCCTCGTAAAATTCTTAATATATTATACTGCTGTGGCGATATTCCAAATGGTTTAAAAGCTTCATTTTGCTGACTGATGATCCAGTTAGATGTGTACACAATATTTAGCATCGCTTTAATTCCTTCGTTTGGAAATTTTGAATTTATCTCTTTTGCAAAGTCACCCATAATTTATTATCCTTTAAACTCAATATCTTTATGTTTACCATCACAGTATGGTTTATTTGTTGACGCCCCACATCTACAGAATGCGGTTGTTTTATTCTTCTTTTCTAAAGATCCATCGGCATGCTTCACGTTCAACGTTCCATACACCAACAACGGTCCATTTTCCATGGTTTCAACTCTGGTTTCCAATTGATACTCCTCTCTGCTTTCCTTGCTAATTGACACATATGACAATGCACCAGATGGACAAGCTTCAACTTGTTTTTTAATTCTTTCTGTTGTGGCGCCTTCCATATTTATCCAAGGTCTATTTTTTGGATTGAAAACCTGTATCAACTGCTTCCAACAATGTGTTGCATGTATACAGGTGTTCGGCTTCCAAGTAACAGTGATATCCTTATTACTATAATTCTTAATTATTTCTTTCTTTTCATTTTCCATAACTTCGTTTTAAAGTGCATCATTCAGTTTAGCAACCTCTAAACTCAATTGATTGTTCAATTCTTGGTTTGAAACTTTTCCATCACTAAAATTATCAAAAAAACTTGGAAGGGAAAACTCTCCAACAATATTTCCTCCTTGATGTGGATATGCCATTTTTGCGCTACCAAGAACCCCTGCTCCACCTCTACCACCTGGCGAAGATGCCATTAAAAGCATTGGTTTATTTCTCCAAACTTTTGCCTCAATTCTAGACATCCAATCAAATACATTTTTAAACACGGACGCATAACTTCCATTATGTTCTGCTAAGGATAGAATTATTGCATCCGACCCTGCAATCTCGTTGCTTAATTTCTCCGCATTCTCCGGAATTCCAGCTTCATTTTCCAAATCAATTCCATAAATAGGAACTGGAAAATCATTAAGATCTAAAATGTTTATTTCTGCATCTTCAACTTTTGTGCTGGCATATGTTGCCAATTGCTTGTTGATAGAGTTCTTACTATTAGACCCGGCTAATACAACTACTTTTTTCATAAATTATGCTTTAATACGTTTACTAAATATATACGACCCTATTAACAATACCATTGCAATTACCGCTCCCATTTGTTCTCCATCTCCAATCATATAATGAGCAAAAAATGCCAAAACAAAATCGAAAAAGAATCCGGTATACGCCCATTCCTTAAGTGCTTTGAAATTTGGACTCCAAATTGCAATTAACCCTAATACCTTAGCTACTGCCAATGGATAAATAATGTAAGTTGGGTAGCCAAAACTTGTAAACAATCCTTGAATCATTTCGTTATTAAACACATACATTCCTGCGGACATTAACATCATTGCAGTTAATAATCCTGTTGCGATGTAATAAATAATTTTATCTCGTTTCATTTTTTATAGTTTAAATTCGGTACAAACTTACAACAAAATATTTTATTTTCCAAGGAATATAATTACATGGTAAATATTAATGATTTAATATGAAGGTATTTTGTACTTTAGCACTCCAAATCAATCTAATTTTAATGGATCTTAACTTCAACAAAAACGAAGACTTTAATAAACTTCAACTTAGTGAACTTAAAAAACGCCTTTTAAAAGTTCAAAAAGGTGGCGGTCAATCTCGAATTGACAAGCAGCATGAAAAGGGAAAATTAACCGCAAGAGAACGTATCGATTATTTATTAGATAAAAATGCAGACTGCATAGAAATAGGTGCATTTGCTGGAGATGATATGTATGAGGAACATGGCGGATGTCCATCAGCAGGAGTCGTTGTAAAAATTGGGTACATTTCTAAAAAACAATGTATTGTTGTTGCTAATGATGCCACTGTAAAGGCAGGTGCTTGGTTCCCTATCACGGCAAAGAAAAACTTAAGAGCCCAAGAGATCGCAATTGAAAATAAACTACCAATTATTTACCTTGTAGATAGTGCTGGAGTTTATTTACCAATGCAAGACGAAATTTTTCCAGACAAGGAACATTTTGGACGTATTTTCAGGAATAATGCCGTAATGAGCAGTATGGGAATTACTCAAATATCTGCTATTATGGGCAGTTGTGTTGCTGGTGGAGCATATTTACCAATTATGAGCGACGAAGCCATTATAGTTGACAAAACAGCAAGTATATTTTTAGCGGGAAGTTACTTAGTTAAAGCGGCTATTGGCGAAAGTATTGATAACGAAACTTTAGGTGGAGCAACAACCCATAGCGAAATTAGCGGTGTTACAGATTATAAAGCGACTGATGATAAAGACGCCTTGGACAAAATAAAAAATATTGTCTCTAAAATTGGAAACCCAGAAAATGCTGGATTTAACAGAATAGAAAGAGGTACTCCAAAAGAAGATGAGCAAGATATTTATGGAATTTTACCCAAATTAAGAACAGATCCTTATGATATGAAGGATATCATGAAACGCTTGGTTGACAATTCTGATTTTGAAGAATACAAAGCAGGATATGGCAAAACCATTATTTGCGCTTATGCCAGAATTGATGGATGGGCCGTAGGAATTGTTGCGAATCAGCGAAAAGTTGTAAAAAACGCTAAAAAAGAGATGCAATTTGGAGGTGTTATTTATTCCGACTCTGCGGATAAGGCTACTAGATTTATCGCCAATTGCAACCAGAAAAAAATCCCTTTGCTTTTTCTGCAAGATGTTACAGGGTTTATGGTAGGTAGTAAATCGGAACATGGGGGAATTATAAAAGATGGGGCCAAAATGGTGAATGCCGTTAGCAATTCCGTTGTACCTAAATTCACGGTGGTTATAGGCAACTCTTATGGGGCAGGAAATTATGCCATGTGTGGCAAAGCTTATGATCCTAGATTAATTGTTGCATGGCCATCAGCAAGATTGGCAGTTATGGGTGGTGCCCAAGCAGCGAAGGTATTACTACAAATTGAAACTGCAACGCGTAAAAAACAGGGAGAAAAGATTACACCTGAAAAAGAACAAGAAATACTACAAACCATAGAGGCGAGATACGATGAACAAACATCTCCGTACTATGCAGCTTCTAGAATCTGGACAGACGCCATCATTAATCCGTTAGATACAAGAAAATGGATTAGTATGGGAATTGAAGCTGCGAATCAAGCGCCGATAGAAAAACCATTTAATATGGGAGTAATTCAGGTTTAAGGTTGTAAAATAGGATAAAAAAACAGAAATTTGGCCACACAAAAATTTGATTATAGTTAGAAATGGGAAGAGCATTTGAATTTAGGAAAGCAAGAAAAATGAAACGTTGGTCTGCAATGGCAAAAACGTTTACAAGAATTGGAAAGGATATTGTAATGGCTGTGAAAGAAGGTGGCCCAAATCCTGATACAAATTCTAGATTGCGTGCAGTCATACAAAATGCAAAGGCAGCAAACATGCCTAAAGACAACGTTGCCCGCGCCATTAAAAAAGCTACAGACAAAGACACCGCTAACTATAAAGAAACATTATTTGAGGGTTATGCACCTCATGGAATTGCTGTAGTTGTAGAAACAGCAACTGACAATAATAACAGAACCGTTGCCAATGTGCGTGCTGCTTTTAATAAGTGTGATGGAAACTTAGGAACCTCTGGATCGGTTGTTTTTATGTTTGATCATACTTGTAATTTTACTGTAAAAAAAGAAGATATTACAGTAGATATGGAAGAACTAGAACTGGAATTAATCGATTTTGAAGTAGAGGAAATATTTGTTGATGAAGAAGGTGTCATAATCTATGCTCCTTTTGAACAATTTGGTGCTATTCAAAGTTTCTTTGAAGATAACAATGTAGAGATTGTTTCTTCAGGGTTTGAACGAATTCCGACAACTACTTCCAAATTAGGGGAAGAACAACAAACGGACGTTGAAAAATTACTAGAAAAATTAGAAGAAGATGACGATGTTCAAAACGTTTATCATTCTATGGAAATGTAATTTTACTTTGTTACAATTTTAATAAATCCAACGTTTTCTTACGTTGGATTTTTTTTGTCTCCGTTTTTATAAAGTTTGGAACCGTATAAACTTCTTTAGGAACTTCATATTTACTAAGCGCAGTAATAGTCTTCACTTCGCTAAGAATGGCATTCTCGTTTATTTCACCTTCAATAATAAGTATCAACTTCTGACCTAAAACCGAATCAGAAATACCAGTCACAAAAAAAGGTTGCTCAATAAATTGTTCTAATTTATTTTCAATACGTTCGGGATGTAATTTCACACCTCCGGAATTTATTACATTATCAAAACGCCCCAACCATTCAAAAGAATTATCTGAAGTTATAGTTACAATATCATTGGTAGCAACAATTTCACTTGTAATTTCCGGTGCTTCAATTCGTAGGCAATCTCGATGGTCTACAGAAACCTTGATACCAGGAAGCAATAAAAATTCGGATTTCGATGCCTCTACTCTATGATTAATCTTTTTTATGGCAATATGCGATACAGTTTCCGTCATACCATACGTTGCAAAACACTCGGTTGATACATTTTCTAATTGTTTTGCTAATTGATGTGACACCACTCCTCCACCAATGATCAACTTTTTTACTTTATGTAATTCAGTTATCGAATTTTGGACCTGTAAAGGCACCATTGCGCTAAAATCATACGATTTGTCCAAAACTTTTAACGGATTAATACTGGGCTCCATTACGTCAAGTTTCCACCCTAAGATTATGGCTCTAACCAACATCATTTTACCACCAATATATGAAGGATTCATGCACAATAAGGCTGTTGTGTTTTCACCCAAACCAAAAAAGGAACCAGTTGCCTTGGCAGAGTTCAACATGTATCTCTTTTCTATTTCAATGAGTTTAGGAACACCTGTAGAACCAGATGTTTGCAATTGAATTACTTTAGAATCATCTAAAAATGATTCTAAAAATTGTTCAACTTCTTTTTTAACACTTATAGATAAAAAAGTAATTTTAAAAGATGGATGCGGTTGAAATTGCATACTGCAAATAAACAAAAATTGGTATAACTATTGATTCCTATTTATAGAAACGATAAATTTTTCTTAATTAGTTAACTTACAATTGTTCAAATTTGTAATTAGCAATATATTTGGAAACCAATAAATTTTAGATGCAAAAATTACTTTTATTCTTACTTTTCTTAGGACCTATTTGTTGGTCTCAGGATGTTATTGATTTTGAAAATGAAGACTATTACTTTATTAAGAGAAATCATCATTTAAAAATAAATATTGAAGATGATGAATTAAAAATAGCAAATGAGGTTTATGAAAACGCCAAATACAACTCTAGCAACGCCTTAATGTTTGCAAGTGAGTTTATTCATTTTGACAGTTTTACCAACATCGCCAATTTAGAGGCTTTTACGGAAAATCCTGATACAAAATCGAAAATTGAAGTAGATCATTTTGAAACAAAAGATCAATTTGGAGGAAGTGTTTTCTTTAGCGACCAGCAATCCATCAATTTTATATTTCCGGCTGTTGGTAAAGGTGCAGAAACTACATTGTCCTATACAGAAAACATAAAGGACCCTCATTTTTTAGGTGCTTTTAGATTCGGAACTTATGTCCCAACAAAAGAAGCTACGTATACCATTGAGGTTCCAAAGGGTGTTGAAATTGGTTTTAAATCATTCAATTTAGATGCTATTTCAATTGAATTTGAGAAAAAGGAATTGAAAAAATCTACTGTTTATACTTGGTCTGCTAAAAACATAGGGCAATTTCGAAAAGAGGCCGGTAGTTTATCGGTGTTAAATTATTTACCGCATATTATTCCATACATTAAAAGTTATAAGATAAAACGAAAAACGACGAAAGTCTTAGGCGGATTACCAGATTTATATTCTTGGTATGCTTCGCTAGTTGAACAAGTAGATAATGGTGACTTAACTGATGTTTATGTCATAGCAAACTCTATTACCGAAAATTTAAATTCGGATGCCGAGAAAGCAGAGGCCATTTTTAATTGGGTACAACAAAACATTACATATGTTGCTTTTGAAGATGGGCTTGGTGGTTTTATTCCTAGAGGAGGAGAAAATGTTTACGCAAAAAAATATGGTGACTGTAAAGACATGGCTAATTTACTTTATTTGATGTTAAACCATGTTGGCATTGAAGCATATCACACCTGGATTGGCACTAGAGATAGACCTTATTCTTATAATGAAGTACCAACCCCTATTGTCGACAATCATATGATTACCATTGCTCTGATTAATGGAGAAACAATTTTCTTAGATGCAACGGATAGTTATGTTCCTTATGGCATGCCTAGTTCATTTACACAAGGTAAAGAGGCATTAGTAGGTAAGAGCAAAGACAATTATACTATTGTTGTGGTTCCTATTCAAGAAAAGGAAAAAAGTACGACCAAAGTAGAAACATCAATACAGATAGAAAATGGTATTGTACAAGCATCGAGCAAAAGATCGCTAACAGGTTATGATTTGATTGATTTTATTGTAGATGTAAAAAGAAATAAAGATGACAAATCTCCTTCTGAATTTTTAAGTTCTAAATTTATTATTGGCAACAACAAAGCGACTTATTCAAATATTGATCTAAAGGACACTGCAGTTAATAATTCATATACGACTTCTTACGATGTTGAAATTGAAAATTATGTTAGATCAATTGGAAATAAACTAATAATAAACCCTAATTTAGAAAAACCTTTATCAAATGATAAAATTGACTTAGAAACTCAAAAATTCGGGAAAGAATTTAAACATAAATTAAATAGAGAATATATTACAACAATTGCTATTCCTGAAGGGTATGAATTAAAAAGCATTCCTAAAAACAGTGCTGATGAACAAGAAAAATATGGCTATTCTTTCCAATATTCTTTAGAGGGAAATAAACTTAAAGTTACGCAACAGATTTATATTAATACCATTGCTCTTCAAAATGAAGAATTTGAAGTATATAACACTTTCATAAAAAATTTATTAAAGGTTTACAAAAAGAGCATTTTACTAGAAAAAAAATAAAACCCAATGAGAAACCTATTCATATTCGTATTTCTAATTTGTGCTTCTGCACTAAACGCACAATACTATAAAACTTACGACTGGGAGTCAACTCCAGAACAGCACACCTTAAATTCATATGAACAAAAGGAGTCTTCTGTAGGTGTTTTAAAGCGTAAAGTTGTTGAGTTCTATCAATCAGATTTAACGAAGAGCATTAATATTTACGAGACAATTCATACCATTACTAAAGTTAATGATGAAGTTGGAATTCAAAGACATAATCAGGTTTATATTCCAATGCATAGAGGCTCTAAACTTATGAATATTAAGGCGAGAACTATTGCAAAAGATGGAAGTATCACCAATTTAAACGAGGATAATATTAAACAGATTGAAAACGTAGAAGACTATGGAGATTTTGAAATTTTTGCTATTGAAGGGGCGCAAAATGGTTCAGAAATTGAAGTTTTATACACCTTGGAAAAAGAATATTCTCCTTTTGGAACTGAAATCATCCAAAGCAATTTTTATATAAAACGTGCAGAGATGGTTTATATAACCAACAACTTATTAGGTTCTATTAAAACGTATAATACCGAGCAAGAATTTGAACGTACTTATTTAGAAAATAAATTGGTTGAAGAATTAGTTGTTACCAACATAAAACCGGTGGCTGAAGAAGAATATTCCGCAACAGAGGCTAATAGAATTTACGTTGCATATCAATGTTTTGGGAACCCAGATATAACTCAAGAATTACTCTGGTCTAACGTAGTTGGTAATATATCTCAAGGATTGTTTCCTGTTCAAATTCAGAAGGTGGTTATTGATGAAATTCGTAAAAACATAATGAAAGAAGGTGAAGAACTTTCTGATTTTGAAAAGGCAGCACGATTAGATAATTTCATTAAAAGTAATTTCACTGTTGTAGACAATAGAAACCAACAGTTGGAAGAAATCGATTATATTCTTCAAAACAGAAGTGCAAGTGAAATCGGTATCTTAAAGGTATATGCCCACTTTTTAGTGGCGCTAAAGTTAGATTATGAAATGGTTATTACGGCTAATAGGTATACACATAGATTTGATCCAGATTATTACAACCCAAACGCTCTAAGAGAGTTTTTAATCTACCTACCTTATATTAAGCAATATATATCACCAAATAGAATTGATTACAGAGTAAGTGAAGCACCAACCAACATATTAGGAAATAACGGCCTTTTCATCAATCAAGAATTAGCATATGATTTTAGAAAAATTGTACAAAGCGATCCAGATTACAGTCATATTGTAAGAAATATGGATATCAATTTTTCTGAAGATTTTGACAATGTAATTGTAGATGAGTATCAAGAATATTACGGGCATTGGGGGGTTCAAAACAGGGCGTATATGGCTTTGATGACGGGAGATGCCAAGAAACAATTTGAAGATTATTTAACAGGTTCTGGGATTGAAGGTAAAAATGTTACCAAATTAGAATTAGAAAATGAAGACATGAACCAAACGGAGTACAATCTCCCATATATTGTAAAAAGCACGATAGAATCTTCTAGTTTATTGCAGGATGCTGGTGGTAGTTATATTTTCGAAATTGGAAAAATTATTGGAATTCAAAGTGAATTATATCAAGAGAAGGAGCGTGCAAATCCAATAGAAATGCAATATCCAAATCAGTACAATTACGAAATAATTGTAAACATTCCAGAAGGATACGCGACAGACGGACTGGAATCACTGGTAATTAATAAAGAATTAATTATTGATGGAAAAAAGTTGTGTTATTGGAATTCTTCCTACGAAATCAAAGACGGTAAAATTACCATTACAATTGAAGAATCATACCGTGTAAATGAGTACCCTATTGAAAAATACGAAGGTTTTAGAGAAGTTATAAATGCTGCAAGTGATTTTAACAAGGCTGCAATACTATTTACAGAAGAGTAATATTGAAACAAAAAAAGAAGTAGTCATTAATAACTCATGACTACTTCTTCTCTTTTTCAAACAATTAATTCAATCTTTTCTAACAATTTACTTGTCCAAATATATAAAACATTTCTTTAAACTCCTAGTTTTTAAATCATTAATTAACTGATTTTGATTTTATGGTTGATTTATTTCAGTAGCATTCATCAACTAGAGTTGAATTATACTTGCACGTAGATATACATCCTTAAGTAAAATAAGTGAACTTCTAAAGTGAAATTGATTCCATTTACAAGGTATGATTCTTAAAACTTCATTTTAATTTATCTTTCCAATCAATTTATCACGCCAATTAGTCCAGTTATATTTCTTGGCAAATACGAAATAAACTATTGGAAATATAACCACCACCGGAATCAAAATATCAAACCCTACAGACGGTTCTGAAGTATCGATTAAAATGGAATGTGTTTGGAAGACAGTCCAATCTGCAGTTACCAATAGGGCAGCGACTAAATTATTCGCTGCGTGAAAACCTAATGCTAATTCCATGCCTTCATCCATTAGAGTAATAATTCCTAAGAAAAGTCCAGTACCAATATAATATACCATAATTACTGGCCCCAATTTATCCACTTCAGGATTCCAAAAATGCATCATTCCAAAAACTACAGATGTTGCAATTAATGGAAACCACCTGTTTTTAGCAATTACACCTAATCCTTGCATTAGATAGCCTCTAAAAAAATACTCTTCAAAACTAGTTTGCAATGGAATCAGAAGTACACCAATAATTACAAGAAGAATAAATTTTTCTAATTTAAAATTCCATATGAAATCTTCTGGTGCCATAAAATAGGCCAAAGCTGTCATTGCAACTATGACACTACCCCAAAGAGTAAAAGCAAAACGAACTCTTTTCCAATCTATTTCTTTTCTTGCCGTTGTTAAAGACTTTATTGATTGCTTATGTAAATATTTGCAAACTATAAATACACCAACTAAGCCAAACGCAAACGAGATTAACATTAAGAACAGTGTTAGATTAGGCTCAAAAATGTTCATCATAGATTCCGTTGTTAAATTTTCTAACACACTTAAATCACCATCCTGTGCAACCTTGAACCCTATTGCCCCCATAAAGGGTAAAACCCCTACTAATTGCCATGCCAAAAATATTATTAATGTACCAACCAAATATCTCCACCACTCTACATTCCCTGAATATGCGTTTTTTATAAAATTCATTCTATTTTAAGTTTAAAACCCAATTTTTACTGGGGTTATAATTTATTTTCCCTTTATCTACTTCCAATGGACTTTCAATATTATTTGTAAACAATCCTCCGGTTCCCAACCCTTGCGGTATAGTGACCCTTAAATTATAGGTAAACTGAGAAATCGCATTTAATCCAATATTACTTTCTAAAGCCGATGTAATCCACCAACCAATATTTCGTTCTTCTGAAATACGTATCCATTCGTTACTCCCTTCGAATCCACCAATTAAACTTGGCTTTAATATGATGTATTGCGGTTGAATTATTTGTAGCAATTCTTTCTTTTTTGTTACATCAAAAACACCAATTAATTCTTCATCTAATGCAATTGGAAGTGGTGTTTGTGCGCAAAGTTTTGCCATACTAGCCCATTGCCCTTGTTTTATAGGTTGTTCTATAGAATGGATTTCTAATTCCGATAAACGCTTTAATTTCTCCAAAGCATTTTCTGGATTAAAAGCACCATTTGCATCTACTCTTAATTCAATTTCATTGGAATTGAATTCTTTTCGAATAGATTTTAACAACTTCCGTTCTGCTTCAAAATCGATGGCACCAATTTTCATTTTAATCGTTGTGAAGCCACTTTTTAGTTTTTCTCGAATCTGTTGCTGCATAAATGATTCACTACCCATCCAAATCAATCCATTAATCGGAATCCCTACTTCCCCTTTTGTAAATTTTGAAGGAAACAAATGAAACCCTTCTTCAGAATTAATAGATAAAAGCGCTTGTTCTAATCCAAATTGGATAGAAGGAAACTCAGAGAGTTCTGACAATAAATGAATCCTTTCTAAATGGATATTATTACAAAGCCATTGCAATTTATCTTCATAATCTGGTCTATCATCAGCACTTAATCCTCGAAAAATACAACATTCCCCAATCCCAAACTTTTCGTCTTTTCTTAGGATTAGAAAAAAGGTTTCTTTAGTACGCAGAACACCTCTTGAAGTTCCACTTGCTTGCTTAAAGTTAAGGATGTATTTTTGAAAAGTTGCTTTCATTTAATCGCTAAAATAGCATAATAGTAGATCGTAACAACAACTATTTTCTAAATAAAGTTCAATTTATCAAAAGAGTAACTGTTCAATATTGTTTTATCATTCACCTCTAGCCATTTATTCAAAACAGTTGCATAAATTCTTCTAAAATCAACTTCGAACTTTAAATCGCCATTAGCATCTAAGTTTTTTAAATCTGGAGTATTATTATAGAACCCTGCCTTATTTAAATTTTTACCAATAATATAAACATTACTGGCTGTACCATGATCAGTACCATTTCCTGCATTTTGCTGCACTCTTCTACCAAACTCAGAAAACGTAAGGATTAAAGTATCTTTAAAGGTATCATTCTTTTCCAAGTCTTTCACAAACGCCTCAATACTATCGGCATAAACCTTTAACAACCTTTGTTGTTGAACCTTTTGATTTGCATGTGTATCAAACCCTCCTAAAGATGTATAATATACTTTCGTTTTAAGTCCTGAATTAATAAATTCTGCGGTCGTTTTTAATTGTTTAGCAAAGGGGTTATCTGGATATGCTTCTTTTGATTTATGAGTTTTCGAGGTTTGATAGATATATTTCGCAGAAGACCTTGCATCAATCATAGTTTTATACAAGTACCCTAAATTATGTTCATTTAAATGCTCCTCATTATTATGTGTCTCTAATTTATTGAAATATGGCTCTCTAGAAGTATTAAATAACATCCTAGCATTGTCAGTTGCAATACCATTTTTATTAACACCCTTAAGCGCTAAAGATAAATGGCTATCTACCTCTATTGCTTTATACGGGTCATCACCATAATTATCTAAATATCTTCCTATCCAACCTGACTGAATATACTTATCCGAATCGCTGGCCGTTTGCCAAATATCTGTAGCTCTAAAATGTGAGCGATTTGGATTTGGATAACCAACATTATTAATAATGGAAACAAATCCTTTGTCGTACAACCTTTTTAGTCCTTCTAAACTTGGATGCATTCCTAAATCTCCATCAACATTTAGCACTTCAGATTTGGTTATTGCCAATTTTGGTCTTTTGTTATAATAAATATCATTTCTATAGGGCACTATGGTATTTAATCCGTCATTACCTCCAGATAACTGAATAATAACTAACTTCCTATAACCTAGTGCCGTATTTGCCGTATTCTCAAATGCCTTTACAAATGATGGAATCATAAAAAGGCTACTGGCCAAGCTGCTGTTTTTTAAAAAATCTCTTCTTTCCATAATTAACTCATTTGATATTCAGGTAATGACATTAACTGAATGCAATAATCTCTTTTATTATTGATCTCTAGATTAGAAATTAATTCTTGAGCACTCGAACTCAATTCTCCATTTAATAAAAATCGTGGCATTTCGCTTTCTAAAACCGAATGGAATTCCTCATTAAAATTATTCCAGTTGGCGGTTACTTTAATATATTTCTTACGGTTATTCATTCGTTTATAATACATTTCATACGATTCTTCTAAATCTCCTTTTTCCTCTAGGGCTATAACAGAGTTATTCAATAACATTGATGGTAATTTTAAGCGAACCAACATGGTATTACTATCTATCCATGAGGTCCCGCCTTTCCAACCTGCAACATTCGGAGGGTTCGTTAAAACTTGACCTAATTCTTTTTGAAAAAACAAAACGCCATTACTTTGTTCAAATTGAAATGGCACTAGCCTATGCAAACCAACAATTAACTCAACAGGGGATTTAATTTTTACACCCATATTCCGTTTATCATAAAACCAATCGGACATAAAAATATATCTCATTAACTTCTTAATGTCATAATCATGATAAAAGAGTTCTGTAATTTCTTCTAAATTTTTCTCGTCAATTTCAGGGTTTACAAATTCCTTGTAAACCTTAGAACATATATATCGAGCACATTGCTTTTGCGCAAGTATTACATCTATTATTTCTTCTCCACCAAAAGCTCCAGATTCGCCTAAAAATTCCTTCTTTCCAAAATCATGCTTTTTATCTCTTAGAACAAAGTTTCCACGAAAATCGTGATTCCAGCCAGTGAAAGCCCTTGCCGCTTCTTTAATGTCTTTTTCTGAGTAATTATCAATACCTAGCGTAAATAACTCCATTAATTCACGTCCAAAATTTTCGTTAGGTTTTTCCTTTACATTTTGCTTATTATTTAAATACTTAAGCATTGATGCTTCTTTAGAGATCGCTTTTACAAAGTCGCCAAAATTACCTAAAGCGTAGTGCCTCATAGTATTATTGTACTTTTGATAATGCAAAATATTCTGGTCTCTACAAACAAAATGATTGGTCCAAAACAGATGCATTCGTTCGTTTAATAACTGATCAGAATTATAGAGTCTTTGGAACCAAGCATTATTATATTCTTGAACTTTCTTGCGACTCATTTTCTGTGCTTTCATTCTATCTTCACGAGACATTTTTCCTCGATTGCTTTTATAAAATGAAACCAAATCAGATGTATCTATTGTTAAAGCGGAATCTTTAGATGCATTATCGAATAAACTTTTTACAATTTCCTTTTTCGATTTTGAACTTAGAGCAACCAGTTCTGTCGGATTTATTCCAAATCCTATTCTCCAATATAAGTGACGTAATTCGTTAGTTTTCATATTTTTTAGACCTTTGAAAACCCATAAAGTTTAATTATAATCATAAAGATGAACCAATTTAATGCAACCTTTTAGAAATTACAAGAGTGTAATGATTATATTTTTAGGCTAATGCATTTCAATATTTGGCAATTTAAACATGAGTTTTTTAGATTAATTACAAAAACTTTCAAAGGAATAAAAATTCACTAAAAATTGTTTAGACTTCGTATTAATATATTATTTTTGCATACTCTTATAATATTATATATTTATGAAGCCAATCACTAAAGAAACCTACATAAATTGGTACAAAGACATGCTGTTTTGGAGAAAGTTTGAAGACAAACTAGCTGCAGTATATATCCAACAAAAAGTTAGAGGATTTTTACATTTATACAATGGACAGGAAGCGGTGTTAGCCGGTGCCTTGCATGCCATGGAAATTGGAAAAGACAAAATGATTACGGCATACCGTAATCACGTACAACCAATCGGATTAGGTGTAGACCCAAAAAGAATTTTCGCAGAGCTATATGGAAAAGTAACAGGTACCTCTAATGGTATGGGTGGCTCTATGCATATTTTCTCTAAGGAAAAAGGATTTTATGGTGGGCACGGAATTGTTGGTGGTCAAATTCCTTTAGGTGCAGGTATTGCTTTTGCTGATAAATATTTTGAACGTGATGGAGTAACGCTTACATACTTTGGAGATGGTGCTGCAAGACAAGGATCTTTGCACGAAACTTTTAATATGGCAATGAACTGGAAATTACCAGTAGTATTTATTGTTGAAAACAATGGTTATGCCATGGGTACTTCTGTAGAAAGAACTGCAAATCATACTGATGTTTGGAAATTAGGTCTTGGATATGAAATGCCTTGTGGACCAGTAGATGGAATGAATCCAGTTGCGGTTGCGGAGGCTATGCATGAAGCAATTGAAAGAGCTCGTAGAGGAGATGGACCAACATTCTTAGAAATGAGAACCTACAGATATAGAGGTCATTCAATGTCTGATGCACAACACTACAGAACAAAGGATGAAGTTGAAGAATACAAGAAATTAGATCCTATTACACAAGTATTAGACATCATAAAAGAAAATAAATACGTATCAGATGATGAAATTGATGCTATCAATAAAGATGTTAAAAAACGTGTGCAGGAATGTGTAGATTTTGCTGAAGAATCTCCATACCCAGAAGTACAACAATTATATGATGTTGTTTACGAACAAGAAGATTATCCTTTTTTAAAACATAAATAAAAAAATTATGGCTGAAATTATAACAATGCCTCGATTGAGTGATACCATGACGGAAGGAGTTGTGGCTGCTTGGTTAAAGAAAGTTGGTGATAAAGTTGAAGAAGGAGATATACTTGCAGAAATAGAAACTGACAAGGCTACAATGGAGTTCGAATCTTTTAACGAAGGAACTTTATTGCATATTGGATTACAAGAAGGTGAAACTGCACCAGTAGATTCTTTGCTAGCTATTATTGGTGAAGAAGGTGAAGATATTTCTGCTTTATTAGCAGGAGATGCTGCACCTACTGCAACTGAAGAGATTGTTGCTGAGGCAACTTCTGAAAAAGAAGAAGCCGCAACAACTAGTTCTGAAGAAACTTATACAGTACCAGAAGGTATAACTGTTGTAACAATGCCTCGTTTAAGTGATACGATGACCGAAGGAACAGTTGCATCATGGTTAAAAAATGTTGGTGATACGGTTGAAGAAGGAGATATCCTTGCTGAAATAGAAACGGATAAAGCAACAATGGAGTTTGAATCATTTAATGAAGGAACTTTATTATATGTTGGTTTACAGGCCGGAGAAACAGCGACTGTAGATTCTTTACTTGCCATTATTGGTGACGCAGGAACAAATGTTGATGACGTTGTAAAGAACTTTAAAGTTAGTGGCGCTTCAGAAGAAGCTCCTAAAGAAACTGCTGCTCCTGCCCCTAAAGTGGAAGCACCAAAAGCGGCTCCTAAAGGAGCGCCTGCAGCTAAAAAGGCTGTTGAAATGCCAAAGGCTTCTGCAAGCAATGAAAGAGTTGTAGCGTCGCCATTAGCAAAAAAATTAGCAGACGAAAAAGGAATTAACTTATCTAAATTGCAAGGAACTGGAGATCACGGACGTATTATAAAACGTGATATTGAAAATTACGAACCAGCAGTTGCTGGAGGCGTTGTTCAATTCGCACCAAGTGGTGTAGAAAGTTTTGAAGAAATTAAGAACTCACAAATGCGTAAAGCTATTGCACGTTCATTAACCAATTCTAAATTCTCTGCTCCTCATTATTATTTAGCAGTTGAATTTGACATGGATAATGCAATTGCATTCCGTACGCAGTTTAATTCTATCCCAGATACTAAGATCTCATTTAATGATATCGTCGTAAAAGCTACTGCAAAAGCATTGAAACAACACCCACAAGTAAACTCTCAATGGTTCGATGATAAAATGGTATTAAACCACCATGTACATATTGGAGTTGCTGTGGCTGTAGAAGATGGATTGGTTGTACCAGTTGTTCCTTTTGCAGATGAGCAATCATTACCACAAATTGGTGCTGCTGTAAAAGATTTTGCTGGTAGAGCAAGAAAGAAAAAGTTGACTCCTGAAGAAATGCAGGGAAGTACGTTTACCATTTCTAACTTAGGAATGTTTGGTATTGATTATTTCACTTCAATTATCAATCAACCAAATTCAGCAATTTTATCTGTTGGTGCAATTGTACAAAAACCAGTTGTTAAAAATGGTGAAATTGTAGTTGGTAATACAATGAAAATGACACTTGCTTGTGACCATAGAACTGTGGATGGTGCAACAGGTGCTCAATTCTTACAAACATTAAAAGGATTTATAGAAAACCCAGTTACAATGTTGGTATAATATATATTCTAAATAAAACTAAAGCCCGCAATATGCGGGCTTTTTTATTTTAATCTCTTAATTCAATTACAATCCAATAACTGCTCCTTTTAAAGAATATAAAATAAAAAGCATATCTTTTTGTGTTTCCTCATCAATATTATGTTTTGCTAATACCCCCAAAATATCATCTACAGCGGCCATGAATTCTTTTTCTGAAGTATTTAAACCTTTATGTGCTGTTGGTAGATCTTTACCCATATACGCTGCTCCTCCTCCAGTTCCTGCAGATAAAAACTGTTTTACATGCGTTTTAAAACTTTCAAGTCTTTGAGGGTTCTCTGCTATTGGTAAAAAGACATGTCGAATTTCTGGATTATCTAAATGTGATTTTAGAATATCGTCAACTATAGAAGAAATTCCAGTTTCTCCTCCTAATCTCACAAATAGGCTTTTATCGACTTCAGCTATTGTAACTTCTTGATTTTCGATTTGATTTGCTTCTTTTTTGTTTGAACAATTGAACAATAAAATTGACAATACTACAATTGATACTAAATTAATCGTTTTCATAAAATATACTTTTAGGTTAGTTTTTTGGTTTAATATTCTGATTGATTTTAAAGAAATTTTGTGGATCGTATTTTGCTTTTATTATTGTTAATCTCTCATAATTATGCCTATAACTGGCTTGTACACGTTCCTGCCCCTCATCCATCATAAAATTAGAGTAAGCACCTCCACTTGAATAAGGATGTAATGCATTATAATAATCTTTACACCATTTGGTGATTTTATCAGCATTTGCTGGATCTGGATCTACACCAACAATAACTCCCGCATATTTAGCATCTCTATAGGCCCAGGGAGTTTCTGAACTTCCAACTCTACTAGCAGCCCCACTAATAGGATACAAATGCATTTGAGATAAAGGAGTCGGAATACTAGAACCAAATTTTAAATGTTTTTTTCTTGCTGCTTCATTAATATCATTAAAAAAATCTGCTCGCCAGTACCATTGCATTCCAGGTGGCATTAAACCATCGAACAATGTCTGAACCGCTGGGTAGGGCATTTCACCAACATGGGCAAAAACGGGCGCAAGATCCATGGCTGGTTTTGCTAACAAATCAAATTCTTCTTGAGTTCCGGTATAACACCATACAATTCCACAATATTGATTTCCATGTAAAAAGTCAGGAAATGGTGGACCTGGAATTACCATAGTAGCGACAAATCCATTTAACTCATCTGGGGCGTTATGAATAAAATTATGATACCATTCCATAATTTCTTCAGTACGTTCAATTGGCCAAAGCATTGGACCTCCGATCACCGTTTTTACAGAATGTGCCTGAAATTTAAATGACGTCACAATTCCAAAATTACCTCCTCCACCGCGAATAGCCCAAAACAAATCTTGATGTTGATCTTTATTGACCGTTACGGTTGATCCGTCCGCCAAAACCATATCTGCTTCCAACAAATTATCTATGGTCAGTCCATATTTTCTTGAAAGGTGCCCTACACCTCCTCCTAAAGTTAAACCTCCAACTCCTGTTGTAGAAATAATTCCTGCTGGTACAGCCAACCCATATGGATGTGTTGCATGGTCTACTTCACCCCATAAATTTCCACCTCCTACTCTTACTGTATTGTCTGAAGTATCCACACGAATAAACTTTATTCCTGAAAGATCTATCACCATTCCATTATCACAAATTCCAAGTCCACCTCCATTATGTCCCCCACCTCTTACTGCTGTAATTAAGTTTTGTTCTCTTCCAAAATTGACGCAATTTATAACATCAGCGGCATCTACACACTTCACTAACATACCTGGAAATTTATTGATCATACCATTGTACACCTTTCGCTCTTCATTATAGTTAGAATCTTCAGGAAATGTAATTTGTCCCCTAATAGAGGATTTAAAGGCCTCTAATAATTCGGCCTTTAGTTCTTTAATTAAATTTGACATAGCACTTAAGTTTTAAGATTAGTATCCTCAAAACTAGAGACTAAAACAAAAAATGAATTGCACAATTGGTTCAAATCTTATCAAAAATGACCCAAGTCATAAAAGTGAACTTAAAAAATATGCTGTTGTGTATATTTTGATGGCGAGATACCAAATTTTTCATGAAAGCACTTTGTAAAGTACGCTGGACTATTAAATCCAACCTCAAAGGCCACTTCCGAAATATTATTCAATTGTTTCTGAAACAAACTTAGAGATCTATTCAACTTTACATCTCTTACAAAATTATTTGGCGAAGTATTGGTTAAAGCTTTTAGTTTTCGGTTAAGTTGCGACTTACTATAGCCAAGTTTCAAACTTAAATCTTCAACTTTTATATTCGGGCTTTTCCAAATGGCCTCAATATGATCCATAAGCACGGTAAGAAATTGTTCTTCCTTTGGAGTCAAAACTCTAACCACTTTCTTATCTAATTGAAATGCTCTATTCTCAATACTAAACAAATGATGTACTTCATTAGATAAAACAATTTCACTTTTAACCACTTCACACATCCTTGTTGTAAAAGCAATTACTTCTTCAAACAAACCATCTTTAGTAGTAACCGGTGTACCAGATCCTATGGCAATATTCACCTTTCTAGATCCCATATCAATTTTAGGAGTCACAAACTTGATGTTAGATTGTAATTTAAGTGCAGCAAAAACTGCATTCGAAACTGATTCAAACGAAACCAAATATGTGCAATCGTTTTGTCTTACAATAGTCCCATTATATTTCTTCAAAGTATTCATTACACTTCTATGAAACTTTTGTGTAAAAACACTTAACTGATTGGCTTCTGCTCTATTTAAAAAGTTATTTGTTTCAATAAGCATAATAGCTCTAAATGCAGAATCATCAATTATTGGAATCGATGCATTATCAACATTTTCCGGATCTTCAATTCTACCTAAAAAAGATGCTACTAAATTCTCATCTACTTCTATAATACTATGCGGAAAATCACCATGTGCTGCATTGTGCATTTTTTGCAAAGCCTCTTTATTAGGCGCTTCAATTAAACAAAATGCATGATGTTTTTGATCATCGCACCAATAGGTTATACCTCTACAACCATAAAGATGCTCTACCTTTAAATCTTCTTGATGCATTTTAGCAACATGTTCTGCCGTAATTTCTTTGGGGATGTCGTGTCGGTCCATGAAAAGTGGCATAGGCAATAAATTTACTGCAATATAAGAAATATGAATCTCATTTACAATAATTACCTTGTTTTCAATAACTTAAATAATAAGCATAAAAAAATCCCCAACGTTCGTTGAGGATTTTAGATATTTTCCAAAATTCTTATTTTTTGAACTTTGCGTATCTTGTTTTGAATTTATCAATACGTCCTGCAGTATCGATTAATTTTTTCTTACCTGTATAGAATGGGTGAGATGTTCTTGAGATCTCTAACTTAACTAATGGATACTCAACACCATCAACCTCTAAAGTTTCTTTAGAATCTGCTGTTGAACGCGTTAAAAATACATCTCCGTTAGACATATCTTTAAATGCCATCATTCTGTAACTTTCTGGGTGTATACCTTTTTTCATCTTTATATATTTTTCACCACGCTTTTTGACGTAGTTATTTTTGAGAGTGCAAATTTAACCATATTTTTGATTATTCAAATAATAAAAGCACTTTATTTGTATAAAAATAAACAACTTATAAATTTCATATACATGTCCCTTAAACATTCTCTTGTATTATTCGTTTGCAGTCTTTTCTTTATTTCTTGTGAAACAGATTATAAATTTAATATTGAAGCACCTAAAAGCATTAATGTTAACGAAGTACTATCTATTTCTTTTTCAGAAAAAAATGGTACTCCATTTGAAAATGTTGAAATCTCATTAGACACAGAAAAACTTACACTTGATGAAAACTTTGCAGCAACAATTGACATTTCTAAATATAAATTAGGAAAGCACACCATCACTGCCATTGTATTTTATGAAAATCAAACAAAAAAAATAACGAAGCCTGTTTATTTTTTGGCCGATACAGCACCTGCCATTTACACTTATAATATAATAAACAGTTACCCACATGATAAAAATGCTTACACCCAAGGTTTGGAAATACATGATGGTGTACTTTATGAAAGTACTGGACAATATGGGACCTCATCTTTGCGAAAAGTAGAGTTAAAAACCGGTAAGGTTTTAAAACAAATAGATTTAGATCAACAATATTTTGGCGAAGGTATGACAAAGTTTAACGATGAAATTGTTTTACTTACGTGGAAAAAAGGAACTGGATTTGTGTATGACTTTGAAACTTTTGAGCAAAAAGACACTTTTACTTATAACAAGGAAGGTTGGGGATTGACGAATAACGGAACCCATTTAATTAAAACAGATGGTTCAGAGCGCATTCAGTTTTTAGACCCTATAACCAAGAAACAAACTGGGTTTATAGAAGCCTACACTCATAAAAGAAAAGTTGAGAACTTAAATGAATTAGAATATGTAAATGGTAAAATTTATGCCAATATTTATCAACAAAATTCTCTTTTAATTTTAGATGCAGATACAGGGAAAATTGAAGGTATCGCAGATTTAAGAGGTTTAAGAAACAAAGTTGAACAACACGCTGGCTTAGATGTGTTAAATGGCATTGCATATGATGGTGATAATGACAAATTATACGTAACCGGAAAAAATTGGAGCAAACTTTTTGAAATTGAACTATTGAAAAAAGACTAAACAGGTTAATTATAAACTCTACTTTTATACTACAAAATTTTTAAATGAAAAACTACTGGCTTATTGCCCCGATTATAATGTTGCTTATTTTCGCATCATGCAGGGACGATTTTGAAACTGTGCCTAGTTTTGGGGAATTGTCATTTTCAAAAGACACTGTATACTTAGATACTGTTTTTACGAATATCGGCTCAAGCACATACAATTTAAAAGTTTATAACAACAGTAGCAGAGATATCCATATTCCTAATATTACATTAGAACGTGGCTCTAATTCGGATTATAGATTAAATGTTGACGGCATTCCAGGAAAATTTTTTCAAAATGTTGAGATTTTAGCGAAGGACAGCATGTATATCTTTATTGAAACTACGATTGATGCCGACGCTATTTCTAATCCACTATATACAGATCGTATTTTGTTTGATACAGGTATAAATGAACAAGATGTTGATTTAGTAACCTTGGTACAAGATGCTCATTTTTTATATCCCTCTAAAGATTCGGAAGGTGTTATTGAGACTATAACGCTCGGTCTAAATGGTGATGTCGAACCCGTTGAAATTCAAGGTTTCTTTTTAGAAGATGATACTACATTTACAGATGAAAAACCCTATGTTATTTATGGATATTGTGCCATTCCTGCAGATAAAACGCTGACCATAGAAGCCGGAGCTAAAGTCCATTTCCATGACAACTCAGGGTTGATTGCTTATAAAGATGCAACGCTAAAAATTGAAGGGGCGTTAAATAATACGGTACAAATTGAAGGAGATAGACTAGAACCAGGGTTTAGCGAAGTCCCTGGGCAATGGGGTGCTATTTGGTTACGAGCAGGTAGTAAAAACCATTCTATTAACTACGCAACTATAAAAAATGCTAGTGTTGGAATTATAATTGACTCCTTAGGACACCCAACTGAACCTACATTAACCATAAAAAATACCGAATTATACAATCATGCCAATTACGGCATATTAGGTAGAGAAACCAATATACTTGGTGAAAACCTTGTCATAAACAATGCCGGTTTTTCAGCGTTGGCATGTACCATCGGCGGCACGTATAACTTCTCACACTCCACATTTGCTAATTATTGGAGTAACAGTTTAAGGCAATTTCCTACAGTATTGGTAAACAATTTTTTCACCTACATAGAGAACAACACAGAGATTATTGAAACACGCGATTTAAAGGCTGCAAATTTTACCAATTGTATTATTTATGGCTCTAATAATATAGAATTAATTTTAGACAATGTAGACGGTTCCTTATTCAATTATAATTTCAAAAATAACCTCATCAAATTCGATGATTATAACGACTCCTTTGCTGGCATACCTGAATATGATTTTGAGGATACAACGCACTACCAGAACAACTTGTTTAATCTAGATCCTTTTTTTAAGGCTCCTTATGAAAATGATTTAATTATTGGGCAAGAATCCGCTGGAATTGATATGGCAGATCAAAATACTGCCAATCAAATACCTTTAGACCTTCTAGGAATAGACAGAACAGTCACTCCGGATATTGGAGCCTATCAGCATATTATTTTTGAGGACTAACGGTCTTGTGTATGATTTCGTTGTGCGAAATGTCGGAGACTTTTCCGCCGTAACCGAAAGATAATTAATAAGATTGAATTTCGGAGAGGAAATTCAATCTTATTAATTATACACGTAGTTGGTGGTAGGTGATATTAATCTTTCTTAAAAATGTTTCCTTTGTTTTCTAATTTAAACCAAATTTCTTTCTCTATATCATATCTATATACAACCGATTCTATGACGTTTCCATTTGCATATTCAAAAGCAAAATGATTTTCAAATTTCGTCATATTTATATAACGGTCTTTAGTTATTGGTAACATCTCAATTTTTGGAAAGCCTTCTCTTTTGTAAAATAATTTACCGTTCTCTACCCAAAATATTCGTGGTCCATAATTACCAACTACATCTTTAAATTGATTTTGCAATGTTTCAGAATCTATACTTTTCACATAGTTAATATGTGCAAGTACATCTTTTAAATAATAATGCTTTTGGTTGGCCTTAATAGCGATTTCATAAGCAATTTTAGCGCTATCTAATTTTTTAGCTTCAAATAAAGCTTCTGCTTTTTTAATGTTTTTGTCAACTTTCCAAGAGTAAGTTATATAAGAATTATCGAAGTCGTTTTCTTCATTTTTATAGAGATAATACTTATTCTTATCATCCTTTAAAAATGTATTTTCCCAAGTTCTTCTATTATTTGGTGCTCCAGCTACGATAGTGTTTTCTCCGGCCATAATCATAGGTGTTATAGTCTGGTTTGAGACATATCGCAATAAGGTATTTTTCTCGACCCATAATTTCGAGGTTTGTTCACTGCCATTAACACGATACTCACCTTCAAATTTTTTTAAATTGTCTTTAGTTACTTTATGGTTTTTTAAGAAGGTTATGGCTTTATCATAAACTTTTACAAGATTTTCATCTTCAGGGTTTAATAATTTCATTTTAGCTAATGTGTTTTCAGCGGCAACTATATCACCCTTAAACAATTGAGGTTTTAATTGAAGGCTAAAAACGATGTTAGCTGGTAATAAAAGTTCAACTTTAGATAATTTTTTTAATATTTCATCATATTTCTCGTTAATCAGTCCAGCATTATTCAAATTATAGCCATTATTTATACTTGGGCGTTTTTCATAAGAATTAAGAGCATGCTCAAAAAAAGCTTTCAGGTTTCTGCTTCTTCCATAAAGAGTATAAAGCAAATAATTATAAGTTTGGTCATTTGGGTCAACTTGAAGCTGTAGTTTTATGAGTTCTTCAGCATCCTCATATGCATCGTAAGCCAGGTTTTTAAAAATAAGGGTTTCACCTCTTCTTTGTAATGGAAGTTTAGAGCGGTATTTATAAGCCTTATCTGCGAGATTGCGTTCTTCAAATTTGCTAACAGAAAATATAAGATTCTTTTTAGCAGATTGTAAATAAGCCAAAGCAAACGTGCTATCTTCTTTTGTGGCGTTTTCATAGTCTCCATTTCTGTAATATTCTAGGGCTTTTAAAGAGTTACTTGCAAATTCTTTGACATCTAAATCTAAATAAGTAGGAGTATTAAATTCATTAGAGGCAAAATTTCCAGTAACAAAAACCGTAATGTTATCTATGATGTTTAATACATCATTACCATTAAAAGTTTCTTGCGCTATAATTTTTGCGTTTTTACTATTTCTTATAAATGTTGTAATAGTATAGTTGCCATCAACAAATTCAAATTCGCCATCAACATAAAAATCATTAAATATTTTTGCGTTATTAACTTTATCTACTGTGTTTTTTATACCAGAAAGTTTTGGGTCGAGGTTTTTGTTTTGCAATAAATCTTCTTGAAGTAGTATCGAGATTCCAAACTCTAGCCATGTCTTAGTGCTGTCTTTGGTTTTAGGCTCAAAATTATAAATTGGGAATCCGGTTCTAAATTCTTCTTTGGTAATTACTGCGGATGCTTGATTGCCTTCTTCACTTGTATATGCAATAGTCTTTGTTGTAGCACCTAAATCGCTATTGCCAAAACCAAAATAGGTAATCACTAGTATCAATATTATATTAACTGGAAATATAATCTTCTCACGTAGTTTTAAAACTCTATTATTAATTCGTTCTTGATTGTATAAATAAATTATTAAAGAAGGAATGATGCCAATAAAAATCCAGAGTAACAAATCTACCCAATATGGCGAAATGTTATATCTAATTAAAACCCAATCTACAAATTGAAGTAAGGTCCATGCCGCAACCAAATATGCCGCAAAAAACTGAAGTGTTTTGGTCACTCTCTTTTTATCAAATTTTTTGCTTTTAATTTCTTGTTCCATTCATTTGTTTAAATTATTGCCAACAGACCTGCTAAACGGAGTTCTGTGTTTTAAGAGTAAATATAAAGAATTTGAACAACTATTATCGAAGTATTGGACTTCCTATTAAAGTTCGATAATAGTTCATCAAATAGATAATGCAATTATCGTTAATTGTCAAATTCTGATTATTGGGAGCGCAAAATACAGATCCAAATTACGTTTAGGTATAGTTGTGTCATCGTTTAGGCTCGATGCCCAACTAGGGTTGATATTCATTTAGAATTGAGATGCAGTAATTTGGTTTAGCAGGTCTGTTGTGACACATTCCTTTTGGGGTGGGAGTGCAAAGCACGTAGCAACAAAAGTTCAACGCTAGTTGAATGTGTCACAACGGTTTGTATAAGATTTGTGCGGCTTAAAACCCGTAGGATTTTCAGCCTAGTACAAATGTTTGTTGGTTATTTTGGTTTTACAATTTTCTTTAAAGTTAGCATAAATTTTATACGTTGTTGTAAGTAGTGCTTTTTCTGTTACTTGCTCAATTTCAGTATGCGAAATGCCCCTTGAATTACCAATATAAAAACGATTGTTCCGATAATCAAATCAGGTTTACTTGAACTCAACCAATTTACCAAAAGTCCAGCGATTATGACTCCTAAATTAATAATCACGTCATTCGAGGTAAAAATCATACTCGCTTTCATATGTGCCTCTTCTTTACTCTTTGACTTCTGTAAAATGTAAAGACAAATTCCATTTGCGATAAGTGCAAAAATCGAAACGATAATCATTGTTGAGAAATCGGGAAGTTTCTCGTCTCCCAAAAATCTTCTTAAAACTTCTACAAACCCGATAATGGCAAGTGTTATTTGAAAATATCCAGCAAGTTTTGCAATTCGCTTTTTTTTAATCAACGTTCCGCCAACTGCAAACAAACTAATTCCGTAAACGAAACTGTCGGCAAGCATATCCAAACTATCAGCAACAAGTCCCATTGATTTTGAGATTATTCCTGTTGTCATTTCGATAATGAAAAAGGCAAAATTGATTGCGAGTACAGACCAAAGCAACTTTTTTTGGTTTGCATTTTCTTTAAATTCTGTTTGGTCGGTTTGTTCGGTCGAGATTTTCTTTCCACCTAAATTTAGTTCAATAACGGACTTTTCGATTTGGTCAGATTCTCCACTGTGAAAAACAATCAGTTTTCGGTTTGAAATATCAAAGTCTAAATTCGCAATACTTGAAATTCCGTCCAATTTCATTCGGATGAGATTTTCCTCCGAAGGACAATCCATTTTGGTAATTTCAAATATCGTTTTATTCACTTGGTTTCTGGTTTTTCGGTATTACTTACAACAGACCTGCTAAACGAAGTTCTGTGTTTTAAGAGTAAATATAAAGAATTTGAACAACTATTATCGAAGTATTGGACTTCCTAATAAAGTTCGATAATAGTTCATCAAATAGATAATGTAATTATCGTTATTTGTCAAATTCTGATTATTGGGAGCGCAAAATACAGATCCAAATTACGTTTAGGTATAGTTGTGTCATCGTTTAGGCTCGATGCCCAACTAGGGTTGATATTCATTTAGAATTGAGATGGAGTAATTTGGTTTAGCAGGTCTGTTGTGACACATTCCTTTTGGGGTGGGAGTGCAAAGCACGTAGCAACAAAAGTTCAACGCTAGTTGAATGTGTCACAACTTGTTATATCATAACAAAAAGTATTGTTATCCGGATTAAATTTCCAGGTAACCGTACTTTTTGTTATTTTTATTCTTTATTCTTACTGCTTGTAAATTTCACCTTCCTTCATCACAAACACCACTTTTTCCATGGTATGAATATTCTCTATTGGGTTTTCATCTACTGCAATAATATCGGCTAATTTTCCTGTTTCAATTACACCAATTTCATCTTGCATTTCTAGTATTTTGGCATTGGTTACCGTAGCAGATTGTATGGTTTCAATTGCTGGCATTCCTGCTTCTACCATATACCCAAATTCTTTACCGTTGATTCCATGTGTAAATACGCCTGCATCAGTTCCAAAAGCAATACCTACACCTTTTTTATAAGCCTTTCCAAAAGTTGCTTGAATCTTAGGCCCAATTTCTAAGGCCTTAGGCACTACAACATCTGGGTAATACCCTTTTATTTTCGCTTTGTCCGCTACTTCTCTACCAGCCGTTATTGTTGGCACTAAATAAGCATCATGTTCTTTCATTAATTCCATAGTTTCTTCGCTCATCAAAGTTCCGTGCTCTATGGTTTTTACACCACCTAAAACGGCACGTTGCATACCTTCATCACCATGGGCATGTGCAGCTACATGCATACCGTAATCTTTTGCCATAGTGGTAATGGCTTTTATTTCTTCAATTGTAAATTGTGGATTCTGTCCACTTTTAGCCACACTCAAAACACCGCCTGTAGCTGTGATTTTAATTAAGTCCGCCCCATTTTTATAACGTTGACGAACTGCCTTATTCGCGTCTTCGACACTGTTTACAACCCCTTCTTTCGGTCCTGGATTACCTGCCAAATCGTCTCTATAGCCATTGGTTGGATCTGCATGTCCACCGGTTGTTGCTAACGATTTTTCAGCCGTAAAAATTCGTGGTCCATCAATTTTACCGGCATTAATAGCATTTCTAAGGGACACATTTACACCGCTTCCACCTAAATCGCGCACAGTTGTAAATCCAGCCATCAAAGTACGTTCTGCAAAACGAACTGAATTATAAGCCATATCCGCATCATTACTAGTAAAACGCTCTAAGTACTTTTTAGGGTTAGTTTCACCTTCTAAATGCACGTGCATATCAATAAGTCCAGGCATCACTGTTTTAGACTTTAAATCAATAACAACATCGCCTTCGGCTGCACTGGTATATCCTTTGTCTACTGAAAGTATTTCCTTACCAGATACCACAACGGTCATCTCGTTTAATACTTTACCTGATTTTGTGTCGATTAATTTCCCGCAATGTAAATAGGTCTTTTGACTAAAAGCAATAATAGATACGAATAGGAAAATCCCTAAAATGACGTTGTTTTTCATGATGTAGAAGAATTATTTGGTTTATTTTTACCAAATATAACAATAAAATATAGGGGATGAAAAATGTAATTGTAACAGGTGCCAGTCGTGGAATTGGTTTTGAATTAATTCAATTATTTGCCAAAAACGACTATAATGTATTAGCAATATCTAGAAATATTGACCCTATTGAAAAATTACAGGTTAAAAACATTACCAGTATTTCTGCAGATTTATCTGAGGCATTAGACTTAGAACGTATTTCAACTTATATAAAAGACAACCTAAATCAAATAGACATTCTTATTCATAATGCAGGTGCACTTATCAATAAACCTTTTACCGAATTATCTTCTGAAGATTTTATAAATGTTTATAAGGTAAATGTTTTTGCAGTTGCAGAACTGACTAAACTATCTATTCCGTATTTAAAGAAAGGGTCTCATGTTGTTACCATTTCTAGTATGGGTGGAATTCAAGGAAGTTTAAAATTCCCTGGGTTAGCCGCTTATAGTTCCTCTAAAGGTGCCGTGATTACGTTAATGGAATTATTGGCAGAGGAATATAAAGATACCGGAATAGTCTTTAACACCTTGGCTCTTGGTGCTGTACAAACTGAAATGTTACAAGAGGCATTTCCAGGGTATGAAGCCCCGGTTACGCCTGCACAAATGGCTGATTATATTTACAATTTTGCTCTAAACGGAAATACCGTTTACAACGGCAAAGTATTGCAAGTGTCATTGAGTACGCCTTAATAAAAGAAAATGCCTGAAAAGTAATTGTTTATTGGAATTGTCAGTCTGAGCCTGTCGAAGACAAATTGATAGTTGGATTTATAGAAACTTCGACAAGTCCTGTTTGACAGTGAATTTGTACTTTTCAGCCAACCTAAATTTTATATCAAAACTTCATACAACTAATGTTCTTTGGCTATAAGAACCTATAACAACACTTCGACAGGCTCAGTGTGACTGTTTAGGTAGACAGGAACACACTCCATAAAAAAAGGCTTGGTTAAACCAAGCCTTTTTAATTTCAATTTTTAATTTCTTACTCCCCTGCTCTATTAGCACGTTGCATTGGGTTTTCTCTAGAATACCCTTTTCTAAACAATTCAAACTGTGTAGGAACTTTTGCATGTGGCCATGCATTATTACTGACATCAGTATCTGCAGTTTCTAAGTTTGGATCTAATTGTACAGATCTTACTTTTTGATCAAAAATGAAAACTTTAGTTACTTCGTTCTCGTGTTTTCTCCAAATTTCCGCAGGAATCTTAATTGTTTCCTTAGAGTTATCTTCAAATGTAAACTCCAAAATCAATGGCATTGGAATACCTCCTTTGTTAGAAAACTTCATTTCATAAAACTGCTTTCCAGAATTTAGTAAGGCAATATCCTCATCAGATAATCTTTGCTTTAATTTATCATATTCCTTTGCGTGTAATCCATCAACATCATTCTTGTCATATGTTGTGTAGAAATCGTTTAACGAAGGATCTTTTTCATTGTAAGTTTCCTTTATTAATTCATTATTTCTCACTTCACCAATTGGTGTCGCTGCTTCATTTTCTAATTCCTTAGCACGTGGTAAATCTACAGTTGCATTACCCGTATTTAACTCATACCACTTTACTCCATCAATGCTAATATCTACGTGATCTGTTGTATAGAACCACGCTCTCCAGAACCAATCTAAATCTACAGCAGAGGCATCTTCCATTGTTCTAAAGAAATCTGCAGGCGTTGGGTGCTTAAACTTCCATCTTTCAGAGTATGTCTTAAACGCGTGGTCGAATAACTCGCGTCCCATAATTGTTTCTCTTAAAATATTCAATCCAGTTGCTGGTTTTCCGTAAGCATTGTTACCAAATTGCCAGATAGATTCTGAGTTTGTCATAATAGGAGAAATATTATCTTTATTACCTCTCATATAATTTGTCATTAAATGAGCAGGACCTCTTCTTGACGGATAATTTCTTTCAAATTCTTGTTCTGTTAAGTACTGCATAAACGTATTTAAACCTTCATCCATCCATGTCCATTGACGCTCATCTGAATTTACAATCATCGGGAAGAAGTTATGACCAACCTCGTGAATAATTACCCCAATCATTCCGTATTTAGTTCTAGCAGTATAGGTTCCGTCTTTTTCCGGACGTCCAAAGTTGAAACAAATCATTGGATACTCCATTCCTATTGATGCAGCATGTACTGAAATTGCTACTGGATATGGGTAATCGATTGTATACTTAGAATATGTTTTAATTGTATGCGCAACAACCTTTGTTGAGTACTGTTCCCATAATGGGTTTCCTTCTTTTGGATAGTAAGACATACACAACACATCCTTACCTCCCACTGGTTGATTCATTGCATCCCAAATAAACTTACGAGATGATGCAAATGCGAAATCTCTTACGTTCTCCGCTTTAAACACCCAAGTTTTCTTATCTGTTGCTTTTTTCTTTTCAATCTCTTCAGCTTCGTCTTGTGTTACAATAATAACTGGCGTATCAGATGTTCTTGCTTTTGCCAAACGCTCTCTTTGCGCAGCTGTTAAGACTTTACTTTCGTTTGCCAATTCACCCGTAGCACCAACAATGTGGTCACTTGGAACTGTAATGGCAACTTCGTAATCTCCAAAAGGCAATGCAAATTCTCCTCTACCTAAGAACTGCTTGTTTTGCCATCCTTCTACATCGTTATAAACACACATTCTTGGAAACCATTGAGCAATAGTATACAAGTAATTATCATTCTCTGCAAAATACTCGTATCCACTACGTCCTCCAATTTTCATTCGGTCGTTAATATTGTACCACCATTTAATTTTGAAAGAAATAGACGAACCTTCTGTTAATGGTGTATCTAAATCTATACGCAACATTGTTTTGTTGATATAGTATTTCATACCTCTACCTGAAGTTGTAGTAACACCTTCAATTTTAAATCCGCCATCAAACTCGAACAACTTTGATTTAATAGATTCAATAGATTTAAAGTCTTCCATACGTTCAACCTCAATTAAGTGTGTATCAGAATCTGATGCACGCATATTTTGGTCCAATTGAATCCATAAATATTCTAGGTTGTCTGGAGAATTGTTGGTGTAAGTAATTGTCTCTTCTCCAATAATTTTTTGTTCTTCATCAATAAGCTCTACGTTAATTTTGTAGTCTGCTTGTTGTTGATAATAGTTGTGACCTGGCGCTCCGGCCGCATTTCTGTATTCATTTGGAGTCGGCAACAATTGCTCTAATTGAGCAAATTTGTTTTGTCCAACCGCCAACAACGGTAACAAAAGTGCTACAAGAAGTGATTTTTTGTACATGGATTATTTATTTAAGTTAATTATTTGAATTCTATTTGTGTATAAAAATGGTTTGGAATACGATTTATCATTATGATAAAACGTCATTTTATTTTGTTGTTCTTTATGCATTTCCATCAAAGCATCAAACTTTACTTTTATCGTGTCTTGCAATTCTACTGCATCAGACTCCAAATAAAAATAAGTTACGCCATCTAACTTCGATTCAAAACCAAGTAAATTAAAACTTACCGGCGTTTTAAATGTAACCTTGAAATGACTTAATAAATAGGCCTCCAAAACTTTAAATTCTTCCGAATCTACATGAACCTTCTCTAAATGACCTACAGGCTTATTAATGTTTTCTAATGCATGTTCCAAATCGTGCGTAGAAATTGAAATGGTTGTTTCAAATTTACTGCTACTGTTATTAAATGCCATTTCTGCAAAGGCAAAATAATAATCGTGGGCGAACATGGTAGTTGATGCGAATAAAAAAAGTAGTAATTTCATTAAACTTTTAAAATTAATTCGCAATTGTACAATTTTTTACTGAATTAAAATATGAAAATTGTCATAAAATGTGATTTAAATGCAGTTACTTAATTCCTATTAATCATATAGGATACAGATAAAAAAGTGTGCTTTAAAAACAATTACATTTCTATTTTAATAATGACTTTAACAAAATATGTAAACAAAAGAAAAAACATATCTTTGTAATTCATGAATAATCCCTTATTAAATCATCTTCCTAAGGATGCTTATCCTTTAGTTTTAGAATTGCTAAACAAGTATCCGCACACTTTAAAAATTGTGAATCAACGGAGTTCGAAACACGGTGATTTTAGAAAAACTAAAGAAGGAAAATATCAAATTACGATTAACAACAATTTAAATCAATATCAATTTTTGTTGACCTTAATACACGAAGTTGCTCATTTAGTAACCCATTTAAATTTTAAAAGAGTGCAACCCCACGGTATAGAATGGAAAATGACTTTTCAACATTTAATGTTGCCATTTGTAAATCCATCCATTTATCCAATGGAAATATTACCTCATTTGGCAAACTACTTAAAAAACCCAAAAGCGAGTACGGATTCTGATGTGCATCTATCTCTTGCCTTGAAATCTTTTAATCAAAAGTCAGATAAGAATTTTATCTTTGAAATACCTTTTGGGTCAGATTTCACATTTAAAAACCGTACATTTCGTATGGGTACTAAACGCAGAACAAGATACGAGTGCTTAGAATTGCACTCTAATAAAACTTATTTATTCAATCAGAACGTTGAAGTTAAAATGATTGTTACAAATTAATTAATGAATAAAAATTTATACACAATAATAATGGCAGGTGGTTTTGGCTCAAGATTTTGGCCAATGAGCACTAAAAAATTCCCAAAACAATTTCAAGATATTCTTGGGGATGGAGCTTCCGTTATTCAAACTACTTACAATAGAGTCACAAAATTAGTACCAAGTGAAAATATTCTTGTTTCTACTAATAATAGTTATAAAGACCTTGTTCTAGAGCAACTGCCAAAATTATCTGAAAATGATTTAATTCTGGAACCATGCAAACGCAGTACAGCTCCTTCTATTCTATATGCAGCTTTAAAAATATATCAGAAAAATCCTGATGCAATTATGTTAATTGCTCCTAGTGATCATTGGATTAAAAATGAGGGTAAATTTATAAACAGTGTTTCTAAGGCATTTGATTATTGTAAAAGCAATGATGTTTTAATGACCTTAGGAATTAGACCCATTACACCAACAACTGAATACGGCTATATAAAGTATAAGAATGAAAGCAATGAAATTAAACAAGTATTAGAATTTGTTGAAAAACCAAATATTGAAAAGGCCGAGGAATATTTAGAGCAAGGAGACTATTTATGGAACGCGGGAATATTTATATGGAGTGCAAAAAGTATTATAAAGGCTTTTAAAAAAGAGCTTCCTGAAATGACAAAATTGTTTGAGGAAGGGAATACCGTTTACAATACTGAAAATGAAAAGTCATTTATTGAAAATAACTATCACCATGCAGAAAATCTTTCAATAGATTTTGGAGTACTAGAGAATGCAAATAACATTTGTGTGCTACCCGTTGATTTTGAATGGAATGATTTAGGGACGTGGAATTCATTGTACAGTAAAATTCCTAAGGACGACCAAAATAATGCAATTATTGGAGGTGAAACACTTTTAAATAACGCTAAAAACAATATCATCAGAACCCAAACTCATAAAAAAGTGGTGATACAAGGTTTGAGTGATTATATTGTTGTAGAAAAAGACAATGTACTTTTTATATGCCCGAAAAACGAAGAAAAAGATATAAATAAAATTACGAAAAAGGTAACAGATAAATTTGGCGATAATTTAGTTTAAACATTTTACTATGAGTGAAGAAACAGAAAATATGCAGACGCCTGAAGAACCAAAAAAGAGATCGGATTTAGGCACTATATTTAACGACTTATTAGTATTTCTGAAGGAAATACTTGATATCCGTTTTGATACTGATAAAAAAGCGACTATCGAAGATGTTAAGGATAATATCTCAATGAAAGGGCATACTGCATGGGTGTTGGTATTTTCTATTCTAATTGCATCTATCGGATTGAACGTAAGTTCTCCAGCAGTAGTAATCGGTGCCATGCTTATTTCTCCTTTAATGGGCCCTATTTTAGGTGTTGGATTGTCTATTGGAATTAATGATATTGATACCCTAAAAAGGTCATTTGTAAATCTTGGAGTAATGATTGGATTAAGTTTAGTTACTTCGTTTCTTTTCTTTAAAATTCCACTTTTCCAAGATTTAACTCCAGAAATTGAAGCCAGAATTGCCCCTGACGCAAGGGATGTTTTTATTGCAATTTCAGGTGGTTTGGCATTGATACTTGCCATGAGCAGAAGGTCTAAACAAACCAATACTATTGCCGGTGTGGCAATTGCTACAGCCCTAATGCCTCCGCTATGTGTTGCTGGTTATGGTCTTGCAGTTTGGAACTGGAGTTACTTTTCTGGAGCCATGTTTTTATTTACAATCAATGCAATATTTATTGCATTAGCGACTTTTTTAATTGTAAAGTTTTTACAATTTCCAATGGTTAAATACATCAATTCGGCAAAAAGAAAAAGAGTTGCACAAGTCGCTTCCTTTCTTGCATTGGTTATTTTTAGTTTTAGTGTTTTTCAGTTTTATAAACTTTATAAGATTGATCAATTTGGCATTAATGCAAAGCATCTTATAGAAGCAATGAAACAAAGCGGTGTTCACATTTTTGATTCCAATAAAGGTGATATTGACTATAAAACTAAATCTATCAAACTGATTATTTATGGTGATGCAATGTCCCAATCTGAAGTGGAGAGTTGGAACAATCGCTTATCTGAATTTGAACTTACCAATGTAAAACTTAATATTGAACAGAGTCAGAGTACGGACTTACAGAATAAAGTTGAACAACTCACCGATTTATATGCAAGAAATCAAGAAATTATTGTGTCTAGAGATGAGAAAATTAAAACAAGTGAAGATAAAATAAAAGAACTTCAAAACGAATTGGATAAATATTACCGAGTACCATTTTCTAAGGTTAGAGACGAAGCCAGAATTGTGTATTCAGGTCTTAAAACATTGAGTTACGGTCACGTCATGACTACCAACTTCCAGTCTATAGATACTATTTCAATTTTTGCAGCAAGTTGGTACGATTCTATTCCTAACACCAAACAGCAAGAAGTAAAACTGAAACTTTGGTTAAAAACAAGATTGGAGTTAGATTCAGTTATTTTAATTGAACAAAAATAGTCGGTTCTTAGCTAATGAGATGTACATTTTCAGGGCTTCTAGTTCTCTTATCATTTTATACAACGTATAGTCAAAAGGAAGTAGTTCATCAAACTGACTCCATTCAAAACTCAGAATTGCTAGACGAAATCGTTGTGAAGTCGTCGCATTTTAGAAGTTCCTTAAAGTCAACTCCATCTTCAATTAGTGTATTAAAATCTGCGGTAATTAACTCTAGTAATACTATAAATATTGCATCTGTGTTAAATACCATTCCAGGGCTATATATGCATAATGGAACCCTAACTACAAACAGGATAACGATTAGAGGTATCGGTTCTAGAAATCTTTTCGGCACCAGTAAAATAAGAGCCTATTACAAAGACATACCATTAACTAACGGGTCAGGGTTTTCAACTATAGAAGATATTGACATGAAGGCTATAGGTTCTGTTGAAATTTTAAAAGGTCCTTCTTCAAGTTTATATGGGTCAGGCCTTGGGGGAACAATACAAATTAATCCGTTTTCTAATAAGAACAATTCGTTTGGAAGTATAGAATATTACAATGGTTCTTTCGGAATGCAAAAAATAAACGCTATTATAAACTACTCCAGTTCAAACGGCAGCACTTCTATAATATACTCGAACCTCCACAGCGACGGTTATCGAGAAAACAATGAAACAGATAGAGAAACAATTAGTTTAAATTCCAGTTATAATTTAAACGAAAACAATCAATTAAATATTTTTGCAACATATATAGATTTAAAAGCATTTATCCCAAGTTCATTAAATGAGCAAGACTATATAAACGATCCAACAAAAGCAGCATTTACTTGGGGGCGTGCAAAAGGATATGAAGATTATAAAAAGGGTCTATTTGGTTTATCTTGGCAACATAAATATTCACAAAATACCGAACAATATACAAGTATTTTTACTTCATTTTTAGATGCATACGAACCTAGACCTTTTAACATATTGCAAGAAAAGACAAACGGAATTGGTATTAGAAGCAGGTTAAACTCTAGTTTTCAACTTTTTTCTAAACAATTTGAATATGTAATAGGTGGAGAGTTATTTTCAGACACTAATGAATACCAGACCTTTGAAAACTTGTATAGAGAATACCCTCCAGAAACCGGAAGTGTACAAGGTGGCTTATTGAGCGATTTAAAAGAAAAACGCAGTTATTTTAACTTATTCTTAGATTCAAAGTATCATTTTTCAAATACTTTATTTCTAAGTGCAGGTTTAAATCTGAACAAAACCTATTATGACCTTACTGATTATTACAACAACGAAAATGATAATTTATCTGGAGATTATAAATATGATTTAATTGTTTCTCCAAAGGCTGCCTTAACCTATGCTTTCGCTAAAAACAATATGGTTTTTATTAGTTCATCTCATGGATTCTCTACGCCTTCTTTAGAAGAAACCTTATTACCCAATGGATTAATAAATACAGCTATTAAACCAGAATCGGGCTGGAATTTTGAAATTGGATCTAGAGGACAGATTATTAAAAATCATTCATATGACGTAGCACTATTCCGAATGAATGTAAAGGATCTACTTGTTGCACGCCGAACTGGTGATAATCAATTTATTGGAGTAAATGCTGGTAAAACAACGTATAACGGGTTGGAAATAGCAACTTACCATCAATTGATTAAATCCGACAATATTGATCTAAAAATTCATAACGCTTTTACTTTAAACAATTTTAAGTTTAAAGATTTTGTAACTGAACAGAATGATTATTCTGGGAACGATCTAACTGGTGTTCCTAACCAAGTTTTCAATTCTAGCTTATTTCTTAATTTCAAGTCTGGTGCCTATATAAGTGCTAATTATAACTATATTGGTTCAATTCCAATGCGAGATGACAATAGTAAGTATTCCGAAAGTTATCAAATTATAAATACAAAATTTGGATTTAAAGCCGCTTTATTTGAAAACGTAATTTTCGACTTCTACGGTGGAATAAATAATATATTTGACGAGAAATACGCTTCTATGCTTTTGATTAACGCAAGTAGTTTTGGAGGAAATGCACCAAGATATTATTACCCTGGCGAACCTATAAATTACTACTTCGGGATGCAATTGAATTATCAATTTTAAATAATTTAATGCTCATTAAAATTTTGTAGCTTTACATTCTATTTCTTAATACAGTAATTATGAAAAAACTTCTTTTCTTACCAATTCTAGCATTAGTCTCACTTGTTTCATGTGAAAATAAAAATGCCAATGCATTGGTTTATAATTCAACTGAAAATCCAGCGGTAACTTTAGAATTAGAAACGATCATTGAATCTAAACGACCTTGGAGTATGACCTTTTTATCTGATGACACGATGCTCGTTACTGAGATTGATGGCAAGTTATTGTTGGTTAAAAATGGAACTAAAACTGAAATAGACGGGTTGCCAGAAATTGAAGTTAGAGGTCAAGGAGGATTATTAGACATTGAAGCGCACCCAAATTATAGTGAAAATGGGTGGATCTATTTTACTTATGCAACTTCTGAAGGAGATTCGAATGATGGAGCAAACACAGCAGTTATGCGTGCCAAAATAGAAAACAATACACTTGTGAAAAAAGAGCAACTATACCGTGGAACTCCGAACGAAAAATCTGGAAATCATTTTGGTTCAAGATTGGCTTTTGACAAGAATAACTTCCTTTATTTTAGTATTGGAGATCGTTTTAATAGAGATGTAAATCCTCAAGACATTACCAAAGATGGCGGTAAAATTTACAGATTGAATGATGATGGATCAATACCAGAAAGCAATCCATTTCATAATGAACCTAATGCTAAAAAGGCAATTTTTACATTCGGAAATAGAAACCCTCAAGGAATGGCATTAAATCCTGAAACAGGTGAAATATGGACTCACGAGCATGGCCCTAAGGGGGGAGATGAAATAAATATTATGCAAGCTGGAAAAAATTATGGCTGGCCCAAAGCGAGTTATGGAATAAACTATAATGGCACTACCCTTACCGAACATACTTCCTTACCCGGGATGGAAGATCCGATCCATTATTGGGTACCATCTATTGCGCCTAGTGGGATGGAATTTGTTACTAGCGAACGCTATCCATCATTGAAAGGAAATCTACTTGTAGGCTCACTAAAATTCCAATATTTAAATCACTGCCATTTAGAAAACAACAAAGTGGTAAAAGAAGAAAAATTATTTGAAAACATTGGGCGTGTGCGTTCTGTAAAACAAAGCCCTGATGGTTTTATATATCTGGCCGTTGAAGGGAAGGGAATTCTAAAGATTAAATAATTAGATGAAGAAACTTTATCTATTAATGGTTATCGCTATGACCATTATTTCTTGTGCTCACAATGAAAATTCGACTGCGTCTATTAAAGGTACTTGGAAATTATTTTATGGCTCAATTGAGGAAAATGATTCGTTACAAATTAAAGATATTAGCAAATCTGATTTTATCAAAATAATAAACGCTTCTCATTTCTCTTTTTTCAACCAAGTAAAGGGAACTTCTGAAAGTTTTTATGGTGGCGCAGGAACTTATACACTAAATGGTAATGATTATGTTGAATCATTAAACTACATAGGGTCAACTGATTTAAGAGGACATAAATTTCCATTTAAAATAGAGTTGAAAGGAGACACTTTAATTCAATATGGTCATGAAAAAGTGGAGGCCGCAAATATAGATCGATATATTGTAGAGAAATATGTTAGAATAAAGTAAATTTCTTATTCTCTAATTAATGGTAGCGTTGAACAACGTAACAAACCTTCTTGTTTTGCAATTTCAGAATAATTTACTTCTTCTACGTTAAATCCTTGTGCTCGTAGCCATGAATTCAATCGCGTAAAATTCTTTTCAGAAATAATAACTTCAGGAGAAATTGAAAACACATTGGAATTCATATTATACATTTCCTCTTTAGTGATTTCAAAAATATTTTCCTTACCAAACAAGTCTACTAAAAACTGATATTCTTTCTCAACTAAAAATCCGTTTTTATGTATAATAGCCTTATTGGTTCCTATTGGTTGAAAACAGCAATCTAAATGTAAAGCATTGTTTTTTGCATCTGTGTTAGATTTTCTCAATTCAAATGACTTCACCATTTTATCAGGAAATAATTCTTGTAAAGCCATTACCGCATCCATATTTGTACGAGCAGTAATATAATCTGGATAATCATCTCCAGAATAAGTTCCGACAAAAATATAATCACCCCAGGGCATTACATCTCCTCCTTCAACATGTGCTTCTTCGGGTAATTCAAAAATACAATCCGAATTAAACGTTTTAAGAATATGATCTATGGCATGTATCTCTCTATCCCGATCGGGAAGAATATTGGCACGAATAAATTTATCTTCAATAACAAAGCCTATATCTCTAGAAAATATTTGATTATAATTTTCAATAATTGTTGGTCTATAAACTGTAACATTGTGTTTCTTAAAAACTTCAGACACCTCATCCATTTCTTTAATCATATCCACTTCTTTTGGATAAGTACCGGCCTTTACATGTTCCATCGATTTAGGATCGTAGCATTCCGATAATTTTGGAGTAGGACCATTACTATTTGCCGTTCCTAATATAACTGCTTGCAATGGTGAGGTTTCGTTTTCAATATTAAATTTAAACATAGCGCAAAAAAATGTCGTTCAAATCATGACTTAGATTTGAACGACAAATGTACTTATTACTTTCTAAATATTATCTATTTTCTACTGGTACAAATGCTCTTTCTGTAGCACCTATATAAATTTGTCTTGGTCTTCCAATTGGTTCTTTACGCAATCTCATTTCTCTCCATTGTGCAATCCAACCAGGTAAACGTCCTAGTGCAAACATCACAGTAAACATTTCTACTGGAATACCCATGGCTCTATAGATTATTCCAGAATAGAAATCTACGTTTGGATATAATTTTCTAGATACAAAATACTCATCCGTTAAAGCTTCTTGTTCTAATCCTTTTGCAATTTCAAGAATTGGATCATTTACACCTAAATCTGCTAGTACTTCATCAGCTGCAACTTTAATTATTTTTGCTCTAGGATCAAAGTTCTTATATACTCTATGACCAAAGCCCATTAATCTAAATGGATCATTCTTGTCTTTTGCTTTTGCCATATACTTCTTAGTATCTCCTCCATCTTCTTTTATAGCTTCAAGCATTTCTAATACAGCTTGATTTGCACCACCATGCAATGGTCCCCATAATGCCGAAATCCCTGCTGATAAAGAAGCAAACAACCCTGCATGAGACGAACCTACAACTCTAACCGTAGAAGTTGAGCAATTTTGCTCGTGATCCCCATGTAAAATCAATAATTTATCTAAAGCTTCAACTAGGATAGGGTTTAACTTATACTCTTCATTTGGTTGTTTGAACATCATTTTTAAAACGTTCTCTACATATCCTAAAGAGTTGTCTCCGTAATCTAAAGGCAATCCTTGCTTTTTACGCATTGTCCAAGAAACCAATACAGGGAACTGCCCCATAATTCTTACAATAGCGTTGTACATGGCCTCTTCTGAACTAACATCTACAGATCCTGGATTAAATGCCGTTAAAGCACTTGTCAATGAAGACAACACGCCCATTGGATGCGCTGCCTTAGGAAAGGCATCCAAAATCTTTTTTACATCATCATCAACAACTGAATTCTTTTTAATATCGGCATGGAATTTCTCTAATTCCTCCTCCGTTGGTAATTCCCCAAAAATTAACAAATATGCAACCTCTAAAAAGTCAGCCTTCTCTGCTAATTCTTCGATTGAATATCCTCTATATCTCAAAATTCCTTTTTCTCCTTCTAAAAAGGTAATTTCACTTACACAAGATCCTGTATTTTTGAATCCTGGATCAATTGTAATCACGCCATTTGTTGCGCCTCTTAATTTAGATATGTCTATCGCTTTTTCATTCTCAGTCCCTACATATGTTGGGAATTCGAATACCTCTCCATTAACTTCTAATTTTGCTTTATCTGACATATTCATTTTATTTTTTTATTCATTTTATCCGAGCACGAAATTACGAAAAATCGTCCTCAATTAAAAGTTAAATTGGTCTTAATATAGGTTTCACAAATTCGATTATCTTCTTTTAAATAATTATCATTTTCACCAATAAAAAACTCGTTTATAACAAAAAAAACCAACACTTTTTACAATGTTGGCTTTTTGCTTTCAAATAAAAATTAATTTATTTTAAATGCTTTTTCCTTCGGATAATAGGCTGTTTCTCCTAACTCCTCCTGAATTCTTAATAACTGGTTGTATTTAGCCATTCTATCAGAACGAGAAGCTGAACCTGTCTTAATTTGACCTGTATTTAACGCTACAGCTAAATCTGCAATTGTATTGTCTTCTGTTTCACCAGATCTGTGAGACATTACTGAAGTGAACCCAGCATTATGCGCCATATTAACTGCTGCAATAGTTTCTGTTAATGTTCCTATTTGATTTACTTTAATTAGAATTGAGTTTGCAATATTATTTTCAATCCCTCTAGACAAACGCTCAACATTAGTTACGAATAAATCATCCCCAACTAATTGAACTTTTTCTCCAATTTTATCAGTTAAATATTTCCAACCATCCCAGTCATTCTCATCCATTCCATCTTCAATAGAAATAATTGGATATTTTGCAGCTAACTCTGCCAAATAATCTGCTTGTTCTTCAGATGTTCTAATCACACCACTATCTCCTTCAAATTTCTTGTAATCGTATTTTCCATCAACATAAAATTCTGCTGCTGCACAATCCAACGCTAACATTACTTCTGACCCTGCTTTGTAACCAGCCTTCTCTATCGCAGCCAAAACCGTATCTAAAGCATCTTCCGTTCCGTCGAATGTTGGAGCAAATCCACCTTCATCACCAACCGCTGTGCTTAAATTACGATCGTGTAAAATTTTCTTTAGGTTATGGAAAATTTCACTACCAATTTGCATTGCATGTGTAAAGTTTTCTGCACCTACAGGCATTACCATAAATTCTTGAAATGCAATTGGCGCATCAGAATGTGAGCCTCCGTTTACAATATTCATCATTGGCACAGGTAAAGTGTTTGCACTTACGCCACCAACATATCTATATAAAGGCAAATTCAATTCATTTGCGGCTGCTTTTGCCACTGCCAAAGAAACACCTAAAATAGCATTGGCTCCTAATTTAGCTTTATTTGGAGTTCCATCTAAATCAATCATTAATTGATCTATAGAATTTTGTTCAAATACAGATACTCCTAACAATTCACCAGAAATGATTTCATTTACATTCTTAACTGCCTTTAAAACTCCTTTACCCATGTAGCTATCTCCGCCATCTCTCAGTTCTACAGCTTCGTGTTCACCAGTTGATGCTCCTGAAGGGACTGCTGCTCTTCCTAGCACACCGTTTTCAGTAACTACATCTACTTCTACAGTAGGATTACCTCTTGAATCAAAAATTTGTCTTGCATGAATGTTTATAATGATACTCATTTCTTTCTTTTTTTAATTATTTATACGGATGCAAAGATACAAAAACCCCTACGTACCAATGTTACATAGGGGTTAAATTCTTAAATTATTGCGATATTCTAAAATTCAGTTATGAATTTTAGAAACTCTTTATTTTTACTTCGCCTTTTTAATATTCTCAATAAATTGGTCAAATAAATAAGAAGAATCATGCGGCCCAGGACTTGCTTCTGGGTGATATTGTACTGAAAAACAGTTTTTATCCTTCATTTGTATACCCGCAACAGTCTCGTCATTTAAATGTATATGCGTTAATTCAAAATCTTCATTCTTTTCTAAAGACTCTTTACTAACAACAAATCCATGATTCTGAGAGGTTACTTCTCCTTTACCAGTTACCAAATTCTTTACTGGATGATTAATTCCTCTATGCCCATTGTGCATTTTATAAGTTTCAATACCATTTGCCAAAGCAATTACTTGATGCCCTAAACAAATACCAAATAAAGGTAAGTCTCTTTTAATAATCTCCTTTGCAACATTCCGAGCATCTACTAGCGGTGTTGGATCACCGGGGCCATTTGATAAGAAATACCCATCTGGATTAAATGAAGCTAAATCTTCAAAAGTAGCGTTGTATGGAAATACTTTTACTTGACAACCTCTCTTAACCAAATTACGGATGATGTTCTTTTTAATTCCAATATCCAAAGCAGCTATTTTATAGGTAGCTGAATCTTCACCAACAATATAAGACTGTTTTGTAGAAACTTTTGACGCCAATTCCAACCCATCCATAGAAGGTTGTTCAGCTAATTGCTTCTTTAATGTTTCAATATTATCAACATCTGTAGAGATTACCGAATTCATCGCTCCTTTATCTCTTATATAACGTACTACCGCTCTGGTATCCACATCTGAAATTGCGATTAAATTTTGCTTTTCAAAATAATTCTCTAAAGAATCATTTGCACGATCACGAGAATAATTGAAACTAAAATTTCTACAAACTAATCCTGCAATCTTTACAGAATCAGATTCTATTTCTTCATCATTCACTCCGTAATTACCAATATGCGCATTGGTAGTTAACATCATTTGACCATAATAAGATGGATCTGTAAATATTTCTTGATACCCGGTCATACCTGTATTGAAACATATTTCTCCAAATGCTGATCCTTCAATGCCAATTGACTTCCCTTCGAAGATGGTTCCATCTTCCAACAATAATATTGCTTTTTTGTGCTGCTTATACTCCACTTTAAATCCTTTGTTTTCTTAAATTATTTCCGTTCAAATATAAAAAAAAGGATAAACTAACAATTAGCTTATCCTTTTATATTATCAACGAGTTATCCTCATTACTCTTCAGTTGCTTCTGGTTCAGAAGTTGTTGGTGCTTCTTCTACAGCTTCAACAGGTGCAGCAGTCGCTTCAACTTTTTTCGTTCTACCTCTACGAGTAGACTTTTTCTTCTTCTTACCATTCGGGTTGTACAATTCGTTGTAATCAACTAATTCTACCATTGCCATAGAAGCGTTATCTCCTTGACGGTTCCCTAATTTGATAATTCTTACATAACCACCTGGACGATCCGCAACTTTTTGCGATACCTCCTTAAACAATTCAGTAACAGCAAACTTATTTCTTAAGTAACTAAATACAATTCTACGGTTGTGTGTAGTATCGTCTTTAGACTTTGTAATAAGTGGCTCTACATATTGACGTAAAGCTTTCGCTTTCGCTACAGTAGTGTTAATACGTTTGTGCTCAATAAGAGAACAAGCCATATTTGATAACATCGCCTTTCTGTGCGCTGTCTTTCTTCCTAAGTGATTGAATTTCTTTCCGTGTCTCATGACATTTACTTTTTACTTTCATCTTGCTTCAACCCAAATATTGGGGCGCAAAATATGAAAGGTTAATCTTTATCTAATTTATACTTGCTTAAATCCATACCGAAATTCAAACCTTTTACTGCAACTAACTCATCTAGTTCAGTTAAAGACTTTTTACCGAAGTTACGGAACTTCATTAAGTCATTTTTATTGAATGATACTAAGTCTCCTAATGTATCTACTTCTGCCGCTTTTAAACAGTTTAATGCTCTTACTGAAAGATCCATGTCAATTAACTTAGTTTTAAGCAATTGTCTCATATGTAACGATTCCTCGTCGTAAGTTTCAGTTTGTGCAATTTCATCAGCCTCTAAAGTAATACGCTCATCAGAGAATAACATAAAGTGGTGAATCAATATTTTTGCAGCTTCAGTTAATGCATCTTTCGGTGCAATTGAACCATCAGTAACGATATCAAATACTAATTTTTCATAATCCGTTTTTTGCTCTACACGGAAATTCTCTACAGCATACTTTACATTCTTTATTGGAGTGTAAGTAGAATCAGTAAAAATTGTTCCTAAAGCAACACCTGCCTTTTTGTTTTCCTCTGCAGGTACAAATCCTCTACCTTTTTCAATGGTAATTTCGAATTGTAAGTTTACAGAAGTTTCCATGTTACAGATAACTAAATCTGGATTTAACACTTGGAATCCTGAAATGTGCTTTTGTAAGTCTCCAGCAGTTAACTGACCTTGATCAGAAACAGAAACATTTACAGTTTCTCTATCTGTATCATCAATTTGCTTTTTAAAACGTACTTGTTTTAAGTTCAAAATAATCTCAGTTACGTCTTCTACGATTCCTTTGATTGTTGAGAACTCATGTTCAACTCCTTCAATACGAATTGAAGTAATTGCAAACCCTTCTAAAGATGAAAGTAAAACTCTTCTCAAAGCGTTACCAACCGTTAAACCAAATCCTGGTTCTAATGGTCTGAATTCAAATCTACCTTCAAACTCGGTAGAGTCGATCATTATTACTTTATCAGGTTTTTGAAAATTTAATATTGCCATTTTATTCTTCTTTTTAATTGTTGTTTGCTTGCGCGGTTCATAAGTTTGAAGAAATACTTATGAACCCTTTGGCCAAACTTCAATATGATTAATTTATTATTTAGAATACAATTCTACGATTAATTGTTCCTTGATGTTTTCAGGAATCTGTAATCTTTCTGGTGCCGTTACAAAAGTTCCTTGTAAAGTTTCACCATTCCAAGTTAACCACTCATAAACATTGCTATTATTAGCTAATGAATTTTCGATAGCCTCTAAAGATTTAGATTTTTCTCTTACTGCAATAACATCTCCTGCTCTTAATGAATAAGAAGGTACATTTACAATCTCTCCGTTCACAGTAATATGTCTGTGAGAAACTAATTGTCTTGCACCATTACGTGTAGGAGCAATTCCTAAACGGAAAACAACGTTATCTAAACGAGACTCTGCCAATTGTAATAATACCTCACCGGTAATACCTCTACTTGCAGATGCTTTTTTAAATAAACCTCTAAATTGACGCTCTAATATACCATAAGTATATTTTGCTTTTTGCTTTTCTTGTAACTGTACAGCATACTCAGATTTTTTACCTCTTCGTTTGTTGTTACCGTGTTGTCCTGGAGGAAAATTTCTTTTCTCAAAAGACTTGTCCGCTCCGTAAATTGCTTCTCCGAATTTACGTGCGATTTTTGTAGTTGGTCCTGTATATCTTGCCATTTCTTTGTGTATTAATAGGGATTATGAATTAAGGCTTAAACTCCTTCGATAATCTTGTTCCTATTGTTAGAATTAATTTAATTATACTCTTCTTCTTTTTGGAGGACGACATCCATTATGTGGCATTGGTGTAACATCAATAATTTCTGTTACTTCAATTCCATTGTTATGAAGTGTTCTCATTGCGTTCTCTCTTCCGTTTCCTGGTCCTTTAACATAAGCTTTCACTTTTCTTAAACCAGCTTCGTGAGCAACAGCTGCACAATCTTCAGCAGCAGTTTGAGCAGCATATGGAGTGTTCTTTTTAGAACCTCTAAAGCCCATTTTACCAGCTGATGACCATGAAATTACATCACCTCTTTTGTTTGTTAATGAGATAATGATATTGTTAAATGAAGCAGTAATGTGTGCTTCACCAACTGCTTCAACAACAACTTTACGTTTTTTACTTGTCTTTGCCATATTTTATAGTTTTTAGTTGTTAGCTATAGTTGCTAGAATCCTAAACATTTCTATTTCAAACAGATTCATCTAACTTCTAATTTCTAATGACTAACGCCTTTATTTATTATTTAGTTGCTTTCTTTTTGTTTGCTACTGTCTTACGCTTACCTTTTCTAGTTCTAGAGTTGTTTTTAGTTCTCTGACCTCTTAATGGTAAACCTGTTCTGTGACGAATACCTCTGTAACATCCAATATCCATCAAACGTTTGATGTTCAATTGCGTTTCAGAACGTAATTCACCTTCAATAGTAAACGTTCCAACTTGCTCACGAATGGCTGCAATTTCTGCATCGTTCCAATCTTGAACTTTTTTACTTTCGTCAACTTTTGCAGCCTCCAAGATCTCTTGGGCTCTGCTTCTTCCTATTCCAAAAATGTAAGTTAATGCAATAACTCCTCTTTTATTTTTAGGAATATCAATACCTGCTATTCTTGCCATAATTACCCTTGTCTTTGTTTAAATCTAGGATTCTTTTTGTTGATTACATATAATCTGCCTTTTCTACGCACAATCTTGCACTCGGCACTTCTTTTTTTAATTGATGCTCTAACTTTCATCGTTTATTTTTTAATATCTATAAGTAATTCTTGCCTTTGTTAAATCATAAGGACTCATTTCTAATTTCACTTTATCCCCTGGTAACAATTTAATATAATGCATACGCATTTTACCAGAAATATGTGCCGTTACTATGTGCCCGTTTTCAAGTTCTACACGAAACATTGCATTAGACAATGCTTCTGTTATAGTTCCGTCTTGTTCAATTGCTGATTGCTTGGCCATTATGCTACTGATTTTCTTTTAGTTCCTGTTTTCATTAAACCATCATAATGACGATTTAATAAATGTGAATTTATCTGCTGAATTGTATCAATAGCTACTCCAACCATAATTAATAATGAGGTACCACCATAGAACATTGACCATGACTGTTGTACTCCAAATTTAATTACAAAGGCAGGTAATATTGCTAGCAATGCTAAGAATATAGATCCTGGGAATGTTATTAAAGATAAAATTCTATCTAAATAATTATCAGTTTCTTTTCCTGGTCTAATTCCAGGAATAAATCCTCCACTTCTTTTAATAGAAGCCGCCATCTCGTTCGTAGGAACTGTAATAGCAGTATAGAAGAAACTAAAAATGATAATTAAAGTTGCAAATAATACATTGTATCCAACTCCAGAAAAATCTGCAAACATTGCTGCTACGCTTTTTACACCTTCCGATGTAAAATCAGCCGTAACTAAAGCCGAAGGAACAAACATAATTGCTTGTGCAAAAATAATAGGCATTACACCTGCTGCGTTCAACTTTAAAGGAATGTATTGTCTACTTCCTGCAACATCTGTTACTGTACCTGCTACTGTTTTACGAGCATACTGCAAAGCAACTTTTCTGATTGCTGTAACTAAATAAACACATGCTAAAATTACTGCAAACCAAACAATGATTTCAATTAAGATCATCATAATTCCACCAGCACCACCATTCGTAGTTTTAGACGCAAACTCTTGCGCAAATGCACTAGGGAATCCTGCAATAATACCAATCATAATTAACAATGAGATTCCGTTTCCGATTCCTTTATCAGTAATCTTTTCACCTAACCACATTGCAAAGATAGATCCAGTTGTTAATAATACTAAAGAAGTTATCCAAAATAAGGTATTTCCTTGACCCATTATAAATGCCTCTGCAGGAATACCTAAAGAAGGTAAACTAGCAATATAAGCAGGTCCTTGAACCAACGTAATACCAATAGTTAACCAACGTGTTATTTGAGTAATCTTTTTATTACCACTTTCTCCGTCTTTCTTTAATTTCTGCAAATAAGGAATTGCAATACCCATTAACTGAACAACAATAGATGCCGAGATATAAGGCATTACTCCTAATGCCATTACCGATGCTCTAGAAAATCCACCACCAGTAAACATATTAATCATATCAAGGATTCCACCGGCTCCACCAGAATTGCTATTCAAAGAATCAGCAATAACACTACCATCTAAACCAGGTAGTGTTACTTGTGCTGCAAATCGGTAGATCACCATGAAACTAAGTGTAATAAGAATCTTATTTCTTAATTCCTCGATTGACCAAATGTTTTTAACTGTTTCTATAAATTTCTTCATCTATATAACTATTATAAAGTTGCTGCTTCACCTCCAGCCGCTTCGATAGCCGCTTTTGCAGTTGCAGTAAATTTATGTACTGTTACGTTCAATTTCGCTTTTAACTCTCCTCTTCCTAAAATCTTCACTAGATCATTTCTACGAGCTAAACGATTTTCTACTAATACATCCATTGTTACCGTATCAGTAATTTTACCATTTTCAACAAGTTCCTGTAACTTATCAAGGTTTACTCCAACATACTCTTTACGATTAATGTTAGTAAAACCAAACTTAGGTACACGCTTTTGTAAAGGCATTTGTCCACCCTCGAATCCTATTTTTCTAGAATATCCAGAACGCGACTTTGCTCCTTTATGACCTCTTGTTGCAGTTCCACCTTTACCAGAACCTTGTCCTCTACCAACTCTTTTCGCTGCTCCTTTTACAGAACCCGCTGCTGGTTTTAAGTTATTTAATGCCATAACTGTTTATATCTGTTATTTAACTTCCTCAACGGAAATTAAGTGTTTAACTGTATTTACCATTCCAAGGATTGCTGGCGTAGCTTCATGCTCTACAACCTGATCAATCTTACGTAAGCCTAATGCTTCTAACGTTCTCTTTTGGTTCTGAGGACGTCTTATCTTACTTTTTACTTGTGTAACTCTAATTTTTGCCATCGTCTAATTGATTTATCCTTTAAACACTTTTTCTAAAGAAATACCTCTAGCCTTCGCAACATCAACTGCACTACGCAATTGCAATAAAGCATCAAAAGTTGCTTTTACTACGTTGTGAGGGTTAGAAGAACCAATAGATTTTGATAATACATCATGTACACCAACTGATTCTAATACCGCACGTACTGCTCCACCGGCAATAACTCCCGTACCGTGAGATGCTGGCTTTAAGAATACTCTTGCTCCACCAAATTTACCTTTTTGTTCGTGTGGTAATGTTTGGTTTATAATTGGAATTCTTACCAAGTTTTTCTTAGCGTCTTCAATTGCTTTTGCAATAGCAGATGCTACATCTTTAGATTTTCCTAATCCATGTCCAACTACACCGTTACCGTCACCAACAACAACAATAGCAGAAAAGCCAAATGCTCTACCTCCTTTTGTTACTTTAGTAACACGTTGTACTCCAACTAAATGATCTTGTAGTTCTAAACCACTAGGTTTAACTCTTTCTACGTTTTTATATGAACTGCTCATAATCTAATTAAAATTTTAAACCTGCTTCTCTTGCAGCTTCTGCTAGAGTCTTAACTCTACCGTGATACAAATAACCATTTCTATCAAAAGCACAAGTTTCGATTCCTGCTTTCGATGCAGCGTCAGCGATTGCTTTACCAGTTGCTGCTGCTACTTCGTTCTTAGAACCTGAAGCAATTGCTTTATCTCTTGATGATACAGATGCTAAAGTAGTACCCGCAACATCATCTATTAACTGAGCATAAATCTCTTTGTTACTTCTAAAAACTGATAATCTTGGTTTAGATGCAGTTCCAGAAACAACTTTTCTGATTCTATACTTAATTCTTTGTCTTCTTTCTAGCTTTGATAATGCCATAATTTCTATAAATTATGCAGTTTTACCTGCTTTTCTTCTAATTTCTTCACCAACAAATTTAACTCCTTTTCCTTTGTATGGCTCTGGCGTACGGAAAGAACGAATCTTTGCAGCCACTTGACCAACTAATTGTTTGTCATGAGAAGTTAATTTAACGATAGGGTTCTTTCCCTTTTCTGACACTGTCTCTACTTTTACCTCTGGAGCAATATTTAAAACAATATTGTGAGAGAATCCTAAAGCTAAATCCAGTTTTTGACCTTGATTTGATGCTCTATAACCTACTCCGACTAATTCTAATTCTTTAGACCAACCTGTGGTAACTCCTTGAATCATATTATTGATTAAAGCTCTATATAAACCATGTTTTGCTTTATGGTCTTTACTATCTGAAGGGCGCTCTACAGAAACAACTCCTTCTTCAACTTTAACAGATACTTCTTTTATCTCTTGAGATAACTCTCCTAATTTTCCTTTTACAGTAACAATGTTGTTGTTTACTTCAATTGTTACACCATCAGGAAGTGCGATTGGATTATTTCCTATTCTTGACATCTTTCCTAATTTTTAATAAACGTAACATAAAACTTCACCACCAACGTTATCTTGAACTGCTTGCTTGTTTGTCATTACTCCATTTGAAGTAGAAACAATAGCAATACCTAGTCCATTTAAAACTCTTGGCATTTCTTTAGCCCCAGCATACTGACGTAAACCTGGTGTACTAACTCTTTCGATATTCTTAATTACCGATTCTTTTGTTTGACGGTCATATTTTAAGGCAATCTTGATACTTCCTTGTACAGAATTATCTTCGAATTTGTAACTTAAAATATACCCTTGATCAAACAAAATTTTTGTGATTTCTTTCTTCACATTTGAAGAAGGAATCTCAACAACTCTGTGTCCTGCTGCTACAGCATTTCTAACTCTTGTTAGATAATCTGCAATTGGATCTGTATACATATATATTAATTTGCGGTTCAGGTTTTTGGCACTATTGCCAAACTACGAACCAATTTATAATTCTAATTTTACCAAGAAGCTTTTCTAACTCCTGGTATCAAACCTTGGTTTGCCATTTTACGGAATGTCACACGTGAAATTCCGAACTGACGCATATAACCTTTTGGTCTTCCCGTTAATTTACAACGATTATGCATACGTATTGGTGATGCATTTTTTGGTAACTTTTGTAATGCTTCGTAATCTCCAGCTTCTTTTAAAGCCTTTCTTTTCTCAGCATATTTTGCTACTGTTTTCGCTCTTTTAACCTCACGGGCTTTCATTGATTCTTTAGCCATCTTAGTTCTTTTTAAAAGGTAAACCTAGTTCGTGTAATAATGATTTCGCTTCCTTATCAGTAGGAGCAGATGTTACAAATGTAATATCCATACCACCAATTTTGTTTACTTTATCAATATCAATTTCTGGGAAAATGATTTGCTCAGTAATACCTAAATTGTAGTTACCTCTACCGTCAAAACCAGTTGCTTTGATTCCGTTGAAATCACGTACACGTGGCAATGATGCAGTTACTAATCTATCTAAAAACTCATACATTTTCTCACCTCTCAACGTAACTTTCACACCAATTGGCATTCCTTTACGTAATTTAAAGGTAGCAACGTCTTTTTTAGACATTGTAGATATTGCTTTTTGACCAGTGATTTTCATCAACTCTTCTAAAGCGTGATCTATTAATTTCTTATCAGCTACAGCAGCACCTACTCCTTTACTAACTACAATTTTTTGTAATTTAGGAACTTGCATTACATTTTTGTAACCGAATTCTTCAGTAAGAGCAGAAACTATTCTACTCTTATATTCTTCTTTAAGTCTTGGTGTATATGCCATAACTAAATTGCTTTATCCGTTTTTTTAGATACCCTAACTTTCTTGTCGCCTTCCATTTTGTATCCCACTCTTACAGTAGCACCATTTTCAATCAAACCTAAGTTTGAAATATGGATTGAAGCTTCTTTCTTTACAATTCCTCCTTGTGGATTCTCTGCGCTAGGTTTTGCGTGCTTAGATACCATATTGACACCTTCTACAATCGCTCTATTTTTAGCAATGATAACTTTCACTACTTTTCCTTCTTCACCTTTGTGATCACCAGCTAATACTCTAACTGTATCTCCTGACTTTATCTTTAATTTTGCCATCGTTTCTTATAGTTTATTAAAGCACTTCAGGTGCTAATGATACAATTTTCATGAATTGCTTTTCACGAAGTTCTCTTGCAACCGGTCCAAAAACACGTGTTCCTTTCATTTCACCAGAAGTACTGTCTAATAATACACATGCATTATCATCAAAACGGATATAAGATCCATCTCTTCTTCTAACTTCTTTTTTGGTACGAACAACAACAGCTTTTGCTACTTGACCTTTTTTTACCGATCCGTTTGGTGTAACTTGTTTCACTGAAACAACAATTTTATCACCAATTGAAGCATAACGCTTTTTAGTTCCTCCTAAAACACGAATTACTAAAACTTCTTTTGCTCCAGTATTGTCAGCTACTCTTAATCTTGATTCTGTCTGTAACATAATAAATTATTTAGCTCTTTCTAGGATTTCTACTAATCTCCAACGTTTCGATTTACTCAACGGACGTGTTTCCATAATTTTAACAGTGTCTCCAATGTTACAATCATTTGTTTCGTCGTGTGCAACATACTTCTTCGTTTTTAAAACGAACTTTCCGTACATTGGGTGCTTTGTTTTCTTTACCTCTGCAACAACAATAGACTTATCCATTTTGTTACTAGAAACAACACCAATTCTCTCTTTTCTAAGATTTCTTTTTTCCATCTTTAAATACTATTGTACTTCTCTATTAGTTAATTCCGTTGCAATTCTCGCAACAGTTTTTCTAAGGGCTTTCAATTGCATCGGAGTTTCCAACGGTGTAATAGCATGAGCCATTTTAAGATCAGTATAATTTTTTTTCAACTGTACAAATTTCTCTTGTAGATCTTCAGCTGATAATTCTTTAATTTCTGATTGTTTCATTCTTTAATCGATTAAGCGTTATCATAATCTCTAGCAATAATAAACTTCGTTTTTACAGGCAATTTCTGCGCTGCTAAACGTAAAGCTTCTTTTGCTACTTCAATTGGAACTCCACCTATTTCAAATAGAATTCGTCCTGGTTTTACAACTGCAACGAAATATTCTGGTGCACCCTTACCTTTACCCATACGTACTTCTAATGGCTTTTTAGTAATAGGTTTGTCTGGAAATATTTTAATCCATAACTGCCCTTCTCTTTTCATATGACGAGTTGCTGCAATACGAGCTGCTTCGATTTGACGAGATGTAAGCAAATCTTGGTCTAATGATTTTAAACCAAACATTCCATTTGAAAGTAATGTTCCTCTATTGGAATTTCCCTTCATATTTCCTTTTGCTTTCTGTACTTTACGATATTTTACTCTTTTTGGCTGTAACATCTTTTCTAGTTTCTAAAATCTAAAATTAATTTCTTCTACGAGGTTGTCTCGATTGTCTCTTTCCACCTGACTTACCACCTTGCTTCTTAGATAAACCAACAAGCGGAGATAACTCTCTCTTTCCGTAAACCTCACCTTTCATAATCCATACTTTAATCCCTAATTTTCCATAGGTAGTATTAGATTCTACAAATGCATAATCAATATCAGCTCTAAAAGTAGAAAGAGGAATTCTTCCTTCTTTATAGTGTTCAGAACGTGCCATTTCTGCACCGTTTAAACGACCACTAATTTGAATCTTAATACCTTCTGCATTCATTCTAGTTGCAGCAGCGATAGCCATTTTGATCGCACGTCTGTATGAAATTCGGCCTTCAATCTGACGAGCAATACTCGCTCCTACTAATGTTGCATCAAGCTCAGGGCGTTTGATTTCAAAAATGTTGATTTGAACCTCTTTCCCAGTAATTTTCTTTAACTCTTCTTTTAACTTGTCTACCTCTTGACCACCTTTTCCGATAATAATACCAGGTCTAGCAGTAGTGATAGTAACGGTTACAAGTTTAAGTGTGCGCTCGATAATTACTCTTGATACACTTGCTTTAAATAATCTAGCACGTACGTACTTTCTTATTTTATCGTCTTCAGCAATTTTATCGCCGTAGTCATTTCCTCCATACCAGTTAGATTCCCATCCTCTGATAATTCCTAAACGATTTCCTATTGGATTTGTCTTTTGTCCCATGCTACTTTGAATTATTTGCTTTCAACAATTTTATTACCCAACACTAAAGTCACGTGATTAGAACGTTTTCTAATTCTATGTGCACGACCTTGTGGTGCTGGTCTTAATCTTTTTAACATTCCTGCGCTATCAACGTAAATTTCTTTAACGAATAAACCAGCATCTTCAATACTTGCGTCTTCATTCTTAGCTTGCCAGTTTGCAATGGCAGATAACAATAATTTTTCAAGGTTAATAGATGCTTCTTTAGCATTGAATTTTAAGATTTGTAAAGCTTTTTCAACTTCAACTCCTCTAATTAAATCCGCTACTAAACGCATTTTTCTTGGCGATGTAGGACAACCCGTAAGCTTAGCAACTGCAAGTTGCTTCTTCTCTTCTTTTAACTGTTGTGCTCTTAATTTTTTTCGAACTCCCATGATTACCTACTATTTTTTACCTTTATTTTTCCTGTCAGCACCATGTCCTCTATAAGAACGTGTTGGTGAAAACTCTCCTAACTTGTGCCCTACCATATTTTCAGTAACATAAACTGGTACAAATTGACGTCCGTTGTGAACGGCAATTGTTTGACCAACAAACTCAGGAACGATCATAGATGATCTCGACCATGTCTTGATAACACTTTTCTTACCTGAATCTAAATTTGCTTGTACTTTCTTTTCCAATTTATGGAAAACGTAAGGTCCTTTTTTTAATGAACGTGCCATATCTTATTATTTTTTTCTACGTTCTAAAATATACTTATTACTCGCTTTAGTCTTAGACCTAGTCTTGAATCCTTTTGCAGGAATTCCGTTCTTAGATCTAGGGTGCCCTCCTGAAGATTTACCTTCACCACCACCCATTGGGTGATCAACCGGATTCATCACTACTGGACGAACTCGAGGTCTTCTACCCAACCATCTTGTTCTACCCGCTTTACCAGATACTAACAATTGATGATCAGAGTTTGAAACTACACCAATTGTTGCAGTACACGTTAACAAGATTAATCTTGTTTCACCTGAAGGCAACTTAACTGTAGCATACTTTCCGTCTTTTGCCATTAATTGAGCAAAAGAACCAGCACTACGCGCCATAACAGCACCTTGTCCCGGACGTAATTCGATACAAGAAATAGTTGTTCCTAATGGCATTTTACCAAGTGGCATTGCATTTCCAATTTCTGGTGCAACCACATCTCCTGATACTACAGTTTGCCCAACTTGTAATCCATTTTGAGCAATTACATATCTTTTCTCACCATCAGCATACGCTAATAAGGCAATAAAAGCAGTACGATTCGGATCGTACTCTATTGTTTTAACTGTTGCAGGAATTCCGTTCTTATCTCTTTTAAAATCGATAATACGGTATTGCTTCTTATGACCACCACCTAAGTGACGCATTGTCATTTTTCCGCTATTATTTCGACCTCCAGACCTTTTTTTCGAAGCAAGTAAACTTTTCTCCGGCTTATCAGTAGTGATGGCGTCGAACCCATTTACTACTCTAAAACGCTGCCCTGGTGTTATTGGTTTTAACTTTCTAACTGACATTTTTCTTAATTAGATATTGCTATAAAAATCAATGTTATCTCCATCTGCTAACTGAACTATTGCTTTCTTATAAGCACTTTTCATCCCGTTTTGAATACCACTCTTTGTAAATTTAGTAGTACGCTTAACTGGATAATTCATAGTTCTAACATCACTTACAGAAACACCGTAAGTAGACTCTACAGCATTTTTGATTTCAACTTTGTTAGCATTCTTATTCACAACAAACCCATAGCGATTAAATAATTCGCTATCATTTGTCATTTTTTCCGTTATAATAGGTTTTATTAAAATACTCATATTGATACCTATTTGCTTAAATTTGATTAATTCCTTCTAAAGAACTCTCTAAAAGAACAACTTTATTTGCGTTTAAAACTTCATAAGTGCTTAACCCTGAATTAGTTATGGTTTTAGCACGTTTTAAATTGCGCGATGACAAATATACATTATTATTTGATTCACCCAACACAAACAAAGACTTTTTGTTCTCAAGACCAAGAGCTTGCAAAACTGAGATGAAATTTTTAGTATTTGGAACCTCGAAATTGAAGTCTTCAACAACTAAAATATTTTTCTCATTTGCTTGCGTACTTAACGCTGATCTACGAGCAACTTTCTTTAATCCTTTATTCAATTTGAAAGAATAATTTCTTGGTCTAGGACCAAACATTCTTCCTCCACCTCTAAAAACACCAGACTTGATACTTCCCGCACGAGCAGTACCTGTTCCTTTTTGTTTTTTAATCTTTCTTGTAGATCCAGTAATCTCTGCTCTTTCTTTAGCTTTATGCGTTCCTTGTCTTTTATTAGCCAAGTGTTGCTTTACATCTAAATAAACAGCGTGATCATTCACTTCTACTCCAAATACATCCTCAGAAAGTTCAACTTTCCTTCCTGTATCTTTACCGTGTATGTCTAAAACTGATACTTTCATTATTTCCTAACGATTACATAAGCGTTTTTGTGACCAGGAACACATCCTTTAACAACAAGTAGATTCTTATCTGCAACTACTTTTAAAACTCTTAAATTTTGAACTTTCACTTTATCACCACCCATACGACCTGCCATACGCATTCCTTTGAATACACGTGCAGGGTAAGATGCTGCTCCAATAGAACCAGGTGCTCTTAAACGGTTATGTTGACCGTGAGTAGCTTGACCTACACCGGCAAATCCATGACGCTTTACAACCCCTTGAAATCCTTTACCCTTAGAAGTTGCAGAAACATCTACAAACTCTCCTTCAGCAAAGTGCTCAACAGTAATTGAATCACCTAATTTATACTCTTCTTCAAACCCTTGGAACTCAACGACTTTTTTCTTGGCTGTGGTACCTGCTTTTTTAAAGTGACCATCTAAAGCTTTATTAGAGCTTTTTGCCTTTTTGTCATCGAAACCAAGCTGCAACGCATTGTAGCCGTCAACCTCTTCGGTTCTGACTTGGGTAACAACGCATGGACCTGCTTCGATTACTGTACAAGGAATGTTCTTCCCATTTTCGTCGAATAAGCTGGTCATTCCGATTTTTCTTCCTATTAACCCAGACATATTTAATTTAATTTAATTATTTACTTTATTTCTATTTAAAAAAACAGGGTCAAAAATACTTCAACCCTGTCGTATTTTTTCCGTTTTTCCTTCGTCAATCGCTCCGGACATGTAACTGAAAGTTCCCTTTCAGTTTCAAAGTTTATTAAACTTTGATCTCTACCTCAACTCCACTAGGAAGTTCTAATTTCATTAGGGCATCAATAGTCTTTGATGAAGAACTATAAATGTCTAACAATCTTTTATAAGAACTTAATTGGAATTGCTCTCTAGATTTTTTGTTTACGTGTGGTGAACGTAATACTGTAAAAATCTTTTTATGAGTTGGTAAAGGAATTGGTCCGTTTACAACTGCACCAGTATTCTTTACTGTTTTTACGATCTTCTCAGCAGATTTATCTACTAAATTGTAATCGTAAGACTTTAATTTTATTCTAATTTTTTGACTCATCTTATATAATTTAGTAATTAACCTTTTGCTTTTGCTATTACTTCTTCTGAAATATTTGACGGCGTTTGAGCATAGTGTGCAAACTCCATAGTAGAAGTTGCTCTACCAGATGACAATGTTCTTAATGTTGTTACATAACCGAACATTTCTGATAATGGCACATCTGCTTTTACAACTTTTGCTCCAGCTCTATCGTCCATTGCGTTAACTTGACCTCTACGACGGTTCAAATCTCCAACAATATCTCCCATGTTTTCTTCAGGTGTTACTACATCCATTTTCATGATTGGCTCAAGAATCACTGCTCCTGCCGCTTTCGCTGCCGCTTTGTAACCCAATTTCGCCGCTAACTCAAATGACAATGCATCAGAATCTACAGGGTGGAAAGATCCATCCTTTAAAGTAATCTTCATTGTATCCATTTCGAATCCAGCTAAAGGTCCATTTAACATAGCTGCTTTAAATCCTTTTTCTACTGAAGGAATAAATTCTTTAGGAATACGTCCACCTTTAATTAAATCAATAAACTGTAATCCTGGTCCTTTGAAGTCCTCATCTGCAGGTCCCATTTCAAATACGATATCACCAAACTTACCACGTCCACCAGATTGCTTTTTATAAGTTTCTCTGTGCTCTGCAGTTCTTGTTAATGCTTCTTTGTATTCTACTTGTGGCTCACCTTCGTTAACCTCAACTTTAAACTCACGTTTTAATCTATCAACAATAATATCTAAGTGTAACTCACCCATTCCAGATATAATTGTTTGTCCAGATGCTTCATCAGTCTTTACTTGGAACGTTGGATCTTCTTCAGCTAATTTAGCCAAAGCCATACCTAACTTATCTACATCAGCCTTTGTTTTTGGCTCTACCGCGATACCAATTACTGGATCAGGGAAGTCCATAGATTCTAAGATAATTGGAGCGTCCATTGCAGACATTGTATCTCCTGTTTTGATATCTTTAAATCCTACAGCCGCACCAATATCTCCAGCCTCGATATAATCGATAGCGTTTTGTTTATTTGAGTGCATTTGGTAAATTCTAGAAATACGTTCTTTTTTACCTGAACGGTTATTCAAGATATATGAACCAGCATCTAAACGACCAGAATATGCTCTAAAGAATGCTAAACGACCTACAAAAGGATCTGTTGCAATTTTAAACGCTAACGCAGAAAATGGCGCTTTTACATCTGGCTTACGGTCAATTTCTTCACCATTGTTAGGGTTTGTTCCAACAATAGCATCTTTATCTAATGGAGAAGGTAAATAACGACATACAGCATCTAATAAGAACTGAACCCCTTTATTTTTAAATGCAGAACCACAAATCATAGGAATGATAGCCATATCCATTACAGCAGCTCTAAGTGCAGCATGCACTTCTTCTTCTGTAATTGAATCTTCGTCTTCCATGAACTTTTCTAATAAGTTCTCATCGTAACTCGCAACCTCTTCAATTAATAAGGCTCTATATTTAGCAGCCTCTTCTTTCATATCTTCAGGAATGTCGATGATATCAAAAGTAGAACCTTGTGTGGCATCATGCCATACAATTGCTCTATTCTTAACTAAATCAACCACTCCTTTAAAGTCACCCTCTTCACCAATGTTTAAAACGATCGGCACAGCATTTGACTTTAACATGTCTTTTACTTGTTGACATACTGCCAAGAAGTTAGAACCTTGACGGTCCATTTTATTTACAAAACCAATTCTCGGCACTTTGTAATTATCAGCTAATCTCCAGTTAGTTTCTGATTGTGGCTCAACACCATCAACAGCACTAAATAAGAATACTAAACCATCTAATACACGTAATGATCTGTTTACTTCAACAGTAAAATCAACGTGCCCAGGAGTATCAATAATATTAAAGTGATATCCTTTTGTATCTGGTGTAGACTCTCCATTTTCAATTGGAAATTTCCACTCACAGGTTGTTGCAGCAGAAGTAATTGTAATACCTCTTTCTTGCTCTTGCTCCATCCAGTCCATTGTTGCAGCACCATCATGTACTTCACCAATTTTGTGAGAAACTCCTGTGTAATATAATACACGTTCAGTAGTTGTAGTTTTCCCTGCATCAATATGAGCAGCGATACCAATATTTCTAGTAAATTTTAAATCTCTTGCCATTTCCTATTAAAATCTGAAGTGTGAAAATGCTTTATTAGCCTCTGCCATCTTATGAACATCAACTCTTTTCTTAACAGCAGCTCCTTCTTCTTTAGCAGCAGCTAAAATCTCTGCAGCTAATTTTTGGGCCATTGTTTTTTCATTTCTTTTTCTTGTGTAAGAAATCAACCATTTAATCGCCATAGAAATTTTACGATCTGGTCTAATTTGCATTGGAATTTGGAATGTTGCTCCTCCAACTCTACGACTACGTACTTCTACGTGTGGCATAACGTTAGTTAAGGCATCTTTCCAAATCTCTAAAGCAGATTTTTCTTCATCTTGTTTTCTTTCTTCTACGATATCTAATGCATCATAAAATACTTTAAATGCTACTGATTTCTTACCGTCCCACATTAGCATGTTCACAAAACGTGTTACTAATTGATCGTTAAATTTAGGATCCGGTAAAAGAACTCTTTTTTTGGCTCTTCTTTTTCTCATGTCTTTCCTTTAAAAGTTGTTAATTACTTAGGGCGTTTAGCTCCATATTTTGATCTACGTTGAGTTCTACCCTCAACACCTGCAGTATCTAGTGCTCCACGCACAATATGATATCTAACACCTGGTAAATCTTTAACTCTTCCTCCTCTTACTAATACTATCGAGTGCTCTTGTAAATTATGTCCTTCTCCAGGGATATATGCATTTACTTCGTTTCCGTTTGTTAAACGAACCCTTGCTACTTTTCTCATTGCTGAGTTAGGTTTCTTAGGTGTCGTTGTGTAAACACGAGTACATACTCCTCTTCGTTGTGGACATGAATCCAAAGCCGCCGATTTACTCTTCTTAGTTAGACTGGTTCTTCCTTTGCGTACTAATTGTTGTATAGTTGGCATACTAATTTAATTATTGTTTAAGTTTTAATTATTAAACGTCTCTTTTTTAGAGAGTGCAAATGTACGATATTTTTCGAGTAATTCAAACGCCAGCCAATTTATTTTTCCGAATGTTTTATAAATGAACCTAATAACCTATATTCATACCGTTTTTCATATACATTATAGCAATATTTGAACAAGAATTTTACACCTTAATATATATACACTTTTTTCAACTCCTAATTTCGAAACTAGCATTTCCTCAGAAATACATATTAAAAATCCAACTAAGTTCTCCATCAGACACAACATTTATGGGATCCCATAATTAAAAAAAAAATCTGAGCGAATAGAAATATTCAAACTCGATTCTATTTTTATGTAAAACATTGAAGGCTCATTGTTTTCTGCAACGTATCTTATAAATGATCTATTAAGAATTGTTAAAACAAATACAATTAGAGGATTTAATAAGGTAAGTGTTTTAAGTTCATTTTATAATATTACCAATTTAAAATATTACTATTATTTAAACACTGACTCCTTTATATATAGTATAACCGATTTTACTCTTACCCAAAACAAAGTATTAAATCTTGATTCAAAATTATATTCATTTGGACTTGGCTATTCTTATGGAACAAAAAACGGTGTTGTAGATATAAGTTATGCTATGGGGAAGCTTGAAAATATACCTTTCGATTTAAATAATTCACGCGTCCATATTAAATTTGTTCAATTCTTTTAGATTTCACGTATTCTATAGTTTATTGAATCGTATAACTAAGTTTTAATCAGCCAAGCACTTCTATAGGTGTAAATATTATTCAATATTCTAAAAAAGGCAAAAATACCGCATTAAAGATTCCTCTAGTATTATTACTTTTTAGCTGTTTTTATGCATATTAAACATCGCAATCGTTTAGATTCCTCAATATCCAACTCATTCCTTAATAGATTATCAATATACTTTAACTTTTAGTTAACATTCTTAACATTTTTTTAAGCTAAAAACTTGGTGCTTTAACATTATTTTAAGATTTTTGGCGCAATTAATTCAAATAATTATAATAATGAAAACAAAGTTTAATGGAATTTTAACGCTTTTATTAGCGTTGGTTGTGCAAATAGCATTTGCACAGACAAAGACAATTTCTGGTACTGTTTCTGACGAAACAGGTCCATTACCAGGAGTTAGTGTTTTAGTTAAAGGTACCAACACAGGTACTGAAACAGATTTTGATGGTAACTATACTATCGAAGCTGCTGAAGGCGCAGTTCTTCAATTTAGTTTCGTAGGAATGGCATCACAAGAAATCACTGTTGGTGCTTCAAGCACTATCAATGTAACGATGGAAGCGGACAACGTACTTGACGAAGTAGTAATTACTGGTTTAGGTATTAAAAGAGAAAAGAAAGCCTTAGGGTATTCTCAACAGTCTGTTCAAGGTGAAGAGTTACAAAAAGGTAAGGATGTTGATGTTAACAACGCTTTAGCTGGTAAGGTTGCCGGTGTACAAATCGTTGGTAATTCAAGTACAACATTCGGAAACTCTCAAATTAAATTGAGAGGTGAAACTGGTGTTTTATACGTAGTTGATGGAGTTATCGTTTACGCCATTAGTGACATTAACACTGCTAACATTGCTGACATGTCTGTTTTAAAAGGTGCGTCTGCAACTGCAATTTATGGTCCTGATGGTCGTAATGGTGTAATTATCATTACTACTAAGACAGCACAATCTGGAAAAGCGACATTCACTATTGATCAAGCAACTTCTATCAACCAAGTAGCTGCTGTTCCTGATTACCAAAATGAATATGGTGGTGGATATAGCCAATCATTTAACACATTCTCTTATGACCCTTCTCAAGATCCAGCTGATTGGGCTGCTTTTGATGGTCAACCTTACCCAGATTTTTGGGCAGATGAGTCTTGGGGACCTAGATTAGATGGTACTCCAGTTCGTCATTGGGATTCTTGGATTCCTGGAACTGATACATTCGGAGAATTAAGACCTTGGTCTCCAACTACAAGTGATGTTGAAGATTTCTACGACAAAGCAATTACTAATAATACGACACTTTCTTTTTCTAAAGGTGGTGAGGATTATAACATTAGAACTTCGTTACAAAATATTTTCCAAGAAGGTATTGTACCGAATTCTCAACAAAAAACGACTAACTTTAACATGAATGTTAACTATGATCTTACTGACAAGTTAACAGCTACGGCAATTGTAAACTACCAAGACCGATCTACGTTAAATAATCCAGATCAGAACTACGGTAACATTGGATCTAACATGAACCAATGGTGGCAAAGACAATTAAACATGGATCGTCTTAAGAATTACGAGCAAAACGGACAAATTGTTTCTTGGAACATTAGAGGTCCTCGTGATGCACGTCCTTTATATTGGGATATGCCTTACTTCCATTCTTATGAAAACTTTAAGAATGACTACAAGAATGCTGCATACGGTAAATTTGCTTTAAACTATGAGTTTAATGAAAAGTTCAGTGCAGTTGCTGAAATGAGATCTACATTCAACTCTTATACTGGAGATGATAGATCTACAACTAAAAGTTTATTAGATCCAGCACGTTACTCTGAATACGCAAGCAACAATACGAAGTTACACTTCTTTGGAATGGCAAACTATAGTGACCAATTTTTGGACGGTGATTTAGATTTAGATGCTAGTATTGGTGGTGAAATTGTAAACAACGAGTACAAAACAATAAATGCTAGTACTTCAGGAGACCTAACGATCCCTGAATTTTACAACTTAGCAGGTTCTGCAAACCCGGTTTCTGCATCATCTAGATTATCAGTTACTAAAACAAGAGGTGCTTTTGTTAAAGCTTCTGTTGGTTATAAAGGAATGGCATATTTAGATGGGTCTTTAAGAAATGACTGGTCTTCTACTGCTGCTCCAGATGATAACAAAGTTACATCTTGGGGACTTTCAGGATCTTTCATTTTAAGTAAAATCTTACCTCAAAATGATGTGTTAACTTTTGCTAAAATTAGAGCTGGTTATGCAAATGCTCCTTATTTCCCTGGTCCTTATCAAATTGGACAAACGTATTCTACAGGTAGTTTATACCAAGGAAACGGAACTTTATACATTCCAAACACTCAAAACAATGAGTTGTTAATTGGTGGTACTAGAGGTGAATTTGAAGTTGGTGGTGAATTCAGATTATTTGGAAACAGAGTTAACTTAGATCTTACATACTTTAGCAGAAAAGATGAAGATTTACCTACACGTATTAACTTAGATGGTTCTACAGGATATACAGGAATTACTGTAAACTCTGGACAAACTACTTCTTCAGGTATTGAAGTTGCATTAAGTGGAACAGTTATTCAAGGAGAAGATTTCTCTTGGGACTTAGGTTTAAACTTAGGTACATTAGACAAAGTTGTTGATGCAATTTATACGAACCCTGATACAGGAGAAACTATTGATTCTTATGATATCAGTACGTATACTTCTAGTATGAGATTACAAGCTAATGTTGGAGAATCTTACGGAGTATTTGTTGCTCGTGGATTTGCTAGACATACTGATGGAAGCTTAATCTTTACAAGCAGTGATAACTTTGCAAGAGAGTCTAATAAAGTTGTTGGACAATTATTACCAGATTTCACAGGAGGTATTACAACTACGTTTAGATACAAAAACTTAGATTTATTCTTAGGATTTGACGGACAAAGTGGAGGTAACTACTACTCAAGAACTGAAAGATATATTGATCACTCAGGTATTTCTGCAAAAACTGCAGGATTAAACGACAAAGGTAATCCTTTAAGAGACCCTGTTGCTAATGGTGGTGGTATCCATATTGTTGGGGTATTACAAACAGGAACTGACGCTAACGGTGTTCCAATTTCTGATGGTACAGTAGTAGATAAATATGTTGATCCACAAGATCACTTCTATTTAGGTAACTTAGGTAACATTTACGAAAATAACGTACATGATGCTAGTTATATTAAATTAAGAACTGTAAAGTTAAACTATAACTTTAAGAGTGATTTCGTAAATAGCATTGGAATGGAAGCAGCTTCTTTAGGTTTCTTCGCTAACAATGTTTGGTTAATTTATTCTGATTTACCATGGGTTGACCCTTCAGAATTAGAGAAGAGAAGTGGAGTAAACTGGGCTGAGAATGGTACTTTACCAATGACTTCTTCTTACGGTCTTAACTTAAAATTAACATTTTAAAAATTAAAATAAAATGAACAAAATATTTAAAAATATAGCGTTGTTTGTTGGTGGATCTTTAATTATCAGTTCTTGTGATACTGTTGATTTTGGTAACACTAATAACAACCCAAATGAACCAACCGCTGCTGTTACGTCTCAATTATTGACTGGAGCACAAAGAACGGTTGGAACAATGTCAACTGATTTGACGGGTATGTTTTACACGCAACAGTTAACAGACGGACAATATCCAGGAGAATCTAGATATGCAACTTTAACTGAAAGTTATAATGGCTATTTTACTGGACCAATTCAGAGTTTGAATGAAATCATCAAATTAAATACTGATGAGGAAACAAAAGGAACTGCGGGTCAATTTGGTGATAATGACAACCAAATTGCTGTAGCCATGATTATTAGAGCGCATATTTTGCACTTTATGACAGATCAATGGGGTGGATTACCTTGGGATGAAGCTTTCCAAGGGATTGACAACCCACAGCCTAAGTTTAATACACAACAAGAGTTATATGACTATATGTTTGATGATATCAATGTTGCTTTGAACAAAATTAATTCTGGTGCTGGACCTGCTGGTGATGTAATTTTTGATGGAGACATGGCTCGTTGGACAACGTTTGCTAACTCATTAAAAATGACTATGGCATTAAGAATTTCTCATGTAAACCCTGCTTTAGCAAAAACTCATTTCGAGGCTGCAGTAGGATCTGGTTCTCTTATTATGGATAATAGTGAGAATATTGAATTTTCTTATGGTGTAGATCCGCAAGATAGAAGTCAGTGGTATAATAGATTTGAAACTCGTGAAGATTTTATTATGGCTGCAACTACTGTTGAAGCTTTAAGAGCTAAAATGGATTACAGACTTTTAAAGTATGGTATTGACGCTAGAGATTCAATTGCTGCTAATCCTACCTTCCCTAATATGGAAGATGCAGGAAAAGTTGGTGCTCCTCACGGTGAAGTAAATGGTAACGTACCAGATTACTCTTTCCCTCCTGCTGTATTTATTTATGAGTTAGATACTCCTACAATGATTTATTCTGCTGCTCAAACGCAATTCGCATTAGCGGAAGCTGCAATGAACGGTTGGAATACTGGTGGAGTTACTCAGGACGCAGGTTATGCAAATGGAATCTCTGCTTCTATGAATTATTGGGGCGTTGGTGCAACTGAGCGTGATGCTTATATTGCAGCTAATCCTTTAACAGGTATTAACGATATCGCTTACGAAAAGTGGGTTGCTTTATACTTACAAGGTCAAGAAGCATGGTCTGAGTGGAGAAGATTGGATTACCCAGTTTTAGTTCCTTCTTCTAATGCTGCTGATGAAAGAATTCCAGTAAGACATGCATACGATGAATCTGTTGAAAATAATAACAAAGCAAACTATGATGAAATAGTTTCAAAACAAGGCCAAGACGACAACCATACGAAACTATGGTGGGACGTGAATTAATCAAATTATAATTGTTTTAGTTAATCCAAAATACCAAAACCATTTATAATGGACTGGCCTAAGCCTCGGAAATTTAATTTTCCGGGGCTTTTTTCATCTATCATTTTAATACAAAAAGAGAAAACCGAATAAAATTTAACATTTATTCGGTTTTTCCTTTTTGAAACATAAATTAGATTTCTTGGCAAATCATAAACCCATTCTAAACAAACCATTTCAATCACAGCAATGCTTTAAAACTAATAATCTTACAATTATTCTGATCGAAAACCTTGTTAGATTATTAAATTCGCATTAAATATTCGTTAAAATTTAACTTTATTAAGCTTATTTATGTTAAAGTTTTTTTTTGCATAGTATAATTTACCAATTTTGGTCTTGGATTAACTAAAATAATTATACAATGAAAACAAGGTTAAAAGGAATTTTAACGCTGTTAATGGCGTTTGTCGTGCACCTAACTTTTGCACAAACTAAAACTGTTACAGGAACAGTCACTGACGATTCGGGCCCATTACCCGGAGTTAGTGTTTTAATTAAAGGTACAACAACGGGTACCGAAACAGATTTTGATGGAAACTATAGTATTGAAGCCAGTGTAGGAGCTGTTCTTCAATTTAGTTTTGTAGGTATGGAGACTCTAGAACAAACCGTTGGAGAATCGAATACACTTAATGTTACAATGATTGCAGGAACTTTATTAGATGAAGTTGTTGTTACCGCTCTTGGTATATCAAGAGACAAAAAATCTTTAGGGTATTCTACACAAGAAGTCTCCGGAGATGAACTTACAAATGTACAAACCGACAATTTTGTAAATGGACTCTCTGGACGTGTTTCTGGTATTAACATTCAACAAAACACCAATATGGGTGGTTCTACAAATGTTATTATTAGAGGTAACACTTCGCTTGGTGGAGATAACCAAGCGTTATTTGTGATTGATGGAGTTCCTATCAGTAACACAAATACAAATAATAGAAGTCAAGAGCAAGGAGGAGGAAACAGCTACGATTATGGTAATGCTGCTTCTGACATCAATCCTGAAGACATTGAATCTATTAATGTACTAAAAGGTGCTGCTGCCTCTGCCCTATACGGATCTAGAGCTGCTAATGGAGTTATTATGATTACCACCAAAAAAGGTAAAAAAGCAGAAGGATTTGGAATAACCGTAAATTCAGGCTTTACTTTCGGTGTGGTTGATGAATCAACATTTGTAAAGTACCAAGATCAATATGGTGCCGGTTATGGCCCCTATTACGACGGACCAGGAAACCAATGGTATGTAGAAGATATTGATGGTGACGGCACAGGTGATCTAGTAGCTGGTCTTGGTGAAGATGCTTCTTACGGACCTGCATTTGACCCAAATCTATTTGTTTATCAATGGGATGCTTTTGATCCTGCCAATCCTAATTTTGGGCAGAGAACTCCTTGGGTAAATGCCAAGAACGGTCCTTTAGAATTTTTTGAAACTCCTACAACTTTTACAAATTCTATATCTCTAGACAGAGGTAGTGATAAAGGATCTTTTAGATTGAATTACACAAACTTTGATCAATCAGGTTTATTACCTAATAGTTCTTTAAAGAAGCATAATTTTTCTATGGGTGCAAACTACACCATCAACGAAAAATTGACCGTTTCGTCTTTTGCGAACTACATCAATACTAAAGGTCTAGGTAGAAACTCTACTGGATACAATGATAATTTAGTAGGTGGATTTAAGCAATGGTGGCAAACAAATGTTGACATCAAACAACAACGAGACATCTATTTTCAAACCGGTCGAAATGTAACTTGGAATCCTACCTATGTAGATGACTTAAATCCAATTTACTGGGATAACCCATATTGGACACGTTATGAAAACTATCAAAATGATAAAAGAGATCGTTTTATTGGGAATATTGCTTTGACATATGAAATAACTGATTGGTTAAATGTTATGGGACGTGTTGCTACGGATACTTATAGCGAAATTCAAGAAGAACGTAGAGCCGTAGGTTCTGTACCTTCTAGATTTGGTATTGGTACTGCTGGTGGAGACGGAAGTATTCAAAGAAACGTTCAAGGTTCTGGATATGCTAGAAAAGACATTACCAGTTCTGAAACAAACTATGATTTAATGTTAAATGTAGATAAAGATCTTACAGATGAATTAAATCTTAAGGCTATTTTAGGTACAAACATAAATAGGGTAAATTTCAGCAGTCTTTATAGTTCTACAAGTGGTGGCTTGGCTGTACCTGGAATTTATGCACTTCAAAATAGTGCTGGACCGCTACCATTACCAATCGAAACTGTTTGGAAAAATGGAGTTGATGGAATTTATGCGAGTGCATCATTCGGGTTTAAAAACACCTATTTCCTAGATGCAACAATAAGACGTGATAAAGCATCTATGCTACCAGAAAATAATGACACCTTTTATTATCCTGGTGTTTCGACAGGAATCATCTTTAGTAACTTCATTGATGCAGATTGGCTAAGCTTTGGTAAGTTTAGAGCAAACTATGCTGAAGTTGGATCTGCAAGAAGAGGGCCTAATTTATTAGACGACACCTATAATATTAACATTCCAATTGGTGCGCCAAGTGCTACGGTATCAAATACCAAGAACAATCCAGATCTTAAAAACGAAACTACAAAAAGTTACGAAGTTGGATTGGAAATGTCATTTTTACAAAGAAGACTTGGATTTGACTTTGCTTATTACAAATCAAATTCCATAGATCAAATTACACCTGTAAGACTTTCGGAAGCAACTGGTTTCTTATACAAGATTGTGAACGCAGGAGAAATTGAAAACAATGGATTTGAAATTTCGGCTTTTGGTACTCCAATTAAAACCGAAGATTTTAGCTGGAATATAAATGTAAACTGGTCTAAAAACGAGAACGAAGTACTGTCTCTTGCTGAAGGCTTAGAAACTTTACAATTAGGATCGTTCCAAGGTGGTGTTACCATAAATGCACAAGTTGGTCAACCTTATGGTGTTATATATGGTACAGATTATACTTATTTAAATCCGGACAATCCAAAAGCAAGTGAAAGATTAATCGATCCGGATAGTGGTCAATATCTAAAAACTTCGACTTCGGACAACGTAATCGGAGATGCAAATCCTGATTGGCAAATGGGTATAAGTAATAGTTTCTCATATAAAAACTTTGCATTAAGCTTTTTAATTGATATAAAGAAAGGTGGAGAAATCTGGTCTTTAGATCAATATTACGGTTTAGCAACGGGATTACCTGAAGAAACGGCATTCACCAATGATTTAGGAAACCCAGTTAGAAATCCTATTACGGGAACTCCTGGAAACTACGGAGCAGATAGTGGTGGATTTATTAATACTGGAGTAAACCCTGATGGCTCTACAAACGAAACTAGAATTAGAGCAGATAGGTTCGGTGCCTTCGGGTATAGAAGAGGCCTACCAGATAAAGCATTCTCTTATGACGCAGGATATGTAAAACTTAGAGAAATAGCATTTACATACACACTTCCTTCAGAAATTTTGGATAAAACTTTCTTAACAGGAGTGAGTATAAGCGCAGTAGGTTCTAACATTTGGATAATTGATAAGAGTTTACCACATGCCGATCCTGAATCTGGTTTAGGTGCAGGTAATTTACAAGGATACAGTGTTGGTTCTTTACCATCAACTAGAGACTTTGGAGCAAACCTTAAGTTACAATTTTAAAAATGAAAAAAATGAAAAAATTTATAGCACTGGCCTTCGGAGCATTACTTATAGTTTCTTGCTCTGACAACTTAGACGGCCTAAATGAGAATACTAAAAACCCATCGTTTGTAGCTGGCGAATCATTATTTACCGCGGCTCAAAAATCGTTGGTAGACCAAGTAGTAGATTTAAATGTAAACAATAACAATACAAAGTTATGGATGCAATACTTACAAGAATCTACATATACAGATGAAAGTAATTACGACCAGGTTACTAGGACCATACCAGAGCAGCAATGGAGTATTGGATATAGAGAAGTTTTAAGAGATTTAAAAGAATCTCAAAAAGTAATCTCTGAAACTACCTATTCTGAAGCGGATGCGTTAAATACGAACAACAAGTTAATGATTATTGAAGTGTTAACAGTTTATACTTACGCTATGCAGGTGGAAATTTTTGGAGATGTTCCATATACTGAAGCGGTTAATATTGATATTTTAACTCCAAAGTATGATGATGCAGAAACCATTTATAGAGATTTAATAAATCGTTTAAATACTGCCATAAATGGATTAGATGCTTCTAATGGAAGTTTTGGAGTTGCCGATAATATTTATGGTGGAGATGTTGCCTTATGGTTAAAGTTCTCAAATTCTTTAAAACTTAGAATGGGGCTTCTTATGGCAGACGTGGATAACGCTTTGGCACAAACAACTGTTGAAGCCGCTGTACCTGGCGTTTTAATGAGTAATGTTGACAACGCAAATTTCACATATTTATCGTCGCAGCCAAATACAAACCCTGTACATGCTAATGTAGTATTAAGCGGTCGTAACGATTTTGTAGCTGGTAAAACCATTATTGATTTTATGAATGCAACAGAGGATCCAAGAAGACCTCTTTGGTTTACAACTGTTAATGGTAATTATATAGGAGGCGAAATTGGCTCCCCATCTACCTATAGCGCACACTCCCATTTATCCGATCAAGTAGTTGGAGCAACAGCAAATGGTGTAATGATGGATTATGCCGAAGTTCAATTCTTGTTGGCAGAAGCAGCTGCTCGAGGATATAACACCGGAGATACACCAGCAAACCATCACGCGGCAGGAATTACTGCTTCTATGGAAGATTGGGGTGGATCTGCCGCTGATATCGCTACCTTTTTGGCAAGACCAGACGTAGACTATGCAACAGTTATTGCTAATAGCACAGCCACTACCCCTTGGAAAGAAGCAATTGGAAACCAAAAGTGGGTTGCTTTATTTAATAGAGGCCTAGAGTCTTGGATAAGTAAGAGAATGCTAGATTACCCTTTGTTAGCAGTACCTACCGAAGCGGTTTCAGGATTCCCTAATAGATACACCTACCCTATTGTAGAGCAGACATTGAACGCTACAAACTATAATGATGCTGCTTCAGCCATTGGCGGAGATGCTGCAGAAACCAAATTATTCTGGGATATCAATTAATTTTGCGTTGATATTAATTATAAAAGAGGTGAATTTATTCACCTCTTTTTTATGCAATATTGATTTATTTTACATTTTTATATTCTTAGAACCAATAAATTATCATATCTATAACTTTTGTTCTGTTTCTCTAAATTATTTTTTTTTTAATGACTAAATAATGCATTATAAACAAAATCATTTAAGAAAATCTTAACTATTTTAACATATTTTAAGCTAAAAAGTTGTTTTATTAAGTATTAATTAAGACTTTTGGTCTTGATTAATTCAAAAAGTTATAACATGAAAACAAAGTTTAATGGAATTTTAACGCTGTTATTAGCGTTTATGGTGCAATTAACATTTGCACAAAGTAAAACCATTTCTGGAAATGTGACGGACGAAACAGGTCCATTACCAGGAGTGAGTGTTTTAATTAAAGGTACTAATACAGGTACTGAAACTGATTTTGATGGTAATTACTCTATTGAAGCTTCTGTGGGAGATGTCCTTCAGTTTAGCTTTATTGGAATGACTTCTCAAGAAATCACTGTAGGTGCTTCAAACTCAATTAATGTAACTCTAGAAGCTGATAGTGTTTTAGAAGAGGTCGTGGTAGTTGGTTATAGTACTTATAAGAGGTCTGAAGTTACCGGTTCTGCTGTACAACTTACTGCAGAAGAGTTAACAGATGTTGTTACACCAAGTATCGATCAAGCCTTACAAGGTAAGGTTGCAGGTCTTTCTGTATCTGCAAACTCTGGTACTCCTGGTTCTACTTCTCAAATTAGAATTCGTGGTATTAGTTCTATTACTGCAGGTAACGAGCCGTTATATGTAATTGATGGTGTTCCGATTAGTAATGGAAATGCATCGAATTCTGGTGCAACATCATTCTTCTCTAACTTGGCATCTATCGATCCAAACAACATTGCGTCTGTAACAGTACTTAAAGATGCATCTGCCACTGCACAGTATGGTGCAAGAGGATCTAATGGTGTAATTTTAATTACAACAAAAACAGGGAAATCTGGTAAAACTCAATTTAACTTCAATTCTCAGTACGGATTTTCTAACGATGCTGTTGATGGACCAGATCCATTAACAACAGTAAATCGTTTAGAATTAGCTTCTGAAGCATATTTTAATGATGGTTTCTTTGGGACTGAAGCTGAAGCTGAAGCCTATCTTCTTGCAAGAGAGCCTTATTTATCTTGGGACGCAAATGGTAGACCAGAGGGTAACTGGAAAGAAACTATTAAAAATAATGATGCTGTTACTCAACAATACGGTTTCAATGCAACTGGTGGTCAAGAAAACTACAATTTTAATGTAGGTTTAGGTTACATGCAACAAGAAGGTACTGTAATTGGTTCTGAGTTTGAAAGAATTTCTGGAAATTTAACTTTCAGTGTAGATTTAACTGATAACTTAACATTTTCGACTTCTAACGAAGGTTCTTTTCAAGAGCAAGATGCATTCTTAGAGAGAAGTGCTTACTTTGAAGGTGCAAGAAGTTCAATCTTCTTTATGCCTCCATACAGAATACCTTACAATGATGATGGTTCAATCAATCAATTTGGTGGTTCTTTACCAAACCCATTATATATTACTAAGTATAATATAGATGACAACACATTGTCAAGAATTCGTTCTATTAACAAAATTAATTGGGATCTTGGTAATGGATTTGACTTTATGTCTAGGTTTGGAATTGATTATCAAGTTTATAATTCTAGATCTTATTCTAATAGAAATTATGGATATGGCTCTCCTACAAGTGGTGATGCTGGACAATATGTGAGACATACAACAGATTTAACTTTCCAAAATCAATTGAATTATAGAACTGATATTGGTGAAGATCACAATTTAACAGCATTTGTTTTGCAGGAATACCAATCTAACAAAAGATACTATTTAGGTGGTTACGGTGAAAACTTTGCTGATGATGGGTTATTTAACTTAGATTCAACTGGAAATCCAGTTTCTATTACTTCTAATGAAACTGATTATTATTTAGGTGCCTATGCACTTAACGCAAGTTTTAGTGCTTATGGAGGAAAGTTCATTTTAAATGGTAACTACAGATATGAAGGTAACTCTAGATTTAGCCCTGACGAAAGATGGGGTGGTTTCTGGTCTGTTGGTGGAGCATGGAACGTACACAAAATGAATTTCTTAAATGATTCTAATTGGATTAACAACTTAAAATTAAGAGCTTCTTATGGTGTTACAGGTAATGCAAATATTGGATTAAACCAATACCAATCATTATTTTCTTATAGTGTAGACTATAATGGTGAAGGTGCTCAATTGGTTAATACCTTTGGTAATGACGCCTTAACATGGGAAAAATCAAACACTTTAGATGTTGGTATTGAGTATACATTATTTGACGGTATTGTTAATGGTAATTTCACTTACTTTAATAGACAGTCTTATGACTTATTATTAAACGTACCTTTATCTCAAACTACAGGATTTACAAGTCAAGTTCAAAACATTGGTGAATTAACTAATAAAGGAATTGAAGCAGAAATAAATGTAAATATAGTACGTAGTGAAGACTTTAATTTCTCATTAGGAGGTAATATGGGTACTGTTGATAATGAAATCACAAAATTACCTTTGAAGCCAGATGGTGAAGAAAGAACTATTACATCCTCAAGAACAAGAATTGAGTCTGGTCATCCAGTAAATGCTTGGTATATGCCTACTTGGGCAGGTGTAAACCCAGATACGGGTGAAGAAATGTGGTACATTGACGAAGTAGGTGGAGAAACAACTACAGTTTTTAATGACGCAGAACAAGTATTTCAAGGTGGTAATGGAGTTCCAACATTTACTGCAGGTATGAATATGCATGTAGACTTCAAAAACTTCTATTTAGATGCAAATGGTTACTACGCAACAGGTCATAAAGTACGTGACGGATGGCACAGGTATACCAGCGAACCAAATGCATATCCAATTTTTGCATTTCAAGGATTAACAACTTTATTGGATAGATGGCAAGAACCAGGAGATGTTACAAGACATGGGAAATTCTCAAGTTCTTTTACTCCTTGGCAATCACACTCTAAATACTTATTTGATGGAACCTACTTTAGACTTAGAAGTGTAACTCTTGGTTATGACTTTACAGATAAATTAAACGTTGCAGGAATTGCAGGATTAAACGTTTTCTTAAGAGGTCAAAACTTAGCAACTTGGACAAAAGATTCAAACTTAACTTATGATCCTGAAATTGACTTAGGTGGTACTATTGGATTGGAGACACCTCCTTCAAAAACCATTTTATTTGGACTTAATATAAAATTTTAAAAAATGAAAAAAATATTTAAATATACATTATTACTAGGGTTAAGTGCTGGGTTACTTAATTCTTGTGGTACCGATAGTTTAGAACCAACATTAGCTCAAGACAAGTCTGTTGAAGGAAGTATTATTAATGTAGGTAACTTATATAGTATTATTAAAGGTGTGCATAGCCAGTTAACTTCTGGTGGATATTATGGACAAGCTGCTATTATTACTAATGAAGTTAGAAGTGATAACATGTTTTCGAATGGAAATTCAGGTAGGTATTCTACCCAAGCTGAATTTAAATATAACGAAAACACAGATTATTTATGGAACAATTGCTATTCTGTAATTGCCAATGCAAATATTATAATTAATACAGATATTAATACGTTAGATGGAGATTTGGACTATGGTCGTCATATTCAAGGTCAGGCAACTGCAATTAGAGCGTTAGGACATTATGACTTACTAAGAAGTTTTGGACAGCAACATGCTGGTGGATCTTTAGGTGTTCCAATTATAACTACGTTTAAAGGAAGTGAAGAAAGTTTATCTCCTTCTAGAAATACTATAGACGAAGTTAAAGCTGCTATTTATGCAGATTTAGAAGCAGCGTTTGGCATGATGGATGTTGCTTATGATAGTAAAATATTCATCTCAAAGTATGCTGCTAAAGCTTTAGAGGCTAGAGTTGCTTTATACTTTGGAGATTGGAGCCGTGCTAGCGCAGCTGCAAAAATGGTAATTGACAACAGTGGTGCAACTATTGCACCTGCTGCCAATTTTGTTTCTAACTGGACTGGAAAGCAAGCTGGTAACTCAATTTTTGAATTACAATTCTCTGCATCTGATAATGCTGGTAACGGAGGTTTAGCATATATGTATAGATACCCAAGTGATGCTCCTAGCGGATATGGTGATGCTGAGGCAATTGCAGATGTTATCGATCTTTATGCTGACGGTGACGTTCGTAAAGACATCCTAGGATACCAAGATGCTGGAACTGCTTTACGTAATATGGGCAAATACCCAGATATTGTTACTACTGCAGATAACGTACCTTTAATTAGAATTGAAGAAGTGGTGTTAATATATGCAGAGGCATTATTTGAGATTAACAATGCTGACCCAATGGCATTAACACAATTAAATTCTATTACATCTAATCGTGGAGCTGCAGCTCATACAATGGTTACTAAAGATATTCTTATCGAAGAAAGAAGAAAAGAATTAATCTTTGAAGGATTTAGATTTGATGATTTAATGAGAACAGGACAAAGTATCGATGTTATTGGTTCTAGTCAAAACTTAATTGAAACTTTGACTTACCCAAATAACTTGTTTACATATCCAATTCCAGCGGCGGAAATTAATGCAAATTCTAACGTTGTTCAAAATGAAGGATACTAGTAATTAGTAATCTAGATTAAAAACCTAAAGGCCATCTTATTTCAAGATGGCCTTTTTTTTATGTCGTACTTATTTTAAGTACCTTTGCATCATGGAAGAAAAATCATCAAAAATATTCGGAATTAGAGCTGTTATAGAAGCCATAAATTCAGGTGCTACAATTCAAAAAGTATATCTTCAAAAGGGATTAACAGGTAACCTTTTCTCAGAATTAAATACTTTGATAAAAAAACACAGTATTGCAACGAGTCATGTACCTGTAGAGAAATTAAATCATCTTTCTAAAAACAGCAATCATCAAGGTGTTGCTGCTACCATTTCTCCAATTGACTTTCATGATTTAGAAACTATTTTAGAAGGAATTTCCACCACTGATAAAACACCACTTATTCTACTCTTAGACCAGATTACAGATGTTCGAAATTTCGGTGCTATTATCCGTACGGCAGAATGTACGGGTGTTGATGCAATCGTCGTTCAAAATCAAGGAAGCGCTCCATTAAATGCGGATGCGATTAAAACCTCAGCGGGAGCTGCTTTTAAAGTTCCAATTTGTAGAGTTGACCATTTAAAAGATGCCCTATTTTTATTACAAGCCTCAGAAATAAACCTAGTTGCTGCCACTGAAAAAACTGACGATACGCTGTTCGATGTTAATTTTATTCAACCAACTGCAATAATAATGGGTTCTGAACATAGAGGTGTAAACCCCTCTATTTTGAAAATGGTGGATGCTAAGGCAAAGTTACCTTTGCTTGGTACTATTGAATCTTTAAATGTATCGGTGGCCTGTGGTGCGTTCTTATATGAAGCATTGAGACAACGTCTATAGTTGCTCCTCAGTTTCTTTTTCTATTAAAGCTTCCGGGTTGTAATTTCCGTTTTCATCAAACATTAAATCGAATTTTGTTTGTGTAAATACGAATTCCTTCTTCTGAGGCCCTTTATTTCTATATAATATTGCCAACAATAAACCTACAATAAACCCAGACAAATGTCCTTCCCAAGACATTCCTGATTTGATTGGAAATACGTACCAAATCATTCCTCCATACAAAAAGACAACGGCTAAAGAAAGTGCTACCAACCTATAATGCTTTCGTATCAACCCACTAAAAAACACAAAACTAAACAACATATAAACTACGCCACTAGCACCAATATGATAGGACTCCCTTGCGAACGACCATGTCAATAACCCTGTAAGTAGCAAGCCAAACACCAACGTTTTAAAAGCTAATTCTTTATAAAAAAAGAATAAACTCCATAAAAGTACAGCTAATGGAATCGAATTATTTATCAAATGAGAAGTAGAACTATGTATAAAAGGAGAATATAATACTCCTTTTAATCCAGTAACCGTCTTCGGTAAAATTCCATATTTAGTAAAATTATATCCAAACCTTATTTCTGACCAATACACTAACCAAATAGAGAACACAGCAATAAATGGTACTATGATTACTTGAAGAGAAAAACGGAAATTTTTTGAATCATCCATACTTTATTCGAACAAAAACAATTCCCAAACTAAAATGTTGGAAATATTGGCAGTTCATAATCAAAACTAATCAATTTCTAGTACTTTTATGCAATGAACGAACCGTTAGCAGAACGAATTAGACCCAAATCACTCAACGATTATATTAGTCAGCAACATCTTGTTGGTCCAAATGGATATTTAACGCAACACATAAAACAGGGTGTAATACCATCATTAATACTATGGGGGCCTCCTGGGATTGGTAAAACAACTTTAGCAAATATTATTGCAACTGAAAGCAAACGTCCGTTTTACACCTTAAGTGCTATTAATTCAGGTGTTAAGGATATCAGGGATGTTATAGCCAAAGCAAAACAAAGTGGAGGGCTCTTTACAACCAAAAACCCTATTTTGTTTATTGATGAGATTCATAGATTTAGTAAATCTCAGCAAGACTCTTTACTTGGAGCCGTAGAAAAAGGCTGGATCACATTGATAGGAGCCACTACGGAAAACCCTAGTTTTGAGGTTATCCCAGCCCTCCTTTCTAGATGTCAGGTTTACATCTTAAATTCATTTGAAAGAGAAGACTTGATAGCCTTAATTCATAGAGCGGTGACCAAGGATGAATTTCTTTCAAAAAAGAATATAAAATTAAAAGAAACAGATGCACTAATTCGATTATCAGGAGGTGATGCGAGAAAATTATTAAACATTTTCGAACTATTAATTACTTCTTCAGAACAAGAAAATATAACTATTACAGATAAGTATGTAATGGACCGCGTTCAAAAAAACATGGCTCGCTATGATAAGACTGGAGAACAGCATTATGACATCATATCAGCTTTTATTAAATCTATTAGGGGTAGTGATCCAAATGCGACTGTATATTGGCTTGCACGTATGATTGAAGGAGGGGAAGATGTTAAATTTATCGCAAGAAGATTATTGATTTCAGCATCGGAAGATATTGGTAATGCAAATCCGACAGCGTTAATAATGGCCAATAACACGTTTCAGGCGGTAAGCACGATCGGATATCCAGAATCTCGAATTATATTAAGCCAGTGTGCTGTTTATTTGGCCAACTCTGCAAAAAGTAATGCCTCTTATGAAGCCATTGGCAAAGCACAACAAATTGTTCAAGAAACAGGAGACTTACCAATTCCATTACATTTAAGAAATGCTCCTACAAAATTAATGAAGGACTTGAACTATGGAAAAGAATACAAATATGCTCACAACTATAATGATAACTTTGTTGAACAAGAATTTTTACCTGACGAATTGTCTGGCACAAAACTATATGAGCCTGGTCAAAATAAAAGAGAGCAAAGTTTTAGAGAAATCTTAAAAAAGCGTTGGAAAAAGTACAACTATTAGAAAAATTTCAGATTCAGCGTTTTAACTACTGGCTTTCCATTTTCGTAATATTCAACTTTCCATTCCTCACCATCTTTATAAACAATAGCTGAATGGCCATCTAATAAATACACATTCTCTAAACCAGTATTTAAAAGTTTATAAATAACTTTTGGTGTGGCATCAACAATCTGATATCCATTCGCAATAGGTTGAGCATACAAAACCTCAGAAGTTGCTTTTACCTGTTCGGTTTTCTCTAATACCTCAACCGTTTCAGGTTCGCCTTTCTCAACTACAACAACCGCAGTAGTAACGGGAACTACAGTATTGGCAGACCTTTTATTAGCACTTGCAACCACTGATTCCGGTTCAGAATTATTACTAATATTATCAGCAGAACTAGCAGCGACTTCTTGAGTAGCATTATCGTCTATTGGTTCATATTTATAATTTAGTTCTTTCACTCCTTCAAAAGTTTCTCTAGCGCAAGCAAAATATGCCGTTTTATAATCTTTTTCTTTAGAAGTACTTTCTTCAGAACTAAATAATACATTATTGTCGCAGTCAATCAAATCAAAATTCATTTTAGTATTGAACAATTTAGAATTATCATTTAACAAAGCAGTTAAAGCCAAACATCTATTTAACTTCAACTCGTCAGGAAACTCTTCATTACTTAAAAACACCGTAAATCCCTCTTTTTTAAATAAAAATTTAACCAATGAATTTACCTGAAATTGATCATCGCTTCTCTGAAATTCATATCTCACAGGAACAATTAAATATTTATATGAATTTACACTTCTCTGAGCAGAAACTGCAGTGCTAATTAATATGGTAATTACAACTAAAAATTTAAGGTGTTTCATAATGTTTTATTTTTTGTAAAACTACGGAATATTTTTATCAATAATAATGTTTAATCCCAATTGGAATGCCGTACTATTTGCTTTTGCAAGGTTACTTAGATATTGTATGTTATCTGCTGCTAAATAGAGATTAACAGGCCCAAACTTAGTCGATAATCCGATTCCGATATTAGAAGACGAATAGTTATCAAAGGTATAAGTAAATTTAGTCCTTAAAACACTTCCAAAGCGACGTTCATAAAAAATAGTGGCAGCATATTGTACATGCAGAAGCCTATTAGCAACGAACAACTGCCCTCCTACTGCATTTCTATAAGGATCATTTGCATTACTTTTAAAACAATCTTCATAATACGGCTTTCCAAAACTATACTTTGCAGATGCATTAAATTTAATCGGTCTATAAGAATTATATCCTGTTGTCAAAGTGTCTATTGGTAATTTATTTTCGAAATCCTCTTTCAGCTCTTCCCAATAATCACTTGGCGCATCTGGATCAAATTGCATTTCTATCCCTTCAGTATTATACCCCCCCCTCAAATAATAAGAAGATACATCTTTTTCGTTTCTCACAAATCCAATATCCAATATACTCCCAGTTATATGAAATTGATCATTAATTTTATGTGTAAATCCAATGTCTAATCCAAACCCAGGGTTTTCAAATGTTATAATTTTTTTAGCATAATCTTTCGGTTCAAAATCGGAATTATCATCATATATTAATCCAGCAGTTTGAAAAGTGGCATCTACATTTATCAAATGATGATGAAAATAATTATTAACTCCTTGGGTTGTATAAAATTCGCCTCGATTGTTTTTCGTCTGTGCGCTAAATACAGATGAGTACAATTTAAGCCTACCTCCTATTGTAAATTTCTCATTTACTTTATGGGAAATTCCCGCATGCAAGACTCCGAGCATATCAGCCTTAAAATTAATCCCATCTAATGAATATTGTTTATTCAAAATTGTCGTTCCTTCATAAAAAAGTTTCGCTACATCTGAAGGGTAATAAAAAACCATATCAAATTCTTCATATAAACCAAAACTCAAAAAATCATTTTCATTCAATCGGATACCTCCGCTTATTACCTCTACCCTTTCGTTTATAATAAAGGAGTCGTCATTATCTAATCCATAAATAACATCTCTTATTTTATCATTAACATCTCTTCCATCATCAGCAAATATGTCATAGGCAGTAACACCGGTGACTCCACCATCTAAAGATATACCGGATAAAATTGGAATTCCAATAAAATAATCGTGACTATAATTACTACCCGGGTTAAGAATTAAAGTTTGCGGTATTTCGTCAAAATCATATAATATTTGATATTCTTGACTGTACAACTTTATCGATAATAAAAAAATAAATCCTAAGACTAACTTATTCATCTTCGGCAGTAACTTTATAATGTAATAGAACTGCTGATTCTACATTAAACGATAGACCCAAATTAGGGTCTAAAGGAACACCACTCTCCATTAGAACTTTCAACACAAATTTTTCAGTTGCAATTACATTAGGAACCTGCGCTTCGGAAATAATTCTCACATATTCTTCATCGACAGAATTAGGCGTTGTATTAATTGGATTTACTAGAAATAATGAATTACTATTCTCATCCAAAAACTCATATTGTAATGTAATATTTCTATTAAAAGTATTCGAAATTTTAAATAAAAAATCTGCTTGAATCAAATAATCCTCTGAATATGGTCCAGCAAAAACTGGAATGCTCACAGTATCAGATAATAATAAGGTTTCATTATTCAAATCATCTAAAAAATCATTGGCTTCTAATTTGAAATAAACTAATGAAACATTATGATCTGTATAAACTTCAATATCTTCTATTTGATCAAAGTCCACACCACTGACACAACCAGAAAACAATAATACAATTGAAAATATGAAAATATACTTTTTCATTTAACTATAAAAAGTTCTTAATTTCTAATAAATTTTTAACTGAAGGTATGGATTCTCCTACAGTTTCATTCCCAAAATTACAGTAAATTACATTCAACCCATAATTTTTTGCACCCATAATATCGGCTTCCCAACTATCGCCAATCATAAAACTTTCTGTATTTATGGCCCCCGCTTTTTGAAGTGCATATTTAAATACTTTAGAGTTTGGCTTTTTAACTCCCACTTGTTCAGATGTAATGATTTGATCGAAGTATTTTCTAATCCCAGAGTTCTCTAGTTTCTTATTCTGAACCTCAATAAATCCGTTTGTAATAATATGAAGTGTATACTTTGTTTTTAGGTACGTTAGTAACTCATGTGTTCCATGGAATAAATGATTAAAAGTTGATAAATAAGTAATATAATCTTCTGACAGTTTACTTATTACATCATCGCTAAAATCAATTTTAAGTATTTCAAAAGTATCTTTAAGACGTCCGTATCGTAATTGCTCCTTAGTCACTTTATCTACCCTATACAAACGCCAATATTTTAAATTAATGTTTTGATAATAGTTTAGAAATTTCTCCACATTTACAGGGATTCTATTCAACTCAAAAATCTTTTTAAAAGTTAGCGCAGAGTTTTTGTCAAAATCCCACAAGGTGTGGTCAAGGTCGAAGAATATATGTGTTGGTTTCATTTGATAAAAATAAAACTTATTAAAGTAGTAAAATCGAATTTATTCTACATTTAATAAAATTTCTTGCAAGAATGAATAAATGAGAACTTCATTAGATTATTGATAGCATTACTTTAATGATGATAGGTATTTTACTTTTTTTATAAAAATATTGTTCCGCTGAATAAAGTTCTTCTCTTTTAAAGAAATTTTCCATTTCGTTCTAATCAAAAATGGATTCATAAACTTTCTTCCAATCTTTCCATCTTTCATTTTCACTTAAACTCTCATTATGGAATAGAGTTATAAATGTTCCATTCACTTTCTCCACTTCATTTTTTATTTCTTGAATCTTTACTGCCGCAACGGTAGGGACATGCCCTTGATAGTCATTTAAAGCTGCATCCATAATTGCAAATGGAAATATTTTAAGAGGCGTCTGAATTTCAAAATCCAAATCGTAAAAATAAAACGGAGTACAAGTACTTGCTCTAAATCCCATTTCTTTTGCATAACCCATTGAATAGTCTTCTACCACATCTAAATCAATTAAGTTTTGATAAGTTTCTGGTAATTTAACTCGTAAATAGTGTTGTCGAGATTTTTGAATTGGCTGATTTACAATTTGCTCTAACCTCTTCTTCTCTTTTTTGAGTTTATCGGAATTCTTCATCGTATAATAGGATGGATGCAATCCAACTTCTACATAATCTGCCATAGATTTAATCAGTGACCTATATGCGTTATTAGATGAAGAAACATTTGTATCATACGTTGTATAATCTCCAATTAAAAAGAAAAATATCGTCTTTATTCTTTTCGATTTCGACAAAGAAATAATTTCATCGAAAGTATCAAATGGATCATTTCTTAACCGTAGAAGAACGAGTGTTCTTTCTATGAGTCTTCCAATTTTTAATGTAAAAAAATCTTTAAAAAACCCTCCCAAATTACGAACAAACCCCTTATGCTTATATGCAAATACATTGTCTACATCTATAGTTGATATAATTTCGAACTCTCGTTCTTTAAAACTAAAGTCGGGAAATTTATTTTCTAATATTTCTTTAAATTGAAAAGTCCAAATATCAACAAGTGGCTTTTGTAAAAATCCTTTTTTAAACGCAAAACTTTCTGTTGCCGGAAATCGTTCATTTGAATCTTGAACATACGGTAAATACTCTTCATAGCGACTAATTAAATAAAAACTTGCTGCAAATAGATCAAATGGCATTAAACCTTTTGGATTATTCATAAAAAAACAAGGTACCTCTTTCCAAGAAGACATATTTATTGAAATATCATTTATTCCCTGTTCAAAAAGCAATTCATGACTTCTAACATGAATTTCATTACCTAGTGCTTTTTTTGAATATGAAAACTTGGGACCACTGTGTGCAATAAACTCTGATATATCCATGGTAAACGCAACAGGAACCTGAATTATCCTAACAAATACCTGTTTAAAAATATAACTTAACCTTGGAGTGACTTTATGGGTATAAACTAAAATCAATACTATTCGTTAATAAATTGTTTATAATGATTATATCTTTCAAAAATCTGATCTACATATGTAAACGGCTCCATCCCTCTAACATAACCATATCTTATGTTGGGTTTTGTATAATTCTTTCTTAGACTTAACGCTAAAATCATTTCTTCTACATTATCATCCCACATAAGTCTATCCAAGTTTCTTTCATCAGCCATACGTTGGGCATCCAATACATGACCATACCCGCAGTTATAAGAGGCCATTGTAAATTTTATTCTTTGTTCTGGATCAGGAATAGAATCGAATCGCTCCCATAGTTTTCGTAAATATTTTGTTCCTCCCGTAATATTATCTATGGGGTCAAACCTATTCGAAACACCCATTTCTTTTGCTGTTGCCGGCATCATTTGCATTAAACCTCCAGCTCCTGCCCAAGATTTCGCCTTAATATCAAACTGAGATTCTTGATAGATTAAAGCTGACACTAAACGCCAATCCCAATCCAAATGAACAGATTTTGATTTTATTAAGTCATCATAAATACTAATTGAATTTGTATTGACACTATAAAAATCACTCTTAACTCTTCGCCTAAAATCTCTTTTATCTTCAAAATACTTATCATATATTACATAGTAATCGACCTCTTTCTTAAACGCCGTTAACCACGAGTTTAATTCCTTTAATAGTTCCGGAGAATTTAATCTTGTTGCCCATCCAATACGTTGTGAAAAACTAACTGGGGTACTTACATCCAAAATTGGGTAATATGAAGCTACTATACTTGCTATATTATTATCAGCCACTGTATATTTTATTTGTCCATCTACCACCATTTTAATGATTTCATCTGTAGTAAGGGTACCATCCAACGTATCAATCATAACCTTTCCTCCAATTTCTCTAGACAAATGTTTCAATCGCATACTATATGCTGTTTTCTCTCTAACGGATACCTTTTTACCATCTAATTCAATGGCGTCCTGAAGCAAGTCTTTTTCAATTTCATGCAACTTCATTTGTCTCCAGTTATCTGGTTTCTTTTGAACCAACACTTGATGTGCCAAATAAATATAATCAGAAAAACTAACCATTCGTTGACGCTCTCTAGTTATGGTTAACCCATGTGCCATTAAATCAACTCTCCCGGTATTTAAATTAGAGATTAAATTATTAATATCATTCGCTACCACAATCTCAAAATCTACCCCCAAATGTTCTGCAAAACGCTGTAACAACTCATATTCAAAACCCATTGGCTGCCCCTTGTACAAAAAGTAACTTGTGCCGCTATAGGTTGTAGAAACTTTTAATTTACCATCTTTCAAAATGGCATCTAAATCTCTTGTTACTGAAGGTTTGCTTTCCTCAATTTTCTCAACTACATCTTCCGCTCCCTTCAACTCTACACTGGGTTCTTCCTTTTTGGAAGAACAAGACAAAATTGTAAAGGCACTAATTAAAAATAAAAACAATCTAAACTTCATAAATTAAATTTTACTTAATTAAACAATGTATAAACCTACAAAATTTTGAAACAATTAAAACTGAATATTACAGTTCATTATTATCGGCAAAACTGAAATAGTCACTTTGTGTTATGATTAAATGATCTAATACTTTGATATCCAAAGCTGCTCCAGCCAACTTTATTTTTTGAGTTAATTGTTTATCGGCACTACTTGGGGTTAAAGACCCTGATGGATGATTGTGGCTGAGTATTATTGAAGTTGCCTTTAGTTCCAGGGCTTTTTGAAATACCAACCTTGAATCGACTAGTGTTCCCGTTATTCCCCCTTTACTTAATTGCATTTTACTTAAAACCTTATTAGAATTATTTAGATACAAGACCCAAAATTCCTCGTAATGCAAATCCCCTAATATCGGCTGCATTAATTCATAAACCGATCTGCTAGAACTCACTTTATACTGTTCTCTTGCAAGTTCACTTCGTCTTCTTCTTCCTAATTCCAATGCAGTAATAATGGCAACCGCCTTTGCTTCTCCAATCCCGTTAAATTTCAACAAATCTCCTACCTCAAGTTTTGCCAATGCATTCAAATTATTTCCAACCGATGACAGAACACGTTTAGATAAATCAACGGCACTTTCATTTTTACTTCCAGAACCAAACAAAATTGCAACCAATTCAGCATCCGATAAAACATCTTTACCTTTGGCTATCAACTTTTCTCTAGGCCTATCATCTTCGCTCCAATTCTTAATCGAAAAAGAATGATTCTCCTCACTCATATCACTTTTTTTATCAAAGATAAGTTTTATATATTTGTATTAAATCCGTTTTAAATGAAAATCATAATTGCTGGTGCCGGAGACGTTGGATTCCACCTTGCAAAACTGCTATCATACGAGTCTCAAGATATATTCGTAATTGATGTAGATAGCGAAAAACTCAATTACCTAGATTCTCATCTCGATGTTATCACAACCAATGGAGATGCAACTTCAATCCAGACACTAAAGGATATTGCTATTGATAAAACTGATTTATTGATTGCGGTCACAGATTCTCAAAACACCAATTTCGCCATCGCAGTAATTGGAAAAAAATTAGGTGCAAAAAAAACGATTGCACGATTAAATAATCCTGAATTTATTCATAATACTGAGATTAATTTTAAAGATTTAGGTTTGGATTCTGTAATTTCTCCAGAAGAATTGGCTGCTAAGGAAATAACAATGTTATTAAATCAGTCCGCTTTTAATGATTCTATTTCTTTTGAAAATGGAGCATTAAATATGGTTGGAACGACATTAAATCAAGGAGCCCCAATTTTAAACCTTACCGTACAACAAGCAAAAAACAAATTTCCCGAAATAGAATTTATAACAATTGCAGTAAAAAGAGTAAATGAATCCCAAACGATGATTCCTCGAGGTGATACTGTATTTAATATTGATGATGAGGTATACTTCTCTTGTCCAAAATCCAGTATAAATAAATTACATATTCTTGCCGGAAAAGAAGCATTTGCCGTTAAAAATGTAATGATTTTAGGAGGAAGTAAAATCGGTGCAAAGTCAGCTAAAAAATTGTGCCAAGAAAAATATAGAGTTAAACTTATTGAGAAAGAAAAAGAAAAGGCGTTTACCCTAGCCGAACGTTTAAAAAATACACTTGTAATTAATGGAGACGGAAGAGATCTCGAATTACTTGAAGAGGAGAATATTAGAGAAATGGATGCTTTTATTGCGGTTACAGGAAATTCCGAAACCAATATTATGTCATGTCTCGTTGCTAAATCTAAAGGGGTAAAAAAAACAATTGCTTTGGTAGAGAACATGGATTATATCAACATTTCTCAAACGATTGGAATTGATACTTTAATTAACAAAAAGTTATTGGCCGCTAGCGAAATTTTCAAGCATGTTAGAGAGGGAGAAGTTCTTGCTTTGGCGAACTTAAAACATGTAGATGCGGAAGTTCTTGAATTTAATGTAAACCCTAACTCAATTGTAACTAAAGATAAAATTAAAGATATTAAACTTTCTAGAAACGCAGTATTTGGTGGTGTCATAAGAAATGGTGTTGCTATGATGACCTTTGGATATTTTCAAATATTACCTGGTGATAAAGCTGTGGTATTCTGTCTACCAGAAGCAATTTCCGACGTTGAAAAACTTTTTAAATAATTGTTGATGAAATCATTCAACTATCAAATTATAATTAGTTTTTTGGGCCTTACTGCAATGCTAAATGGTGCATTCATGCTCTTGGCCTACCCATTTAGTTTGTATTATGAAGAATCCGCTCATTGGGGAATGCTTTCGGCAGGTTTTCTTACAATAATATTAGGATTCTCAATGTGGTTCTCAAATAGGAACGCTCCCAAAAACCTTCAAAAGAAAGAAGGATATGTTATTGTTACATTTGGTTGGCTAATACTATCTCTAACAGGTACATTACCTTATTTACTTACAGGTGCTATTCCTAATTTTACGGATGCCTTTTTTGAGACGATGTCTGGTTATTCAACTACAGGTTCATCTATCCTACAAGATATTGAAGCCATGCCAAAGGGAATACTCTTCTGGAGAAGTGCAACGCATTGGATTGGTGGCATGGGAATTATTGTTTTAACAATTGCTATTTTACCCCTCTTAGGAATTGGAGGTATGCAATTATTTATGGCAGAAGCTCCAGGACCTTCTGCGGATAAAATGCATCCCAGAATTACTGAAACTGCAAAAAGACTTTGGTTAATTTATTTTTCATTAACAATTACAGAATTTTTCTTATTAAAAGTTGCTGGAATGACTTGGTTTGACGCAATTAACCACGCCATGTCTACTCTAAGTACTGGTGGTTTCTCTACCAAAAATGCTAGTGTTGCTCATTGGAACCATATGCCAATGATTCAATATATCATCACATTTTTTATGTTTGTTGCAGGTACTAACTTTATAGTCACTTACTTTGCGTTTAAGGGAAAGTGGCGCCGAGTATTAAACAATGAAGAATTTAAATGGTACTTTTTTGGTTCCATATGGCTTATTGCAATTTTAACTATTATCATTATTAACTTTCAAGACCCAACATTACAAACAACAATTAACCACCCAAAACCATATGGAGAATTTGAAAGCGCTATTAGACACGCCTCCTTCCAAATATTAGCAATTTTTACAACTACAGGGTTTGTAAGTGCTGACTTTACTATGTGGAATTCTTTTGCCACAATGTTTATTTTCTCTCTTTTCTTTATTGGTGGCTCCGCAGGATCTACCAGTGGTGGTGTAAAAATTGTAAGACATATTACCATGATTAAAAGTAGTATTCTAGAATTTAAGAAACTTTTGCATCCAAGCGCAATTATTCCTGTTAGGTATGGAGGAAAAGCAATTCATCAGAATATTATTTTTAATATCCTTTCTTTCTTTGTTTTGTATATGCTCATCTTTATTTTGGGATCAGTAATGTTTACTTTTTTAGGGTTAGATTTTATTTCAGCTATAGGAGTAACCGCGTCTTCTTTGGGCAATATAGGACCAGCATTGGGCAGTGTTAGTCCTGTAGATAATTTCGCTCATTTATCTATAGCAGCCAAATGGTTTTCCTCTTTTCTTATGCTTATAGGTAGATTGGAACTCTTTACAGTTTTAATATTACTTACTCCATATTTTTGGAAAAAGAACTAGTTCCAGTTTTCTCATTTCCTTAACACTTCTAAAACAATTAAAACTTATTTTTGCAGTGAGAATCATAATTATGAATGGTACGCTTTTTAAAATCACTTTTTTCTGTTTTGCTTCATTTCTTTTCTATTCAAAATCTTTTGGACAGGAGATAAAACCTAAATCGTCCACATTTGAAGTAGCTCCTAATATTGTGGTACCTAAACCAAATGAAGATTTCTATGGAATGAAGGCTAAAGATGAGAAATACCAAACACCTGTTGACCTTGTGCTACAGAGTATTTTGGACGCAGAAGCGAGAAAAACACTAAATGACAAAGGGATAATTGACCCTCAAAAAGTACATGAGGAAAAATTAAAAAAAGAAATTGCGGAAATCAATAGACAATATGCTAAAATTGACCAATACCTTGGTGGTTTTAGCAGTACTTCTGATTCAGCCACAATCGTTTGCCGAGATTTTCAATACCCTGATGGAGATATTGTAACAATTTACTTAAACAATGAACCGATAATTAGAGACATTACCCTTACAACTTCATTTAAACAGTTTAAACTACCGCTTAAAAAAGGGTTGAATGTTATCTCATTTAAGGCGGAAAATCAAGGTTCGTCGGGACCAAATACAGCGGCTTTTATGGTTTTTGGAGATAATGGTGAGGTAATCTCTTCAAACGAGTGGAATCTAGCTACTGGAGCAAAAGCTACCCTTTCAATAGCGCGCGTAGACGACTAATTACTCTATAAAAACGATTTGTCAAATGCTAAAGGTAGTAAATCATGAAGTGATTCTGTTTTTATTACATTTCCTGTTTCACCCATAAAATAAATAGCAATATTTTCTTTTTGCTTAATCTCATATTCTGATAGTGCCTGACGGCATCCTCCGCAAGGAGCAATAGGTTCTTTTACAGGCTTGTTTTTTGAACTTGCAGTAATTACAATGGTTTTTATCTTAACTCCAGGAAATTGCGAACCTGCTTGCCAAACAGCAACACGTTCTGCACACATGCCCGAAGGATAGGCAGCATTTTCTTGATTATTCCCGGTTATAATTTCTCCATTTTCTAACAAAAAAGCGGTGCCAACATGAAACTTAGAATAAGGTGCATAAGCGGTATCCCTTATTTTTACAGCTTCCATCATTAAATCTTGAACATCTAACGGAAGCTCTTCGACAGAATCATAAAGTGTAATTGGTGTCGTTATTTCAATTTTTTTCATGCAATAATATACAAAGTTATTATTTAATAATCTTCATATAAATCTCCGAAGTCAAATGCAAGAGAAAATCTAAATGTGTTCTCTAATGGATTGTTAACGTCAGAGGCATTAAACAAATACGAGATATCTAATTTTGTACTTTTAAATTTAAATCCAGTACCTACTGTAAAATATTGACGCGCTCCTTTTAAATCACTTTCGTGAAAGTATCCCGTTCTAAGTGCAAATGCATTGTTATAAACATACTCTGCCCCCAAAGCCCAAGTGAACTCCGCCATTTCTTCACTAAACCCATCTGGAGCATCAGCAAATGATTGAAACATTCCAGTAAAGAATGGCACATCATCTTCTTTTCCCTCAATCACATCTCCGTTTTCATCTCTTATAGGAGGAGTTGGAACTAGTAATTTAGTAACTTCTGCAGTTGCAGAGATCTTGTTATAATCATCTAAAATAAAATCAAATCCACCGCCTAATTTCAAATTGGTAGGAATAAAATTTTCTTTTCCTCCATCAGAATAAGTAACCTTAGGGCCGATATTTGCAATATTAAACCCAGCCCTCCAACGGCCATTAAAACCTCCATAATTTACTTCTTCACCCTGATAATAACCCGAGATATCGACTGCAAAGGTATTTACTGTATTTAATAAATCATCGGTAGATTTTAAAGCAAAATCCGATCTGATATAACGCATAGTTACACCCATTGAAAAATACTCACTTAATTTTATAGCATAGGTACCATCAAGAGAAAACTCATTTGGTTTTTCAACTCCAATTGGGTTTCCTGAACCATCAGTTAATTGAATTTCACCAAACGTAAAATATTTCATACTTGCCGCCCATGCACTTCTATCATTTATTCTATTTCCAAATGAAACCCCTCCCAAAAAAACATCATTTACCAATTCACGCATCCAAGGCGTATAATTTACACCCAATGCAAATTGAGAATTTAAAAATGCATATTGAGCCGGGTTGTGATGCTGTGAATTAGCATCTGCACTAGTTGCAACTCCTACATCTCCCATTCCTCCTGCTCTCGCATCTGGAACAATTAATAAAAATGGGGCTGCCGTTGTAATAGGATTTGGCTCTTCTTGTGCCTTAATAATTGGAATAGCAAAAAAGATTGCCATTAAAGAAATTCCAAGTTTTTTCATGGACTAAATTGATTATTGGGTTGACAAATATCTAATTTTTTATTGAAGTATTACTAACTTCTCATATTTTTCTGACTTCACATTAGACAGCTCACTCTTAACATTTAATTTATATGCATATTCTCATTTTCTAATTTTATCTCCTAAATCATCTAAACTATTCCGAACAATTTCTCAGGACAAACTATCTGTAGATTGTCAGTTTTCATTTATAGTTTACACTAAAATAACTGATAATAAAAATCTGAACCGCCACCTCTAATGCTTCATTTTGCTTATTATTATTTAATCAAAATGCCGTGTAGTTTACAAACGAATTTGAACAATCCAAATCATGATCCAAAATTATTCCAGAATCATTTACTACAATAAATGATAACGTTGCACAAGCTGAGTTATTGTATGTGTTCCATGCATATGGTTCCTACGCCTACATTTCTGATTCTAATTCTCTAAGCCAAAATTCAAATTTTCCTTCTGAATAAATATCATATCCTGTTTAATCATTGTCACCAATCTATTCAATAAAATAGGAAAACAATTTACTTCATTAGAATCATAAAAACTCATATTCTAAACGCCCTATATAATCAGTTAATTTAATAGATTACAACTTCATACATAATAAAGAAATAAAACAATCGTTATAAACTTGCAAAATTAACCGAATGCCCCAATAAAAATTAAAATTTTCTTGTGAGGATATTTATTTAATGTAAATTTGGCTCAAAGAAACCCTAAAGTTGAAATGAACATGAAAAACATAATTGCTAATTCAAAATATCTTTTGATTGCTGTTATCGCTATTTCCTTAATAAGTTGTCATAACAGAAATCCAAGAAGTGTTTCTTCCCTTACTGGGTGGTCTTCTAAAGATAAAGCAAATGCTGGTTTTGCCCCAGACAATAATTACAAAGGTCAATTAACCCCTCCAGGAATGGTTCTTATTGAAGGCGGAGCATTTACAATGGGAAGCGTTCAAGACGATGTAGTTTTCGATTGGAATACGACTCCAGTGAAACAACAAGTTCGTTCTTTTTATATGGATGAAACAGAAGTAACAAATACAGAATATAAGTTTTATTTAGAATGGTTAGCTCAAGTTTTCCCATCATCAGACGAGAATTACAACCATATATATAAAGCAGCATTACCAGACACCTTAGTTTGGAGAGATGCATTAGGCTTTAATGAATTACTAACAAAAACATATTTAAGACATCCATCTTTTCAGGACTATCCGGTAGTTGGTGTTAGTTGGATTCAAGCTTCTAACTACTGTAAATGGAGAACTGAAGTCGCCAATGAGCGTATTTTGATTGAGAAAGGTGTTCTTAAAAACATCTATGAAGATGATTCTTTATCTGTTGCTGGTAAAAACAGATTTGATACTGATGTTTATTTCGAAAATCCTTATTTATTATTTGAAGGAGATTCGACTATTTATGATAAAGGCTTGCCTGAGTATAAGAAATCTAAAGGTAGAGGTTCAAGAGAAGAATTTTCTGGACGTCACGTAAAAATGGAAGATGGATTGACTATTCCAGGGTTTAGACTTCCGACTGAAGCTGAATGGGAGTTTGCTGCAAAAGCCGACGTTGAAAACAGAGAATACAATAATATTAGAGGCCGTAAAAAATATTCTTGGAACGGAAAATATACACGTAACAAGGATAGAAGAAGTGCCGGTGATCAACTAGGAAATTACAAACAAGGACGTGGAGATTATTCTGGTGTGCCGGGTTGGAGTAGTGATGGAGCAGATATTACTATGGCAATTAAACAATATCCTCCTAATGCATATGGATTATATGACATGTCTGGAAACGTAGCAGAATGGGTAAATGATGTATATCGTCCAATTATTGACAACGAGGCAAATGACTTTAATTATTTCCGTGGAAATGTTTTCAGCAAACAAATGATTGATAGCGAAGGTAAAGTTGTTGTTGCGGATTATAATAATATGGAGTATGATACTTTAGACAATGGAAAAATTGTTGCAAAGTATTTACCTGGCACGATTAAAACGGAGACTATAACGAAGGAAGATGCTTATATGCGTCCTAACTATAATCAAGGATATAATATTAATGCTAGAGATGGTGAATTAGCTTCTACAAAACATTTTGAAAAGGATGAAGATGAGTTAGACACAAAACCAAGAATGTATAACTCGCCTGTTACTCCTAGAGAAATTGGTGAAAAGGGTTTAATGATTCAACAATATGATGAGGAGAATAGAACTACTATGATTAGCGATCAATCACGAGTTTACAAGGGAGGCTCTTGGCAAGATAGAGAATACTGGTTGGATCCTGCTCAAAGAAGACATTTACCCGAATTTATGGCTACAAGTTATATTGGATTTAGATGTGCAGTAGACCGTTTAGGACCAATGACCCCAAAACGAAGAAAACGATTTAATTCTGATGTTGTAAGATAAAACATCGTTCAAAATATTTCTAAAGACCTCGTTTTATCAACGAGGTTTTTTATTTTTACAATATGACTATAAATAAACTCCACTCTCTTTTTTTAAAACATCCAACTGTTGATACAGACACGCGAAAAATTCGTGAGAATTCTATTTTCTTTGCATTAAAAGGGGAGAACTTTAATGGAAACTTCTTTGCTCTAAAAGCATTAAAAAATGGTGCAAAATATGCCATTGTTGATGAAGATCTGAATACAAATAATGAGCATATAATTAATGTTACAGATGTACTAAAAACATTGCAACAACTTGCAACATATCATCGAAACTATCTTTCAATACCTATTATCGGATTAACTGGTAGTAATGGCAAAACGACAACCAAAGAATTAATGCATGCTGTATTGCATAAAAAATATAATTGCACAGCAACTGTTGGAAATTTAAATAATCATATCGGTGTCCCTCTTACGTTGTTATCCATGAACGATGAGACGGAAATAGGAATTGTAGAAATGGGTGCAAACCACTTGAAAGAAATTGAATTATTATCTGATATTGCTCAACCAAACTACGGTCTAATTACTAATTTTGGAAAAGCACATTTGGAAGGGTTTGGCGGACTTGAAGGTGTAATTAAAGGGAAAAGTGAATTATATAATTATATCAAGGATTCAAAAGGGATCGTCTTCGTTAACCAACATGACCCAATTCAAATAAAACAAGCCAAAGGATTAAATCAAATAGGTATTGATTCTTCTATACAGTTAGTCAATTCTCAACCATTTGTAAAAGTTTCTTTTGAAGATCTTCAAATCCAAAGTAATCTCATCGGTGATTATAATTTCAATAATATCGCGTTAGCAATTACTATTGGAAATTATTTTAAAGTGAATAAAAATCAAATTAAGGAGGCTTTAGAAACATATATCCCAACTAACAATAGGTCACAAATAATAAAAAAGAAATCGAATAAGATAATTCTCGATGCGTACAATGCTAACCCGAGTAGTATGAGAGTGGCACTTGAAAATTTCAATACGCTTAAAGAACAACCTAAAATTGTAATCCTCGGCGATATGTTTGAACTCGGAACAACGAGTAATGAAGAACATCAAACTATATCAGAATTGGCAGAAAATTTAAATTTTGAAAAAATATTTTTAGTTGGAGAAAACTTTTCAAGTATAAAAACAAGAAAAGCTTCCAATTTTGAAAGCTTTTCTGAGTTTATTAATAATATAGATTTTAGCACTTTTAAACATTCCACTATCTTAATAAAAGGATCACGTGGTATGGCATTAGAACGGGTTTTAGACTTTCTCTAAAAGGTTTTGATGGTATTCTATCAAACCGTCTATTGGTCTTCGTACAATATTACCTATAGTAACATTGTATTTTTTTGCCATTTTATAAATAATGTCTGAAGAAAAGTAAGCGATCGAACCTACAAAATGCACGGGAACTTCTTGATGATTATCATATGTTTTAATTCTGTTTTTAAAGAAATCTTTCATTCCTTTTTTAAGAACTGAATTAAAATAATCATTTCGTTCATTTCTAAAAATGAATTCCGCAAAACGCGCCAAATACGCATTAGGGTTCTCCTTTTTATATATATTCTCCTTTACTGAATCTGCGTTTAAATCGAATTTATTTGCAAACTCTTGACGTAGATGTTCTGGCATTTTCTTGTAGAAATAATCTCTAATCAATTTCTTTCCAAAATAATTTCCACTAGCCTCATCCATTAAGGTATAACCTAAAGATGGAACTGTAGTGTGAACATCTGAACCATCAAAATAACTACTATTAGATCCAGTTCCTAAAATACAAATGATTCCAGGCTCTGTAGTTGCTGCATATGTTGCCGCATATGTATCTTCCTTTACAACAGCTTTAGCATTTACAAAATAATCTTCAAATACCTTCTTTAGGGCTAAGGTTGGTTTCGGTGTTCCGCAACCCGCTCCATAGAAATAGATATTTGTGACCTTATCTGCGTATTCTTTAAGATCTTCATTGTCGGTAATTCGCTCAATAAGGGACTGAACACTTAGAACTGCGGGATTTAACCCCAATGTTCGCGTTTTCATTTCAACCTCTCCCGAATTGTCTAATACAATCCAATCTACTTTTGTAGAACCGCCATCAGCTATTAAAATCATAAATAAGAAGTAAAGTAGTTAAAATATGTTGTGCTTATAATGAATTTACGTGCAATGCTAATTCAATTATTTTTGTTGAATATCCAAATTCGTTATCGTACCAAGATACAATTTTTACGAAATTATCATTCAATCCAATACTTGCATTTGCATCAAAAACACTTGTTCTAGGCTCAGAAACAAAATCTTGAGAAACAACTCCTTCATCCGTATATCCTAAAACACCTTTTAATTCATTTTCAGATGCTTCCTTAATTGCCGCTTTTACCTCATCAAAAGATGCTCCTTTTTCTAATCTACACGTTAAATCCACAACAGACACATCAACTGTTGGTACTCTAAATGCCATTCCAGTTAATTTTCCGTTTAATTCAGGAATTACTTTTCCAACCGCTTTTGCTGCTCCTGTAGAAGCTGGTACGATATTGTTTAAAGAGGCTCTTCCTAATCTATAATCCTTTCTTGATGGACCGTCTACTGTAAATTGTGTAGCTGTTGCAGCATGCACAGTTGTCATTAATCCTTCTGCAATACCAAACTTATCATTTAATACTTTAGCAATAGGTGCTAAACAGTTTGTTGTACAAGACGCATTTGAAACAATAGTATCCGTCGCTTTTGCATTTTTATGGTTAACTCCCATTACAAACATCGGTGCATCTGCAGATGGTGCAGAAATAACAACTTTCTTTGCTCCTGCATCAATATGCGCTTGAGCCTTATCTAATGTTGTAAAAATACCTGTACAGTCTAAAACTACATCTGCTCCTACTGCATCCCATTTTAAATCTTGTGGATTTCTTTCAGCAGTAATTCTAATCTCATTACCATTTACTACTAGATTTCCGTTATTCACTCCGATTGTACCATTAAACTGACCGTGAACAGAATCATACTTTAACAAATATGCTAAATGCTCTACATCTAATAAATCGTTAATTCCAACAACTTCTACCTCTTCTGGTTTCGACATTGCTACTCTAAAAGCAATTCTTCCTATTCTACCAAATCCGTTAATTCCAATTTTTGTTTTCGACATAATCTTTTTTATTAATGTTTAGGTGCTCATGATATCTGACACACGCAATAATTCTAAATTTATTTTTGATTTACCTTTAATCGCATTGTCTAAAGGTGTTAATTCTATTTTATTATTCAACAGCCCAACCATATAATTAGTTTGACCTTCTATTAAAGACTCCACTGCCTTTACTCCCATTCTACTCGCCAACACCCTATCAAAACATGATGGTGCTCCACCACGTTGCATATGACCCAATACAGAAACACGAACATCGTATCCTTCCATATTCTCATCTACATAGTCTTTCAATTCAAAAATATTCTTACCAATTTTATCTCCTTCTGCCACTACAACAATACTTGAAGACTTACCAGACTTTTTACTTCTATTTAAAGACTCTACTAATCTGTCCAATCCTAAATCTTCTTCAGGAATTAAAATCTCTTCGGCTCCACCGGCAATTCCAACGTTTAAGGCAATATGACCAACGTCCCTGCCCATTACTTCAACAAAGAATAATCTGTTATGAGAACTTGCTGTATCTCTAATCTTATCAATTGCATCGACCACTGTATTTAATGCCGTATCAAATCCTAAGGTATGTGAAGTCCCGAAAATATCATTATCTATGGTTCCCGGAATTCCCATTACAGGAAAATTGAATTCTTGATTGAATATCATTGCTCCAGTAAAAGTTCCATCACCTCCAATAACAACTAGCCCATCTATACCTTCCTTTTGAAGATTTTCAAATGCCAATTGTCTTCCTTCTTTTGTTTTAAATTCTAAAGATCTTGCAGATTTTAAAATGGTCCCTCCTTTATTAATAATACCTTTTACACTTCGAGCATTCATTTGTTTAAAATCACCTTCCATCAATCCTTCGTACCCACGATAAACTCCAACACATTCTATTTTATGATATGCGCAAGCTCTAACTACTGATCTTATGGCTGCATTCATCCCTGGAGCGTCTCCTCCCGATGTTAAAACTGCTATTTTTTTAATTGTATTTTTCATATAAATATTACAATTGCAAATTTAATCTTTAAGCCTTTAGATTCCTATAATTTTCAAGTATTTTCACTAAATCGATTTCGAGATTACACACTCTTTAAAAAACAGCGCCTCAAATTATATTTAAACACAATCGAACTTAATTTCATTAAACAAAATAAAATTAAAGCAATTCACAACGAAAATAATTTCGACTTACAACGTAATTTTAAAGACTAAATGAAAAAAATCTAATTCAATTTTAGAATTAATGACTGTAATGGTTCCAACGTCAATTTAATAGTCCCTTCTTGTTCCTTATAAAACATACTATAAGGTTTTTGATTATTTAGTTGGTCTAACAGTTGATACTCCTTATCGGTTAACTTCCACTTTTGAAGAATGCTTGATGGGATTTTAAATTCTAAATCATACATATTCGCATCATCAAAATTCGAAATGATAATTAATTTTTCATTTTTTGACCAACGAACAAAAGAAAATAATTGATCGTTGTAACCAACTGTTTTTTTTCTATTATAATGATGAATTTCTTTATATCCACCCATTAAGGCTTCACTCGTTACGGTAAAACTTAAAAGACGTTTATAAAATTCTCTCAATTCCATTTCTTTAGAGGATGATTGCCCTCCATCAAATTTTTTGTCATTCATCCAACGCTGATGATGAGGTACTCCAATATAATCGAAAATTGATGTCCTACTAGCCGAACCAAACCCAGCATTTTCTACACCTGGCTCCCCTACTTCTTGACCAAAATAAATGAGTGTAGGAGACGTGCTTATGGTTGCTGACACAACCATTGCGGGTTTCCCTTTTTCTGCATTTCCCGCAAATTCAGGACTTGCAACCCGCTGTTCATCATGATTTTCTAAAAAGTGCAGCATATGATGTTCTATATCATTCAAATCTTCTTGAATTTTTGAAAGATTGTCAGTCGATCCGCGACCTTGCATAATATTTTTAATAGTATCATACAAAGCAACTTTATCATACAAATAGTCCATTTTTCCTTTAAAAATATAATCTCTATATAAACTAGGATTATACACCTCTGCGAGCAAAAAAGCCTCGGAATATTTAGATTTAATAGTTGAATTCATATAGTTCCAAAACTCAACAGGAACCATTTCCGCCATATCATATCTAAACCCATCAACGCCCATTTCTAACCAAAACATAGCAATATCTTTGAACTGAATCCATGATTTTGGAATATCTTTATCTGACCAAAACTTAACAAAATCTTGATACTTCATTTTTTCAGAATCTAATGGTAATCCTTCAAAATCTTTTGTGCCATCCTGTTTTACTCCATAATTCACTTTTACAGTTTCATACCAATCATAAAAACTTGGCTGCGCCAATCTCGAACCATTTCCGGTCCATTTTGCCGGAGACTCTTCAAATTTACGATCAACTAATACATGCGTATCACCCCCTAAAGGCTTATACTCATTTTCCCAAACTGGAACTTTAAAGGATTTGCTCTGGATATAATAGAAATTATTATGTTTTGCATATTCTAAAGAGGAATTATCTGATGCTCCGAAAGGCTCTATTCCCTTTGGGCTTGATTTGCCTTCATATTTTCTAGCAACATGATTTGGTACGATATCTATAATTACTTTAAGTCCCGCCTCATGAGTCCGTTTAACCAAGGCCTTAAACTCTTCTAGTCTATGCTCTGGGTTTTCGGATAAATCCGGATTTACATTGTAATAATCTTTTACTGCATAAGGAGATCCTGCTCGGCCTTTTACCACATCGGGATCATCATTAGAAATACCATAATCTGAATAATCAGTAATGGTTGCGTGATGCGGAACGCCGGTATACCAGATATGAGTAACTCCTAAATCTTTTATTTCTTTTAAAGCCTTCTCGGTAAAATCATTGAATTTTCCAACACCATTTTCCTCGATAGTTCCCCAAGGTTTGTTGGTTGTATTTGTATTTCCAAAAAGTCTTGTAAAGACTTGATATACTACTTTTTTTCGCTCTTCCTTATTAGAATGATCAGTATTACTTTCTTGTTTTTCGATACAAGAAAACATAAGAATTCCAGACAAAACAACTAATAAAATATATTTTAATCGCAAAGTCATTATGCTAATTATAGAACTTTTCTAAAAGTACAATGTCATAATTTGAATCAATTACCACGGCCCCATTTTTCACCTTTCCAAAACTACCTGAATAAGCATCCTTTAAGGTATCTCCTTCTTCAAAATTAGCACCAACAAATAATTCTTTTTCTCCTTTTACTAAGTCCAATCCAACGACAACAACTTCAGAGAAATTACCTTTTGAATAAGAACGTTCGAAAACGTAAGGGCTTTCGGAAATTATCTTATGAACTCCTGCTCCTATTGCAGGATGATCTCGTCTAAATTTACCCAACTTCTGCCAATGCTCTAGAATCAGTATTTTTTTCTCATTAATACTATAATGAGTCCAATCCATTTCTGAACGCAAATTGGCGTCTCCATTCGCACCTTCGACAATCAATTCCCTTGCTACTTCGTCTCCGTAATACACTTGTGAAGTTCCAGGGCTCAATAATAATTTAGTTCCTGCCTCCAATGGTTTATTTCTCTCTTTATCAAAAGGATAAGAATCATCGTGTGAACTCACATAATTCATAATTCCCTTACCTTTTAAACTTCCTCTTAAAGCATTATTGTAATATGAAAATAATTTCTCATAGCCATCATGTGCGTTATTTCTAAATTCAAAATTGATCATACTAGTAAAACCGTGCTCATAATAATCCACTTTTACATCTCCAAAATCGAATTCTGAACCGTTTTTAGGAATTTCATATCCGTATACTTCTCCTACAGTATAGAAGCCATTATTATCTAGAACCTTATCTGGGTTATTCTTTTTCCACAATTCAAATGAATATTGACACTCTTTGTAAAATTCTGCCCAAACAGATTCCTCAATGTGACGTACCGTATCAGCCCTAAACCCGTCAATTCCATAATCTTTAATAAAATCTGTCAACCATTTTATAATGTAAAATCTTGGTGCTTTTGGATATCCAGTTCGCTCAAAAAAGGCATTCAATTCGTTCATTTCCTTTTCATACCTGCCCTCTTCTTTCCATTTTGCCACCAAATATTCTGGCAACTCAACAGCATCATTACTTTCTGTTCTTATATCGGGTAGGTTTTCTACTAATGTACAAGTAATTGCAGTTTCATAATCTTTATAGGTACAAGCCGGAGTTGTTCTTACCCATTCATCCGGCCAAACAGAATCCATTGGAGTTACAGGACCCGTATGATTAATTACAGCATCTAACACTACTCTAATGCCCTTAGAATGCGAAACGGCAACTAATTCTTTTAAATCTTCCATAGTTCCAAAATTTGGATCTAAGGCGGTCCAATCTCGCGTCCAATAACCATGAAATCCGTAGGTCACTCCAGTACCTTCATCAGTACTTCCATGAATTTGTTCTACCAATGGTGTCATCCAAATAGCATTGATTCCTAAATCTGTGAAATAGCCTTCTTTTATTTTTGCAGTAATTCCTTTTATATCCCCTCCTTTAAAACCTCTTAATACAGCCGTTTCATCTGTACGTTCAAAATTTAAGTCATTTGAAGGGTCTGCATTGTGAAACCTATCGGTTAATAAAAAATATAAATTCGCCCCATTCCAATCGAAAGGATTTTTCGAATTATCTTTTGGTTGTAACGCTGTACATCCAATAAGAAGTGAACCAATTAAAAGTAAAACACTTAATTTCTTCATAATTTCATATTACTATTTAAACAACCAAACTATGGCCTCTTTAAAATTATTTTTCCATAACTCTTCATTGTGCTTCCCATCTGGAACCACCTTTGATGTTATATTTTCTAATGGAAAACCTGCATTAACCATAATATCCTGGACCGTATTCATATTTTTAACCGTTTGGTTTATCTCTTTAAACACGACATTTCCTCCTTCTTTTCCTCCTGCTAAAAAATAAAATCTTGAATCTTGAATATTCCCATGAGTTTTTGTGTACTCGTTTATTTCTGGGGCAAACCAAAAGGCAGGAGAAAACACTCCTACTTTACCAAATATATCCGCATATTTAATACCCGCGTAGTGAGATATTAATCCACCCATTGAACTACCAATAATTGCGGTATTAGATTTGTCTGGCTTGGTTTTATAATGCTGATCAATATAAGGCTTTAAAGTTTCAACAATGAATTGGAGATAAGCATCTCCTTCTCCTCCACCATATTTTTCATTCTTCCAAGGAGAGTATTCATCTAACCGCAAACTTTGACCGTTGTCAACACCGACTACTATTAGTTTTAAACCCTGTTCACTGTAAAGTTTATTCAAGGTTTCATCTACACTCCATTCACCAGAATAGGATGTACTCGAATCAAAAATATTTTGACCATCGTGCATATAAACAACTGGAAAAGGTTCACTAGATGTTTCATAATTTGGAGGCAAATACATCCAAATTCTACGGGTTCTATTTAATTGTGGTATTTCAAAATTCTCTAACAATACAAAAACATTTTCTGCTATTGTCTGTTGCGCAATTACTTCAACTTTATCCCAACTCGCAATTTTCAACTTTATAGTTTCACTCTCTTCTTTAAAACTGTAAGTTCTATTTTCTATTTCATTTCCTTCTGCTCCACTTTCAACAGTTCCCCAAGAACCTTGTGTGAATTTAAAGTTGATTGTCCCAACTTGTTCAGAAAGTGTAATCTTAAACATTCCTTTTTCTTCAGTCAATTTAAAAGACTCTTGACCTCCCGTCCAACCTTCAAAATCACCAGAAATGTAGACCGATTTTGTCCCTACCGGAAATTCATCTACAATCAAAGTAACCTGAGATATAGAAATTTGACTACTAACTAATATGAATAAAAAAACTATTTTTTTCATTTTTTTGTAGTCAATATCAAAACTCCTTTCTCTTCTAAATCTATTGAATCACCCCAGACAAATTCACTATCATCAATAATACTTTTTATTGATTTCCCTTCCAATCCAATTTCCACATATCGTTTTAAATCGATAGTCATTGGCTCTTCGTTTTTGTTTAGGATTACAACTACAGTTTCATCATCAAGCGTTCTAAACATAAAATATGTTCCCATGAAAGGTGCAAAATGCACGGTCTTTCCTTTATGTATTGCGGTACTGCTTTTTCTATAATTCAATAGTTTGCTCATAAAGTTTTGCATATCTCTTTGAGGATCAGTCAAACCTGCTCCTGTGAAAGCATTCACTTTATCTCCAGTCCATCCTCCCGGAAAATCTGTGCGTACCAATCCATGATCTCCTGGTTTAGCCGAATCATGCATCAAAATTTCAGTTCCATAAAAACCTTGAAAAACTCTTGGTATTAAGGCATAATAACTCAAAGCCATCTTTGTCTTTGTAACATCCAAATCCATTTGAGTATGAATTCTACTCATATCATGATTGTCAGGAAACACCATGATTTGTTCCGGATTCGAATATCCAAAATCATTCGCCAAGCCTTCATAAATTTTCACCAAACCTTTATCCCAAGATTCTTCTTCTTTTAATCCATCTATAACCAATTTTTGCATAGCAAAATCCATACTCGATGTTAAATTTGAATCATAATCATCCTGATTTTTTTTGCCATCTTGCCAATAGCCGATTAACAATGGATTATAACTCCACTCCTCTCCTACGATGGAAAAATTTGGATATTCATTCATAATAGCTCCTGCCCAATCAGACATAAACTGCTTATCAGGATATGGATACGTATCTTGGCGAATACCTCCTAGGCTTGCCTCTTCAACCCACCAAATACTATTTTGGATTATATATTTAGCCATAAATGGATTTCGCTGATTCAAATCTGGCATTGAAGATACAAACCATCCATCAGCCATTCCTTTTTTATCACTTTCAGATGCATATCTGTCTTGGTTGGTTGTTCTTCTATGGTTTGAATACTTGGTTTTCTCTCCATTTTCAAATTCTTTTTGAAAATTTACCCAATCCTCAAATGGCAGATCTTTCATCCACCAATGTTCTAAACCACAATGATTTGCAACTTGATCCATAATCAACTTCATTCCCCTACTACTCATTTCCTTAGAAAGGGCTTTATAATCATCAAGTGTCCCAAACCTAGGGTCTATTTCATATAAGTCTGTTATGGCATATCCATGATATGATTGACTCGACATGTCATTGGTTAATAATGGATTGGTCCAGATTGCTGTGTAACCTAAATCATCTATATAACTCAAATGATCTATGATTCCTTCAATATCACCACCATGTCTTTTATAATTATCAGATCTATTTACTTCTTGCTCCAATAAACCTTCTATTTGGTCATTACTTGCGTTTCCATTTACAAACCTATCTGGTGTTATAAGTAAAACAGCATCCGAACTATCAAAACCTTGAACCAAACTAGCATCTTTTTTACGGTTTTTTAAATTATACTCATGAGAAATGACAACTTTATTTCCTTTCTTAAACTGAATATTAAAAACTCCTGCCGAGGCTTTTGATAAATCCAAATCAATAAATAAGTAATTAGGACTCTTCGCTTTATGAATTTTTAAAATCTCAATTTTCTCATTTTGAATGACTGTTGTTAAATCAGAAACATTTTCTCCATAAACCAACAATTGTAATTCTGGGTTTTCCATTCCAGCCCACCAATGCATCGGCTCAACTCTATCTATAGACTGCCCTTGCAAACTGAATATACAAGCAGACAACATAAATGTTATTTTAATAAGAATCTGTTTCATGATAAAATGTTTTAAACTATATATTAAACCGTAACCAATTCATCCTTTTTAATTAATCGTTTTTCTCCACTAACAAAAATCTCTGCCGGCATTTCAGATTCATTGGTAAAAGTACATCCTTCATGACTTACATGCACTTTTAGTGTACTCCCTCTAAAGTTAATTTTAAATGAATAAGAACTCCATTCATCCGGAATTTGTGGATTAAACGACAATACACCATCAAAGTTTCGCATACCTCCAAATCCTTGAACAATGGCAGACCATGTTCCAGCCATACTTGTAATATGTAAGCCTTCATGTACCTCATGATTATAATCGTCTAGGTCTAATCTTGATGTACGTAAATATTGTTCATAAGCTTTTGGCATTCTATCTATACTTGCCGCCAAAATTGCATGAATACAAGGTGACAATGAAGATTCATGAACCGTTAACGGCTCGTAAAAATCAAAATGTTTCTCAATTTCTTCTTTTGTAAACCTATCTTCGAACATATACATTCCTTGCAAAGTATCTGCTTGTTTTATATAACAAGAACGAAGAATTCTATCCCAAGACCATTTTTGATTAATAGGTCTATCTTCTTTTGATAACTCTGATGTCGGAATTAGTTCTTTATCCAAGAAACCATCTTGCTGCAAGAAAACTCCGTACTTTTCACTATATGGAAAATACATTGCATCAGCTACTTTTAACCAATTAACAACTTCCATATCTGTTAAGTTCGTAAGTTCAATTACACGTTTATAATCAGCACCAAATTCTTCTTTAACCTTTTTCAGGTTTTCTACTGTATACTCTATACACCATTTTGCTAAATAGTTAGTATAGTAGTTATTATTTATATTGTTTTCATATTCATTTGGTCCAGTAACACCTAAAATTACATATTGCTGTTTGTATTCAGAAAAAGAAGCACGTTGATGCCAAAAGCGAGCAATTGCGATCATTACTTCTAACCCAAATTCTGGAACGTATTTGTAATCTGAAGTATAGTTTACATAATTATAAATAGCATATACCATAGCCCCATTTCTATGAATCTCTTCAAATGTTATTTCCCATTCGTTATGACATTCCTCACCATTCATAGTAACCATAGGATATAAAGCCGCCCCATTTTTAAATCCAAGTTTCTCCGCATTTTCAATGGCTTTCCCCAATTGATTGTGACGGTATTGCAATAAATTTCTCGCCACATGCTTGTCCTTAGTACTCATATAAAATGGAATACAATAGGCCTCCGTATCCCAATAAGTACTTCCTCCATATTTCTCGCCTGTAAAGCCTTTTGGTCCAATATTTAACCTCGAATCTTCTCCAGAATAGGTCTGGTTCAATTGAAAAATATTAAATCTGATGGCTTGCTGTGCCTTTACATCTCCTTCAATAATTATATCTGCAGTTTCCCAAATGTTGGCCCAAGCTTTTTTCTGCATTCCCAATAATGTGTCGAAACCTAAACTTGCTGCTTGGTATAAAACTTTTTGAGATTGTGAAATTAACTGTTCTTTTGGGTGATTCATTGACTGACTATATCCTCCAAACTTGATCAAAGAAATGGTTTCTCCTTGATTCAAATTTGCTTTTGAAACATAATCGATTCTTTTCTCTTGCTCATGAACCGTCTTAGGAAGATGTACTTCTTTACCGTTCAATTCGTAAGAAATATGCATTCCGGTAGCAACATAGAATTTTGTTTTTAATGTTCTAGATAATATGACAGCATCATTATCTCTATCTTCTATATCTAGCACCTTCCAAAACACCTCATCATAATTTGTATCTTCATTCATAATTCCACCATCTAAATATGGCGAAAATTGAATACTACCACTAAAATTGACCGGAGTAACACTATATTTTATTGCTCCAATTTCGTGTAAATCCAACGAACAAAAACGGATTGACTCCACTTGAATTTGATCTCCATTATTCATGGTTGCCTTAAAAGAGCGTTTCAAGTAACCCTCCTTCATATTTAGTTCACGAGAAAAATCAGAAACAGCGCAGGTATTTAAATCCAGTTGCTCATCTCCTATTTTAATTTCAATTCCAATCCAATTTGGTGCATTCAATACTTTGGCAAAATATTCTGGATATCCATTCTTCCACCATCCAACGCGTGTTTTATCTGGATAATAAATTCCGCCAATATAACTTCCTTGAAAAGTTTCTCCAGAATAATGCTCTTCGAAATTAGCACGTTGCCCCATAGCCCCGTTACCAATACTAAAAATACTTTCTGAGGCCGTTGCCTGTGATTTATCGAACCCTTCCTCTAGTATAGACCACTCGTTCGGTAATATATAATCTATATTCATCTTATTCTTTTATCAATTCTTTAATCATTTCAATGGTCAATTCGCTTGTAGAATTTAAATTGAAATCTGCTTCATTTAGGGTATTTTTATCTCCAATTCCTATGCTTACCATACCTGCAATATTCGCTGCTTCAACTCCTGCAATGGCATCTTCTATAACCACACAATTTTCAGGCGTAGTTTTTAACTTTTCTGCCGCAATTAAAAATACTTCAGGGTCTGGTTTCGCTTTTGATACATCATTCCCATCTACAATAGCATCGAACAAATCAATCAATTCTAATTGATTCAATATTAATCGTGCATTCTTGCTTGCAGAACCCAACGAAAAAGGAATAGTTTGCTCTTTTAAATACAATAGCACTTCATGCATTCCTTCTAAAATTTCATCTTGTCCCATTTGGGTGATGTATTGTAAATAATGCTCATTCTTATCTTGCATTATTTTTATTTTCTCTTCTTCAGGAAGATTAACACCTCCTATATTTAGCAATATTTCTAAGGAGCGAACTCTGCTCACTCCTTTCAATAATTCGTTTTGTTCTTCTGTAAAATCAAAACCTAAATCATTGGCTAATTTTTTCCACGCTTTATAATGGTACTTTGCAGTATCTACAATTACACCATCTAAATCGAATATAAATGCTTTTTTACTCATTTGTTTGATAGGTTATGGCGCTTTTATTTGTAATTAATAAATTACAAAGGCCCGCAATTATTAAACTAAATCCTGCCACCAACATAGCGTTGATTGGAGCATCTCCCAACAATCCAGAAACAAAATTAATTCCTCCTAATGCTGCGATAATTTGTGGAATTACAATAAACATATTAAAGATTCCCATGATAACTCCCATCTTTTTAGGATCTACCGAACTCGACAGCATGGCATATGGCATTGATAAAATACTTCCCCATGCAAATCCGATTAAAACAAAACAATACTTAAGGTTTTCTGGTGAAATAAAGTTCATCATTAAGAAACCTATTCCTCCAAGAATTAAAGATCCCATATGAACTAATTTTCGATTGATTCTACGTTTAGAAGTGTAAAAAACTAATATTAACGCAAAAGCCATCGAAGATAATCCGTACACTCCCATTGCAGAACCAACAAGATTTGATGATTCTTGAAATGCCGTATTCGCAATGTCAAATGCTTCTGCTTGAGCAGGCATTGTTAAATCGTAGTTTGCCTCGATAGGAGCCGGATTTTCAAAAACATGCTCTGTTAAAGCAGGGTTTGCCAAACTCCACATGGTAAAAAATGCAAACCATGAGAAAAACTGAATTACTCCTAATTTTTTCATAGTTAATGGCATGCTACCAATATTGGCTACTATATCTTTGATAAAGGTATTTTTAGAGGCTTTCTTTTCTCTTTCAAACTCTTCCATATCCTCAGGCGGATATTCAGTAGTTGTGAAAACGGTATATAAAATACTCACAAGAAAAACTAATGCACCTATTGCAAATGCAATTTTCACTGACATTGGCACAACACCTGATTCAGCGGAGTTGCTCACACCTAATTGAGAAATCAACCATGGTAAATTACTTGCCACCCAAGTTCCAATTCCAATAATCAATGTTTGAACAACAAATCCATAAGATCGTTGTGATTCATCTAATTTATCAGCAACCAATGCTCTAAAGGGTTCCATAGAAATATTTATGGATGCATCAAGAATCCATAAAAATCCTGCTGCTACCCATAGCGTTGGTGAGTGCGGCACAAAAAATAATGCTAAAGAACTGAGTACTGCCCCAATTAAAAAGTAAGGTCTTCTTCTACCCCACCTCGGGTGCCAAGTTTTATCACTTAAATAACCAATAATTGGTTGTACTATCAGTCCTGTTAACGGAGCTGCAATCCACAATAATGGAATTTCTTCTTTTCCTGCCCCAAGTGTTTGAAAAATTCGGGACATAAAACCTCCTTGTAACGCAAATCCAAATTGAATTCCAAGAAACCCAAAACTCATGTTCCAGATTTCCCAGAAACTTAGTTTCTGTTTTTTCATCGGTAAATATGTATTAAAATTCTATTGAACTATATTGACTGAAAGCCTTAAATTCAATGGTGTGAAGTCGAAATTTAGTAAATTGTGAAATTACTTTTGTGGGTCAAATATAGAAATAATTTTCTAAATCAAAATTCTTTAAACACTTTTTGTGGATTTTCTAATCTTTAAATTAGTAGACAAGACAATTTTTTGTGGCTGGATGTCTTCCTTACTTTCAATACGGTCTAATAGCAATTCTGCGGCCTGTTTTCCCATTGTAAATCCATGCTGAACCACCGTAGTTAAAGGAGGCAAAGCAAGTTGTGAAATTGGTCCATCTGTAAATCCGATCACACTAATATCTTCTGGAATCTTAAAACCTTTCTCCCGTGCAACATTCATCGCTGTAACTGCATAGACTTCATTAACAGCAAAAATACCATCAGGCACATTTCTATCAAAAAGCTCCTCAATTTGCTCCCGAATACTTTGCTTTTCGTTTACCTCAACCATTAAATTAGTATCCGCCTCTAACCCATGACTTTGTAATGCTTTAACATAACCTTTCTTACGAAGAGCACCTACTGTAATTTCATTTGGAGTAGTAACTAATGCAATTTTTTCACATCCAGTTTCTATAAGATGACTCGTAGCATTCATTGCTCCACTAACATCGTCAATTATAACTTTATCACAATTAAAGTCTTCATTAATTCTATCAAACATCACCAATGGAAAATCATCTTCCAATAAGTTTTTAAAATGACTATAATCGTTTTTCCTTTGCGTCTCTTTTGATATTGAAGCGATCAGTCCGTCTACACTACCATTGGTAAACATGTCAATATTCATCACTTCTTTATCAAAAGATTCATTTGATAAACATATCATAACATTGTACCCTCGCTTGTTTGTTACTTCCTCTATGCCTCTTATTACCATAGAAAAAAAATGATGCACAATATCAGGAACAACAACACCAATTACCTTTGTTTGTTGGTTTTGTAATCGAACCGCTAAACTATTAGGTTTGTAATTATATAACTTGGCAAATGCTTGAATTTTCTCCCTTAAATCTTTACTTATTTCATTACTATCCTTCAACGCTTTCGAAACGGTTGAAATAGAGACTTCAAACTCTTTTGCTATTTTCTTAAGAGTAATTTTTGGTCGCATTATTTAATCTAGAATTCTTTTCAAATATAACGTTAAATTTAACAATCCCATCAATAAAAAAGAGTTAAACAATTCTATCTTATCAGATAATATATTGTACAATAAAGACAATTTACTACAATTTTACTACAACGTTTTCGTGCATAAGTTATTAAAACTATAACGTTTTCGTAACCCGTTTAAATATTAAAAAATTGTTAAGAATATAATTAAGATATAGCTTCACAAGGTGAAATTCGAGATTTAGTACAATTGTTTAACTTTTAAAAACTAAAATTTATTTAATTCAAAACTACATGAAAAACTTAAGAATATTAATCGTTCTTTTTATGCTTCCAATCTTTTCGTTTGCCCAGCAAACCGTAAGTGGATCAGTTACTGAAAAATCTTCTGGTGAAGGATTACCGGGAGTCGATGTAATTATAAAAGGAACAACTCGTGGAACTTCTACAGATTTTGATGGAAACTATACCCTAGATGATGTAAATGAAGGAGATATCCTTTCTTTTTCTTTTCTAGGTTACAAAACAATCGAAATCGTTGTTGGAACGAACAACAACATTAACGTAGAATTAGAAGAAGGTTCTGAAGCCTTAGATGAAGTTGTAATTATCGGTTATGGTACTACTACTGTAAAAGATGCGACAGGTTCTATTGCCTCAGTAAAAGCGGATGACATTAATAAAGGTGCAACAGCTTCAGCAGAACAACTTTTAGTTGGTAGAGTTGCTGGTGTACAAGTTACACAAGGCGGAGGTGCTCCTGGATCAGGAGGTACAATTCGTATTAGAGGTGGTGCTTCCTTAAATGCATCAAACAGTCCTTTAATTGTTATTGATGGAGTTCCTGTTGATAATAACGGCGTATCCGGAGCAAGAAATCCTTTAAACCTTGTTAACCCAAATGATATAGAGTCATTTTCTATTTTAAAAGATGCATCTGCAACGGCCATTTATGGTTCAAGAGCATCGAATGGAGTTGTAATTATCACAACAAAAAAAGGTAGAAGTGGCGATCTAGAAGCGAACTATAGTGGAAACGTATCTGTACATGAAAATATAGAATTTGTTGACGCCTTATCTACAACTGATTTTATTGATTATGTAAACGCAAACGGAACACCATCTGATATTGCATTATTAGGAAACGCAACAACAAACTGGCAAGATGAAATTTTTCAAACAGCCATGGGTACAGACCATGCTTTAAGTCTTTCTGGAGGTAGCGATAGAGTTGATGTTAGAGGATCTATAGGTTATACTAAATTAGAAGGTACTTTAAAATCATCGGAAATGGAAAGAGCAACCTATGCATTAAATATAGGTTCTAAGTTTTTTGACGATCATTTAAAGGTAGATATCAATTCAAAAGTTGCTCTAATCAACAACCAATTCGCAGATACTGGAGCCATCGGAAATGCGATTGCATTTGACCCAACGCAACCAGTTTGGAATGGATCAAAATACGGAGGATATTATGAATGGGTAGATGAAAGTACTGGGAATCCTATTACTGTTGGTGCTCCAAGAAATCCAGTTGCATTATTAGATTTAAGAGAAAATAAATCGAACGTACAACGTTTTATTGGAAATATAGTTTTCGATTATTCGTTTCATTTTTTACCAGAATTAAAGGCAAACCTAAATATGGGTCTTGACAATTCTTCTAGTAAGGGTACAAACACCATGTCAAATGTTTCTGCAACAACAGTATTGGCAGATGGCACGAATTTAGGTAACGAGTCTACTTATGAACAAAAGAAGGATAACAAATTAATGGACTTTTATTTTAACTATGCTAAAGACTTAGAGTCTATCAATAGTAGAGTTGATGCAACGGCTGGTTATTCATATCAAAACTTTATTAATAAAGGCTCAAGCATCGGTAACTTACAAGACCCAACTATTTCAGAAATGTCTGATTACTACAATGAATTGAATCTTCAATCATTCTTCGGAAGATTAAAGTATTCTTATGCTGATAAGTATTTATTAACTGTAACCTACAGACGAGATGGTTCTTCTAGATTCAGCGAAGCGAACAGATGGGGTAATTTCCCTTCTGCGGCTTTTGCATGGAAACTATTAGAAGAAGATTTTATGAATGATACTAATACCTTCTCAAATTTAAAACTTAGATTAGGATGGGGTATTACTGGACAACAAGATATTGGAAGCTTCTACCCTGCCATTCAGACTTATTTAGCAAGTACAGGTACAGCACAATATCAATTTGGCGATAGTTTTATTCAAACTTATAGAGCAGAACCATTTAACTCAACTTTAAAATGGGAAGAAACTACAACGTATAATATTGGTGTAGATTTCGGATTCTTTAACGACAGATTAAGTGGTAGTATAGATGGATACATCAGAGAAACTGATGATCTATTAAACTTTATTCCTTTTCCAGGTGGTTCTTCATTGTCAAATGCAGGAAATGCTAATATAGGATCTATGAGAAACACAGGGGTTGAAGTTGCATTGAATGGAGCAGTAATTCAAACTGAAGACATGTTATTAGATTTAGGATTAAATGTCACATGGAATGATACAGAAATCACTGGTTTAACGACTAATGATAGTGACGACTATGATGGTGTACCAACAGGAGGGTTTTCTGGAGGTGTTGGAAACACTGCCCAAATACATTCTGTCGGATATACTCCTAGTACTTTCTTCGTTTACCAACAAGTTTATGACGAAAATGGAAAACCATTGGAAGACGTTTATGTAGACAGAAACGGTGATGGAGAAATTACATTAGATGACAGATATAGATATGAAAGTCCTGTTGCTGATTTAACATTTGGTTTTAACACAAATTTCAACTACAAAAATTGGGACTTTACAATGTCTTGGAGAGGAAGTTTCGGAAACTATGTATATAACAATGTTGACTCTAGCTTAGGTTTCCAACAACAATTATTAAACCAAGCATTCCCTCAAGTTATTTCCAATGGTGTTGGAAATGTATTGGAAACAGAATTTGTAAATGGAGGAACAGCTAGATATTTATCAGATTACTATGTTCAAGACGCTTCATTCGCAAAATTAGATAACCTAGGAATTGGATACAATTTTGGTGGTTTGTTAGGACAAGACACAACGTTTAGACTGAATGGAACGGTGCAAAATGCATTGACTATTACAGATTATGAAGGTATAGACCCTGAAGTTTTTGGAGGAATAGATGGAAACAACTATCCGAGACCTAGAATTTATACGTTGGGTGTTAACTTAAACTTTTAATTAAATTAAGATGAAAAAATATTCTTTTAAAATATTATTTGCAGGTGCGTTTATATTCTTATTCTCGCTTACCTCATGTATAGATGACTTGGACACCGTGCCTAAGGATAATGATATTACATTAGCCGAAGATCTATTTAAAGATCCTTCTGCCTATAAACAAGTTTTGGCAAAAGTTTATGCCGGTTTAGCCATTAGTGGACAACAAGGACCTGCCGGATTACCTGATATCTCGGGTATTGATGAAGGGTTTAGCCAATATTTAAGACAATACTGGTTAGCGCAAGAAGTAACAACTGACGAAGCCATTATTGGTTGGGCTGATGGTAGTTTACCAGATTACCACAATCATAGTTGGACTGATGGAAATGAATTCATTAGAGCGTTATATGATAGAATAATTTATCAAATTACTTCTGCAAACGCGTTTTTAAGACAAACAACTCCAGATTTATTAGATGCTAGAGGTGTTGAAGGGCAATTACGTGCTGAAGTTGAATTGTATAGAGATGAAGCTCGATTTTTAAGAGCTTTGAGTTATGCGCATGCAATGGATTTATATGGAAATGTTCCTTTTGTAACGGAAGAAGATGAAGTTGGATTCATTTTCCCAGAGCAAATCAGTAGAGCAGATTTATTCACTTTTATTGAAAGCGAATTATTAGCTATTGAAAACACCTTAATGGACCCAGGAACAAATGAATATGCTAGAGTAGATAAAGCAGGTGTTTGGTCTTTATTGGCAAAAATTTATTTAAATGCCGAAGTTTATACAAGTCAAAATAAATTTACTGAGTGTATTACTTACGCAAACAAAGTTATCAATGCTGGGTATGCATTAGAAGCAGAATACGAACATTTGTTTTTAGCAGATAACCATATGGCAAACGGTGTAATTTTCCCTATCGCATTTGATGGGCTACGTACACAGTCTTATGGTGGAACTACTTTCTTAATTCATGCTGCTGTAGGAGGATCAATGTCTCCAGCGGACTTCGGAATTAACGGAGGCTGGGGTGGTAACAGAACTACCAGCGCTTTAGTAGATTTATTTGAGATAGACCTTGGAGATTTACAAGCAGGATTGGGCCCAGTTTCTACTTGGGGATTAGTTGGTAATGCCACTCCTAACGGATGGGATGGACCAGATGTAACTTTACATGAAACTGGAACGGCAAATGTTTTTGAAACTTTTGTTACTCTTACAGATGGAGAGTGGAAAATTAGAGAGAATAATGACTGGACTAACAACTTTGGAGATACAGGTGCTGATGGCACTTTAGAACCCGGAGGAGATAATATGGTTGTTTCTGCTGGAGCATATAAAATTACAGTTGATTTTAATGCGAATACTTATACAATTGCCCCTATTGGAGATGGAAGAGCTTTATTCCATACAGATGGGCAGAATAAAGAGATTGAAGATGTTTCAACATTTACGGATGGATATGCTATTACCAAGTTTAAAAACGTAGATAGAAATGGCGTACCAGGAGCTGATTCTTCTGGAAACTTTACAGATACAGATTTCCCATTATTTAGATTGGCAGATATTTATCTAATGTATGCAGAAGCTGTACTACGTGGAGGTGCTGGCGGTAGTGAAGGAATGGCCGTAACTTATTTTAATGATATTAGAATGAGAGCAGGAAACCCTGAAACTGTAAGTTCATTAGATTTAGATTTAATCTTGGACGAAAGAGCAAGAGAATTATATTGGGAAGGACATAGAAGAACTGACCTTATTAGATATGGTAAATTCTCTGGAGGCGATTATGTATGGCCTTGGAAAGGTGGTATTGCAGAAGGAACAGCAACTCCAGGTCATTTAGACTTATACCCTATTCCAGCTACTGATTTGAATGCAAATCCAAATCTTACTCAAAACGCGGGCTATTAATTTTTAAAAATGAAAAAAATGAAAAATTTAACATATAAAATATTCATGTTATTAGTAGCACCTATTATGCTTATTAGTTGCTCTAATGATGATGACATTGTTACATTAAATTCAAGTGCTACTGTTGATGTTAGTTTATCTTCTTCGAGTGTAGTTTTAGACCCTGCAACACCAGATGCAGAAGCCTTAAAAATAACTTGGGCACGACCAGATTTTGGTTATAGTGCTGCTCCAATTTATAAGGTTCTTATAGACAATGCTGATGGAGATTTCTCTGCAGCAGCTTCAATTACAGCTGGTTCTAATTTAGAAGTATCTCTTACTACTAGCCAATTAAACAGTCATCTTTTAAACCTTGGGTTCGAAAAAGATATGCCAGCAGATGTCAATATAAAAGTTATTGCTGAATTAGGAGACTACAATTCTATTGAGTCGAGTATTTCTGTTCTAAATGCAACTGCATACGAAGATAAATTAGATTTATCTACCAATTGGGGTGTTGTTGGATCAGCGGCAAATGATTGGGGCGCAACTCCAGATCTACCTTTCTACACTACAGATCAAGCGGGTGTTTTGGTTGCGTATGTTAATTTAATTGATGGTGAAATTAAATTTAGAGAAAACAATGCCTGGGATTTGAATTATGGAGATGATGGTGCCGATGGAACTTTAGATGAAGGTGGAGCAAATATTGCTGTAACAGCAGGTTCTTACAAAATAGAAATGAACCTAAATAATTTGACTTATACAATGGAATCTTATACTTGGGGACTGGTAGGAGATGCTACACCAAACGGTTGGGATGGACCAGATGCGCAACTAACTTATGATCCATATTCAGATCAGTGGAGAGCGATTGTTGAATTGACTGATGGTGAAATGAAATTTAGATTAAACAATGATTGGGGAACCAATTATGGAGATGATGGTGCTGATGGTACCTTAGAAAATGGGGGCGCTAATATTGCGGTTTCCGCCGGAATCTATATTGTTACAGCAAATTTTGATGACTTGACCTATTCGATGGAAGAAATTCAATATATCTGGGGAGCCGTAGGAAGTGCAACTCCTAATGGATGGGATGGTCCTGATGTGCAATTTACCCGTGATTGGAGTACTAATGACGAAGTTTGGATTCTAAACGGTGTTACTTTAGTAGACGGAGAATGGAAAATTAGAGCCAATAATGATTGGGGGTTAAACTTTGGTGATACAGGTTTAGATGGTGTAATGGAAAACGGAGGAGATAATATTCCAGCTACCGCAGGAACCTATAATATATCTGTAAGTTTTGTAAACCCAGACGCACCTACTTATACTATAGAATAAATTTAATTAGTTTTTTAAAGGGTTGTTTATTTTCATACATAAGCAACCCTTTTTTATAATATCAAATATGAAAAAATTACTCCTGATAATTTTATCAATTTCATTTCAACTTGCAATAGGGCAAGTAACTACTAGTCCTTCAATACCAATTGTGACCGAAGGATTTACCGTTATTTTTGATGCTACGGGCACACCATTAGACGGTCATTCAGGAACCATATATGCCCATACCGGCGCTACAGTGAATGGTGAAGAGTGGGAAAATGTAATTGGAGATTGGGGTAATAACACCAATCAACCTTCCTTAACTAAAACCTCTGGTAATTTATATGAACTTCAAATTACACCAGATGTTTTTTCATACTATGCAATAAATACATCAGATGCTGTGACAAAGCTTTGGTTTGTATTTAGAGCTGCAGATGGCGGAACCCAAACCTCCGATTTATCGATTGATGTTTTTGAAGCAGGTTTAAATGTAACAGTAACCAACCCGATAGATGGTTCTGTATTTGAATTAAATCAATCAACAACAATTAGCGCAGAAAGTTCTGTAGATGCAGATCTAGAATTATTCGTAGATAACGTCTCTCAACAAACTGCCTTAAACACAAAAAACATAGAAGTTCCCTTTACTTTTATAACAAAGGGAAATCATGAAATTAAAGTAGTAGCCTCTAAAGACGGGGAAACTACCGAACATATTGTAAATACTTATGTTAAAAGCACAACTGTAAACGAACCATTACCAACTGGCCTATCAAATGGATATAATGATAATGGAGACGGTACAATTTCGTTTGTATTATTAGCACCAAATAAAACTGATGTTTTTTTATTAGGTGATTTTAACGATTGGGAATTAAACGACACCTATCAACTTAAAAAAGATGGTGATTATTTTTGGACAACTATAACTGGATTAGACCTAGAATTAGAATACACGTATCAATATTATATTGATTTCGAAATTAAAATAGCAGACCCATATGCCTTAAAAGTATTGGATCCTAACAACGACCAATATATTCCTGATAGTACCTACCCAAATCTCATTGACTACCCAACAGGTAAAACAACAGGAATTGTTTCAACATTTAAAATAAATGATGAAGAATATGTTTGGCAACATCCAACATTTGCAAAACCTGCTCAAGACAACTTGGTTATCTACGAAATGTTGATTAGAGATTTTACAGATAGCGACACTTTTAACGAAGCTAAAACACATTTAGATTATTTAGAAAACCTTGGCGTAAATGCAATTGAATTGATGCCTGTAAACGAATTTGAAGGAAATGATAGTTGGGGCTATAATCCTTCATATTATATGGCATTGGATAAGGCCTATGGTACCAAAAATGATTTTAAAGCGTTTGTAGATGCTTGCCATGCACGTGGAATTGCAGTATTAACAGATGTTGTTTTTAACCATTCATATAGTCAGTCTCCATTATTGCAAATGTATTGGGATGGCTCTAAACCGAGCGCTGACAGTCCTTTTTATAACCAAAATCATAATCTTGTAGATAATACCAGCGCACATTGGGGCTATGATTTTAACCATGAATCTGATTACACCGTAGACTTCTTTAAAGATGTTTTGGATTTCTGGATGGAGGAATATAATATAGACGGATTTAGATTTGATTTTACCAAAGGTTTTTCTAACACGTTATATTACGGAGAAAACAATTGGGCTAGCGCATATGATGCTGAAAGAATTGAAAATTTAAAGAATTATGCCGATCATGTTTGGGCAAACGATCCCGGAAATGAACCCTATGTCATTTTTGAGCATTTGTCGGATAACGACGAGGAAGCAGAACTCGCAAATTATGGTATAATGCTATGGGGAAATATGAACCATTCATTCAATCAGAACACGATGGGATTTGCAAATGATTCTGATGTATCATGGCTATCTTATAAAAATAGAGGATGGAACGAACCAAATGTTGTAGGCTATATGGAAAGCCATGATGAAGAACGCTTAATGGTTAAGAATTTAACATATGGTAAATCTAACGACGATTACGACGTTACAGTTCTAAATACGGCTTTAAAAAGACAAGAAGCAGCAACTGCAATATTCTATGCCGTACCAGGACCAAAAATGATCTGGCAATTTGGAGAATTGGGATATGATAAAAGTATCAATTGCGAAAGTGATATAACAGATGGTTCTTGCAGACTAGATAGAAAACCCGATGCTTGGACCTTGGGTTATGATCAAGACAACAATAGAACCCATCTTTTTGATGTAACTGCAAAAATGATTGAATTAAAGCATTTATATCCTTCTACATTTAATACGGATGATTTTAGTTTAGATGTTTCAGGATTGGTTAAACGTATTAATTTAAACGATAATGCTGGTGATTTGGATGCCGTTGTTATTGCCAATTTCGATATAGTATCGAAATCAGTTAACCCTAATTTTCCATTAACAGGAATTTGGTATCGTGTTTTTAATGGTTCAAAAATAAACGTAGATAACCCGACAGAAGCAATAACACTTGCTCCGGGTGAATATAGGATTTATACGACTTCAAAATTAAACGATCTTGAGTTTTCCTTAGCACATGACAATTTTAACATTCTGGCAACAGGAGAAACATGTTTGAATAAGAGCAATGGAGAAATTAGCATCACTACAAAAGAAGCTTATAGTTATACTGCAGCAATCGATGGCCAAAATTATGATTTCACTTCTGATTTTTTAATTTCGAATTTAGCATCTGGTACGTATGAAGTCTGTATAACATTGCTAGAAGAAGCCAATTATGAGCAATGTTTTAATATTACGGTTGATGAAGCCGAAGAAATAACAGGAAAAATACTGTCATCCAAATCTTCTAAAAGTAGTCAAACCGCCAAAGTTCAAATAACACAAGGAACTGCTCCGTATACAATAAGCATAAATGGTAAAGATGTTATGAATACATCTGAAACTTACATAGAATTAAATGTCACAAACGGAGATAAAATTTCGGTATCAACTGCCTTAACATGTGAAGGAATTCTAGAAAAATATTTTCCAATTTCTAATGGTGTTGTTGCTTTTCCAAACCCGACCAGCGGTCTTACTAGAATAGCAACATCAACAGATTTACAAGAGGCAACAGTTATAGTTACCAATATGCAACAACAAGTACTAATTAATAAAGTCTATTCCATCGCAAATGGATTCATTACGCTTGATTTAAGTGATAAACCTTCAGGTTTTTATATAGCAACCATTTTATTAGAGACACCAGTAACCACTAAATTAATTAAACAATGAAAAACTACTTATACCTATTAGTTTTAATAGTGTTAACCTTAGCATGTGGTGGTTCAGATAGTGATACACCGCCTCCAGTAACTCCTCCTGAAAACGAGGCCCCATCGACTCCAGTTTTATCATACCCATCTGATGAATTATTATGTACAGAAAACCCCTTAGAATTTATTTGGAACGCATCTACCGACCCGAATGGAGACGTTATTTCTTATGAATTACAGACTGCGACAAATGACTCCTTTAGTGAAAACGTTCAAAATGCCACTACGTCTTCCATTAAACATTCCTTATCATTATTAAAAGGAAAGGCATATTACTGGAGAGTACGAGCAAAGGACAGTAAAAATGCTTACAGTTCTTATGCAACTACGCGTAAATATTTTACCGAAGGTGAAGGTGTTTCTAATCATGTACCTTACGCGCCAACTCTTATTTCGCCTGAATTAAATGCGAGTATAAATTCAAGTACAGTAGATTTATCTTGGAGCGCAAGTGATGTAGACAATGACCCGTTAACATTTGATGTCTATTTTGGGACTTCAAACAATCCGTCAAAAGTACTAGAGAACTCTGATCAAACAACATATACCGCTTCTATTACTGCCGGAAACACCTATTATTGGAAAATCGTAGTTAAAGATGATAAAGGTGGCGAAACCATTGGTCAATTATGGAATTTTAAGGCTGAGTAATCTAATTTACTTGCTTTAAAAAACTCTTAAAGGACTTCCAATATCCGTCTTGCCCTGGTGTAGATTCCCATAACCCGCGGGAACCATGTATTCCTGATTCAATCGGTTTATGATGGCTTACATATTGTTGATTAATCCCTTGAATCAACTTTTCAACTTTTGGTGTTTCAGAGCGCGAAGAAGTCACGAAAGTTGGTTTCGACATGGAAGTTATAGATTCTGTTACATTAATCCCCTTTAAGTATTCACCAGGGCTAAATGCAGCAATTGCCTTCACTTTATCATTATCATTACCAACAAGTAATACCAATGAGGCCGAATACGAACTCCCAACTATTAAAATAGGCCGATTGTTATTTCGAGAATACAAGAAGTCGATCGCAGCCTCAACGTCTTTTTTAGCATCTATATAATTTGTAGCTAACCCTTTTTCGTTGGCTCGCTTAGCCGTTTCATTTTCTATTCCATTTACTTCGTTACCCGATCGTTGGTCAATAGCCAAACAAGAATACCCTAATGCATTTATTTTCTTCGCTGTGTCCAAATATTCTCCCCTGCTATATCCCGCTTGATGACAAAGCAAAATCATTCCTTTAGCGTTCTCTACTTCATAAAAATCTGCCGTTATTTTTAATCCATCTTTTGATGGAAACTCTATAGTCTTTTTTTCGATATTCGTTTTAGCATTCAACTGAATGCTAAGTAGAAGCAACAACACAACTGATATTTTTTTCATAATTACACTCTATATGTATTCGGTTTCCAATCTTTAATCCGTTTCTTAATTTCTTTCTCAGACAAATTATCCGTTACAGACAACTTTGCCAACTCTTGAAATTCGGAGTCAGATGCAAAACGTAATGCAATAATTTGACGCATTCTTAAATCTTTACTTAATGGAGTCCCTGTTAATATATAATGACGAAAATTTTCTTCCGCCTTAATGGCTCTATCCTGTGCTTTTAAGGCAAAGACACGAGCATAAAATGCTACAATAACCAAAAGAATACTAATTAAGACCAACAAAGTAGCATTGTATAAGTTCTCACTATTTCCAACAATAAGGTTTACTACTGATCCTACAAATAAGAGTAACAGCAAAGTGCCTCCTAAAAAATGATAGCCTGGAACAAGACGTGAATGGTTTTTAAAGTTTTGTTTTTTCATTAATTCTTTAGTTTGATTTTTAAAGATATGAACTTGATGATGAAAAAAAAAGATAAACTCATTAATTCAGATTTATGATTGATATAATCAAGAACAATGAATTGAGATAAATTAGTGTATAAATACAGTTTTTAAGAAGGCTCAAAAATCAAAAAAAATCCTACTATTTCTAGTAGGATTTACTTTGGTGGCAATGAGCATTAAAAATACTTTTAAGACACATCAACCCTTAGTAAGAAAATTTCCAAACATCATTATCTACATTCAAGTAATTCGAAAAGTCTAAAAAATTAAATGTTTCTCTATCCCCTCCAAATGTAAATATCATATCTGATTTATTCTTTTTTCCTTTTACTAAAACTACGTCAAAATCATATTTGATGTCAGATGGTGAATTTGCATTCCAAGGAGAACTACTTACCTTTTTCCAAACTTTTCCATTATTACTTATCCATATATCCATTGGATTGGATGCAACAGTTATATCAGGTCCTAATCCGAAACCGCCGAATAATACAAATTTGTTTTGCGAAACTATTACCTGATGACCAGGTCTTGCTTGCCATTCACTTGATTCAGTAACTAATTCCCAATTCTGTCCATCCGTTGATCTCCAAACATCATTATAATAAGGAGGACATCTCACCGTCTGTGCATTACAAATAAATCCATCTTCACCACCAATCATATAGATATAATCACCTTTAACAACAGCAATCCCTCCAGCTCTGGGCGCCCAAGGGGCATTATCTGTTAGTAGTTGCCAATCTATGCCGTTTGAAGATTTCCAGACATCATTATAATAAATACGCGCAGGTCCGTTCGGAGTAATAGATGAATCGTCGTTTACAGATCCTCCCATTACATAAATTTCATCATTAAACATTACAGCACTCAAGCCTGCTCTGCCACTCCAACCTGCATTAGATGTTAATTTAGTCCAATTTACACCATCCGGACTCCTCCATACATCATTAAAAAAGTCTGAACTGGCAATAAGTGGTGGTCCGAAAGGGCCATTATTGGGTACAATATTAAAATTTTGACCTCCCATTAAATAAACATATTCACCGTCACTTAATGCTTGAAAATATGCTCGTGCTGGCCAATGACTTTGATCATCAGTTTCAAGAATATTATCCCAACTCTCTCCATAATCAGTACTACTCCATACGTCTCCCCAAATCATAGAGGCTCCTGGAACTGGAGGTTGTAAATCGAATGGGTTTGATGGCGTTCTTCCTCCCATTAAAATAAATTCTCCATTGTGATTCACAACCTTTAACCCTGCCCTTGCACTCCAAGAAGCATTTGAATTTACTTCTTCCCAAGACCATTGCTTAAAATTGTTTCTTTGATTTCCTTTATCACTATTATCTCCTGTATATTCGGTGTTGTTTTCATTTAAATCCTGTGCTTCAAATGAATCATCCAAACTACATCCACAAATAATCAATAAGAGTAATATTAAAACGCAACTAATCCTTTTCATAACCTAAATATTTAAATTTCAAAAAAATACAAATCAGTTTACTTCGTTTGAAGTAAAACTTACATAATAAAAATAATTCGGGGGTTCCACTAGACTATTAGGAATGTCAAGATTAGACATCTAATATATAAGTCTTAATAATTATCTAATATACAATAAATAATATAATATATTGTGATTCAGGCACATATTAATATCTCATTATCAAAAAAAATATCAACTAAACAAATACAAAATATAAAAACAAGCATTTAGATTATTCTTCAGCAACTACTAATTACTATTGCACCAATAGTAATTCTATATTTTCAGTTAACTCATTCAAAACTCCATATTCAACATCAATTGATGAAGATTCATAATTTTGATAACCCTCATGCACTATTTTTAAAACATATGAATTCGTTGCCAATCCTTGGAATGAAAATACTCCATCAACATTCGTGACATCGAAAGATAAAGCATTATCCAAATCAACTGCGTCAAACAATTCAACCGTTACATTTCCTAAAGTAACTGGGTTTAAATCATCTGGTAATAATTTTCCAACCACTGTCCCTTTTAAGGAATCTGCCAATAATAATTCTATACTATTTGGCAATTCATTAATCATTCCTACTTCAATTAAAATACCAGGAACTATTTCTGATTCATAATCTAAATAGCCCAAATGCATTATTTTTAACACATAAGATCCACCAGCCAAACCTTGAAACATAAAATCTCCCCTATCATCAGTTTGGGTAGAACTTACTGAATTATTTAAATCATCAACAGAAAAAACCTCAACCAAAACACCTTCAAGTGCAACTGATTCTGAATCTTCTGGATTAATTTTTCCAATAACACTCCCTTTAAGAGTTCCTGAATTCACCTCAGCATTTACATTAATAACTGGTTTTAAATTATAGTTTCCAGAATTCCCTGCTTTTACAATGGATTTATCTACATCCCAATCTAGAATAAAAGTATATGAAAATCCAGGTTCCAATTCCTCATCTAATTTTAATTTCAATCCTGATTGTTGAGCACTAGGAGTTTTTAAATGGATTGGCTCAGAAGGCTCACCATTTTCTTCTTCAATAACTAAATAATTATCATCACTTAAAACCAATCTGATTTGTTTCAACATGCCTGATGGAATAATCTCATCAGTTAATAATAGGCTATTACCAGCGATTAACTCTGTTAAATTAACATCAATTGGGTAGCCACTTTGTGGTGTAAAACTTTTCCAACCTTCTTCATCGTCTATACTGTTATACTGAATATCTATAATTTGAACATTCACTTCTAAATAATCTCCTGGAGCATCAACTAAAACCAACTGAATTCTAGAATCTTCATCATTCAATGAAGAAGAACTTGCATCACTACAACTTTGAATTCCAAAAACCAATAACACGACCGCTATTCCATAGCAAAATTTTTCTAATTTCATCTTTTCTTTTTTTTAAACTTGTGGGTACAACTTATTTACATAGCAAATATATAAATTATTATATTTGAGACACTTGGTTACTTAAATAAAGTAGTTAATTGTAATAAACCTTAAGCCAATAGTTTAGTTATTTTAATTAAAAAAAAATGACCTCTTTCATATGAAAGTTTAACACACAAAAAAACCCACCTAATTACTTAGATGGGAAAATTGCTATGAAAAAGATGTAGGTTTTTATTCCTACCATTTAAAAGTACAAATAAATTTTCAAGTGGCTTTTAACATTTTCATCAAGTATTCGTTTTTCTTTTGCACAATTAACTCATTTTACTCAAATTCAACCCTTTAAATGCTATGAGAAATAATTTATAATTATTAATTCTCATTTTTTATTGTGCATCGTTTATTAGAAGTCGAAATTAACAACAGTAATGAGGTCATAACTTTTGCAAAAAAAAATTATAAGACCTACAAAAAACACCAAATTTCAAGGAAATTAATTCCAATGTCTTTCGAAGAATTCCTCAAAAATTATAATTTGTAATTGCCAATCTGTTTATTGAATTATAATCCTATAGTGCAGTCTTCTAAAATTAGCCAAGCAACATAGGCTTTGCTAATCACTGTTTCGTTTTTATTACCAAAAATAGATTTTAAACTTTTTTTATTATCAAATTTGGTTGCATACCAATATCAGTGATTCTTTCATGCGAGTTTAAAAATTACCATTGCCCCAGTAAGACACGCAATCCAGTTCTTACCAGCGTTACACCACCATGAGTAGACCTAAACTCATCCCACCCTTTACCTCTTTCTTCTAAGGCTTGCTCTGATAGTAATTTATTGGCCCCACCAATTGCTGCTTTAAAATCCTTAAACCCATTAACCACCCAACGATTTTCACCATAAGGCGACTGCCCTGCTGTGATATTTCCCATCATGGTAATCCTACCATCTGGATTGTGTTTAGAATTGAACACTTTATAAGCTGCATCAAAAGCGTCTCCATCTTCTACATGAAGTAGAATATATTTTTGTACTGGGTGACTCGTATCAACATCTCCATAACTAGCAATACTCGTTCCCATTGCAGAACTAAAACCTTCTTTGATGTGTTGGTTTACCTTGGTCAGAAAAAGATTCCAGGCGTCATTATTGCCTAAGGAGTACATATTCCCTATATCATCAAACGAGCCAGAGAAAACGATAGAGTGAGTGAAATTATTTCCATTATCATTGAAATGGTTTTCATAAAAAGAAACGGTTACACCTTCCGTTTTATTGGTCGAATAATAGTCATTCACCAATTTATACACGGTGGCTTCATTCTGCGGTTCCACACTAAAATTGTAGATTGTAAAATAAGATTCCTGCGCATTAATTGAAATGGCGGTTAACAGTAACAGGTAAAAAATAAATTTCCTCATAATAATTAAAATTTAGGTTAGTAAAAAAATATATTAAAAAATTAATATTCACTTTTAACCGGGGTTTAATCAACAGGGATTGCAGGGTTTTAGGGTTGTAGGGTTGTAGGGTTGTAGGGTTGTAGGGTTGTAGAGAAGACTATAAAAAAGAAATTCAAGTTCTTCAACTAACTTTTGAGGTATATTGAGACAACTAATATACATATAAAAAAATAATTACAAGCATCTAACTGATTTCAAATAGTTTAACATCTAAATTTCCAACTCATTACTTTCATATTAGCTTTTAAATTAATTTTTAAATACCGGATATAAAGCATAAAAAAATCCTACTATTTCTAATAGGATTTACTTTGGTGGGCAATTAGAGATCATTCCATATTTCCTAGAAACCTCATTTTGAGAGAAGAAAAGTCTACTCGTTTTACTCTATTGTTGCACTCCATTTTTCCAAGTTTCTTCTCTGTCCAAGGAGCCATTTTCATTGTAAAAAATATGAGCGCCATCCATTTTACCATCTATAAACGTCGCCTTTCTCTTTAATTTTCCATTTATAAACCATTCTCTAGTTAGTCCTTCTGGGTTAGAGTTTTTAAAATTTACATCCGTTTCTAATTGTCCATTTTCATACCACGATTTCATTGACCCCTCCATTATGCCATCAATAAAATTGGACTCGCCTTGAGGCTGACCATTCTCATGCCAAGATTTCGTTAACCCATTTTCTTTACCATCTTTATAGTAAACTTCACTATTTAACTGCCCATTTTTATACCATACTTTTGTTAATCCATTTTCTTTATCATCTATAAAGTTAGATTTACCATGTAATTGTCCATCATTATACCAGCCTCGCGTAAGCCCTTCTCTTTTGCCATCTTTAATGTAGGATTCGCTTTCCAACTGCCCATTTTCATGCCACACCTTTGATATTCCATATTCAACACCATCTTTAAAACTTCTTTCCTCTCTTACCTGTCCATTTTCAAACCACATTTTCCTAACCCCATTTAATTTACCATTAGCATAATTACCAAATGACCTTTTATCACCATTGTCAAAATACTCAATAATTTCACCTGTCACTATAGTAGAATCACTTTTTAAATAGACTATAGACTCTGTTTCTTCAATATTATATACATTTTTAGCTGGCCCTAAACAAACCAAAGGCACTAAAAAAATAATTATTGTAAATAACTGTTTCATAGTTTTATTTATTTTCTACTACCGACTTCAATATTTCCGTTAAAATTTTCCCCTTTCCATTTGACTTATCTTCACCTGGTTCTGGGTTTTTAAAATTAACATCTATCCATCCCAATTCATCAGGCATCCCATCAACAACTAAAATTACTCTTTTTAATTTTCCTTTTCTATTATATTTAACCACTCTACCTGTCATTAGAGTCGTATCTTTCTTTAGATATACTAATTCATCTATTTGAAGTATCTTCTTTACATCAACATCATACTCACTAACAAAATTTTGGTCTAAACTCCTAAACTTATTGTTAGTACTATTTTGCCCAAAAAAACTTAAACAGTAAAACATTATTACAAATGAGAATACCTTTTTCATCTTTAAAATTAAAACACTAAGGTAATAAAAATACAAGATATCTCCTTAAAAGCTTAAGTATGAGTCGATTTAACAACAAAACTGATGAAGTGAGAATGTTTTTTGCATAAAAAAAGCCTCCATTTCTGGAAGCTTTTAGGTGTAATCTAAGATTAAGTTATTGTATTCTTAAAGATTATACCTTTTTACTGTCAAATCGAAGTAGTTATAATACTTTATGCGTTAAGAAATAAGCCATTTATAGGGATTCCATTGCTATTTGTATATTTTATTAAATTAGTGTTATGTTTGTTTATACATTTGGACTAGTTGTGATACTTTTTTTAGTCCCCAATTCAGACTTTTAATTTCATACATAATACCCCCACAACAAATTGTTGTGCCGTTATTTTTTAACGGGGCAAATGGAATGAATTTTATTTAATAACCAAATTTTATATACAATGAAAAAAACAGTGAAATTTTTAAGTGGTACAGCATTAGCAGTATCTATTGCATTTGTTGGGTTTAGTTCTTTTACAACTCCAGCACCAGAAGAAGGGAATGATTGTGGATGTCCTCCAGAATGGATAGTTGCTGATTTCGTAGAAGAAGGATGGCGTTTAGACAACCCTAATATTTTAAAAAGAGATAAGAATGGAGACGGTGTGCTTTGCTTAAAGTATATAGATGGTGAAGGAAATACTGAAAGTGGTAAGCCAGGAAAAGTATGGAAAGACAACAACCAACCTTGTAAATAATAATCTTAAAGGAATCTATAGATTTTCTTTGAAAAAAATAAAACCAATCATAGCAATATGGTTGGTTTTATTTTACAAAAAAAAGCCTCCATTTCTGGAAGCTTTTAACTTTGGTGGGCAATTAGATTTTATCAAAAAATTTATTGTATTCCTCTTGAGTATCAATATCTATTAGTTCATCACCCCCGAAAACTAGTTTGATTTTATTTGCTTGCTCTCTTATTAACTGTTTAGCACCAAAATCACCTTTCAACTTTATCAATTCATTAAAATAAACGCTGGGAAATAACACTGGAGGACCTTGAATATTATCTTTAGAACTTGATACAATTATATGTTTTCCCGTTACATTAAATGAATCAATCATTTTCATCAAAAAAGACTTAGTTAGTAAAGGCTGATCAACTAAAGCTACACAAACACCATCAAAAGTTGGAGTTTTTTTTAACATCTCTACCAAACCAAAAGAAATTGATGACCCCATCCCATCTTTCCAATTTCTATTTGTGAATATTGTGATTGGTTTCATTTTTATGTGTTCTTGTATTTCGTTTGAATATGCTCCAAGAACAACAGTAACAGGAAAGTTTAATGCTAATAATATATTTATTTGATGTTCAATTAAAGTAGTATTTCTCCAAGGCAGTAATTGTTTTGGCCTCCCCATTCTGCTAGACGATCCTGCTGCTAAAAGTAAAATTTTTACATTACTCATGGATATGTCCTTTCTTATCTTTTAAAAATATTGGCTGCTTATTTCTAATGACTGATAAAATCTCGGCTAAAATAGACAACGCAATTTCAGAAGCACTTTCTGCTCCAATATCAACCCCCATTGGTCCATAAATATTCTCAAAAAATTCTGGCTCGACATCGGGTAAATACTCTACTAATTTTGAAAAAATTCGTTCCCTACGATGTGAAGGCCCTAATAATCCCATGTAACATGGATTAACATCTTTTAGTGCCATGAGGTATTGAATATCTTTGTTAAAGCTATGAGTCATCAATACGACCGCAGTTTCATTATCAAACTTACTTGTATCAATATTTTCATAAATGGGTGTATTCAAACTTATGGCCCCCTTAAAATACTCCAATGATTTGGCCTCATCTGGAGGAGCAATAATATGTACTTGCCAACCAATTTGGGTCGCCATTTTACATAATTGGACTGCGTCGTGCTCCGCACCAAAAATATATAGTTGAAAAATTGGTGAAAAGGATTGAGAAAAACAATCAAATTCATCCTTATTACTAACCTCAACACATTGAGTTAAAGAATAGGACCTATCATTTATAATTAGTTGAGAACCTAAACCAATAAGAGTATCACCTTCCATTTTAAAATACGACTCGCAATTAAAAGTTGTACGTGAATTGAGGACCTCTTCAAATGCATATATAAATTCATTCGATAGTGACAATGGCTCTAGAAGTATATACAAAATACCTTCGCAACCCAATCGAAACCGCCCATCGTAACTCATTAATTTTGATTCATGAGTTTCAAAAACACTTTTGGCCTGAAATAATACTTCTTTTTCCACACAACCTCCACTTACTGCACCAACCCAATTTCCTTTTTCGCTTAATAGCATTCGAACTCCTGGCCTTCGATAAGAAGATCCTTTTAATGAAACTACTGTTGCCAAAACAACATTAACACCTTGCTGTTTCCAAATTATTCCTGCATTTATAAGTTCTTTAAACTCATGTGTCATAATTTAATTTGTAATCGAATTGATAAATGAAGTTTGGGAGTATACATTGGAAAATTTTAAACCAAAAACTCATTTTTGTCATTTAAAGCTAATCTCTATAGATAACTTATCAACCTTTAATCTCTCTGTTTTTTAAAAAAGGTTGTTCGTAATATCTTTCCCCATTCGCTTTATACATTGCGTTGGCCAACGCTCCAAAAATAGGTGGAAATGGAGGCTCTCCCATTCCTGTTGGATTTATTTCGTTCTTCACAAAATGAACATCAATTTCTTTAGGTGCTTCACTCATTCTTATCATCCTATAGTCATGAAAGTTATTTTTCTCTGGAGTCCCGTTTTTAAAAGTCATTTCTCCAAACATTGCATTTCCAATTCCATCAATTATTGCACCTTCTGCCATATTTTTTGCCGCATCAGGATTTACAACTATACCACAATCTATAGCACAACTAACCTTTTGAACCACAGGATTGCCATTTTCTATTTCAACATCTAAAACATGTGCCGCGTAGGTACTATGGCAGAAATAGGCAGATACACCTCGTTTTAAATTAGAATTATCTTCATTCCAATTAGATTTTTCTCTCACTAAATCAAGTACTCCTGCATAACGCTTCGCATCGTAATCATTTCTTTTACCAACTGGGTTTTCTTCCGCCTTTTTTAACAAATCTAACCGGAATTGTATTGGATCTTTTCCTAATTCTTCAGCGACTTCATCTAAAAAGGATTGCTCTGCTCCTGCCATAAAGTTAGAACGTGGAGCCCTAAATGCCCCAATAGAAATATTAGAATTTATTGACCAGTCTTCTGCAAGGTAATTATCAATTGCACCAGCAGGAAAACGGTTTGCAAACAATGGACTTTCTGGAATGCCCCCTGCTTTTACATGAAATGCGATTAATTCATTCTTGTCGTTTATAGCAGCTCTATAAGTTGCCTGATACATTGGTCTGTATATACCATTGGTCATATCATCTTCTCTAGAATAAATCAATTTTATTGGTTCATTTACTTTTTTGGAAATCAAAGCAGCCTCCACTACATAACTAGCATAGGCTTTACGACCAAACCCACCTCCCATACGAGTTATATCCATATGTATGTTCTCCTCTGGTATTTCAAGACTTGCGGCCAAAGTGGGTATAATAAATGCAGGTATTTGAAGCGGAGTAGCAAGATGTACATTATCTCCTTTAAAATGTGCAAATGAATTAATTGGCTCCATACAATTATGAGCTAAAAAAGGAGCTGAGTAACTTCTTTCAATAATTTTAGATGCACTTTTGAAATTCGCCTCAGGATTACCATCTTTTCTAACAATTCTACCTGGTTTTGAAGCCAGTAAATCTATTTGTAATTTATGCTCTGTGGTAGATTCTAGCCCTGATGGAACTGTTTTAGAACTTGTATTTCCTCTAAATCCTTTTGTGATTTCTGAATAAGTATCAAATTGTTTCCATTCAACTTTTAACTTATTTTTTGCCTGCATAACCTCCCATGTAGAATTACCTACAATTGCCACAACTTCAGGAAATGCATTGGTATCAAATCCACCTTTTTCAAAACCATCCTTATAACTTTTTATGGATACAACATCTTTGATTCCAGGCATCTTTTTCACTTCTGAAGCATCGAAAGATTTCAAAGTCATTCCAAATGCTGGTGGATGTTCAATCATAGCAATCTTCATTCCTTCTTTCTTATAATCCAAACCAAACATAGGTTGCCCTGTTACTATTTTAGGACCATCTACATTCTTTTGAGAGGTACCAATTAAATTAAATTCATTTACATCTTTTAAAACTACCTCCTCAGGCACTGGCATTTGAGCAGCGATTGATGCCATCTCGCCATACTCTGCAGACAATCCTGTAGATTCATGATAAAGTATTCCTTTTTCAGTCGTAATTTCTTGAATTGACACATTCCAAGTTTGAGCTGCCGCAGCCATCAACATTTGTCTAGCCGAAGCACCTACCATTCTTAATGGTTCCCACCTAGACATTATTCCTCTACTACCCCCTGTAAATTGCATCCCAAAATTACTCGGATGATATGGTGCTTGTTCTACAAGAACTTTCTTCCAATCTAAATCAAGTTCTTCTGCTATTAACATTGGCATGGAAGTACGAACATTTTGACCAAACTCTGGATTAGGGCTAATTATTGTAGCCACACCATTCTCGCCAATTTTTAAATACGAATTAATTTCAAACCATTCTTTAGGCATCTCCATTACTTCCTTAATTGGTTTAGTTTGGCACCCTGTTAGCCAGCTAAAACCAAGCATCATTCCTCCACCTGCCACTGCAGTTGTCTTTAAAAAAGACCGTCTTCCATATTGTGTTTTTAATAGTGTCATTGTACTAACTTTTGAAATTAAAAATGATTTTAGACTTAATTTAAGCCCTTAAGAATTTTCAGCAGCGGTTTTAATTGCTGATTTGATTCTAGTATAAGTTCCACATCTGCAAATATTACCGTTCATTGCACCTTCAATTTCCTCATCATTTGGATTCGGATTTTCTTTTAAAAATGCACTGGCATTCATTATTTGACCAGTCTGACAATAACCGCACTGAGCCACATCATGTTCTAACCAAGCTTTTTGAACGGGATGATTTCCATCCTCTGACAATCCTTCAATAGTTACTACGCTCTGATCTCCAATAGATGATATTGGAACTATACAAGATCTAATAGCCTTATTATTTAAATGAACTGTACACGCACCACATTGCGCTATTCCACATCCGTATTTAGTTCCTACCAATCCTAAATGATCTCTTAACACCCATAAAAGAGGCGTAGAATTATCAACATCTATTTGATGCTTTTTTCCATTAATTTTTAAGTTGAATATTGCCATAATTGATTCTTTTAATCATAATTCATAAAATTAAATAACATCTTTAATCATTCATAGAATTTATTGCTCAATTTTATGAGTATCTCTAACTTTACTAAAAGTTAAATTCAATAATTTCCATGCACTTCCTACCTTTTTATATACTTCAGTTACCGTAAATTCATTTGTTACATCGGTTCCCCTTACATGAGCTAAAAGTGTAATTCTATTCCAAAGTATCGCCGTGTCATTATCAAATAGTTCAACTGCCACATCATGTACATCAGTCTTCTGATACCATATACTTCCACTTTTAATAATCTCTAACTCGCGTTTCTTTTTCCAAGAACCACTCATATGAACAAATTTAGATTTGTCATGAAATAAGACCGCCAATTCTTCCACATTCTTTTCTGACATCCAATCCCATTTAGATTTGGAAAGTTCAATAATTTCATCCTCAACTTTGCTATTTTGAGCAAATGAATTAACACTCATTACAAGCAAACAAACTCCTATCAATAATATTCTCATTTTTTTAAATTTTTAAAGTGTTAATACAACTACAAGGTTTCACTTTGTAAATATCTAATTCATTCAGCAATAAATTTGTACCCAAATTACTGAAAAACATACCACTATAACTGAAACTTCTGATTGAACAAAATAACATCTAATGATTTATAGTATATTTAGTGCTTAATGTATAGCATTTATGGAAAATACACTTGTAATTAATTCGGTATCCGACTATTGCAATTTAAGAAATTATGAGGTAAAGCATTCTTTAATTGCCATTGTCGATTTTAATAAAGTTTCAAATGGCGGAGAAACAAGAAAATCTTTTAATGCTATGCATTTTAATTGTTATGCTATTTTTCTTAAAGATGCAGAGGGTTGCAAAATGATGTATGGAGGAAAACCCTATGATTACGATGAAGGTACACTTGTATTTCTAAGTCCTAATCAAACAATAAAACTTGGACAATACGACCCAAATTTTACTCCAAAAGGCTATGCTATATTATTCCACCCTGATTTACTATTAGGAACGGATCTTTTTAAAAAAATCCACACTTATGGTTTCTTTTCATATGAATCCAATGAGGCACTCCATATTTCAGCAAAAGAACGTAAGGTAATTTTAAGCGTCATTGATAAAATTCAATTTGAATTAGATCAAAACATAGACAAGCATAGTAAAAACTTAATTAGTTCTAACCTTGAACTTTTTCTAGACTATTGCACTCGTTTTTACAATCGACAATTTATAACGAGAGCCCATGAAAATCAAAATACCATAGATAAATTTGAAACCTTATTAAATGATTATTTCAAGTCCAAAAAATCAATCAAGAATGGACTTCCTTCTGTAAATTATTTTGCTGATGAACTATGTCTATCTCCTAATTATTTTGGAGATTTAGTTAAAAATGAAACTGGAAAATCGGCTCAAGAACATATTCAGTTGAAACTTATTAATCTATCAAAAAACAAAATGTTTAATAATAAAAGTATTTCAGAAATAGCATTTGAACTTGGTTTTAAATACCCGCAGCACTTTAGTAGAATGTTTAAGAAAAGTACAGGTGTTACTCCGAAAGAGTTTAGAACTTTAAATAATTAGATTGTCTTTTATTGTTTAAATCTAGGCTTCACCGTGTATAGTAACCTTAATTCTCTCTTTTGTTCTTTCTGATTAAATACTCTAAAATTAATAGATTGTAAACTTAAGAAGAACTGAGTTAAAAAATAAGTCTTTTCAAATACACAATTCATTTACAACTAAAATCCCACCTAATTGCTTAGATAGTAATCATTCAACCTCAACACTTCATCACTAACTTTCTTCTTGATTACCTTACCATAACTTTCTGTAGTTGTTGAAATACTACTATGCCCGAGTAATTCACAAACTATCTCCATAGGAACATTATTATACAATAATACAGTAGATGCAAATGTTTTCCTTGCAGTATGCGTAGTCAACCTTTTTTCAATTCCAACTAAACTAGCCATTTCCTTTAGGTATGAATTGTAACGTTGATTACTCATCAATGGAAATATTTTCTCATCATTATTACTATATTTACCAATTAACTCTCTTGCTTTTAACAGTAATGGAACAGCAATTTCCTTCTTAGTTTTCTCACGTATCATTTCAATCCACAACTGACCATCAAATCCTTTTACAATGTGTTTTTTAGACAATCTTTTCAATTCATTATATGCCAATCCTGTATAACAACTAAATATAAAACAATCCTGAACCAACTGTAATCTAGGCTGTGTAAATTTATGAGTCTCAAATGCTTTCAACTCTTCTACAGAAAGGAATACAACCCTTATTTTAGGCTTGTTTGCTTTGTGCAATGCAAAAGGGTCTTTTGCTAAATAATCAGCCCCTACAGCCACTCTCACAACCCTTTTAAGCCTCTGAATTGTCTTATATACACTATTAGGTAAAAACTTCTTTTCAGTCTTTAAATAATGCTCAAAATCAGTCAAATAATTCAATTTTAAATCCTTTAATAAATAGTCTCTTTTATTGAATTTAAATTTCAGAAATGATTTAACATGCACTAATGATTGATGGTATTTATCAACTGATACTTGCTTCACTTCTATTCCTACCAATTGCTGCATTCTATCGATATGATAGTCAAATGCATCTAGCAATGTTCTTTCAGATGCAGTCCTTTTACCTACGAACTGATTGTATATATCATCTACATCAAACTCTTCTTCTTTAACTTGGAGCAATAAAAAAGCCCTATTAATTTTAGATTTAATAAGACTTAGCTGTGTGTTGATGTTATTGTTTTCATCATTGGGTGGTTTGACAATTTGAAGTTTGCTAAACCAGTTCTTAGGATGTACAAATTGTCCTGTTGCAAATTGTTTTCTTTTACCTAAATAGGTGATTCTGCATTGTAACGGTGAAGTACCATTAACTCTAGTTTTATTCTTTTTAAGAACGTAACGTATGTTTAATTTATGAGTTTTCATAGTTCAATTTTTTGTTGATTTAGAATATATTGATATGGGTCCCTTTTGAGAAAAAGGTTCCCTTTTTACAGACCTTATATTATTTGTAGGTGTGAAATTTTGTAGAGTTGACGGTTCTGTAGAATTCAATAAAATCAGACCATAGGAAACTTCTGTGCATAAAAAAAGCCTCCATTTCTGGAAGCTTTTTAACTTAGGTGGGCAATGAGGGATTCGAACCCCCGACCCCCTCGGTGTAAACGAGGTGCTCTGAACCAACTGAGCTAATTGCCCTAAGCGGATGCAAATATAAGCGAGTTTTTAATACCTGCAAAGTTTTTAATAGAAATAAATCTACTTTTTTTACGCTAAAATTGAACGACTCTCAAAGACAGTTTCTTAGCAGATAAATTATTTCGCTAATGACGGAACATTTTGATAAATAAAATCTCCATGACCACTAAATATCTTTCTAAACTCCTTGAAAAAAACTTTTCTCTCTGCTTCGTCTGGCCAATGTTCATGCGCTAATCTTACAGACTCATCATAAGCGACCTCAAAATCTGCTAAACTTTCATAAATAGCGGCTTCAACCGCGTCTTGTGCATTGTTACCATATAATTGCTTATAAGTATAGTAGCCTTTGATATAATCGTTTTTCATTATTACATTATCAAAGAACTCTGTATATCCACTACCACCAGAGCCCGTTTTATTCTTTCTTATGTGTAAAATTAAAGGTTCGGTAGAATTTGTAACTAAATCTTTTTGGTAAGGCAATGAAATAGCGATTTCATCCTGCCTATTTCCATTATAGTAACTGTTTTGGTTTTCAAAAAAAGTATCACGCTCATTTTCATAAGCCCAACCCTCTTCAATCAACTCTTCGGTACGCTCTTTTCCATATTCTATATCTTCCCAAGAACCGTATACATTTACAAATAAAACTTCACTATCATCAGGAGAAATGATATGTGTATATACTCCAGAACCCAAAATAAATTCGTTCTTATTTGTAATTTTATCAAAGTACTCTTGCTCAACATCTTTCCAATCAGAAAAATCTTTTTCTGTATCGTTTACTAAGTGAAAAGTTGAAATAACAATAATTGCAGGTACAAATTCATCCGATTTCTCCTGAGCTTTTACATTTATAAAAAATAGAAACACAAGGATAGCGGCATACGCTTTATTACAATTCATCATAGTCAAGTTTATTTTTGAGTAATCAAATATATAAAATATTATCGGTTCTAATTTTTAAAAAGAGCCTACCAATAGAAGATTGATCGTTATTTCAAAACAAAAAGAAGTTGTATATAAAGTAACCTATCACTCTATATAACCTCTGCTAAATTCTTCTTTTTCTATTTCGCTAGTTCCGGAACATTCTGATAAATATAATCTCCATGACTTGAGAAGATCTTATTGAATCCCTCAAAGAACTCTTTGCGTTCATCTTCAAATTCCCAATGCTCTTGAACCAATCTCCAATCTTCATCGGCAGACTTTTCAATATCACTAAAATTTTCAAAAACAAACACCTCATTAAATTCCTGGCTATTAGACCCATATAAATGTCTGTGCGTATAATAAGCCTTCACTAGATCATTCTTCATGGTAACATTCTCATAATATTCTTTAAATCCCTTTCCACCACCATTGCCAAGATTGTTTTTCTTCACATAATAAATTAGCGGCTTGGTCGACGCTGTTTCCAAAGGTTTTCCAAATCTTGTAGAGGTATAAATCTCGTCACTATGTTTAGCCTCATAGTAACTTGCTTGCTTACTAAAAAATGCCTGCCGTGCATCTTCATCTGGCCAACCTTCTTCAATCAGCTCATTGGTTCTTTCATCGGACTGCTCTAATGCACTTAAAGATTTATGAACATTCACAACTCCAACTTCAGTATCATCTCCTGTGAAATAATGAAAATAAAAGCCCGAATTAAGAATGTGCTCATTCTTCATCGTGACTTTCTCGAAATATTCTTTTTCCGTTTTCATCCAATCAGAAAAATCAATGTCAGGATCAGAATTACGATGTAAAGTTGTAACAACTAAAATAACGGGCTCATAAGCATCTTCTTTGTTTTCTTCTTGCGCATAATTATTCGCCGGAAACAATAATGCACACATAAGTATTGTAATAAATACTAGTTTTAAAGTTTTCATAAAAATTTGATTGAGTTAGTAATATTTAAATCCTAAAACAAATAGGACTTATTAAAATAGGGGCTAGTGAAAAGGGTTCACATTAGCAGATCGTAGTAGTTCAATTGCCATAAAGTTCAATAGGGATTTGATACTATTTTAACAAATATTACTCAAATATAATAAATTCTAAGAGGATATCACCCTGCATATAAGAAGTTTCCAATTCTAAACAACCTCCGCTACCACAAAAGTACTTCCTCCAACATAAATAAAATCTTTCGTGGATGAATTTTGTCGTGCCGATTTATATGCATCTGCCACAGAATTGCACACTACACCTTTAAGTCCGAATAAATCGCACTTTGTCTTTAATTGAGTAGCGTCCAAACCTCTTGGAATATTAGGTTTACAAAAATAGTACTGAGCATCTTTCGGGAACAAGGGTAAAATACTTTCCAAATCTTTATCGTTTACAACACCTAAAACAATATGAAGGTTTTCGTAGGTTTCCTGCTTTAATTGGTTTAAAACAAGTGTTAATCCTTCTCTATTATGCGCAGTATCACAAAATGTTTTTGGTTCCTTAGCCAACATTTGCCAACGACCCAATAGACTTGTATTATCTACTACACGTTTAAATCCAAGTTTTAAATGGTCTTCCGAAATTTCAAATCCAGAATCTCGAAGAACTTCAAGAGTTAATGCTGCAGTTTTCAAGTTTTTCATTTGATAACTCCCAAGTAGATCCGTTTCATAAGATTTCTGTATATGCTTATCTGCTAAAAACAGATCAGCATTACAGCTCATTGCTTTCTCATAAAAAACGTGATGAACCTCTTTTTGATATTCACCAACTACTACTGGTGTATTTTTTTTGATAATCCCTGCCTTCTCAACCGCAATTTCGGGCAATGTTTCACCCAACATTTGCGTATGATCTAAGCCAATATTTGTAATAACTGAAATAAGTGGTGAAATGATATTGGTAGAATCCAATCGACCTCCTAAACCAACTTCAATAATTGCAATATCAACTTTTTGCTTGGCAAAATAATCAAATGCCAACCCAACCGTCATTTCAAAAAAAGACAACTTGTGTTGTTTCAAAAAAGCATTATTCTGTTCGATAAACTGAACAACACTATCTTGTGCAATTGCTTCTCCATTTACTTTAATTCGCTCAATGTAATCTTTTAAATGCGGTGAAGTGTACAAACCAACCTTGTAGCCAGCCTCTTGTAAAACAGAAGCCAACATATGACTTGTAGAGCCTTTACCATTGGTACCAGCAACATGAATAGATTTGAAAGATTTTTCTGGATAATTTAATTGCTCCGAAAGCAATATAGTATTGGTTAAATCTTTTTTAAAAGCGGTTTTACCAACGTTTTGATACATTGGAAGTTGTGAAAACATCCAATCTAAAGTTTCTTGATAGGTCATTAGTTTGCTAAAGAAAATCTGTATTTAATTATACCGATCTGTTTAACACCGGCATTTTCATCAGGCTCCCAAGTCGTTTTTAAAGCCGCTTCTTTTGCACGAGATAATAAACATGCAGCAGTATTTGTAGACCCTTTTATTCCAGGGGTAGCTTTTATTACTTTTCCTGCTCTATTCACCTCAATTGTAACAACAACCAAACCTTCCTCTTCACATTCGTAAACCGGTGTTGGTCTTTCTAAAGGTCTTCTACCTCCTAATTGATAATTACCATCTCCTCCACTTCCTCCATTACCAGAATAACCACTTGCATTCAAATCACCTGTAACTTTTCCTTTATCACCTCCTACATTGTCATTTCCCTCACCGCCTGCTTTAACACCTTCACTATTAATTAAACCACTCATTTGAGCATCTAACTTTGCCTTTTTATCAGCCTCTTCTTGTGCTATTCTATCTGCCTCCTCTTTTGCTATTCTATCCGCTTCTTCTTGTGCTTTCTTAATTCTATCGGCCTCTTCTTGCACTAGTCGATCGGCTTCTTCCTGTGCTAATCTATCTTCCTCTAATTTCTTACGCTCATCTTCTTTCTGCTTCATCAAAATAGATTCTTCAGAATCTTGAGTCAAGACTTCCTCTACTTGAGTTTCTTCAACTGGTGCTGCCTCTTCCACTTCTTCTTCAACAACCTCTTCTTTAACTTCCTCAGGTGCTTCTTCTACAACAGGATTCACCTCTGTTTTAACGGGCTCTTTGGGCTGAATATTTCCACTACCAACTTCTGAAGTACCAAAATTCACGGCAATTCCAGATTCAATTGGTGGATCCATATAAGTCATTCCAAAAAAGAAAATCAACAACAACAATAACACCATTATTATTGATGTAACTGTGGCAGATTTACGTTTATGTACAGTATCTAAAAACTCCATTTATTTGGGTCTTACAGCGAGTATTACTTTAAATTTATTTCTATTTGCTATATCCATTACCGAAACGGCATCCTCAACAGGAACTCCTTCTTCCGCTCTTAACAAAACCGTAGGTTTATCCTGACCTGCCAATAAGGCTTTTAACTCGGCCTCAACATTCGCTTCTGGAACTTTCTTATCATTCACGTAATATTGATGCCCCTTCTTTATGCTTACCGCAACATTCTTAGTATTGGTAGATTTCCCTTTGGCTTTTGGCAAAATCATGTCCAATGCATTTGGTGCATTTGACGTTAACATAAAAAACACCAACAACAAAAACACGATATCCGTCATAGAACTCATACTGAATTCTGGACTTACTTTATTTCTTCCCTTAAACTTCATCCTAAACTGGTTCGTTTAATAAATCTAAGAACTCTATGGCCTTCGCCTCCATTTTATGAACCACTTTATTGGTTTTTACCACCACATGGTTATAAGACATATATGCAATAATACCAACTATTAAACCAGCAACCGTTGTTGTCATTGCCGTGTAAATTCCCGATGCTAAGGAGCCCATTTCTGCTTGACCTCCGCTAGTTGCCATTTCATGAAATGCTAAAATCATACCTATTACGGTTCCTAAAAACCCAATCATTGGTGCGGCACCCGCAACGGTTGCCAGTACACTAACATTCTTTTCTAATTTGTAAACCTCTAATGTTCCTGCGCTTTCTATGGCTGTATTAATATCTTCTAAGGGTTTTCCAATTCTAGAAATTCCTTTTTCAATCAATCTTGCTTCAGGTGAATTGGTTTGTCCGCATAATACTTTCGCCGCATCTAATTTTCCATTTGCAATTTGATCTTTAATTTGATTCATAAAATTACTATCCGTTTTAGAAACTGCATTGATAGCAAAAATTCTTTCAAAGTAAATATAAAGAGCTGCAATAAGCATTATTAAAAGCACAACTACAATAACCTGTCCTCCAATTCCACCGTCCATAATTAAGTTATAAATAGACAATGTTTTTTCTTCAGACATTACTTCATCCAGTACTTCTTGGGTTTCTTGCAATAACATATTCTTAAGGGTTAATTGGTTTGATTTATTCTAGTAACGAAGTTACAATTTTTAAATTGTTCAATTCTACAAAAAAAGCCACCTTTTACAAAAGATGGCTTCCATTTAATTTTTTATTTTTCTTACAGCATTAATTTTACCATTAACAGCCCTAATCCTCCTAATACAATAGTATAAGGTAAGGCCATTTTCACCATTTTAAAGTATGACAGATTAATTAATGGTGCTAACGAACTCGTCAATAAGAATAAAAATGCTGCCTGCCCATTTGGCGTTGCAACACTTGGTAAATTTGTTCCAGTATTAATAGCTACAGCTAAAGTTTCGAAATGTTCTCTGGAAATTGTACCAGCATCAAAAGCCGCTTGCACTTCTCCTATATATACTGTGGCTACAAATACATTATCACTAATAGCCGATAAAACTCCATTAGCAATATAGAACATCGATGGTTGATCCGCTAGGTCTAATTCCAACGCCGCGGCAATAATAGGAGAAAATAAATGCTGATCGTGAATCATTGCAACAACCACAAAAAACACAACTAATAAACCTGTAAATGGCAATGCTTCTTCGAACGCAGGCCCTAATTGATGCTCGTCTGTAATACCCATAAAGGCAGTCTGTACAATTATCAACCCTAAACCAATCATTCCAACAGAAGCAACATGTGTCGCCAATCCTGCAATTAACAATATGGCAGAAATGCCTTGCACCATTAAAGCAAATTTTTCCTTTTTACTTCTATTCGCATCTTCTTCTGCCGTATACCCTTCAATAATTCCACGGGCAACAGTAGGCATTTTTGCACCAAAACCAAACCACCCTGTCAATTCTAATACCACAGTTGTTAATAATCCTCCTGCTAATACGGGTAGTGTAATTGCTTTCATTTTTAAGAAAAACTCTATAAAGTCCCAGCCCATTACTTCACCTATTAATAAGTTTTGAGGCTCTCCTACTAAAGTACAAACACCTCCTAGAGCAGTTCCTACCGCACCATGCATTACTAAACTTCTTAAAAATGAACGGAATTGTTCTAGAGTTTCACCACTCAGTTCTTTCCTATCAATAATCCCATCTTTATCATAATCTGTTGTACTGGAATGAATTTTATGGTACACTCCGTAAAACCCAACAGTTACACTAATTAATACAGCCATTACAGTTAAGGCATCTAAAAATGCTGATAGCACAGCCGCCAGAAATACAAATAGTAAAGACAAGACTAATTTGGATTTTATCTTAGTAAACACCTTACTAAAGATGTACATTAATAACGGCTTCATAAAGTAAATACCCGCCACCATAAACACCAACAACAATATCACCTCTATGTTTGCTTCCACTTCATGCATTGCATTTTTAGGAGAAGTGAGTCCTAAGGCTAAAATCTCAATTGCCAATAACCCACCTGATTGCAATGGATAACATTTTAATGCCATTGCTAAAGTAAATATGAATTCACCAATGAATAACCAAGCGGCTACTGATGGACTCATAAAATAAATTGGAATATTAATGATTAGAAATGTAATCATTACAGTTTTAAACCATCTTGGGCTATTTCCTAAAAAGTACTTAAACATAAATTATTATTTTAAACAAGTTGTTCCAGAGCAATCTCAAAAGCAGTTTTACAAATTTCAGTTTTGCTCTCTTTTTTATTATACGTCTTTTTCAGTGCATTCTTTATTGTGTTAGAAGTATCTTCAAAAATAGCCTTGTCTTGCATTGGAATAGACCTTCTCTTTTCCATTAAATATGCAAAAACACGAGCAATACCACAATTGGATATAAAATCCGGTAACAAACTTACCTTTTTATCTGTAAATTCCATAATAGGACCGAAAAATATTTCCTTATCTGCAAAAGGAACATTAGCCCCTGGAGAAATAACTTCTAAGCCGGCATCTATCAATTGGGTTATTTGCTCTTTTGACACTAATCTAGAAGCTGCGGCAGGAACAAAAATCTCGGTAGATAATGACCAAATACGGTAATTCATTTCTTCAAAAGGAATCATTTGATCCGATTCTAATGTATTTCCTTTCTTTGCTAAGAAAAGGTTCGTCATTTCTTCTAACGTAAACCCTTCTTCATTAATTAATCCTCCATGCCTATCAATAATACCAACTACTTTGGCTCCTAATTGAGTTAAATAATATGCTGCTGCTGCACCAACATTGCCAAAACCTTGAACAATTGCTCTTTTCCCTTTAATGGAACCTCCATAAATATCATAATAATGCTTCACTGCTTCTGCAACCCCATACCCGGTTAACATATCCGCAACTGTATACTTTCGCTCTAAACTAGGTGTAAACTCTTTATTTTCAATTACTTTCACAACACCCATTCGCAACTGTCCAATTCTGTTAATTTTATCCGCCTCGGTTGGTTTAAAATGTCCATTAAAAACTCCTTCTTGAGGATGCCATACCCCGCAATCTTCCGTCATAGGAATTACGTCATGAATTTCATCTACATTCAAATCACCTCCAGTACCGTAATAATGTTTTAATAAAGGTGTAACTGCTTTATACCATCGTTCCAAAACGCCTTTCTTTCGCGGATCTGATGGATCAAAATTAATTCCAGATTTTGCACCGCCAATTGCTGGTCCTGAAACCGTGAATTTAACTTCCATAGTTTTTGCCAATGAAAGAACTTCATTCATATCAAGTCCTTTCCGCATCCTAGTTCCTCCACCAGATGCGCCTCCTCTAAGAGAGTTTATTACAGTCCAGCCTTCTGCCTCTGTTTCGGCATCCTTCCAATGAAAAACAATTTCAGGTTGCTTTTCTTCATATTTTTTAAGTAGTTCTTTCATTTATATAATGTATAGTTAGTAGTATCAGTATTTATTTAGGTTCAACTATTTTTCCGCTGCAATGATCTTTATTCGCTCCTGTAACAGATTTTAGACAATTGTTTTTATTTTCAATTCGCAAGACACCCAAGAATGCAAAAACCAAAGCTTCTTTAAAATTTATCAATATATTTTTTGGAACAATCACTGAATTAAACAGTTTTAATTGCAATTGGTGGATTAAGAAATTATTAAATGCTCCGCCTCCAGTAACAAAAACTTGTCCCGGTGAACTAACTTTATCTGCAATTTGATTTACGATATGAGCAATAAATGTTCTAAGCACATCTTTCACTTCTAAATTATAGTTGTCGATTAAAGGAAAAATAAATTCAACTACAAATTCATAGCCAAGCGATTTAGGTGCATCTCCATTATAAAATTCCAAACCATCTAATTCATCTAGCAATTCTTGATGTATTGTTCCTTCTGAAGCTATTTTACCTCCATCATCATAATCTAATCCTATTTTTTGAGTGTAATGGTTCATAACAATATTAACCGGACAAATATCAAAAGCCAATCGCTCACCTCTTTTATCAAAAGAAATATTTGCAAATCCACCTAAATTCAAACAATACTCAAAATCTGAAAACAATAATTGATCTCCAATAGGCACTAAAGGTGCTCCTTGCCCTCCAAGTTTCACATCTTGTGTTCTAAAATCATATACAGTTTTAAAGCCAGTCAATTTAGAAATAGTCTCCCCATCACCAATTTGTAAAGTAACTCCTTCTTCTGGCTTATGGAAAATAGTATGCCCATGAGAAGCAACAAAATCAACTCTGGCAATGCGATGAGATTTAACAAATAAATTTATCAACTCTCCAAGATATTCTCCGTATGCTACATCTAACAATTTTAAATGCGCCGCATCTTTATCAAACCCCGAACGTAGTTTATCTTCCCATGATTTAGAATACGGAATCATTTCCGATGTAATTATCTCATAAGAATAAGATCCTTTAACGAAGGAAGCATAAACCAGATCTACTCCATCTAAAGAAGTACCACTCATTAATCCAATAGCAAACCACTTATCATCATTCATCTTTTAAAAAATTTATTGGGTTACACTCTTTATCAAATTATCATTTCATCAAAAAAAATACGAATAAAAGAGGTATATTTGTCAAATATCACAATAAATCGCCAAATTATTAAACATTATGGACTTTAATTTAACTGAAGAGCAGATTATGATTCGCGATGCCGCACGGGATTTTGCACAAAGCGAATTACTCCCAGGAGTAATTGAAAGAGATGAAAAACAAGAATTCCCTACTGAGCAAATAAGAAAGATGGGAGAACTCGGTTTTATGGGTATGATGGTAGACCCAAAATATGGTGGTGGCGGAATGGATACTGCATCTTATGTTTTGGCCATGGAAGAAATTTCCAAAATAGATGCATCGGCATCTGTTGTGATGTCGGTTAACAATTCATTGGTTTGCTGGGGGCTTGAAGCCTTTGGAACAGAAGAGCAAAAACAAAAATACTTAACCAAACTCGCCACAGGAGAAATCATAGGTGCATTTTGTTTAAGTGAACCTGAAGCTGGAAGTGATGCTACATCACAAAGCACAACAGCAATTGACAAAGGCGACCACTATTTATTAAATGGTACAAAGAATTGGATTACCAATGGAAATACCGCTGGTGTATACTTGGTTATTGCCCAAACCGATATCGAAAAAGGACATAAGGGAATTAATGCCTTGATTATTGAAAAAGGAATGGAAGGATTTGAAGTTGGACCTAAAGAGAATAAATTAGGAATTCGAGGATCTGATACGCACTCTTTAATGTTTACCGATGTTAAAGTTCCTAAAGAAAATAGAATTGGTGAAGACGGATTTGGATTTAAGTTTGCTATGAAGACTTTGGCAGGTGGAAGAATCGGAATTGCCTCACAAGCCTTAGGCATTGCATCTGGGGCATACGAACTTGCTTTAAAATATTCGAAAGAACGTAAATCTTTTGGAACAGAAATCTGCAATCATCAAGCAATCGCCTTTAAATTAGCTGATATGGCTACGCATATTGTAGCTGCAAGAATGCTTTGTCTTAAAGCAGCATCTGATAAAGATGAGAAAAAGAATTACGATCAATCTGGTGCCATGGCGAAACTTTATGCCGCAGAAATGGCCATGAATGTTGCAACTGAAGCTGTTCAAATTCATGGAGGATACGGATTTGTAAAAGAATACCATGTAGAGCGCTTAATGAGAGATGCCAAGATTACTCAGATTTACGAAGGAACATCGGAAATTCAAAAAATTGTAATCTCGAGAAATATATTGAGAGGTTAAAACTCTGTTTTGACAATCTCAAAAAATATAATGAAAGGTTAAAAGTAAATGTTCAATGCAAATAATTCATGGAAACTACCTTTTTTTATGAGTTTTATTTATTGTAAATCGGCATTTATTACACAAAATCAGTCTTAGGACTGATTTTTTTTGAAAAAAATTTAACCAACATGCATTTTTATGATATTCTTAAAAAAATGTTATTTTTTTTTTCACACCCCCTAAATTTACATAGGTTAAAAATATCATTTTAAGTTTTTATCATTTTTACCCCCTATTTTTTAAATACCTATATCTTTCTAAAACGTTTTATATTAATATACCACCCCCTTAAAATTAGGGGGTAACTGTTTTTTGACATACTTTTGGTTCGAATTTTAGAAAACATAAAAACAAAACTAAAACCATTTATTATGAAAAAAATTCTACTAAGCATTACAATATTAACCATCTGCGTTACTACAAATTTACAAGCACAAGAAACTGAAGAAAAAAAGAAATTTTCAATTTCAGGTAGTATAGACGCTTATTTCAGAACAAACTTTAACGCCCCTAATACCGGTGATAACCCTGTTGCACCAGGAACCTCTTTTGCAAATTTACCTGGTTTTGCATTAGGTATGGCAAATTTAGTTGCAGCATACGAAGGTGAAAAAGTTGGATTTGTAGCAGACTTAGTTTACGGACCACGTGGAGAAGATGCTACTTTTTTATCTGGAGCTTTAAGACCAGATGGAAGTTCAAATATTGTAAATCAATTATACGCATATTGGAACGTAAGCGAAAATGTGACATTAACCATTGGTAACTTTAATACATTTTTAGGATACGAAGTTATTTCTCCTACAGGAAACTTTAACTATAGTACATCTTACCTATTCTCTTATGGACCATTTAGCCATACTGGTATTAAAGCAGACATTGCCTTAAGTGAGAACACTTCATTAATGTTATCTGTTATGAACCCGACAGACGCAACTGAGTTTAACCCAACAGACACTTATGCTTTTGGAGCACAATTAGGTTTCCACGGTCAATATTTAAATTTATTAATAGACCATGGCGCGTTTGAAATTGACTATACCGGTGGTTTTGACGTTTCAGAGAAATTTTTCTTAGGTATTAATGCTGCATACTACAGCAACGGTGAAGACGACCCAGACGATTTAGGATTCTATGGTGCGGCAATCTACCCTCAATACACAACTTCTGAAGTATTTACTATTGGCTTAAGAGCAGAATACTTTCAAGAGATCGAAGAATTCGGAGCCATTGGAACTGCAATGCCAGATTCTAGTGTATTCGCAACTACGCTTACAGGAAACATACATATTAACGATTTAACAATTATACCAGAAATAAGACTAGACTCTAGTTCTGATGACTTCTTTGTAAATAAAGATTTAGAAGGCCAAAAAAGCCTTAGTTCATTTGTACTTGCGGCAGTTTATTCATTTTAATTACTAAAACTATCTAATTATGAAAAAAGTAGAAGCGATTATCAGAAAATCAAAATTCACGGCGGTGAAAGAAGCACTGCACAAAGTGGGAGTTAACTTTTTCTCCTATTGGGATGTTACCGGACTTGGTAATGAAAAAGAAGGTCACGTATATAGAGGTGTCGCATATAGCACTAGTGATATTCAAAGAAGATACTTATCCATTGTTGTAAATGATGACTTTGAAGATATAACCATTGATGCAATTTTAAAGTCTGCAGGTACCGGAGAAGTTGGAGACGGAAAAGTTTTCGTATCAAGCATTGATGAAGTATACAGAATTAGAACTGGAGAAAAAGGTGGAGAAACCTTAAAATAAATAAACAACTTTAAAATTTTAAAATTTCATTATGGAATTACTTACAATAAACAATGTATGGATGATGATCTGTACGGCACTCGTTTTCTTTATGCACTTAGGTTTTGCATTTTTAGAAATAGGATTGACAAGACAAAAAAATACTTTAAACATTTTATTTAAAAATATCTTTATTATAACCGTAGGCTTATTATTATACTGCTTAGTAGGATTCAACTTAATGTACCCTGGAGAATTTAATGGATTCATTGGATTTGCAGGATTTGGATTAGATGCGGTTGCAGCAGCAGATTTAGCATACAATGAAGGATACACATATTGGACTGACTTCTTGTTCCAAGGAATGTTTGCAGCAACAGCAGCAACAATTGTTTCTGGAGCGGTTGCAGAAAGAATTAAATTAGTTCCTTTTATGATCTTTACAGTTATATATGTAGGGATAGTTTACCCAATTGCAGGATCTTGGAAATGGGGAGGCGGATTCTTAGACGGTTTAGGGTTTTATGATTTCGCAGGATCTACACTAGTTCACTCAGTTGGTGGATGGGCTGCCTTGGTTGCAGTTTGGTTATTAGGGTCCAGAATTGGAAAATTCAAAGACGGAAAACCACAAGCAATACCAGGTCACAACATTCCTTTAGCAACAGCAGGTGTTTTAATTCTTTGGTTAGGATGGTTTGGATTTAATGGAGGATCAGTATTATCTGCAGACCCAGCATTAACATCTCTAACTTTAGTTACAACTTGTTTGGCTGCGGCGGCTGGTGGAGTAGTTGCATTTATCGTATCAACAGTTATGTATAAAAACTTTGACTTAACAATGTTCTTAAACGGAATTTTAGGAGGATTGGTAAGTATTACGGCAGGTGCTGATCAAATGGGACCAACCGATGCTATTATCATTGGAACTATTGGAGGAGCACTTATTGTTTTTGCAGTTTCATTTATAGATAAAATTAAATTAGACGATCCTGTAGGTGCAATTGCAGTTCACTTAATTTGTGGAATTTGGGGAACTTTAGCAGTTGGAATCTTCGGAGCAATGGCTGGATGGGATCAATTTTTAAGTCAATTAATAGGTGTTGGTTCTTATGCAGCAATCTGTATTGTATCATCATTTATCATATTCTTTATATTAAAGAAAACAGTTGGAATTAGAGTTTCAGAAAAAGAAGAACTTGAAGGATTAGATGGGCATGAACATGGAATGAATGCATATCCTGATTTCCGAATGAACGAACATTAATAGTAGTTAGTTAGTAATAGTAAGGTCTGATTTCAAGAAAATTAGCCCACAAAATTGAGGTGAAATAAAGGTATTATATCTTTATTCACCTCTTTTTGTTTTAAATTCACGAAAATTAGCAAATTCTCAATCTTTCAAACATTATTTAATAAATACAAATTATATGCATTGAATTATTTTATTTGTTGCATTTCTTAAATCATATTGAATGATTCACTAATTTTTTTTCAACAAATTATATAACTTTGCTGTCAATATTTGAAGATTATGATAGAAAAACAAGGTTTATACTTACCAGAATTTGAGCATGAAAATTGCGGCGCAGGATTTATATGTAACCTAAAAGGAGAGAAAACAAATCAAATAATTCATGATGCCTTAGAGATTTTAGTAAAACTAGAACATAGAGGTGGTGTAAGTGCAGATGGAAAAACCGGTGATGGTGCCGGGTTATTAATTGATATTCCACATAAATATTTTGAACGTGTTTGTACATTTGATTTACCAGCACAAAGAGAATACGCAGTTGGAATGGTGTTTTTACCTAAAAACACGAATCAATATAAATACTGCAAAGATGTATTTGAAAAAGAAATTAAAAATCAAGGTCTTACCATTTTAGGTTGGAGAACTGTACCTGTAAATTCATCTCAATTAGGAGAAATTGCCTTAGCATCGGAGCCAAATATTGAACAAATTTTTATTGGAAAGAGCGAATCAATTGAAGAGAATGTTTTCAAAGCAAAATTGTATGCAGCAAGAAAAATAACAGAGCATGACATTGCAAATTCCAAAATGTCAGAAAGTTCGTATTTCTATTTACCCAGTCTTTCAAATACTACCTTAATATATAAAGGTATTATTATGCCTGAAGACATCGGACCTTATTTTACCGATTTACAACAACCAGATTTGGTAACAAGACTGGCATTAGTGCATCAGAGATTTAGCACCAACACCATGCCTACTTGGGAACTGGCACAACCGTTTAGATATATGTGTCAAAATGGTGAAATAAACACCCTACGTGGAAACGTAAGTCGAATGCGTGTTCGTGAAGAGATTATGCAAAGTGATGTATTTGGTCCAGAGATAGATAAATTGTTCCCAATAATTTTACCAGGAAAATCAGATTCTGCCTCTATGGATATGGTGGTTGAATTATTGACTTTGACAGGAAGATCTTTACCGGAAGTAATGATGATGATGATTCCGGAAGCATGGGAAAAACACAAAACCATGTCTGAGGATAGAAAAGCATTTTATGAGTATAATGCTTGTATCATGGAGCCATGGGATGGCCCAGCATCTGTTCCTTTTACAGATGGTGATTATATTGGAGCATTATTAGATAGAAATGGATTGAGACCATCAAGGTATACCCTTACAAAAAGTGGAAAATTAATCATGTCTTCAGAAATTGGAGTGGTTGATGTTGATGCAGAAGATGTTGAATTACACGGAAGATTGGAACCTGGAAAAATGTTCTTGGTAGACATGAACGAGGGACGTATTATAAATGATGAAGAAATCAAATCTAAAATTGTATCTGAACGTCCATACAAGAAATGGTTAGACAATACTAGGTTACATTTAAAAGATGTACCATATACCAATGATGTATGTCCGATTGAAACTATCGATATCAAAACAAGAGCACGCTTGTTTAATTATACGTTAGAAGACATGCAAGAAATCATAACGCCAATGGCACAAAATGCCAAAGAAGCGTTAGGTTCTATGGGAATTGATACTCCTCTTGCAGTTTTGTCTGACAGACCTCAAATAATTTCAAATTATTTCAAGCAATTATTCGCCCAAGTTACAAATCCACCATTAGATGGAATTAGAGAAGAAATTGTAACAGATATAAGTTTAGCACTTGGAAAGGATAGGAACATCTTTAGTATTACAGAGCGTCAATGTAGAAAATTACGCATCCAAAATCCAGTTATTTCTAACAACGACTTAGAAAAAATAAGAACAATCTCTGTTGGAACATTTCAAGCGGAAACTATTGAAATGCTTTATCCAATAGATAAAGGATTGAATGGTTTAGAAGATGCTTTGGAAGACATTATTGTTCAAATTACAAAATCTTTAGACAGAGGAACTAACATTATTATATTATCTGATAGAGGAGTTAATAAGGACTTCGCTCCTATTCCTTCTTTGTTGGCATGTTCATTTGTAAATCACCAAATGAACAGGTTGCGCAAGCGCTCTTATTTTGACATCATTATAGAATCGGCAGAGCCAAGAGAGCCACATCATTTTGCCACTCTATTTGGTTATGGTGCTAGTGCAATCAATCCTTATATGGTAAATGAAATCATTAGGAAACAAGTAAAAGATGGATTTATTACCGATATGGACGAGCAAAAAGCCGTTGATAACTTTAACAAAGCAATTGGTAAGGGAATCTTAAAAGTGATGAACAAAATTGGAATTTCCACTTTACACTCGTACCGTGGTTCTCAAATTTTTGAAATCGTTGGATTCAACTCACAATTTGTAGAAAAATACTTTCCATACACTGCTTCCAGAATTGAAGGAATTGGCTTGTATGAAATAGAAAAAGAAATTAGAGAACGCTACAAATACGCCTATCCAGATAAATATATAAACAAACGTTTAGGTTTAAATATTGGAGGTGATTATAGATGGAGAAGAAATGGTGAACGTCATATGTTCAATCCGACTACTGTTTCTAAATTACAACAAGCAGTTCGTTTAAGCGATCAAAAAAGTTATGACATTTATGCAAAGGCTATAAATGAACAATCGGAAAATTTAATGACCATTCGTGGATTATTTGAATTCGATAATTTCGACCCAATTTCTATTGATGAAGTTGAACCATGGACTGAGATTGTAAAACGATTCAAGACAGGAGCTATGTCTTATGGGTCAATCTCTAGAGAAGCGCATGAAAATTTAGCCATTGCCATGAACAGAATTGGAGCAAAATCCAATTCAGGCGAAGGTGGTGAAGACAGAAACCGTTTCCAACCAGATGTTAATGGAGATAGCAGAAACTCTGCTATTAAGCAAGTTGCTTCTGGACGTTTTGGTGTAACATCTCACTACTTAACTAACGCAAAAGAGATTCAAATTAAAATGGCTCAAGGTGCAAAACCTGGTGAAGGTGGACAGTTACCTGGTGAAAAAGTATTGCCATGGATTGCATCGGCAAGAAACTCAACTCCTTTTGTAGGATTGATTTCTCCTCCTCCGCATCACGACATCTATTCAATTGAAGATTTAGCACAATTAATCTTCGACTTAAAAAATGCAAATCGAGAGGCAAGAATAAATGTAAAATTAGTATCAGAAGTCGGTGTAGGAACTATTGCTGCAGGAGTATCTAAAGCGAAAGCGGATGTAGTACTAATATCTGGCTATGATGGAGGTACAGGAGCCTCGCCATTAACATCGCTAAAGCATGCTGGCTTACCTTGGGAACTTGGTTTAGCGGAGGCTCAGCAAACCTTAGTATTAAACAATCTAAGAAGTAGAATTGTAGTTGAGTGCGACGGGCAATTAAAAACCGGCCGTGATGTTGCTATTGCTGCTTTATTAGGAGCTGAGGAATTTGGATTTGCAACGGCTCCACTAGTAGCTTCGGGATGTATTATGATGCGTAAATGTCATTTAAATACTTGTCCAGTAGGAATTGCCACACAGGATAAAGAATTACGCAAAAACTTTAAAGGCACTCCAGAACATGTTATTAACTTCTTCTACTATATCGCCGAAGAACTAAGAGGAATAATGGCACAATTAGGGTTTAGAACCTTAGAAGAAATGGTTGGTCAAACACATAAAATCAACTCCAACAAAGCCATAAAACATTATAAGGCCAAAGGATTAGATTTATCTTCAATTTTACACACACCTGAAGGTTATTCTAAAATGCCAATTCATAATTCTGAAAAGCAAGATCACAACTTAGAAAATGTTATCGATTTCAAAATATTAAAGGATTCGCACAAGGCTTTATTTAGAAAAGAAAAAATGACTTTGAATTACGAAATCAAGAATACCGATAGAACCGTTGGTGCAATTGTTAGTAATGAAATATCTAAAAAATACGGTCACTTAGGATTACCTGAAGATACTATAAACATCAATTTCACAGGTTCGGCTGGTCAAAGTTTAGGTGCATTTGGAGCACACGGATTAACTTTTAATGTTGACGGAAATACAAATGATTATTTAGGAAAAGGATTGTCAGGAGCCAAATTGATAATCAAAAGACCGAAAGGCGCAACTTTTAAGGCTGAAGAAAACATTATTGTAGGTAATGTGTGTTTATTCGGGGCGGTAGAAGGTCAAGCATATATAAACGGAATTGCAGGTGAAAGATTTGCTGTAAGAAATTCGGGAGCAACTACTGTTGTTGAAGGTGTAGGAGATCATTGTTGTGAATATATGACTGGTGGAAGAGTTGCTGTTCTTGGTAAAACAGGAAGAAATTTTGCTGCAGGAATGAGTGGTGGAATTGCATACGTATTCGATTCAGAAGATAAATTCACCAAAGGATTGTGTAATACTGAAACAATTGAATTTGAAGAAATTACTGCAACAGACGAAAAAGAATTAAAAGAGATGATTACAAACCATGTTACATACACAGGAAGTGATCGTGGAAAAGAGATACTTGCGGATTGGAAAAACAACCTTTCAAAATTTGTAAAGGTAATGCCAATTGAATACAAAAAAGCGTTGATACGTATAGAGACTGAAGAACCAATGGTAGAAGAATTAACAGCATAAGAAGATGGGAAAAGTTACAGGATTTAAAGAAATAGAGAGAAAAGACGAAGCATACAAACCCGTTAAAGAACGTGTTGAACATTATAAGGAATTTACTGTTCCTTTAAATGAAAAAGAAATTTCTGACCAAGGGTCTAGATGCATGGATTGTGGAATTCCATTTTGTCACAGTGGTTGTCCACTTGGAAATTTAATTCCAGATTTTAATCATATGGTACATCAAGGAGAATGGCAACGTGCCAGTTGGATTTTACATTCAACCAATAACTTCCCCGAATTTACGGGTAGGTTATGTCCTGCCCCTTGTGAAAAAGCATGTGTATTAGGAATTATTGACAGTCCTATTTCCATCGAAAATATCGAAAAAAATATTGTAGAACGTGCATTCAAAGAAGGCTGGATAAAACCGATCATTCCAAAAACTAGAACAGGTAAGTCAGTGGCGGTAGTTGGTTCTGGACCGGCAGGTTTAGCAACTGCACAGCAGTTAAATAGAGCCGGGCATACAGTTACTGTTTTTGAACGTGATGACGCAATAGGTGGATTATTACGTTATGGGATTCCAAATTTTAAAATGGAAAAAGAAATTATTGACCGAAGAGTTGACATTTTAAAAGCAGAAGGGATCACATTTAAGGTAAATGTAAATGTTGGCGTTAATTATGATGTAGAAGAATTAAAAGCATTTGATGCCGTTGTTCTTTGTGGTGGAGCAACAGAGAGGAGAAGTTTACCAACTCTTGGAATAGAATCAGATGGTGTTGTGCAAGCGATGGACTTTTTAACGCAACAAACAAAAGTTGTTTTTGGTAAAAAAGTTAAAGACCAAGTCTTAGCTACGGATAAAAATGTTATTGTGATTGGTGGCGGAGATACAGGTTCAGATTGTGTAGGAACTTCAAACAGACAAGGTGCAAAATCGGTTATAAATTTTGAAATTATGCCGAAGCCTCCGATTTCAAGAAGTGAATCTACACCATGGCCTTTTTGGCCTTTGCAGTTGAAAACATCTTCATCTCATGAAGAAGGAGTGGAACGCAACTGGCTAATTAACACTAAAGAATTTGTAAAAGACGAAGAAGGAAAATTAACCGCCTTAAAAACGGTTCAAGTTGAATGGAAAATTGTTCCAGGAGAAAGACCTCAATTAATTGAAATTGAGGGAACCGAAAAGACATGGCCATGTGAATTGGCTTTATTAGCACTAGGATTTACTGGACCAGAATCAACTTTAGCTAACAAATTAGGTTTAGAGTGTGATGCCAGGTCTAATTATAAAGCCGTGTATGGCAAGTACCAAACTAATGTTCCAAACATTTTTGCAGCTGGTGACATGCGTAGAGGACAATCATTAATTGTTTGGGCAATATCGGAAGGCAGAGAAGCCGCAAGACAAGTAGATATTTATTTAATGGGTAAATCTGATTTACCTACTAAAGGAAATGGAGACATACTATCAGCATAACTAACTATAGTTTTCATTAGAAAAGTCTCAATCGGATAATACTGATTGGGGCTTTTCGTTTTTAAAACCCCACTCTAAAACTAATATTTGGTGTTAACCCTAAAGATTTTTGCTGTACTTCAGTAACAGAATCTTCAACAATTTTATAATACGTATTTGTTAAGTTTTCTTGATTGAATAAATTCCAAACAGAAACACCTGCCCTAGCCTTCATTTTTTTAGATAATTTAAATTGGTATTGTGCGGAAACATCTACTCGCATATAATCTTCTAATCGACCCATATTCGCTGTTTCATAATTGATCTTATCATCAATTATTTCATTCCCTTCAATTGGCTTGGTAGTCGGTTTACCAGAATGCCAATTCAACCCCGCAGAAATATCTAAGTTTTTTAAAGAATAACTTGTTGCTAAATTTACAGCATGCCTAATATCAACATTACTTGGAAATACATTCTCTTCTAATTCTGAAAACGTGTATTGATTATCTCCATAACTATAACTAAGCCATGTATTGAATTTATTTAATCGTTTTCTTATTAAAAAATCAGCACCAAACACCTCATAACTTCCAGTAGTATTTATGTATTGATATTGGTTTTGAAAACCTTGACTTTTTGAAGTAATACCATCTACTATTTTATAATAACCTTCAGCGCTAATCAACCATCCTTTATTTGCATAGAACAATCCTGCACTTCCTTGTACACTTTCCATAATTGGAATATCATATTCTCCTTCTTCCGCATTAAAACTTCCATTGTTCGACAAAATCCATCTCCTATTTTCGACCCCTAAAAAATCCTCTTGAAAATCAATAATCTGAGATGCCGTTTGATGCTTCACTTCTCCTAATAATTGCAACGTAAAATTATCTAAAAAACGGTGACTAAAACTTATTCTCGGCTCTATCACAAAAGAATCAAATTTCTCCAAATAATTAAAACGAACACCTATTCTTGCAGTGGTATTAAAATCGTTTGAAGTGTACCCCAATTGAGAAGAAAGTCCGTGTGACCGAATAACTTGTTTTACTTCTTTTCTATACAAAGGATCATCTACATCTTGTATATTCGTCACTCCAGTTTCTTGATATTGATACCCATTATACAAAGAAATCATATCGGATAATTTATATTCTGTATCTAATTTCACAGCCTCCTCAAAAACTTCATTCTCTTGTAATAATCGCTGATTATTTACTAAATCATGATTGATAGATTCTAAATTATATTTGCTGGCATAGAATTGCAAATCTGTACTAAACCATTCATTCCACTCTCTTAAATATGAAACGCCACCTGCCAAATTTCTTTGAGAAGCACTACTTTCTTTTGATGCTTCTTCTCCATCTACAACCGCATTTTCTAAAAAGAATAAGTTATTATCGAATAGCAAAAAATTTACTCTAATCTTATCATATGGAGTAATTTCATAAAGCCATCGTGCATTCACATCATAAAATGAAAACTCACCATCAGATTTAATAACATTATCAGAATCCTGTAATAACTCGGTATTTTGGAATGCTTTATCAAAATATTGTTTGTAAGTTGGAGTTTCAATTAAATTATTAATAGATTTTCTGGCAGAAAGTTGTAAAGATGATTGATCTCCAATTGGTGTATCAAAAAACACATCTGCATTAATTAAATTCAAACCAATTTCTGTTTTTGTTTTAGTGTTCAACTCACTATCAGTATTCATTAAAATAGTTCCCGAAACACCTTCACTTAAGTCAGCATCTGTTCCATTTTGAATTAATGTAGCATTCCTAGTTAAATGTGAGTTAAACGCCGATATGAGTCCAAAAAAGTGTCCGGATTGATACATCTTCATACCATCCCATAATACCAGATTTTCATGATTAGCCCCACCACGAATATTAATATTAGATACAGACTCATCTGCACTCTGAATTCCAGGCAAAGCTTGAAGTGTTTGGAGCACATCTGGTTCGATAAGGCCAGGAAGGATATCAAATTTTTTATAATCTATATCATAAGAACCCTTGGATGTTTTTTGAATTCCTTTCGTTAAATAATTTCGAACAACTATTTCAGATATTTGTTCAATTTTGGGAACCAAGTATATGGGATCACAAGACGATTCATTTATACTATTTAATTGATAGCGCACTCCTTTATAACTTAAATGAGATATCACCAGCAATTTATTTTCTGTAGGCCTTTCTAAATTAAAATAACCTTCCTCATTTGTTGTTGTTATTTCAGCATCAACCCGAATAACTGCACCTATAATAGGTTCTTCAGTTTCTATATCTATTAAATACCCACAAAGAGTATTTGATTTATAATTCGTGCTTACGGTAATATTTGAAACATCTAATACTGTAAATTCCAACTTAGTATGCTGTCTCAAATATTTAAGCGCATTTTTTAAACTTTTAAATGTTTTTGGGTTTTCAATAAAAATTTCAGCAATTGTATTGTCGGCATAAGAAAAATTACATTCAAATTGCTGCTCAATAGTTTCCAAAATTTTTGCAAGAGATTCCTTATCCTCTCCAACTTGAGCATAAAAGATATGGCAAAAAAGAAAGGTGAAAACTAAAATTAAATTTTTCGTTCTATTCAACTTTATCTAAGGTTACTATCCCTTTGTTAATGGTATAATCTAATCCAAATGGTAATGCTATAGCCTTAATAGCCATATCTCTATTATTATGCACAAACATACCTGAATACAACTGTTTTGTATCTAAACTTTCTATCATGTAAACCTTTAAATTGTATTGTCTTTCAAATTCCGAAATCACTTCAATTAAAGGAACACTTTCAAAACTACTAAAACTATCCATCCAAGTAGGACGCTCTCGATGTGTTGTACTTTTATAGATGTTTTTATTTAACAATCTAACAGTTTCTCCAGCGGGTAGCGTAATTGTTTCATCATTAATTTGAACATTAACTTTGCCTTCAAAACATTTAACTTCAAAATAATTTGCTCTATTTTTAACACTAAATTCAGTACCTACAACACTAACAACACCAGAAGAAGTAATAACGTCAAATTGTGAACCTTTTGCAACTTTAAAAAACGCCTCACCATCAAGATTCACCTGTCTACTTTCACTCCATGTATTCTTATTAAACGCCAAAGTAGACATGGCATTTAATTCTACATTAGAGGCATCTGGTAATTTAACCGAAGAGCTTTCCGATGCAAAGGTTTCAATAGTTGTAATGTTTGATGTAAAAAATTTAGCATACAGAATTACTCCAATTGTTAAAACAGCAGCAATTTTAAGAATAGGATTCCATTTCGAATTCTTCCTGATTCTTTTCCTTTTTTGATCGATTGAAGTATTTAATTTTTCATAAACTTTTTTCGAATCAAAATTTGGAGCCGAGAACAACTTCGCTTTTTCCGATAATTTCATAAATGATTCGTACTCGTCTAATTGCTGAAACTCTTTTAGTTCTTCGGCAGATAAGTCATCGTCTAACCACTTTTTTATTAATTCCTCCTTGTTCATAATATTATCTCTTCAATTATTAAACAACCCATTACTTAATTTCCCTACCTTTAAGTTAATGAAATTATATTCCTTCTATTTCCTTCCTCAAAGATTTTAGCGCTCCATACAATCTTTTCTCAACGCCTTTCACAGATATTCCAAGTAACTCGGCAATTTCCTTATGTCTTTTCCCTTCAATTCTATTCAATAAAAATGCTTCTCGCTGCCCTTCAGTTAATTTAGCTAAAGCATTCTGATACTTTTGCATGTACTCCTCTTCTTCCATTATAAATTCGGGAGTTTCATTGGTGTAATCTTTCGGCTTTAGCTTTTGATAATTTAAAACTACCTTGTTGTGTTTTATATCATTAAGTACGCTATTACTAGCAACCGTAAACAAAAAACTCTTTGCTTTATCTGCCGAAACTTTACCGCAATTATCCCATAATTTTATGAATGCTTCTTGAACTTTATCCTCAGGATTCAAATGACTTCCAAATTTGTAGTATAAGAAATCGTGTAAAGATTTTGAGTATTTATCAAACAGATTGGCGAACAAGCGTTCTTCACAAATGTTATCAAACATACTTTTAGCCATAGTTAAGGGGGTTAATTTAATTTCAAAAATATATTTTTTATTTTGAAAGGTAGGGTTTTTTACTTTTAAATTGTTTCATTATCAAACGGTACAAAATTTTTAATTTAAAATTCCCACGTTATGAACTTTTCAATAAAAAACAAAAAGATCAAAAAATCCATACAAGGCTCTAAAGGAAACTTATTCAAAAGTTTCTTTATTATTTCATTCTTAAGCATGGCTATACTTTTTACAGGTTGCCAAGACGAAGTAAATGAAATTGTTCAAGGTACCAATGAAGAAGAATTATTAGTGGCAAACTCTAGTGTTGCTTCGCTGATGAAATCTACCGCTACTAAAGACGGTTCGAAAGATAATATAATTGACAATGCTAGTTGCTTTACAGTGCAACTTCCCGTTAATGTTTATGTAAATGGTTTAGAGATAATAGTCGATTCTGAAGAAGATTTTGAAACAATTGAAGAAATATTTGATGAATACTATGACGATGAAGATTATTTAGAATATGCCTATCCGATTGTCATTGAATTGAGCGATTATACCGAAGTGATTATTGAAAATAAAGAACAACTTAAGGAATATGTTGAAGCCTGTAAAAACGCAGAAGACGATGATATAGAATGTGTTGATTTCAAATACCCTTTATTCTATTCTGTATTTGACTCGAACCGAAACACAATTGAAACTGTTGAAATTGAGAATGACCGACAAATGTTTCGCTTTATTAAAAATATTCAGACGACAGATATTATTAGCCTAAATTTCCCAATCACTGTGGTGTTTACTGATGAAACGGAAATGATCATTAATGGCATGTCCGAATTAGAATCTGCATTAGAATCTGGAATCGAATTTTGTGATGAAGATGATGATAACGATTACGGTGATGATGATTTTGATGAAGAAAGATTGGAAGAACTACTCACAATGTGTCCATGGATAGTACATGATTTAAAGAGAAACAACAAGGATTTAACAGCAGAATATAGAGAATACTTAATTGTATTTAAAACAGAGAATGTAGTAAAAATCAGAAAACGAAATGGAGTTGTTATTGAAGGTTCATGGAACATTGATGCATCTACAACTGGAGTTAAAATTAATCTAGAATTTGATTCTAATGTATTAGAAGATTTCACTTTAGTTTGGCAAGTTACAGATATTAATCATGGAAGAATTAAATTATACACTGAATTTGGAAATAGAATTATTCTTGAGAAAAAGTGCGACTTAGTATTTGATCATAATAAAGAGCGTATTAAAAACATTTTAAATGAATGCTTATGGAGAATAACTCGTTTACATTATGACGGCTTAGATTACGATCAAAAATATATTGGTACACCATTGAGATTCTTTGAGAATGGAATTGTAAAATTAAGAATTAAAGGTGAACTGATCTATGGCCAATGGGATGTCATAAGCCCTACTCAAGGTACAACGGGAGAATATATATTGGTATTAGGTTTCGGAGATAGACCAGAATTGAATCTCTATTGGAGAATTAATCTCTTAGGTGACGAAAAAATTAAACTTTCAAATGAGAACAGTCAATTAATATTAGATCGTTTTTGCGAAAACCCTGATGAAGATGTTGAGTATATTAATAATGTCTTGGTAGAAGGAGAATGGACCATTGCTAAATATGAAACAGAAAATGGGAACCAAACTGATATTTTTAACGAATATGTATTAGGTTTTAATGAAATTGGTAAAATTTATGGAGAAGGCAATGGCCAAAATATTTTTGGATCTTGGTTAAGTTTTAGAAACCTAGACGGTCATTTAAAACTTGGATTGAATTTTGGAGACAACGATCCTTTTATGGAATTAAATCATCGTTGGAAAATTGTTGAAATAACTGAAAACAGAATTGAGTTAAAAGATTACAGTCATTCAGGAACAATTGAACGCATATTAATTTTTGAACGCTATTAATTCATACCCCAATCGGTTAGGAGAACCCAAAGCACATTTACGAGTTGGTTAATTGAAGAAACCGTCTGTCGCCATAGCACAGGCGGTTTTTTATTTCTAAAATGAATAACAATATGTTAATACTGTATAGTCTTTGAACTTATACAAAGCACTATCTTTACATCCAACATTATAAATCCATTAAAAAATATGGAAATAGCTATTATATCACATGACGGGAAGAAAGCTGAAATGGTTCAATTTTTAAATGAGCATAAGAATCTTCTCGATTCAAAACACATCGAATTAATCTCTACTGGAACCACTGGAACAAAGGCAGAGAAAGCAGGTTTTAAAGTAACAAAAGTTCTTTCCGGGCCTTTAGGAGGTGATGCTCAAATTGCTGCTCGCGTAGCAGAAGGAAAAACACAAATGGTATTGTTCTTTAGAGATCCTCTAGAAAAGCATCCACATGAGCCAGACATTTTTATGTTGATGCGCTTGTGTGATGTTTATGATGTACCATTAGCCACCAATCCAGCAACGGCTGAATTATTAATCAAGGCTATTTAAATAATTCATTTTTTAATAGCTAGAATTAAACAATTCACTCACTTCCTAAGGGATCATCTTTATAGTTTTTATTAAAATATTGT